>NZ_JCAUAV010000037.1:0-1026 GCF_059692115.1 Paenibacillus sp. J31R30 | reverse complement strand
AGGAATTTTGGTTAAGCCCTCGACCGATTAGTATTCGTCAGCTGCATACGTTGCCGCACTTCCACCTCGAACCTATCAACCTCGTCGTCTACAAGGGGTCTTACATACTGGGAAATCTCATCTTGAGGGGGGCTTCGCGCTTAGATGCTTTCAGCGCTTATCCCCTCCGTACATAGCTACCCAGCGATGCCTCTGGCGAGACAACTGGTACACCAGCGGTACGTCCATCCCGGTCCTCTCGTACTAAGGACAGCTCCTCTCAAATTTCCTACGCCCGCGACAGATAGGGACCGAACTGTCTCACGACGTTCTGAACCCAGCTCGCGTACCGCTTTAATGGGCGAACAGCCCAACCCTTGGGACCTACTTCAGCCCCAGGATGCGATGAGCCGACATCGAGGTGCCAAACCTCCCCGTCGATGTGGACTCTTGGGGGAGATAAGCCTGTTATCCCCAGGGTAGCTTTTATCCGTTGAGCGATGGCCCTTCCATTCGGTACCACCGGATCACTAAGTCCGACTTTCGTCCCTGCTCGACTTGTAGGTCTCGCAGTCAAGCTCCCTTATGCCTTTGCACTCTGCGAATGATTTCCAACCATTCTGAGGGAACCTTTAAACGCCTCCGTTACATTTTAGGAGGCGACCGCCCCAGTCAAACTGCCCACCTGACACTGTCCCCATACCGGATCACGGTACCAGGTTAGAACTCCGATACGATCAGGGTGGTATCCCAACGGCGCCTCCACCCAAGCTGGCGCTCAGGCTTCAAAGGCTCCCACCTATCCTGTACAGATCGTACCAAAGTCCAATATCAAGCTGCAGTAAAGCTCCATGGGGTCTTTCCGTCTTGTCGCGGGTAACCTGCATCTTCACAGGTATTAAAATTTCACCGGATCTCTCGTTGAGACAGCGCCCAAGTCGTTACGCCATTCGTGCGGGTCAGAATTTACCTGACAAGGAATTTCGCTACCTTAGGACCGTTATAGTTACGGCCGCCGTTTACTGGGGCTTCAATTCATAGCTTCGG
>NZ_JCAUAV010000035.1:0-1106 GCF_059692115.1 Paenibacillus sp. J31R30 | reverse complement strand
GAAAGTTGCGTAAGGGAACGTATTCTTTGATGGGCCTGCAATGCCGATTGTTTTGTCCCCACCAAACTTGTTATCGATGAACGCTTTAGCTGTTTTCTCGATGTCTCCAACTGTCTTGGGCACCGGCATATTCAGTTTATCGAGCCAATCTTTGCGAATCCACATGATGTGAACGCCATCGGTATCCACTGTGATATTAGGGAGAGATGTCATTTTGCCTTTGAAGCTTGCGTTTTCTAACGCACGTCCTTGTGTGCTTGCCATAATTTCCTTTACTTGAGAAGAGGCATACTGGTTGAACGAATCGGTGATATCGTACAGTAATCCCGAACTGGCGGCTTTCGTCATAAAGGACCGGTCATCAACGACCATACCGTCTGGAAGTTTGCCTGATGCAATGGATAAGCTAACCTTCTGCTTATAGTCATTGCCAGTTGCTGCCGTCCAATCAACAATAATGTTGATATTGTACTTCTCCTTCAGATAGCGGGTATATTGGTTATTTCCTACACTGTCACCTTGCGGCAACGTTTTGTCTGTCGGATCCACAACCATGCCGATATGAACATCGACCGGAGACGGAAATTTGGAAAAGGCTACATCATCACCAGTTGTTTGTGCTGTACTTGTAGTTGAAGGCGCTTTCACATCCGGTGTTGAGGAAGCTTTTACATCAGATGTTGATGGCGTTTTCGTTTCCTTTGCTTCATTTGGAGAAGTACAAGCTGCCATGCTAGAAACCAGAAATGTCGTCAGGAGTACGCTTACAAGTTTTCTTTTCAACCTAATCCCTCCCTTGTATCTTTTCATCCCTATTATACATTGAAGGTTTAGATTAAAAGTCTGAAGGATGTATCGTGTTTATAATGAGCTATTTCATTTAAGGGGGGCATTTGTTCGATTTTCAGTGATCAATTCTCCCTATTGAATTGTGCTCGAAATTCGGATGGCAGCAGCTGCGTCTGCTCTTGAAAAATCTGCGAAAAGTACTTAGCGTCACCATACCCGACAGCATTGGCAATCCATGTCACTGGCCGATTAGTTTCGCATAAGAGCCGCTCGGCAGCACGGATACGCTCCTGCCGGAGATATTCGTTGAAAGTCGA
>NZ_JCAUAV010000034.1:0-1292 GCF_059692115.1 Paenibacillus sp. J31R30 | reverse complement strand
TTCCGGGATTATAATTTTGAAATGCCATCACGATGCCGAACATCGGCACAATACTGAACATAATAAGCCAAATCATGCCTGGAAGCAGCATGAAATAATAATGCTTTTGGAAGCCCATTTTCCTCATAACGGTTGTCCCCCCTGTCAACAGCCATATTGAAAATTTGCAAAAGGCGTTGAGTCCATCAACGCCTTTTGCAAGTTTATCCAAGTTATTTTTTGAGGAGATCCGCTACTTCCGCTGTGATCTGATCCCCGCCCTGAGCTTTCCAATCTTTAACAAACTTATCAAAAGAATCGATTGGCGCTTGGCCAAGGATGATTTTTAGTACAGTTTCATCCTCCATCTTTTTCAAGTTTGCCCATTTGGTCTCCATCGTCGGTGTTTGGTTATAGGTTACGCTGAATACTTTTTTATTGATCGGGATTGTTGAGAATGAACGGTCGCCAATCATGAGCGAATATAGACGCTGGAAATCACCGAAGTTTGTTTTGTCGAAGTTGCTGACATTTAAGTTGTCGTATGGCGGTTTAATAACGTTTTGAACTTTCTTCGCATCCGCATACATCAGCTTATACAAGCTATTAGGTACATTGTAATCTTCCGGTTTCTTCTGCCCGTTTAGTACTTTGAGAAGCTCGGTATACTCATACTCAGTTTCATTAGCTGCCGCCATCACGTTGCGAAGAGGATACCAACCCACATTGACGGATAAATTGAAAGTAGCCTCATCGCGAACTAGCGCATTATTCATAATGAGAATAGCTTTGACAACATCCGGTTTCGCGTTTTTACTGATGAGTGTATACGTACTGCCAGTAGTCTTCATATGGGTGTTCCATTTGCCATCATCCGTATATACAGGATAGGCTTGCCAATTAGCATTCGGGTCGTTTTTGAAGGAATCGCCATTTCCGTATCCGCCATTCCACCACGGACCAAAGAATATACCTGCCTTGTTCGCATTGATCGGATCCCCTACGTTATCACGGGTACCAACCTCAGGGTCAATGAGTCCCTTCTTATACCAATCAGCCAGTAAAGAAAGTGTCTTCTTCGTATTGTCCGTAGTCGTTCCATAGGTGACCGAGCCATTTCCATTGTCCAGCCAATAGCCCGGATATGCATCTAAAGCGCCGAATAACGGATCGAATCCCCCCATGTTATTGGAAGAAACCAGGAAAGTTGCGTAAGGGAACGTATTCTTTGATGGGCCTGCAATGCCGATTGTTTTGTCCCCACCAAACTTGTTATCGATGAACGCTTTAGCTGTTTTCTCGATGTCTCCAAC
>NZ_JCAUAV010000033.1:0-1412 GCF_059692115.1 Paenibacillus sp. J31R30 | reverse complement strand
GGTACTCCGTGCTTTCTTTGTGAGATCCTGCGAATGAGCCAATTTACGTGTCAGGGTTACGATTTACTTTTTATGCTGCTAACGGTAGTTGTGCTTTATCTATGGAGAATGGTTGTCCTTCTTTTGCCATGGCTACAAGCATCCGGGCTAGTTTCCCAATCAGCTTCATCATGGACTGCATTTTCGTCATTCTTTTCACTTCAGTATTGTGCGCATGCATGGCTTGGAACGCTTCATTGAAAGATAGCAGGTGAAACACAGTGAAGTAGAGATGTTTGCGCAGTAGTGAGTTGCCTCGCTTGGTGAGCTTAATTTGCCCCTTATATTTGCCAGAACTTCGTTCTGCTAAGTTCAATCCTGCCTTGCGTAATAATTGATTTCCGTGAGACAGCTTTCGTAAGTCCCCGCCAAATGCCAATATGGCAGCCGTTGCTGGAACGGAAGTGCCGACAGATCGAACGAGATCAGAACAAGGAATTTCAGGCAGTATCTTTTCAATCATCTCGTCCACTTCGTCAATAATTCGGCAGATCCTATGATACTCTTCGATGAGGTGCCTTAGCTCCCATTTGTCTTCTTCAAGGGCAGTGGTGTCTCCCACGCTATGTCTAGCGAGTGATTGGAGTTCCAAGGCCTTGTTCTTGCCTCGCACTCCGCCTGGTCTGGCCATATATTCACCCCAGATATGTACCATTTGCTCCGGAGTTAGCTGCAGTAGGTCAGCAGGGGCTGGAAACCGGCGCAAAGTGGCTAACGAGCGATCGCTAAAAATATCATCAAAAGCTTGTCTATATTCTGGAAACCGAATATCAAGCCAGCGGTGGATTCTATTCTTAGTCCTTCCTGATTTAACCACCCAGTGCTCTCTGTTTGTAACCATAACCCGTATGCGACGGAATGCTTCATCCTTTGGAGAGAATGGCGTGTAGAACCCACGGCTCACCGCATCGGCGATGACCAGAGCATCTTTTGGGTCGTTCTTGGAAGGTGAGTTATCTCTGTTTTCCTTATTGCGTTTTGTTGTCATTGGATTGACAAGAGCCACATCAATTCCCTGATCTACCAACCAGTTGGCAATATTGAACCAGTAGTGACCGGTACTCTCCATTCCCACAACGACGTCATTCATGCCGTGCATCTTCTGTAATTTCCGAATGCTTTGTTCTAAATGCACATAACCGGCAAGGTCATTCGAAAATAGAATAGGGCGCTTGGAGAGGACAACACCTCGAAAATTAATGGCTTGTGCTGCGTGTTTCTCCTTGGCAATGTCGATACCTATGACCAGAGTAGTAGTGCAAATTCGTTCTACACGTTGATTTTGAGACTTAATTGGATTAGACTTCATGATAACGCCTCCTAAGGTGAGTTCTGAGGGCTGCAACCCAGTACATACTCATCGTAGCGAGGCG
>NZ_JCAUAV010000032.1:0-1562 GCF_059692115.1 Paenibacillus sp. J31R30 | reverse complement strand
TTGAGTGTCCTGTTGGATAACTCAGACAGCTTTTTATATTGTTCAGGCGTGAGGTTTGTGCCGACCGGGATGTTAACAACCAACTGCTGAATATAGGTTTGCAGCGGATATTTATCAGAAGTGTTCATCAGCACCAGGCCATTAAAGAACTCGTTCCAGTGATATACACTGATAAACAGTGCCACTGCCGCTAGTACAGGGATAGAACAAGGAATATAGATCCGAAATAATGTTGACCAGGGGCCGGCACCATCTACAATTGCCGCTTCACTGAGGTCCTTAGGAAGATTCCGAAAAAAATTCATGATCAAAATAACATTAAAGATCGGAACGCCACCGCCAAGCACCAGCGCCCAGATGGAGTTGATCAAACCATAATGTTGGATCGTGAGATACCATGGAATCAGACCGCCATTAAAGACCATGCAAAAAACAAGAATCCACATGAACGTATTGCGTGCTGTAAAATCTTTCTTTGGCCTCGATAGAGGATAGGCCATCAAAATGCTAATCAGCATGGAGAATGCAGTACCTAGCACAGTTCGTTGGATCGAGATCCAGAATGAATTCAAGAAAAGACTATCATTTATGATCTCTTTATATGAGGCTAATGAGAAACCGATCGGGTAGAGAGTAACCAGGCCTGCGTTTGCAGCTGATTTATCAGAGATGGACACACAGAAGGTATACCATAGTGGGTATATGCAGCTAACCAGCAACAAGCCAAGGAGAATCACATTGACAATTTCGAAAGTGCGTGATCCTAATGTCGTATTTCTTACCATTGCAACCTCCCCCTTTAGAATACCGTATAATCGGCATATCTGTACGCCAGTCGGTATGATATAACAATGAGCACGAAGCTGATGACAGACTTGAACAATCCTGCGGTTGTGGCTAGTGAGAATTGCAGATTCTGCAAGCCCAGCCGATAAACCCAAGTGTCTAAAATATCGCCCGTTGAGTACACAAGCGGATTATAAAGATTGTATACCTGATCGAAACCCGCATTGAGCACGTTGCCTAGGCTTAGAACCCCCAACAGCACGACTGTTGTCGTTAGCGCCGGAAGTGTAATATTCCTTATCATCTGCCAACGATTGGCTCCATCGATTGCCGCTGCTTCATACAGATTCATGTTGACACCTGTCAGTGCTGCGAGATAAATAATGGCATTGTAACCGAATTCTTTCCACACATCGGTGCCGATAACCAACTGACGAAATATACTTGCATCCGCCATAAAAAGCTTGGGATCTCCCCCAAACATTTGAATAACCGTGTTTACTACGCCGTAATAGCCGAAAATGCCGATAACAATCGTCGCCATAATGACCCAAGATAAAAAGTGCGGTAAATAAACGACCGTCTGAACAAACTTTTTGTAGCGCAAGTTGGTAAGCTCATTCAGCAAAATCGCAAATATCAATGGGATTACCAAATTGAACACAATTTTGCCCACGGCGATAATAACTGTGTTCATGATAACCGATTTGCTGTCATTCAGTTGAAACATATATTTAAAATTTTCCAACCCTACCCACTCGGAACCGAAAATACCC
>NZ_JCAUAV010000031.1:0-1734 GCF_059692115.1 Paenibacillus sp. J31R30 | reverse complement strand
CTCTTCGGAGCATTGGAGACAGGTGGTGCATGGTTGTCGTCAGCTCGTGTCGTGAGATGTTGGGTTAAGTCCCGCAACGAGCGCAACCCTTGATCTTAGTTGCCAGCACTTTGGGTGGGCACTCTAGGATGACTGCCGGTGACAAACCGGAGGAAGGTGGGGATGACGTCAAATCATCATGCCCCTTATGACCTGGGCTACACACGTACTACAATGGTCGGTACAACGGGAAGCGAAGCCGCGAGGTGGAGCCAATCCTTATAAGCCGATCTCAGTTCGGATTGCAGGCTGCAACTCGCCTGCATGAAGTCGGAATTGCTAGTAATCGCGGATCAGCATGCCGCGGTGAATACGTTCCCGGGTCTTGTACACACCGCCCGTCACACCACGAGAGTTTACAACACCCGAAGTCGGTGGGGTAACCCGCAAGGGAGCCAGCCGCCGAAGGTGGGGTAGATGATTGGGGTGAAGTCGTAACAAGGTAGCCGTATCGGAAGGTGCGGCTGGATCACCTCCTTTCTATGGAGACTCGTGTCTGATAGACACAGTCAAGTGTGCTTAGCACACAAATCGCTTACTCACTCGTGTTCAGTTTTGAAAGAGCAAACCTCTTTCTGCAAGGTGGTTAACACCATGTTGCAACTCGTTTGGTGATGATGGCGGAAGGGATCCACGCGTTCCCATCTCGAACACGACCGTTAAGCCTTCCAGCGTCGATGGTACTTGAACCGCAGGGTTCTGGGAGAGTAGAACGTTGCCAAGCGATACCCATGGCAAGCTTTCGGAGAAAGCTTCGAAAGCTTGTAGGTGGGTTTTTATTATGGAAAGTTTTCATTTAGGGCCCTTAGCTCAGCTGGTTAGAGCGCACCCCTGATAAGGGTGAGGTCGGTGGTTCGAGTCCACTAGGGCCCACCATTTAACTTCATATAGAAGTATCCCATTTTGGGGCCATAGCTCAGCTGGGAGAGCGCCTGCCTTGCAAGCAGGAGGTCAGCGGTTCGATCCCGCTTGGCTCCACCAAAACACATTTTAAGACAGGAATTTCCAAGAAATTTCGACTTGAAATGCAGTAATAAGATGTGATAAGATAACTTTCGCCGCTGAAATAGGGCGAAGATCATTGAATCACAGTTGTTCCTTGAAAACTAGATAACGAAACAAAAACGTAAAGTAAGAACTTAGGTTGCTTGATTCTAACGAATCTTGCAAAATCTTTAAATGCATTTCTAGGTTAAGCTAGAAAGAGCACACGGAGGATGCCTAGGCACTAGGAGCCGAAGAAGGACGTGGCGAACGACGAAATGCCTCGGGGAGCCGTAAGCAGGCTTTGATCCGGGGATGTCCGAATGGGGGAACCCAGCTGTGGTAATGCGCAGTTACTCTAAAGTGAATACATAGCTTTAGTAGAGGCAGACCCAGGGAACTGAAACATCTAAGTACCTGGAGGAAAAGAAAACAAAAGTGATTCCGTCAGTAGCGGCGAGCGAAAGCGGAATAGCCCAAACCAAGGAGCTTGCTCCTTGGGGTTGTAGGACCTCGATATGGGGTTAGTTTGGTAGGCGAAGTGATCTGGAAAGGTCCGGCATAGAAGGTAAAAGCCCTGTAGCCCAAACCGAACGAAATCCCTAGAGGTATCCTGAGTACGGCGGGTCACGTGAAACCCCGTCGGAATCCGGCAGGACCATCTGCCAAGGCTAAATACTCCCTAGTGACCGATAGTGAAGCAGTACCGTG
>NZ_JCAUAV010000030.1:0-2471 GCF_059692115.1 Paenibacillus sp. J31R30 | reverse complement strand
GTCACCATACCCGACAGCATTGGCAATCCATGTCACTGGCCGATTAGTTTCGCATAAGAGCCGCTCGGCAGCACGGATACGCTCCTGCCGGAGATATTCGTTGAAAGTCGACCCTGTTAGCTTTTTAAAGCATTGGCAAAAATAGCTCCGGCTCATATTCACATGCTCGGCTACATCTTCTGCATGAAACGTTTCAGCGGTATGCTGGCGAATGAACAGTACCGCTTTGAGCATGCAAATCATCGTTTTTGTTAAATCTGTTGACTTTGTTACCTGCGAATAGATTAAAATCCGGTAGCGGCGAATCCATTCCACCGCCGAACGAATGTCATCGATTTCAGACCAGAACCCCGTATCGAGCTGTGCGGCGATCTCAACTTGCGAGATCACACGCATGAATAACCCCTCTAGACGGCGAACTGAACGATTCGACTCAATCGTTTGCGTGCATAAATGCTGGAAAATAGCATCATTATACAGCCAATATAGAGAGCGCCATTCTTGTTCTAGCTTGCGCCATTGCTCATCATCTTGGAAACCGTTTTCATCTCCAGAAATATCATTTTGAACAGGCACCGTGGACCCGTTTTTCGGAATGTGCTGAGGAAATTCGTCAACCAGTTTATGCCGGATTCGTTTGAGAATTTGCTCGTCATCCTCCAACTCTAGACGCACTTTAGAAATATAATCGAGAACTCCCAATCGGTAAGCTGTTTGCACATTTTCAAAATCTTCATGAAACGTAAGCATCACGGAACGCAAACTCGGGTGCTTTATTCGTGCCGCCTGTATCAGTTCTATTCCTGACATCACAGGCATGGAGATGTCGACAAACATGAGATCGACGGCATGCTGGTCTAGAAATTCCAATGCTTTAGCGCCATTAGCAGCTTCTCCAGTTACCTTCATGCCATGCTCGGACCATGGCATGATTGAAATCAGTCCTTTTCGCGCGAGTTTATCATCATCGACAATTAAAACACTGATCATATCTGTTTCTCCTTTCAATAGGGGAGATACATGATAACCGTCGTACCTTGATTCGGAGTGCTGTCAATATGCAGACTGGCTCTATCCCCATAAAACGCTTCCAACATAGACCGTACATATCGCAGACCAATTCCCCGGCCCCCCTGCTGTTGATCAGGTGATTCACGCTGCAGCAGTGCAAGCGTCTCCTCGCTAAGTCCTTTGCCATCATCGTGAATTATGATTGTGATAATACCAGCTATTTCGTCGGGCGAAATGCGCACCTCCAGCTTGCCATGTTCGTCAAGGCCATGACAGACAGCATTCTCTACAACAGGTTGAAGGATAAACCGGGCGACAGGACTATCGAGATAGCTGCCCTCAGGAATATCCAAGGTCACTTGGAAATCGTATCGCTTTTGCTGTAGATCAAGGTAGGCGCGCATGACCTTTGTTTCTGTTCGGAGCGTTGCCGTTTCCTGGGTTTTCCCTAAATTGTAGCTAAGCAAAAAAATCAACGTGGACACGAACTTGTCGATTTCAGGCTGCCGATGCATGACTGCTAGCCAACGCACCGAATTAAGCGTATTCATTATAAAATGAGGATTTATCTGATAAGCGAGTTTCTCTATTTCTAATTGATGCCGCCGTTTTTCCTTGTGTTCAACATCGATAATCAATTGCTGAATTTGTTGCTTCATTTTATTAAACTGATCAAATAGCTTATCAAATTCGGAAATGCCTGTACGATATTGCATCGCCCCCATGTGCCCTCTTCCGAGCGCCACCATTTCCGATTCGAACACGCGGAGCGGTCTGTTGATCAATCGCAGCAGCAGCAAAGCGATCGATAAAAGAATGATTAGAGCGATTCCCAATATTAACAACATATGATTTTTCCAAGTGTAAAATTCGTGATTATAGCTCTCCACGGGTAGCAAAAGAGCGGTATGATAACCGTAATCGCTAACTAACTGATCCCATATGTAACCTTCGGTTATACCTGAATTCCCTCCCAAAATTAAGTTCTGGCCGACTGAAAAAACACTTGGATTGCTGCTGTATTTAACCTGCTCCTCTTGATCACTCAACACCAGTACATATGGTAAATTTAGACTGGATGAAAGTTTACTAATGTCCGTCGCGATATCGGACTTGGCTTCGACATAAATGACTTGCTTCGTTCCGTCGGAAAAAGTGATTTCTCGCGTCACCGAAACGACCTGATCATCGCTGAATCTGCAAAGCGACAAATGTGGCGATTGATAGTTGATACTCTCGTTACCAGCCACATTAGGCAAGGATTGCATTGTAAAATCTTCACGCAATGGCAGATTTGAATAAAGAGGGTGCTTGTCCTCGGGGTTATAGTACATCACCAACTCCATAGCCGGGTTAGAAAATGAGATCAGTCCGATATTATTCGAAACGCTAAGCGAAAGTTGATATCTCTTGTAAAGATCGTCAGTGGAGAAATATGTATCCATGAGGTTGCCGACATT
>NZ_JCAUAV010000029.1:0-5520 GCF_059692115.1 Paenibacillus sp. J31R30 | reverse complement strand
GAACTACCTGCCACACAAGACCTAAACAGCTGAACTCCTATTTACCATGCATATTGAAATCCTGCGAATGAGCGAGCATTCGTGAGAAAATCCTTATTCTATGAGGGAGCTGAGAAGGCTGCCGTTCCGTTTGTATCGGCAGCCTTCTCCTGATACTAATTGAGCTATAGTTACCCGTTAGTTTAGTCTTGAATAGCATTAAACTCAAAATCGCCGCTTTCAAAAACATATTCTGCATCATTTGCTTCAAATGTTTGAACAAGATGCTCGAACCATTCCTGATAATTCTTGGCTAATACCTCTCGTTCCTCCAAATCGTGCCACATACTGATGATTTGACCTTTCTTACCTTCATTGGTTGGTGCTAAATCAAGACAGTGATGATCCCCGCAACCGTTATATGTTAAAGGAATCCACGCAGGTTGCCACCATACTTTCGCAATCCCATCTTGGGGTTCTGTATTCCAATCAATAAATGACTCTTTATCATATAATTCTTTCCAAACGGTCCATTCATCCAAAATCCTTTGAGTGGAAAGAAGTTCCCATCCTGCGATTAGCCACTGGGAATCACCCGATTGTCCGTTATGAATACGCAGCGATTCTTTGAATTCCTCTGGTAAATTGACACCTAAAGCAGTTTCTAATTCTATTATTTCGGACTCACTTGCCCCAGGATTTAAATCTTCTAATACTTCTGGTGCATGATTTTTAAGCCATTTCTCCATTCTTTCCCACAATAATTTCACTGTTTACCATCCTCTGTATCGGTTTTTATTATTGTGTATTTTCGATAAGGTTGCTCCATTATCCTGCCCGTTAGCTCAGCGAACAAAAAACGGATGCATCGGCATCCGCTGTTCCGCTATCGTTTTCCGTCCAGTAAACTTTTACTTTATCACACTGCTTTCTCTGCCTAAGTTTAGTCTGAGAATAACCCCATCTTGTAAGTCAGTCATACAACGGATCTCCCACAAATCTAGTTCCTGCTTCGACTTTAAAAGGCCACAAACCAGCGAATCACGAAGGGCAAGTTTGATTTTCTAAGACAAAGGTATTGTATGCTCCATTCTTCGTAACCCCTAACATTAAAATCATTCTTTCATCGTTTTTTTATCATCGTCGGGATTTAAATGCTAATATCACCTTCGTTATTGCACCATATGTTGGGATTAATATAATGTCGTATCGCTTCAAATTTCACTCATAGTCGAGCGTTGGAAATCAATCCCCTTACATCATAATTAAAGAAAATCCCCGCCACTAAGGGATCGAGGATTGTCGTTTTAAACTATTTAGCCTTGATTACCGTTTTTGACCCACCGTGCTACTGTTACCGTACGCTTTGCTTGATGCAGAACAGCTCCACGAACATCTTCTTTCATTTTTCCATCTTGATCAACCGATACACTAGTTCCGTAAGGATTGCCAGCCGCAGCGAATATCGAACCGTCCGTATAGCCCGGTGCTGCAACGATTGCCCCCCAATGGTACATCGACGCAGAGAGGGATAAAATCATAGCTTCTTGCCCGCGTGCGCATTCTGAGCCGAAGTTATCGCACTATCAACTTTATTGACAGTTTTACCTTGAAACCAAAACATTGTCTTGGCGGATGCCCTCATATTCATTTACATCGTCATCTAAGCTCGAGGTGCGCTTTCAAACTGACCTTTATGCGTTAGATCGCAAAATGGCTTTTTATTCGAGAGTCCGCATCTGCAAAGAATAAAAGATTCTGTTGTCTCAAAGTGATTTCCTTCCGCATCCAACAAATCTAAGTTACCAGTGATACGTAACGGACCATTATCCATTACTTTTATCGTGACATCCACCATACTCGATCAATCCCTTCGTTATTGATTTCATGCAACTTCTCATATTATTTCAATAAGCCATTCGATTATTCATAAATCATCAACAAGCTGCATCCTTGCTTGCTTTACTTTATTTCGTTTCTGTAACTTCTCTAACTGAATTTTTCTGTCGTTAGTCATAAAATCACCCTACTATCAATTCATATCCATTTTTAATTTTGTTATATTCGTCGAAGTGATTAAACTATCCCCCCTCTATGGAGAAACGCTTTACTCTTAAATACTCTCGTTTTCTCAGTTTTTGTCCAACAAATACTTATTAGCAGATAACATTTCAATGGTATGAAGTTGTAGAGGAAGAAATTTATGGATATCCCGAGGGGCAAAAAACTCTCTACCTAAACCACCTGATGTAAAAAACGGATGGTATGGTAATGTATGGTTGCACCTTTGGATCTCCACATGTGCTCATGGCGGTCAACCCTCCCACATCTCGCAGAGTCTACGCTCCCACATTCCTTCATTCAACCTATCCATGAGGTGGAGGTCAGATATGCTGCCCGACAGGATCTTCGTCCGTAAGGATCGTGCCTTTCCGACTCATCCGTGCTTCTTGTTATCTTGCTCTGCTTTGGTCATCGACATAAAAAAGCGATCATTAAGCTGCTTGTGGTATCTCCGCAAATCGAGGGATATCCTGGATCATTTTTTCTTCACTAAACTCATGGCCCTTCTGCAAGATACCGAAAAGAATACGTATGAGCTTGTTACATAACGCGATGAGAGACTGCATCTTTTTTAATGGATTCACAGATCGTTTGGTGTAATACTCGTGTAGGGTTCGAAAGGCTGAATTTTTAGCGACTAACGGCATCATCACTCTAAAGAGCAGAGCACGAAGGCGTTTCCTACCTCTTTTTGTGATCCTAGTTTGTCCTGTATGTGTGCCGGATGAATTTGTTTTCAAATTCAGTCCAGCAAGCTTTGTGATCTGTTTTGGATGTCGGTACTGGTTAATGTCTCCTACCTCTGCTAAAAAGCCAGCGATCGTATCCCGACCAATTCCTTTCATGGCCAATACTTGCTTTACATGAGGGATCTGCGCTAGTAAATCATCTAGCTTTGCTTCCAATTCCTCAAGCTTGTTCTTAAGCCATTCGTACTGTGTCAGCAACAACTTTAGCTCCATTTTAGCCAACTCAGAACCTTGCCTGATGCCAACAGAACAGCCGGCTGCTGTCTTCAGATTCTGTATTCGACCTAGACCAAGCCAACGCTTTGCAGCTTCTCTTAAATGCTGCAGCAACGTCTCGTCTGGCACAGAAACAAGCTCATGTGGCAGTAGATGAAGGCTTAGCATTTGGATGGCAGACTTGCACTCCCAGTCCTTAAATACCGTCAGAAACTCTGGAAAATACCGATCTAGCCAATTATGGACACGTAATTGCACAACACAAAGGTCAGTTGTCAGGTGCTCGCGAATTTTCATGGCTTCCCTCAGTTCGGCATAAACACCTTGAGGAAGGCTCGGTACAGCGTATCTCCCGTCTTTGACCAACTGAGCAATAACTCTTGCGTCCTTAATGTCATTCTTTGTTGGGGAATTGTCATCTAATTCTTTACTTTTCTTTACGTGTAGTGGGTTCACTACGCCGTATCTTACTTGCTCTTCTTTAAGAAAATGGGCTAGGTTTAGCCAGTAGTGGCCCGTTGGTTCCATACCAACTATGAGGTCATTGAACCCTTGCTCCGTCGTAATCTTCCTGAACCAGCTCGCAAATAATTCAAAGCCTTCTCGATTGTTTTCAAACGTAAGTGGCTTCCCGAACTCGACCCCGCGGAAGTCTTGAGCTCTCGCCACATGTCTAAATTTAGCGATGTCGACTCCGATAATTAAGGTAGAAAAAGTGATTTGATTAATTCGTTCATTTTGAGTAGAATGCATGTTGTAGTCTCCTTTGGTTTTGTTTTTGGATCCGACGCTGGCCAGCATCAGGGACCCATAAACATCATACCAAGGAGTCTTTTTATTTCTCAAACCTCGTATTTCCTCATAATAGGAATGCTGCCCGTTACTTTAATAGGGCTGCCGCGAATGCTGGCAGCCTATTTGTAATTGTGCTGTCGTTACCCGTTAACTTAACAGCTGGGTCGATCTTAATAAGTGATTTTGTTGGTCTAAACGCTTTAACGCATCATTGACCACTTCTTGTGAAAAGTTCTTCACAATTATTTGATTCTCTATCAAGAAACCATTCCCGTCCATATTCCGATCAATGTAATCTAGTAATCCAGCCTTCGTACAAAGGGAACACCATCTTTTTTCACCTTCACTAAAGGTAACTGTAATCTCGATGTGCTCCGAAGAATTTTCACTTGAATCCTTTATCGTATCGTAAAATTTCCAATCATCCATTACAGGTACGCTACTCCCAACAGAGACGAAATAATACTTTTTAAACCAGCTTGCTCGGTTATTATCACCAACGACCCTGATTTGTTCCTTTTCTTCGTCCTCCGCTATTACTTCATAATGCTTGCCGCGTGTCAGAGCGTCTACATATAAACCCACATCATTACAAACTACAATCTTTTTTTTGTTATCCGTCATCCTCGTACCCTCGTTAATCGCTTTATTTATTATCTTATCAAAACTATTCAAATTGCGGTAATCTGCCCTTTAGTTTAATAGCAAAAAGAGACCCTCAGCAACGGACTGAGGGTCTAAGTTTATATTTTAAAAGGGGGTCGACTTTTATTATAGGCTTTATTCATTAATGCCACATGAATATAAGATTTCAACTTTGTTACAATTACTTAACTCTCGTTTCACATTAGCTCAATCACATTTTTCATTTCTTATCGTTTTCAGCAACCCATGTCAAACATGACTTATCTGCCCCACCCAGTTCAACTACTCGATCCTTATACATCATTACGCCAAAACCGTGTTCCTCATCCCAAGTACAGTCAAATTCTAGCCCAAAATAAGCTAATCCGTCTTTGTAGACATTCATGATATGGACATTTAACAATCCAATAATTGATCCAAAATCATTTTTCTTAGTTACATCTGGCATATACTCCTTAGCATCATCACCTGCGTAGCCGTACTCACCCTGCAGATTTTCATAATTATTCATTAATACTTCCAAAATAGATTCTCTAATGGCTGTTTGGTTCTCGATAAGATAACGATATGTTGCAACGTGTTCCTCTTCTATTGTCGGGTTTTGAACAACCATATCCCCGCCAAAGTCCAATCCATATACCCCATTCCTTTTAGTCAAAAAGCCGTCCCAGGCATCCAATGAAATAGTTCCCTCATAATTGAATTCTCCAAGTGAGATATTAGGTATTTGAAAGTTCAATTATTTCTCCACTCCTTGTCTAAATCGATGATTATGTTCGATGATTTTCGTATAGTTCTTATTCTGTTTTGATAAAAGAATTTCCTTTTTTGAATATTACAATCATTGAAAAATGCCCGTTACTTGAATGAACAAAAAAAGAGCTTCGGCGCAAGCTCCTTCACTATCGTTCTCCGTTGGCATAAGCATCTGCTGCTGCGGTAACTGACAGTCAGTTGATCAATACCGGCTGCCACGTTACATTGGATATTTAGCTTTCGTTCCAGTATAGGTTGTTTGATTTCCAGAGAGGTGTTACTACTTATCTCATAGCTCTGGAGGAGTTGGTACCTC
>NZ_JCAUAV010000028.1:0-6102 GCF_059692115.1 Paenibacillus sp. J31R30 | reverse complement strand
GATGGCGGAAGGGATCCACGCGTTCCCATCTCGAACACGACCGTTAAGCCTTCCAGCGTCGATGGTACTTGAACCGCAGGGTTCTGGGAGAGTAGAACGTTGCCAAGCAGTACCCCTTGTGGGTATTTTTTTTGCCTAGTAAGATTTGAATTGCCTTTATGGAGGCTTAGTGAAGTGGCTAAACACGGCAGACTGTAAATCTGCTCTCTTCGAGTTCGGTGGTTCGAATCCATCAGCCTCCATATACCTTATTTAGGGGCATAGTTTAAGGGTAGAACAAAGGTCTCCAAAACCTTTGGTGTGGGTTCAATTCCTGCTGCCCCTGCCAATAATATCAATGGGGATTAGCCAAGCGGTAAGGCAACGGACTTTGACTCCGTCATGCCAAGGTTCAAATCCTTGATCCCCAGCCATTTTATTACAAAAGATGAGTCATTAGCTCAGTTGGTAGAGCACCTGACTTTTAATCAGGGTGTCGTAGGTTCGAATCCTACATGACTCACCACTTTACCCCAAAAAGTGAAGTGATGGCTTCGAAGGGAATTCCGATTACTTTTCGGGGACCCCAATATCAAACATGCGCGTATGGCGGAATTGGCAGACGCACTAGACTTAGGATCTAGCGGGCGACCGTGGGGGTTCAAGTCCCTCTACGCGCATCAATTTCCCCAGTTGCTCTAAGCAGCTTGGGGATCCCTATGCGGAAGTGGCTCAGCGGTAGAGCATCGCCTTGCCAAGGCGAGGGTCGCGGGTTCGATCCCCGTCTTCCGCTTACTAGCGTAAGGGTCTATCAGTGCCTTTACGCTTTTTTAATCTTCGGGACGTAGCTCAGCTTGGTAGAGCACCTGCTTTGGGAGCAGGGGGTCGCATGTTCAAATCGTGTCGTCCCGATATCAACCACAGTTCTTCATCAAGAGATGAGGGACTGTGGTTTTTTGTGTATCCGAGGTAACTTACTTACCTCCATGTAACTCATTTTCTAACCCTGCATGTTCGAGTATACTGAAAATGAAGTAAAAGTTAGAATCCTAAGGAGGGCTAAAGTAAGTGGGTACGAATACGAAAATAGGCGGCGGAGGCTTCCATCACGTTGCACTAAGAGCGAACGATTTTGACGCGACAGTCAAGTTTTATACAGAAGGATTAGGTTTTGTTCAAAAGAATTACTGGGGCGAAGGCGATAAGCGAGCTGCTTTGCTGGATTCGGGTGATGGGAATTACATGGAGGTATTCGCCGGGGGTTCGGGTGATCCGAGACCAGAAGGTTATTTCTTCCATGTTGCTCTACGCAGTAATAATGTAGATGCGGCTGTTGAAGTAGCCGTCGCTGCTGGCGCTGTCATAACCGTTGCACCGAAAGACGCGATCTTAGGCGTAAACCCGCCAACACCTGTACGCATCGCTTTTGTCAAAGGATTAAACGGAGAAATCATTGAGTTTTTCCAAAGCACTGGGGAGAACCAACTTTAATTTTTCAAGGATGAGAGGGGAATGGAACATGGCTTTTACCTTTACTTTATCGCTCGGAGATGAGGCGCCAGATTTTTCATTACCAGCTACGGATGGACAAACATACGCGCTAAAGGATTTCAACGATGCGAAAACGCTCGTTATCTTTTTCACCTGCAACCATTGCCCTTATGTGATCGGTTCCAATGAAGTGACACGGGAAACTGCTAATCAGTTTAAAGATAAAGGTGTACAGTTCGTTGGTATCAACGCCAACAGTGTGAACACCAAGCCAGAAGATTCCTTCGATCATATGGTCTCGCATATGGAGGAGAACCAATACCCGTGGGTGTATCTGAGAGACGAAACGCAAGAAACGGCTTTGGCTTATGGGGCTTTGCGAACGCCGCATTTCTATGTATTTGATGAAAATCGCAAGTTAGTTTACACGGGGCGCGGCGTGGATAATCCGAAGGATGCTGCCAAAATCACCATCAACAATTTAGAACATGCACTAGCGGAGCTTACCTCTGGTCAAGAAATTACGTTACCATTGACGAACCCAATTGGCTGTAATGTGAAATGGGACGGTAAGGATGCGCATTGGATGCCTGCTGATGCTTGTGATTTGGTATAGTTCCAAGGGGCTCTTAACACTCGAATTACATAAATGAGTAGAAACCAAGGACTCTCCACGCGAGAAGTTTCCTTGGTTTTTTCTTTATGTACAACTAGCAATATAGTTAATATATGGTAAAATAATAGAGTTCACCAAATCTACTAATCGTATTTCACGCATCTATTCATCATATAATTCCATTCGAAGGAGATCCATCATGTCCTTTACACAACACTTAGTTCAGAAATTTCATCACGAATGGCGCCAAACGCAGCAGCATCCATTTGTTCAAGAGTTAGGTCAAGGAACATTGGATCGCAACAAATTCAGATTCTATATGATTCAAGACTATTTATATTTGATCGATTATGCCAAATTGTTTGCACTCGGTGCCGTCAAAGCGTCGGATCTCCAAATGATGACTGAATTCTCAGCGTCGCTTCACAACATTTTGCATGTGGAAATGGGGATTCATCGTTCTTATGCAGCTCGCTTTGGGATCACCGAGGAAGAGCTGGAGCAGGCAGAGCCTTCCCCAATTACGCTCGCTTACTCGCACTACATGCTGCATGTGGCACAGAACGGCGGACTAGCGGAGTTAACAGCAGCCTTACTGCCATGTATGTGGAGTTACTGGGAGATCGGCCGCATGCTGAATGAGATTCCAGGAGCAACAGATCATCCCGACTATGGTGAGTGGGTGAGAGGCTACAGCTCAGACGAGTTCGGCCAACATGCCGAGTGGTGTATTTCTTTAATGGATCGACTAGCTCTGGGGAAATCAGAAAGCGAGTTAGCACGGTTAGAAACGATTTTTTTGAACACGACTCGCTACGAAACGTTGTTCTGGGAAATGTCCTACCAACAACAAATGTGGCTATAATTTCCGACAAAATCGCAACTGAAACGCATTCATAAGAGCCCATAGATCGAATATACATATACGGAAATCATCAAAAGTTGGTTATCAACTGGGAGGTGTTTCGTATGATTTATTGGATTTTGGCTGTGGTTGTCGTGGTTGTCGGTGTGTTGGTTGTTATGAGTGTAAGAAGAAGTAAATCTACAGCGCCAGCTGAAGTGAAAACGCACAAGCCCTGCTCTTATTGCAACGAGGAAATCGCCATTGATGCGCCAGTGTGCAAGTACTGTAGGGGGGTTGTGGTGAGCTAGGCCAATGTTAGGGTTTTGGGTGAAAAAGGGGAAGAAAAGCAACGAGCCGTCCGCCAAAAGTGCGAGATGTTCGTTGCTTTTTTGTTTCTGTTATTCTTTTTTATTTCGCCTGCTAGCTTCTTTGGCATCTAACGTTCCTAGGAAATCACTCGTCGTTCTGACAATATACTGAACCTCATCAAGTCCGCGTTCCATAAGCATGCTTTTGTGAATATCAATGATCAATTTCTTTTCATGGATGCCATCGACGCCATCAAGTTTCTGGAAATTAAATAACTCACTAGGGTCTATTTCTAAAGCATTCATCAGCGTTTCCAACGTGGTCAATGAAATGTTCCTTTGGCCTCGTTCAATATCCGATATGTGCGATTTGCTCATACCGACTTTGCCAGTTTTTTCAGCCAACTGATCCTGTGTGAATCCCTTGAGCTTTCTAATCATTCGCAACCGCTCACCAACGAGTCTTAGGAAATCGGACATCTCATTCACCTCAAGTTGAGGTTATTGAATTCGCACTCAAAATGAGATACCTATATATGGTGATTTAAATACAAAAATCATGTGTAAAGGGTACTTCTATAAACTAAACACCTCAAAAAGTTGGCACAATGCCTGAAAAAAGTGTAACATCTAACTCATACAGCAGACAGAAGGAGCTTGAATCAGTTGAATATTGAATTACACAATGAGTTACCTACCGATTTTGAAGAATTGAAAAAAGCAGCAAACCGCACATCCAATTGGAGAGAGCGTCTATCGGCGGTTGAAGCATTAGGGGAACATGGCGATCAACAATCCGTTCATATCCTTAAACGTCTAATGACCAATGATACGGTATATGCCATTCAGGAGACGGCTTACCGCAAGTTGAAACTTTTGGGTGAGGATGTACAGCTGCCGCCTCGTAAAAAAGGTGATTTGATCAAAGGTGTAGGTAAAATTTTACTTCGCATCAAAAAGAGCTTGCCAGAAGGTCATACGTATGAGGCTTTCAAGGAAAAGCTGCAGAAAATGAGAAGTGATGTTTATGACACGTATGAAGGTGACAAAGGCGCGGATTTCGATCAATGGCTAGAAACGACATGGTCGGGTTTATTAAATAAATAAGAAGTAACACAATGGAGTGAATTTATGGCTAAGGGTAAAGGTGGAACAGGTAGAGGTACTGACAGCAAAGGCTGGAACCGGTGGAAGGCGAGCGAGAACCGGGCAAAGAGTGCCCCGAAACCCTACAAGAGTAAAGGCCTTAAAGCCGCTGCAATCGCGGCCAAGGCAGCTGGTTCGACGAGTACAACGAGTAGTACAAGTACGAAAAGCACCAAAGCTTAGCAGATCGCTGAGTAACGAACCAAACCACCTTCGGCAGCTTGCCGAGGGTGGTTTTTTCGCTATATGATGATGCTTTGCATCCTTCACATGACCTGTGTAAGATAGATGTAGGATATTATGGATGAGGTGAGAGTCGTGGTATTTGGGGCGCGCGTGTGGAAAACAGGCATCGCAGTTGCATTAGCTTTATATATAAGTGCTTGGCTCGAATTCACACCACCGGTTATCGCGGCCGTTGCGGCGATTTTTGCGATGCAGCCCTCGATCTATCGCTCTTGGCGATATTTCTTAGAACAACTGCAGACGAACATTATCGGTGCGGCTTTCGCACTGCTGGCTGGGATGTTTTTTTCGCAAAATGTGATTGCCATTGGTATTGTATGTATTATTGTTATCATCCTTAGTTTACGTTTGCGCATGGAAGAAACGATCGGTCTTACATTGGTTACTGTAGTTGCCGTGATGGAGGCAGCGGGGGAGTGGCGTTTTGCCGTTAATCGTTTACTGCTCAGCTTGATTGGGATTGGCTGTGCCTTTCTCGTGAATGTACTTTTCTTTCCTCCTAAGCCTAAGGAACAATTCGCAGCACAGATCGGTTCTATTTTCAGTAAAATGTCACTGCTCCTTCGCACGGTGATTTCGAATGAGATTAAGGAAACGGTGTTTCGTGAAGAGAAGGAAAGTCTCCGTAACAGCTTAAAGTCTTTGTCCGAGAAATACAGACTTATGGAAGAAGAAATTAAAAAGATGAAGGGCAGCGGCTCCAAACGGGTCCGCGAACTTGTCGTGTACAAGCAGAAGCTGCTTGTGATGTCCAAAGGGCTTGAGGTATTGGAAGCCGTAGATGAGCATTATTTTCAGGCTTCCCCAAGTGCAGAAACAGATGCATGTTTTGACGATCATATGGAGAAATTGATTAAGTACCACGAGCATGTGCTATTGAAGTACGATGATAAGCTGAAGGAAACGAGCTCGGATAGTTTGGAAATCGAAGCGGAGAATGAGCAGTTTATGGGGGATCTCATTGCGCGATATAGCGAGCAGCCGAACGGTATACTTAGACTCTCTATTGTGGCAGCCGCCATGTATGACTATGGACATCAGATAGCTCGGTTGGATAAGCTTGTGGATCATGATCATCGCGGAGAGACCGAAGAGAGGGAACCGCTTGAGATTTTGCTCAAAAGCATTCGACTCAAGTAGTTCGAGTTTACGTTTGCTTTACGATATGGTTTGTGCTATATTATGATTCTTGCTTCGAACGGGGCAGGCATGGGCAAGCCCAACAAATGAATTCTGAACGTGTTGAATATCTTCACGAATGGATGAAATAAAATAAAGCTTGCAAATGAAAAATCAATATGGTATATTACTTCTCGCTGCTTCGGTAACACGGCAGTGAGCGCATGGAATATTGATCCTTGAAAACTGAACAACGAGTGAGTAAGCACGAACGAGAAATCGTTCAAAAAAAGAGATTGCAAAATCTCGCTAGCAACGCAAATGAGCAATTAAGCTTTCAGATATACGGA
>NZ_JCAUAV010000027.1:0-19239 GCF_059692115.1 Paenibacillus sp. J31R30 | reverse complement strand
TTGAGCAAAGAATTAATGATCTTTTAGATGCCTATGAGAAACAGATCCTTGAAAGACATGAGCTCGTCGCAAAATTAAAGGGATTGATAAATTGAAGTGAATATTAGGAATATGATCTAAATTATAGATCTGGCTTATTGCCAGGTCTTATTCGTTTTACAAGAGCATCTGAGACATATGCACAAAACCCGCATTTTATACATATGTCATTGAATCAATCCGAAGCCCACCCAAGCGATAAACCATTCATTTCATTCATTTCTTTCTGCTGTCGGATGACAAGAACTTTATCTCATTCCCGCGCGGGGCCGCCTCCGCAGCTTTATTTTATTTCAGATTGTATTCTTTTCTCCCCGAAGCCGTTTTATCTGGCGTAAAGTCTCTTCAAATATTCGTCCCAATCAATTGAGGTTTGAGTTTCGGCTAATTCTTCAATTATTCTTTCGCGATCCCACAGTTTAATGTTAAGTTTTTGCCCAATCCTTATAGCGGATAAAGTAAATGATGAATTTGTAACAACTAATGCTTCATCGCAATCATAGAAGGATTTTCCTCTGAACACTTCTCGTATAGTTAATACGCCAACTGAGCCGTTACTCTTGCAATGTACACCAATTCTCCTTCCATTCTTCTCGATTATAATGTCTATACCATTTTCGCCACTTTTCGTGGTTAATGTTAACTTATACCCCTTACGCTTAAATACATCCGAGATAAAAAGCTTAAACTCTATGCCATCCAATTGATCTACTTCTTCAAATAGCATGTATTTCTCATATAGCTGTTCTTTGTAAAACGTAACTTTGTGGTAATGATTTTCTGCATCATCTAATACTTCGTTCTCGATGACCATGCGTTCGGGTGCAGGGGTTCGGGTTCCAGTTATGTACTTAGGTTGAGGCCTTTTGTAATCTACAAAAATCCAAATTAAGATAAAGCCAGAGATAATAATTATACTAGCAGACACCAAGTAATTATATTCATTTAAATATTCAATATTTGTATTTTCTGGTAATCCTATAAAGCGATGGGATATGACCTCTAAACCATAAAGTACAATAATAATCACAATGGATAAGAGAGAGCTAAAAAGATAAAAGAATATAATCGTGAGAAAGATACTTAAAGAAAGCTTTTTTGCCAAATACTTGATGTGTTCAGTCGACAAAATTGTCTCATACTTCTCTTTTATTGATTTATTAATTGATTCTATTCGTTCTTTAGTTGCGAGATAGACTGCCGTTTCCTCTCGAAATATAGAATCGACTTTACAACTGCAGCAATAAGTAACAATTTTCTCATTTTCTATTTTTTCAAACAATTCTTCTTTATGTTTCTGACAGAAATACTCCATTGTACACCTCAAGTCATATTACATAATTGGTGATTGTTGTCTGACTAAGAAACACGAAATCGAGAAATGTGGCTGACTCGTAAATTAACCTTTAGCAATATTAACCGCCATCGTCGTAACCATCAGCATTTAGATAACCTTCAATTACAAGACGTATAAATCCTGCCGTACTTTTTCTCCCCGTAACTCCAAACGAGGTTGTTGCATCCCGCTCCGGGATCGAGCCTGATAACTGCCTTCTAAAGCTTCGAAAATCCACTTTTTCCCGTTCAGTGCAAAGCAAAAGACGCCTTCTTTAATGTTTCCGCTTGTAAAGCCATTTACAAAAGGGGGGATCTGAGAAGCAGGTGGATTTTCTTCCAATGGATTAATAACAAACAACACGATCGCCTCGTTTTCTCTCATTATAAGCTGATGTCCGCTATTACAACTTTATGTCAACAAATTCGCTGAAATCCCGCTCATTCTTCAACTACCGGCTCAAATAGTTTTCTTTGGCTATTTTGGTTGACGAATGTTCTAATTACTCAGAGAACCAATCTAAAGGGGCGCCATTTGCAAAAGCTGCGTTTACATAATAATGGCGTAGAAAGTGGGGGGTGACCCGCTCCCCAATGGATAGTTTTTCATGAATTCTTCCGTCTGTTGGGAGACATTAAAGTCTTGAAGTGACAAATTTAATTTCTTGTAAGGAGGAAGTCCTTATGGCGAAAACCTTGTTAAGCTATCCCGTAGTTCTGCATTATAATGTAACCAGGTTATGTTAAAAGAAATGAGCTAAGCACCATTCAGCCCGCTTAGCTCATTTACATTTCCTCCTGATTTTTTATTTACAATATGGACAGTTCTCTCCAATTTTTTTGGTAGTTCTTCGAATCACTCTATCTTGCCACTCATGTTCATTAGTGCACTTCCACCACGCGAGAATTCCAGACCCTATTTTCACTTCGCTTGGTTTTTTGCTGTTCTTCTCTAGATGCCACTCGCTTGCAATATCAGGTCGCAGATACTCCAGACTCTCTTCGTACAATAACCGTTTTCCTGCGCAGTATGCACACCCGCGACCGCTTTTCCTCTGACAAGGGGAAGCATCATAAACATGGCTTGCATCCTTTGGACAATTCCACCATACATATCGGTTCGAACCTGGACCCAATTCCGTGGGGAGTATGCCAAGATCATTGTTTTTATCGAAATTCCACTCCGACAGCAAATGTGGAAGCAGAGCTGCCAAACTTTCTTCCTCCAACACCTTTTGACCCGTGCAGTAATGGCAACCCCTTCCGATTGCCCTTTTATCTGGCGCGGCTTCCCATTCATGCCTCTCATCTGCTGAGCATTTCCACCAAAACAGAATATTGGAATGAGTCGCTACCTCAGAAGGGTTCAATAAATTTTTCGTAGGGTGCCACTCTTTTACCAAATGAGGGTATACGCCGGCAATAGAGTTTTTAAAGGTAATCACCATAGCACTTCCTCTCCCATGACAAAAAGGGCATTTCGTGCCTTCCATTGCTCGCTTCGCACCCGATGCTGGGTACGTGTGCTGAAGTGAACACAGCCAAAAAAACTTATCATGTGTATAGGCATATATATCAAACGGCGTCAGATCTCCGTTTAAATCCGGGTGCCACTCTTCCACTAATGCTGGAAACAAAAAGCCGAGGCTTTTTTCTTTGGGTACTTCGTTTAAATATAAAAATGCTTCATTCCTTTTTTCGATAAGGTCAACTTCCCTGGCTTTTTTGACTTTCTCTTTGAGCTCATGATTTAGGGTCATGCCTTCAATATAATTAAGCAGCTGCCCATAACAATTCTGCAATGAATTCACACGATCCAGGTAGAAGTTAATGATATGGCAGAAGGAATTGTCAATCTCAATTGCTCCATATTCCCGGATCCGAACCAGTTGTATGCCATACTCAGTAAAAACTTTGTTTTTGGTTTCGTCTTTTATTTTGGAACGGAGATTCTTGTGATAATATTTCCCGTCATATTCAACCGCAAGCGAAATGGACGGGATATAGATGTCTGCCTCCATTTTTTTGAAAGTTAGTTTGCTTCCGCTTTCCGTATCAGGAAATGCTTCTAGTAAAGCGAGATAATACGTGAGTTCCGTCACTGAATTCCGCTTTCCCTTCGCACAGTAGCGGCAGCCGTTATTGAGATTTGTCCTGCTGTTTATCGTTGCATCCCAAACATGAGCAGGTTTGCGGGAACATTGCCACCAGACTTTGCGTGTACTTCCGTATGTTACATCATATGGTGTGAGATCCCCGTTCAACTCAGGGTGCCATTCTTGGGCTAGGTTAAGATGCGTTGAAGCAAGGCTTATGCATCTCCTGCACTTTTTCCTCCCTTGTTCCCTCTCGTAGACTTGAGCCAGCCAACGGTTTTGACACATCTTGCACTCCCACCATACCACAGAGCTTGAAGGGGCATTCGCCGCAGTCATGCCTATATTTAATTCTGCACAAAACTCTTTTTCCAATTCTGGAAGCACGGTTTGCTTCTCCCTCCCTTATAGACGTCCGTTATACTCGATCAAAGCTTAACGTAAAATTATGCCTCCTAATAGTTGAGTCAAGTTCATGTTCGATATTCTTCAACGACGAGGAACTGTATTCCTGTTCTATATTATTTGATGCGTCCAAATAGTAATAGTTCTTCGTCCCGATTTTGCTCACTTCGACAACGCCTGCTTCTTTCAAGACCCTCAAATGATGGCTATCGGCCGGCCTGGATAAATGGGTTTGTTCAGTAATACGACCGACGCGCAGCCCTTCGCACCCGGCTTGAAGCAGCGCCGCGATAATAAGCTGTCTTGTTTCGTCGCCGATAGCTTGCAGCACCTTCGTGTTGGTTTTAAAATCTGCGATGATTTGCTCCATATTAAGCTTGAATTCCATTTTGCTTAACTTCGTTCTGTTCGTAATCCGATTCGTTCGAACGAATATAGCTTATAGCACCCTATTTCATTCCTCTCAATATCGGGAAAGAAAACAGAGACAGATGCGCGTTGTCAAAATCAAACTTACCAGCGTTTGTCCAATAATAAAGAAAAGGTAGTCGATCCTCTAGCCAGATACCACCGCTACAATCACAATTAGTGTAACAAGAAAGACTTCAACTGGTCCCGTCGGGAATGAGATCAAGTTCTTGTCAAAATCGGGAATGGGATCAAGTTCTTGTCATTGGCTCGTGACAAGAACTTGATCCCATAAAATAAAAAAGCCGCGATTTACGCGGCAATTAATGAGATAAAGTTCTTGTCACCCGACATCTGCTCTCTCTCACCCATCATCATCATCATCTCATCATGCCGCTGTTGTTGTTTGTGGTGGTGGTTTTAACCTATCCATTAAGGACAAGGCAGTGATGGTAATATGTTGATATGCACTATAGGCTATATGACCAGCTATCCAGGCTATTTTACAGTAATAGATTTTATCGAAAAAGAATAAAACCCAGCCCTCCCGACTGGGTTTTTCGTATTAGAGGGGGATCCTTCTTCTTTCAACAAAGCGAGTGAATTATCGTAAGCGATGATAGTCAGTTATAAAAGAATCCGAATTCGTCAACACCCCATGCGACATTCTCTGTTCTAAATACGCTTGTAATGCTGCTATTGTTCTCACACATTGCGTTAGCAGCGCATTTAGCCAATATTCATTGGCATCTTTCTAATAATTTGAGATGCATGGTCAGGAGATGAATCGAATACAATCTGAAAGTCTTTGTCTCCCATTTCCTTCTCAATTTCCCACATAATATTTAGCAAATTTTCTGTTGCTTTTACGGAGAATTGTTCATTAGTCAGTTCACCAGTTTTAAGAGATGAAACCAATAACCGATGATATTTTTGTAAATTATATTGAAGGTTTTGGAATTCATCCAGCTTACTTCGATCTACTCTATCATTTAGCCGTCGTTGTAGGATTAATTCAATTTCGCCTGCATGAATTTTGTTTATATTACGTTCATTTAGATGTAATCTAAACATTTTAGACTGGTATATCTTTTCCTCCTCATCAAAAAGAGAATTGATGTTCATTGTGTTATCACTCGTTAACCATGATGGAAAGTCTGGTAAGTCAGGTAAGTCTGGTAAGTCGGGGAGGTCTGGCAAGACAGGTAAACCTGGTATATTGGGTAAGTCTGGTATGGGTAATCCGTTATCTGCAACTTTACACCTTCCAATATTGGTCATAAAAATGGGTAGATCTAATCCATAAACTCCGAAAAGTAGAACACTAGCTGCGTAACCTTTTGCTTTTGAAACTGTTAGCCCAGTTGGAAAGAGGATACGATTAGCACATTGATGACATGTGCCGGTTACTGACCATACAATACCAGCGGTTCCATTAGGCTCAGCTAAGCACTTCGCGATTTTTATTCTATGATCCCCGCCGCCACTTGCTATGACTCTTTTCATCGGATCCTCATCTCTTCCCCAGCAACCCCATCTGTCCCCACTGTTGCTTTGAACAAAAGTGTGATCAAAGTCTGGAGTAGGTATTGATGGACCAGAGGAGTGTGAGGCCCCTCCTTCTTCGTGCAAGCTAACTGCATAAGCAATAAGAGCTCCAGAAGGAGGGTCTGGACAAAATACTTTATTATATGTTTCCAAATTAAGTGCAGAAAGTGGTATTTCACGAAGCCCCCCAGCTTCCCCCCTAAGAAAATTTGTACCATACAATAGACCTAGCTCAGGGTGATCCTGCTGATGAAGATTAGGAAAAGCACCTGTATACAGCAAGTTATTCTTTATGAAATAATCATTGACGGCTCTAAATCTTGCATCATAACCTTCTGGATTACCAAGGTCTGCTGCCTTAACATCTTTCCATTCTGCGAAACCTTGCTTAAAAAAGTAAAATCCATATAGATTTCTTTCACCATCGTGATGAAGAGTAGGAATACCTGCAGGATATCCATATTTTTGAGCTAGATCAGCAGCTGTTGTAAACATGACTCGAATGTCAGTTCGATCCGGATTTCCAATATCCCCCCCGTGTACAGCTCTAAATTCTACAGCTTCCTTTCTAATTAGAAAAACACCAAAGACAACGCCACTCCCAGGATTAGACTGATGAAAATTTGGAAACCCTGCTACATAGCCCTCCCCTTGCAACTCACGATCTACATAATCCATTGATGCATTAATTAGAGCAGCTTCTCTGCACATGTACAAAAACTCCATTCAGCGCGTTTATTTAACACAAATAACTTTTACAATAAATACCATTTATATTCAAATGCATCCGCTACAACTTTATTTGCACACTCTTAGATTCAAAAAAAAGCCCGAAGGCTTTTTGCGCCTTAGGCTATTTTCCTTTGGTTTCTCGCGCCCGCCTCATTTGTTCTTGAACCGGGCGCGCAGATGTATAGCGAGTGGGAGTAGTTTAGTGTCACATTCATTTTAATGTCAATAAGGGAGCTTATAACGCCTATTCTCTTAGCATTTGCTAGATTAGGGCAGCCTTTTAATAGAAGGATAGATTCAGATTCTGGAGCAAAAACAGAGGACTATTTCAGTCCCCACTTGATTCAAAGAAAAGCAGTCAATTCCTTTTGGGATCGACTGCTTTTCTAGAGCACGTATATACCTTTCAGGGTGTCTCACCAGGCGTGATGATATACACTTTCTAGGTTCATAGCAATCCAATTAGAAAAAAATCGGGGAAGTCTATATCCTAGGGAATCAATGATCCCCATTTTTATTTCCCTATACTAAAGCCATCTAAACCAATATTAGAACTGACCATACAAGTTACCTCTTTCTCGGGAATCACCAGATTATTAATGAAGGAAATCTGCATACGTAATTTACTGTTTTAAAAATGGTCCAATTACACTGGGAACGGCTTAAGCTAGCAGTTTTCAGTATTCACAAGTGGGATATTCCAACCTAATAAAGCAAAGTCTCACTTAATTTATTAGTAAGAGCCTTCGTATGATTGTCTAAAGAAGACCTGATACTACTTTTCAAAGCATTGTTTGCCTCTGCTGTTATACCATTTAAGAACCATTTAACTTGCAATGCATCTACAACAGCTCTATGACTTTCGCCAACAATATCAATTGCAGCACTATACCCTAGTCTTTCACGATCTTTCTGTTCTTGTGGAATCTTTGTATCATCTTTTACGCTCAAATACTTTTCGTAACGTTCAACGAGTTCTCTGCAATCTTCAACCAAAGTTTTTTCAGCATTTTTTAACTCCCGAACTCGATATTCATCGAGTACTAAAATTGCTTCTGCTAATTGCATAGAATGATTCACTTTACTGATTTTGTCATTCAAGATTTCCTTTATACTCTCTTCAGATATATTCCATACACCATTTTCCTTTAATGCATTTAATCTCCCATCCTGAATCATATTGCGTACAGTTTGGTAATGAACACCCAACAACTCAGCCGCTTGATTAATATCCAAAGTCCCCACCACCATTCTCAGCCTTTATAAAACTAATTTTATAATAATATAAAATGATACATTTGTAAAATGTGGTTTATAAACATATAAAATGTATTTTTGAATCCGCCGCCGGCGTCTCGAGGATTTATCCGAAAGGAACACCTTAATGATCCCGCCCGCTCGTCGGGAATTTGTTGCTTGCGCGCTTCTGTTGCAAAGATTACGATCCAAAATCTATGCACACTACTTCCTAAACTTAGCCATACGCCTACAATTGATATATACATGCACGCAGCTCGTCTGCAAATGCTAATGAAGATATATCAGGATACCATTGATTTTTATCATCTAGTACCTTCAAATGACCAAGCGAAGATTTTTGAAATCGAACGTGAGATAAACCAAATATTAGTTGTTCTGGATCATTGCCGAGCAAAATAAAAAAACAGAAAGCGCTTGGCCAACTTGGAAGGACCCCGCTTATCCTAAGTTGTTGTTGTTGTTTCTGATGTTGGTTGACAAGAACTTGATCCCATTTCCCAAAGCAGACCTTTATGATAAGACAGAAAATACCCGGATGCAATATACCCGGGCATTGGAGTTGTTCTATTTTATTGACGTGACTGTGACTTATTCCCTTTGAAATGAGGAGCCTCATGCTCCTCCTTTGCTTCACTCATTTTTTCCTCTGTGCTTATAGCGTCATTTTTCTGTCACTTCCTGTAATTTTTCTCGTAATTTTATAACCTCCAAAATCTTTTCTACAAAAGAGTAAAAGTATCAAGATGGAAATTTGAATTATTAAAAAAAATTATGTAAAGTGGATTTTCATTGAATTTGAATAGAAAAATGATGGTATTGAGGATATTGGATCCAATTCCTAATGTATAGCCCCAATATTTCAATTTTATGACTCCAATACCAGTTACAATATAAACTGCAACCACAACGAAATCCCAGCCAATAATTGCATAATCCATTTTTGATAATTGCACAAAAGGGTATAAATCCAAAGCCTTTATGATATAAGTAGTTAGATAAATAAAGAAAAGTGCCGACCAAATGAATATGAGTACAGAAGTGATAATAAGACCTAAGCTAAGTACAGGTTCAGACTCTATTTCTTCGATTTGTGTATCACTTCTTTTAACTATAGCTTCTCCACCCAATAAAATAACTGGGATTATATTAAAGATTAATCCTAGTAAAAACCACAAGATAGGGTTCGTATCACCAAGCGATTGGTATCTTATGCTCTCATCAATCACAGTTAGAATTGTTTCTTTATCGATATCGTCACCATACTTCTCGAACAATATTTCTTTGGGATACGCGTCTAAAGATATCATAATAAATGTATTTTCTGAGAGTGGGTTGAACTGCAAATGGATAAAAAACAGCTACAAGAAACAATAAGAGATTTTCAAGATAAGCAAAAAGAACTCATTAATTACATAACTAAACGCACAAAAGATGAGTTGCTGACACAACGTAGCTCATATGACTTTACTATTTCATCATACTAATATAGTGAATGCAAAATTCGCCATTTAGAACGTGCAGGTATCTATTTATTCGAGGCGGATTTGTCGAGAATATATGATCAGTGGGAGAAATCATATCAGGGACCGGTTAAGAAAAAATTTGAAGTATGGGTAGATAAGATCGGGGAACTATGGGGATCTGTAGAGTGTACGCCAAAGTTTTACAAAAGTAGAGCTCGAGTTCACTTTTCACAGTATGATGATGACAATCGATTTAAAAATGGTTTTATTCCGCTTTACTTAGGAAAGAGTGGGAACGTCTTTGAACGTATTCAAGAACATCATGAAGGGTACTATTCAAGTACATATGGACTCCGTTTAAAAGGTCGTAGTGAGTTTGAACACGTTAAGTTTCGGGTATCTAGTTCTGACTTAAGAGAGTTTGAACATGTAGATTTATTCCCAATGGTAACTGAAGTTGAGAAACGTTTAAGATCAGAATTAGACCCAATAGTGGGAAAGCAATGAATATCGTGCATCGTATGAATGCCGGCTTTCCTCTGTTAGTAATGGCCTACTAGATGAGTCTGTACATGAAATGATAATAGGAGCAAATCGCAGTCAAGCGATTTGCTCCTATTAATTGCTGCCCAAACTTATTACATCTTTTTACTTTGAGTGGAAGCGACGATGCAGTTCACGAACTTGCTCCGCAAGTTCCGGTACCGGGCCTTCAATGATCGTATCCTGGATGACGTCCTGAATACGCAGATTTCGCACGCGGGATGCGGGGACGCACAGATCGCCGAGCCAAGCGGTCAGTTGCGCAGATGAGCTCGCGTATACAATACGTCCGAGTTCGACCCAACCGTGCGCCGCAGCGCACATCGGACAGTGCTCACCGGACGTGTAGACCGTCGCAGTGCGCCGTTCTTCTACACTTAGATGATTAGCCGCCCATCGTGCTATAGCAAATTCTGGATGTTGTGTATGATCACCACCGGCGACATGATTATGGTCTTCGAATAAAACTTTTCCGTCTGAGGATACGAGGATGGAACCAAAAGGTTCGTCTCCTGCTTCCAGAGCGGCCTTAGCGAGCTCAATGCATCGCTTCAAATATTGGATATCCTGATCTTTCATTTTACACGGCCTCCTTCATGTGCTGCTGTTGCCCTTACAATTGTTCGTAATACAATATACAACAAACCCGCTCAAAAAACTGATATGCGATGATCCAAATGTATTTTCAATCTATCTACAAGCATCATATCTCCCACGCGTTTTGTTTTCTAACCGTAATATCACTGTACTTACCACGAATGAAATACATTAAGCCATAATTAAGCAGCAATATCTCAAATACGATGTTGCTCAGTCTATTGACTCTCCTAAACTCGAGACTAGAATCCCAAAAAGTCTTACTTTAGAAGATGCAGTAAAGATGGAACGTGTAGCTATGAAGCGAAAGATTGCGGAGCGTGATTATCTAATTACAGTCAGCTTCCTCCTTCTTGGACTCCGCGTGTCTGAGCTTGTTAGTATTGATTTAATTCATATAGATGAATACGAAGGTACCATATCAATTATTGGTAAAGGGGATAAAGAGCGTAAACTTATGCTTTTAATCTTGAATTTCTTCGTATTCTCTTCAAGAATAAAGGCCTTAAACTTCCACGTTCCCCCTGCTTCTAAGTTATTAGAATTGGCAAATGTACTCCCTACCTGCGCACCGGAATCATCATATAAATTAATTTCAATTTGCACGTAGCTTATAGAGGAAATAAGTTACTAATGTTATCGCTTGTTGCTTTTCCATCCGGGGCAAACTGTTCCTTTTTTAAAGTAAAACATAAAAAACATTGCCTCAGTTTGGCAATGTTGACGCGGCCCTTTTAACTTGTTATATTAGGTCATTAAATATGCTAAAAGGCGCTGCCATTCATTCTTCTCCCCTCCAATTCGATAGAATTGAACATAGGATCAATCCCTTTAACTCTCATAGTTAATTTCTGTCCAAAACTTTCCCCAATCTTCAATGTAATTTCTGATCCAACAGAAACATTTAATGTATACTGTTCAACGAAATGAGTTTCTAAGTAGTGTACTACCTTATTAATCTTAATCTCATTATGTTTTACAGAAGCCAAATAAAATGAAGTCGTCTTATCCATAGTATCAATACAATCAAACACATCAAAAATGGCCATATAATTTAGCCTCCCATTATTTAGGCGTGATAAAGTATTTAGCAACAGTTTCATGAACGATTGGAACGTTCTCTCTATGCCATTGAACAACTTTATCTCCGTTCGATTCAGCCTTATTTATGCTAGTCATTTCAATTGTTCACTTGTAAGCAAACTAGCACTGTTGCTATTACTGCTACCTATAAAACTGTCAATAATATTTTCTTGATTCTATAATACCTCCTTCAAAACTTTTTGCTATTTTGCGCTCGTCCTTAATTTATCATCTTGAAGTGCTATTGCTTCAAAAGCCTCGAGTCCTATTTATCTTTCTTCATCTTTTTTAAATTCATAAACGTAGAGGTCTTTCTTTGGGTTTTTTCAAAATATTGAAGGCTTTACCCTCGACCTACCGCGCGTTAAACTGCCCGTTGAGAAGACTGCCGATCCACTTGCCCAGCCTTCTCCTGTTTTAATGTGCGCTTGTTAGTATTTGATTTATTTATTTTGCTCCATAAGTGCTTGTTGAAATTATTTTCATATTAGTGGATGCATTTTTCTTCAAGTCTACAGGTACACCTGTCGTTTCACTCAATAATTTATACTTTTCATATGCATCCGTTTTTTTGTTGTTTTTGTAATCCATCCAGGCTAAATCCGAGAAAATTTTTGCGGATTTATTCATTAGGTTGGTTACTTCGACTGTTGTGTTACCTTTATCCATAGCTTTCCCAGCATAATAGACAGAATTATAGTAATTACCTTGCTCGAAGTAGTACTTAGCATCTTTATAATCTTTCGTAGGAATGATTATTTCCATATTTGCCGTAGCATTTTTCTTCAAGTCAACAGGTACCCCTGTTGTTTCACTCAATACTCTATACTTTTCATATGCATCCGTCTTTTTGTTGTTTGAGTAGTCCGTCCAGGCTAAATCCGAGAAAATTTTTGCGGATTTATTCATTAGGTTGGTTACTTCGACGGTTGTGTTACCTTTATCCATAGCTTTCCCAGCATAATAGACAGCATTATAGTAATTACCTTGCTCGAAGTAGTACTTAGCATCTTTATAATCTTTCGTAGGAATGATTATTTCCATATTTGCCGTAGCATTTTTCTTCAAGTCAACAGGTACACCTGTTGTTTCACTCAATACTCTATACTTTTCATATGCATCCGTCTTTTTGTTGTTTGTGTAGTCCGTCCAGGCTAAATCCGAGAAAATTTTTGCGGATTTATTCATTAAGTTGGTTACTTCGACTGTTGTGTTACCTTTGTCCATAGCCTTCCCAGCATAATAGACAGCATTATAGTAATTACCTTGCTCGAAGTAGTACTTAGCATCTTTATAATCTTTCGTTGGAATGATTGCTTCCATATTGGCTATAGCATTTTTTTTCAAGTCAACAGGTACACCTGTTGTTTCACCCAATTTTCTATACTTTTCATATGCATCGGTTTTTTTGTTATTTGTGTAGTCTGTCCATGCAGATTCGGATAACAATTGCGCGGATTTATTCATCAAAGCAGTCACTTCAGGTGTTGTATTGCCTTTGTCCATTGCATTCCCAGCAAAAGAAACAGCGTTATAATAGCTTCCTTGATCAAAATAATATTTGGCATCTTTATAATCTTTTGTTGGAATGATTACTTCCATATTGGCTATAGCATTTCTCTTTAAGTTTTCAGGTACATCGGTAGTAATACTGAGCTTTCTATACTTTTCATATGCATCCGTTTTTTTGTTATTTGTGTAGTCCGTCCATGCAGATTCGGACAATAGCTGCGCGGATTTATTCATTAATGTTGTAACATCGGATGATTTGTAACCTTGATCAAATGCATTTCCAGCAAAAGAAACAGCGTTATAATAGCTGCCTTGTTCAAAGTAATATTTAGCTTTTTGAAAATTTTCATTCGATTGTTGCTTGGCCGTCTCCGCACTGACAGTTTCTTTTGTCGGAATTACCTTTAAATCATCTTCAGACATGTTGTTAAGCGTACTGTTCAGATATGTTGAAACCTCTTGAAGTAGATAGTCAATATATAGACTAGATGCATATTCAGTATATTTTGTTTCGCCTTTAAAGGGTGTCCCTTCAATCCCAGCTTCATTTAAGTGATATAAGTCAAACAACATCTCTCTTAAATCTGAGCCTGATCTTGGAGCAGATATGTTCGGATAAATTTTTAGAATCAATTTATCGTCCTTAGACCCTGCATATCCATATCCTCCAGGAACCCCATATAATATCTTGTTGTCAGATAAAAAAATACTTATTTCAGAATCTGTCCCCGCATATTTAGACCAATAAAACGGATCATCAAATGGAGGAGTTAGTTTTTGGAATTCTTTATCGTTATAAGTATATCCTTCTCCCGAAAGTATTGCATATGCAGTCATACTCATTGTTAGATTTGTTGCATCTGAATCTTTATTTAAAATTTCGTGAGTATCCCAGATAAATTTAGCGGTATCAAATACTAATTTCCCATCTTCATAGACAGAATAGGATTCCTTAATTGATTTTGCGATTTCATACTTGTCATTTTTATTAATAAAGTCTGAAATAACTTTATTTACTTTTTTATATCTATCATTAAGCTTAATTTTCTCAGTAATTTTACCCCCAATTGCTTCAAAAGTAGTCGAAGACCACGAATCAAAAGAAATCTCTCCGTGAGTAATATCATAAATTGAGTCTCCATATGGTATTAAATTCACAACGCTGTTCCAGGCCGCTGCTTTTTTCGGGCTCTCAATTTTAATAGTATATTTAGGTGAGATACCGCTTATTGGGTCCCCCCAATTAAACCCAACAGATATCAATGTTTCTTTTTGTAGTTCTAGATTATCTCCGTCATAAGATGCATTTGCGTTTCCTGCAAATGCTAATGCGGCAATGCTAATACTTGTTAGGCAAACTAACAATGTCTTTTTCATGTGGCTGTTCCCCCTCGGCTGTATCCTATATACAACGAAAATGCGACTAATTATTACTGAGAATTCCAAACGTGTAACCCTTCACTGTCTAGGTCTAAAGTACCGTTGTCATATTAGATTATAGGGGAAATTTGGATGAATTGTCTATCATTTTTGATTTATTAATCCATTTCCTATGTAAGATCATTTGATTTCAAGTGGAGATGAGAAATATAAGTATTAAGGGGTACGTATTCGAAGCAGATCGATGTACGTTGAAGCGACTCAAACATTCCTTGAGAACCCGCTCAGGTAGCGGGCTGTTTCATTGCGTTGTTAATTCATGGATTCTTACTAAAGTCTTGTTGTGTGAAGTATTAGGTTTGTGTTTGTACACCCACAGGTAATCTTACGCCTTGATTTGTAAACAAGAAGTCTACTAGGTTCTGCATGATAGAGTTCAATTTTATCCCCATAATTGAAGGTTGACTGGTTCTGTTTTTAAAAATTCCTTAGTAAAAAATAGAAGTCGAGACCCCAATAAGGAATCTCGACGTGCTTCGTCAGATCAATTCAAATACAATTACGTTAAGTCTAAATTAAGGCTGTTTTTTTGTCAACGCAGCTATAGGCTATCCCAGTTAAGTATATAAAGTTACTCTTTGGGGCTGAACCCACAGGCTTCACGGTGCCATCCCATGTACGCCTGCTGATGTTGCGTAAGTTTTATTTGCTTGGCAGGATCAATTCGAAGATGTACCCGGTCCTGCATGCTCAGATGTGAAGAGATAAGCGTGTATCCCGATTCATCGAACGAGATGTCCTTACGATCGAACGCCACATCGTGATCTGGGCAAAGTAAAAGCCCGTTGTAAGGATCCAGTCGTTCGAACTTCGTTTCGCACTTACTCCAGTCTTTCACGTGACTCGCCCTAAGGTAGTTAACATTAGCGAATCCGCAGTATTCACACTGCTGGGTGCGTTCTAGCAGCTTATCCTTAAAGAGCGACTGCCCGACACGTACACGGATCAATCGCTCCCGCTCGGTGTCGGAAAGATCGCCTCGCTCGATCTCAGCAACAAAAGCTTCAGCTTCTTCTTCGGGGCTTAAGGTTACGTTCATCGTCTGTTTCGTGAATCGGTCGGGATCGAGCGGAATATATTCGTATTCTTTATTCATTCGCTCCGGCTTGAACTGAATATCGATGTCACCATTCTCTATGCAGTGCCACGGGACTCTAACCAGATAACATAATCCTTTCTGATATTCTCCCGCCCGTTCATACGTCCGTACAAGCACGGCTTCCACGGATTTACATTTAAAGGTTTCTTTGTCCTTCTTATAATCAAAACTCTCGAGTCCTGACTTGCGGTACGGGTTATTCCGTTCATCAAGCCGCCTTGTATACAGATGAACCCCGTGACCTTGATCGTCTAATAAGAAGTTGTCACTCAGATGCCTGACGCTGGTCGCCCCGCTCCGCAGCAGATAATCTTCCGCCCACTCTCTGGCAATTTCATAATGCCGCGAATGGTCCTTGTCCTCGCCTTTCCTTTTGCCCATGAGCTTTCCCTCCATCGGCTTTCTTCGAAACTGATTATGTGACAATGAAATGTTTCAAATCTCAAAATAACTCCATTTGTTCCACGTCTAGGTTATTTGTCGCAGGCGCTATAGTGTCATCGTTACCACTTGTTACAGCTTCAGACTCTCTTACAGGAGTACTGGCAGTATCTTGTGCCAAATCACCAGTAGTGATAACGAGCGCGCTATATACCTGTAATATGATTATTTGAGAGCATTGACTGCATTCGTATGCATACCCTCTTTTTAAAGAGACAGCTATTGCAATTCGCAAATCAAGATTAAATTGATTAGTTTGAGCGCAGGGGCCACATATAAAGTCTTGCAGCAGTTACACCTCCAAAAGAATAAATAAATTTAGCTCAGAACAATATTAGCCTGTCTTTGTGATTTGCTCATACTGAAGCTGCACGGTATAATAAGTAACCTAAACGCTCCGACGAAGTTTAAAGGTCTGTATCAGTCATCGAAAACAATTGCTCAAAAATGTATAAGAGATCATTTGGTATGAATTACGTTCTGCAAATTATTGTGCCTTCAAAATGAAGTCTACAATTTGTTGCACAAAACTGTAAAGATCAGAACCTTCTTCTAGATCTTTTTCTGCTTGATAGAGTTTAATGACTTCTTCTGCTACCTCGACTTTTTTAAAACCACTCGACAGTTTTTTTATTATATAATTGTATCTAGTTTCGTTAACTTCTATATCAATTTGATGTTCATGTATTATCGTTTCTGTAAGGTATAGCTTTGAAAACACTAAATCAAAAGATTGATCGCATGTAAACTTGAAAGTGCTCGGCAGATTTGACCTCTCGGGTCGCCCAAGTTTAATTGTTTCTATTTTCCCACAAGGCATAGTATATGAAACTGATTGACGCTTAAAGCGGTCAGTGCATAATGCCTCAATCATGATTTCTTGATTGATATAGTTTTCAATTTCCCTGCCTTTTGTTATGTGATAATCGGTGTAGGATCTTTCTTTGGAATCTAATTTATCTATAGTGTCAACAATGTTTTTTAATCTTGGCTTAAGACTATCATACTCAGTATTCCTATCCTTATCAGCTATCAGAATGGCATATCGACTGGTTTGCATAATATCCATAAACTCGTGTTTCACCCAAGGGACATCATCAACAAAAACCGAATAATAGTCTAATAGAGACCCACCGTACATTAAGAATGAGTAGTGTTTACCCTCAATAAGAGTCGGATGCATAAGCGAAATCCAATGTTTTAGATATATTCGATCGCTAGGGCCTTCGATCCATATCACAACATTGCTTTGAAGAAGTTGTGAGGCTTTAACACCAAGTGAATCTAATGCGGTCAGTAACTCACCTTTTCTTAGACAAGGTGTCAGGATCGTATAACGTTCATCTTTATCAAGTGTAACACTACAAATCGTTCCTTGATCATTAATCTGATCTATAAAAGCATTTGAATGAGTGGCAATAAAATACCGATGAATATTTAACATTTGGTCTGTATTTAAAATGTTTATTAATGATACAACCGCCTTGTTATGAAAATTCATCTCAGGCTCCTCAATAAAAAAGTTCGCGGCACCTATTTCTTATTCTTTTAATTGAAGAGTTTGAAAATATAAATACGAAAATATTTTTACGGACTGTAGCACCCCTCTACCCAACTGATTTAATTTAAATGTAACTTCAGTATCTGAGTACTTAATATTGAAAGTGAAATACAACTCACTATTCTTTAGTTCTACTTTGACTTGTTCTTCTAGTATTACAGAAATCCATTTTGACATGATTCTGCAATATTCTTCTCTTCCTGACATGTATGACATTATATGATTCAAATTTATTTGCGATCGTTCCTCATCAATAAAAACAAGCGAATCCCGAAATTTTTCTTCTGACTCAACAAACATTTCTTCAAGTTTCCCATTAGTAAAACTTATTAAAACATTTCTACCGTCTTCGAGTTGAACTATATCCTTTGTGTTCCCAAATACTTCTTGCTTATACATAAACACGTCTTGTTGCGAATCCATTTCTCCATCTTTTATTGCACGGAAGTAGTTAATAACATTTGATTTACCACTATTGTTGGGACCGATAAAAACATTAATCCTCTTAAAATCGAAAATATCAGGCTCTGCTCCTTGTCTTGCTCTTTCCAAGTCGTCTGGTTTCGTTAACCCCAACAATGACTTATAAGTCATCATATTAAAGGATTTAATTAAGTTGGATTGTTGTGAAGACATAATTACCATCCCTTCTTTAATATATTGTCATTATAGTAGAATGTAATTGCCGTTTTGCACATTCAGAGCTCCGTATGTGAGCGGTGCAGACAATCGGTAATATTCGTGGACATTTAGAATTAGCTCGGCCATACCTACCCTTTCTATGCAGGTTAGTGTTTGCTAAATTGAACATCGTTGTAAAGATTTCTTGAAAATTTACCCAAATTAGTTGGTTTTGTCTTTAAGACTATTGTATTAATATAGATGGCCTCAGCTATCGCTTCATTTAACTCAAAAGTGTTAACTTCAGTCTCCAACACACTAAATATACATGAAAAAAGCACATCAACTTTTTCCTTGTTGACCGAATTCAGAATCTCCATGGCTTCATTTTCGGATGAAGTAAAAATTGCGGAATTCTTTGTCAAATAGCCATCAGCACCAGCCTCATATTTACATAAATCAAATTTATTATGTAGAACGAATCTCAGCTCGTTTAATAATGCTTCATCTTTCGAAAAGACCAACAAGAATGCAGGGAACTTTTCATTGAACATATATCTATTCTGATTTAAAACAAGCTCAATTCCCTCAACATACCCTTTAAGCTCAATAATCGTTAAATCAAATAATTCTGGATCAGAATCCAACATTTCCGAAATATCTTCTTTAATTGATAAGAGTAAGTCAATCGCCTCTTGGTGTCCAAGGAGCAAAGTATCCTCAACTCCGTTTATATATCCAGATAAACGAATCTTTTCTATTTCAGAATCTTCACTTGTAATTTGATCATCCAATTCTTTTATTACTTTCTTAGCCCACTGATAATATTTAAGTTTCCCGCCGTACAATTTCAATGGTTTTTTCACGACTACTTACACCTCCGCCACTTTCTCCTCTGTCATCATCTTCAATACTATGACTTTGTGATCCGAAGAAATAAGAAATAACAGATAAGTGAAGAAGATTTAGACCATTGGTTTAAGCAGGTTGAAGATGATATGAAGCTGCCTTTCTTAAAACACAAAATTCTTAAAGAGACTGCTCTACTTAAAGATA
>NZ_JCAUAV010000026.1:0-23961 GCF_059692115.1 Paenibacillus sp. J31R30 | reverse complement strand
GAAAGCTTAATTGCTCATTTGCGTTGCTAGCGAGATTTTGCAATCTCTTTTTTTGAACGATTTCTCGTTCGTGCTTACTCACTCGTTGTTCAGTTTTCAAAGATCAATTTCCATCTTTTTTCTTCGCCATCCGTTTAGCGGCGACTTTTATAATATATCACATTCGAACCATTCAATGCAAGCTTTTTTTATTTCACTTTTTTTCAACTTCGCTTGCATGATATTACTCGTTGGCTTTAAATGCGTTACCGTTTTTAGCGGCGAGAGTTAATTTATCATAGAATCACAATCAAAGTCAAGCATTAAAATGAGAATAAAAAAAGAACCAGGAAAACACCTGATTCTTCAAGGTTTTACAGCGTTAAACACTTGTATACCTCAGCTCTATTTCTGAGGTGTGCTCATCAATGATAACCGCCACCTCTTTGATCAAACCTTTTTTGACCAGTTTATTGAGTAAAAGCGGCAACTCCGATTTCACTTCAACTAACTGCGAATGCTTTTGGAGCTCATCCGAGCTAAGCGGATGCTCGCTATCCCTGAGGATTTGTATAAAAGCCTCACAGCAATGCTCCATTTTGGACATAACCGAAAATTCACAAGCGAGCAATACGAGCTGCACCCTCTGTTTCAAGGTCTCTTTACTCATCGTAAGTTCCTCGTATAGCTTATAAACACCGGGATTGATCGCACGAATCTGTCTCCATACGGTGATTTCAGGATGATAACCATCTTCCACAATAACAATTCGAGCCCAATGATGAAGCGCTTCGAGAATATTGTTATACGCATCTAATATATGATCATCGAGTATATATTCCTTGCTCTGCAAATATTTACGGAGAAAATGTGAAAATTCAATCAGCAGCTTATGCTCTCGCAAGTCTCCGGGAAACTCAAGTAGTCGATGGCGCAGGCCTTCTAAATAAGTGTTCTGATCCAGAAGAATCTCCCCTTTTAACAACCAGTGAAGAATGTTGCGATTAACCCCCTGCCTGATCCATTGTTCCATAGAAGCAGGATCTGTCCATCTTTCTTGTATCCGTGAATCGTCTCTTATATAATTAGTCGTATGATTGTTCAGGCTCAGGTCGTTCGTTACTATTAAAAGTAGCGTATCAAAACCATCTGTCAGTGAGGGAAGTTGCTTAGGATTGTCAACCGCCATGACGCTAACGACTCTAGGGTCATTCCGGAACTTAAGCAATAACTGCTCTTTATTTATTCCCATGGGTGTCCAAAGCTCCTGTCTCCAATTGTTTCTTACTTATTTCTACAAGGGAGAACAGGTTTCCTGCTGATTTCTGTGACAAATCATACAAAACATGAGGTATAGGATTGGGGAGGAACAGAAAGTGCGATTTAGATCAAGTAAAGTAAATGAATTCCGCTTATGGGGACTTGTCATGACCATGGGTGGAATGCTGCTTATGATTATAGGTCTTGCTGGTATCGTTTTTGATTGGGGACAAGCCGGGCGAGTCATTGCGGTCATCTTCATGATTCTAGGAATGATTAGTGTGTTGGTAAGTATGGGGATCTACTTCTGGGCAGGAATGCTTTCCACATCAGCGACAGTCATCGATTGTCCAGAATGCGGTAGAAGAACGAAAATGTTAGGTAAAACAGACCGCTGCATGTTCTGCAAAACAATTCTTACGATTGATCCACAGTATGAACCAGTAGGTGAGAACGAAACGGCTGCCACACAAAGCGATCCATTTGAGCCAAGTAGAGAGCATGAGCATAAGCCTCATTAATACAGAAAGCCGAACCCATTTGGCGGGTTCGGCTTCTTTTTCATATCAAGACAATATTATAAGTGCGTTGCTCATCATGGTTTAACAGATTGTATTGCATCATTCGTGACTTGCCAAATCGCAGGTTTCTCAAATCCTCTTCGCCAAGAGGCTACACCAGCTAGATCATATTTTGCGACTAAAGCTAACCTCGCTTTAATGGATACTTCATCCTCAAGCCAGATTCGAATCAACTTGTTTCCATCTTTGTATTCCACGTAATTTTGACCTGTATCGGCTAAAAATGTAGGCGTGAGCTTCTTATCCTTAATAATGGTCTGCGCAGCTTCCATGGTTAAAGTTTTGGACGTTGCGGTTAGTTTACCGTTCTTAGTCTCTTCCGTCCACTGCCGCGTATAGAATGGCACGCCAAGGACAAGCTTAGATGGCGGAACTTTATCCGTCGTCAGAAGCGCTGTGATGGACCTCTCCACCCATGGCAAGGAAGCTACCGATCCAGACTTCGGACTCGTGGCCCAGTACTCGTCATAGGCCATTAACATCATATAATCGACTACTTCCGCTAAAGCTGGACGGTCATAGAACATGGACCACATTTCATTGGTCGATTTGGGGGTGACATCGATGGACACCGATAAGCCCTGCGCATGCATAAATGGCGTCATTTCGCGCACGAATTGCACGAGGTTTTCTTTGTCCTTCAGATATACATTTTCAAAATCGATATTAATCCCCTGCAGGTTATAGGTTTGGGCAAAGCCAAGCAGCTGCTTAATCATTTTCATACGTAAATCATAACTTGATAATACCTTGTTGGTACGATCTGCATCGAAGCCATTACTGTACAAGGCCCACACTTGATAATTATGGTCATGCGCCCATTTGACATAGGAAGGGTCGGCAAGGTTACTAATGCGCCCTTCATTATCCGCGACAGAGAACCAGGTCGGACTAACCACTTGCAGTCCTGGCATCTCGCCAATCTTGGTTGTGTCCGGATTCTTGGAAATGACATGTTCCCATGTCATATTGAGCTTCCCTGTTATGGGCTTCCAGGGTACGTAAGTCGACGTCGACTGCGCTTGTAATGGAATTGTCTCCTCATGATCCTCAATTAGATCCTTCTTACGAACAAAACCAATCGGGCCACTCTCCTGCTGCACTTTGTACCAATCTTCTTCGCTACCCAGGATCATAACCTGCTCATTCACAGCAATTGTTGAAATGATTGGCGCCTTTATTGTCGTATCCGTTCGCAGTTGTGTCTCTTTCTTACCTGTATGCTTCCCCCATTTGATCACATCGCCTTGTTTGAATAACATGACAGCTCCTGATTGTGCTGATTCGCGTATTTCAAATGGATACAGCTGTCTCAGAGGTTCTATAGGTAGATAGATAGCATCTTCCTTCTTTTCAACAGGAAAGGATAAAGAAATAGGCTTCTCATTCATCAGCGCAGAAAGCTCAGTTGTCTTCATTCGCATCACTTTATCTTTCGTGGTTATGATGACGGAATCGCTGCTTTTTTCATATATAATGTTCGGATCGATCCATTTCTGAACGAGTTCAAGCGGAAGCTTCAGACCTTCCTTCTCCCCAATTGCACTTGATTTAAAATAATTCCCCTCATAGAAAATAGGCTTAGTCAGCTCATGAAAGTCGGGATCTACATGTGTACGATTAGGTGCCATCTGCTGTATAAGGAATGTACCCGCGCCGGCCGCAAGCATTCCTAAGCATAGGGCACTAATCAGTATTATTTTGGACGATGATTTCAACGCTTCACTTCCTTTGAATAAATGTGAAAAGAGAAAAATAAAAAACGTGTCCGCTCTTCACAACAGAAGAGCTGAACACGTTTCATTATACAACAGGAAAGCACAAAATGAGGAATTCTGCGTATAGTTAATGCTTGGTAGTGACCGTACAATCCGGGCAAACGCCATAGACTTCCAGTCGATAACCGCCAACTTGGAATCCTGTATGCAACGCAGCTGTTGTCTCGATGTCTGACAACGGGGGATATTCAAAATCAGAAATTTTCCCGCAAACCTCACAAACCGCATGATAATGGTCTGTCATATCCGCATCAAACCGACTCGAGCTGTCTCCATAAGTCAATTCCCGTACAAGTCCCGATTCGATAAATACTTTCAGATTATTGTAAACAGTCGCAACGCTCATGTTAGGAAATTTCGATTCAAGAGATTTGTAAATATCATCCGCTGTCGGATGAGTCATGGAATCCAGCAAAAAGGAAAGAATCGCATACCGCTGGGGCGTCATCCGAACACCTGTTGTTTTCAACTTTGCTAAAGCCTGTTCTAAATGTGCTGCCATGGTACTCACCACCTGATGTTAGTCATTAAAACCTTACATTATATTGTACGTGTGTTCTTCGACTTTTGTCAATGATTGTTCATCCGTCAAACTGGCAACAATCCCTTTAATTTTTACTATTTTCGATAGCCACACCAGTGACCCCTTGAATTTGATTGGTTTCTTCGAGCACTGCGCCAATAATAGAGGGCTTTGGAATGGTAACATGAAACGTAATCTGAACATGATTCGGTCTACTTCCATCTTCCGACTCTTCTAGTTTTATTTGTTTAATATCTATTTTGCGTTTACCTAGAATCGTTGTAATTAAGCCCAATGTACCTGGTTGATCGATGGCTTGTATTTTTAATATGCGTACTTTTTTCCCATTGAAATATTTATGCTCTACTTTATTTAGAATCCATAAGGATATCAGCACCATGAAACAAACTAAAACAGCCGCATAATAAAAACCCGCTCCAATCGCAAGACCAATTCCCGCAACAACCCAGAGTGAAGCCGCTGTCGTAAGTCCTGTAATCGATCTCCCATTGAACATAATCGTCCCTGCACCTAGAAAACCAATTCCGCTAATAACCTGAGCAGCTAATCTAGATGGATCAATACGTACATTGACCTCATTCACAAAGGCACCAAAGCCGTACATTGAGAGCAGCATCACAAGCGCTGAACCGACACATACCAGAATATGCGTACGAAGACCTGCTGCATGAGAACTAACCTCTCGTTCAAATCCAATTAGTCCTCCAAGAAAAAGTGCTAATACTAATCTAATCGTAATGTGTAACTGATCAATGACCCATGGGTTCTCCATCTTGTAACCGCTCCCTTTTTATTTCAAATTGAATCCTCGTTATGGAGGCTGCTATCAAAGTAAAGGGTAAGCACGCTAAAGGGCTGCAGCAGGGCGTTCGAAAGTTGTCAGACTAACACCAGGAGGAACCGTAAATACGCGTCGCACGATGAAGCCATGCCCCTCATATAAACGAACCGCTGGCAAATTCGCAGTCCCTGTAGAAACGATAAATCGAGCAGCTCCCGCACGCTCTTGTTCTATTAGTATATGCTGCAAAAGAGAGCTAGCAATCCCTCTACGAAAAAAATTGGGATGGACCATCATCCGACAAATTGTCACGATACAACCTTCACGTTCGAATGAAATGGCACCTGCAAGCGTGGAACCTTCTAGCGTATCTATGTAATATCCATAGAAGGTTTCTTTCGCTTCGCGAATAGACTGGATACCATCCTTCAAAGGTGGGATATCATCAAAACCGATCAGTTCAGCCTCTACTCGGTAGGAAGAGATTTGGAGTGCGAGAAGGGTTAGGACTTCTTCATTTGTATGTAGTAGTAGTTGTTGGATAGACAAAAGAATCACTCCTAAGGATGAAATTGAAAAAAAGTGGTGTCCTACGAACGAGGCTCACCACTTCTACCATATCATTTGCTGTTCAGGCACTCCACAATTAATTTATTGACGAGACCTGGATTTGCTTTACCTTTGGTTTCTTTCATGACTTGTCCGACAAGGAAGCCAACGGCTTTCTCCTTACCAGCTTTGAAATCTGCAACGGATTGCGGACTGTTCTCAACAACTTGCTCAACAACGGCCTTAATCGCACCTTCATCACTGATTTGGACAAGACCTTGCTCTTCTACGATCTTCTGCGGGTCTTTGCCGGATTCAATCATTTCTTTAAAGACGGTTTTAGCAATCTTATTAGAAATCGTGCCCTTCTCGATCAAGCCAATCATCTCGCCTAAGCCCTTACCTGTGACTTTCACATCAGTAAACTCGAGGGAGTTGGCGTTTAAGTAGCCGAGCAAATCACCCATGATCCAATTGGATACTGCCTTAGCGTCTTGTGTATATTGCAAGCTCTCTTCAAAGAAATCAGCCAGCTTCATGGAAGCTGTGATGACAGCCGCATCATAGCTAGGCAAGCCATATTCGCTGCTGTATCTTGTTTTACGTGCGTCTGGCAACTCAGGAATCGAAGCTTGAACACGTGCTTTCCAAGCTTCATCGATGTAAAGGCTAACTAGATCCGGATCTGGGAAATAGCGATAATCATGCGCATCTTCTTTGCCGCGCATAGCTAGAGTCTTGCCTTGTGCTTCATCCCAACGGCGTGTTTCTTGAATCACTTCATCACCGCTTCTAAGAATTTCGGCTTGGCGATATTCTTCGTACTCAAGTCCACGTTGTACACCTCGGAAGGAGTTCATGTTCTTAAGCTCGGCACGTGTGCCGAATTTCTCTTGCCCGAACGGTCGAATAGAAATGTTAGCGTCACAGCGAAGGGAGCCTTCTTCCATCTTCACATCGGACACATCACAGTAGATCATAATAGCTCTGATTTTCTCGAGGTAAGCACGAGCTTCCTCCGGTGAGCGCAGATCAGGTTCGGATACGATTTCGATCAACGGTGTCCCTGCACGGTTTAGGTCAACGAGGGAAGCGTAGCCGCCATCAATATGCGTCAGCTTGCCTGCATCCTCTTCCAGATGGACACGCGTGACCCCAATCCGTTTGGTAACTCCGCCTACTTCGATATCAACCCAACCGTGCTCGCCGATCGGTTTATCATATTGCGATGTTTGATAAGCATCGGGTGAGTCAGGGTAAAAGTAATTTTTGCGATCAAATTTACTGTCCGTTGCGATTGTGCAATTGAGGGCCATTGCCGCTTTCATCGCATACTCAACCGCTTGGCGGTTAAGGACTGGCAGAACGCCTGGGTGGCCTAAGCATACCGGACATGTATTGGTATTCGGAGGTGCTCCGAATGAGGTTGCACAACTACAAAATATTTTGGAAGCGGTATGAAGCTCTACGTGAACTTCAAGACCGACTACAGTTTCAAATTGGGTATCTGTTGCCGACAAAGTGAATGCCTCCTTCGTTACTCTTGAACTAATAACTTACAATTGCGGGCGCTGCTTGTGGTGGTCTGTGTGCTGTTCGAAAGCGTGGGCTACACGCAAAACGGTAGCTTCATCCAATGCTTTGCCGATAATTTGCAAGCCAACCGGAAGTTCATTCACGAATCCGCATGGTACGCTAATTGCAGGAATACCTGCCAAACTGACCGGAATCGTCATAATATCATTCAAGTACATCGTGAGTGGATCGCTGCTTTGCTCACCAATTTTGAATGCTGTCGTTGGTGCCGTTGGCCCGATGATGATGTCATAGTTATTAAACACTTGATCAAAATCCTGCTTGATCAGTGTACGAACTTGTTGAGCTTTCAGGTAGTACGCATCATAATAGCCTGAGCTTAGCGCGTAAGTACCTAACATGATCCGGCGTTTTACCTCAGGACCGAATCCTTCACTGCGGGACAAATTGTAGAGATCCAACAGATTGCGCGCATTATCCGAACGAACACCATAACGGATGCCGTCAAAACGAGCCAAGTTGGAGGAAGCCTCAGAAGAAGCCAGCAAGTAATAAGTCGCTACGGCATACTCGGAGTGTGGAAGCGTAACTTCTTCCCATACAGCGCCAAGGCCTTCTAATACTTTAAGCGCTTCAAGCACTTTCTCTTTAACTGCTGGGTCAATTCCCTTGCCCATGTATTCTTTGGGTACCCCGATGCGCAATCCTTTGACGTCACCTGTCAATGCGCTGAGGTAATTCGGGATCTCCACATTCGCAGACGTGGAGTCTTTCGGGTCGTAGCCTGCGATAGCTTGCATCGCATACGCAGCGTCTTCTACGTTCTTGGTCAACGGCCCGATCTGGTCAAGGGAGGACGCGAATGCAACCAAACCGTATCGGGACACGAGTCCGTACGTCGGCTTCAGACCGACGATGCCGCAGTAGGCTGCCGGCTGGCGAATCGAGCCGCCGGTGTCGGAGCCCAGCGCGAAGTACACTTCGCCTGCAGCAACGGCTGCTGCCGAGCCACCGCTGGAGCCGCCTGGCACATAATCCGTGTTCCACGGATTATGGGTTGGGTGGAACGCGGAGTTCTCGTTGGAGCCGCCCATCGCGAACTCATCCATGTTGAGCTTGCCGATGGTAATCGCTTGTGCTTCCTTGAGCTTGCTCACGACCGTCGCATCATAAATCGGAATATGATTGGATAAGAATTTGCTCGCGCAGGTCGTTTTCAAACCTTCGGTTACCATGTTGTCTTTGATCCCTATAGGTAGACCGAATAGATCACCGCGAGATGCGTTGTTAAGAAGCTGCTCGTCCAGCTTAGCGGCAGTCTGTCTTGCATTTTCTTCATCTAATGTAAGGAAAGCGCGAACTTTGCTCTCCACTTGCCCAATTCTTGTATAAGATTGATCCACAAGATCCGAAACCTTGATTTCTTTGCTTTGCAGCTTCGCGTGGATTTGTTGTAGGTTTAATTCAAACAAAGACAACGACAGGCACTCCCTTTCATCTCTAACTTATTCTAAAACTGCAGGAACCTTGAACTGCCCATCCTCATGATCTGGTGCGTTCAGCATTACTTTTTCAATTGGCAAAGACGGCTTCGCAACATCCTCACGCATCACGTTTACTAACGGCATCGCATGACTTGTTGGTATTACACCCTCTGTGTTCAATTGATTGAGCTGCTCGGCATATTTTAAAATGGCATTAAGCTGATCTGTAAATAGATCTTTTTCGGTATCATTGAGATCGAGTCTAGCCAGCTTAGCGACATGATCGACATCTTTCTTCGTTATGCTCACGTATTCTACACCCCTTATATCAGCGTTTAGTCATTCTTTTCATTATATCCCAGAAATTTTGCGAACTCAATCCAGAATAAGGATCCAAAGCAAAAAGGACTTAGCGATGACGCTAAGTCCTCTGTAATCATAGACAACTTATTGGTGTGTTACGGAGTAAGCATATACCAAATTCTCAGCATAAGCGTTCGGGCTTTCTCCAGGTGCTGTAGAATCATTAGATTGTGTGTAATTTCCGATTTTGAAAAAACAGCCTGTTGTGCTTTTCGTTTGTGTATACGGTACCGTTTGCCCATTATATTCGTAGCTAATGACGCCATTCGCTACAATGATTTTAACTGTAAACAACGTCCCTAACGTATAGTTGCTATCCAGCAGATAGCCATGTGAGTTATTCCCATCGGTGATATAAATTTTCGCAGTGGTCGAAACGCCGCCTGGGTTATTGCCTTCTACGCGGAATACGGTAACATCATCATCGCCATCATGGATTTGGCCAACGACCGTATGTGGCTTAATCGAAGTCAAATGGGTGACCTTTTGCTTAATAAACATCGTATGTGTCTTACCATCATTCGTACCCCATGACGCTTGATCCGCTGCATTGCCAGTGGTGTAATTGTCCTTCATTTCACGAAGTTCGCTTCTAGGATTGTTTGATCCTGACGTTGTAACGGCCCCATGGTTGGCACGGAATTGAACGGCATCTCCATCCGCATCATGAACAACCTTAAACCAAGGATCAATCGAGTACGTATTCAAAGCAGGCTGCAGCACTTCAAGCGGACTTGTAGAGCCTGACTGTTTAGGGATCGGAAGCGTGATTTTCCAATTTTTCAAATATAGGATGTCTGATGGGAGAGTTGGATTGATCGGTGGTGTTGGCGTAGGTGATGGCGAAGGACTAGCCGTTGGAGAAGGCGATGGTGATGCGCTTGCTGTTGGGGTAGGTGTTGATGTGGAACCCGCTCCGCTATCCAAAGTGAAGTCATCAAAACGGACATCGCTAGACGTTGTTCCTCTTGTAAAAATGACTGCAGACGTATTAGATGCACCTGTAGTAAAGGTCACGGTAAATTGTGTCCAAGTGGCGGCATTGCCACCTGCAGATACTTCACTGCCACCATACGTATTTGCGCCAATTATACCGTTGCCAAGTATCCACGCCTTCAGTGTGTATGTGGTATTCGCAGTCAGACCGGAAATGGTTTGACTATATCCACCGCCTAGAGCAGTAGATTTGGCTGATTTTCCTCCTGTATGTGAATCACTGGTCGAAATCGCAGCGGATCCAATCTTTGTCCAGCCTGTTGCATCGCTTTCGAAGCTTGCATTCGTAATTGTAATAGGGGCAGCCTGCACGGAAGTCATTCCTGTAAAAATGAACGTTGAGCTTACAACCAAGGAAAGTAAAGCAACGGAATGAATCGGCTTCCATTTTTTAAAATTCAATTTCATCTCAATATCCTCCTAAAATTAAATTAAGGTTGCCATTCTTCTGACTTTTGCTGCTGCATTTCCAATTCTGGCAGGTAACAGATTACAACTTGTATAATAACCTCCTCTTCTCCATAAATTTTGTAAGCGCTTCACAAAATTAGTATAGTCAATTTCTTCCTTTTGCTGTTATCGTTTTCTTTAGGTTCACTTGTGTAATTACAAGTATTGGTAAATATTTAATGATAATGAAAAAGGCGAAGCAGGTTGAGACCTATTCCGCCTTTTATTTATATCCAGGCTTTCAGCCCGATTTGTTTGATAAATTCTTCACGGGACTGTACTTCTTTGTCCCTTTCTTTCTCTGATTCAACGGCGGACTCGCCATTCATGATTTTCCGGAACAAGGCTTCGTTATTCGTTGCGAGGGCGTAATCTATTAAAGCGTCTCTCTCAACTTGCTCTGCCTCTTGCTGCAGAAGCACTTCTTCGAGCTCGATATCTGTCGCAGTCACATAGTAATGTTTGTTCTCCTTAGGGACACGCACAACATAGTCGAAAATGTTATCGTTATTTCGGTCATACGCAATTAAATAACCATATCCGCCAATAGGCAGATTCTGTTCTAAACGATCAGCAATGAAGATAATTTTCTCGCCAAGACGAAGCATCTGCTTTCCCCCTACCTCTATATAACGCTCAAATGAGTCTATGAATGCATGCAAAACGTTCTATTGCCTATCGTACTAAAAAAACTAGATTGTGTCCAATTGACATCTGTTGTTCCAGTCGGCAAAATTTCAGAAAAAGGTATAAAACTGATATAGTAATGACAAGTGAATTTATGGAGGAAATCATGCCAGAGCCATCTTCATCTCCTAAAATCCGCCCCTCGCTAACGGAGGGTCCGATTACAAAAACATTAATCTTATTTTCACTGCCTATTCTATTAGGAAACGTCCTACAATCCTTGAATGGGTCGATCAATACGATTTGGATCGGTAAGTATCTTGGCGAGGTTGCCCTTGCTGCGACTTCGAATGCGAACATTATTATGTTTTTCTTAATTAGCTCCATCTTTGGGATTGCCATGGCTGCTGTCATTCTGATCGGCCAAAATCTCGGAGCTAAAAAGGTGCAAGAGGCCAAGAAAGTGGTCGGAACAAGTACCGTCTTTTTCCTCGTGCTATCGATTGTCGTCGCCTTATTGGGATGGACTTTCTCTTCCGCAATCTTGGATTGGATGAATACCCCAGCTGATGTCAAAGAGTTTGCCGTTACTTACACGCGAATTATATTCGCAGGTGTTCCGTTTATGTTTGGTTATAACTTGATTATGGCCATTCTACGAGGCTCGGGGGATGCGAAGACCCCGTTCTACTTTTTGCTATTATCCGCTGTTCTCGATGTAGCGCTCAATCCTTTGCTCATTCAAGGGATGGGGCCATTCCCGAAAATGGGGATTGCCGGCTCTGCCGTAGCGACATTTATTGCACAATTGGTGAGCTTCGTGCTTCTCATTGCTTACTTGTATAAGAAGAAGTACTTCCTTCGTATAACCAAAGAAGATATCCCCTTGCTTCGAATCAATTGGACCATTATTCGGACTCTGATTCAAAAGGGGCTTCCGATGGGCTTAAATATGGTCGTTGTTTCCCTCAGTAACCTGATGCTGGTCCATCTGGTAAATGCCTATGGCTCCGAATCCACCGCGGCTTTCGGTGTGGCAATGCAAATATCCAGCTACGTTCAAATGCCAGCCATGGCTATTGGAGGAGCTGTGACCTCGATGGCGGCGCAAAACATTGGCGCTGGAAAATGGGATCGCGTCAATCGGATCACCTGGACAGGCGTCGGTGTTAATATCTTGATGACAGGATTGATTGTAGCGGTACTCCACCTGTTCAATCGTGAAGTCGTCTCGTTCTTCCTCCCCCCAGAAGGAAAAGCGATTGATATTGGCGTTCATATTAACAATATTACGCTATGGTCGTTCATTATTTTCGGCATCTTCAATGTCGTTGCTGGTGTAGTTCGATCTGCGGGATCAGTGGTGTTCCCTCTCATCGTTGCCTTTATCGCGTTGCTACTCGTGCGCATCCCACTTGCCACTGTGCTTTCACACAAGTACGGCTTCGATGTGATTTGGTGGAGCTTTCCTGTCAGCTTCAGTGTCGCGGCAACCTTGAACCTGCTCTATTACCGCTTCGGGAAATGGAAGCAAGCCAAGATGATGGCAAGTAAAGCGTAAGTAAGGGCAATTGCATGGAATTCAAATGTATGGCAAGAGCAAATGCATTACAAAAGCTTAAACAAAAAAAGTCTGCCTAGCCAAAGAAATTGGCTGAGCAGACTTTTTTGCTACAGTTGCAGCAGATCTTTATGTATTTTGATCACAATCTTCTTATTCGTCGTTGATTCTGTAATGAGACAATTAGGCCGATGAATATCCGAAGGGAAGCATACAGCAAACATGCCAGGCTTAAGCAAAATATCCGTTTCAGGCTGCGTATGGACGGACTCGTAGAAGGCGATATCGTGTGTCTCGAATTTGTTATCCACAATAACTGCCTCATCATTCAGCTTATAGAAACATAATCGTTCCTCGCCGCTCACCAGAAACTGAATATCCGTGTAAATGAGGTGCGACTCAGGCAGTTGTTCTTCTCTCGGCCGAGTCACGGATTCCTGTACATTCGCGTATATCAGTTTGCCTTTATCGCCTTCCAAGTCATATCGCCCTACTTCAGCATCGCTTAAATTGCGATTCAAAATGTAGTCGATTCCTCGCGCTACGGCCGCTGGCCATAAATGCCGTTCTTGCTCAAAATGCTTCACGTCACTGATAATCATCGTCATTGGCTCCTTTTTAAAAAGACCCGCCTAGTAGGCGAGTCTTCCATGTCTTAGAACTTTTCTTGATTAGCGCCTTCCCAATCGGCAAGGAACTTCTCTATGCCCGCATCTGTCAGCGGGTGTTTGCTCATCGATTCTATCACTTTATAAGGGACTGTCGCAATATGTGATCCCGCAAGCGCTGCTTCAATAACGTGAGCAGAGTGACGAACGCTGGCAGAAATAATTTCGGATTTGATACCGTGTACTTGGAAAATCTGGCTGATCTCTTTGATTAAGTTCATCCCGATTTGGTTGATATCGTCCAAACGTCCGATAAACGGAGATACATACGTTGCACCTGCGCGAGCAGCAAGCAATGCTTGCGTCGAGCTAAAGATCAAAGTTACATTCGTAGGAATACCAAGTGATCTGAACACGCTAGTCGCTTGTAAACCGTCCAATGTCATTGGCAGCTTGATGACGACATTAGGGCTTAATGCTGCAAGCTTTTTACCTTGCTCAACCATTTCCTCCGCCTTCAAGGAAACAACCTCGGCACTGATCGGAACATCGCCAACGATCGAGATGATTTCTTTCACTGTTTCAAAAAAGTCTCTGCCTTCCTTAGCAATCAATGAAGGATTGGTAGTTACACCAGCAACTACACCTAACGCGTGCGCTTTACGAATTTCTTCTACATTGGCTGTGTCGATAAACAATTTCATCCTGTATCCCTACCTTTTCTCCCGCTGTGGGTGCTTATTGGAAATACTTCTGTCTGATTTGCCCAACGATTGCTTCTGCGGTAAAGCCATATTCACGAATGACGCGATCTGCTTTCGCTGATGCCCCGAACTTGCGGATGCCGACAACGAAGCCGTCTTGTCCCGTAATTTCTTCCCATCCAGCCGGATAAGCCATTTCCATCACAACATTTTTACGCACGTGAGGCAAAATAATCGCATTCCTTACCTCTTCTGGCTGCTGCTCGAACAATTCACGGCTTGGCATGGAAATAACACGAGCTCCAATACCATCTTGCGCCAACTGCTTCTTCACGTCAAGTGCTAAGCTCACTTCAGATCCTGTAGCAATGAGTTGAATGTCCGTAGTCTCACCAGAAGCAACATCAGATAGCACGTAGGCCCCTTGATTAATATGATCAAAAGCAAGCTTATCCGTACCTGGAAGCACCGGTAGATTTTGGCGGGAAAGTGCGAATACGAACGGACCTTCCTTCGCTTGAAGAACATACTCCCACGCCGCGGCTGTTTCATTCGCGTCCGCTGGGCGGAACAACGTTAAATCCGGGATCATCCGCAGAGATGGGATCTGTTCAATTGGCTGATGTGTCGGGCCATCTTCACCGACAGCGATGCTGTCATGCGTGAAGACGTACGCAACCGGGATCTTCATCAGCGCTGATAGACGGATCGCACCGCGAAGGTAGTCGCTGAACACGAGGAACGTGCCGCCGAAAGCGCGCAGTCCGCCGTGCAGCAGCATGCCGTTCAGCGCTGCGCCCATAGCGAATTCCCGGACGCCGAACCAGAAGTTGCGGCCGCTGTAATCTGCAGCGCTGAAAGCTGCAGCATCACCGATCATGGTGAAGTTGGAGCTCGCTAGGTCGGCAGAGCCGCCAACCAGATGAGGTACACGCTTCGCCAAGCCGTTAATCACTTTGCCAGATGCGGTGCGCGTGGAGATGGCGCCGCTTTCTGGGGTGTAGCGCGGCACATCGGCGTTCCAGTCCGCCGGAAGGTCGCCGCTGTTCGCGAGCTCGAATTGCTTCGCGAGCTCGGGATAGGCTGCCTGGTAGCTGTTCCACAGCTGCTGCCAGTCCGCTTCTGTTTGAGCCCCCACCTCTTTGTGGTGGGCGAAGTGTGTGTAGACCTCAGCCGGGACATAGAAGTCCGGCTCAAGGGGCCAGCCCAGAGCTTGCTTCGTCAGAAGCAGCTCCTCTTTGCCCAGCGGCGAGCCATGTGTGCCGCCGTGGCCGCCCTTGCCGGCTTTGTTCGGCGAGCCGAAGCCGATAGTGGTTTTGATCTCAATCAGCGTCGGGCGATTGAGATCGGCCTTGCCCTCTGCAATCGCCGCAGAGATGGCGTCGACGTTGTTCTGCTCTTCCACGCGCACGTACTGCCAGCCGTAGGACTCGAAGCGCATTTTGACATTCTCAGAGAAGGACATGTTCAAGTCACCATCGAGAGAAATATCGTTGGAATCATAGAGGACAACAAGTTTACCTAATTTGAGATGCCCAGCTAAGGAAGCCGCTTCAGAGGAGACACCTTCCATCAAATCCCCATCACCACAAATGGCATATGTGAAATGATCAACGACTGGGAAATTCGGTTTATTGTAAACGGAAGCTTGATGCGCTTCTGCCATCGCCATACCTACTGCCATAGCAACACCTTGACCAAGCGGTCCTGTCGTTGCTTCTACGCCAACAGTATGACCATACTCAGGATGCCCAGGAGTCCGGCTTCCCCATTGACGAAATTCCTTGATATCATCCAATGTTACACCGTAGCCGCTAAGGTGCAATAGGCTGTAAAGAAGCATAGAGCCGTGTCCGGCAGATAAAACAAAGCGATCACGATCCGCCCATTTCGGGCTTACTGGGTTGTGCTTCAAATGACGTGTCCACAGCGCATACGCCATCGGCGCGGCGCCCATCGGCATGCCTGGGTGACCCATAGCTGCTTTCTCAACCGCATCAATTGTAAGCGTTCTAATGGCGTTTATACTTAATTCTTCAATGCCAACTGTTGTACCATTCAAAATAATAGGCCTCCGTTCATTGGTTGAATTTCTGATCTTATCTCTTTATTATAAGAGGAGATGGTGCATTCAAATAATTGATAGTTTCGATACTCGCTATAGAAGGTGTCTATATGGTTAATTTCGAATTGTATAAAGTCTTTTATTTAACAGCGAAATCCGGCAGCCTATCCAAAGCGGCAAAAGAGCTGTATATTACCCAGCCAAGTGTCTCTCACTCCATCAAATTGTTGGAGGAGTGCCTAGGTCTCCCTTTGTTTGCTCGAACGTCCAAAGGCGTTGATCTCACTAAAGAGGGCGCAATCCTGTATTCCTATATTGAACAAGCCTACAACTTCATTTCCCTTGCAGAGGAGAAGCTGAATGAGCTGCGTAATTTCTCTAGCGGAGAAATCAAAATCGGCGGTAGTGATTCCTTATGCAAGCACTATCTGCTGCCTTTTCTGGAATCGTTCCACGTCCAGTATCCGCATATCCAAATTAATTTGGTGCATGGTACGACCCCCGAGATCGTAAAAAATTTAAAAGAAGGCAAAATTGACATCGGCATTGTAAGAACGCCTATCCATGATGATCAACTTCAGATCCGTGAGGGAATCACCATCCAGGACTGCTTCGTGACCGGTCCTAAGTATCGAGAGCTATCGGCCCACAAAGTTACACTTGCTGAATTGCTGACTTATCCGATTATATTATTTTCAAGCAATAGCTCATCACGTAAGTTCGTCACTCGTTTATTTAGCGATAATGGCTTGCTGTTGGAGCCAGAGATTGAGCTTGGCAGTGTGGATTTATTGATCGAATTCGCGAAGATCGGCTTTGGCGTTTCATTTGTTACGAAGGAGTTTGTTGCAAAGGAATTAGCGGAGGGCAGCTTATTTGAGGTCAATCTGGAGGCAACGATTCCATCTACGAAGATAGGGATTATTACTTTGAAAAACATGCCATTATCCACAGCAGCAGCAGCTTTTGTGGCTGAGTTGGAGAATCCGGAACAAGTGAGATAGCTTGATGGCGTAACTGCTATTCCGAAAAACACACTCAGCTCCCACTGAGTGTGTCCCTTTTTACAAACAAACTATCGCCTTAATTACCTTCGACTCCGGCTTCAGCCATGTATCGAACTGCTCTACCATCTCGTCGAATGAGGCGCGGTGCGTGATATATCGTTCAATGTCGATGCTGCCAGTCTTTAATGCACTGCGCACCGTATCGAAATCCTCCAAGGTTGCGTTGCGGCTGCTCATAAGGGTAAGCTCCCTCTTATGGAAATCGGGATCATGAAAAGCAATATCGGCCTTCACGAGTCCGACATACACAAGCTTACCGCCATTGGCGGCAAGACCAAAAGCGTCAGTCATCGACCTAGCATTCCCCGTTGCATCGAAGACGACGGTCGGATAATCGCCATTCGTTAGCTCAGCTAGCTTTTCCTTTGGAAGCTGGAGCGCATTCACGGTATGATCGACGCCAGCCCAATTCCGGCAAAACGCTAATCGCTCCTCGTTGATATCCATCGCAATGACGTTAGCACCTAGCTGCTTCGCTAGCGTCATAACTCCTAACCCGATTGGACCTGCTCCTATCACTAACGCGGTTTCTCCCGCACGCAACTCTGATCTTCGCACCGCATGAGCACCAATGCTAAGCGGCTCCAGCATCGCAGCTTGATCAAGTGTCAATCCGTCTGCTTGAATCAGATGACTTACAGGTAGGGATATACGCTCCACCATGCCCCCATCGATATGTACGCCGAGCACCTTCATATCTGTGCAGCAATTGGTTTTGCCATTACGGCATGCAATACAGTGTCGGCAATGCATATATGGAACAACACTGACCAGATCTCCGATCGCTAGCCCTGTGACTCCTAAACCGACCTTCTCTACATATCCTGCCAGCTCATGCCCAAGTATACGCGGATAACTGAAAAAAGGTTGATTCCCTTTAAAAGCATGTAAGTCCGTCCCGCAAATGCCAATTCGCCGGATACGAACTAGCGCTTCCCCCTCGTTTACCGTTGGTTCCTCTACCTCGATATACGTCAATTGCTCGATTTGTTCACAGACGATCGCTTTCACGACTTCCCTCCTTCCTTACTAGAACCTAGCTCAGAGTTGAAACATCGAGACCGTTTTTGCCTAATTTGCAATATTTCATAATTTGTAGAACTTCTTTGCATTCAGACCGAATAATCGAGCCTTATCCTCTTCCGACCAGCTATCTGGCAACGATTGCGTCACGACACCAATAACGTCCTCGTACTCAGCCGCGAGCAAACAAACCGGCCAATCGCTTCCGAACATCACACGTTCAGTCCCGAAAACCTCCAAAATGTGCTGAATATAGACGGTAAAATCATCTGGCTTCCAATCCGTATGACTGGCTTCAGTCACCATGCCTGAAACCTTACAATAGAGGTTTGGATGCTTCGCAATTGCTGACATCTGACTTTTCCATGGTTCGATTACACCTTTGGCAATTGATGGCTTCGCAATATGATCAATCACTGCACGTAAACCTGGTACAAGATCTAATAGTTCAATGACAGGTTCTAATTGATGAGCAACCACAAGCAAATCGATTGGCACATCTTCCTTTGCAAAGTAACGCAATGCCTCTACAAAATGAGGCTGAAGGATTACCCGTGCATCGGGAAACTCCTGAATCATAACCCTGAACCCAACGTAGTTCGGATGCTGAGCGCTTTTTTTATAATGAACAAGATAATCAGGATCGTCCAAATCAAGCCAACCCACAACGCCGGCAATCGTATCTGTAGTTTCGCTTAATGCCAATAAATAGTCTGTCTCTTCTATGGTTGGCGCAGCTTGAACTACGATCGTTTTATCCAAGTTGTGCTGCTGGAGATGTGGGTCCAAATCATTCGGTAAATAATCACGATTCAACACAGGAAGCGCTGGTGAAAGCCATCCATAATCCCCTCGGTCAATCCTCCAATAATGCTGATGTGCATCAATGCGCATGCCATTTCCTCCTCTAACATCACCAATATGATATCGCTTTCTTATATTGTATCATCATTATTACGATATGAAATATCGATATCTAGCATAACTATACGGTTTTTTGATATCATTGCACTATCCTGAAGCAGAAGGAGTGCTCGTGTGGATCCTATACGTAAAATTTTCGATAATTTTGATGCCTTCCCCCTGTCTTTTGCCTATAAAAACACAAAAAGCTCGCTAAGCGAGCTTCCTGACCATTTCCATGACTGGTATGAAATTGTGTATGTGTACCGCGGAAGCGGCACTTTCTTTATCGATCACACCTTTTATGATATGAAACAAGGCGATCTGTTTCTTATTCCAGGGAATACGATTCATCGATCGACACCCGATAAAGAGTCTCCCGTGACGTCCACTGCGATTTACTTCTCTCCAAATATCGTACAGTTGCCATCTCTAGGTGAGAATTTCTCCTATTTACAAAGCTTCGAGCAAGCCGCGACGCTTCGCAATTATAAGTTCGAAATGCGGTTACCACAGAATCAGCACATTGAATTACTTTTAGAAGCTATAGAGAACGAATTTAAGCATCCAACCATTGGTCAACGCCAATCCGTCCTTCTTCATCTACTTCAATTACTGATAACTATCCAACGTGAATTGGCCACAGATAATAAGTCGCCTAAAATGGACTCCCTTGTAGGCCCCATTTGGATGCGGGAAATTCTACTCTATATTGATCAGCATTTCTGTGAAGATATTGGACTCCAAACACTCTCGAAACAAGCTTCCGTCACGCCCGCACATTTCAGCAGGGTATTCAAACAGTTCATTGGCATGAACATCAGCACCTATCTCATCACCAAGCGCATCATTCGTGCCAAACAGCTGCTTCAAGAAAGTGATGCTAGTGTTGGTACAATCGCGGATCAGTGCGGATTTGAGAGCTTACCCCATTTTCATGCGATGTTCAAAAGAGTGCTTGGCCTTACGCCCGCGGCGGCTCGGAAGTCCTTCCGTTCACTTTAGGATTGCTTCACTAATCGATCGTAAAGGAAGTCCGCAATATGAACAGCTTCCATATGACCGGTTTGCCCATGTTTATCAATACCTAGCTTCATCTGCAGCAAGCAACCGGGGTTGCTTGTCACCACGTAGGATGCTGTAGTGGCATTCACATTTTCCATCTTATGTTCAAGGATTTGATTCGCCATATCAGGTTGAGTCATGTTATAAATTCCCGCTGAACCACAGCATGAACCTGAATCTTTCATCTCAATATAGGCGGTATTACTGACCCTTTGCAGCAGTTGCTTGGTTGGTTGGCTGCCCTTCATTACATTGCGAAGATGGCAGGACTCCTGGTACGTAACACGCGTAGCACCTTGGTTAGATAGCGGATCAGCAAAACGAAGAGGTCGGCCTTTCTCCACCAGAATCGAGCTGATATCCTTCACACGTTTGGCAAACCAAATGGAAGCTTCCTTCCACTCTTCCTCTTCATGAAGCAGATGATCGTACTCCACAAGAATCGCTCCACAACCTCCTGCATTTGAAACGATGTAATCGACCCCAGCGTCTTGGAAAGCGCGGATATTACTCTTGGCCAATTGCTTCGCCTGATCACTTTCACCGCTGTGTGCATGAAGAGCCCCGCAGCAGTTCTGCGATTCAGGGATGACAACATCGAAACCAGCCTCGGTCAAAAGATTCACCGTATTAACGTTGGTTTCAGTAAATAACACATCCATCAAACATCCACGGAACATCCCCACTGTACCCAGCTTTTTGCCTTTGGCCGGAATAAAAGTGCCAAGCCGCTCAACAATCCCTTTGCCTGAAGCGTCCGGAAGTATTTTCTCCATGGTAGCCATATGCTTCGAGAATAGACCGACAACGCCGGAACTTCTAACTAGCTTCTGAATACCTGAAATTTTGTAAAAATGAAGCCCTGTCCCGAGCAGTTGCATCCTCTTTTGGGATGGGAATAGCTCTTTGAATACGAGCTTGCGCACACCCTTTACCCACCATCTATGCTGGGTCGTATGCACTTCAATAGCATCGCGAGCCTGCTCGATTAATTGACCATATTTCACATCCGCTGGGCAGGCAGGCTCACAGGCACGACAACCCAAGCAGTGGTTCATTTGATCTTCGAAGCGTATTCCCGGTTCCATGAGGCCATCCACGGCCGCTTTCATTAGAGAAATACGTCCACGTGGAGATTCAGCCTCGATCCCCGTTTCTTTAAAAGTCGGACAAGCTGGCAAGCAGAACCCGCAACGCATACAATTCGTTAATTGATCGTAGTCGAGCTTCTGCATTAACGTTTCTTGAAGTGTTGCTCCTTGGCCATTAGACACGATCAATCACCACCCTGCGTCTGGATTCTTTGGCAAACATTTTGCCCGGATTTAGAATATGGTTGGGATCAAACGCATCTTTAATCCCTTTCATCATCGCAATCCCGCTGCTTCCTACTTTCCATTCCAAGAATGGCGCTTTCACTAACCCAACACCATGCTCACCTGTAATTGTTCCACCTAAACGGATCGCTGCCTCAAAAATCTCTTCAAATGCCGCTTCCACACGATGAACCTCATCATGATCTCTTGCATCTGTAGTTGCGGTAGGGTGTAGATTACCATCTCCAGCGTGTCCAAATGTACAAATTTGAACATCATGCTTAGTGGCAATTCGATTAATTTCCAGTACCATTTCCGCGATTTTGGAGCGAGGCACCGTTGCATCCTCTAGTATCGTCGTCGGGCGAAGGCGAGCAAGTGCGGTAAACGCGCTGCGTCTTGCGGTTAATAGCTTCAGCGCTTCCTCTTGTGTGCTCGCAATAGTGACTTCATCCGCCTGCTCCTCCCTGCAAATCTCCGAGATTAGGGCAATATCGCGCTCTACCATCTCAGGCTCCCCGTCCTGTTCAATGAGCAGAATAGCAGCCATATCCAGCGGAAGACCAAGCTTCGCAAAGTCATCTACAACACGAATCGTTGGGTTATCCATAAATTCTAGTGTCGCTGGAATGATGCGGTTTTCGATGATTTTGGAAACGGTGCGCGCCGCGCCGTATAAATCTTTGTACATCGCTAGCATCGTTTTCTTCGCCTTCGGAGGCGGAATGAGTTTCAGCGTTGCTTCCGTAATAACTGCAAGCGTACCCTCGGAGCCGACAAGCAGCTTCGTCAAATCATAGCCTGCTACGTCCTTCATCAGCTTGCCGCCGGTGCGCATGATCTCTCCTGAAGCTAGGACACACTCTAGTCCGATTACATAGTCTTTGGTAGTGCCATATTTTAAACCACGAAGTCCACCTGAGCACTCCGCAATATTGCCGCCAATCGTAGAAATCGCCATTGAACTCGGATCTGGTGGGTAAAATAAGCCCAATCCCTCGATATGCTCGATGAATTGCTTCGTAATGATCCCCGGCTGCACCGTGGCTGTCAGATTCTGCAGATCGATATCTAGAATCGCATTCATGCGGTGCATGACCATGACAATGCCACCTTGCACAGGTACCGTACCTCCGCACAAATTCGTGCCTGAGCCCCTGCTGATTAGCGGGATTCTGTGTTCGTTCAACACCTTCATAATCGCAGAAACCTGCGCAGTATCTCGTGGATAGATGACGCCGTCAGGTAAGGACTGGAGCATTGGCGTCCCGTCATAGGAATGGGTTACTAATGATTCCATATCATCTTTATAAAAGGCTTCGCCTACAATTCCCTGTAATAGTTGTCTTACTTGGTTGTCGAGCATTTAGAATCCTCCTCGTTAGCTCTTAGGCTTTCTTTAAATCATTTAATCATACATTGTACTTTGGCAATTGATCATGTGATCAGATGACTTTTATTCTATTTTAGCTTATGATGTAATAGATGTATAGAACTTTATCTACGATTTTCAGGGGGATACCGATGGTTTTTCAGCAAATCCGACCCCAAAAGGGTTCAGAGATCGTGCTTCAACATATTAAAGCTCAAATCGAGGAAGGAACTTATGCTCCTGGTTCTAAGCTACCGACGGTTGTCGATCTTGCGGCAAGCTTTCAAGTTGGGCGATCTACGATAAGAGAGGCCCTTAGCGGGCTTAAAGCTATGGGTTGGGTAGATATTCGACATGGTGGAGGGACTTACGTAGTTACTCAGTTGCCGACCGAGACGAATAGCCTTTTTGATCACAGCGATTCGCTTCAGGAAGTGCAGGAAGTACGTAGATTTATTGAGGCTGGGTGTGCAACTTTAGCAGCTAATCGACGTACGGATCATCATTTGTCCGTGCTCAAAGAGATCCTTCTTGAGATGGAGGCTTCACTCGAAAATGAAGAATTAAGCGAACAAGCTGATATTCGCTTTCATATGGCAATCGCCAAGGCGTCCCAGAATGCCCTCTTTATCGGGATGATGGAATCCTTGACGGAGCGGCTGCAACAGAGCATGAGAGCTTCACGCCGTCTTTGGTTCTTTGCGGAACGTGCTTCGGCTGAGCAACTTCTACAGGAGCATAACGACATCGTTGAGGCGATTGCTGCTCAGGATGAGCAGCTTGCCGCTGAGAGAATGTCTCAGCATATTGCGAAAGTCGATCAGGTGATTCAGCAGTTAGCGCAAAAAAACTGATTCTAGGGAAACAAAAAAAGCCTTACTAAGTAAGGCTTTTCCTGTTTGAAACTTGTGATACCGGCGAGAGGACTCGAACCTCCACTCGTTAGAACTCGATTTTGAGTCGAGCGCGTCTGCCATTCCGCCACGCCGGCATGTAATGCGCGTAGAGGGACTTGAACCCCCACGGTCGCCCGCTAGATCCTAAGTCTAGTGCGTCTGCCAATTCCGCCATACGCGCATGCAGTAAATCAGGCAAGTAATGAAGTTGCTAGCCTTACGGCTGACTTCACTGTGAATTAATGGGCGGACGACGGGACTTGAACCCGCGAATGCCGGATCCACAAACCGGTGCGTTAACCCCTTCGCCACGACCGCCACATAAGTAAATCACTTTAGAAAAATGGTGCCGTCGAGAGGACTTGAACCCCCAACCTACTGATTACAAGTCAGTTGCTCTACCAGTTGAGCTACAACGGCTTATTAAGTTGATAAATGGTGGCTTTGGACGGA
>NZ_JCAUAV010000025.1:0-38570 GCF_059692115.1 Paenibacillus sp. J31R30 | reverse complement strand
AAGGAATAACAGGAATGAAAATCCCCTCTGGCGTTTATCGAATTAATGAGAGCTTGAATTGATGACAATTCCCTCAATGGATAGATAAACCATTGAACTAACGGATAACGAGAGTTCAATAACAACATGAAAAGGCAGCCATTCCAGTGGATTGGTTGCCTTTTCTCAAGTGACGGGAAGGATAATTTATTGACTTCACGAATCTTCAAGTATTAAGAATTACCAAATTCGTAATTGGAGATGTTCACTATGGAGTATCAATATGTTTCAGAAAACATGATTGATCATTTGTCATTACATGATTGTGTAATTGATAAGGCGTATGTAAACGAGAATGAATTGGTCTTAGAATTTGATCATTTGGATGTGCTCGTAACACACCCACTGAATCCTTATCCAGTAGCAAAGTCTTCGGGTAAAGCGGCGATTATTTTTGAGTTGTATGACTTGGTGCAATCTATTCTATATGACACTTCTAAAGTAAGTAAAAAGCACATAAAAGTTGAGGAGGATGCCGAGATTTTAAATATAGATATTCTGAAACTTGCAAATGATTTTGAGGTGTTAAAACTTGACGAAAAAAGTAAAACTAAACCATTTGTTTATGAGTTCCATGGAACTACATCATTAAAGTATCGAGCTGAATTCGGGAGTTTTATTATTAAATGTCATAATGTTAAGATTTGCTGGAACGAACTTTTGGAAAACGCATGGTTTGAAAGAAAAAGTAAAAGTTGATCATTCAGCTAACGGAGAACGATAGTTGAATAAAAAAAGGAGCAGTTCTGCCACAGCAGCTACTCCTTTTTTTTATTAGTGAAATAGCTTGCGTAAAAAATGCTATAAAATGGAAACTTTTCACTAGTTCACTTCGTCTAATTTATTAGAACTAATCAAAGGGGCAGTATTTACGCCCTGCTCAGTTCCAATGGGGCGGGCAAGACAATGGTTGTCAAGAAAACTACTTACGGGTGACTTTGAATTTGTTGAAACCGAGAATAAACGTCCGATGAACATATGGCTCTATGCTAAATGCAGGACATATTTCGATTCTGATCACCCAGAACAGGAGGTGAGTCATCTATTGATTGCCAATATTCAGTCTCTTCGATACATCGAACAGGCTTTCAAGCTTTGATAACAAAAGAGAATTTGTAGATCAATAGGGCTGATAAAAAAGTAAAGAGAGGGAAAACCAAATGAAAAAGATTACAACGGGACAAAGCAACAGCGGCTTCTCCGAAACAGGGCTGCGCAGGATGCGCAACGTGCTGGCACGGCATGTCGAATCCGGGAAGATTCCTGGGCTCGTCGCCCTGGTCAGCCGACACGGTGATACACACATCGAAGAGATCGGGACGATGCGCCATGACGGTGGCGCGCCAATGCTCCGCGACACGATCTTCCGGATGGCCTCGACGTCCAAGCCGGTTGCGATCGCGGCGACTATGGTCCTGCTCGACGAGTGCAGGCTACGGCTGGATGACTTGGTAGAGCAGTGGCTGCCGGAACTCGCCGACCGGCGGGTGCTGAAGAGCATCGACGGTCCGCTGGACGATACAGTGCCGGCGCGGCGGCCGATCACCGTACGGGACCTGCTGACCTCCACGTTCGGGCTCGGCATGGATATGACGTCGTTGGGCACTCCGATCATGAACGCGATCTTCGAGCAGGGGCTCACGCCCAATCTACCGGAGCCGGTGCCCGAGCCGGATGAGTGGATGCGCCGCCTTGGCACGCTTCCGCTGATGTACCAGCCCGGAGAGCGCTGGCAGTACCACATCAGCAACGATCTACTCGGCGTGCTCGTCGCCAGGGTCACGGGCAAGTCGTTTGAAACGTTCCTGCGCGAACGCATCTTCACCCCCCTGGGCATGAAGGACACCGGTTTCCACGTGCCCGCCGACAAGATCGATCGACTGCCAACTCTCTACGCCCCCGACCCGCAGACTGGAGAGTTCAACGTGTGGGACGAGGCCAAGGGGGGACGCTACAGCCAGCCTCCGGCGTTCCAGGGCGGCGGCGGTGGACTGGTTTCCACCGTCGACGACTACCACGCCTACTTCCGGATGCTGCTGAACCAAGGGATGCATGGAACCGAACGGATCCTGTCCCGTCCGGCCGTCCAGATGATGACCACCAACAGCCTCACGTCCGAGCAACAAGCCGCCCGAAACGCCATGGCTAGAAACAACGTCCATGTGTCATTCGGCCAAGGGCAACACGGCGGCTGGGGCTTCGGGATGGCAGTGCGCACCTACCGTGGTGACTACGCGTCCATCGGCCAGTTCGGCTGGGACGGCGGAAGCGGCACCGCTACGTATGCCGACCCGGACAAACAGCTCACCGGAATCCTGCTCACCCAGGTCGGTGCGTCCACTCCGGATTCATCGTGGCTTATCCACGACTTCTGGACCACGGTCTACCAGGCAATCGAAGACTGATACCGAGCCCGCGTCTGGTATGCCTGCCCTCAACCTGCACCCAACGGTCAGCCCCTTGGCGGCCGATGGAAGCAAAAGTTGCCTTTGGTACTTTGCTTAGACGCTTCCCAGATTATTAGATACAAAGCTTAAATAAAACCCTGTGGCTTCTTCCATTCCTATGAAAAAACAGACCGATATCTATTTCAAATCGGTCTGTTTTCTATTTATTGGTCAAATTAGGGTTCGTCGTTCGTTTTAAAAAATTACATCTACATTGCGGGATGCGTCAGCTTTGCTGGTACTACCCCTACAAGTGTTTAAGCTAACGTGAACTTTAGTTAAGCGTAAGGAGCAGTTTGCTAAGTTCAAATTTCGATACAGAACTGAGTAAATATTTTTAATATCATATCAACCTCCTACAACATCGTCTATAATGGTTAAAAGGAGGTCGGGATTATGAATAATTACTTTTGCATCAAATGTAATTTGGTGCATTTGCGATCTAATTCAAAAAAGGAATCAATTTTAAAATCTGGCTTCCATTACCTCAATTTAACAATGTATAACGCTGGTATATGTAATACTCACACAAAAATATCATCTACAATAGAAGATCAGACGATCAGTTGCTCATTCTTGTTTCAAGAATGAGTTTTTTATTTTACGTTTCTCATGGTGATCAAGATGGTCGGTAAGACTTTGAATTGGGTTGAATTAAGGGGATTGAGCTAACGGATAACGTTTGTTCAATTCATTCACATATCCAACTACCTGGAGGTTACCATGAAAACTAATGAAGCAATGTCTGCACTATTGCTTAAGACCAAACCTTCAGGGGCTAGTAATAACGATGAATACACCAACTTTGTTGAATGGGATGGCTGTATTTTGATCAGAAGTTTTGCAAGAGATCTTCCGAGTAGTTTCGATAAAACAACTTACATCGACCGTACTGATTGCGAAGCGTCGATAAACCATTTGCACTTGGAGAACCTCTCTATAGCATTAGATTTAATTGACGTATGGGAAGTCAGCTGAGACCGGATGAAGTTGCCTGGGTGGATGAAGAAAATGACCTCGAAAATTTTAAGCATGAAGCAATACTCCTACTAAAGGTGCAACCTTAGCATTAAGCTATCGGAGAACAAAACTTTTCGTCGAATAAATATAGGGTAAAAAGTGGACGGGGGGATGAATTATGAAATTCACATTACGCCATCTCGTATTTATAATTTCTATAATGGGCTTACTAACATTCATCACTGGCTGTAAAGGTAGCAGCGACTCAAAAGAGTTTTCTGAAATCGGAAATGGTTTAGCCAAGAATCTCAATCAACTAAGGGACGAACCAGGTGTCACTCTTACAGGCTTTGCAAGCAATTCTGATGAAAAATTATTCAGTATAGGGATTCGCATTGACCATGACAAAATAACAACTGAAAAATTAAAGCAAGCTTTCCATTCCTATCTCAAGAATGCCGCCTTGTATACTCACGAAACAGACCCAATGAAAATGCTGCAACCCTACAATTTACGCATTGATGAGATTGTCACCAGTAAGGAAATCCATCCCATTTTAGCTGAAAAAAAAGCTGGTTCTAACGAAATTAAATGGAATGAAATAAAGTAGTGCAAAAGGGTAACTATAGCTTAGTTAACAAAAGGGCTGCCGCGTGGCAGCCCTTTGCTCAATTAACGGGCAGCTATGTTAATTATATTAAATCTATTCCTATCAATCCGAGAGTATGTGATATAAAATCAATGGGGTGATTTCGGGAGGTAGTAAACATGAAATTAGGAATAAATGTTAACGAGATAATTAAAGAACTTTGTGAAAAAGATGTAATTGATCGCACCACTAAGATTCTTAATAAGATGAATGGAACTACAGAAGGACTAGTGTATACTCTTTCAGTGGACGAGAATCCAAAATACGTGTTTAAGCTCGATAGCTCAGAAAATATTTCTTTAGTCGAACAAATGCATCTAGCTTATAAAAATAGCATGCTATTACCTAATCTTCTCTATACCGATCCTGCTAAAAAGTTCATTGTATATTTCTATACTCCTGGTAAAACGCATTTTAATCGTGGTTCAAAATTAAACTGGCTTACTCTGTTGATCAAAGAGCTTCTGAATCATTACGAAATATATCGGAAAACGGATAATTGGGGCTTCTGGTTAGAAGATCCGTGCCAAAATTGGCGTGATTTCATTGATCGTGGAGTGGAATACTCGCGAATTAATGTGGGTAGTCTTTTACCAATTGAGGATTATTTTAAAGTGATATCATTTGTTGGAAATATATCAACGGGTGAAGGACATGAAAGGTTTTTGCTTCATGGTGATTGTGGTGTCCATAATTTCGTGTTTGATCAAAACGTGTTAACAGGAGTTATCGATCCTTCACCTATTGTTGGACCTGTATTATATGATTTTATTTATGCGTTTTGCTCTTCTCCTGACGATTTGAACCTAGAAACTTTAATTTCAACATTTAATTTGCTAAATCATGATCCTATTGAGAGGTCAAGGCTTATTGAAGAAGTAATCATTCAGCTTTATTGTCGCATAGGGATCTGTTTAAAGCACCATCCACATGATTTAGCCGATTACTTAAAGGCTTGGGACTATTGGAAAGTTCTTATCTAATAAACATCTAATAGTACGATCAAGTTAACGGAAAACGATAGCGAAATACATACGAAGAAACGGCAGCCTGTAATAAATGGCTGCCGTTTTCTCAATTAACGGGCAGGATAGTTCGGTTGCTTTCGCGAATGATTTAACGTTGGAGGTGCACAATCGCGATGTATGATTCCAAAAAGAGCGTAACCGAAAAAGAAGTTGAAAGAATCGCTTGGGAACATATCTATAAAAACCCATCTACTGTGTTCAACTTTCAATTAAATAACATTAATTATGATGAAAATCGTCATCCTTGCTGGTCAGTTTTATTTGAAATGCGGAATCTCAATGGAGATTTGGTGGATGGACCCCTTATATTGGGTATTGATAATTATGGAGAAATATTGTTCGTTGGATAAATTATGACCAACGATTAAGCTAACGGAAAACTGATAGTGAAGTTGCTACATAAAGCAGCTTCTTTTTTTCATTTCATTGAAGTGCGGGCAGTAATGTTGAATGTTGAACAATAAAACCGTGGAAACCTTCAGTGTTATAGATTGGAAGGAATATGGAAACACAACAGCGAATACAAAGAACTAGTCTTTTCGATAGCATGCCAATTGCTTATATTACAGTTAGATGCATACTCTATATTTTATCTTTTATTGGTATTTTAACGGTGGCTTTTTGCTCGATAGAATTGATAATAGAAGTACATAAATTCAGAAAGCAAAGATGACCTTTAATTTGTTCAACAAACGGCGAACTATAGTTGAACAAACCTAAATAGGCAGCCGCGTGGCAGCCCTTCACCCCGCTAACGGGCAGGATAGTGTAATCGCTTAGTCGAATATTTTAAATATGGAATTATTGCGGAGGTGGAAATCGTTAAATACAAGAAAACGATGATTTACATTCAACTAATCGTCTTTATTGGATTGGTCAGTGTCATTTTTTTACTCTTAAATCAACAATCTCATAAAGAAAAAATAAACAAAAACAAGTCAATTATTATTAACTTTGACCAAGTGGATTTGGACCGTGTAGATAAAATGGTGAAAAGATTTAATGAAGGTAAGGGAGATAACTTAATGATTATTTCTCCGACAATGGACAGCGGTCCAGAGATTCATGACGTAAATTCAAATGGTAAGGAAATACATTGGATAGTTGATAACACAAGAGACGGATGGAGTGCAGACAAAGGCAAGACGGAATATGTCTGTAAATCAATTCGAATGAATGAAAGAGATGACGAATTCTTTGATGTTGAATTATCTAAATGTAATAACTTCAAGGAAAATGAACAACTGAGGTTAATATCATTTAGAAAAGAGATATTATAGTAGATGTTTAGAAGAACGCATTAGCGTACGTTAGTTGAGAATTAAGGGGGAGTTGTTTGCCACGATCAGCAACAGCTCTTTTTAAAGTTAGTTGTTGATAATTGGATTATCAGAACAGATGTTTTAAAATAGTGAAATCATTATATCTTAAAGTTTAAATAAGGGGTGATTATGTGGAAGTTTTCGGAATTATGGGGTTCATATTCGGACTTGTTGCTTTTACGAATGCATTGACCAGTATTAAAAAAGTAAAAGAACTTGAAAAGAGAATTGATGATTTAGAGGGAAAATCGTGAACAATTTCTCAAGTAAACGGGTGCTTTGATTGAATAAGACTATATTACAAAATAGTTCTCCCAGACAATTGGTAGTTCTATTTTTTTCACTTACTATCAACATTAATTAAATTTAACAGAGCCTTTCATTAAAGTAATGGGCAGGTTAGCGTGGTATGAAGCCTGGAGGATTTGTTGTTGCAGTTACACTTGGTCCGTCTGCACGTCCTCGTTGGACTGCTTATCGAAGATTATTTGGAGAACCTGTCATTAACAATATGATGATGCCTTGGGAACTTCTAAAATTAATGCAAGAACAAGGTTTAACTTGTAAAGATATGCGTGGTGCATATGGCGGACCAAACGGACCAGATGAGCAAGTTTTGGAATTGATTAATGACAACTGGGTTAATAAAGCATCGTTATCTTTCCTTTGGGCATTTGGTATGATCAAAGAATAAGTAATTGTTTCCAATATGTGGTATTATTAAACGGGATTGTCCCGTGAGGAGGATATCACGTGGATAAGCTCTACAAAAGCCTACATCAATTCGGTGAAAAAGAACTGATGAGGTTCTTTAACAATTTACTGAAATAATATGTTTTGTGAATTAGAACATCAATTATTTGACACTAGCTTAGAATGAGGTATCTAATATTAGGAGATAAAAATATGCTAGAGCAAGAAATGTTGATAGAGCTAAACGGTTTTAAGTTATTCACTAAGTCCTTGGGAGATACTAAAGGTTTCCCAACAGTAGTCATGGATTCTGGCTATGGTGATTATTCCAAGGCTTGGAATGCAATAACCCCCGATATCGCTTCAATAACAAAAGTGTTTATTTATGACAGAGCTGGATTAGGAAGAAGCGAAAAAAGCCCAAATCCACGAACTAGCAAAGAAATTGTAAAAGAACTTAATCAGCTTTTGTTGAAGTCTAATATTGCACACGATGAGTTCATGGAAAGTTTGGATCAAATAAAACAGAAAAGATATCTCGGCAGTGTACCATTATTAGTTGTATCAGTAGGTAAAAAGGCTCATTATTCACAAAGTGCTCAGGAACTGTGGCACGAAATGCAAAGAGAGACACTTTCAATTTCAGAAAATAGTGAGTTTATTATTGCAAACAATAGTCCTCATTATATTCAGGATTATGAACCATCAATTATTGTCGATGGAATAAAACGTTTATTTTCAAAATACAGAATGAATTTATAGCGTTACTCCTATCACTGAACTAATGGGATACGTTAGTTAAAACTAACCTGGAAGCAGACCGCCACGGCCACGGTAGTTTTCTCATTTTGTTAAAAGCTATAGGCAGTATTACGGAATACTGTACCAATGGGGATTACATGAAAAAAGAATAAATAAACAGAGGTACCAAAGCGCTCGTATTAGTTAATCCTAATTCGAACGCTTTTTTTGTTCTCTAATATCATTGATTTAAAAAAGTTTTGAACTAATAACGTATGTAACCGCATATTCGAATACAATACTCGGGTAACCGTGTCGGGTTCTAACAACAGTGGAGGAAATGCTTTGGCCTTATGAATTTAAGGTGCATAACTAAGAAAGCCCCATTTCTTCATGAATTGCAACCAAGTGTTTCGACAATCGTAATATAGCATATACTGATGTACGGAGGTGCTTGAGATGGATTTTCTGAAGGATTTAGGTAAACTGGCAGGCGATGTAACAGGCAAAGTGCTTGGAGGAACTGTCCGTGTGGCAGGGGAGCTTGTTCGCAGTGATTATATAAAGGAAATTGGGAATGATGTAGAACAGTTAACGGCCAAAACGGGTGAGATCGCAGGCCATGCAGCGAGTGGTGTATGGGATGTAGGTGCAGGCTTAATTACCGCGGATAAGCAACAATCGAAAGCTGGACTCCATGAGCTTGAACAAACGGCCATTACGACGGCAAGAGGAGTTGGCCATGGCATCGAGTATGTGGTTGAGAGCGGAAAAGATGTCGTAACAGGCTTCAAGGATAGCGATAAAGCGCGGATGAAAGACGGCGTGAAAAAGCTGGGTAAAGCGGCCGCTATCAGCATTCTGGCTATCGGTGTGATCGATGTCGTCGATGGTCCGGACGTACCGGATTCCTCAGGTACGGTGTAAAACATGTACCGTCATAAAAACAGACCCAACGAGATATCGGAGATATCGTTGGGTCTGTTTTTAGTCTTTGTGCTAGTTAGCGTTTTTGTTGAAGTAACGGGCAGGATAGTTCAATTAAAATTAATAATTCTCTTGTTCAAATATTACAGATTATTCCATAATTAAGCATCCTAATATGAGTCGGATTTACAGGTGCTTTCTTTACCACACAAATATGAAGCAATAATTATTCCTGAAAGGTCATTTTTACTCATAGAACAACGAGAAGAAAGGAATTTTTGAAAGGTTATTGATATAAAAGAAAGGTGGGAAATTCTTGATAGAAACAAAACGTCTTATAATTAGAGAAATGGTGCAGTCCGACTATGATGCATTGTGCGGAATATTGTGTGATGAGGAAGTAATGCGTGCTGCTTATGAAAGTGCATTCAACTTAGAAGAAGCACAAAATTGGCTTAACAGACATCTTAAAAGATATGAAGAGTATGGTTTTGGACTTTGGGCTGTTGTATTAAAAGAAACAAACGAAATGATTGGTCAATGTGGCTTGACAATGCAAGGCTGGAGAGAAAAAGAAATTTTGGAAATAGGATTTTTGTTTCAAAAAGCGTATTGGCACAAAGGTTACGCAACAGAAGCGGCAATTGCTTGCAAGGAATACGCTTTCTCAGTTCTTAATGCAAATAGGGTTTATTCTATTATTAGGGACACAAATATAGCCTCTCAAAAAGTTGCTGTTCGAAACGGTATGAATATTATTGATAAAGATACTAAGAATTTTAGGAATATAGATATGGAATTTTTTCTGTATTCTGTAGAGCGAACAAAATGAGCATAATACAAAGTAAAAAACAATTGATAATGTAATATGCCTTTAAATGCTATTATGAAAGTCAAATTGATAAATTCCAAGTTGTAGAGACAGAATCCTGAAAATACTAGAGAATACTCCGAAAGAAAATTTAAAAGCTGTCTCAAAAGGTCTTTTTGCTATTAAACTAAAGGGCAATTATTCGTGGTAATTATTTAAGAATCCCTATTATTTAGGTGCGTGTTAATATCTCGCCGCTTTCTTATTTGCAGACATGGAAGCAAGTGCAGATTCATTAAATCCTTTAATGATGAGCCACACCGCGAGAATCATTTCATTGGCTGCTACTGGCAGCGCCAAAATAGCACCCCAAACAGAAACTTGTTGAATTACACCGAACATTACTAACAAAGCATAAATAAAAACAAGAGTTGCCCCTGTCATACCTAAGAGGGATATAAATCTGGGCACGAGCTTGGATTTATAAAATATATAACTGTACATCATAGTGTTGATGCCCAGCATGAACAAGGGACCAAGCAAAAATGTCCAGTCATGTATTGCTTTTAATACAGTGCCTGAAACTTGAAAAGAGGCAGTGTCTTGGGCTCCTATTGCTACAAACTCCCGGCTTAACGTCACCAGGGACAGTACGCTGATTACACCAACAGTAATGATAATCGCTTCAAGAAACCTGAAGCAAAGATGCCAAAGAGCTATCGTTTCATTATACTTTCTTAAAAACGGAAACATTGTAGTTGCAGTACCAACCGCTGAAACAACAAGTATTAACTCCATAAGCGCTCCCAGTATCACCTGGTTGGCATGTTTAGAACCCTGAATCAGGTAATCGGGATCATTTAGGATAGGTTTGTATAAAATAAAAGCAGCTATCATCGACGTAACCGCTGCAAGTATAAACAGTACTCCCACAATTTTTGCGTTTTTTTTGTATGAACTCATTTTTTTATCTCCTTTTTTAATAAATTCATTGTCAGTTAAAGTAATGATATTCGTAGTTCTTACTCCTGTCTGTTATCCCCGTAAAAGAATACCTCTTCCAAAGGTAAGTTGAAAGCTTGAGCAATGCGAAAAGCCAGTTCCAGAGACGGGGAGTAGTTACCCTTTTCCAGGGCCACAATTGTTTGTCTGGTTACGCCCACCTTGTCAGCCAACTGCTGCTGGGTCATTTCATCATGGTTGAATCGTAATTTTCGGATGTGATTGCTGACAAGATTTTTGCCCATATTAGACTCCTTTCCGATAGTGATAAAGTTTCGTAACGGAGCCGGTCAAATCGGAGAGAAATCCGGAGGCGATCAGGATCATGAACATCGCCTGCGACGGCTGATCGATGACCAGCGATCCCATGGCAAGAAGAAAGCCGATGATAAACACGAAAAACGAAATTCGGTTCGCTTTCAATTCAATGAGCTTATCCAGTTCATCCGCGAAATTCGGTTCCTTTTCTCTGGTCGTTATTCGAAAGACGATGTTAAAAGTAATGCTGATAATGATATGAGCGACTATTGAAACCAACATCAGCACCAGGACGAAGAAACCCCAAAAGTGAAAGGTTTCCGTCGACTCCAGCCCCCATTCGGGGTACTGCGGATACATGTACAAGCAATAAGATCCGAAAATAAGTACGGTGCTGATTAAAGATACGATGCTCTTCTTTTCTTGATAGGTCACGGCGGTGCACGCCTCCTGTAATTTATTTTTTACATGAAGTAAAGTATTCTATACATAATGTTACCAAAATTAACCACAATGTCAAGTTTAATTTACATCTTTTATGGTTGAAGAGATTGGAATTGACGTTTCCGCGCCGTATAATTAAGTCATTAAACTCTAACGGCGAACGATTTAACTAAAAAAGGTAGTTACGTAACTTTGGATGGGCAGGGGATTGCAAAGGTTCGCACCGCTGAGGGGCTATCGCCCCTTGGCGCTCTAAACTAACGAGGAACGAAGTAAATAGTTATTGTCTTGGTATTTATGTCCATTTTTTGTTACATCGCTCCTAGTTGATTTTTTAATGTACCAAGCTGACTAGCGATAATGGATTGCTCAAAAAGGTGTTAACCCTTGCCATAGATAGACATGCGTGGCGTTCAGCTAACGCAGAACGATAGCGCAGGAGCTGCATTGAAGCAGCTCTTTTTTTGATTCCAATAAAGTAGCGGGCAGGATAGTTTAACTATAAGTGAGTAATATCAACTCAAATCTATATTTATTTGATACCTTATTAAATAGGAAGTTAAGTTCTATCAATGGAACAAGAGAAGTGAAGGTAGATTATACGAGACTATGTAGATTAAAAAAAGTAAAACTAAAGAGGCGTTAAAATGGAAACTACAATTGATAGTATGTGGCTGGACTCAAACTACGCTAATTATTGCGAACGAGGTGGTGGCGACTAATGGGTGTGAAAATGCACGTCGACGAAATGGAAATTAATGAGGCACTCGTACGCCGTCTGCTTGTCACCCAGTTCCCCCACTGGGCAGAGCTTTCCTTGAGACGGGTCGAGCCGGCTGGCACAGTGAACGCCATCTTCAGGCTAGGCGAAGAATATTCCGTTCGACTGGCACGGCGGATGGGGCCAACGACACCAGAAAGTCGAGAGTTTATATGGCTTCCAAAGCTCTCACCATTGGTTCCGCTTGAAATCCCTGTACCCATCGTGCAAGGGCATCCGAATAGCGAATATCCGTGGTTTTGGGAGATACATTCGTGGGTTGAAGGCGAGTCTGTTCCGATAGAGCAGATTGACGCGATTCAGGCAGCGCGTGATCTTGCGGTGTTCGTTGCAGCGCTACAACAACTCGATCCAACGGGTGCGCCGCAGGGGCGCGGCGTTCCATTGGCTCAACGGGATAAGGAGTTCCGACACTGGCTGGATCGATTCGATGGCGATTCTGCAGTTTTTGCTGTTTGGGAGTCGGCGCTTGCTGCGCCTCCGTGGAGCGGCCCGCCAGTTTGGCATCATGGCGACCTTGACATGCGTAACTGGCTTGTGCGAAATAATCGCATCACCGGTGTGATCGATTGGGGTGAAATGGGCATTGGCGATCCTGCATGCGATGTCATGGTCGCATGGAAGTTACATTCACCGGAGGCTCGTGATGAGTTCCGCAAATGTCTATCGACAGACGACGCTACGTGGGCAAGAGCCCGCGGATGGGTCTTATCACAGGCGGTGGCAATACTGGCTTACTACACCCCTGAAAACAATCCAGTTCTATACCGTGAGGCGAAATGCTGGCTTGACCTAGTTCTGTCAGAATGATACTCGATAAGCTTATTGTAAATAACAACAATATCTTGGAGAGCCTAGTCCAGGAAAAATCTTTGCGCTAACGGGAATACTTTCAGCTGACAAGAATTTCATTTACGGCCGCGGAAAACGCGGTTTTTTCATGTTTGATAAATGCCTGAGGAATCAGGCTTTTTATTTTTATGTGGGAGGATTGTGTCATCAAAAAATGCACAAATTTCCCAATATTGTAGTCTTACGACACAAATCCAGCTACTTTATAGGAGTTCGATTTTCATGTTCGTATCACACAAGAGATTCTCTGATTACCAACAAGTTAAACCTAACCGCTCAGCTAACGGGCAGGTTAGTTTACAAATAAAGGAAATATCTCTAATGTAGAGAATAACATCATAAAAACTTTTTTGGGGGTATTCATTTGTGGATATCAAATGAAGTAAGGCGCGAGTTTCCACCTGATTTTTAGTAAAGTATAGATTTTTCACCCAGAGTTCGAAGATGAGAGCGGAGAATTAATTATAGATGAGACACGTTCAGTATTAGAATCAGGCACTGCTAGAATGTGGATAATGTTTCCTAAAGATCGAGAAGAAAGACATATACATGACATTAAAGTAGGACTGAAAAGATATTTCATGGAGGGACCAAGACGTGTTGCTGAAGCCGAGATTACAGAAATTATAGGTTTATTCACTAACCCTAGAACTGAGTAGAGATAGCTAAATGTTCCGCTAACGAGGAACGATAGCGTAGTGATTAAGCAGATCAATCTATATATTTGTTGTCGGTGCTGCTCCTTCAGCTAACAGTGGGACGTTACGATGACAAAAGGAGTGGTGTCGATGGTTAATAGAGCACAAGCCTGGCCTTACTGTGATGATGATATAAAACAATTTATTGAAAAACTGTTAGAACAGTTGAAAACTATTCTGGGAAATCAGTTGATAGGTATCTATCTCCACGGTTCATTGGCTATGGGCTGTTACTATCGTCCCAAAAGTGATATTGATCTGATTGTGGTAGTTAACGGTAAATTAGCACCCGATTTGGCTAAAACTGTTGGAGTCTCCATCGCCAACGAGACGATCAACAGACCTACAACTGGTAATGTTGAACTTAGTGTTATTACGTCCGAAGTAGCAAGGCAAGTCTTCAATCCAACACCTTTTGAAGTTCATTACAGCTCGGGATGGCATGAGAAGATACTCAAAGATGAAATAAATTATAGTAAAGAGAGAACAGATATTGACCTAGCCTCTCATTTAACCTATGTCACACAGCGAGGCATTTGTTTATTTGGTACACCAATATCAAATATATTCGGCAAAGTAAATTGGCAGTATTTAATAGACTCTGTTATGGACGACTTTAAATGGATACTTCAAGATGAGCATATTCTAGAGACGCCATTTTATAGTGTTTTGAACATTTGTCGTGTATTTCAACTGCAAAGAGAAGCTGATCAGAGCGTACACAGTAAAGATGAAGGCGGTGAATGGGGTATTAAACATTTACCACAGGAGTATCATCAATTGATTCAACGAGCACTTGATGTTTATCGATCTTCAGATATAGTAAATGAGGAGCAAAGAAGAACAGGTGGAAAGGAATGGGACAAAACTAGCCTTCTCTCCTTCAGGAACTATGCTCGTATTGAATTCCAAGAAAGTCTAACGGGATAACGATAGCTCAATAGGAAAAGCAAATGATAATCAAGATAAGGGTTGATTGCTTGGACGATTATGTTGGAATAATTATTGTGTTGTTGCTAGGGTTTGGATTTCTGTTTATACGGAAATCTAAATCGGATAAAAGAAATTTGACAGCATTATTGACAGGATATTCATTTATTTTAATGAGTATTATCCTTGTTTTTGTTATTATAATAGCGTATTTTTCTGAAGCATCACACGGAATTGGACACTAGATGATATTACGCTCTGGGAACGTTAATTTAGAAAGGGAGCAGTTTGCAGCGGACTGATATGCTCCCCTACGGTAGACAGGTTAAAAAATAAATATAATGCGCTTTAAAAACTCAACATCATTGAGCTAGGCGCCAGCGCGGCGATCGATTATAAAGCAAGTCCCTTTGCCGAAGCTGTGAAACAGCTAACAGAAGGTCGCGGAGTCAATATCATTATGGATTTCATTGGTGCCCCGTACTGGCAGCAAAATATAGACTCGCTTGCGACGGACGGTAAATTGATTATTATCGGTACAATGGGCGGTAACACGGTGAGCGAGCTCGATCTAGGTTTACTGCTGAGGAAACGGCTACAAGTGATCGGTACGGCGATGCGTTCCCAATCGATATCGGATAAAATCAAGCTTACCAAGCAGTTCGTCCACTTCGCGATGCCACGATTTATAGACGGTCGCCTGAAGCCGATCATAGATTCCGTTTGGGATTGGGACAAAGCGAATGAAGCTTTTGATCATATGGAAAACAACAAAAATTTGGGCAAAATAATTCTTCGCATCACATTAAAGAAGTTTTCTACTCATGTAAACCATCGCCGAATGTTTGGCGATGGTTTTTCGATTGGTCTTCGAGGAACATGAGGTTATGGGTAAATTTCGTTGCATATCAAAAGGACGTTCCTATGTAAGGAACGCCCTAAACGGAAAATAATTGAGGGTACATCGCGTTTACACCACCAGATAATTTCTTCAATATATTGTGACTATATTCGTCTGCAACAATTTCATAGTTATTCATTTCGATACCGTCGATAGCAATCTTGGCAATATCAGAAGGGTTTTCTTTTGGTGCTTGAATTATTGCAGTCATATCAGTATCCATATAGCCTACATGCAGTCCGCAAACGCGAATATTTTGGGGAGCCAAAGTCAATCGTAAAGAATTCGTAAGACTCCATTCTGCTGCCTTAGCTGCTGAGTAGTTACCGGAACCTCCTAGGCTGAACCAGGATAGAACAGATAATATATTCAGGATGGTTCCGCCACCATTCTTTTCCAGGATAGGAGCAAAAGCGCGCATCATCGAGAGCGTGCCAAAGAAATGTGTATTCATATCTAAATGAATTTTGTTTATATCGCCATCTAACAGCGCGGCGCGAGAATTCACACCTGCATTATTGATTAGTAAAGTTACATCGTTAGCAGCCTCGGCTGCCGCAGCAACCGACTTTTCGTTTGTGATGTCTAGCTGCAATGGGGTAACACCTTGAAGGTCTACTAATTCAGGACTTCTGGCGCCCGCATAAACCTTAGCACCTCTTGACAGAAGTTCTTGTGCCAGATGACGTCCAAGACCGCGGTTAGATCCTGTTACAAGTGCGATTTGTTTTGAAATGTCCATGATATCTTCTCCTCACTTTTTTGTTTTAAGCGACCATTCCTTATGTTGCGATTCGAATTGAAACTTATCATGGAATAAGGATTGGGCATTCAAAATAACCGACAACTCTGCGTTTACCTGCCCGTTAATTAAGAAAACGGAAGCCCTTTTAAAGGCTACCGTTTCTTCATTTTAGCATCGGCCGCCACTTGCTGTTTGTGGCACCACCACATTTCGGTCTTTGAGCTTTCTTCATGGTGTCTAATTCTTGTGTTAGTTATCTGCATAAACGCCTTGTAGTATAAGATTTTATTTTCACGGTCTAATAATTTTTTTCAGTTTAATACCTTATTTACTACTGGCAGTAAAAGCCACTGACTTTCGCTAAGATAACGGATAACGATAGCCCAATATCGACCTTGCGGCCGACAGGGGGGTTAGGTAACGATCTGAAACGGGTCAGACTACGGTGTCGTTGAGTAGTCCCAAACATCGGGAGGCAGCTTATCCTTGAGTGATTCATACATAGAGTCGCGGAACAGTTTCACCGCTGGATACGGCCGGAGGGCAATAGTGCGCTCCTCTATCAGCCCCTGCTCGTTGTCCACGATGATCTCCAAGCTCTCAATCTTGTGGCCATCCATGGTTCCCACCCAGCGCAAGAAGGTGGTGCGCTCATCGAGCTTAAACTCGGCTGTATAGGTACCGGAACCACGCGTAGCGCTCGACTGAGCGAAAATCGCCGCGATGACGTCACGCCCCTCGATCGGCCGTACCAGGATCGGGCTATTGAATACTACGTTTTCGGCAAGTAACTCTCTCACCTGGGCGGGTGTAGCGTTACCGGTTTCCCGTAGCTTGCGTAAAGGATGCATTGTGATTCCTCCTATGCTGTATCATTTGTTGCTGAAATCGAGCAAAGGCTTACCCTCGGGGCCGGGGCCTATCTACTCGGCATCTTTAGGAACCAGCTCTCAACCGCAGTCGCTGTATAGAATTAGAGTAGCCGCGGGACAGGTAGCGTCATTTTGAATGAACGTCCGCCTTAAGTATTTGTAGGATTGTAGCCTATTATACCGTGCCTGCACTGGGGTGCAATCCAACAATATTTGGAAGTAATTGCCATTCTGGACACAAAGAAGTCTACCTTGGAAGAAAATTAACTGAGGTCATTCAACTAACGGAGAACGTTTGTTCAATAAACACACCAATAGGAGGCTGCCAGTATGATCGGCAGCCTCCATTACGTTAACGGGCAGTTTAATTCTAATATCTGGTAATTTTACTTCTTTGGGGATATCTTAAATATAATAAGTGAAAAATCGAATGCGCTAACGGCTCAATGCTATTTATTGCTCTTTTACTTTCTGCATGCACCAAAGAGCCATTACGAGATACCGCAACGAAGTAGGATGTCAATGAGATTGTTATAATCAGGGGGTGAGCTTTTACTATCACGGTTATGATAACAGGGATCGCAAAAATCATGGAACTCGATGGTTTTGATATGGAGTTGATCACAACTATTACAATACAAATTCAGTTCAAAGCTTAGTGGGGGGCCATCTTTTTCGTCCACGTGTTAAATTCCAAAATCTGCATAAGCAAATACCCCTATGCCCATAATATCCAAGAGATATAAAGGCACGGGGGTGTTGTCCATGAGTTCAATAAGTAGGAGTATTGAGTCGAATGAATCCTTTCTCAGAGAACAACTCGATAATTGCTCGGACGTAATATTCCGTTCCTTTATGTTAAAGGATGAAACTGTTCTATTACTCGTTTATTTAGATGGCATGACAAAATTGCAAAGCGTAGAAGATAACATACTGAAGCCGCTTATTTTCAGCGGTTTACCGCAAGGTATAGATCGCATTCAGTCACTTGCCGAAATGTTCAGATGCGAATGGCTTCCATTAACGGATGTAAAAACCGACACATTCATGGAGGATCTAGTCAATCATATCCTGCATGGTAGCTTGGGGATTCTGGTAGATGGTGAAGCATCCGCACTCATCGCTCAAGTACAAGGCTACGAGACCCGAAGCATCCAAGAGCCGAAGAAGGAGGCGACCTTACGCGGCTCTAAAGAAGGCTTTGTCGAGAATATCAGAACGAATACGACGATGATAAGACGAAGGATTATTCATCCTCTTCTGAAGATGGAATCATATACGATTGGCAAATACACGAAAACTGAAGTTATTCTTGTTTTTATGAAAGGACTTGCGGATGAGAGTGTATTGTCAGAAGTAAGGGAGAAGCTCAATAAAATCGAGGTAGATGGTGTTATCGATTCTGCCTATATCGAAGAATGGCTCGAGAATAGTTCCTTCTCGATCTTCTCACAGATCCAGAATACTGAGCGTCCGGATATCGTGACCGCATGTTTATTAGAAGGTAAGGTCGCTCTCATCACTAACGGAACCCCTTTTGCCCTAATTCTTCCTATCACCCTCTGGTCTGGACTCCAATCGGCGGACGACTACTTCGAGAGGTTCGTATTCATCATCCTGTCTCGATTTATCCGATACGTCATGAGCTTCATTTCATTTGCCTTGCCCGCAATCTATGTTGCGCTTTCGACGTTTCATCCGGAGATGATTCCAAGAAATCTCATGATCAGTATCGCGGCGGCTAGGGAAAGTTCACCGTTTCCGACCGTCATCGAAGTATTTATCATGATGTTTATATTCGACGGATTGCAAGAAGCTGGTGTTCATCTTCCTAATCAGCTTGGCCCTGTCGTCAGTATTATTGGTGCACTCGTCGTCGGACAAGCCGCCGTCGAAGCTGGCATCATATCCACGCCGATCATCATCGTTATTTCTTTAACAGGCATCGCGGCTTATACAATTCCGAGATATAGCGCTACTTTACCCTTTCGATTAATCAGGTACCTGATGCTGTTCATGACTGGCCTGCTCGGCTTCATGGGATTTACGTTCGGTATTATCTTCTTGTTGATCCATCTGGTAACGCTTGAATCCTTTGGAACGCCTTTCTTGAGCCCGGTAGCTCCATTCGATAGCAAAAAGATTAAAGACGTGATCATCCGTTTCCCTTTCTGGATCAAGAACGGCCGAAATAAGAAAGGGCGTATGAGATGATCCGATTCCTGCTACTCACATGCCTTTCCCTAATTCTTATTTGCTTCTCCTCAGGTTGTACGGATTTTGTCGAACCGAATCAATTGGCTTTCGTTATGGGGACGGCGATTGATCATGCTGAGGGTGGGGCAATCGAAGTAAGTCTTCAGATTGTAATCCCCTCACAAGTGAGTGGTACGACCAAGGGGGGAAGCTCCAGCGATTCGGATAGTTTCGTCGTCATGTCGGCAAAAGGTAAAGATGTTTTCGAGGCCACTCAGAAAATCCAGAGAGAAATGTCCCGAAGACTGATAACCAGCCATCGCATTCTGATCGCGATAAGTGAAGAGTTCCTTAATAAAAACGACGCAAACAAGTTATTTGATAAGCTGAGTAGGGATCCAGCAAACAATCAACGAGATATTACGCTAATGATTAAAGGCAGTAGTGCGAAAGAATTCCTTATGATCAAGCATCCTCTCGAACATGTCTCTAGCATTGCCGCGGGAAAAGAATTGCATATCAACGGAATGAGGAGCTTCTCTACTAGGCAATTCATTATTAATAGCGCCTCTGCGGAGACTAGATCGTTGCTCCCTATCCTTCAAATCAAAAATTTTAAAATGAATAGTAAAAAAGCGGAGCCGATGGCTGTGTTAGCCGGATATGCACTATTGAACAAAAAACTGAAAGTTAACGGTATTTTGGATGATGTTGAAGGATCCGGGGCAGCTTGGATGTCGGGAAAAGAAAATTTTCAAGGTGTAACCATTCGTTGGAAGGACGACAAGGGCATCTTATCTTTTAGATTTACCCATCTTGCACGCCAGATTAACTCCGTTGGTCCTAATGACCCTACCCAAATTGTTGTAACTGTTAAAGCACAAGCGTATCTTCTTGAAAACACGACCGCCTTAGATATGTCCGAGGTGGATAACATGGTTCTTGCCCAGAATTACCTGAACGAGTATATCCAAAACGAGTTGCAGCGTACGATGGATAAAGTCCAGCGCTGGGGGCCAGACGTATTCGGAATAGGCGCTCACCTTCACCGCAAATATCCTTACTGGTGGAAGTCACAAAAATCCGATTGGGATGAAAATTTTAAAAGGATCGACATTAAAGTGAAGGCTAATATTCAACTAAGGTCAATTGGAGCAAGCAGCGTGCAGTTAAATTGAGTAAGATGGATTGGAGTGGCAACGAAGTATGAAAGTAAGCAGTTACCAAATGTTCTGGCTAATTAGCATCTCCTCCATAATAGTTAGTTCTTACCTTCCCATTCATTTAGCCGTGGAGAAATCTAGCCAGGACAGTTGGATTTCGATTCTACTTGGGAGCATGATTATGATGGCCATTACTTGGATCATGCTCCGGCTGTGCATGCAGAATAAGGACCAAACATTAGTCAAATTCATGAAGAACCTTTTAGGTACCGTCCTCGGTAAAATCTTCGTTATGGTATATTTCATTCATTGGTTCTTGCAGATCTTCTCCTTCACAAAAGGAATAGTTGAATTTCACAATTTAGTTCTGTTGCATAACACGCCATTGATTGTAATCGTATTGTTCTTGTTATTCCTCATTGCTTATGTGGTTTATAAAGGAGGAATTACGGCAATTAGCCGCTGCGCGGAGGTCATTGGCCCCTTTTTCGTCCTTTTTTTATATGTGCAGTTATTTTTAAATCCACAGGATATGGAGATAAGTAGAATAATGCCAATCTATTCGGATACGGGATGGATGGCTATTCTGAGAGGTACTTTAAGCTCGTACAACTATTTGGTAGATCCGTCAATCATACTCATGCTGTTCTTTTTCGCTGAGAACAAGCAAACCGCTTCGCGAGCGATCCTTTGGGGAACCGCGGTAGCTATGCTTTGGAGCGTGTTAACTACGTTAGTTCTTTTGTTCGTAACGGGTCCCGATTTGGCTGCTCAATTGGTAGTTCCCGTTTACTCTCTCACCAAGTTCATATCCATTCTTAATTTCGTGCAAAATATAGATGCTTTTTACATCTCATTTTGGCTTCTTGGTGTATTTATTAAATTATCCGTTTGCTTGTTCATCCTCAGCTATGGTATTTCCGAGTGGACCGGATTCAAGAATTGGAAGATTATAGCTTGTCTTTCGAGTTTCATGATGTTGCTGTTTGTGATCTTTAATACACACAATTTACGGATTTCGAATACGCTTAAAAATTTATTTCTTCTCGACTTCTTTTACCCTTTTATCTATATTGTCATTCCCTTGCTGTTATGGATGATTAGCAGCATTCGCTTGCACCGTAAAACCTCTAGCATCAATTAAAACTTGTAACATAGTCCAAGGATATTTTTAAAATAAAATCACAAAAACCCGAAAGATTGGCACTTTATTTCAAAGTGTTCCTATCTTTCGGGTTTTATTTCTTTATTCCTATTGCTGTTTAGTTAAGACCAGCTTTTGTCAATCCAAATGCTGCGTCAGCGGATCCCGGTACTGTTTTGAAACCAATGTTGATGCGGTTCCAAGCATTGATTGCCATAATAGAAAATGTCAGATCTGAGATTTCTTTTTCAGAAAACTGTCCGCGAACACGATCATACAATTCATCAGGCACACCATGTTCTGGAAGCTTGGTCAGAACCTCCGTCCATGCCAATGCTGCTCGTTCGCGTGGAGAAAACAATGTTGATTCCCTCCAGATTGAAGTGTGATAGAGGCGAAGTTCGGTCTCACCATGGATCTTGGCTTGCTTGATGTGCATGTCCAAACAAAATCCGCACCCATTCATTTGCGAAGCTCTGATGTGAACAAGATGGAGAATTTTTTCTTCAATCGCACCTTTATTCTCGGCCATGCTGAAATCTAACATCTTTTTGAAAAGCTCCGGGGATTGCTCCATATAATTTACACGTTGTGTCATAATTGTATTCCTCCTGTTTTTTGTTTCTTGTTTTTTGTTTGAACACTTATAAGACAATTGGCGACTTCTAAGTGTGACATCATTCGTTTTTTATTTTCCCAACCATCGCAAAGGACAGAATATAAAGAAAAAAGCCGCAAATCAGCGGCACGTATCTTTTATATGTATTTAACTAAACTCTTTAGCCTTGTCAAACTACTTGGGGTAAACCTGATTATTTTCAAATAAATTCCTAACCTGATCGGCCATAAATTGTGTGGATTGGGGCATTTTATGACGTATCCACCACTCCACAATACCAATAAAAGCAGAGGCCATGAATTGGGCTTTGATCTCATTGTCGATAATGGGAGTGTTGTCCGGCCTTTCCATTTTGACCATTAGATTGACTGAGATAAATTTCAACAATTGGTCTCGGAATAAAAAAGCTCTCTGATTGGAAAACATAGCTAAGAAGAATAGGAAATGGTCATGGAAGTAATCAAAAACGGGTTTAGGCTCTTGTACCATGGCTTGACTATCCGTTTCGTCTTCCCGTTTCTTACATAAAGTGATTAATTCGTTGATGTGGTCTTCAATACATGTATCCAAGAGGTCATATTTGTCACTGTAATGCAGATAAACTGTTCCGCGGTTAACATTGGCACGCTCCGCGATCTCGTTAATGGTGATTTGTTCAATATCCTTTTCCGAAAAAAGCTCCAGAAACGCCTTCATTATGGATTGCTTGGTTCGGAGAATACGGCGGTCGGTCTTAACAACGTACTCCATTTCTATCGTTGCCTCCTTAAGTTAATCAACATTTCTAAGGGTGTTGTTGTATATGAAACAATTACGTATCAATCAACCATTGAGTCATCAGAGCATCTGTCTATAATATTAATCAACAGCCGTTAAATATACAACGGGTGTTTAATATCGAAGATAGGGGAGCATATAACAATGGAAAACATTCGAAATAAAGTAGTTATTATTACAGGAGCTTCCAGCGGAATAGGAGAAGCTACAGCGAAATTGTTGGCAGGAAGTGGCGCAAAAGTGGTATTGGCTGCAAGAAGAGAGGAACGCCTGCATACGATTGTTAATGCAATACAACAGGGGGGCGGCGAGGCCGTTTCTGTAAAAGCAGACGTCGTTTCTGTTGCAGATATGCAGAATTTGGCCAAGTTTGCTCTAGAAGTGTATGGCCGAATTGATGTGCTGGTGAACAATGCAGGCGTCATGCCAAGTTCTAGGATGAATGAATTACGAGTAGACGAGTGGAATCAGATGATTGATGTGAACATCAAAGGCGTTTTATATGGTATTGCTGCGGTATTGCCTACCATGCGAGAACAGAAGTCCGGTCATATCATTAACCTATCCTCAACTTCCGGGTATCAAGTCTCCCCAACATCGGCCGTATATGCGGCCACAAAGTTTGCCGTTAGAGCAATTTCGGAGGGACTTCGTTTGGAAGAGTCAGCGTCTTCGGGTATTAGATCGACCTTGATTGCTCCAGGTCTGACGAAGACAGAGCTCTTTGACAGCATTACCAGCCCGGAAGTGCAAGCGATAGCGAATCAAATAAGCGAGTTAGGGATTTCTCCAAACAGTATTGCTAGAGCCATCGCTTTTGCCATTAATGAACCTGATGATACTCTTATAAGTGAAATTATGGTTAGACCGACCGCGTTGTCTTAAATGCATATAATTGTAATACAATTTAAATCTTATATTCATTTTGCATTTTAAATATATAAACTCAGACCCTCAGCCGTTGCTCTGGGTCACTTTTTATTATTCCTCTTACATCTCCCACATCCTACTTAACTCACACAACCCCCACACGTATCTAAACGAAAATACCTGGATTGAACGAAAGGGCAGTTTAGTTATCAACGGTAGCATATCAATATGAAATACACGCTGCAACGTCGTCGGCGAACTCATTTGTTTTTTTGAGTCTTATGGAGTCTTCGTCCCAAATAATTTGCAACAGTGGATTCTTCAACGTTTGATAGGTGTAGAATCGATGTTTTCCTCTAACAGCAAACGAAAAAGAAGGAGCTTGCCTGTGGCAGCTTTTTTTTAGTTCATTCAATTAACCGGTAGGATAGCGGGGATGCACAACAGAATAAATTTGGGAAGATGAGTGCCTTTTGGAGGTCTATGGATGAAGGAGTTAGATGTTAAAGCAAATCAGCAGTTTGTTGGTCGGAACAGGATTGGCTTGTGAAATTAGTGCATCATCAGATAATAATCGTGCATTCGTAAAAGTCACTATTGTGTTGAACTAAAGGCAGTTATAAATCACATTTTTCATTTTACATTCATAACTATTAATATACATGAGGAGGCTAATGGTTTTATGGAAGTCTGGTTCCATATGATAAAGTCAGAAATCACCCTCCTGATTTTAGAATAAGGTATCGGTTTTATTCCGAAGATGAGGGCGGAAGAAAAAATCCTTTGTTTCAGGGTTTACGTTGTGATTTTGCATATGAAGGAGATAACATTAAAGAGGCGGGAATATTTGCTATTCATCCTGAATTTGAAGATGATTTCGGAAACATTGTTCTTTACAAAGATCTTCCAGTATCCACAAGGTACTGCAAGAATGTGGATACTATTCCCCGAGATGAGGAGAGAAGTACATATTCATCGAATTAAAATAGGTGTCACTGGCTATTTTATATGGCGGGCTCAAGAAAGTTGGGAAAAATCGAGGTAAGTGAAATTCTTGGACTGAACACTAACGCGGAGACGCTAAGCTAACGAGGAACGATAGTTACACAACTGAAGGGCTGCCGCGTGGTAGCCCTTTACTCCGCTAACGAGCAGAATTGAGTACTCACAATACGATCTTAATATTGGGAGTTTTTGCTATAATATAAAGAAAACGTCTGAAGAGGTGTATCTATTATGCACGCGTTTGTTCGAAGTGGCGACATTCTCGGTGACTTGTTTATGCCCGAGCCTCAAAAGGCTAATGGCATTGGAATCGTCTGGTGTCCAGGCTTACCGAATATGCCTATAACGGATGATATGGCGTTACCTCTATCTAATGCGGGATTCACTGTTCTTCAAGCAAGGTACCCGGGGAGTTGGCAAAGTTACGGGAAGTTCGGTCCGTCATCTTCAATACAGGGAGCGATCCAAGGGTTAGAACTTCTTTCGTCACAAAGAACAATTGATTTAAATACAGATATGGAAATTGAATGGTCAGTTAATCGTCTCGTATTGGTAGGAAATAGCTATGGTGGAGCAGTTGCAGCATGCGCATTCGCTCTGACAGAGCTAGCGGAGTCAGCCGTTTTATTCTGTCCTTTGCTTGCACCAGCAAATCAAAATAAAGATTATAGACAACCAGAAGATGATCTCACTACTCTATTGCCATATTTAAAAAGATGCCATGAAAATATATTTCGAGGACTAGATGAAAGTGAATGGAATGAATTTTTAACCGGACGGAGTCCATTAAATCCAACATCTCATATTGAAAAGCTTAAGGATCGGAAGATGTTATTAGTTCATGGACAGGAAGATAAAACAATCCGTTCGTATCATACTGATGATTTTTATAAATCATTGAAAGCGTCCAATTGCGTGGCAAGCACTGAGCTTCTGTTGGTTGATGGGGTAGGACATGGAAAAGAACTGCGCGCCAAAACCTGGGAATATTGGACAAATTGGATATTGAACTAACGAGGAACGAGAGCACAACAACAGGCTGCCAACATTATTGGCAGCCTTTGCTCAACTAATGGGCAGGATACTTGGAATGCTTCGGTGAATACATCAAATACGGAAATTTTGCGAAGTCCATTAGAGATAACGCAAAAGGTGATTGAAATGAATATAAAAAAATTTCTCTTTTTAACAAGTTTTCTGATTACATTGGTGCTTATTACGGTAGGAGTATCAAAAGTGGTTAGTTTCTTCAAAGTTGATATAAATCATATTCCAAAGGGTGAATTCATTGAGGAAGTACAATCGCCTGATAAAAAGTACTCCATAAAGACCTACTTGGCTAATGGAGGAGCAACTGTAGACTTTTCTATACGTGCAGAACTTGTCTGTAACGCTGAAAATCGAAAACCTAATAACATCTATTGGGTATATCATGATTTTGTTTAGGAAACGAGGATTAAGTTGATGGATACTGAAGAAGATCAGTTTCTAACTTACATAGGTGATTATAGGATACATGATAGTAAAATCGAGGGTATTTTCTGGGAAGATACCATCCTTTCGGTAACTTTAAGAGGTTATGAAGGAGGTACAATAGTAATAAAGTTCATTGAAGTGCAAACCGTTAATTCCAATAGACCACTCGGAATGATGCTTTATGCCATCAGTGAGATGGGAAAGAACGGGCCTTATCGTAAGTTTCTCTTTGCAAACTGGTGTGACGGAGATGATGCTTCTCTTGAAATCATTTCTGAAGACGTAGAGGTGCTGTATTCAACTAACGGATAACGTTACTTCAATAAACTGCAAAATGAGGATGCCACCGCAAAACGAGTGGCATCCTCATTAAGCTATAGGGCAGTTTAATGAAATAATCTGCGTGAATAAATGGAAACTTATTACAATACCGTTACGTCTAATTCATTAGAATTAAACATTGGGAGTGATGAGTCTTTGAAAAAGTTTATTTTAGGATTAATTTGTGGAATCACTTTAACTGCAACAACTGCTGTTTATGCTTCTGAATCTATTCAGGCATATTTGTTTCCAGCTAAAATTGAAATTAATGGACAAAGTAAGGAATTACCTAGTGAATACAATGTTTTGAATTACAATGGTCATGCTTATGTTCCTATACGCTTTATAGGTGAAAGTCTTGGTTTAGGCGTAAGATATACAAATAGTTTAGAATCAGGCAAAGTAATTTCGATAATGAATGAACCGACGGACGTGGATGAAACTACAAAAAAAATATGGCAAATTCAATATCAGTTGAAAATAATGCAAGATCAAGCATCCGTAAAAGGACTTCTTGGGGAACCCACTGTAATCAGCACTGATCAAAAGCAAGAACTAGTATGGAGATACGATATTTCGGCAAAGCCAAATTATAAATTCATGGATTCGGGGCAGGGTTATAATATTGATTTCAATGCGTTGGAAAAAGGGGATCTAAGTGCCCAACTTTTTATTAGCTGGTCAGATGAGGGAAGAATTATGCTGATTGATTTAGGGTATAAGCAAAAAAGTTGGATATACCAATATTATCTTTCACCTGATAATTCTGGTATAAATCTGATGGAATAACAAAAATAAAAGTGGCGAAGCAGAATGATTTGTACTTTAGTAAACTCAACGAGCAAGACTAGTCCGCTATTGTGCAACGGAGAACGCATGTGGTGTTCCGTTTCATGTAGAAATAAATCGTACTGCTTTATTATTGCTCTTACAACGCAGCAATACTTATTGTTAATGTAGATGATAAAACGGTAATAAAACGGTAATAAAAAAACCTGCCATTGAACTAACGGAGAACGATAGTTCAACGCGCCGCCAAATCCAAAGGGTCTGATAAGATAATGATCACAATTTCATCCAGATGGTAAAATTAGTGAAAGCAATTAATTGAGGTGAAACTAATGATGGAGATATTAGTAATTCGACATGGAGAATCAGAGGATGAGAAAGTAAATGTACTTGAACCGTTAACAAGCTTAGGAATTGAGCAAAGTAAAAAAATGTCTGCACGTGTTTCAAAAGAATTTCCACCAGAGTTTATTTGGTCAAGTACACTTCAACGTGCAAGGCAAACGGCGGATATTTTAGCGAGTATCGTTGATTGTGAAGTGAGATATCTTGATAATCTATGCGAGCAGGAAGTTGATGAAAGCGACATAAAATTTTATGAGCGAATCAAACAAATCTTTTCTTACATAAAAGAGAATAGCAGCCAATATAAAAGAGTTGCCATTGTTTCTCACGGAGGAACTATTACGAAACTCATTGAAAATTTCCTCCAGTTACCTTCAAATAATAATGTTTGGTTCCATACCAACAACACCGGGATTCATTTCTTACACTATCATCCCAAAGCAGATATTTTAAAATTTTCAAATAGCACTTGTCATTTAAACTAATGTAATAACGATAGCTCAATGATTGAAACGGTATTTTGAAAGGAGTTAGGAAATTTGGCACAATGTCAGTCTTGTGGTGACAAAAAACAAGATTCAGAACTGATTCTTTTTAAGGGCACTCCCCATCCAAATTTAGTAGATCAATTCAAAAAGAAACTTACTGCTCCTATCCTAATCTGTTTGCCGTGTTATTATGCGATCATAGGATTACGCTAACGGATAACGAGAGCTCAATTATATAGACGATAAGGCAACCAATTACAATGTTTACTACTGATTTGTTAAGCGTCGTATACACTGGATACTCAAATATTGAGGGTTCTGCCCATCCCAATAACGTAATATATGCTATAACCATCGATCTAAAAGATAGGACTAAATTGAAGATTTCTGATTTCACAACTATAGACACTAAACTTGCGCAAAAGATTAAGCAATCAACATCAGTTACCAATGAAGCTGTCAAAGACGGAATGAACAAAAACGATCTAATTTTTGTTATCAAAAACACGGAGGATCAAACTCTAATCAAAGGATTGAGGAAAGAATGGGCTTATAACACATTCTATGTGACACCAAACTCTTTAGTTGTAAGTGTGGATGTTCCTCATGCTGCTGGAGATTACGCATTAATAGAATTACCAGGTCAATACACCAAAAATAAACTATCCAATTAGCCCAAAGGCTTGGTACGGTCTTTCCAAAACTTGTATTCAGGGAGTCGGTAGAATAATTTACCCTTCATCTCGTGGCGATTATGCTACCTTAATCATTGCACTAACGGTGAACGTTAGTTCAATGAATTGAAACGGGAACTGCTTCTGCGGATCCCGTTTTAAGACCAGAGCTTAACAATATACCTTAAGAGGCTACCGGCACATTGTGTGTATGGGTAGCCTCATGTGTTTCGGGAGTCTGTTCAGTTAAACGGCCGACAAGGAAATCCCTCATATATGTGCAATTTGAGTTGAATGACGGAGAACGCGATAATTGAAAATTGAACGAAAGAATTGTGCAAGCCTACATAACCGATTCAAATGATAACGATAGTGTTGCTGTTGCAAGGTTGCAACGGAAATATTTCCGGCGGCCCTTTATTTTAATCTGAAGATCAGTAAATTAGGTAAAACAAGATAGAAGAGAATTAAAAGCTTAGTCTGAGTTTTAATCCCAAGTACTAAGCATTTTTTGAAAACTAAATATGGATAGATATGTATATCTTGGACAGAATAAGCACACGTAACCATGACCTGGGAATAGGTGAACATCATGAAAGCGACATCTCATTCAATGGACATTGCGAAAAGCTTGTCAATATCGATCCATGATAATTTGACCTTATTGAATCAAATATTTGAAGGCGCAAATGATCTAGTGGTTCAAGAATGGCGTTTCGGTAAGGATTTCTCCATTTCTGCCTGTTCGATTTACTTTAAAACACTTTCCAATGAAAAAGAAACCAATTACATGAAAAAAGCGCTTCAAGATCAGCTTAAGCCTGAAAACGGAACTGCCATAGACGTGTCATTGGAAGCATTTACCTCATTTTTTGAAAACCATGGCGTATCTACAAAAAATGCTGTTCTGGTTGAACGTCTTGACGATGTTGTTACCCATATTTTAAACGGTCATAATGTTATTCTCATCGATAAATGGTGCAAAGCACTTGCGTTTGATGCATTTGACGTCGAAACCAGGCCTGTGGCAGAACCAGTAAGTGAGTCCGTCGTACAAGGTCCACGCGAAGGGAGTGTCGAGGATCTTCAGACTAATGTGGGATTGATACGAAAAAGGTTACGAACCCCGGATCTTAAAATGATTTTTTTGGTCGGAGGAGGCGAATCGAAAACAAATCTCGTATACGGGTATTTAGATAGCCGTGTGAGCAAGCCTTTGCTGAATACTTTCGTTGAGAAAATAAGCTGCATCCCCGATTTGGAAATTCTCGAAACATCGTATATCGAAGAATTGGTGGAGGATAATATCTATTCTCCGTTCCCGCAAGTGCGATTCACCGAACGTCCGGATGTAGTAGTTGCTGGACTACTGGAAGGAAAGATAGTGGTGATGGTTGACGGAACCGGCACGATGATGTTATGCCCGGGCTTATTTATCGAATTGTTCCAATCTAGTGAAGATTATTACCAACGGACTGTCTTATCGAGTTTAATCCGGTTGTTGCGCATTTTTGCATTTTTTATCGCACTCTTGCTACCCAGCATGTATATCGCGCTCACGACATTTCATCCTGAGCTCATCCCAACAATATTACTTCTTGCCATCGTCGATGCAAGAGAGGGGATACCATTCCCGGCTTTTGTTGAAGCTTTTCTCATGGAGTTTTTCTTTGAATTGCTTCGGGAGGCTGGAATTCGTTTACCACGTCCTGTTGGGTCAGCTGTTAGTATCGTGGGGGCGCTTGTAATTGGGGAAGCCGCAATTTCAGCAGGCATTGCATCGCCAAGTATGGTCATCATCGTGTCATTAACGGGAATTGCTTCCTTTGCTATCCCTCAATACAGTGTGGCAATCGGGTTACGTGTTATGCGTTTTCCTTTGATGATATTAGCAGCTTGGCTCGGAGGGTACGGATTGATGCTAGGGTTGATCCTAATCTTGCTTCATCTGTGTAAATTGCGCCCGCTAGGTCAATATTACATGTCTCCGCTCGCGCCTTTGAACTTACCTGAATGGCGGGATGTATTTGTTCGTGTACCTCTTCGACAGTTAATGCGAAAATCAAGAGCTGGCATCCTAGGAAGGACTTTACAGAGGAATGGTAAAAGATGAAAAAGATTCTCCGAATGAACATGGTATTGGTGATTGTTTCGATCTTCCTTACTGGTTGCTGGAGTCATTACGAATTAACTGATTTGGTATTCGTGATGGGTTTGGCGATCGATACGAAGCAGGACGGTACTGTGCAGATTACTACACAGTACTATAAACCGAAGGGAGGAAAGATTAGCAGCCAAGGCATTGGAACAACAAGTTTTAATGTCGTATCAACGGGCGATTCGGTACTACCAGCGATACGCAAAATCACAGGAGAACTTGGAAGGAGATCACAGTGGAGCCATATGCGAGTCATTCTGATCAGCGAAGATACCGCACGCAGAACTAATGTTGGCGATCTACTGGATATTTTCTATCGCGACCCTGAACCTCGACTAACAGCGTCCATCATGATTACAAAAGGCACTGCACAATCGTACTTAGAAAAGAAACCAACACTAGAGCAAACGACTAGTCAACAAATCATGCGATCCAAGAAGGCGCTCTATAAGTACTCAGCTCGAACTGTGGACTCTAATTTGTTAGATTTAGGTAAACAGTTGAAGGACAAAACTGGCAATGCGGTCATTGCATATATCATTCCCAACCAGGAGAAAGGCTACAAAGTCAGCGGTTCCGCTTTGTTTAAGAAAGACAGAATGGTTGATAAATTGACAGGAGACGAAAATGACGGATACCTCATGTTAATGAATCGTTACAACATTGGTCTGGTCGAGGTTCCATGTGGGGATTCAGCTGAAAACAAGCAGAAAAATGAAACCGTTGAAGTAACCGCGTTTTCGAGCAATCTAAAGTATCAATTTGTTAAAGACAAATTGGTCGTTTCGGTTAAGGCAACGGCCAAAGGCTCGGCGCGAGAGCTTAAATGCACCGCTTTCGATTCAGTCGATGCCGAGACAGCTTTTGTGAAAAAGACGGAGGAAATTATTGTCGATCGGATGAAACGAACTTTTGAAGATTTGCAAAAAAAGAAGCTGGACATTTTTCTAATCGGCAATCGTGTTTATCAAAATAACGAAACCTTATGGAACAAGATAGAGCCGGAATGGGAAAACTATTTTTCACATGCCAGTTTTGATGCTCGCGTTACGGTGAATCTGGAAAACACGGGTACATCTGCCGGTAAACCGGTATTTTCGAAGTAACCCGGGAAGGTGAATGCATGACTGGATTTATTATTTTGATTATCATCCTATTTGGAGCGATCCTGACTCATGATTTCAAACGTTTAAAAGGAGCCCAGGCTAGAGAACGCATCGTATATGTTTCGCTTTTGACTGTTACCGTACTTATGAGCATCGATTGTATTTGGCATACGAAACTATTCGCAATGTACGATTGGGCGGACTATGTATTTGGTAAAAGTTCTCGTAAGGTGGTCGAAATGTTGAAACCCTCTGAATAACTTGGGATTAGGTGAATGAATCATGGATTTAAAAGGGTACAAGATCAGTGCAAGACAGCTCGGAGTCTTATTTTTCACATATTTAACCGGGTCATCCATTATAAATATTCCCGGCCCCATAATTGCAGTAGCGAAAAACAACGCATGGTTGTCCATCCTTATTTCTTGGACTGCCGGGTGTCTGCTGCTAACAGGTATGCTCTATTTGCATAAACGCTTTCCTAGCACTGATTTTATTGATATCAGCTCTTCCTTAATCGGCAAGGCTGCGACGTTCATCATCGTGATCCTGCTTCCGTTACCTTTTATTATTCATATTGGTACAGGGATTACGCTGGATGTCGGCCTCTTTATGGAGAGCACCATGATGAGTGAGACTCCGATTTACATCTTTACTTCAACAATATTGATTGTGACTGTACTGACTGTCCTGTCAGGCATTGAAGTCATCGCACAGATGTTTACGTTACTTTTAGTTACATTATTGGTATTTGTAGGCATCGTGCTTGTGCTCAGCATTCCAGATTATGATTTCAGTAATTTGAAACCCCTGTTACCGAGTAAGTTCAAGCCTGTTATTCTTGGTGCTTATATGTCTTTTTCTTTTCCATACGCGGAACTTTTCTTGTTTAGCATGTTGATCCCATTCGTAAGAGAAGATGAACGAAATCGGATACCGAAGGTTATGTTTGTCTCAATGTCCTTAAATCTGATCGTATTAATTCTGGTTACCATGAGCACGCTCCTAGTCTTCGGTCCCATCGCTGGCGACCGTAAATTTCCTATGTTCGAGTTGGCGCGGATGATCGAGGTACAGGAAATCATTCAACGAATTGAATCCGTTATAGGCATGTCCTTGATTGTGGGCTCTTTTATGAAAGTAACAATTGCGCTGTATGTTTTGAATTTATTTATAGTACGATTGTTCAATCTCCGTGACAGTCGGCTGTTTATATTAATCATGGGAATGATCTTTTTTTTAAATGGGAAAGCCTCTTTCACAGGCGTGAGGAAATGGGGGGAAATCGTTAGTTATTTAGGTCCAATGTGGGAGCTTTTTGCATTTGTAATGCCTTTAGCAATATTACTTGCGGTCATTGTCTTACGACGCAATTTGGTTCAAGCAAGGCCTCCGAATTGATTTAAATGACAAGGTTGCGAATCTTGGATAACCCGGGAGAGCATGACTCGGTATTTGTGATTTTGGAAGCATTATTTCCCCTGGGAGCTTGCAGCAGTTACAAAGATATGCTGCTTTACGATCGATTCGCAGGGCTCGAAATATCTATGGATGTTCGGTTCACAGTTAGCGTTCAAAAAGGCAAAATGATAGGTTGGCCGAGAGGTGAAACCGAGACGCACTGGTTTTGTATCGGAAATGCACGCCCGCTTGACCAGCGCTTCAACATGCAACGACCGAGATGTTTTGGATGTTGCAGGAAGATTTCAGCTTAACGTCTTCGGAAGCCAGCTTGTTGCTGGGACAAAAAAAATTTACCTTCAAATGTAGAAGAACAAGGGGACCTAATAACAAAAAAGTTAAAGGTTTCTGTGTATTATGGCAGTGTAACTTAAACTTTATTTGATTTAACTTCCCAAGAATGGCAAGCAACTTTTGAGCTTTTACAACAGGTTAAGAAACGACTCGATAAAGAATATCAGCCTCAAGGCTACAATGTCGGTTGGAATTGTGGTCATGTTGGAGGGACAAGAAATATTTCATGCACATTTACATGTTATCCCAAGATTTGAGGACGAACCATTAGCAGGAAAAAGGTATAGGTATATCATGAAGATTTATCAGTTGTTTATTGGGAATACTGTATGAGGACAAAAACATATATGCATTATCAGCCGCGTATGACGCGGATTTTTTATTTTAAGGATACAATTTCTTGTCTATTCCAAAAGACAAGAAATTGTATTGTTTTCATTTGATAGGCCTAATGAGGATGTGTTCTCCGAGGTAATTGGAGTATTTATTTTTAAGAGTACGTCAAGAAATTGAATTCTTCATGGTATATAGCCGGTTGCGGCCTTTGTTCAACTCTAACGCAGAACGATAGCGTGGAAGTTATAGTTAAAAGCTGTTAGTAATAGTACCAAAGGGAACTTTGGAAACTAATGTTTTTCCCGTTACTGTTTATACTAAGACTTAAGGTACGCAGCTAGCCCTATTAAAAAGCTCTTATACATCACGATATTTCCTTGAAGGGGGACATCTCTTTTGGATGAACAGTTTCTAGATTTATTGGCCGAGATATATAATACAGAAGAAAAAGTTGTAACAGAAATCATCAACCTTGAAGCGATCTCCAATCTTCCCAAAGGAACTGAGCATTTTGTCAGTGATTTGCATGGGGAATTCCAGGCTTTTCAGCACGTACTAAGAAACGGTTCGGGTACCGTAAAAGAGAAAATCAAAGCCTTGTTCCGTGAGGTTTGGACGGATCATGAAATCAATGATTTTATAGTGTTAGTTTACTATCCGGAAGAAAAAATACAGATGGTTAAAGGAGACTTGTGCAATAAACAAGCCCTGAACCGATGGTATCGACAAACGATTGAACAAATGCTTAAACTCATTTCTTACGCCTCTTCTAAATACACGCGCTCGAAATTACGCAAAGCTTTGCCGGAGCAGTTCGTATATATTGTTGAAGAGCTTCTATACAAGACGGATTCGACCAACAATAAGGACCCTTATTATGAGGAAATATACCGGCAAATTATTTCCTTGGGTCAGGCGGACAATCTCATTATCGGCCTTGCTTATACGACCCAGCGCTTGGTGGTTGATCATCTTCATGTGGTGGGAGATATCTATGACAGAGGACCGGACCCCGATAAAATTATGGACACACTGATCAACTACCATTCTGTAGATATTCAGTGGGGGAACCATGATGTCCTGTGGATAGGCGCTTATGCCGGTTCCTTGGTCTGCCTTGCGAATATTATTCGGATCTGTGCCAGATACGACAATCTGGACATCATCGAAGACGCATATGGAATCAATCTTCGTCCATTGCTGAATTTGGCAGAGAAATACTATGATGACAATCAGGCCTTTAGACCGAAGCTACAGACCGACCATAAAGGTTCGGAACAGGAAATCCTGCAGATTACCAAAATTCATCAAGCCATTGCCATGATCCAGTTTAAGCTTGAAATCCCTATTATCAAGAGACGCCCATTCTTTCATATGTCTGAAAGGCGTTTGCTTGAGCAAATCAATTACGACAAATCTGAAATCAAGATCGGCGGAAAAACGTACCCGCTTGAAAACACCTGTTTCGAAACCGTAAATCCGCTAAAGCCTGAAGAATTACTGGAGGAAGAACAGCAGGTGATGGAAAAGCTCCTGTTCTCCGTTCAGCATTCCGAAAAGCTGGCCAGACATATGAATTTTTTTATGAAAAAGGGAAGCCTTTATCTAAAATACAACGGGAATTTGTTATTTCATGGCTGTATTCCTTTGGATGAAGAAGGAAACATGAAAGAAATGCAGATTGAAGACAAAACGTATGCGGGCCGTATGCTGCTCGATGTTTTTGAATATTATTTGCGTTATGCCTTTGCGCATCCGGATGAGACGGATGATCTGGCTACAGATATGGTATGGTACATCTGGACAGGGGAATGTTCCTCACTCTTTGGAAAGAGAGAAATGACCACATTTGAACGGTACTTTATCCAAGATAAAGAAACCTATAAGGAGAGAAAGAACCCTTATTACCATTTGCGTGAAAATGAGGAGATCTGCCGGAAAATCCTGCTGGAGTTTGACATGAATCCGGATCATGGACATATCATTAACGGGCACACGCCAGTTAAAGAAATTCGTGGAGAGAACCCCGTTAAAGCAAACGGGAAACTGGTTGTCATTGACGGCGGTTTTTCCAAAGCCTATCAATCCACAACGGGCATTGCTGGATATACCTTGTTGTATAATTCGTTTGGTATGCAGCTCGTCGCCCATCAGAAATTTATTTCAAAAAATGATGTGTTATGTAACGGAACGGATATATTGTCTGTAAAAAGGTTAGTGGACAAAGAACTGGAACGAAAACTGGTAAGGGAAACCAATGTTGGGGAGAAGCTGTTGCAGAAAATCTCATATTTAAAGAATCTCCTGCAATATCGCTACATGAAATGATTAGGAAAGTAGTAAGTAGCGTAACAGTCAAGCGTACGACTGCTGTCTGGCGACAAGTTAACAGAAGAGGGCTTGAAATTGATAGCTTACTAGTTCGTTGAATGTTTACATACTCATTTCGTTTGAACGTTTTTCCAATAGAAGAGAATAAATGAAAACACTTCTTGTTTGTAGTCGAATTAATATGAAAATCTTTACGAATCAATCGTTGAAACTTTACTGCGGAGGTCCTGTATAGATTAAAATCAGTTCTTGACACGCATTGTGGTATGCGGTTAAGAACTGATTTTTTGGAGTTGTAATAAAGGTTTACTGTTGGTCAGGGTTTTAGAGGGTGAACCGAGGTTATTTGTAGTCTTTGAGGATGCCGGGTTAGTTTTCATCCTTATCTTTGTCAAACGGTTCGCGATCTTCTTCGTAATACATGATATGAATACCTCCTTGAGCCTATGATAGTTTCATTATAGACGATGTTTATGAACGGGGAATCAACTTGAATGTATTGTAAATGTAAAATGGATTGTTCTAGCCGAGTAAAAGATTAAAAAAATAAGCTGATATGATCCATATGTTAAAAGATATGAGTCCAGTTACGAACTGGACTCATAAATTACAAACTGCAAAATTGTATAATCGTTTATAGCTACTTCGTGCCACTACAAATTGTATCAATTCCTTATATTAAGCTGCACTTTTCTTAGGCTCTGTCGATAATGTAGGATCTGATTTCTTCAACTTTCCTACAAACAATGCTTTCTTAGCCTTGAAAACATTAAAAGATGACTCAGTTCTTCGTGCATCGATTACCTCAGGGGTTCATTAAGCTAAACGCAGATAGTGCAGGAGCTTTTCTCGCGGCAACTCCTCTTTTTGTGCATTCAAGTAACGGGCAGGCAGGTTAGTTTAATCTCTTTAAATTAAAGGTGGTGCAGGGTTGAACTTCATTATCATAGCAATTTCTTTCATCATTTCAACGGGTTTATCTATCTTTATTATGAGGAACAGGAAAAGCAAATGGTTAGGAATGTTATCAGCTTTTGTTATCAACACAATAATATTGGGTTTAGCATATTGGTTCCTGTACAACTTAAACGAGAAATCAAAATTGTTTGGAATTGATTTTTATAGTCGTTATGTATTAGTAATTTCTATCCCGATAATAACTTGGATTAACTTTATCATTCTCTCTTTTAATAGAAGAGGGAAGTAAGTGCATGAATATAAACTGTTATTTCAATTAATCGAATTAAACTAACGAGGAACGATAGTTCAATCACGACATTGCGGCAGCTGATATGTGTTCAGCTGCCTTTTTCATTGAAGTAACGGGCAGAAGAGTTGAATTGTATAACTTCACGATGTAACATCATACTTAACAAAACTCTTATTAAAGTGGGGAATGTATATGGAGAATTATAGATTGTTTTCAAATTGGTTAAATCAGATTTTAGAGCAAGACATCCCTGTAGGAATAAAAGCATTCAATTTTAACTTATATGAAGGTTCAGATGATACATACGATATACAATTAATTGGTTCAGATGAATTCGATGAGAATGACTCAGATTGGGCTTCTACCGATTATTTTAATTCGGAAGAAGATATTTGCTATATAAAAAGAACAGAAGATATTCAACATTGGGAACAAGGTTTAAATCACATTACGATGTTAGTAGAACGATATCTTAAAGAAGGAAAGTATGCAAACATCCTCAAAAGTGCATCTGCAATTGGAATTGGATTTGTAGATGGGGATATTGATATTCTATTTCGTGCTTAATTAACAGGTGTCGTCGCTAAACTAACGAGAAACGATAGTTGAGGGGCTTGCTTTGCGGCAGCTCCTCTTTTGTTTATGAAAGTAACGGGCAGATTACTTGTAGAATACGTCCTCTAAATTGAATTTAGTAAATTCCACTA
>NZ_JCAUAV010000024.1:0-46427 GCF_059692115.1 Paenibacillus sp. J31R30 | reverse complement strand
GATAACGCCTCCTAAGGTGAGTTCTGAGGGCTGCAACCCAGTACATACTCATCGTAGCGAGGCGTTCTTTTTTCTGCAAATTCAATCTATTAACACCTACAGGAATGTTAATGGGCAGGATAACGAACTAAGATGGGGGACAAAACGTCTAAGGGTAAGAAAATCCCAGAGGGGGCAACTTTATCAATGAGAAAGCTTACTCTTGGAGTAATCCTACTTTTTATTCTTTTTATAAGTGACTTAATATACGTTAGATGGAGCGGCGAAGTAATCCGTAAATCTGCAGTCAGGGGAGATATTACTTGCCAAGAACATCCCAGCTACTTGACAGAATACGGATTGCTCGTTTTCATATAATCAAAAGCAACTTGCTTAATTCGCATTATTCTTTGGTTCTCGATGCCATAAACTTCATTGGGCTTGACCGTAAAATCATAGCTTTGATCTTCAATGGTCAGATGGATGGCTACTGGTTCCGGTTCGATACCGATAATTGCTTTGATGAGCCCCTGCAAATCGGTGATGATTCTGACTCCATGGCTAGCACGGAACATTTCTTTGTCATTGATATAGCCACAGAAGAAGCCGATGCGGCTTTCGAGCGTATACCGGTCTTGGTCCCATTTTTGAATATATGTTCGTTCATATGTTCCGTCCTGTAGCCCGCCCCAAAACACTTCATCACGTCTGATGGATATGCCATATAATCGCGCAACATATTCCAATACGGAGAGAATGGAGGGGCCATACCCATCCTTGGCTTCGCTGGGTTCAGCCGTAAATGGATCAAATTGCTGTGGGAAGAAGGTAGCCTTTTCCATCACGCTCAAATAGATTCTGCCTAACAGGGTTATTTCCACAACATGTCCGTAATTTTCCAGCGCTTGAATAGCTCGTTGATAGGTCAAGCTTTGTGGCTGTCCGCTCCAATTATTACTCGGAATATTACGGAACAGCGGATCATTGACAGCGATAGAAGGCAGCGGCATTGGCGTCCAGAACTCTTTTGGATTTAACATATGGTTGGCGATAAATTGGTCTGCCATCTCTTGGGTGAATCCTCCATAATACATGACCCGGAGATTATTGTGAACCAAAACATCCATAAATTCATTATTGCAATCTCGGTCATAACAAGCCGTTTTTTCAGGAAGCCAGAGATAAGATTGTATCTTGACCCGCACCTCACCTGCTTTTTCCAGCCAATAACGCTCTTTACCGTTCCCTAACTCCTTGGATATGAGGGCAAGTACATCTCTCCCGTTGCAGGAAAAGCCCATGACATCCATGGATGCGTAAGGAACTTTGCCGATTCCATGCGGCGGGGTGTCCCCTTCCCATGAATCAGGTGCTCCATCAAGACGTGTGCAGTGATCTTCTCCGGTATCCCATACGCACCAGGTTTCCAGACAGCCATCCCCATTAGAATCCCGGGTTTTCCAGAGATAGTTGTCGAATGCCTCCAAGACTTCGTAAAGTGTTTGAAGATAACCTTGATCCTTCTTCATCCAGTAGTACATGTTAAAAGCTGGTACAGGGAAACAGTATCCCTGGAACCAGGCATAATCCGGGTGGATTTTCCCATCCACGATAGAAATCATTCCCGGCAACCTGCCATCCTCTCGTTGATGTTCCATGAAGATCAGTTGGTTGTTGAGAGCAACCTCGATATTGCGTTTCGCAACCATTTCCCCACCCATGGGTTGGGTTTCCAACCATACATTTGGATAGTAGGAGCCCTCGACAAGTACTTTTTTGTTCAAAAAAGGGGTGATATTCTTCTTTATCATTTCTTCGCTACGGTCAAACAGCCTTTGCAGAGAATCGTTATTTGTAGCGTAAATCACTTGGGTTTCAGGCAAATTGGCATAATCGATGTTCACTTTTCTGTTCATGTGATTTCCCTCACTCAATCATAGTTATAGATCGAATTATATAACGGGAAATCCTGTGATTCCCTTGAAATATCTGCATGGAAACTTAAAAATTATGCAAAAAAATAACCTGCTCAGCGTCGGCAAGTTATATCAGGCTCTATTTCTATATTGCGTAGGGGAGCACCCTGACAGGTCATGAAATACTTTACTAAAATAATTGGGATCATTAAAACCAACATTCATAGCAATCTCTTTGATAGGTGCATCGGCTTCTATCAGGTATTTTTTTGCACGGTCAATTCGTAATTGATTCATGTAGTGGTTCAGTGTTACGCCCATCTTATTCTTAAACATATGGTTGATGTAGGATTCACTGCAGTGGCAGTGTTCGGAGATCTGGGCAACAAAGATCTGTTCACAGTAATTGTTGTGAATAAACTCCAAAGCATGGATTAGAATATGATCCGATTGTGTATTTTTCTTCGCGTTGACACTGCTTGGTGGGAATTGACTACTTGCATCGGCAAAAATATATGTCAAATATTGCGCTGCAATCGATAAAAGAGAATTGATAAGTTCCGGTTGGAGAGCTTCCGGAGATAAGGAAGAATAATAATGCTCAAGCATGGTCTCGTAGCTTAAGTTGTGTGCTTTAGCGATTTTCTTCATCCGATATAGGGCTGTCTTCTGACGGGTACGAAAAGAACCTGCAAAAATGGTAAGTACCAAATCGTCATGATGAAAGATAGGAACGACGAATTCTTCCACTCCCGCGTAACACATGCCATAGAAAGGTTGTTTGAGCTTTTCGCCTTTCTCCGCAACATCTTTTCTGCACAAACATCGGTCAAAAAGTCGTTTATTGGACTGTTTAATATATAAACAATAAGGATTGCGATGGAGTAAAAAAGGGTGCAGCATATTAGCAAATTCATGATCTTGGGTGGTCACTCCTTGATAATCAAGAATACAAATTTGCAATTGATATTGCTGGCTGATATGGGTCAGGTAGTCAAAAAGAGCTTTATACTTGGGGTTTTCCATCACAACCACCACCTTTCATACGAATTCTATACCGCGTGTACCGATATTTCAAGAGTGTTTTGCAGAAATTTCAAGGTAATAACCCTCTAACCTGCAATAGAATGTAGTCAAAAGGAGGGTGCTCTCGTATGAAAGATAAAATTCACAAAACTGATTTGTGCATTATTGGTGGGGGGATAGCAGGAATGTGTGCGGCGATTGCCGCTGCAAGGCATGGAGCTAAAGTCGTTTTGATGCAGGATCGGCCGGTACTAGGAGGAAACGCTTCTTCTGAGATTCGAATGAATATCGGTGGCGCACTTGGACTCAATAACCGTGAAACAGGCTTGCTGGAAGAGTTCGAGATGGAGAACCTCTCCCGGAATCACACGGCAAACTATTCCATATGGGATAGCGTGCTGTACGAGAAAGTACGTTTTGAAGAGAACATTACCCTATTGCTGAACTGCAGCTGTATGAAAGCAGAAATGGATGGGAATATCATCAAGTCTGTCAAAGGCTGGCAAATCACAACTGAAACGTGGCATACCATACAAGCAGCCTATTTTGCGGATTGTTCAGGCGACGGTATACTGGCACCGCTGACTGGCGCGGAGTTTCGAATTGGAAGGGAAGCGGCAAGCGAGTTCAATGAATCGATTGAGCCTGAGCATGCGGATAGCATGACCATGGGAATAAGCTGCTTGTTTCAAATCCGTGAAACAGATAAGCCACAGCCGTTCACCCCACCTTCATGGGCCAATACCTACACCAGTGATGAAGATCTTCCCCATAGACAGCATGATAAACGGACAAATTTCTGGTGGATTGAGCTAGGAGGAGATCGCGATTCCATTCATGATGCTGAAGAAATTAAGGATGAGCTCTTGAAGATTGTGTTTGGTGTATGGGATCATATGAAAAATCATGGCGATCACGGCGTGGAAAACTGGGTGATCGATTGGATTGGTTTCGTGCCAGGCAAACGGGAAAGCCGCCGTTATGTCGGCGATTATATGCTGACGCAGAACGATATCGAAGAGGAAGGGAAATTTGACGATCTGGTGGCTTACGGCGGCTGGAGCATGGATGATCACTTCCCTGCCGGCTTCCACTATAAGGACGGTCATCCGACGATTTATCATCGAGCGCCATCTCCATACGGCATTCCTTACCGGAGCTTGTATTCCAGAAATATTGGCAATCTATTTTTTGCAGGCAGAAATATTAGTGCGACTCATGCTGCATTGAGCTCAACCCGGGTTATGGGTACCTGTTCCCTTCTGGGGCAAGCGATCGGAACTGCGGCGGCGCTTGCGATCAAGGACAAGCTGACGCCAAGGGAAATCTACCGCCAGAAGATACGAGAGTTGCAGGACATGCTGATGGAAGATGATTGCTATCTGCCTTGGCACCGAAGAACGCCATCTTTGCTAGCGCAGATGGCCAGTTTAACCGCATCCAACGGGAATGCCGAGATGCTAAGAAATGGATATGACCGGACGATCGGCGAGGTGGATAACGGATGGACAGGTAGGGTAGGGGACTGGATCGAATACCGTTTGGAACGGCCTCAACCGATCGGTGAGCTACGTTTGGTTTTGGACAGCAATCTGAACCGGAAAATCCGAAACATGCCCAACAGCTATCCGCTGAACAATACGTCCTATCATGTTCCCCAATCGATGTTAAAGGATTTCAGGGTAGAAGTCCTGGACAGCGACGGCAGCTGGAGGGAATTGCTAACAGTTACCCGAAATTACCAGAGGCTGCGGAAATTGAAGATAGATATTACAACACATGCGTTACGTCTAATCCCTTTATGTACTTGGGGTTCCGAGCAGGTTCACATTTTTTCGTGGGAGATTAGATCGTAACTATACCAGTCCCGTGTGTCTAATTGGCACACGGGACTGGTGTTCTTACAAAGGGCATAATTTTGTAGAGTCCGACCATAAATTTGTTCATTATTGCGAGTTGGGCGATTGTGTACAATGAAACAAAAAGGAGGTAGTGATTAGGAAGTTCATGCGGTGTATGAAATGAAAGTTCTCACAATAAAAGGAGGAATAAACTTATGAAAAAATCGTTGGCAAAGTGTTTAGCATCCGTACTTCTACTGACCTTGCTCGCTCCGCAATGGCTGGGAGAAACGAAAGCTAGTGCCGCAACCCCGGCGAATTCGAATGCGACACAAGCTGCGAAGGATGTTCTGAATTACTTTGATACGGTGTATGGCAACAATCAGATCATTTCCTCGCAGATTGTTAGCACACAATACGGATATAACGAAATCGACCACCTCGGCTACTTGACCGGCAAATTCCCTGCGATGCTGGCTATGGATATGGGTTTCACCGTGTCGAGTACCGATATCGCGACTTGGCGTGATACGATGACAGAGCATGCCATTGATTATTGGAAAAAGGGAGGACTTGTCACGATAAGCTGGCATGAGACGAATCCCTTGGACCCCGCACCAGATGCTGGAGGATGGAACAGTGTCATCAGTACGATGTCCCAAGCGGATTTTGACTTGATGAATATGCCAGGTACGCCATTATACAACAAGTGGCTGGGTCACATCGATCTGATCGCAGGCTATCTCAAGACGATGAGGGACCAAGGCGTCGTAGTGTTATGGAGACCTTACCATGAGATGAACATCGGCTTTTGGTGGGGAGGGAAAACAGCGGACAGCTACAAGAAATTGTGGCAGAATATGTATGAGCGGTTTACCAATTACCATGGTTTAAACAACCTGATCTGGGTGTGGTCTCCGGCCCGGGACGATAATAGCGCTGTTACCAATAAATATTATCCAGGGTCGGCTTTTGTTGATCTAGGTGGAGCTGATATCTATGTCCAAAACCGTAATGATGCGAAATATGCGAATGCGAACAGTGAATTAACATCTGTCATGGCGGGCAAGCGATATGGTTTGTCCGAAGTGGGCCTGCTTCCATATGAAGGTGCGGTCCAAGCGAGCTGGGATTATACATGGTTTCAAATTTGGTCTACCGGTTGGATGGATAATCAGTTCTACGGATTCCCTAACGGCAATGGACCGGGTAATGATCCCTATCTTCTCAGACAATTTTATGCTAATCCCGTAACTATTACGCGAGATGAGGTTCCAGCATTCGGAAGGATGATTGACCCGGGAACGTTTATCTTCAAAGATGCGTTTAACCGCTATGCGTCCGACCCGGCCACACCGGTAGGCGGAGCCCCGGAAAACTGGACGATCGATACCACGGGAGGTACCGTTGCCGTGGCAGCCGTTAAATCTGTGGGAATCGATGGACAGGATCGAAGCGTCAAAATCGATAAAACCCTTACCTCCGGTGGGGCGAGTGCCAAAAAATCGTTCACGCCAGAAACCGGTACTGTGACCTTCAAAGCTAGTTTGCGCACAGAAGATGCCAGTTGGAAAGATTTCCTGGTGGTGGATAGCTCAAGCCCAAGCAAAGTCGCTGTACATATCGGTTTAAATAACGGGTACTTGACTGCTTACAACGGGACAACGCATATGAGTCTCCAGCCGATCACATATGGGAAATTCTATGATGTGAAGGCAGTGGTGAATACAACAACTAAAAAGTATGATTTGTATGTCAACGGAGTGAAAGTGGCCAATCAATTCAGCTTCCGGGATTCAACTGCGGCTAATGTGGCCAAAATAGCGTTCGGCATTGCCTCTGGGGCTACTGGTACCCTTTATGTCGATAATGTGAGAATATTTAAGTAAGGGGCTCTGAATCTAGGAGCGGGTTGCAAGCGAGGGGCGGTTCTATACCGCCTCTTCGGAATTTGTAAAAAGGAAGAGAGATGAGTTAATCATGATTCTGCAGCAAGTCATGCTTCACAATATTGAAGAGGTTGTTCCCGTTCCAGGAAGTTCCGCCGTTATGCTGGAGCGGATTCCCCGCAGTGTTGCACTGCAGCTTCGAGAGACAACACAGAGTGAATACAAGAGGGCGGGATGCAGCGAGATTCGCTTCGTCAGTGAGGGTAGCAGTCCCGTTGATGTCACCTTGTCGAGTCCAGACGGTCCGTGCAAAGCGTACCTGTATTTCGGGGACTTTCCATTCGGATTCGTAACACTGACTTCGGAACCGACCGTAGTCCGGATGGAGCCTAAGTTTCCCTATTTGCTGACCCATCAGGCGATTCAACCTGGCGCACTTCGCTACCCTCGACATGTATGGAGAATCCTCCTCCACGATACCCGGATTTGCATCCACGGCATCGAAGGAAAAGATGTTCGTCCACCGTCCCTGGAGGAGCTGCCACAACTTAGGTACTTAGCCTATGGTACTTCGATTACCTACGGGGGGCATGCTTTTGTGCCCGATGTAACTTATGTCATGCAAACCGCAACAAACCTGGGAATGGATTTGTTGAATCTAGGAGCAGCGGGATCAGCTCATTGCGAACCCGCGCTGGCCGATTATATCGCTGACCGGAAGGATTGGGACATCGCCTCCCTCTGTATTTCCGTCAATATGCTGAACCAGGGAGTATCCGCAGCGGAATTTAGAGAGAAGGCGGCCTATATGGCAGATGCCATTGCAGGACGAAACCCGGGCAAGCCGGTTATTTGCATCGGGCTGTTTCACAGCTTTAATGACTTTGGCTTGGCGTGGCCAGAGCGAAACCCGGTGTCCACGCCGCAGGAGTATCGAGAGACATTACGCCAAGTTGTAAATGAATCGGGTTTGTCCAATCTATATTACGTTGACGGTACAGAGCTTTTGACCCAATGGAACGGACTGTCCCACGATCTCTTGCATCCAAACCATCAAGGTATGATCGAGATCGGAAGTCGATTAGCGGAGCAAATGCGAGGTATTCTGGGCAAATAAGCAGAGGGACGGCTTAGCTAGCCGCAATCGAGGATTTCTCATTGCGAAAGCGCCTTCTTTTTTCTATATTGGTGTAAGGGGGGATGAACTATGAAGAAAGCTTGGAACGCCATACTCCGCTGGGCGCCTGCCCGGCTTAGAAACAGGCTGCTGCTGTCGTTCGCGCTTCTGATCTTGCTTCCTTACACCATTCTTCAGATCTGGAACTATTCCGAAATCGAGAATCTGATTAAGAGTAAGATCGGTGTCCAGAACCAAGCACAGGTGGACAACCTGGCCCAAGAGTTCGAAACGATGCGTACTACACTCGTTTTGTCAGCCTTGCAAATGGAGAATAACGAAAGGGTTTGGAGGTTGCTAAGCAATCCTTTGCCGGATAGTAAGCAGAACGAGGAGGATGCCGGCAGCATTTTTAATACGATTTTAGCCTTGTTTCCCAAGGCCGGAGCTTATATCAATCTCACTTTCATCGACAACAATGGGAATCTGTATACGTCCTTTGCAGCACGCTCCGTTCGGAAGGCGGCGGATGTGGAGAGTGAGGAGGGCTTTCGCAAGCTGACCCTCCAGCCTAATCAAACCGTCTGGGAGATTCACCCCTATGCCGATTTAGGTAAAGTTAATAGCGATTCCTCTGGCAAGGTGGCAAGCATCTATATGGTCATCCACGATGGGAAGAACCAGCCCGCAGGAAAGCTCCGTTTTAGTATAGAGTTCGAAAATTGGCTCCGTACGAGTATTCGGACTTTCCCTATTTTGCAGGACTACTACATACTGGATTCTGCTGGCCAATCGGTTTTTCAGACCTCGGGCAAGGATCTGGGGGTCCATGATCCAGCGCAGTTGAGCCGGAAGGAAGGCTATATCAACCAATCAGGCACTTCCATATTGAATGCTGCAAATATCCGGTCGATGGATTGGATCATTGTGAGTAAGTTTCCCTTAAATATTTTCTTTGGGGATCTGTCTGCTTTGAAGAAGCGATTTCTGGTGTCGTTCCTGCTCATTACGGCCATCTTTATCGTGATTACGTTTTTCATTCTATCCACCATCACACGTCCTCTAAACCAGCTTGAGCAGAAAATGAAGGATACGGTCCGGCGCAACTTGAATGTTCAGATTCCCGAGGAGCAGCACCGTGGGGAGCTGTTGTCGCTGGCCCAAAGCTTTAACCAGATGATTCAAGAAATGGGGGACATGGTGCGGAAGCTAAAGGTGGAAGAGCGGCAACGGGAAGCGTTGCGCTTCCAAATGCTTTTGGCGCAGATGAATCCTCATTTCCTTCTCAATACGCTCAATACAATGAAATGGACTGCACACGAGGGAAATGCTCAAGCCGTAGAGGAAATGTGCGTCTCATTGTGCCTGCTTTTGGAATCTAGCCTCCGTTCAGATGTGGAAATGATTTATCTGAAGGACGAACTCGAGTTGTTGGAGGCCTATCTCTATATCCAAAATGTACGGTTTGAGGGGAAATTCCAGGTGAACTACAGTGTCGATGGTGAGCTGGAGTACGCATTGGTCCCGAAGCTCTCCCTACAGCCCTTAGCGGAGAACGCCATTCAGCATGGCCTTGCGCCGAGATCCGGAGTCGGTAACTTGAAAGTTCTCGTCCGCTCGGAGGAGAAACGCCTGATTATGATCATCGAGGATAACGGGGTGGGTCTAGAGCAGGCTCGCAAGTCGGCTTCGGCTCGCAAACGCAAAGGAATCGGTTTAAGCAATCTGAAAGAGCGGCTCCAGCTTCTGTTCCGGGAGCAAGGAGGTCTGGAGATCACACCGGTCGAAGGGGGGACCAGGGTCGCTATGACCCTGCCTCTGCTTCTTTCTAATCCGTTGATGCAGGGAGGTAAAAATGATGTGGAAGATTCTACTGGTTGAGGATGAGACTTTCGCTCGAAAAATACTGCGTCAGACGATCGATTGGGAGGCAAATGGGTTCACGATTGATGGCGAAGCCAGCAATGGGGAAGAAGCACTGCACCTTATGAAGGACCTCCGGCCGGATCTCGTAATTAGCGACATTGCCATGCCCGTGATGGATGGAATTGAGCTCCTCTCCCATGTCCGACAGGAGGGTCTGGACACGGAATTCATCATGCTGACCTGCTTCAGCGAATTCGAATACGCCCGACATTCTTTGGAACTCGGGGCGCTGCAATATATTCTCAAAGGCTCGATGAAAGCATCTACCCTGGAGGAATCCTTGCAAAAAGCAGCAAGGGTGCTCTCCCGGAAGGCCGATCAGCAGAGGAACCAAGAACAGCTCCAATTGCACGAACATCGTCACTTATACGGGCGGATATGGGAACTGTTTCATAGCTACTTCGAATCCGAATGTGATCGGGAGCGGGCTTTGGAAGAAGTCCGTTTGTTGGACTTCACCCCGTCAGCTTTGGGATCTCTCGAGCTTTACATGACCTGGCAGGAAGGGGGGAATACGGATTCGTCCTGGCTGCAAACTTACTTGCACGAACAGACGGAAGGTGCGGAGATCCATTCCTTCATCCGGTCAGGAATTCTGACGGTATTCGTATGGGGAGGAAGGCCTAGCACCGGGAAGAAGGAATCTTGGCCACGAAACCGCCCTGTGGTCCTTCGAAAGAGCCATCAGCCAGGATTTTCGGTGATGGAAACCTGGGGGGAGCTGCTCCTGAAGTGGGACAACCAGTGGTACAGCGACAGTTCATCTTCCAAGCGTCCTCAGGTGCCGTCTGGCCGTCTTCTTTCAGCCATGGGGTTGGAATGGAGCCATGAAAGGGAATTTATCCGGAGCTTTGAGATGTCTAAGATCGATGGGGCCATTGGCATGATCCGGGACATTTGGGAGCGGATGGCTGAGAGAAGGTTACCCGCCGCCGTTGTCCTCGAAACAGCTAAACGTCTCGATATCATTATGTCTCGCATAACGGCCCGTTCTGCCGGAAGTCAGGGAGTCGTACCTCCCTCACATAGCCATATGGCTTTGCTGGAGAACATGATACTCCGAATCCGAATGCACCATGACCAATGGCAGCAGGACCTGACCAAACTGACGGATCATTCTGAGATTAACCGAATTCTGAAGTACATCCGAGACCATTATACGGAGGATATTACCCTGAAGAGTTTGGCCCAATTCGTGAACATGGATGAACATTACGTTAGCGCCCTTTTTAAAAAGAAGATCGGCGAAACGTTGATCCATTACATTCAGCGAACTCGCATCGAGCAATCCAAATTTTATTTGAAGGAGACGGACCTTCCCGTAGGAGAAATCTGTTCGCGGGTGGGCTTCGCCAACGAGAACTATTTCTTCAAAATGTTCAAACGATGGACCGGAAGTACGCCGAATGATTTCCGGAGTCAATAATAGGAGCGGTCCACAAAGCCGGTCTGGGTGTCGAGTAGACATTCTGGACCGGCTTTGTTTGCTTTGTGGGGGAGAATAGCGCTTGTCCATTTCTGCATGGCCTCAATCCACCTGCTAAGACAGATCTTCTAGGACGGTGTTAGTCCGATTTTCCGGACTAAGACGAGGTTTACTTGTTTAAAAAGACCAATAGTCCGATTCTGCCGAATTAACTACCCATTTTTCATATGTGAGGGTTGTTTATGGTGATTTAGTTCGGCTATATAGGACTATTTGAGATTTATGAATGTGGACAGTGTGTGTAGTTCTGCGATTTCGGACTAATAGGCGGAGAGTGAGTGATCCGACCCGAGCTAATGGAAAAAGCGGATAACCAGACGAAATCGACTAACTCGCAACCATAAGTGGCTTAAGGGCTGGACGCGAAGTCATGTCTAGTCATTCTCAAGGTTGCTTCCAATCGACACACATCTAGAGCCCTCATTATGAAAACGCATAATTTTGTGGAGTCTAACCACAATTTTGTTCATTCTTGGTGTTCCGTGGAGCGTGTAAGATAAGTTCATAGTCAATCAAGAGAAAGAGGTGATCGGAATGATCCCCAAACAATCGGAGTTCTCCACCACAGCCGGGACCGCTCCGAAGTCCTCCATGCTGTGGCGCTCCATACTGAAGGCGAGATCCTTCTACATGATGATGCTTCCCGGACTTGCTTGGTACATCATTTTCAAGTACCTGCCTATGTATGGCTTGGTGATATCCTTCAAAGACTACGACATCGTTGGCGGAATCATGAACAGTCCCTGGGCTGATCCTTGGTACAAGCATTTCCAATATTTTTTTGATTCGCCATACTTCACCCAACTTATCGCGAACACGTTCCTGATCAGCATTTACAAGATGGCATTTGGTTTGGTGCCGCCGGTGATCCTGGCCATCCTGCTGCACGAATGCCGGATTCCCTGGTTCACGCGGTTTATACAGACCTTGAGTTATATGCCGCATTTCCTTTCTTGGGTCATCATTTACGGCATATCGCTCGCTCTCTTCTCGGAGACGACAGGATTAATTAATCGGCTAATCGTGGATTACGGGGGCAAGGCTATTCCCTTCTTGAGCTCTAATGAGTGGTTCCGCAGCGTCCTTGTCACAACGGATATCTGGCAGAATCTGGGGTGGGGAGCCATCATCTATCTTGCCGCCATAGCGGGTATCGACCCAACGCTGTATGAAGCGGCAAAGGTGGACGGAGCTGGTCGGTTACGAATGATCTGGCACATCACCCTGCCGGGCATCCGAACCGTGTTCATCCTGCTACTCATCATGAGATTGGGCTACATTTTCGACGCTGGGTTCGAGCAGATCTACATTATGTACAACGTGCAGGTCTACGAAGTAGCGGACATCATTGATACTTGGGTATTCCGGACAGGGTTGGAACAGATGAACTACAGTGTGGCGTCGGCAGTCGGATTATTCAAATCGGTTATCGGTTTCACGCTTGTCATCTTAGCCAACCAGCTTGCTAAGAAAGGAGGCGGCAGCATATGGTAAGAAGCTGGAAAGACAGGACGTTCGACACAATCATTCTAATTCCACTTCTGTTAGTGGGCTTGGCCGCCTTATTCCCGATCCTTTACGTGGTATCCGTGTCGCTCACCCCCTATGAAGAAGTGATCAAACACGGGTACATGATCATCCCGCGATCCATTACCTTTGAGGCATACAAGACGCTGCTGAAGGAATCCATGCTGCACCGAGCCTTCTTGAACACCATCTTCATTTCGGTAGTCGGTACGGCAGTTAACTTGATCCTAACCACGCTCCTAGCGTATCCACTTAGCCGCAAAAACGTACCAGGGCGATCCATCATCCTGCTGGGGATCATTTTTACTATGGTCTTCAACGGGGGGATCATTCCCACCTATCTGGTAGTCAAGAGTTTAGGATTGCTGAATTCCCTCTGGGCAATGATTATCCCAAATGCGATCTGGACCTTTAATATCCTTATCATGAAGAGTTTTTTCGAAAGTTTACCGGAAGAACTGTTTGAATCCGCAAGAATAGATGGGGCAATGGAATGGCGGGTGCTGTTGCAAATTGTTGTGCCACTATCACTTCCATCCATGATGACCGTTGGTCTGTTCTATCTGGTGGGCCACTGGAATGAGATCTTTCAAGCCATTATGTATGTGACGAAAAAAAATCTGCAGCCGCTCCAAGTCATTGTACGGGAAATGCTGCTCAGCTCACAGAATGTCAGCTCCCAATCAGAGGTCACCATCCCGACCGTCAGTTTGCAGATGGCCGTTGTGATGACTGCCAGTCTGCCCATCATCGCGATTTACCCGTTCATCCAAAAATATTTTACCAAAGGCATGCTCTTGGGCTCTATCAAAGGTTAAATATCCGGTTCAAAGCCCGGTATTTATAGTACAATTCGATTGAAAGGGGATTCATATGAACATGAAAAAGAGAACAGCCATCAGCTTGTCCGCAGTCCTAACCGCAGGAGCCCTCCTCGCAGGATGTGGCAATGACAGTAACAAAGCTGCTGAATCTTCTGCAGCACCAACACAAGGGGCAGCGGCATCAGCAGCGCCAACCAAAGCTCCCGCGAAGGTGAAATTAGAAGTTATGAAGGTAGGCTGGGGGAACAAAATGCCAGACCCAGCAGCGGACTATGTCAAGACGGAACTGGATAAGAAGCTGAATATCGATCTCATTCTGAACTTGCCGGCGAATAGCGATGACTTGAAAAATAATCTCAACACTAGGATCGCTGCCGCCGACTATCCGGACATCATGGAGTTGAATGATCGAAATCATCTGCAGCAGTATGCGGATAAGGGACTTCTCCTGGATCTAACACCTTACATGGATAAACTCGGCGATGTGAAGAAGTTCCTTGGCGATGATTCATTCAAGAAGGGTACCATTAACGGCAAAGTATACGGCTTCTCCAAAGCTCCGAACCTCGCTGCAGATGTATTCTATATCCGCAAGGACTGGTTAGACAAACTGAGCCTGAAGATGCCATCTACGATGGATGAGCTATATGACACGGCGAAAGCCTTCGTCGAGAAGGATCCGGACGGTAACGGTAAGAAGGACACCATTGGAATCACAGGCAACGGTGTTCCCGCGTTAGCTCCTATCTTTGGTGCATTTGGCATACCGGGTCCGAAGAATTTCTACGCGAAGGACGGTCAATTAGTCAACTCCTTATATGCCCCTGGTATGAAAGATGCCATTCAAGCGGTACAGAAGTTCGCAAACGGCGGTGTAATGGACCCAGAATTCTACACGAATAAGGCGCAGACCGCTCAGGAGAAAGCTTTTAAAGGCATGGCTGGCATCATTTATACTGCATGGTCGGGCATCATGAAAGAAGAGTTCCAGAAGCAGATCAAAGCCGCTAATCCGAATGCGGAATGGGTGCAGATTCCGACTGTGAAAGGTCCTGGAGGCGCTTTCGACGGAATCGAAGATATTGGTGCTACTTCTGGACTTGTAGCCATCCCTAAAACGATGGAAAAGGATAAGGATAAATTACAACGAATCTTCGACCTCTTGAACTATGTATCTACGACAGATGGCGGTCGGTTGGTTCAGTACGGTCTGAACGGCAAACATTATAATGTAACCGGCGACAAAGTCGTGCCGACGGACTTAATGGCAACAGAAGCAGCCTATGTTTGGGTATATCAATTTACAGGACGCCCGGAGCAGCAATATCTGTCCACTAAGTTTGCTAAGCAGGCACAAGACATCGCGGGCAATGCGGCGGCTCCTCGCATCAAAGTGTTGAACGGTTTCATCGATTTGCCGGCAGGCTACAATAAGGCGGATGCCGAGCGTTTCATCGATGAGGAATTTGTGAAGTTCCTGTACGGCAAGACGCCAATCAGCGAATATGACAGCTTCTTGAAGAAACTGGAGGACACATTCAAATACAAGCTTCTAATGGATCAGGCATCAAAGCAATTGAAGGAACTGGGCTACGTGAAGTAGTTTAAAAGAGGTGACCGCAACCCCTGGGAAATTACCCAGGGGTTGTCCGTGGATGGTTGAAGAATAAGTCAAATTTTGTAAGCGATGGGAGGGCTATGAATGGAAAGTATTTCAAAACAACAGGCTGCAACCTGGATTTGGTATCCCGGAGAATTCGAAATTCGTCTACATGAGAAGATATCGGTTAGACGTAGGTCGCGAGGAGTCATGTACCCGACTTTCTGGAGGATGGATCGGCACTACTCAAATGTCAAGTTTCGATATATCTATGACTTACCACATGAGGAAACGATTACGATCGAAGCTGAGGGAGTGTTCTCACTCTATTTGGACGGAATGGATAACTTCCGTTGGAATCAAAAAGTCTTTACGTTGCCTTCTGGGCGGCATGAGATCACAGTCAGCATATATAACGACTCTGAAATGCCCGCCTTGTTTATTGAAGGTGCGAATATACGGACCGGTTCGAATTGGGAAGTAACATCATACCAAAACGATTGGGTTCATGCGGCTTCTTGGAAGTTTCTTTCTATTGAGAATAGACCCTCGTGTTTTAGTCTGAATGTTTCACCGCAGGAGCCAAGGAAGGAGGAATTGCGAAACGGATTTCCATTTATTGATTTCGGCCGTGAAACATTTGGATATTTGCGCTTTCATCATTTAATCGGTTCAGGAACTATGCGAATATATTATGGCGAAACGGAAATGGAGGCGCTTTCCACTTCGGATTGTTATAGCTTTGATCAAATCGATGTCGAGGAAGCTACGAATAACTTAGAGAATAACATTTATACATTAAGCGAATCGAAAGCGTTCCGATATGTCTGGATTCATTATGATCCAAGTGTGAGCTGGGATCGTGTGTCGATGTTTTACGAATACGTCCCTGTTGAGTACCGTAGTTCATTCGAATGCTCGAACTCTAAGTTGAATGAGATTTATGAAATGGGGCTCTACACACTGCATCTAAATACAAGAGAGTTTTTTCTTGACGGCATAAAACGAGATCGTTGGGTATGGTCGGGAGACGCCTACCAATCGTTCTTAATGAACTATTACAGTTTCTTTGACATGGACGTGACACGTCGGACGCTTGTTGCACTACGAGGTAAAGATCCTCTCACCATGCATATAAATACGATTCTCGATTATTCATTATATTGGTTCATATCACTTTACGATTATTATCTCTATACGGGAGATTTGGCGTTCATTCATCAGTATTATGATCGAGCTGTCAGCTTAATTGAATTTTGTCTAAAGCAGAGAAATGAGGAAGGGCTACTTGAAGGTCGACCGCAAGATTGGGTGTTCGTCGATTGGGCGGATTTCGATAATAGCGGTGCTGTCAGTACAGTCCAGATCCTACTGGTACGCAGTCTAGAAGCTATGAGCTTGTTTGCTAGTCTTCTAGGCGATCATTTCAAGGCGGATACTTACGGAAAGCTAGGGGCAGAAATAAAAAGATTAACTCTTCAACTGTTCTGGGATGATTCAAAAGGCGGTTTGCTTCATCATCGAATATCCGGTGTTACACAGGCTACAATGACGAAACATGCCAGTATGTTCGCCTTGCTCTATGGATATCTTTCGCCTGAACAACGCAACAGTGTCATCAGTCAAGTCATTCTAAATCCCGATATTCCCCAAATTCGCACTCCTTATATGCGTTTTCACGAAATGGCTGCGTTATGTGAAAGTGGTCAGCATGAGCTTGTCTGCCGTGAGGTGCTCTCTTACTGGGGAGATATGATTGATCTTGGGGCTACAACTTTCTGGGAGGAATACGATCCTTCACTATCCGTTGATGCTCATTACAGCATGTATGGGATGCCTTTTGGTAAAAGTCTCTGCCATGCTTGGGGGGCTGGCCCCATTTATATATTCGGAAAATACTTTCTCGGGGTTCAACCACTAACTCCAGGCTATGAGACCTTCATTGTGGAGCCGAACCTTGGTGGACTTGAATGGATGAAGGGGAAGCTTCCGATTGGCAACGAAGAAGTAGAAGTATCCATGAACGCAACTCACATCAAGGTTAGGTCAACACGTGGAGGAGGGGTGCTGCGATACCAACATAACGGGAGTATCATAGAATTGTCTATCCCCAGTGATGGAAGTTGTCTTGAAGTCTGTAGAAACTCTTAAATTCGTCCAGAACAAATTACCTCACTTATCTTAGTAGGGCTTTTCACTTCTTTTCTCAGGCGGCTACATTCTTTTGTTTCAGATGAGTTTGTTAATAAGGTTTATGATGTAAAAATAAAGGGATTTATCTTCAGCTAAGTAGGAACGATTTAGTTGTTCTGCAAGATAAACAAAAAAGATATTGGAATCAAACCGTAATCTTTATTAGAAAAGAAAAACGGTGTTTTTTCGGAATACGTTTTTTTGTATACCTCCTAATAATTGAGAAATAACGGACAAAGACATTACATTCTAAAATGGCGATTTAGCTTTGATCAAGCTTTGAAGATGGCGGGCACAGCATGATGTTTCGCACACTCGATCAGCAACTATATTTGACGTTGCATGCACCTAATGATTTACCAAATGAGAGACATTTCCTATACGGTAGTTCTGAAATTAAGTAGGCGTTCACTCTATTAGGTGAACGCCTATTTAACCTTTTGTATGTCCAAACCATCCCAAACATGTTTGAATAAGTAGGGGGAATGAACTGAATAGCTCTCGGGATACAAGTCGCACGGGCAGAAACGTTCTACCCCCAGCTAGCGTTATTTAACGGCTTAAAACTTGAAGGTTTTTTAATGAAAGATTTTGACTGTTAGCTATTCCATTATGATGTTTGTTCTACAATTAAAACCAATTGACCACAATATTTTTTAATTGTATACTAAAATTAGAATTTTTGAAAGGGCTTACATTTCAGCGTGACACAATCTGAGAAAGGAGAAAATGAACATAAAAAAGAAGTTCACTCATTTCATGGAGGGATAATTTATGAGGTACAGGCGAATGAAAAGTGTGTTAATGGCGATCACTATGATGATGACTGTATTTCTTACCTTTCTGAGTTTACCAGTAGGTAAGGTATTTGCTGCACCGACACAAGTGAATGATAGCAGCGGCTCGATTACCTATTCGGGTTCATGGACCTACGATACAACAGGCTCAAGTGGATATGTCAGCAATGATCAGCATTATTCTAATACAACTACTAATTATGCGCAATTTACGTTTACAGGTACGTCGATTAAATGGATTGGCCCGATGAACGTGGATTGCGGTAAGTCCGATGTGTATATTGACGGCATTTACGATTCTACCGTGGATATGTATGCGCCAACGTGGCTGAAACAGCAAGTGTTGTATAGTAAAACAGGTCTAAGCAGTGGTTCACATACGATAAAAGTCGTGGTAACGAATACCAAGAATGCTTCAGCAAGCGGCTATTATTCCTCAATTGATGCCTTTGAATATGATAATGTCGTGAATGCCGTTACGAATGCTTCTTTCGAATCAGGCACAGGTGGGTCAGCAACAGGCTGGTCACAAGGAACCAATCACACAAGAGCCAGCGACAGAGCGCACGAAGGTTCCTACTCCCTTAAATCAACAGCCACAACAACCTCCGTAACAAGCAGAAGTGTCACCGTTCTAGCCAATACAACCTATAAACTTTCCGTATGGATTTATAAGAATAATAATAATGGCGTCGCTTATGTGGATATGAACGACATGGCAGGCGAAACGCAGATCGGAGTTTCCGCCGGTGGAGGTGGAGGCCAATGGATCTATAGCGAGGACACTTGGAACTCTGGTTCCAACACAACGATAACCATTCGCTCCGTCACGGACAATAGTCCGACCGATGCCATCTGGTTCGATGATATTCAACTTGTCCCATTGGTATCAGGACCAACATGGAACCTCAGCACTTCAGACACAGCAATCACATTAAGTGAAACGGATGCCGGTCCAATGATCGCAGTGCTCAAAAACCCGACCCAGAATTACAACTGGACATCGACTGCGAGCACGCTTCCTTTGATGAGTCGAGTAGATATTGGAGGGACCTCGTATACACCTAACTGGGTATATGCCAGTGCAGCGGTCGATACGACATCGGGTACAAAGGTCACACTAACCTATAATAGCACGACGCCTTCCCTGCAGCTCAAGTCCATTTGGTGGGCTAAGCCGGGGGTTGGACCTGTCACCCATACGATGACCGTGCTGAATAATACTGGAAGTGTGATTACCGTTTATCCGCAGGAATCGATGGATGTCAGAGTGAAGGGCAGCACGGATCCTGTGTTATGGCGGTTTAATAAAGATGCGGCGGCGCCGAATGCGACAGGTGTTCATCAGCATACGCTGACCAATGGCTCTGATTACTCCGCGTTAACAGATTCCAAAGCGAATAGTGCTGGAGATGATGATAATATCCCGCTCGTTTACTTGGACAATGGCGGTAATCACGGGTTGTACGTCGCCTGGGAATGGCCGCATGGCAGAATTAATGTGACGGCGTCTGGGACCTCTCCGGTAACAACGAGAATTAAAGCAGGGCTCCATAATGATTTTAAAACCGATATTCCCATCGGGAGTGTTTTTAATGTACCTACAGCTTATATTGGTACCTACGCCGGCTCGGTGGATGATGGCTCCAACAATTTTAAGAAGTGGCAATTTAATTATCTCATTCCAGCCGAAATGCGAAACAACACGGCTGAGCCGTTTGTGCAAGTCAATGCACCGAATGGAGCGGCGCATGCAGCGTACTATCCGTATGGCGCACAATATGAAGCTCCATTAACAACCTACTTGAATTCGTCCCCAACACCGACAAGCTACGGTATTCAATCGATCGTTCAGGACTACGGGTGGTGGGTAGCCAACCACGAAGGGGATTGGCGGGCTAATCCCACGAATTGGCCAAGTGGAAGCTTGGCGGGTTCGGGGTCGCTCATGCATACCAAGGGACTCAAGTTCACTTTATATTTCCTGCTCCACGACGCACTGAACAATGATCCTGGCGCTCTTACCTCCATGGGGCCTAATGCACAACCAAGCTGGTTCTCAAATCGAAACATCGACGGCTATGGAAACTCCGTCGATCTCGGCAATACATCGGCTGTAGCTTGGCTGCAGACGAAGCTTCTGTCCGTCATGAACGCGTTCCATGTAGATACGTTCCGTAACGATTTTGAGCCGATTGCGTATACCAGCAACCAGATCAATCGCCATAAATATGGGACAGATACAATGTACTGGAATGCCACGGGCTTTTATGAGCTGCTGGATTATCTGAATCTTAACAAAACCGATTTCCGATATGAAAATTGTAACGCCGGCGGCAACATGAAGGATTATGCAACGCTTAAACGATCCAGTGTTGTCTATTCAACGGACGTGTATGATCCTTTATCCAATCGGAAAGTGTTCTACGATTCTTCGTACGCCATTCCATCCTTGCAATTGCAGCAACCAGGAGACATCAATAGCACCTGGGGAACGGGTACAGATAAGGATTATGCTTTTCGAAGCTTCCTATTAGGCGTACCTCATAACTCTGAATCTACAGCAGGAGCTTCAGGCGCTTTTACCACAGATACGCTGGGCTTCATGAATGAGTATTACAACTTATATAACACGAATATTAAACCGCTCGTACGAAATGCGAATCTGTATCACATCCTGCCAAGACCGGACGGCACGAATTGGGATGGCGTTCAATATTTTGATCCAAACACAAGCAATACGATTAAGGGAGCAGTTTTTCTCTTCATGCCGACAAATGCGGGAGGAAACACCAAGAACATTAAATTCAAAGGATTGAATCCGACTACGACTTACACACTGGAGTTTTATGATAGAACGACTCAAAACACAACAGCAACCGGTGCAACCTTGATGACGACAGGCCTGAACGTTACGTTTACAGGTACGGCCAAAGCTTCCGACATTATTTGGATCAAATAAGGAGGAAAGTCACGCATGGGAATGCTGAAAGGTAGGAAAAGCGGAGCTGTTGGTTTCGGGTTTATGATCGCTATCCTGTTCACACTGGTGCTGTTTAGGCCTGCTTCTACCTACGCATCACCAACCGTTGTGAATGACAACAGTGGTTTGATTACCTACTAAGGGGCGTGGACGTACGATACGACTGGCGCATCAGGATATGTTAATAATGATCAGCATTACTCCAATACCGTCAGTAATTTTGCACAATTTACATTTACGGGAACTTCGATCACATGGAAAGGTCCGAAAAATGTAGATTGCGGCAAATCCGATGTGTACATTGACGGCGTCTACGATTCCACGGTTGATCTCTACGCATCTTCTTGGTTGAAGCAGCAGGTGCTTTTCCAGAAGAGCGGACTTTCTAGCGGCTCTCACACGATTAAAGTGGTAGCCACGAATACGAAGAACAGCGCATCCAGCGGGTTTTATTCTTCGATAGATGCGTTTGAGTATGACACGTTTACCAGTACACAGGTGAATGATAACAGTGGAACCATTACGTATTCCTCACTGTAAATACCTTCGATCTGATCGGGAACCTTGGCAATCCGCTCGCAGATCGCATGCTGCTGAAAATGGCGGCATTTGCGAAATCAGACGCGGCTGTAGTAACGACGCTGCCTGCGAATTATGACAGTGAATTAGACAGTTTGGGCATTGTGGATTAACGAAGCGAAACATATCAATTTAAACATCCGCGTTGTTAGGAAGTGAAGCGTAGCTTGGATAAGGCTGCGCTTTATTTCTGCGCGGTGGCTACACATATGGGAGGAAGAAGAGATGGATGTTGTTGGAGAAAGACAAGGGCGTGTACATGGCAGGGAAGATGCGCCTCGCATTCACAAGGAAGCAACAGAAGGTTCATTGGTTTTGACCAATGGTCGAATAGAGATTGTAATTGCAACTCACGGAACAATGAATCCTAGTGGAATGCGAGATTTACAAACTGGCCGTGTGTACGCGGACGGTGCTTATTCGTGGCGCTTTGCACATCAGCCTGTCCAGCTAGGGGAACCGCTGATAACGACAGAATCAGACGGAACGTGTCAGGTAGTACTGTTCGGCAAAGCAGGGTCTATTGAGATCATGCAGACATGGCGGTTGCCATTTCATGAGCCGGATGTGCTTATAGAGACGGTTACACTACGTAATGTTACTGACGAAACGGTGCATACAGGTGATTTCGCCTGCGGATTTACGAAGCGAATTCAGGATGGCAGTGGTTCGTTTGTAGATTTGGGGCAAGAACGGTTTTGTAATGTGCCTTACCGTAGGCATCCTGAGACAGGCGAGCTATGCGACTATACTGCGTGGGACATCGCGACACAGCCCAACTGGTTCTCGGCCCAGCGGAGCCCGGATTACAATCTGCAATACACATCTACATGGGGAGCAGAAGGGTGGGCTTGGTATCGGGACGGCCATGCACTGCTCATCAGCAAATACAATCCTGATGCTATGGAATGGTCGTTGATTGAGCCGTTAGATAGGGATGACCAAACAGGTGTGGCCAATACCTTGCGTTTCGGCGGCGCGGGAAGGTGGAAACTGGGAGATCCAGAAGGAGCGGCACAGCTAGCGCCAGGTGAAGCTTATTCCTTCGGGGAAACCCGGTATCACCTGATGAATGGCGATTGGAAGGACGCGTACTCTGCGTTCCGTAGGTTTACAGAGAGCCAAAGCCATCTCACGCCTAAAGGATATCTTCCGCCTGTACATTGGAATGAGCTTTATGATAATTTGCTCTGGTGGACAGAGGATTCACCCGAGAATCGGCAGCGCTATTTTCAGAAGCGGGATATGGAAATCGAGGCAGAGAAGGCGAAAGAGCTCGGCTGTGAATGTTTGTATCTGGATCCGGGTTGGGATACCGCGTTCAGCTCTAACATTTGGGCTGAGGATCGATTGGGCTCACAAAGCAGTTTTGCAGCGTGGCTTCAAGACACGTACGGGATGAAGTTGGCGCTGCACATCCCTTTAGCCCCTTGGGGCGATGCGGATGCGTACCCTTGGGAAGCAAGAAGGATGAAGAAGGATGGGGAGCGGGTCACCCATACGCACAATGATTTATTCATTGATGTTCAGTGCAGCGGAAGCAAGCTATATATGGAGACGAAAATAACGCGATTGAAAGAGCTTTGCCGGAATGGCGCCTATCTTTTGTTGTTTGACGGCTCCTGGTTTTGCGGGGACTGCTGGGATCCTTCGCACGGTCATTCGCTGCCAATGACACACCAAGAGCATTTGGATACTATTTTACATATCACGCAGCGTGTACATGAGGACTATCCCGAAGTGATCATTGAGCAGCATGATCCAATGACTGGACCTGGGACACCTCGCTATGTTCCGACGTATTTCATGCATGCGAAGCCAGGCGGTCTAGACGAATTATGGGGTTATGAGTACATGATTGATCCCATGGACGATATCCTTACCCAGCGTGCAGCTGCGCTCTATTATTTTAATCTAGCTTACAGCATTCCGATGTATTTGCATATTGATTTGCGGAAAGACAATGAGCATGCGCTTATGTTCTGGTGGTATGCGAGTACGTGCCGTCACTTGGGTGTTGGAGGGAAGTCTAAGGATGACAAGGTATGGGAAGCTCAGAAGAAGGCGATGCAAACTTATTTGTCCTTAAAGCCATTTTATGCACAGGGACAGTTCTATGGTTTGGAAGAGACGGTTCATGTTCACACCCATTCAGGTGCAAGCGTCATCAATATCTTTAATTTGGAAAATAAGCTAGTGCAGCGACAATTTCAATTCAGGCTTGCCGAGATTGGATTACCAAATGGACTGGTGAAATTGGAGGGTTCTGGGGCTGCTTTTCATCATTCGCAAGGGAAAGTGTATGTGAATCTAGTGATTCCACCTATGGGGCATGGCATTGTGAAGATTCAAGTAGAAGAAAGTCTGTAGCATCATTTTCATTGGAAAGGGGGTGGTTACTAGGTTGGTAGAGAGGAGGGGATTAATCGGAAGCTCCATTTCTGGCGTATGTGTAGGATTAGACTCTAGCTTCTTATGGGAATGGTGCTGGAACAGTAACAACTTGAATTCAGTCCGTGGGAAGATGAGTTGAGATGAAATGTTCTCCATACATCCAAAAGGGAAGGTGAATGGCTAGTGAACATACGATTAAGCCAGAGGAATGTCACATTGCTCGCAATATTCATAACTTTTATTTTTATCGTCCTAACATTCGGGATGACAAAGGCTTCAGCAGCCCCTACGAAAGTAAATGATAACAGTGGGGCAATCACCTATACAGGTGCTTGGACGTACGATAATGCTACGGTATCTGTCGGTTATTACAATAGTGACCAGCATTATTCCAACACGAATGGCAATGAAGCGCAATTTACGTTTACCGGGACATCCATCGCATGGATCGGTCCTAAGAATGTGGACTGCGGTATTTCGCAGGTATACATCGACGGTAGCTTGGTTGCATCAGTAGATATGTATGCAAGCTCCTGGCTTAAGCAACAGGTGCTATACAGCAATACGTCGCTTACCAATACCAGTCATACTATTAAGGTGGTCGTGACCAATACCAAAAATGTGTCATCTTCCGGCTACTATTCCTCGATTGATGCATTTGAATATGACTCCGTCGCACCGCCGACATCGCTCACAACAATCAATAACACTAATGCAGGCATTACGTATTCTGGGGCATGGACCTCAGCGGCAGCAGCTGGTTATGTCAGCAATGATCAGCATTATTCCAACACGAACGGCAATTATGCGCAATTTTCGTTTACAGGTACAACGATCCAATGGATAGGTCCGAAGAATGTGGATTGCGGCATCTCTGACGTCTACATTGACGGGGTAAAAGTCGCCTCGGTTGATATGTACGCCAGCACACTCCGCATGCAGCAGGTGCTGTACAGTAACACGTCGCTGACAAATGCCAGCCACACAATTAGAATCGTAGTGACCAATACAAGGAATCCCGCCAACACGTTGAATTATTACTCAGCTATCGATGCCTTCATCTACGGTTCCCCAACAGCTGCTCCGACCTGGAATTTAAATACATCGGATACGAATCTCACCTTAACGCTAGCAGGTAATCAACCTGCGATTACGCTTCTCAAAAATCCAACCCAAAACTGGAACTGGACGCCATCTACGACAGTGGTTCCCCTTATGAATCGGGTGACAGTAGGATCAACTGCCTACACGGTGAACTGGGTTTATCAGGATGCGACTGTAAATACGACAGACGGAACGAAGGTTACCCTCCGATTTACAAGCACTTCGCCAGCTTTGGAACTTAAGTCAATCTGGTGGGCACGTTCAGGCGTAGGACCTGTTGAAAATCAAGTGACTGTTCAAAACAATACAGGCAGCAATGTGACCTATAACCATGCAGATGTGTTAGCTAGTGATTTTGCAGTTACAGCGGATAACACCGTTACATTAAACCGTTACGATCGCGCAAGTGTAAATCCAAGTGCTTCAGGGGTGTACCAGGATGTGTTTGGAGCAAGCACGCATGTGCCTTCCACTGTGGCGAATGATTTCAACACAGGTCCATATGTGTTGCCTTTTGAAATGCTGGATCGAGGCGGCGTACATGGCCTTTATATCGGTTATACCATGGATTTTGGGCAAATTATTAACACGACAGCGGGTAATGCACTCCAGATCCGCAATCAGTTTTATCTGGGAGATTCAGGTTCATTTAGCGAGCCAACAGGTAAAATTCTAAACGTACCAGGGATGTTCTATGGGACATATAAGGGGGACACGGACACAGGCAGTAATGCGATGAAAAAATGGTTCTGGAATTACAAAATGACACCGACGCTAAAGGCTAACGCGAATGAGCCCTTAGTGGAATTCGATGTGAATTTTTATAGTGAAGCTTCCATCAATGCCTTCCTTACGACGGATCCCATCGATGCTTGGGGCGTTGAGCTGGCGAAAGAGGATGCCTGGTGGACGAGTGATGTCTATACGGATCCACACTTTGGATGGGCGTGGACGCCAAACACAACGAATTGGCCCAATGGATTTAATTTGGGTACCACGATTCATAATAAAGGTATGCAGTTCTCTCTCTATATGGGCAATCGCTTCCAACATAACGATTTGGCTACGCAAGCGGGCAGAGATGCACAGAAAGCAGCCTTGTTATGGCGATATGACAACTATCATTACGACTACTGGCGCAGTGATATGGAATGGGAGAACACAAACAATTATTTAAGTCACGAAGGCTTCTTAGAAGTGCTAGATTATATGATTGCGAACCGTCCTAATTTCCGTTGGGAAAATTGCAGCGCGGGCGGGTCGAAGAAATCCTTTGATCTTCTTCAGCGGCAAACGGTCATGACAACGGAAGATTCCGGCAACTCACCAGGTTCCGTGGAGAAGTACAGGAGGGCTTTCTATGCCAATTCCTTTATGATTAACCCGATTCAAATGAAAGCAGATAATCTGGACTATACGATCAATACGCCAACTTTCGCAAATTACGAATTCCGCACAGGCTTCCTATCAGCGTGGATGTATGGCAACCCAGCGAATGCATCAACGGTTCAGCCTGCTGTCTATCAGACGAATATTGCCCTCTATAAATCAAAGCAAAGACCAATCCTAAGAGGGGCTGACGTGTATCACATCCTGCCGATTGCAGACGGTATTAACTGGGATGGCATGCAGTTCTTTAATACGTCGTTGAACAAAGGTTCTGTGCTGCTGTTCCACCCGAGTGCGAGCGCACCTACCTCCAAAGTCATTAAATTCAAAGGCCTCAACCCAGCAGCAACTTACACATTGACATTCCAAGACAGAACTTCACAAAACACAAGCATGACAGGCGCTGACTTGATGAACACAGGCATCAACGTAACAGGCATGACAGGCGATTACGCTTCTGAAATTATTTGGATTAATTAATTTGAAGTGTTGGAGCCTCCTCATCTACGGCAAATTGGTGGATGAGGGGGCTACAGAGGGAGAGAGCCTATGCGAAGAATATTCCTTGTTGCTGGTTGTTTGGTTATTACAATGATCACCGTCATTACGGTTATGGCTTCAAATTCTCAAGCGCCAAAATTTTCATATGAAAACCAACCCTCATTAGGGAACAGCAGTGCGCCGGTCAAAATAATTGAGTTTGGCGATTTCAAGTGCACAGCCTGCAAATCTGTGAATGAAGGTTTATTACCGCTGCTGAAAAAAGATTATATCGACAAAGGCATCGTCCAATTCTTTTTCATGAATGATGTGATTATTGAGGGCTCGGTTCCAGCTGCTTTAGCTGGGGAATCGATTTATCATCAGGATGCTGCAGCTTTTTGGACATATATGGACCTCATCTATAAGCATCAGCAAGATGCCAACAACGATTGGGCAACGGCTGATTTCATTCTGAAACTCGTCCAATCGAATCAGATTTTGAAGGAGACAGAGGTGTTACAAGCTGATTTGCAGAAAGGTACCTATCTCAAGGAAGTGGAGCAGGATACCGTTTTTGCAGAACAATTTAAAGTCACGGAGGCACCTGCTTTTGTGATCAATGGCAAGAAGTTTATCGGAAATGATTACACCTCCTTTCAAAAGACGATTAAAGAAGCTTTGGATTCAGGCAGCAGAAAGTAAAGCGCAAGGGTAAGTGATCATTGAAGTTTTTTTACACATGGGGGTGAAGAGAGAGTCACTGAAGCCTGCGGAAACGTACAACTCTGTACGCGAAAGGGGCTACCTTTATGATAAAAAGTAAACAAAATTTTTAACAATTAAAACAAATTAAATTCATTGACTACAATAAAATAAGATTGTATACTAAATTTAGATGAAAGAGCTTACATAACCGCCGCGGTCGACATTAGAAGATTTCCTCCTCCAAGTCTAAGTCATCATCCTACTTGTGCCTCAACGAACAAAGAATCAACCCAATTCAACCCATCTAATATACCTCAGTTGTACTAACATTCATCCGAGATTCAACTCAGTTCCATTCCCAGATGCCACCACAGATCCAACTCAAATTAACAGCATGTATTCCTATTTCACCAATCATGTAAAGGCTTACATTTAATTATTTGAATATTTAAAATTTATCTTAATAATTCCAATAACTTCATGTTATTGTGGTTATATAAAAGTAATCAGGAGGGTTTAAAAATGAAGAAAAGTAGATTTGCATTTACTGCAATGTTGGCTTCCATGCTGATTATTGTATCGGCATGCAGCAAGAGTACAACAACAGAAACTACCGCTTCAGCTACCCCAGCACCTGCAACGACAGCGGCGACGGCTACACCTGCTCCAGCAACGCCAGCACCAGCGAAGGAAGTCAAGCTTACATATGCCACCTTTATCGGCGACGGCGATAAAGATATGATGGGCATTGTCATCAAGGAGTTCATGAAGCAAAACCCGAATGTGAAGATTGAAACGCAAGTGTTTGACCATGAGTCGTATCAAGAAAAACTGGCCATCATGGCGAAGTCAAATACATTGCCAGATTTGTTCTGGTGGAATGCTACACTAATAACAGATGCGTTTACTCAAAGCAAATCTGTCGCGGATTTAACGGCTTATTACGATGCCGATTTCAAGAAAGCGCTAACACCAGCGGCTTTAGTGAATTTAACAACTAAAGATAATAAAATAGTAGGTTTCCCAGCAGAAATGCAAGTGCAAGCTTGGTTGCACAACAAGGCCTTATTTGATAAATACAGTGTGAAAATTCCAACAACCTTTGATGAGCTGAAAGCAGCTGTTCAAGTGTTTAAGAAAAACGGCGTTGTCACGATTGCTGAAGGAACAAAAGATCCGTGGCCAACATGGGGCTTTGAGGATTGGTTAACGAAATGGGGCATCCATGAGAAGAAGAAAGAACTATTTGATACGGGTGAAATGAAATTCTCTGAATCTCCAGTTGTTGGCGCTTACAATGCAATCGGTGAGCTAGCTGCGCTAGGAGCGTTCCCTGAGCACAATAGTACGATGAACTTCGAGCAAGGCGTTGCATTGTTTACATCAGGCAAAGCGGCGATGATTTCGATTCCATCAGACCAACTGGGTAAAGTTGTAGGTACACCAGTTGAGAAGGATACGGAGTATACATGGGGCATCACATTCCCGAATTCGACTGCCGACCAGAAACGCGTCCCAGGAGGCGTAACGAACGGCTATGCAGTCTCGGCGAATACAGCGAAAGATAAGGATAAAATGGATGCGATCGTTGCATTGAACAAATTCCGCTTTACTGAACAAGGCTTTAAGCTTTCCTTGAAAGCCGGCGCTAACCTGCCAGGAACGGTTAAAGCAAACCTGTCTGATTATGGCAAAATCATTCAAGACCAAGCAAAATTAATTGCTGATCCGAATGCACACATTGACCTCACCTCGGATTATTCCTTCCATTTGACATGGGATGCGAATTGGGAGGCATATGGAAGCAAATTCGGCACACCGAAGGGCGGACTTATTAATGCCTTAATCGATGGCAGTAAGAAAACAGCAGATATTCCGGCTGAGCTCAAAAAGCTCGATAAAATCCAAGCTGACACGATTAAAGATTGGAAAGCGCATAAAAAATAAACACGGAAACTAGCTTATCATATCGCCCTGCCTGGCGTAGCATGTGACGTGAAGCGCCGGTGCAGGGCATACTGCTGCGGAAGCGGGTGGATGAAATTGTATTTGTTCAGTAAGAGCTGGATTAAGGCGGCCTTTATTTTTCCTGTATTCATCATTTTTGTCTTCTACACCGCGTTTCCACTCGTCGACACCTTCATAACCAGTTTTAAAAGTAAGACATTTTTTGAAGATAAAGGCTTCGTCTATTTGGATAATTGGTCTCGTATTTTGCAGGATGAGATCGTCCATAAGCTGTTTTGGAACACCGCTATTGTGGTTATCGGTGAGTTAGTGCTTTTGATGCCGTTAGGACTCCTGCTAGGATTTCTACTGAATGCACGGTTCAAAGGCAACTCATTCGTCAAAGTAGCTACGTTCATTCCCTATTTATTATCAGGCGTCATGATCGCGATTATTTGGCTGTTCCTGCTTGATCCGGGTATTGGCCTTATCAATGCGACGCTGGAGAAAATCGGATTGGACAGTTGGGCATTAAGTTGGATCGGCGGAAAACATCTTACACCATACTCCGTCGTCGTCGTCGACACTTGGAAAACAGTGGGCTTCTACGGGTTGTTGTTCCTGACTGGCTTGAAAATGGTACCCAAAGAGAGCTTTGAGGCTGCCATCATGGATGGCGCAACGCGTTTTCAAAAAACCATCTACATCACCATTCCCTTACTAAAAGAAACGATGAAAATATGCGCAGTAATGATCGTCATCAATGCCTTCAACTCGTTTCAAACAGTGCTCATACTAACGAATGGCGGTCCGAATAACCAATCTCATCTTCTCACCACGTACTTATACCGATTAAGCTTCACTCAATATGATTTTGGCAAAGGCTCTGTGCTAGCGACGATCTTATTTATGTTCGTGATGCTTTTCTCGATCTTAATATTAGCATTTTCTAGTAAAAGGGTTGGGGATTAGGTGAATGTGATGAAAAGAAATCAAATACCGTTGATTATACTCGGTCTCCTTGTCTCTTTGGTGATGATTGTGCCATTTTTCTGGGGCGTCGTATTGTCTTTCAAAAATAACAGTGAAATTTTCAGCAATCCGCTCGTAATGCCGGAGAAATTCGACTTTTCCCTGTATGCGGATACCTTCCAGAAAGCACATATTGCCAGATTGTTTATGAATAGTTTAATGCTGGCCATAGTTACTTCCTTTATCGAGATTGCTCTCATGTTCTTCAGTTCATTTGCGATTGCGCGCTTATACCATAAATCCAGTCGGATTACGGATCTCGTCTATTATTTATTTCTTTCGGCAAGTGCGATTCCCGTGCTGACACTGCTGATGCCATACTACAATTTAGCTTTATTCATGGGCAAAATATCAGGTGGTGTGCTTGGTGTTGATAGCATTTGGGGCTTAATGCTTCCTTACATTGCAGGTGGTATTCCCTTTATGACATTGATGCTGGTAGGCGGGATGAAAAGTATTCCTCTAGAAATGGAAGAGGCGGGAATCATTGATGGCTGCGGCCTATTTCGGTTAATTTTTCGAGTAGAGGCGCCTCTACTTATGCCCGTTCTTGTAACCTTGTTCATCTTTAGTTTCTTAGGCGTGTGGAATGAGTTTCCCATTGCATCCATTCAGCTGCATAACAAGGAAATGTATACGATTCCGCTGGCGTTAGCCTTTTTCAAGGACCAATTCTCAGCTGATTATGGGGCGATGATGAGAGGTGTGGTCATGATCCTGCTGCCACAAGCGATCTTTTTCTTTATCATGCAAAAGAAGATCATGGAGGGTATGGTCACGGCTGGTATTAAAGGATAAGGTGAAAGAAGAATTATGTTGACGACAAAAATAATACATTGTACGATAAGTTTATAAATTGTATACAAATATAACTTATCTTCGCGGAAGGGAATGAAGGAAATGGAATTCAGCAATCAGATTGCAGTGATCACAGGATCCGGAAATGGAATCGGTCGTTCAGCCGCGAAGGCGTTTGCCCGAGAGGGGGCGACAGTTGTTGTAGCGGATATGAACGAGGCCGCTGCCAACAAGACGAAAGCTGAAATTGAAAGCCTGGGAGGTAAGGCAGTCACCTGTAAGACAGACGTTTCGGTCAAGGCTGAGGTGGAAAATTTGTTCTCGTTTATTATAGATACCTTTGGAACTGTGGATATTCTAGTGAACAATGTAGGATCTACAATTCGCAAGCCAATTGTGACGTTTACGGAGGAAGAGTGGGATTTTGTTTTTGATACGAACATTAAATCTATGTTCTTGTGTGCGAAGGAAGCAGGCAAGATCATGCTGAAGAAGAAATCGGGCGTGGTCATTAATATTTCTTCCATTCATGGTTTAGGCGGCATATCTAATCGTCTCCCGTATGCAACCTCCAAATCAGCGGTGGATAGCTTTACGAAAACGCTAGCGTGCGAATGGGCCTATGACGGTGTACGTGTAAATGCCATAGCACCAGGATACATCGAGACAGAGGGAATGCGCTATGCGTTCGATGAAGGTGTGCTAAGTGAGGACGATATGATTCGCAGAACCCCGCAAGGTCAATTAGGAAAGCCTGAGAATATTGCCGAAGCTGCCATATTCTTATCCTCCAGCAAAGCCAGCTTCATTACAGGTTCCGTTCTCTATGTTGATGGCGGTTACTCGGCCTACCATGGCCCGGAAATTATCCCCTCTTTTCACCATAAATTATAATCTTGAATCTATAGATGGGAGGAAGCTGAACGTGCGTAAGGTTGCCATCATTGGTGCTGATATTTTTGAAGATCAGCGGGAACTGGCTTTATTCGAAGGGACAGACATCGAAACTACTTACTACACGTGCAAGGATCCGATGGAGTTGGCCGATCAGCTGGCTGATGTGGAAGGACTTATTGTTAATCTTGAAAAGGTGACAGGGCCATTCATTGTCCGTTTACCTCGGATCAAGGTCATCGGCCGATATGGTGTCGGCGTCGATAATATCGATGTGCAAGCAGCCACGGATGCTGGAATCGCCGTCATCAACGTTCCGGATTATTGCGTGGACGAGGTGGCAGAGCATGCAGTTAGCTTTATCCTGGCTGCGAACCGCAAACTCTTTACTTCTGCTCTCTTAACGAAGCAAGGAGTATGGGGAAAAGTGAAAGATTTGAAGCCGATTCAATCGATCAAGGATATCACACTGGGCGTTGTGGGAACGGGCAGAATTGGCATGAAAGTTATTCAAACGATGGCACCGATGGGTACGAAGATTGTCATCTATGATCCTTATCTAAAACAGGAAAACCTGCCCGCAGGCGTGCAGTTGGTTTCTTTCAATCATCTACTGGAAGTATCTGATATCCTTTCCATACATTGTCCATTAACAGCGCAAACGCGACACCTCTTTAATAAAGATTCCATGATGCTCACAAAGCGCAAGCCCGCACTCATAAACGTTTCCCGTGGTCCTATAATTAATGAATCGGACTTACTTGTCGCACTGGATGAAGGCACGATCTCTTTCGCTGCGCTGGATGTCATGGAGACTGAGCCTCCATCAAGCGACCATCCACTTTTGCATCATCCCCGAGCGATTGTAACCAACCATATTGCTTGGTATTCGGTGCAAGCCGAAGTTAAGCTGCGCGACTTGCTCGTTACACGCGTTATCGATTATCTAGATGGGAAGCCAGTTCCTTCGATTGTTAATTCCATACAACTATCCGCTAAATAAGGAGTGTTTGAGATGCCAAAAGGTACGGTTGTCAAAGCTGCTGAAGTGAAACCGTTGTTCGTGGATAAAACCTATACGTCCAAAATGTTGATCGATCAGACCAACTCAGCGACCAAAGGTGTGCAAATTAATATGGGCTTTATCTCGCCGGGGAGCAAGCATACCGACCATAAGCATAATCCGCCTTACGATGAGGTCTATCTCATTATGAAGGGGGATGCCATGGTTCGATTGGACGGTGTTGAGTACGACGTCTCCAGCGGAGATGTCATTCATATTCCAGCAGGAACGATGCATGCCATCGCGAATAAGAGCGATACCGAGGAACTAGTCATTTTCACCGTGTGGTCACAGCATCCGGAGAAAGGTGCCAATCCGGTGTATGATCAACGAATTGCCGAATGGGGCAAGTCGTACAAAACGATCCACGAGGAATAGACTCTCCTGAAGGAAAGGAGCAATCCATGATTAATCTATTGCAGCAAATTCAAAAACTAGAGGTGCTTCCTGGGCAATTTGCGGTATGCGCATTAGGCCAAGCTAGTTATATTTATAAAACGGACAAAGGCCAATATATAGTCATTGATCCCTATCTTACAGACTATTGTGAGGAAGTGATCGGGGTTTCGTTTAAGCGTTTGATGCCCTCATTGCTATCGCCAGATGAATTGGAACAGCTTCCCATCTCCGCTTATCTATTAACCCACCAACATGAAGATCATCTCGACGTTCCGTGCATTAAATCGATTACCTCGGATGATTTTCCTTTCTATGCGCCGCCATATTCGATCAAGATGCTGAGGGAGCTTGGCATTGCAGAGGATCGATGTCACTCGCTAGTTATTGGCTCCCAGTATGAAGTGGATGGCATCACGATTACGTCTGTTTTCGCAGATCATGGCGAAAGTGCGCCGGATGCAGTCGGCATTATCGTACAATCTGCTGGTAAAACGGTCTACCATATGGGCGATACGTGCTTGCGTGAAGCGGAATTTCAGGACATAGCCCGCCAGTTCGAAGTGGATCTCTTAATTGCCCCGATTAATGGGAAATATGGCAACATGAACGAAACTGATGCAGTTTCGGCTGTTTCGATTTTTAAGCCTCGCTATGCGGTGCCTTGTCATTTCTGGATGCTTCCTGGAAATTCAGGCGGTGATCCGCTGTTATTTCTGAACGAAGTAAATGCGCAAATACCACAAACGAAACCTATGTTTCTAAGTACCGGCGAAATTTTTATCCTATAACATGTCATATTGACCAATTGGGGTGTAAGCGATGGATTTGTCCAATAAAGTTGTTTTAGTAACGGGAGCAGGCATTGGTATTGGCAAAAGGATTGCGATCCACTTAGCTGAATGCGGCGCAGATGTGGCTGTGAATTACCGCAACAGTGAACAGCAGGCTTTCGCGGTTGTGGAAGAGATTCAGAGCCTGGGAAGAAAGGCTGTCGCAATAAAAGCTGACGTTTCTTCCGTCTCTGAGATTCTAGCCATGGTCGAGAAGGTGAAAGAGGAATTCGGCCGGATCGACGTGCTGATCAATAATTCCGCTGTCGTGCCGATTGTTGATTTCTTCGAAGTCTCGGAACAGAGCTGGGATGAGACGCTAGACACGAATTTGAAGGGCAGCTTCTTTTGCGCACAAGCCTGTGCAAGAGAAATGGTGAAACAAGGTTCAGGCAAAATTATTAATATCAGCTCCGTTCATGCGCAAACGACAATGACGAAGTATGGGGCTTATGCGGCGTCCAAAGGCGGGATGAATGCCTTAACTCGGCAATTGGCGCTTGAGTTAGCCCCACTGAACATTCAAGTCAATGCTGTTTCACCTGGGGCAACCGATGTGGAGAAGAATCATTTGAATCCCAATCATGACGTAGCTCTAATCGGCAAGCAAATTCCGGCAGGAAGAATTGGGTATCCGATCGATGTGGCGACGGTTGTTGCTTTTTTTGCATCCGAGCAGTCGAATTTCGTAACAGGTCAGGTGCTGACCGTAGATGGCGGCTCGAGCACTCAATTCTATCTAAAACAAGTGGATTAGAGGGTGACACAATGGCGAATTCATTAGTGGATTTGTACAAGAAGATGGTGCTGATCCGTGAATTTGAGGAACAAGCGATTGAGTTATATAAAGAAGGGCTTGTCGGCGGATCGTATCATTCCTATATCGGTCAGGAAGCAGTTGCTGTAGGTGTCTGCAGTGCCCTAAAACCCGATGACTACATAACGACGACGTATCGTGGACGTGGACAGCATCTGGCTAAGGGTGCTGATCCACAGAAGCTCTTTGCTGAAATCCTTGGCAAAGCAGAAGGCTACTGTAAAGGCAAGGGCGGTCCAATGCACATTGCGGCTCCAGAGATTGGCATCCTTGGTGCCAATGGCATTGTCGGAGCTGGCGTTCCTATCGCAGTTGGAGGTGCTCTTTCAGCCAAAATGCTGAACGAGGATCGAGTCTCTGTCACATTCTTCGGAGATGGCGCAATGAACCAAGGTGCGCTTTACGAAGCGCTTAACTTAGCGGCCTTATGGGATCTACCTGTGATTTTTATATGTGAAAACAATCAGTATTCAGAAATGACACCGATTCGTGATTCCGTCAAGGTAGAGGATTTCATTGGTCGTGCCATCTCACTTGGCATAACCGGCGTGTCCGTCGATGGCAATGATCCGGAGGCCGTGTATAAGGAAGCAGTCACAGCAGTGGAACGTGCGCGAAACGGAAACGGGCCTACCTTGATTGAAGCCCATACGTATCGCTTGCAGGGCCATATGTACGGCGATTCCGAGAGCTATCGCAGTAAAGCTGAGGTTCAACTTTGGCGTGAGAAGGACCCGATCAAGCGGGCTGGAGAAAAGCTCCTTGAGCATGGCAGCCTATCAGTGAGCCAACTGGATGTTTGGCGTTCGGAGATTGCAGCCAAGGTGCGCGATGCCGCAGACACTGCACGTAATAGCCCAGAGCCTGAGTACGAGGACATTTACACGGATGTCGTGTAGATCAAGGAGGAGCGCAGGATGGCAGAACTATTCGGAAAACAACTAGACCGGAAGGCGTTGTTGAAAAGAGTTGGTCATATGTCTCAATTGGCAAGCATACAGCCCTTCACGTATAACGGAGGCAAGGCGGATGGCGTGAAAGCTCATCAGGTGACCAACGGAACGGGGTTGGAATTCACCGTGCTCGAAAGCAAATGCCTGGATATCGTTAGCATGAAGTATAAAGGCATGAACTTGAATTATGTACCGAAGTCGGGCATCGTATCTCCGGCCTTGGCCGACATGAATGGAACCGAATTCATGCGTTCTATTTCAGGAGGCATGCTGTACACGTGCGGCTTACGCAATGTCGGTACCGCAGTGGTAGATAACGGCTTAAATCAGGTATTTCACGGTAATTTAAAAAACACGCCAGCTGATAAAGTAAGCGCTGCCACAGAGTGGGTTGACGACAATTATGTCCTAAAGCTTTCCGGAGAAATGACGGAAGCGGCTATCTTTAATGAACATTTAGTTTTATCGAGAACGATTCAAACTCAGACCTCAGCGAAATCCATACACATTCATGATGTGATTGAAAACCAAGGCTTTGAAGAGCAAAGCTTAATGCTGCTCTATCATGTCAATGTCGGTTACCCCATTCTGGACGACGATGCCAGACTCCTACTTCCCCTTTCAGAAACCGTGGCCAGAGATCCACTTTCCCATTCAGCACTAGATCAACATAACCAAATTACAGAACCCATTGATGGCTTTACGGAACACGTTTTTAAACATACGACAGTCAATCAACAGAATGGTCAGACCGGAGCAGCTGTCATTAACGAACACTTAGGCTTGGGCGTTTATATCAAATATAACGCAGCAGCACTACCGAATTTGATCGAGTGGAAATCCATGCGTTCTGGCGATTACGCGCTCGGCATTATGCCCTCCACCTGTTTTGTGATGGGCAGATCCTATGAGAAGGAACACGGAACGCTGAAGGTGATTGCTCCTTTTGAGAAGCTTCACTTCGAGCTTGAGATAGGTGTCTTGGATGGTGAAGCGGACATTCGAGCATTTGAGCAATTTATCCAAAAGCTTTCTGAGTAATGGATGGAAGAAAGGGGAATCGCCATGGGTCAGGAAGACTACGAAATCATTTCGGATGCCGCTTATCTTTGCGGAGAAAGTCCGATTTGGGATGAGAAGAAAGAGCAATTCTGGTGGACCGATATGCTAGCCGCGAAGTTATTCAGGTACGATCCCAAGGATGGCTCCGTCGTTCAAGCTGGCGAAGGGAAAAATGTCAGCGGCTTCACCATGAATAGCGATGGCGGATTAGTGTGTGCGACGCATCAAGGCGTGTATCTCTGGAATGAACGAGACGGTTTCCTGTTGCTTGCCGATCAGTTCGAAGGGCATAGGCTGCGATCGAATGATGCGACAGCAGATGCGAAGGGGAGATTTCTTTTTGGCACGACTTTCTATGGGCCTGACAGTCCTGACTATGAGCTAGGTAAGCTGTTTATCGTTGACAAGGATGGCTCCATTCGCATTCTGGATGAAGAGATTCACCTATCGAACGGCTTGGGATTCTCGCCTGATAATAAAATTCTTTATTATACGGATACGGTTACACGTACGATTTATTCGTATGATTACAATTTGGACAGTGGGACTGTCTCTAATCGCCGCATCTTCGTTCAAGTGCCAGAGCATGAAGGTATCCCGGATGGGCTGACGGTGGACAGCGAAGGTTTCGTGTGGTCTGCACAGTGGTATGGCAGCTGTATCGTGCGTTACAACACAGCGGGCCAAGTGGATCGGGTCATTCAAGTGCCGGCTAAGCAGACGTCTTCGCTTGTTTTTGGAGGCGAGGACTTCAGGGATATCTATGTCACGACAGCGGCGAAAAGTGTTACGTTGCCTGTTGCGCCTGCCGGATATGACTTTGATGCTTCAGACATTGGTGGACCCGTCTATCGGTATCGAGTCGGAGTTCAAGGTCGACCTGAGCATGTAGCGGATATTGCCATTTCCAAGTGAGGAGTGAATCCAGATGAGATCAATTGAAGAAGGCATGAAAGGGAAAGTAGCCATTATTACAGGAACTTCGATGGGCATTGGCAAAGCCTGCGCGGAGGCTTTCGTTTATGCAGGCGTGCACGTAGTCGGTGCAGATCGCGTAGTCGATCTTGGGATGAAGGTCGCGGGTGATCTGACGGAAAGAGGGCCTGGCAGTTGTACATTTTATGAATGCGATGTCTCTCGACACCAGAATGTGAAAGCACTCATCGACTTCACAGTGGAAAAGTTTGGGCACATCGATGTACTGGTGAATTGCGCCGGTTATTTCCCGCTGCAGCGTCCTATAGATGAAGTTTCGGTAGAGGATTTCAATGAAATTCTGGCAACGAATCTGGTCGCCTACTATGCCGGATGTAAATATGCGATGCCTTATTTGCGGACGTCGAAGGGCAATATCGTCAACATCGGCAGCGTACTGGGGACTACAGGCGATGAAGGGGCCGCAACGTATTGTGCGACGAAAGGCGGCGTCTCCTTGCTCACGAAATCACTGGCGATCGATGAAGCTAGGAACGGTGTGCGAGTCAACGAAGTGAAGCCTGGGCACATCTGCACCGAAATGTTTGAGAAAACGACGAGCATGCAGAAGGATCCAGAGGCTTTCTTGGCATACTCCGAAACATTGCAATGGATGGAACGAGGCGGCTTGCCGGAAGAAATTGCAACGGTTGTACTGTTTCTTGCCAGTGAATGGGCGAGCTTTATAACAGGGACAGAGATTTTGGCTACGGGTGGTTATGAAATCGGCGAAGGCCCTAAGAAGCCTATTTTTCCATGGACGACAATGGCGTTTCAATAGGGCTGTGAGGGGAGAATCCACGTGAGAGAACTGACAATGGCGCAAGCATTAAATGAGGCGCTTATCGAGGAAATGTCCCGTGACAGCCGCATTTTTCTCATGGGAGAGGACATTGGCGATTACGGCGGTATTTTCAAAGTAACGAAGGATTTGGCAGCACGATTTGGGAAAGAGCGCGTACGCGACACCCCCATCTCGGAATCGGGCTTTATCGGAGCGGGGGTCGGTGCAGCCATGACGGGGCTGATTCCTGTCATTGAAATTATGTGGATTGATTTCACCTTAGTGGCAATGGATCAAATCTTGAACCAAGCGGCAAAAATGAAGTACATGTCAGGTGGACAGACGAGTGTCCCGATGGTCATTCGAACACAAGGCGGCGGAGGCCGAGGTAATGGTGCGCAGCATTCACAAAGTCTGGAAACGCTATTTGCGCACATTCCGGGGATTAAGGTAGTCGTTCCATCAACTCCTTACGATGCCAAAGGGTTATTGAAAGCGGCCATACGAGAGAACGCGCCTGTGCTTTTCGTGGAGAACAAGATGATGTACACGAAGAAAGGGCATGTACCGGAAGAGGATTATATCGTCCCCATTGGTCTAGCCGATGTGAAACGGAGCGGAACAGATGTTACGTTGATCAGCATATCCAGGATGGTTGATTATGCGCTGGAAGCAGCTCAAATACTTGAGCAGGAAGGTATTTCGGCAGAGGTAATCGATCTAAGGACGCTCGATCCGCTCGATAAAGAAACGATACTTAAGTCCGTTCGCAAAACAATGCGCGTTGTCATTGTGCATGAGGCCCATAGGTCCTTTGGGTGGGGTGCAGAGGTCTGCGCATTGATTCAAGAGGAAGCTTTCGACTATTTGGATGCTCCGATTCTTAGGGTTGCGACGAAAGACGTTCCGATTCCATTTAATCGCAATCTGGAGAGGCAGACCTTGCCTCAGGTAGCGGATATAGTGGAGATGGTGAAGAAGCAGCGGACAGAGGTTTAAGTAACAGGCATTCATAGAAGGGAGGCGAATGTCATTTTATGATTATTGGTCATTTTCATACCGCATTTACCGTCAGTGATATTGAGCGCTCCATTCAATTTTATACAGAATTATTGGGTTTTGAGCTGCTGCATAAACAAAGACAATCCAATGATTATACGCGGAAATTCGTTGGCTATCCCGATGCCGATTTATATGCCGCAATGCTGGGCATTCCAGGTGTAGATCATGGACCATCCAAACATTTGTTGGAATTGAATCAATATATCACGCCAGTTGGTCAGAAGCTCGATGTGCAAACTTGTCATACCGGCGCTGCTCATTTGGCGTTCATTGTGGATGATATTCACAGTATGCATACCTTCTTAACGGAGCATGGCGTTCGGTTTAAATCGGAGCCTGTTGCCATTACGGCCGGGCGCAACGAAGGCGGTTTCACGTGCTACTTCCTTGATCCTGACGGGATTACCTTAGAAATCGTACAGCCACGTCGTCAAACGATGTAATTTCTAGACGAAATGGAGGGACTGCTTATGCCTTATCTAACACTTAAGCTGGTTGAAGGACGTGATCTGGATACGAAGCGGCGCCTCGTTGCTAATGTGACGAAGGCCGTGTGCGACTCGCTTCAGGTCACACCGGATTACGTACGGATCGAATTGATCGAGCTGAAAGATGATCTCTTCAGCATCGCTGGCGAGCTGGTGCAGGACACACGGAATAAGAATGGGGACGGAGGTTGAAGACGTTATGCAAGAATCAATCACCCTACCCAAAATGGAATTGTCCATGGAGGAAGGCAGGATTCAAAAATGGCTCATAGGCGAGGGCATCTATGTCAAGAAAGGCGAGATTATTGCGGAAGTCGAGACCGATAAAACCGTCGTTGAGCTGGAAATGCCGGGGGATGGCACCATTGGTAAGCTGTTAGTGCGAGAAGGAGACCTCGTGAAGGTGGGAGCGTCGATTGCTACCTTGGCGTCATCGAAGGCTGAAATGGGGGCAACAATGGGATTCGGACGAGAAGTACCAACGGATACGGAAACACTATCTTCGTATGTAGATAAACTGCGTATTGCGATTTCGCCAGCAGCCCGCAGACGAGCCAGAGAGCTAGGTGTCGATTATACGAAACTGTCTGGGACGGGCCCGAGAGGCCGAATTGTGTATGCCGATTTGGAGCGGGCGGCTGCGCTGACGGGGGTTGTGGAGAATTCTTCAGACCTAAGCGTTGCGAAAGTTGCCTTCAACGAGCAAACATTAGCTAAGCCATTGGATGCAGAAGAATTAAGCAAAGAGCAGCCGATAAACACAATGCGACGAACGATTGCTCGGCGTATGGTGGAGAGCATAATAACGATTCCACAGTTTAGTGTGAAGATAACGTTTGATGTTTCGAAGCTTTTGCAAATGAAACAAGCGATTCAAGCTAGTCTGGAGAAAAGCGGTGTTCGTCTTTCATTTTCGGACTTTGTGATCAGTGCGACTGCACAAGCGTTACGCAAGCATCCCACGATCAATGCCTCATTCAACGGCCATCCGATGGAGGAGAATTGTAGTATTCTCGAACATGAGCACATCCATATTGGCTTGGCGGTGTCCACTGGTGGTGGACTAGTGGTTCCAGTCATTCACAACGCAGATCAATTAAGCGTGTCTACAATAGCGAAATTACGTGCCCAAGTTATTGCTAATGTTCGTCATAAAATGATCAAAAGTAACGAACTTCAAGGCAGTACGTTCACGATTTCCAATCTAGGAATGCTGGATGTGGATGAGTTTCAAGCCATTATTAATCCGCCTGAAGCGGGTATTTTCGCCATTGGCAGTATTCGACAGGTACCTATGGTGATTGATGGGAAGCTGGAGGTTCGTTCGGCCATTACAGTTACAGGTACATTTGACCATCGGGTTGTGGACGGTGCCGAGGCTGCTAAGTTTATACGAACATTCACTGATATTATGCAAAGTGATGCTTGGATATTATGGTAACGGAGGGCTTAGGAATGATGGCTAGTGAGCAAAGCGAATGGCAGGATCGCATCGTGCTAGTGGTTGGCGGCTGTGCTATTAGCGAGGTAGTTGCTAATGCCTTTCAGCAGCAGGGCGCAAAAGCAGCGATCATAACTGCGATACCGGATAGGGTATCTGCTGCGGAAATTGCGGAGCAAGTTACAGCTGTGGCTGCACAAAATGGGCATATTGATGCCATGATTCATGTAGGTGACATGTTTGCGGCAGCACCTGCCGCTGAGATGCCTTGGGAACAGTGGAAGGTGCTTGTTCAGCACAATGTCAAAAGCAAGTTCCTTTACGCCAAGGAAGTCGGCAAGCATCTGCTGGATCTACAGCATAAAGGATCGATCGTTTTGCTGACATCCGTCGCAGGTTTGGTGGCATCCCCAGGTGCAGCGGCCTTTGCAGCAAGTCAGGGGGCTATTCATCAGATTACACGTACTCTAGGAGTGGAGTGGGCAGGGCGGGGAATTCGCGTGAACGCTGTTGCCTCAACGTTGCCCAGCGGTTCATTCCCGCCGACAAGAATCAATGCTGTCACGCCGCTTGGACGAATACCCGAAGCGAATGAGCTGGTCGGTACCATTCTCCATTTGGCTTCGGATGCCTCCAGTATGATAACAGGGCAAATTATCGCAGTAGATGGGGGGTACATTTCGCAATGAGTCCTTTCTTTGACCTTACCGGAAAAGTAGCACTCGTCATCGGCGCAGCCGGCATGCTGGGAGAAGCACAGGCGCTTGGTTTAGCACAGGCAGGTGCAGATGTGGTTCTAGCGGATGTTTTCCCTAAAAACACCGAAGCTGCCCTTTCAGCCATCCATCAGTTGGGACGAAAATCTATATTCGAGCAGGTGGATATTACTTCGAATGTTTCTGTTGAAATCTTGACGCAAAAGGTCGTGGCACAATTCGGCACTATCGACATTCTCGTGAATTCGGCAGGCATTACGCATCGTTACCCTAGTGAGGAATTCGATGATGCGGTTTTTGACCGCATTTTGGATATTAATTTACATGGATTATTTTATGCCTGTCAATCCGTCGGCAAGGTGATGATCGCCCAAGGTGGAGGACGCATTATCAATATGGCTTCAATCTTCGCTTGTACTGGAAACCCAGAATCGATTGCCTATGCAGCGAGTAAAGGTGCAGTCGCCGCACTGACACGTACGCTCGCTGTTGAGTGGGCAGATGCTAATATTGCCGTGAACGGAATTACACCATCTTGGTTCGAAACGCCTATGGGAACGTTATCTGAGAACATCGATACGCTGTATAGCGGCTCTACTCGGAAACCGACCAAAGAGGAGTTGCATAATCGGACGATAGGTAAAGTCCCTTTGAAAAGGATGGGGCAGCCGCATGAAATCGTCGGTGCAACGGTTTTCCTTGCTTCGCAGGAAGCGTCGATGGTGACGGGGCATCTGCTTGCGGTAGATGGTGGGTTTCTGGCTCAGTGAGTTCACAAGAATAGGAACGAGGTAGAACGAGAATAAGGAAATTGTTTTAGAAAGGAATCACCCGAGATGATCATGGATGCACAATCGCTTATACAGCAGCTTGAACTTGCTAAGCTTCAATATCAAATTTTGGGTGCCTCTTCAGGAGCACAAGTTATTGTCTTGGAGCATGGCGCAAGGGTAATTGGTGTATTTGCAGAACAGGATGGGCCAAATTTTCTTTGGACGAATTCGGATATCCATCAAATCTCGGAGGACGCTTGGAATAGGGGCGGGGATCGAATCTGGTTAAGCCCCGAAATACAGTTCCATGTTCCAAGTCTTGAACAAATAGGCAGCTATGACGTGCAGCGGGGCATGGACCCTGGCTGCTATCAATTTCTTAAGGTCTCAGATCAGGAAGTAACGCTTGGGCAGGCGTGCGAAGTTAATGCCTTTAGAGCTCATGCCTCATTACATTTGTACATGCGGAAAACCTTGCGTTTAATTCCAGATCCATTAAGAGAGCTGCCTAGGCAAGAAGATCCTTTAGCTTACAACTTTATCGGATACGAACAGATGAATGAAATAACACGCTTGGATGCCGGCGAAGATATTAACGTTTCATTATGGAGCATTATGCAAGTCCCTTTTGAAGGGACAGCTTTGATTACTACGCATGCACAAGCTACTTTTACAGATTTTGTACAGGATGAATACAAAGACGGCGTGATTTCTATGCCAACTGGGATAAAGATGTGTTTTAACGGAAGCCAGCGGCGTAAAATATCCGTTAAAGCGGCCTATGCCTCAGGAAGGTTAGGGTATTACATGGAAAATAACGCGCATGATTGCTCACTTATTGTTCGCAATTTTACAGTGAATCCTTCGAGTTATTATCCAGATGTAACCCTGGTTGACCAACAGGATACGGGGTATTGTGCACAGTGCTATAAAGATGATGGATCTCTAGGCTATTTCGGGGAGTTGGAATATCATTCACCAGCTTTCCACTTAAATAAGGGTTCAAAACTCAATGATCAGAGCCAAGTATGGTTTTATCATGGGGAAAAAGATGTTATTGCGAGGATTTCCAGATTTTTACTAGGACATTGTTTTGCCTAAGAAGCGTTCATTTTGTTAAATTGGCACAATGTGAAAATGATGTACAAATCATTGAAAATGTTGACAATAGTTAACAGATATTGCTAACATGAGAATATGAAATGTATTCGTACGTCTGAATTTGTCCATGGGGAGAATACAAAATGAATAAATATGACGAACCGTTAGCGAGAGCTATGCATACCAAAGAGATTGTCAAACGATTGCGAACAGATATCATTCTTGGAAAATATAAACCGGGCTCAAGGCTCATTGAGGCTACGATAGCCAAAAGCATGGACATTAGCCGAGCTCCAGTCCGTACTGCTTTTCAAATTCTAGCTCAAGAAGGTCTCGTTCTTAACTTATCTAACGGAGGCACGGAGGTCGTAGGATTCTCTGTCCAGCACGTTATTGATCTGTTTGATTTACGGCTGATGCTCGAGAAAAGAGTACTTGAATTGATTCTTTTAAGCACTTCCTTTAATTACAGACCGTTGCTTGATATTCTAGAAACCTTTGATGCTTATCGCAAAAAATCGCTTACCACAGAAATTTTAAGCTCGGAAACGTCTTTTTTGGATATCCAATTTCACCGTAGTTTGATTAATATGTTGGATAATAATCCAATGCTAGTGGCTTGGAATTCGATGGCGAATGTCTTTCAAGCGATACTTGAAATTACGAATATGACAAGTAGTAGTTTCGAAGAGTTCTATAATGATCACAGAAGATTAGCGGATTTGGTCATTCAGAAAAACCCGGCTTGCGTGGATGAGCTTATTGCTCACATCTCCAAGTCCAAGGATATCATCATGGTACGCATGGATAAAATATATGCAGAAGGTGAAGCTTGATCTGCAGAATTAAGTGTCATCATGGTACGAAAGAATTCCCTTGATGGCACTTGCTTGTTTTTTCTGTAAGAGGACAAGAACATATAATTATGAGAAATGACATTTCAATAAGACGAGAAGCTTTTGTGGGCTGACAAAAGCATTATCTCAGTAATCACCGCGTAAATCGCGGTTTTTTTGTATTATGGGATCAGGTTAAAGCATTTTTCACACTCTCCCTCGGTATGATTTAAATTCCTCACGTAAGCTCGTCTATTCGCAGGATATCATCCTTTATATTTCTATGATGATAATAAACAAGACATTTACGAAGCTAGCCATATCTCGATGTGGCTGCTCATTGTAATGTTCTTGCCAAGAGTATCAGGCATTCAAATCCATAATAGAGTATATATAGTAGCATTCAACTATTGAACTAACGATGAACTGATAGAGCAATAAAACACGTGATGAAAGCCTGCCGTGATGAACGGCAGCCTTGTTACGCTAACGGGCAGGATAGTTGAATGGTTAGTTTATTTTTCGTGGTATAATTAACTGGAAATAGTTTCTATTATTAATATCAACATCACAAAGGAAAGGGACAGATTCATGAACTTATCTGGTCTTAAAAAACACATACCCTCGATGACGAATATTTCCGAAATTTCTTTGGTTACAATGGGATTCTCATTCGACGGTAAGTATTTCTTATATGA
>NZ_JCAUAV010000023.1:0-47946 GCF_059692115.1 Paenibacillus sp. J31R30 | reverse complement strand
ACTCACCCGTCCGCCGCTAGCTTACCCCGAAGGGTAAACCCGCTCGACTTGCATGTATTAGGCACGCCGCCAGCGTTCGTCCTGAGCCAGGATCAAACTCTCCATAATAGTTTGGACAATTGCTTGTCCGTATATCTGAAAGCTTAATTGCTCATTTGCGTTGCTAGCGAGATTTTGCAATCTCTTTTTGAACGATTTCTCGTTCGTGCTTACTCACTCGTTGTTCAGTTTTCAAAGATCAATTTCTTTCACTCACTGCCGTGTTACCGAAGCAGCGAGAAGTAATATACCACAGAACGTTTCTCAATTGCAAGCATTTTTTTCTTGTCAATTGTTGTCGGTGTCTGTCGGAAAGTCATCTTACCATACCTCATTGTCGGAAAGCAAGTCCACTTTCATTTCGTTCGTGGTTGTTTGCTTCAGAACAACGAGGACTAATGTACCATGCCTACAAATCAATTACAACCCCTTTGGAAAAGTTCCACTATTGCCATTGTTTCGAATTGTTCCTACAAGTATTCGGAACTAAAAAAGGATGCCTGCACGGCACCCTCTCCCCATTTAATATTCCATTGTGATAATTGGTGTCCCTACGGTTATACGCCAGAGTCCTGAAGTCGTATCTAGATGAAGTGCGATTTGGACATTCACCTTTTGGTTACCACTTTGTATAGAAGCTTCGAATTCAGATGAAGCAAGCGACGTACTGAAGGTCGTGGCATCTTCGTAGCTTTCAACAACGTTTCCTTTATAAGCATGAACTAGCTCAGCTAGGAATTCCTTGGGGCTATTTTGTAATGAGATATCCTCAGCAGTATTTCCTTGTGTCATCACATTCCATATGCCTTGAATACCCTGTTCCTTTAATTGTGTGCTCATTTGCTCCTGCCATTTCAAAAGGCGGTCCTGTTCCACATTTCCCAAAGCATCCAATCGCAACACAGCATAACAAGCTGATTGACCCACAGGACTGGCAACCGTTAGTGTCATCACCGCGCCTGCTTCAACTTCTGATTTTACTGAATAGATACCGCGTTGGGAGGAAAGTTGCTCCTTATTCATTGGCATAAAGCCCAGATCTTGCGACAAGCTTTCGCCAGCGGCCATTACCTTGGCATCCACACCATCACACGTTCCAAAATAGCCTGTATATTTAAAGGTAATATGTTGATTCGATTTCATAAACGGCTTTGCCACACTCAGTAATAACCGCGCATCTTGTTCGGCCTGAGCATCTACATGACGGATCCACCCGAAGAAGAGGCCAAGGATGGTTGCACCTATCAACATTTGTGTCCAAACCTTTGACATGAAAAAAGCACCTCTTCGCTAGAATCTATCACTCTAGTAAAAGGATGCCCTAATCTAGCAAATGCTAAACCTATCCACGCGTTGATTGGAAAAATTCAATTCGCTCGCCATCTAACCCATTAAAGAAGAAATACCTAGAACCGTTCGGCAGTGTTGTAATTTCCGTATCCAGCTGATTGACCTCTAGGCCTTGAATTCTTGCGAATTCGGCTTCCACATCATCTACAGTAAAAGCCAAGTGATGCACTTTGCCTTCCTGCGGCAGGTTGGCATTATACCCTTCGATCAGTTCAACTTCCGTTTCACCTTGATTATCAAAACCAAGAAACCCAAGTCTAATTACGCCATTGGTATGAAGCAACGTATCTTTGTGCTTAAGTCCGATCACATTTTCATAAAATGCAATAGATGCCTCTAAGTTTGCTACCATGACACCCACATGCTCTAATTTCATTACCGCCATAAGTAAGTACCAACCTCCTTAATCTAACCCTCTTCATTGTAGCGAAAAATAGTGAGAAGGGCTAGACGGCGATCATGTCATTAAAATTGTCTCCATTTCTCCGTTCAGAGAGAAGAGGGTTACCTCGGTATTCGTTGTGTGAACTAATCCCAGGTTATCAAATACGCTCCTCACCTGAGCATTCGTGAGATGTTTCGTTATGGTTTCTACGGCTCGCTGTGAATACTCTTGGTACATAGATTCGAAAAAAATGAGAACTTCTTTTTCCCCGATTAACACTTTTGTGTGTAGCATCTAGCAGCACCTCCGATTCTGATAAGTCAATTGTATAATTTGGGAACTAGGAAAGTATGAGGACTTCTTTAGGTTTATGTTAGGTTTTCAATCTTCGCAAAAAAAGAGGTGTCCGTGTATAATAAATACGAAAGCAAAGACGGGAGGGCTCCAGCATGAGGTTGTTAAAGCTACTGCAAATCTATGAGGTGGATGGGATTACCCCCAAGCATCGGTCAGATCGATTCGATTTCGATGAGATTCAAGGGCAAACATTTCTTGAAGTGAACCCGACCGAAGTTGGATGTCCAATGACATTATCCGGGGTTAGGCAACCTACACCATTCAAAACAACACGCGTGCAAGCGATCGATCAAGACGGACTGGATTTCCGAGTATTGACGCGCAACACCATTTACCATTTTGAGGTTCATACAGAACGAAATGTGCTGTGACACAAAAGACCTTTGACTACTCCCTAAGTGGAAGTTATTCAAAGGTCTTTCTGTTTCTATTTACTCAACCAAACATGCATAAGAGTGAGCAGTTGGCTTACATGCAGCGGCTTGCTAATATAATCGGAAGCACCAGCCTGCAAGCAGATTTCCCTGTCCTGTTTCATGGCCTTGGCAGTGAGGGCAATGATTGGGACCTCGGCATATTGCTGATTTTTCCTAATCAAACGCATCGCTTCATACCCATCCATAACCGGCATCATGATATCCATGAGGATTAGCTCAATGCGATGCTCCTTTGCCAACAGTTCAAGGCACTCTTGTCCGTTCTGAGCAACGCTCACAATGATGCCCATTCGCTCAAATGCATTACAGAGCGCAAATACGTTACGCACATCGTCATCAACAACAAGCACTCTGCGATCTTTAAAAAGCTTGCTATTCTCAATGTCAGAGCATTCCTGACCGGAGTCCCGAAGCAAATATTCACTGATTGTGGCCGTGGATGCAGCGGCAGCTTCCAAATGCATGGAGGTGGTTTCCCCCAACAGATGCGGTAAAGACGGCACAAGTACAGTAAAGGTGCTGCCTTTGCCTTCCTCACTTTGCATATAGATGCAGCCTCCAAGAAGCCTCGCCAACTCTCGGCTAATCGACAAGCCCAAGCCTGTCCCTCCATATTTCCGATTCGTTGTGCCATCCGCTTGACGGAACGGTTCGAAGATAACCTCTTGCTTCTCAAGCGGTATACCTATACCGGTATCCCTGACGGTAATAGCCATAACCTGTGTGGGCTGAATTGAAGGCAGCAGCTCCTCAATTTGATCCACACTGCACAGCCGAATATCCACTTGTACAGAGCCATCATGGGTGAACTTAAATGCGTTGGAGAGCAGGTTTTTCATAATTTGACTGAGTCTCTGTTCATCTGTATAGAAGATTTTCGGGAGATGAGTATCCAATTCAATCTGAAATTTAAGCTTTCGCTGTTCGGCTATTTTCTCAAATTGACTTTGCATCAGCTCCGGAAGCCAGTTAATATGCAGCTCGCTAATATGAATATCCAATTTACCTGCTTCAACTTTGGACAAATCTAGAATATCATTGATCAGCAGCAGTAAATCGTTCCCTGAAGAATGAATAACTCGGGCATACTCCTTCTCGTCCTGTGTCAGGGTTCGATGATTGTTCTCTTGGAGCATCTGGGAAAGGATCAGGATACTGTTAAGCGGCGTACGCAGCTCATGGGACATGTTAGCCAAAAACTCCGATTTGTATCGCGAGCTCATCTCCAATTGAATAGCATGTTCTTCAAAGGAGGCTTTCATGTGCTCCAGCTCCCTCGACCTTTCATCTGCGTAGCGATTTCTTTCCTCCAATTGTTCATTGGTTTTATGCAGTTCTTCTTGCTGACATTGAAGCTCCTCGGTCATGACCTGATACTCTCTCAGGAGCCGCTCCAACTCAACACGTGTTTGCACGCTATGTACGATCGTTCCTAACACTTCTAGAATATCATCCAGCAAACTTAACTGAAGTGACGTAAATTTCTCAAAAGAAGCCAGCTCCATAATGGCAATGACTTCTTGATTATGGATAATCGGAACAATAAGCACACTTTGCGGGCTTGCCGACCCCAATCCTGATTTCAAGCTGATATAGGTTTCAGGAACGTGTGTAAGATGAACGATTCGCTTCTCAATCGCACACTGACCAACTAAGCCTTCCCCAAACTGGAAATACGGTTTCCCTGCTTCAGCACTCTCGCCCATCGCCGCATAGGCCGCCAACCTCATCATACTTTCCTTATCTTCGTGTACGCTTCGAATGTAGAATACACCGAAGGATGCACCAAACAATTCCGCCGCTTTGCGGATAAAGGATGTTCCTAACGTTTCCAAATCAGAAATACCTTGCAGCATATGGACCACTTCTGTCAACTTCCGCTGCTGCCACTCGATCTCTTCTTGACTCTCCAGCAAGACGTTCGTGGCGTCAGCCAAATCTTTCACTTCATCATTCATCGTGACATGAATGCGCTTCGAACGATCCCGCTTCATGGAACTGAGCTTGATGATGCTCTTGGTGACCTGCTTAATCGTCCCAACAATCGATCGCGAGATAACGATCGCGGTAATCAATGAGAAAATGAGTACGAGTCCCAGCATGACAAATAACGAGTTGGTGAGCATCTCATTCTGTGCATCAAGATGTGCCGCCCGATCCCTGACATACCCCATTTCCAGGGTGCGAAATCGACTTAATTGCGAGCGAATATCGAGAATATTTTGATGGGTGACAAAGAATGTAAATTTAAAATAACTCTCGTTTTCCAAACCATTTCTCATCGTGGGGATAGTCCCACCTGTTTGTATAAGCCAATTTTCAATCGAGTGTTTGAGGGTGGCCAGATTCTTCTCCTGCACAGGATTATCATTCGTTAATTCTTCTAATCGGTTATAAGAATCTCTCCACTTGACCTCTCCAGTGGTATAGGGTTCTAAACATTTAACATCCCCTGTGAGTGAGTAGCCTCTTTGCGCATTTTCCATATCCATGACATATTTCTCAAGAAGATTCGATTCTCTACTGACGGCAAAGTCGTGCTCGATCACATAGTTGCGATCTCTTTGCATGGAGGCCAACTGATGATTAACAAGTACAAATGATAGCGTTAAACAGAAAATGATGAATGCATATCCAATCATAATTTTGGCACGAATACCGAATCTCATCTTCCTCATCCTGCTGCCATCCCTTCTCTATGAAGAACACCTATAATTTGTATCATATACCAAACTACCATTAACTGGGTACGCAAACTTTTCACTTTACTACTTTACCAAGTTAATGTACTATCTAAATAAAGTAATTTAAAGAGAAGGAGCGGTGCATATGAAAGGTCCAGGTATCGAAAATATCAAGACCCGCAGCATTTTATCTTCAATGAAACCCTACACGCCCGGTAAACCTATTTGGGAGGTTCAACGCGAATTCGGGGTCACACAGGTTACGAAATTAGCCTCTAATGAAAATCCATTAGGCCCTTCCCCTCTTGCTCTGGAGGCTATTCAATCTTATGTATGTGACATTCATCGCTATCCGGATGCGGAGACTGTTCAACTTCGAGAGGTTATTGCAGAAAAACGCGGATTCACGCCTGATCAGGTTCTGGTTACCAATGGAGGAGATGAACTGATAACACTTCTCTCCGAAACTTATTTAGAGCCTGGCGATGAGGTCATTGTTCCCTCACCGACATTTAGCGAGTACGAATTTGGAGCCAACTTACTTGGAGCTAGCATTATTCGCGTACCTCTTGGTGAGAACTATCGCTATGAAGTAGAAGCTATTCTCGAAGCCGTAACTGAACGCACCAAAATGCTCTATATTTGTTCTCCAAACAATCCGACAGGCACATATATTGCAAAAACAGACTTGCACCGACTTGTAAAAAGTCTTCCCTCTCATGTACTTGTGATCTTCGATGGCGCGTATAGCCATTTCGTAACCGCTGAAGATTACTGCGATGGCCTTACGCTAGTCCGTGAAGGCTTTCCGGTTGTCGTGCTGCAAACTTTTTCCAAAATATATGGCTTGGCAGGCATACGAGCGGGCTACGGCATCGCCGATGCTGGTATTCTGGAGCGAATTCGTCAGGTCAAAGAGCCTTTCAATGTAAACATGCTCGCACAGGTTGCCGCTGCTGCAGCCATCAAGGATGATCAGCATCTCGAGTCAACACGTTCGAATAATGTAAAGGTGAAGGAAGAACTCTATACCGAATTGCGCGCACTATCTATCCCTTTCACGCCAAGCATGAGTAATTTTGTACTCGTCGATCTGGGGCCGCAAGCCAAAACCATATATGACAATTTGATGCGTCGCGGGGTTATTGTACGATATGCCGGGGGCTGGAATCTTCCGAATCATGTTCGGATTTCGATTGGGACTTCCGAAGAGAATGCTGTGCTTGTTCAAGCTTTGAAGGAGATTATTGGTGTGAGGGTGTAGGCAGGGCACGTCCGAGGGTAGATTAGGCACATATGAACCCCTTTCTATTATAAAAAATCGTCCCAAAAATCGGTTAGAGCGCATTTGTTTGGGCTCTATCAACTATGGTACAATGCTATCAATCATAGTCTCATGGGGGTACATCATGCTAAAAGAATTCAAAGATTTTGCATTCAAAGGAAACATGCTCGACCTTGCAGTCGGGGTTATTATCGGCGGGGCTTTCGGTAAAGTCATAACGTCAATTGTGAATGATTTGGTCATGCCGCTCGTTGGTTTGCTTATTGGTAAAGTGAATTTCAATAATTTGTTTTTCGCATTAAATGGGGAACATTACGCTACATTGGCAGACGCTATTAAGGCTGAAGCTCCTGTTTTTAAATACGGTCAATTCCTATCAACCTTCTTAGATTTCCTGATCGTAGCGTTCGTTATTTTCATGGTTGTTCGTCAAATCGGCAAGTTCCGCAAGAAGGAAGCACCGAAGGAAAAAGCAGTTACAACCAAAGATTGTCCTCATTGTTTATCTGAAATACCTGCGCAGGCTTCACGCTGCAAGTTCTGTACCTCTGAGCTTTCGGCTGGAGGCAAGGTTAGCGGCAGCATTCAATAGATACGTAGAGAGAGAGAGCCCGTGTCGGATTACGACACGGGCTCTTTGGTGCGCAAGTCGGCGACCTCGCCTTGTTGGAATGCGTTCGCTTGCAGCAAGTACAACAGCTGCTTAGCGGTATCTTCGGGTAAGCGCAGCTCGCCTTGCTTTTTGAGCTGGACGAACCGGCCCACCTGCGGGAAGTCCTCTTCCGAAGCAGCGCGAATCTCCCGCTGCATATCCGTGTCTACCACACCCGGTGCCACGGAACAGATCAGCACAGGGTGTTGCTCACGCGCTTGCTCGGTGCCGACGCAGCGCGTGAGCATGTCCAACCCGGCTTTGGCGGTGCAGTAGGCACCCCAGCCGGGGTAGGGCTTGCGCCCCGCGCCCGAGGAAATGCCGACGACCCGCTTCATGATCGGCCACGCTTGCGTGAGCCGAATGAAGCTATTCGTCAGCACCGCGAGTGAGACGAGATTGACCTGCAAGCTGCGCTGCAGGTCGCCTGTGGCTGCTCGGCCGATCGACGTCATCGGCTCGAGCATGCCCGCGTTGTTGATGAGCGTGACGGATGCCACGCCATCCTGTTTGGAGAGGATTCGCTCCATGAGCGAATCGAGGCCTTCGGTTTGCGCCAAGTCGTAAGCGTGGAAGGTCAGCTGACCTTCCACGCGCAGCGCCTCTTGGTGCAAGGTCTCGTTCTCGCTGCGGGAAATGTAATGGACCGCAGCTCCTTGCTCTAGCAGCTGCCGGATGAGGGCAGCGCCGAGGCCTTTGGAACCGCCAGTAATGATGTAGGTATGCATGTATGCCTTCCATTCCTTTTGAGATGAGTCTACTATATCGTAGCCTTGCTCTTAAATTGCTTGTTTAATCCTATTCATGCTGGCTTATTGGCAGAAAGCTATTATCCGCAGCTCACTGTGCCAACTCCACTTTTACCGACTTATACTTCGTGAAATCGCCCTTGCCAACAAACACCGCAAAAGGCATGATTCCCCGAGGCTTCTCCACCCCTAGCGTCGTGGTTGCCGTCCCCAGAACACCGCCCTTTTCATCATAAAACGTAACAGCAATCGGTTTATTCGCAGGTATCTCCTTGTCTACCACACTGTCTAAAAAGCCCCTAACAATGGTATATTCCCCACTCTTCAGAACATCAACCAAACCAAAGGTGACCTTATTGGAAGTATCCTGAATGAAAGCTGGCGCTGTATACCCAGGCATACGTGCAGGAGAAGGCGTGTTGCTTTCTAATGTAACCATTTTATAAGCAGAAATATCGGTTTGACTCGTTGTTTGGAAAGAAATGATTTGCTCCTTCAGTATCGGTATTTGATTGATCACATAAGGTAACTTCTCCATCAACTCGCCTTTATCGTTCCAGAAAGCAAGGTTGCCTGCTGCATCTGTTTTGCTTAAATCGACACCTGGATTCAATGACTGATAAGCTTCAATATACTTATAATCCCATGCATCATGGCCGATAAACAGTTGTCCCTTAATGACTGAATGGGTACCCTCTTTCTGAATAGATATGTGCCCTGCACTCATCCCAGGATTATTAATATCCAGAATCGTAAAGCCGTCATCGACAACTATGGTTTGCGTTGCTTCATCGTAGGCCACTTTATTCCCCATGTTCTCCGCAATAAATCGTACAGGAACGTACACATGCCCATCATAATTCAACGTTTGATAGCCATCCGTACTTTTCTTTTCACCATGAATGATGAACTTAGCTGGAAAAAGGTACGTCTGCACCATATCCGACGCATACACACCCGTAGCCGCAGTCAACCCAATCCCGCATGCTAAGCCTAGAATAAACTTTTTCATTTCAACACTCCTGTTCATGCTATCTCTATTTCAAATCTGTTCTGACTTAGACGTTAGAGACCCCGTGCAAGTTGCGTAGTCTATGTACGACAACCACTAGCTAATGACTTTCCTCTTTTTACATAAGCCTCTATACTTTCCCTATACACTTCCCCCACCACTTCAGGCAAATGGTGCACATCAAAATATCGCAAATCCCTGCTTTCAGCTGTTTCTATAGCTAACTCACCTGTAGCTTCACTTGCCATATAGGCCACGGTTACCGCAAAAAATTCATCACCATTCGAAAGGGTGCAATGATACTTAGGGCCAGAAAACACATCAACTAATGACAACTCACCAAGTGTCAAACCAGTTTCTTCAAAAAATTCGCGCCTAGCTGTATCTTCAAAGGACTCTCCCAAGTCCATAAGCCCTCCTGGCAACCCCCAGGTTTCATTCGGCCTTTGCTGCAAGAGAACTTCCCCAAGCTCATTGACCAAGATCACGACTGCTCCAGGCAAAATGATGGGATTATGCCCAACGAACTGTCTAAGCTGCTTGTAATACTCCACGATAGCCACGCCTCCAACCGCAAGGATTTGAAAATATTCCCTTATTTTAACATAGTGTGCATCCGTATAAATAAGAAAAGCTGCTATTGAAGCCCTTCGAGGATGAGTGACCGCGCTTTAAAGCGGAGAGACTTTGGTCTCCGACCAAAGATCCCTATATATGGTAGTATTGAGGCAGGCAACCTCCAAGCTGCAAACGACAACCAGCTTACTCTTTCTATCGGCTGAGAAATGCAAAAGTGCATCTTTTCTCTATCAAATACACGATTTCAGATTAAATTGATGCAAAAAGGCATCAATTTCTGTATTTTCCGCTCTGATTAATCTTTTACGACCCCAAAAGATGCCTTTTTGCATTTATTCAAAACGTTGAAGTGAATTCCTCTGAAAAGGATGCTCTATTGCATTTTTGCCATCACATATGAACCGAACATAATGAGAAAAACTTCTATCGAAGCCCTTCGAGGATGAGCGACCGCGTTTTAAAGCGGAGAGACTTTGGTCTCCAACCAAAGATCCCTATATATGGTAGTTTTTATCGCCAATAAGAATATGTTCTTCCGAGTACCGGAAACTTATAAATTCTTATGTGGTAAAGTAGGGAAAGCTTTGCTTACCCCAAAAACTTATAAATTCCGAGATGTCAAAAAAAATCTGCTGCGCATCGCAACAGATTCCCTTCAGCTTTCGCTCAATTATATACACCCAAGCTGCTAAGCTCGGCTTCCATCTCTTGTTTGAACATGATTTTATCGCACTTTCCCATAAAAGCCGCCTCCACACCATTCATGATAAGCTTCACTAGCTCCGGTGTTGTAAAAGCAAATCGCTCCGCGAGCGCACGATACTCATTGGTTATATTAGTACCGGATACGCTTGGATTATCGGTATTAATCGTTACGATCAGCCCTTGATCCAAGTACTCCCGGATCGGGTAAGCCTCCCACGAAGCTACGGCCTTCGTTTGGATATTGGAGATCGGACACATCTCTAGCGGGATACGGCGATCCTTAACCATTTCCAAAATTTCCGCATTCTCCTTCAGCCTCACCCCATGCCCGATGCGTGTGGCACCCAGATGTGTGACCGCCTCGTAGACGTTAATCGCACCTGCCGCTTCACCTGCATGAATGGTAACAGGAATGCCCAGTTTATGTGATCTAGCGAACACTTCTCGGAAAAATTCAGGAGGATAAGTCGCCTCATCGCCAGCCAAATCAACAGCAACGACGCCCTTTCCTACAAACTTTGCCGCTGCTTCAATAACTTCCAAGTTATCGGCACAAGCGTGATTTCGCATACAAATGGCAATGACACCGAATCTCGTTCCAAAATCGCGTTGCGCACGCTTCAACCCTTGGGTAACGTAGTGGAACGTCTCTTCCAAAGTTAACCCCATGTTGCGATGCAGCTGAGGCGCGAAACGAACCTCAACATATCGACAATTGTGCTCCACGGATTGCTCTACCACTTCATAAGCAACACGTTCTAAGGCTGCCCCTGTTTGCAGGAACTTTGTCGTAAAATCGAATTTACCTAAGTATTCAATAAGACTGCCGCAATTGTCAGTCACTCGCATATGCGGGATGAGTCCATCTTTATCGTAAACAGGTAATGATATGCCTTGTTGGAGAGCGAGCTCCAGAATCGTCTCGGGCTTCACACTTCCATCCAAGTGTAAATGAAGATCCACCTTAGGTAATCTCGCTAACAAATCAGTTGTTCGCATGTGAGCCATCTCCCATCTCTCCCTTTGCCTCTCTGTGGCGCCAGCACGCTAGAGAAGAATTTTAATTACTTTAAACGAATGTTAGAATTATGTCAATATATATGACAATTAATTTATTGTTTTAGTATATGCGTCATGTTATCTAACATTTACATTAGATTTATGAAAATAAAAAAAATCCACAGCAGGCTGGTAGGCCCACTGTGGATTTCTATGTTTTGCCTCTTACGAAGCCCTCTTACGAAGCCCTCGTCCGAACTAGTAAATACAGAAAATAAGGCGCTCCGATTACAGCGGCTACGATACCTGTCGGAACCTCTGTTGGCTGAAACATCCCTCGCGCGATCGTATCCGCGACAATAAGCAGCAGCCCACCTGTGAGTGCGGAGGCTGGAATTAAATATTGATGCTTGGGTCCAACTAGCCTTCTGGCCAGATGGGGACCAGTCAATCCTACGAAGCCTATTCCACCGCCGACAGCCACACATGCACCTGCAAGAGCAACGGCTGCAGCCAATAATCCAAGTCGTTCCCGCTCCATCCGTATTCCTAAGCCAATGGACGTCATCTCCCCTAGGTTCAGCACATTCAGCACATTCGCTTTGAACATGACGTAAGGAATGAGGATGACAATCCACGGTAATAAGGCCAGTACAAACTTCCAATTCGTACCCCATATACTTCCGGCTAACCAGACCTGTACGAACTGATAATCCGTCGGATCCAAGCGAATGCTGAGCAGCAGCATCAGGGAAGCAATACCCGCGGAAACTGCGATCCCGACAAGGAGTAGACGGGATGACGAGATGCCTTTACCTTTTATGTACGAAAGGGTATAAATCAATAGCGCGGCCAAGCCTGCCCCCAGCATCGCGATCATCGGCATGAAGAACAATGGACCTGAGGCATTATTTTTATAAAAGGATACGACCAGAATGATCGCAAGTCCCGCTCCTGCATTGATACCTAGTATCCCTGGGTCGGCCAGCATATTTCGCGAGATTCCTTGCAGGATGGCGCCAGAAACCGCTAGCCCCGCTCCAACTAATATCGAAATGACGATACGCGGCAACCGGAAATCAAAAAGGATAATCCCCTGCTTTGCAGTCCCGCCTCCAACGAACGTTCGCAGCACCTCAAGAGGGCTCAAACGTATGACGCCTGTGTTCATACTTATAATAAAAACAATGATAATAAGTACAGCTAATACCGACATGACCGTAATTGCTTTTGCCGATCTTGTTTTTTTCATGCTTGCATGCTGCATCGTTGTCATGATTAATCCCTCCCCTTTGTACGCGCAAGGTAGAGGAAGAAGGGCACACCAATCAGAGCAATAATGGCACCAATCGGCGTCTCAAAAGGAGGATTCACCATACGGGCTCCAATATCTGCCGCCACGACCAACAACGCGCCTAATACAGCCGAGGTCGGAATAATCCAGCGATAATCAACGCCAACGAGGTAGCGAACAATGTGCGGAATAATAAGACCAATGAATCCAATCGCTCCTACGGCTGCTACAGACGCACCAGCCAGAACTAGAACTAGCACGAATGCCGCTAGCTTAACAAGCCCGGTCCGTAAACCAAGGCCAGTTGCAACATCTTCCCCCATACTTAACACCGTAACCCAAGGTGAGATGACAAAAGCGAATAATAAAGCACCGAGAATCCAAGGTGCCATGATGTCAACCTGGGGCCATTTCGTACCCGCAACACCGCCGGCAAGCCAAAAAGCGAGATCCTGGCCGATATGGTGAGTAATCGCAATCCCTTCACTTAGCGCCAGCAGCAAAGCACTGACGGCTGAACCTGCCAGAACGATGCGAACAGGCGTAACGCCTCCCCTAGCGATCGCGCTGATGCCATATACAAGCCCCGTTCCTATTGCAGCCCCGAGAAAGCAAAATAGAATGACGTAGTGAAACGGAAGCTGCGGTAAAAAGGCAAAACACAGGGCAAGCGTAAAGCCTGCACCTGCGTTTATACCTAGTATACCCGGGTCTGATAAAGGATTGCGCGTCACACCTTGCATAATCGCTCCTGCTACAGCAAAAGCTGCTCCAACCAACGCTCCTGCAATCGCTCGCGGAAGCCTTAATTGTTGAATAATCAAGTGCTGTGTGGAATCAGAATTAAAATGAAAGATGGCTTGCCATACCTCACCGAAGGAGATATCTGCCGCCCCTACCGAAATAGAAGCAATAAGGCTAATCAGCAGCAAAGCCAGCCCGCCTAAAATAATACCTGAAGCAGCTAAAGGACGCGATTTCAATGGGGAATTGGCTGAGGCAACTTGACTTTTTGACCCCATCATATATTAGCCCCCAATTTATTTAATGACTTTAACGATATCGTCCATAACACGCTCGCCTGCGATTACACCGTTGTATAACCAGCTGCTCTTCGTATCCATTTCAAATACTTTTCCTGCTTTAACTGCAGGGATGTTCTTCCAAAGCGGATCTTCCAAGTTACCAGCTTGACCTTTATCGCTATTCACCAAGAACAAGTAGTCTGCATCCAATTGTGCAAGCTTCTCTAGGGAAATCGCTGTCCAGTTCGCTTTAGCATCTGGTAAGACAGCCAAAATGTTAGGCATTTTCAAACCAAGATCGCCATAAGCAACCGCACCGCTCGCTACTTTACCGTTAACAACATAGAACGCTTTGTTCGTTAACCAAAGGATGGCAACTTTTTTATCGCCAACGGTTGCTGCCAATTTTGCTTTTGTTTCTGTTACTTTTTGATCATATTTTTTAAGAGCTGCATTCGCTGCATCTGTTTTGTTGAGAAGTTCGCCAATTTTCAAAAGCGTTTTACGGTAGTCAGCTGTTACTTCGCTGCCCAATACGTATGTCGGAACGACTTTGGAGTATTGATCGTAAAGACCTTTCTCAACTGCTGATTCGTTGCCTACGATCATGAAATCAGGAGTTGCTTTTAAAACCTGTTCAACTGGAAGATCGTAACCAATCGTTGGTACACCAGCTAGTTGTGTTTGCAGGTAATCTTGAACCGTTGTACCCTTTACGGACCATTGAACTACTGGTTTAACACCAAGTGCAAGTAGCGGATCTTCCAAGTAGGAAGCGATAACAGCTTTCGGGCTTGCAGGAACTTTAACATCATGTCCCATGATATCTTTAACAACTTTATCAACAGCTGGAGCTGGTGTCGCTGTAGCCGCTGCCGTAGCTGCTGGGGCAGTTGAAGTTGCTGGTGTAGTAGTGCTTGCTGCATCCTTATTACTTCCACAAGCTGTTACAAGTAGTGCTGCCATACACACTGAAAGGACAGTGAAAGAGACTTTAGTTGTATTTTGTTTGTTGAAACGAAGCATGGTGAACCCTCCTGAGTATCTATGTATGATATTGATTCTCAGTACATGATAATGAAAATGATTATCAATGTCAAACGTTTTCAGGAAACTTTCAGCTACGTTCCAATATTTGGTTGCTTTTGTATTACCTTCAGCGCTTCTCGTACGCTTAGCGGTGATAATGCTGATCTGTCAACGAACGTTTGTACCGCCGCCGCATCCGTCTTGGAATACTCGCGCAGCGCCCATCCAATCGCTTTGCGGATGAAAAACTCCTTCGAGTGAGCCATCGTCGTAATGCAGTGAAACAGCAGCGGTACGTCGGTCTTCTTTTTATACTTCAACTGAAATAAAATCGCGGTACGCTGCAGCCACATGTTATCTGACGCCAACCATTTCTCCACATATGCGGGAATTAGCTCAGGAAATCGTTGCAGATGAAAGCCAATCAAGTGATCTGCAATGGTGTCGACAGTATCCCACCAGGATTGGGTTACAATGAAGGGCTCCAACAGGTCAATATGCTCAGCACTCACTGTTTTTCTCACTTGCAACAACATCATAATCGCCGTGTAGTGGAACTCCCGCTCTGGTAGTCCCCAGAGCTCTTCGGCGACGCGAACTGCCTCCTCCCCTTTCGGAAAGCCATGCTCCTTCGTGAATTGCTTGGTTATCGCCACGCGCTCCGGATTTTTAATACCAAGAAAAGGAAAATGATTCTTCATATAAGCTTCCATACTGGGGGCATTCGCCGCGTTAGCATGGGCTCTAAGCCATTTCTCCATGTCATTCGTGTAAGCTGATGTCATCGTGAAAGTGCCTCCTTTTAGCTATCTTCTATGCGCTCATTGTAGCAATTCTCTAGCAATTCGGGTATGCTATTAGCAGAATTTTAATAGAGATGACGAATAGGATCGGTGAGAAACATGACGTATAAATTAGTTGCTGCTGACTTAGATGATACGCTGCTGCGTGATGATTTGACGATATCGCAAGAGACGGTAGATGCCATGCATCAAGCCGTTGCCAAAGGTGTCACGGTCACCATCGCCACAGGAAGAAGCTTCCCTTCCGCTGCCAAAATTGCCAATCGCATCGGACTCAACGTCCCGATTATTACGTATCAAGGGGCTTTGATCAAAAATCTGCTAGACGAAGAAGTGCTCTATGAGCGTACCGTGCCTGTAGAGAGCGCACGCTTCCTGCTCGATTACTGTGAGAAGAACAACTATCATCTTCAGCTTTACCATGGGGACGAGCTTTATGCAGCTGAGGATAACGATAAGATTAAAAAGTACGTGAGCTTGTCCAAAACGCCTTATATCATCGGGGATTTGCGTCAATGGATTCATATTCCGCAGCCTAAGATGCTGATTGTTGATAAACCAGAGGTTTGTGATCAAATCCGTGAGGAGCTCCTTCCCCTGCTGGGTGACCAACTGCACATCACGAAGTCCAAGCCGCACTATTTGGAGTTCATGCACAAGGAAGGTACGAAGGGGCATGCGATTACGTTCCTTGCTGAGCACATTGGTTGCACATTAGATGAAGTGATCGCTCTAGGCGATGCATGGAATGATCGGGAAATGCTTGAAGTCGCTGGCCTAGGCGTTGCGATGGAGAATGCGCTGCCTGAGCTTAAAGCTTTGGCGAACTTCGTGACGAAGAGCAATAACGAGGATGGCGTGAGGCATGTGCTGGAGACGTTTGTTTTGGCGGAGTAAATGAGGGAATGCGATGAGGGGAGGTCGATGGAGACCTCCTTTTTTGTCGTTTGCGAAAATGGGCCACATGAGGAACCTCAGGTAACGATCGAGCCTCCATTGACGAACATAATCTGCCCAGATATGTAGGAAGCATCGTCTGAAGCCAGCAATACATAAGCAGGAGCCAACTCAAAGGGTTGCCCCGGACGTTTCAGAGGTACCTCGGTTCCAAAGGTTGTTACTTCTTCAGCCGTAAATGCAGATGGAATTAATGGTGTCCAAGTCGGTCCCGGCGCTACTGCGTTTACTCGAATGCCTTGATCGGCTAGCGAGAGTGATAAAGAACGCGTAAAGGATACAATTGCTCCCTTGGAGGCCGTGTAATCAATCATAAAGCTCATTCCTGAAAAAGCGGTATCCGATGTCGTATTAATGATCGAGCTTCCAGCACGAAGATGGGGCAAAGCGGCTTTGGTCATATCAAAAAATGAAATAATATTCGTTTGGAACGTATTCATCAGCTGCTCTTTTGTAATATCCATGATGCTTTTCTGGTGAAACTGCACACCGTGATTGTTAACCAGAACATCCAAGTGTCCATAGGTTTGGATTGTTGCGTTCACAACTGCATGACAGTTAGCCTCCTCCCTTAGATCTGCAGGAATAAGCAAACACTGTCGGCCAAGATTGGTGATGATTTGTTTCGTCTCAGCCGCATCCTGGTGTTCGTCGAGATAGACGATTGCTAGATCAGCCCCCTCTTTAGCAAAAGCTATGGCAACAGCCCGTCCAATCCCACTGTCGCCGCCTGTGATAATCGCCACTTTATTTTTCAACTTTCCACTGCCGACATAGGCAGGATTCTCAGATATGGGGCGTGGATTCATCGGATACTCAAAGCCTGGATGTCGATTCTGGTGTTGCGGGGGAAAGACAATAGGAACATTGGTGCATTGTTGCTTCCAGCCGATATACGGATACATGAAATAAGTCATCGCTCTCTCATCCTCTCGGATTCCTTTTCAACACACTTTATTCCAAGGGATTTTAATAAATGCCTGCTGTTTCTTCTAATAAAAAAGAGACCTCCAGCAACACACTGAAGGTCTCCACTATAATGAACTCATAATTCCAATGTCATGAATGAACTATTCGGGTCTAAGGTGTAGTCCGCGAATGGCTCACAATAGATAAATCCAAAATTTTCATATAATTTTCTAGCTGGTTCAAAAGCTTCCATTGAGCCCGTTTCCAAGCTCATCCTTGTATAGCCGCGTCGCTTAGCTTCATTAATAATGTGTTCCAGAATTCGCTTTGCGACTCCCTTTCTGTGATGTGCCGCGGCAGTTCGCATTGATTTTAACTCGCCATGCTGAGGATCCAGCTCTTTCATAGCCCCGCAGCCGACTAATTCACCTTGCTCCCACCCACTCCAAAATGTCACATCCGGTCTCTTCAATCCATCTAGATTTAGGGCATGTGTACTTTCTGGCGGGGATAACGATTGCATATGCAAAAGATGCTCCATAATGAGCGCTCCTACTTCGGGACCGGATAAATCATCCACTTTAATCTCCACGATTGCCACTCCTCTGTCTCTAATTTTTAATCAATAGAATACAACATTACAATGGTCAGTTTCAACTGTTCTTGGGATTCTGCACAACATGAAGTGCAATGATTGTGCACCGTGACAATGCGTCTATTGGTACTGGACAGTAGGGTTGCTGGTATGAGAACATGAATTATCGGCATCAATGTAAGCGCTATCCATAGCATGAAGGGCATAAAGATTTCATGAGACTAATATCCATACCCAGTAGGTAAAATAAACGACTACCCTGTCCGTCAAGGACGGGAGCGTTAATGGAAAAATATAGCCTACTTATTAAGTGAAACATATAACTCTATATTTCAAAAAGGAGCGTGAATTCTATGTTCGATGGAGCATTACTCCAGGATAAAGTTGTTCTAATTACTGGCGGTGGTACAGGACTTGGCCGTGCAATGGGCGAGAAATTCCTATCGCTCGGAGCTAAGCTGGCTATTACGAGCAGGCGTGAAGAAGTATTAGCCCAAGCTGCGGCTGAAATGAGCACTAACGGCGGGGATGTATTCTACCATCCCTGCGATGTGCGTGATCCGCAGCAGGTTGCTGCCATGATCACTGCGGTGGAGCAGCACTTCGGTCGCATCGACGTGCTGATTAATAATGCGGCGGGCAACTTTGCCAGCCCGACCGCGAACTTATCACCGCGAGCGGTCGATGCGGTGCTGAACATTGTGCTCCACGGGACGTTCTACACCACGTTGGAGCTGGGTAAAAGGTGGATCGAGCAAGGCGTAGGAGGTACGATGCTGAACATCGTCACCTCCTATGCCTCCACCGGATCCGCCTTTGTTGTGCCCTCCGCCGCCGCGAAGGCCGGCGTGCTCGCCCTCACCCGCTCACTCGCCGTCGAGTGGGCGCGGTACGGGATCCGGCAAGTCGCCATCGCGCCGGGGCTGTTCCCGACCGACGGCGCGTGGAGCCGACTGGCTCCCACGCCCGAGCTGTCGCAGAAGCTCTTGAACCGCGTCCCCATGGGGCGCGTTGGGGAAAAAGATGAGCTGGCGAACCTCGCCGCTTATCTGATTTCGGACTTCGCCGCCTATATTAACGGCGAAGTGATCACGATTGACGGCGGCGAGTGGCTGCAAGGCGCCGGGCAGTTCAACGACCTGCTCGAGGTGACCGATGAGCAGTGGGTTTCCCTTGCGGAGATGACCCGCAAGGGGAAATCGTAGCTCGCAAAGGTAGCTAGGAGCTCGCTTCTCCGGCAGTCGAGTTAGTCGGATTGCTCCCTCAACGCCCAATAGTCCGAATATATCGAATTAATCTCACGATCTGCGTTATTAATTCTTAGTTAGTTCGAAATAGCCCAACAAAATCGACCCAAACAACCCCAACGCAAGGAAAATGGGTATTTTAGTTCGGCAGAATCTGACTATTTTACCCTTTTATAAAGAAGTCCTCTTTTTTATTCGGGGATATCGGACTAAATCGGCACGGACTGCGACTAGTGCACTATCCCCGCCGCTCAGGTCACCGATCAATACATGACGATCTGAGCCTCCGGGATAGTGCTGACAGAACGAAAAGCAACCTCGGACTTTACTAGTCGGAGGTTGCTTCTTTTTAACTTTATAATCCCACAGCCGCACCTTTTTCCAGCCGCAGAATCTGCTTCTCACCCGTTTCCGCTAATTCACGGAATTGTGTAATCGTTTCACGCATTTTCGGGAGCGCCTCTTGCTTATAGGTACTGATTGCATGCAAGGCTTCAAAGCTATCTGCGAATGCCTTCTTGAGAGAGTCTGCTGAAATACTGGCCTCAATAGCACCTTTTTGAATGTCCACACCTTGCTGCTTCAGCATCTGCCCCGTATGTTCAATGAACGTATTCGTTGTGGTGTATAGTGCATTGAGTTGGTTGAGCACCACTCGTTGGTTGGCCAATGCACTGGCCGCCGTGACTGCGACGCGTAACGCCGCTACCGTTACTGTGCTTGCACGATCAACCCCACGAATAAGCTCCTTATTATTTCGGATTACGACCTCGAAGGTAATGAATCCTTGTTGATTAACTGCCATCATGGCTTGCATATCCAGTGTCCTCTGACGAAGCGGAAATAGAACCTCTTCTGTAATGAATTTGATTTTCTCAGGGTCATCATTTCGGGCTTTGGCGAGCGTGATTTGCGTTTCAATGGTTTCATCCATATAAGTGGCTAATTGGATCTCTTTACGAAGCTTCTTGGTAAGATCACGAAGTGCGTGCTGTTCGAGAAGAAGTGTCGTATTGTCATCCTTCAAACCTAATTTCCCTTTATTCAGTGTTTCCATAATTTCGGCGATGACCATATCCGCTTTATCGAACTGATGGAAGTAGGACCTGAGCGGGTTAAAAAACTTCCCTAGAAACCCGCGTTTGGCGAAGTCGATCCCGCTTGGATCGAGATCCTTCATTTGCAGCTGAAGCTCCCCAAGCCCTTTCGCCACGATCCCTCCCTCATCACCAGACTTCGAAAGCTTCCCTATCGTGACTTGGAGTAAAGCATTTTTCTGTGAGGATGCTCGCATCGTCTCAATGCCGAAGTTTTCTACCGCTGCCAAAATATTTTTGCGTTTCTCCAGCGAATCGAGATCGATCTCCATGATTGTTTGCACATTCTGTTCCGCCTGCGCTTTCAGTTTAACAACTTCCTCTGGAACTGGCTTCACTTGTTCCTCTACAACAGCCTTAAGCTCTTCTTCTCCAACGATCTCCATCGAAAATGACATGGCGGCTCCCCCTTCGAACGGTAAATTCACCCTACATCTGGACGTTAAGCAGGTTACTTATTTTATAAACAACATCATCCGTGTCCGCATTGATGCTCGCTGCCTCATTAATACTCGAAATGCTCTGAAGCGCTTGAATATCTGCGTTGTAACCAATCGTGTAGATGGGTATTTGATACGTCTCAATCAGCCCTCTAATGTCTTTCAGTGAGTGTCCTGCATTCGTTTCGCCGTCACTTAAGACGAAAATAAGCGGCTTTACATTAGGCTCCGCAGCCATATAGTCTTCCAGCATTTTCATGGCAACAACAATGGCATCGAACGTCGCTGTCCCTCCACCTGCTTGGAGGCCGCCTACGGTCCCCACAAACAGGGATTGCTGATTCGTATCATACTTAGCAATGGGGAGATTAATCGTTACTCCATTCGAATAGGAGACAAGACCAATCCTATTTTCTTTGCCCAGGTATTTCTGCCCTTTGAGCAGGGATTCTTTCAATCGAGTAATGGGTTTACCATCCATGCTGCCAGATACATCTGTGACAAAAACAGCTGCAAGTGGTTTACTGCCATTCTTCTTTTCTTTCCAGACCTTTTGTGCAGATGAAAGTGTGTTTCCATCAATGGCTGCAAGTTCACTCTTGTAATTTTCGAGACCATTAAACCCCTTATCCTTGGCTGTTTGTTGATATTTCGCTTGTGCCACAAATTCGGCAAATCGTTTAATCAAATCCAGTTTCACAATCGGGAGATCACCAATGGCATAGAGCGGGCTATCGTGTCTATAACCAAAAGGGGTAAAGACATAGTCATTGCTAAGCTCCGCCGCATTCTGAAAGGTCTGGTATTCCAGCACGAACCCATCCAACATCCCGGATTTAGCCGCATCTCGCATTTGAATCGTTGTAGACGCGATAAAGGGCACGTTTGTTTGGAATTTCTCAAATTGTTGAACAGCTTTCTCACTGATTGGATTTTTATTATCAAATGTACTTAATGCCGTTACAAGGAAATTGAGGCCTGTTGAGCTCGCGAACGGGTCTGTATAGCCCATGGCAAATTCGTTATTTGAAATAGCTTCCGTTACGGTATTTACATTAATGGAGCCGTACTTCGCAACGAGAGCATCATACTTTTTCTTAGAAATCACGATGCCAGGAACATTGCCGACAAGACGATTCGTGACTAGTTGTATTTTCGTGCCGCCCGCTTTGATCATCTCCCCCCACAACTCGTTCGAAGGTGTAAAGGCATCTGGCATATACTTACCCGACTTGATATAGTCCGTCGCCGTCCCAGAAGCAATATTACGAATCTTCACCGATGCGGGCAGTCCGTTCACCAGAATGTGCGCTTTATTAAATTCATTCGCTACATCTGTTAACCAACCATCCACACCACTACCGGACTTCTCCGTCGAAGAGAAAATCTCCACGAAATAATCCGTCGTATTATTCACCGTAATTGGAAATTTCGAAATATCTGGCAAAGACGAAGCTACATCGGCTGGATTAATATCAATCTGACCTTTGACTGGCGTTCCGTTCACCACGGAGATCTTCTCGTAAATCTTGTTTAATTGCTTTGCGGCATTCTCCGCTGTCACTTGATCTTGAGATTTGCCAAAATTAGCTGTGAAGGAAACGCCGGCATAGACACCGATAAATACAATAATCACAATAAGCAGCGATATAAAGAAGAACTTCGTTTTGTTCATGTTCTGAGCACCACCTCTACTGTTTGTAGAATTGTGTTTGCTTTATCAAAGCATCAATCTCTTGCATACCTGACATTTGCCCAATATCACCAATCTCCAAGCTATCCAGTCGAGAAATTTCTAACAGCAACTTATCCAGTTTGAGCAAAATTTCTTCATTCATATGTAAAGAGGTTTTAACAAATGAAATATGTGCTTTATAAAGGCTTCTTTTTTCTTGAAAAAGCTCGGGGGACAACTGGCTCGTGTTCTGTTTAGCGATACTTTGAAACTCGTCTTCGTCAAACACACGGAGACGGTTTATCATACTCCGTATATTGTGAAAAAATAACTTCTCCACCTCTTGCGTCGTAGAGGCAAATTTCTGAAAGCTAAGTCCGCTCGGTTCAAACCTCTGGATGAGGACGCTTCGTAACGTCTCTTGTTTTTTATGCATGCGCTCCAATTGATGCAAGGCAAGCGCAATTTCCTGTGCTAAAGATTTCACACCTTTGAATTGTTTCAAAGCACCTTCCAAGTCCTCAGGGCTCTTCATTTGTCTTGCGGGAAGTCGAACGCTTTGCTTCATAAGAATGCTATGGATGCCGAATAGTAAGCCTAGTGTACTTGCTAGCAGAATAGATACGGTTAATGCCGTTTGCAACGCACGATTACCGACCGTTATACCCAGAAAACCTGGAGAAAGCACAAGAATATCCAACACAACGACCCCACCCGTAATCACAAACAATTTCATTATTTTATTTGCGGTTACAATCAAAGGGACTATCTCCTCTCTTATCGATCTCGACTCTCCTATTTCCCAAGAAAACGTCTGTTAGTTTGTTATCGTACGAAGAATGCTGATATGGGATTATATGCAGGACACACAGTACATATCTGCATCTTCTTGGTCATTATGAAAGGAAAGATGTCCTTGAGCCATCAAATGCTCGTACTGAAATGACAAAAGGGCTGTCCCTCGTAAGCAGATAAATCTACTTAAGGGCAGCCCATATTGGGATAAGAAATTAATCTTTCGCATGATCAACTGTAAAAACTTGCATTGTGTTCGTATCTATAATTAGATTCGCAGTTTGGATAAAGTCAAATCCAAGGATTCCATCAATCTCCATGCCGTAATCCATATTTCCGACCTCAACTAGGTGATTTTTTATGCAAATACCATTAAGATTGATAGCCTCAAAAGTCTTTGTATACACGTACAACGCCACCGACGCCTCGAATCGTATCAACGATATCATCGGATTCAGGGAGAACTCCAATTTCCCCAATTACATTACCATTAAAAATGGTCCCCGCAGACCCCGTATCTAATAGTATTTTCTCCAATATTAGTCTCTTTCCACGAAATTGAACGCTAACAGTTACAAAAGGGAGGCCAAATTGTACATGATACTTCATCTAGGTCCTCGTATCCCAACGTATCTTTCACGGGCTACTAGAGTCGATCGAGAAGTATGAAAAAAGCAGTACTCACGTTGAGGATCTTGCTTATGCAATTCACTATATCGACGCATTGCTGCCATTGAGTCATTGAACTTATCAATTACCACAACTTCTTTAATATAACGACTACCTTTTTCAGAATGTGCCTTCGTTGCTTCTAATACCACCCATTCATTCGGAAATCTCTCTTGCACTTCTTCCCAACGCATCTCATCACCTCCTACTAATATCCGTACCTTAATTATATCATATAGAAATTCACAGGGAACAACCCTCACAGGTAATTCAGGCCCCCAGCTACGCAATATTCAGCAAGTGAAACTTTCCCTTCTGTACCCAGTAAATGTGGTCAGATACTGGCTTAGGCATCACCAAATAGCTTCTGCGAACAACATCCATAAACTTTGCTTTCTTCGCCAATTTGATGGCAGTAGCCTCCGAATCGATCGCCTCAGTTGAACGCATGACAAGCGTCTGTTTACGATTCGTAAAGGCAATTAGAAAATTCTCCGGCATATATTCCTTTATCCAACCCTGATTCAGAAATTGGCATTCGAAGGGAAAAGGATTGTCTATAAACACATCAACCGTACAGGTCTTCCTAGCTGGGCTTACCAGCACTAACCTTGGCTTTGTCCAACCCTCCGACCTTAGATTTCGGTATCCGATTCTTTTGACCTTCTCCTCCGTTAACACGGGATTCGCTTCTAATAAACTCCTAGTCACAATTTTGTTATTCTCCGTCTTGATCTCAAGAAAAAGAACACGCATACCTGGAATAATCTCATCTACGATCATGTGTAATCCTTTCCCTGCTTCTTCTACATAGCGTGCATCCCGTAGTACTGGATAAATATACGAAGAATCAAGCTCCATGACTTCCTCTTGCTTTTGGCAATACGCCGTAGCACTTATAATGCCATTCAAATAAGCGATCGCAGGATTTATATCTCCTGAATTATGATAGGTTTGAAATACACTGTGAAGACTTACTTCCGTTTCCTCACCTGCTTCCATTATAATTCTCAATAAAAGCGGATCATTCTCGTGATCCTTCATCTGGATTCGCAGGCCTAAACTCTCTTCTAAATGTCTAATCATCATACAAGCAAACTCCTCAGGTGTTTCATACAGCAACACATGCTTCATCCTTCCACTTCCTCCTTGTGAAGGCAGATGAATGCAAAAACCCCTGACTGGCAGGCGTATAAACTACGCTTACCAATCAGGGGTGTTCTTCACCGCCATTTGATTATTTCGATTATACTATATATGTAAAAATATGGGTAGTTGTTTTCACACCCGAAACCTCCCAATCAACCCCTGCAGCTCCGCAGCCATGCTGCTCAGCACCGTCGCGGAGGACACGATCTCCTCCATGCTCGCGTATTGTCCCTCGATGTTGGCGGAGACGTTCTTCGCACCCGCAGCGGTCTGCCCCGCGACCTCGTCGATAGCGCGAATTACGCCAACGGCAACGAGCGTCTTCTCGGAGATCGCCTCCGAGCAGCCCGCCACTTCCTCGATCTGCCGCGCGACCTCGTCCATCGCAGAACGAATGCGGCGGAACGTCGCTCCCGCTTCGCCGACAACCTCAAGCCCCGTCTCCACCTCACGGCTGCCCGCCTCGGTGGATCGTATAACGCCCCTCGTTTCCTCTTGGATACTCGTCACGAGAGAAGCCACTTCTTCCGCCGCTGCGCCGGTCTGCATGGATAGCTTGCGGACTTCCTCGGCAACCACGGCAAACCCTTTGCCTGCAGCGCCTGCGCGTGCCGCTTCAATCGAAGCATTGAGCGCCAGCATATTCGTCTGCCGCGCAATACCAGCGATCATCGCATTCGCATTGACGATTTTCTCCGAACGGCCGCTTAGCCGATGTACGGATTCTGCAAGTTCATTCATCTTCTGATGGATGGCTTTCATTTGCACCATGGCCGTTTCAATCGCCGCAGTACCTTCTCCCGCCTCCTGCTGCGCAAACAAAGACTGCTTATTCGCCGTCTGTGTCACACTCGCAATTTGCGTGACCGCTGCTGACATTTCTTCCATGATCGAAACGCCTTGATGTACACTGCTCACCTGCGCGTTCGTGCCTTGCGAGATCACCTGAATCGTGCCTGTGATCCGTTCCGATAACTCACTAACCTGATTGGAATTCGCACTAAGCTCTTCCGAAGCCGAAGCTACCTGCTCCGCGCTGCTGCCAACTTGACGAATCAAGCCTTGCAGGTTGCCTTTCATCTGATTGAACGCATTAGCCAGATCACGCAGCTCGTCGCGGCTTTTCACCCCAATATCGCCTACCGATAGGTCGCAATTCGCAATTCGCTCTGCCGCTTTCACCATGGTTCGCACAGGTTTAACGATCGAGCGCGACACGAAGATTCCCAAAGCTAACGCGAAAAGCAATGCGCCGCAGCTCACCCAAATCAACGTCGTGATCGTCGACACAACGGTCGTATGGTTCTGAGCAGAAGCATCCGCCTGGATGACCGCCTCAAGCTCTTCAATTTTAGCCGCCGCCTGCGTCAAGGTTTCCGTCGTTGGGATCGCCCACTGCATGGCTTCCGCCTTTGCTAAGGAGGTATCTCCTTTTTCTCCGTAAGCAACCACTTTTTGAACGAGCCTAGCAAAAGTTTGGTTCGCCTCCAGCATAGCCCCGACTGCGTATTGCTCCTCCTCGTTCCCATCCTTATCTTTCATTTTGGTAATGATCGAGGAAAGCGTCGTATTCATATCCGTCAAACGTTTTTCCCTGTCTTTCGTCGGATCCAGCACATAACCAAACAATAAACTCGTCTGCATCTGTGTTTTTTCTTTGATTTCGGCAACATCCTGAAGCAGCCTCACATTCGTATCGAGTAACTTCGTATAGGAGTTGTCCACTTTTTTAATATACATATAAGACAGTCCGCTAGTGATCCCAACGAGTAAAGAGACGAGAACAAATGCCCCCACCAGTTTCGTTTGTAATGAAATAAATAAAAGCCGCTTCTTCCAGTCATGCCTATCGTGATTTGTGATCAAAGGTAGACCTCCCGCTCTATAGGTAAACGCTTACATCATATTCGATTATAAAAGGCTGCCGATAATGTCGACAGCCTCTTAAGCTTACTTCGAATTCATATATTTCCGCATATCAAACGCTACCGCGGCAACGATGATGACACCTTTGATAATCAACTGCCAGTATGGGCTAATTCCGATAAACGTCAAACCGTAGTTGATAACGCTGAAAATCAATACCCCTGCAAGAACACCCGGAACCGTTCCGATACCACCGGAAGTCGATACGCCACCGACGACGCAAGCTGCGATCGCATCAAGCTCGTACATGTTTCCGTAGTTATTCGTTGCTCCACCCGTTCTTGCTGCTTCCAATACCCCTGCAAGTCCATAAAGCGCACCCGCAATTGCATAGATATAGATCAAGTAACGATTTACGTTAATACCAGAAACGACAGCGGCGTGAATGTTGCCGCCAATTGCGTACATATATTTACCAAGCTTTGTTTTATTAAATACGATCCAAACAATAATGGAAACGACAATCGCGAAGATGACGATATAAGGAATGGAGTAAGTTGAGCTTGACCCAATTGCTCCAGTTCCCAGGTTGCCAAAGTCCGGTCTCAAACCACCGATAGGTTGGGATTGGTTCGGTTTCATATCGAAGTACAAGGAGTTCGCACCATACACGGCAACCATCGTACCTAAGGTAGCGATAAATGGCGGGACTCGAAACTTAGCGACGACAATCCCATTAATTAACCCCACTAATAAACCGGCTACAACAGCAATCAAAATCGGAATAAACATTGGCAATTGCGGTAAGTCAGGGAAAAATCTTCTACCATACTCCTCTGTTTGGAGCATAGATGCGGAGATAACCGCCGATAAACCAACGATCCGCCCTGCGGACAAATCCGTTCCGCCGGTGATAAGAATGAACGCTGCGCCCAACGCGATAATGACACGTGTGGAAGACTGCAATAAGATATCACGCAGGATACTTACGGATAAAAAGCGTGGATCATAGATCGCGATCCCAATGACTAGAACAACTAGTACGATGTAGATGGCATATTTGGTAATGAACCCGCTAAGGTCTCTGGATTTTAATGTTTCTGTTTTGGTAGTCATGGTTCTTGGCCCCCTCCATTATGCCATATGCTGTGCAGCAAGGCGCATAATCTCTTCTTCTGTTGCTTTATTTCCTTCTACAATGCCCGTAAGACGTCCCTCACACATAACCATAATTCGGTCTGACATCCCAAGAAGCTCGGGCATTTCAGAAGAGATCATGATAATACTTTTCCCTTGCTTCGCAAGGTCAGCAATGATGGAGTAAATCTCAAATTTCGCTCCTACGTCAATTCCCCGAGTCGGTTCATCGAGAAGGAGTACATCAGGCTCTGTTAACAGCCATCTAGCCAGCAAAACCTTTTGTTGGTTACCACCGGACAAGTTCTTAATGAGGGCATGCATATTCGGCGTTTTCACGCGCAGCATTTCAATACTTTGTTTGACTTCTTCTTTACGCTTCGCTTCTTGAATGAAGCCAAATGGATTCATGTATCGTCCCAGATTGGCGATGACCGTATTCTCCAAAACCGATAGCACCGGGAAAATCCCCGTTACACGGCGCTCTTCCGTCAGCAAAGCAATCTTCTGCTTAATCGCATCCATCGGTGACTTCAGCTTCACAGGCTTCCCGTGAATAGAGATGCTTCCTGAAGCGATACCTCTCATCCCGAATAAGGATTCAATCAATTCCGTCCGCTGCGCGCCGACAAGACCGCCAACACCTAGAATTTCACCCTTTTTCAGCTCAAAAGATACATTCTTGAACGATTTCGGAACGACCGAAGTCAGGTCCTCAACCTTCATCAATACACCTTCAGGTACATTGCTGCGCTCAGGGAAACGCTCTTTCAAATCACGTCCAACCATCTTCGAGATGATCATATCTGTGGTAAGCTCGGAAGAGGCCCATGTACCAATCTTGGTACCATCACGCATAATCGTTACTTCATCCGAAATTTCCAAAATCTCTTCCATTTTATGTGAAATATAGATGATCGAAACACCGCGGCTCTTCAGATCGCGAATGATGCGAAACAACTGCTCAACTTCATTACCCGTAAGCGATGAAGTCGGCTCATCCATAACAATAACTTTCGAATTGAAAGAAACAGCCTTGGCAATTTCAATGGATTGCACTTTGGATACCGACAAGGTACCTACCAAAGTATCCGGTTTAATGTCCATTTGGAGTTGTTTGAACAAACTCTCAGTATCTGTACGCATTTTCTTGTGATCCACTAATTTCAAAGGTCCGATACCCTTTAGCGGAAATCTGCCTAACCAAATGTTCTCCATCACGTTGCGATGAGGAACAGGGTGAAGCTCCTGATGAATCATGGAAATGCCATTCGCTAATGCATCTTTGGAGTTCGTAATCGAAGCTACTTCTCCGTTAAGCTTGATTTCTCCACCATCGGGCTTATAAATACCAAACAGGCATTTCATCAGCGTCGATTTTCCTGCTCCATTCTCTCCCATCAGCGCATGTACGCTTCCTGGGCGAACTTTGAGGGTGACGTTATCCAGCGCCTTCACGCCGGGGAACTCTTTGGAGATTTGATTCATTTCCAATAAATAGTCATGTACAGTCATGGTAACTCCCCCTACAGCTCACGATAATCCCCACAAAGTGAAGCCTTTATTCGAAGCTTATTTCTCTTTATCTTGGCACGGGTTTCTTATTCTTATATTTCCAAAAAAGGAAGGCAAAAGCGCGATTGTGATTCACATATCGCCTCTCTTGCCCGTTCTCACAATTACTTCGCTTCGTTCATGTTAGCTTTTGTGATTTTTTTGTAGGAAATCCAAACATATTTACCATCCGTTACATCATAGCCAGTTGTTTCTTTGCTTGGTACTAGACCGTTAGCAAGAGCTGCTGCTACGCTTGTCGTTGCTGCACCTTGGTTTTTCGCATCGTTTAGAACTGTTCCAAGAAGCGTTCCATCCGTAAGTGCTTGTAGTGCTGGAGCTGTTGCATCTACACCAACAACTGGAAGGAATTTGTTATCTTTGAAATAGCCTTTTGCTTTCAAAGCTTCGATCGCACCAAGCGCCATATCATCGTTGTTCGCAAGAACAGCTTCGATTTTGCTTTCGCTGGAAGCTAGGAATGCTGCCATTTTCTCTTGACCTTTAACGCGGTCCCACATAGCTGTATCTTCTGCTACTTTTTCTACACCTAAACCAGCATCTGTAATCGCTTGGATGGAGAATTTCGTACGAAGCTCAGCATCTTGGTGTCCTGGCTCGCCTTTAAGCATTACGTATTGGATTTTTCCGTCTTTGTTTTTGTCAGCTTCTGGGTGAGCTTTGAAGTAGTCAACCAACAGTTGGCCTTCCATTGTACCGGATTGCTCAGCTTTAGCGCCTACGTAGTAAACTTTGTCCCATTTCTTCATGTCATCAGCAAGTGGCTCACGGTTCAAGAAGACAACTGGAATGTTAGCTGTTTTTGCTTTATCGATGATAACGCCAGCAGCTGTACGGTCAACCGCGTTGATCGCTAGTGCATTTACTTTTTTCGTGATGAAAAGGTCAACTTTATCGTTTTGTGTTGGTTGTGAGTTTTGGCTGTCTACGATATCAACAGTAGCTTTATCTTTCGCGCTATCTGTGATCGCTGCACGAACACCAGACATGAACGTATCGTCAAATTTATAGATGGCAACACCGATTGTTGGTTTTTTACCAGCTGCTGGTGCTGTAGTTGCTGCTGCACCTGTGGAAGCTGCTGGAGCTGTTGATGCTGCTGGAGTTTCTGTTTTATTTCCACAACCTGCTACGGTTGCGACCAATGCGCCTGCTACGGCAAGTGTAAGTAATTTTTTCAATGTAAGACCCTCCCTAAAAGGTATGTTGTTTGTTTACATTCCTTACTATAATGGTTCAAAGAACATAAACAAATGCAATATCCTCATGTCTTCTATCGAAATTCTCATCACTTTTCTATCACTTAACAAATGGAAATAGCAGTTTTTGATTGTCCGACCAGAACATATTACTCAGATCAATCGCCTTAATCCCTGTTTCCACACGCTTTGGCACGTGTTTACCATCGACCGCTTCGACAGCACTTTTGACCCCCAAATAGCCGATGCTAAACGGATTTTGAATGATTGTCGCTTGAATAATCCCCTCTTGCAGCAGCTCCAGCTCTTCAGAGGTACTGTCAAAGGTGATGATTTTCACTTTCTCCTGCAAATTCCGACTCTGAACCGCGCTAGCCACGCCGCTTGATGAAATTTCATTCAAAGCTACAATCCCATCCAGCTGTGGATGGTTGTCGATAACGGTATACGTTAGTTGGGCAGCCAGCTCCCGATCCGTCAAGCTGTACACCTTATCGATCACCTGTACCTCGGGATATTTTGAAATTTCGTCCAGCAGTCCCTTTTCCCGCAGTTCCGTATTTCGCTCCCCTTGTTTAAAGCTCACGATCGCAATCTGTCCGCTCTTACCGATCAGTTTAATCAGTTGTTTCCCTGCTAATTGACCCGCTTCGTAGTTATTCGCGCCAATAAAGCTCTGCACGTTCTTCGTCTCGACCTCAGAGTCGATCGTAATGACTGGAATGTTTGCTTTATCCGCTTCATCAACAACCGATGACAGCTCTTTATAATCATTGGCCGCCAGGACAATCGCATCCGGACTGCTCGAAATGGACTGCTCCATAAGGGCAATCTGCCCTTTTACATCAGCCTCATCACCTGGTGCTCTGAAATCCAAGGCAACATCAAATTCCTTCGCCGCAACCTCTGCTCCCATCTTCACTGTTTTCCAATAGTCGCCTTCTTGACTACGAAGAATAACCTCCAGGTGCTTCTTCTGCTCCGTAGGCATCGTTTCATCACGCTCTGTACACGAGGACATCGACAGTAAAGCGACGAGGACAGCAATCATCATTGGTTTCAATCTCATCGCCCTATCCCCCTTCCTCATCTAGAATGGCTGGAATCGTAATCTTGACGATCGTTCCCTCCTCGAGCTCACTGCTAACTTGTACCCCGTAGTCCATGCCAAAATATAACTGTATCCGCTCATGCACATTTCGCAATCCGACACCCGAGCCTTTGTCACTCTTCACCTGACCAGAAATAATGTTCTTGAGCGTTTCCTCCGACATCCCGACCCCGTTGTCTCGAATCTCGAACAGAATCTTCCCCTTCTCCATCGTGACCGATAGCTCTATGAGCCCTTCGTCCACCATATACTCAATCCCGTGATAGAGCGCATTTTCCACAAAAGGCTGAAGAATCAGCTTGAGCGTTTTGTAGGGAAGCACCTCTTCAGGAACCCGGATCTCGTATTCAAACTTGTCCTTATAGCGCATTTTCTGGATGATCAAATAGTTGCGAATATGCTCGATCTCTTCCCCGATCGTAATAATATTCTTTCCTTTGCTTAGCGATATCCGGAAAAACTTAGACAGAGACGTGATCGTTGTTACAACCTCTTCATTCCTCCCGTTGCCAACCATACGAACGACCGAATTGAGTGTATTGTATAAAAAATGCGGATTAATCTGCGATTGCAGAACCTCCAGCTCGTTCTTTCGCTTAATCTCCTGCTCCTCGATACTCTGATCCATGAGCTCCCGTACCCTGGAAACCATCAGATTAAATCGCCGCGACAACTGTTCTACCTCATCCGCACCACGAACATGTATATAGGTATCAAAATGTCCTTTCTCCACCATTTCCATCGACTTCTTCAGTCGTTTAATAGGCTGCGAAATACGTGCGGACATGAAGGAGGAAATCAACAAAATAAAGAGCAAAACGATCACGAGCAGCCAAATCATGAACGTTGAGATTTCCTTACGGGTCGTCACCATTTCATCCATATAGGAGACCCCGATAATTTTCCAGCCGATATTGTTGACTGTCCGCACAACATTCAAGCGCGACTCTCCCTCGCTCACATCCATATAGCGGCCATACGAAAATTTGAGCGCCTGCTCCACATTTTCATATTTCAGACCAATGTATATAAGCTGCTGCTGTGGATGATACACAATGCTGCCAGCCGAATCGTCGATGATATAAACATACCCCTTCTTCCCCAGCGAAACCGTGCGGAACACATCGTCCAGCGTTTTGAAATTAATATCCACCAAAATAACCGCATCCACCATGTTCCCATTCTGCTCGATCGTGACCCCCTTACTCATGGAAACCACCCACTTGTAGGGATCTTTGAATAGGTTCTGGATATGCGGCAAGGAAAACGTAAGATGGTTAGGGTTATCCAGGGCAGACCTAAACCACGGCTGCTCGAGCAGCCGTGTATTTTTGCGCATCTCTGTCGATGGCACACCCGTGACTAATCCGCCATCCGCGGTAAAAAGATGAATAGACACAATATCCTCACGCGTACTCGCGATGGTGTCTAGCTGTTCAAGCAGCTTGTCCGACGGGATGCCGCGGCTCCTTGCAATTTTGGCATCCACGACCTCAAACGTATCCGACATCCCCTTGATATACTGCTCCAAGTTGAATTGCACCTGCTCAATGACCTGTGCTGTGTTTAGAAAGGCGCTCTCTTCTGCCGTTTTGGAGAACTTGTTATAGAGCACCAAGGACACGACGAGCATAACCGTCACGGTAATAAGGATAAATGACAATGTAATCGTAAACTGAATACTTTTAACCCGCATCGTGTCAAGTATAACGTTATATAAAGCCCTTAGCAGCGCACTCACTCTGCGTTTCAAAGCGATTCTCCCCTTTCTAGTTGCTACAGCCCTTTGGCGCTGTTATTGCGATACTCCTTCGGGGAAACACCAACATTTTTGCGGAACGAGAAACTGAAATAATTCGCATCCGCATAGCCCACCTTCTCCGCTATTTCCAGCGCTTTCATGTCCGTAGAACGCAACAGCTCTTTCGCTGCCTCCATCCGAATCTGATTCAGATAGTTAACGAAGGTCATTTTCGTTTCTTTTTTGAAAATAGAGCTGAAATACCCCGCACTGATATGCAGATGTCCGCACACCTTATTGATGTTGATATCGCCCTCATGAAAATGGCTTTTCGTGTAATCCTTCGCTAGATCCACGAGGTTTTTGTACGTATATTGACGATCCGTTGCAATATGATTCATCATGCTCGCACACAGCTCGGCCAACCAATGCTTCGCTTCCTCCAAGGAGGTGAACTTATTAATCTCGGTAAAAGGAATAAAACTCTCGCCAAATACCTCGTCGACATTCAGGTTTGAGTCCTTCGCTGCTTTCAGAATGCAAGTAAGAATTTCTAGCAAATAAATCTGATAATCCTTGACCGACACGCCAGCCTCAATGCCCTGAAACAGCTCATCAATCGTCTCTCGGATCTCTTGCATCGTGCCTACTTTGATACAACGCGTCAACGTGTGTTCTTTCACATCATCGAACCGAATTTTGTCAACGCTGCGCTTCTCCACATCATCAATATAAATCATCCGATTGCTGCCCAGAATGAGCCTGTAATCGAGGGAAAGTACCGCATCTTCATACGAATAGCTGATCTTTGTGACATCCTTCATCACACTTCCGACCCCAACTGTCAGGGTGAATTTCAAATATTTTTCCACACTCTGCCGAATTTCTTCCAACACCCGCATCGTTTCTTGCAGCGCCGCTTCCTTGTCTCTATTCTCACTCGCCGCTAACAACACAACCTGATCATTATGCATAAAAACAAGGCCAAGCCCGCGCTTATTGGCTATTTCCTCGGTAATATTTAAGAGGGCAAAATATTTCAACGCCTGATCCTCGGAATATTTCAGTGACAGCGACTTCGAGATCTCTTCTCGATTCTCCGAATCCTCTTCCGAAATAACGATCCCATCGATGCTCAAAACGGCCACCACATAGCTATTTCCGCTAAGCTCAATCCCATAGTTCGCTGCCTTCTCAAACACCTCGTCCCGCGGGAGCTTGCGATTCATTAATGTCGCTAAGAAATTCTCCTTGAGCACTGGCATGCTCTTGCGGTAATGCTCCTTGAGCAGCTGCACATCCTCGCGATGCGCAACCTCCTCTTGCACCTGGGCCTTCACCTTCAGCAAGGCATTCACTATCTCCTGCGCGGAAAAAGGCTTCAGCACATATTCATCAATATGCAGCTTTATCGCTCGCTGGGCGTACTCAAACTCATCATGCCCTGTTAGAATGATGAGCTTAATCGTGGGAAAGCGCTCTCTAATTGCTTCAGCCAGCTGCAAGCCATTCATGAAAGGCATCTGAATGTCCGTCACAACCACATCTGGCTGCAGACGTTCGACCATTTCCAACGCTTCTTTCCCATTCTCCGCCTTGTCGACGACTTCAAAGCCAATCGCTTCCCAATTTATTTCACGGACGACGCCTTCGCGCACATCCTCTTCATCATCCACTAACAAAAGCTTGTACATGCCTGACCTCCTAGGACTCCCCAATTTAGAAGTATCTCTCGTAGCATTTTCTCATTATCACCATCATTGTACTCACTGCCCCTCGAATATACAAATAGAAATCGATCGCTACTCGAAGGAAGATGCAAATAGCATCGAGTGTGGTCCGAGTAAGAATACAAATGGATTCCATAGCTGTCCGAGGAAACATTGGTAAAAATCCCCTAAGGGATGTTAAAATTGGGGGAGAACATATGTAAATCTTGACACCCCCCGAGGAACCAAGAGCCCACATGCCTAAACCAGCCATGGCAACCGAATGGGAAACCACATACCCAAACCACCCACACCGACAACGAAAGGGAACCTCAGTGCGCTATTTTCTCTAAATAGCCTATTTTCGTGTCCTAAGGGAACAAGGTTAAGCTATATAAGCGAAATTGGAGGTTTGGTGCTCTTTTCCCCTGGAATAGCGGATCTACGTTCCCTTCAAACGCTAAAAAATAGCAAGGTTGGCGAAATAGCGGAACAACGTTCCCCTTAAGCAAACTTACAGCCTCTACATGATCTCATTAGCGCTATGCATGTTTACCATCGTCAATCGCACTCATTCGCATCATTCATTATTTAGGAGGTTAACCATTTTGAATATCGCACCCATTGGACGTATCGCTTCCCTCATCAAAGAAAACGTTAGTCACGTTATTATAGGCAAAGACGACACCGTCGAACTCTTGGTCATCGCGCTGATCGCCTCTGGACACGTGCTGCTTGAAGATGTACCCGGCACCGGCAAAACCCAGTTGGCCAAAGCGCTAGCCCGCTCCCTCGATGGCACCATGAAGCGGATCCAGTTCACGCCCGATCTGCTGCCATCCGATGTAAGCGGCATCAATTTCTTCAACCAGAAGCTGGGCGAATTCGAATTCCGCCCAGGCCCGCTCTTCGCGCACATCGTGCTCGCCGATGAGATTAATCGCGCGACGCCGCGCACGCAGTCCAGCTTGCTGGAGAGCATGGAGGAGCGCCAGGTCAGCATCGACGGGGAAACGCGCAAGCTGGAAGCGCCGTTCCTCGTCATCGCCACGCAGAACCCTGTCGAGAATCAGGGGACCTTTCCCCTGCCGGAAGCGCAGCTCGACCGCTTCCTGATGAAGCTGTCGCTCGGCTATCCGACGGCAGCCGAGCAGATCTTGATCTTGCAGCGCTACCAGCAGCAGGATCCGCTGGATCAGCTGCTGCCGGTCGTGAGCCGCGCGGAGCTGCTCGAAGCGCAGCTGCTGTTCACGCAGGTGCGCGTCAGCGACGACCTGCTGCGCTACATCGTGCAGCTCGCGGAAGCGACGCGCACGCATGCGGACTCGGCGCTCGGCGTCAGCCCGCGCGCGGTTCGCGCCTTGATGAAGGCGGCGCAGGTGTACGCGGCGCTGCGCGGCCGCGATTACGTGCTGCCGGACGACGTCAAGGCGCTGGTGGCGCCTGTCTGGGCGCATCGCATACTGCTGCGCCCACGCTCGCGTGGGCAGGATCAGCAAGTGCTTGCGCTGCTGACTAACATACTTGCCGCTACCCCCGTTCCTACGGAAGTGAAGCTGGGTTAACGATGAGCATAAGCTGGATTGTAATCATCGCCGCCCTGCTGTTCTTCCTCCAGTTTCAGTTCTTTGCCCGCTGGGGGTTTCGCGGACTTCGAATTGAACGAGCCTTTAATACGGCCCATTGCCATGTCGGCGATGATATTCTCATGATCGAAACGATCGTAAACCGTAAGCTCGCCCCCATACCTTGGCTGCGCCTGGAATCAACGATTCATGCGGGGCTTCGCTTCAACCAAATGAATAATCTGGAAGTGAGCAGCGGCTCCCTTTTTCAAAATCATCGCAGCCTGTTCAGCCTCATGCCCTATACCCGTATCGTACGGCGTCACGGCGTGCATGCGGCCAAACGCGGTTGGTATAAGCTGGAGACCATTGCGGCTACCATGGGTGATTTCGTAGGTTTACAAGCGGCCTCTACCACGCATTCCATGCATGTCGAGTTGCTGGTGTACCCGCGTCTGGTGAATCGCGATGATATTCCGCTCCTTTCTAGCCGGTGGCAAGGCGACGTGACGGTTCAGCGCTGGATTATGCCGGATCCGTTTCTTGTTTCGGGTGCTAGAGAATACCGCTATGGCGATACGATGAACAGCATTCATTGGAAAGCAACGGCGCGCAGCCAGCGGCTTCAGGTCTACAACAGGGAGTTCACGGCCGATCCCCGCTTACTTATTGTTGTTAATAGCCAAGTGACCCCAACGATGTGGGATGCCGTCACGGACCCTGAACTCGTCGAAAAAGCGCTCTCCTACGCAGCCACTTTAGCCGAGCATGCGGTCAGTCGAGGGGTTCCGGTTGGTTTTGGTTATAACGGTTGGCTGCTGAATGAGCCGGGGGCTCCTGTTTACTGCGCTCCGGAAGGCGGCTGGTCGCAGTTAGAGCATCTTTTTCAAACTATGGCGAAGCTCGCGATCTCTTGTGCCCGCTCCTGTGAGGACTTTCTCGATTACGGTATCGACGTGGAAGGCGAGGCTCTAGACATCATCCTGCTGACGGCCTTCGTCTCCGAGGGGATGGCTCGCAGCATCGAACGACTAGAAGCTTTAGGACATTCCGTCTTCATTGTTCCTTTGCAGCATAACCTTCTGGACGTCATCAGTGATAAGGAGGTGGCTCCATCTGACGCTCAAGCCCTTGCTTAACCAAACAATGTCTCGGCCAAATCGTTTATATTACTTCCTACGCATAGTCGGACTTGCACTCTTATTCGGTATCGTCGAGTTAGTAATCTTTGCCCCGCTAATCACATTAGCTCAAGTCTATGTATTTGACAGTATGCTTGGACTAACTTGTATACAGCTGCTGCTCTGCTTCGTGATCGGTGCCTATTTCGGACAGTTCAAATGGCTATCTCGCAAAGGTTATGAGTTCCTTGTCTGTGTAGCCGCAGGTTATGGTGTATCCTATCTACTTCAACTGTCTCCTTTGCACGTTGCTTTATGTGCGGCAATCGGAGCTTTGCTCGTCTATAGGGGTATACGGTACACCAAAGACGGGTGGCTCTCCCTTTATCCACCTGGGATTTTCGTAATTTCTGGGGTGATGTACTTTATTGGTGTGCCAATTATGACTCGTACTGATCTTATGCATCCGTACAAAATAGCTTTAAACGGGCTCGGATTCGGTACCCTGATCCTCTTCTTCTTTGTGACGAATCGCGCTCAGCTCCTTATCGCTACTTTAGCAGGTAATGATCGTGCCGCCGCCTCATCGCTGTCTCAAACCGTGAAACGCTACAGTCGTATTTGGTTGGTCGTCTTTATTGCCGTTATCGCTGCTGTCGCTTACTTTCAGCAAGTGAAGCAAGGCTTTCTTCGCCTTCTGCATGGAATCATGGCTTGGTTACTGGGATTGATGACATCTGAAGCACCGCCTGATGCCCCTGAAGCCAGTTCGGCGCCGCCGCCTATGGCGCTCCCGCCAGCTGATCCTCATGAACCAGGCTGGTTTGGCATTCTCATGCAGATTATTGTGCAAATTGTGGGCTATGTCCTTGTGATTGCACTAGTTCTATGCTGCCTCTATTTGCTCCTGATGAAGCTTGCACCAGCCCTGCTCGCGTTCATTCGGCGCTTTTGGAAGCGATCGTTACGACGCGAACAAGGTGATGTAACGGTAGGCTTCACAGATGAGAAAGAAGCCCTTCTCAACTGGAGGGAGCTTCCTAATCTTTGGTGGCGAAAAGCAAGCTCTACACTGTGGCCTGCGTCCGCTCGCGAGCCCTCCTGGTCACAACTACCGAACAATCAGGAGCGGATCCGCTACCTTTACCGATTATTGATTGGGCAGGCTAGCAAGAGCGGCTACACCTTTAAGAGATCCTTAACACCCAACGAAACAGGCAGGGAGCTCACACATCAAACACAACTCTCAGAAGCTTCCGTTCACGCGCTTACTACTGCCTATAATCGGGTACGCTACGGACGAGAGACCATTTCCGACGAGCAGCTTGCTCAGGTGCTCCAGACCATCGATCCGAGCATACGCAGCCAGTTAAAATGAACCTGATGCACTCATCCTCACATGCAAAAAAAAGTATCCTTGGTGATTCCACCATGGATACTTTTTGGCATCTGTTCTCGTTCTTCGAGCGATTTCATTAACCACATTAAAAGAATGCTTCAGGATACACCAACTCACCTTTCAACGGTAGAACTCCATCCTCTTCTTTTAATTCACACACCATAAATACATCATCAGGCACCTGAAACTGCTTCAGCTCAAACCCGCGCGTTCCTGCTGGCTTAAATCCGAATTTGGGATAGTACGAGGGATGTCCAATTAAGAATACATAGGCATACCCCCATGCCTCACAACGCTGCAGCCCTGCGCGAATCAGCTTGCTTCCGATGTGCTGCTTTTGATGACTTGGCAATACTGCAATAGGCGCGAGCACAATGACTTCCTGTTTGTTCTCCCCATCAACAACCTCAGCTTTACTCAATAGAACGTGCCCAACAATGTGCCCGTTCTCTTCAGCGACTAGCGACAATTCCGGTATGAAGCCAGCTGAACTCCGAATTCTTTCGATCAATTTGGACTCATCTTCTCTGTTCCCAAATGCCAAATAATTCAGCTGAAACACCTCTTCGTAGTCCCGACTTTGCTCCATTCTTATTTGAACCATACCATGATCCTCCTCCCGTTTTCTTATACAAGCCTAAAGAAAAATGTAAACCGATTTTGACTAAATGGTGCAAAAAAATGATGTTTCCTTTCCTTATGAAAGCATTTTGAAAATAACCGTCACATATTTTCAAAAATTCGCATATACATAATTGTTTGAATACATTCGATTGAGGTGGTTTTGAGATGTTAGCATTAAAAACCGGATCTGCAAAAGAAGAAGTGCTTCACACGCTTTACGAAATGGGCTTGGATCAAATTGCGAAATGGATCCTCGTATTACCTGAAGACAGGTGGGAAAGCATGTTCCTCTCTACATGGCCAACACTTGCCAAAAAATGCGGCTTTCACAGATAGCTGCTTTTACATACAGAGAGGTGGATGAGTAAAGTAATCATTTGAAAACGCTCTGCACCATCACGGTACAGAGCGTTATTTGTGTTTTATTCTCTCTCTATAACTCGTTCAACCTTCTGTTGACAGGTTTTACAAATGCCGTCTAGTACGATACCGATTTTCTCCAGATTCACCGAATAGTCGATGATCGTCGTTTCACCCTTACATTTTACGCAATAAACATTCGATAACAGACGCGTGCGAAATGTTTCCGGAATCGCAAGCCATTCTTTCATCGCTGCAAATGATTGCACATTATTTTTCTTACTCACGGGACGACCACCTCTTTAGTTTCGGAATATTTCTGGTGAATAGACCCGTGAGAAACTTTGGAAAACCAAACTCTACCAGCTTCGACTTCACTATTTCCTTCATTTGCTCTGCCGTTAAATCCGGTGACGTAAATGCTCCGTCTTGATAGCAATGGCTGCAATACATTTTACTCTTAATACCAGATTTCTCGGTACCTCCGCCTTGCTCATCACGAGCGAGAGGCATTCCACAGCTCTGACAGTTTTTGTACGTAGCTTCCATATTCATTTAATCCCCCTACTACTTTTCCTCTAATCATACCAACTTAACTTGCAAAAGCAATGAAAAGCTATGAAATGCTATTTACACTGGGTTCAAGCGCTTTCATTGCAGGATTGTTAATACCATTAAGAGAATCTAGTAGAGATAGCAATGTAAATTACTATTCACACATATGTATGCACAACTCGAAGGAGGATCTCCCGTTTGAAGCCTGTTACTGTGAAGGACTTAGTTGATCGCTTTTCGCTCGAAATTCTCGCTGGCCATACGGAGCTCCATCGCCCTATCACCAAAACCAAGGCACACCGCCCGGGGCTGGAATTTGTCGGCTATTTTGAATATTTCCCACAAGCACATGTACAGCTATTAGGTCGCAAAGAAATCACTTACTTGCATAAGCTCAGCGAAAATGAAAGAAATTTGCACATCGGTAATATTGTCAAATACCATCCGCCTTGTTTCGTCGTAACGAGAAACCAAGAAGGCTTGAAATACTTAACCAAATACTGCGAAGAAGAGAAAATCCCCCTTCTCCGTACCAGTGCCGCAACAAGTAAATTTCAGGACTTAGTCGATTTATATTTGAGTAAATCGCTGGCACAGGAGATCGCCGTCCACGGTGTTTGCGTCAATGTTTCAGGGATTGGCATCCTCCTGCGCGGGAAATCCGGTGTTGGCAAAAGCGAAACAGCCCACACACTGATCCGCAGAGGCCACCGACTTGTCGCTGATGATATTGTGGTGCTGAAGAAGATTAGCCCTGAAACATTACTCGGTACCCACAATGGCAAAACGAAGGAATTCCTCGCGCTGCGCAGCGTCGGACTGATTAATGTTTCACGGCTCTATGGCCGCAAGGCTTTTCAGGACGAAACACGCATCGTGCTCGATATCGAGCTAACGAAGTGGCAAGAGCATGCTCTGAACAATGACCTGGAGCTGGAACCCACTTTCACAGACTATATGGATATTTCGATTCCACATATTGAAATCCAGTTACAGCCTGGGCGCGATGTGGCCGGTCTGATTGAAGCCGCCGCCAACAGCTGGTATCTGCGCCAGCAAGGCTACAGTGCAGCTGAAGAATTCATGCAGCGTCTGCAGTCCGACACAGACTAGTCAGCTCAACCATTTACAAGGCAGATTTGCATGTACCGTCCTAAAACCTCCCTTCGCCTCGAAAGCTGTTAGCGGAGGTGTTTAGGATGCAAAAAAAAATAAAACTCACAATTATAGCTGCTGTAGTAGCTACCCTGATGCTCTGCGGTTGGACAGCTTATGCTTCAACGTCATCCAACGCAACAACGTCAACAACTATCCATGGCAAACTGACAGCCCTGACGACGGATACGATTTCTTTACATACGGATGCTGGTGATCAGACCATTCCTTTAGCTTCATCCGTCTGGGTGTACCTTAATGACCAGAAGGCTCAACCCAGTGATTTAAAGACTGGGAATGAGATTGAAGTCATTCTGAATAACAAAAAGCAGGCCGCTTATGTGAAGGGAACTTCCGAAACTGCGGTTGCTCCATCAACAGCACCGTCGCCAACCCCGGTGCCAAGTGAGCTGCCTGCTCCTGTCCAAGAAACTCCTAGTCCATCTGCTGGGCCAACTACTACGCCTTCGAAACCTGCGGACAGTACGCCAAAGGCGACTCCGACAGGCAAGGAATCTGACTTAACGGATATGGATGTAAGCGTAGATGGACAGCATTTCAACCTGCATATTAAACTGATGACCAAGGGAGCGCAAGGGTTTCAATGCGATCTAAGAGTCCAATCTCCTCATGCCGGCAATATTCATCTGACAGGCGCTCAAGCTCAGGCTTGGATCGCTAACCTGCTTGGTGCTCTTGACTTAAGCTCCCCTGATGCAAAGAGATTACTTGGTCAGCAGCTCGCTAAACAATACAACCTTGATGCTGCTAAGTTGAATGTTCATCTAAACATGCATTCCAAAGATCATGAAAATGATGATGACAAAAAAGATGATCAAAAAGAAATTCAAAAAGAAATTCAAAAAGAAAATGACAAAGACCGTGACAAGGATAATAACAGAGAGTTCAATAAGGACAGAGATAAAACTATAGAAAAAAGCAAAGATAAATACGAAGATCGAAACAAAGAGAATGAGAAAAACGAGAAGAAGCACGGGAACGACAACAAACGTGACTAAGAAGTTAAAACAAAGCCCTCGTCATCCTTAATGGATAGCGAGGGCTTCTTTCTATCTGTTCTTGTCTTTACCATGTCCTTTACCGTGTTCAGCTGGCTTCTTAGGCTCCTTATCCTTATCAGGGTTCTCGGGAGATATGTCCCCATAAGCCGGTGCACCTGGGTCTTCCTTCTGCGGCTTATCTACCACACTCATCGGTATATCAAAAGGAACAACAGGTGTTTGAGCTAATGCACGACTCAACATTTCACGGAATAATACGGCAGGCACAGCCCCGCCTGAGGTTGTTAAATAATGTGTCGCGTCCGTGCGGTCATATCCGACCCATACCGCAGCCGTCAACTCCGGCGTGTAGCCGACGAACCAAGCATCCTTGGCGCTACCACTGCCAATGCCCTCAAATTCCTTCGTCGCTGGCAGCTGTGTCGTCCCCGATTTCCCCGCTACGGGACGGTTCATAGCCGCATTTTTCCCGGTGCCCTGCGCAACTGCCGTCTGCAGCATAGCTGTCATGGCATTCGCTGTTTCAGCGCGCATCACGGATAGCCCCTTCCCTTTCGCCTCAACAAGAAGGTGTCCATCGTTGGTCTCAATCTTAGAGATCAGATGAGCGGGATTCAGAACTCCTTTCGCTGCAAAAGCACTAAAAGCCTGCGCCATCTGCAGCGGAGATACGCCCTCCGAAAGCCCGCCCAGCGCGATCCCCAGCTGCCTGTCTTGCGCTGGTAGACTTATCCCCAATGACTTCGCAAACTGCAAGCCATTATCGATCCCAATCTCATGTAAAAGCCAGACCGCTGGTATATTCCAGGAAGAAGTAATCGCCTCTTGCATCGATACCTGCCCCCTCGACTGGTGGTCCCAATCCTGAGGCTTATAGCCCCCGATATTGAGTGGACCATCAAACAGCATCGATGAAGGCTTGTAGCCTCTTTCCAGTGCTGGTCCATAGACAGCGATGGGCTTGAAGGCCGATCCTGGCTGTCTTCGTAACTGGGTCGCACGGCTGAAGCCTCGAAATACGCCCTCACCTCGTCCACCAGACAGCGCCCTAACGCCGCCTGTTCGCTGATCGACAAGAACAGCCCCGCTTTGAATCAGCTGATCCGGCTTACTGCTTGGAAATAAGCTCTCATCGTTATAGACATCTGTGACTGCTTTTTGAACCGCAGGATCCAGCTCAGTGGTGATGCGCAAGCCGCCTGTCAGCAGTTGTTCTTCCGTAAAGCCATAGAGGGATACAGCCTCCTCAATAACGGCATCCACATAAGCGCGATATCTCCCTTTAGCCTCATCCGTATTGACCGTCTTCACAGCTCCGAGTGCTGACGCTGCAGCTTTCTCGTAATCCTGTTGCGATATTTTGCCTTCCTTCTGCATCAGTTTAAGGACCGTGTTTCTTCGTTCTAGTGCCTGTTCCTCATTCTGAAAAGGGGAATAATGGCTAGGCGCCTTAGGTAATGCAGCCAGCACCGCCGCTTCAGCCAGGTTGAGGTCTGTCACATTTTTATTAAAATACGTTTTAGCAGCCCCTTGCACACCCCAACTGCCTTCCCCGAAATAGATCTTGTTCAGATACATTTCCAGAATGTCATCCTTACTGTAACTGGTCTCTATTTTGATGGCATAAGCAGCTTCTCGCAATTTACGACCTACCGTTTTATCCGCAGTAAGAAAAAGGTTACGAGCTAACTGCTGCGTAATCGTACTGGCGCCCTCAGAATAGCTCCCTTTCAGCACATCGCGGGCAACAGCGCGGAAAATAGACTTCACATCAACGCCCTTATGCTCATAGAACCGTCTATCTTCCACGGCAACAATGGCATCTACCAGCACCTGTGGGATTTCATTAAAAGGGACAGCATTAATCTTTGACGCAGACAACTGGGAAGCGATTTGGCCATTCCTATCGAGCACGATGGATGCCTCTGGAAGCGGCTGATTCAACAGAGATACATCAAGTCTTTTTATGTAAAAATAGCTCATTAACGTCATTCCTACACTTACGACTAGGACTATGCCAACACAAGCTTGCCAGAAGCGTCGAGGTATTGCCTTTAATTTAATCATGTTCCATGCCTCCTAACGTACCTAATAGCTATTCGTAAGGCACCTCCTTTAAGTGTCGTATACGTGCGGAAGACACAAAAAAGCCTTCAACCCAACAGGGTGAAGGCTCTTCCTATTAAACACATTAAGCGATCGACGTCGGCGCTCCAAAAACACTCGTATACCCACTAATCCCGCTCAGGATCCGCTCCATTTCGTCCTTGTTCATCGTCCCATAGCGCTCTACGGCATCCACGATTTTGGGAAATAAATGCACATCCCCTGCACTCGCAAATCCACACACGCTTGGGAACGACAGCACGAAGTACACACAAGCATCAATGATCTGCTGCTGATCAAAAGGCTCATACCACGTCGCATAAGGACGCTCCGCCCCTTCTATCCATGGCGCCTTCGCAATGGCTTTGATCACTCGAATCGCAGTCTGCTGCTTATTCGCTTCCTCCATCAAGGCATCTACGGCCTCACGATACTCCGGCAACCCGTACATATAATAGTTCAACGGAAAGAGGATCGTTGCAAATGGGAACCTACGCAAAGCCTCCAAATGAACAGCAGGCGCCTCATGCCCATGACCTGTAATCCCAATCTCTTTCACGATGCCTTCGCTTTGCGCTTCCAGAGCCGCTTCCAACGCTCCGCCCTTAGCCGTGCAGCGATCTAATTCCGCCATCGATCCTACCGCATGCAGCTGGAGCAAATCGACCGAATCTACCTTCATCCGTTCCAAGGAGCGGTATATCTCATCCTTCGCTTCCTTTTTCGTTCTTTGCCCTGTTTTGGTAGCTAAAAAAATGTCATTCCGCACCCGGCTGATCGTCGGGCCCATCCGCACTTCTGCATCTCCATAGCTCGCCGCTGTATCAAAATGATCCACGCCATGTGCTAACGCGTAGGCGATCGAGGCATCTGCCTCTTCCTGTGTTACCTGACCTAGACTAGCTGCTCCAAACATCACAACAGAGGTTTCCTTGTTCAAACGTCCTAACGTTCTCTTCAACATCTCTGATTTGCTCCTTTTGTGTTCGAGTTTTATATTCTCTTGTATTAACCAATCTATCCCCTTTGAAACCTCAGTCTGCCGACAGCTGTTTCATTTGTTTTCTAAGATTGATTTGCAGCCAACCAGCAGCTAGAAGCAGCGAGCATCCCGTCAGTAAAAATACAGAATGAATCCCTATCCAGCCGCCTAAAAAACCACCAATCAAAGGACCCACCATCATTCCCAATTGGTTCGATGTTTGATTTAAGCTCATCGCTCGCCCTCGAAAATCAGCGTCTGAATATTTCACAATAAGCGCGCTCAGTGCTGGATAGACCGCGGCAAAAAACAACCCATAACTGAAACGAAGCACACCAAAAGCGATCAAATTATGCGCAGCCAATTGCAGCAAATTCCCAATACCGCCACCGATTAAGCCAATGAGCAGTGTTTTGTCGTAGCCGATTCTCTGCCCGATAATGCCCCATCTTGATCCCATGATGACGGTCGCTACGCCTGCAGCCGAGAAAATAATGCCTGAGCTCAGTGAAGCCCCCTTGGCGCTCCCACCGATTTGTACCACATAAATCGTTAAAAGCGGTTCTAAAATCATCACCGAGGTTGCTACCAATACGGTTAATCCAAAAATGGATAATAACTGCTTATTTGCGGTTGCTTGCTTAATGTCCTGAAGCACACTTGGACGTGCGCCTGCTTTCTTGTGATGCACTTCCTTCACACCGACCACCGCAATCACAGCCGATATCAGTACAATGAAGCCTGAGGCTAGGAAGCACTCTCTTGTCCCGACCCAATGGCTGAGCATACCGCCAAACAAAGGTCCTAGAATGCTTCCAGCTGCCGTTGCCGTTGACATGACACTTAGAGCATAACCAACGTGCTTCTCTGGTGTATTCGTGCTGACCAAAGCCATCGAGGCTGGGATGTAGCCCGCCATAAGACCCTGCAGAACTCGGACTATAATAAATGTATAGGGATCATTCACGAAATAATTAAGAAAATAGACAGCACTCAAGCTTAACCCTGAGCGAAGCAGCATCGGTTTTCTGCCATATTTGTCAGCTAGAGAGCCCCAATACGGTGCAATTAACGCGCTCGCCAGAAAGCTCACTGAGAACGTAATTCCCGACCAAGCCTCCAAACCGCTATGTATACCCAAGTCCTCCTGCAAAAATATAGGGATAAACGGGATCGAGAGTGTGTACGCCATCGCGCAAAAGAATGCTCCAATCCATAATATAAATAGATTCCTTCTCCAGCGTAATTCCATGTTGTAACCTCCTCTTCCCTGTCTACTATACACCAATGGAAACTTGATGCCCAGAAAATAGTAAATGCCGGTCAAACGGAGAATAAACGAAAAAAGCATAGAATCTATCAGCATCAAGCTGACAATCTATGCTTTCTTACTTGATCGGGATGACACGATTTGAACATGCGACCCCCTGCTCCCAAAGCAGGTGCTCTACCAAGCTGAGCTACATCCCGATACAATTGTGATAAAATGGCGCGCCCTGAGAGATTCGAACTCCCGACCTTTTGATTCGTAGTCAAATACTCTATCCAGCTGAGCTAAGGGCGCTTAATAAAAAATGGAGCGGAAGACGGGGATCGAACCCGCGACCCTCGCCTTGGCAAGGCGATGCTCTACCGCTGAGCCACTTCCGCATAGGGATCCCCAAGCCGTAAGTTACGACTTGGGGATGATTGATGCGCGTAGAGGGACTTGAACCCCCACGGTCGCCCGCTAGATCCTAAGTCTAGTGCGTCTGCCAATTCCGCCATACGCGCATGCTGTAAATAAGGCAAATGGTGAGTCA
>NZ_JCAUAV010000022.1:0-59365 GCF_059692115.1 Paenibacillus sp. J31R30 | reverse complement strand
ACCCGTCCGCCGCTAGCTTACCCCGAAGGATAAACCCGCTCGACTTGCATGTATTAGGCACGCCGCCAGCGTTCGTCCTGAGCCAGGATCAAACTCTCCATAATAGTGGACAATTGCTTGTCCGTATATCTGAAAGCTTAATTGCTCATTTGCGTTGCTAGCGAGATTTTGCAATCTCTTTTTTTGAACGATTTCTCGTTCGTGCTTACTCACTCGTTGTTCAGTTTTCAAAGATCAATTTCTTTCACTTTACTTCGTCATCCGTTTAGCGGCGACTTTTTAAATATACCACAGTCCCTACGGAGATTGCAAGTCTTTTTTTGAAATGTTTTTTTCGAACTTCAATTTCAATTAAACTCACTCGCATTGTTTCGAAGTGACGAGTTATAAAATAACACAGATTGAGAGGGTAAGTCAAGCACTTACCCCCTATTTTTTTTGAGCCTGGTAATTACGGTTTCGAGCATATTTCGATATTTCCTTCGGTGTCGCTAAGCGAGCATACATCCTGAAGATGACTTTATATCTGGATTCTATAGCTCCCTTTATCTCTTGATCAATTCTCTTATCATTGAGATCGAATAGCATTTCATCTAATTCTTTACGCAGTACATAATCTAATTCTCTGCACTCTCTCTCATTGAACAAAAATCCGAGCATACATCCATCCAAACCCCTCTCGACTGTAGAGATTCATGGCACTAACAGTTCGTTAGGCAGATAAGTAGGGCCTATCTTACACCTTCTTCGTTTCTGCCTTATTGTTATGCTCAGATTTTGCCAGTTTTATGACAGAGAGATGGAAAATATTTTACAAATGCACCAACCAGTAGGTGAGTGTGCTTTCTATTATCGCTGCAATCAAAAGAAGAACCACGATTATAACGCTGAGCGGCTTGGTTAATTGGAGTATTCTCGTAAATTCAATTCGAGCACTTCTTTTCTCAGCAGGCACGAGCAACTGCACACCCATTTTCCAAACTAGCAGCCCTATCTTCAATCCATAAGCACACGCGAGTAAAATGACAGGGATCTCTATGATTCCATGCGGTAATATCCCCTTTAGGAGGATGGTTATTGTGCTTTCATTGGTCTGCAAGGAGAGTACGTAACCCAGGATCATCCCATTAGCGATTAACATAAACAAAGGTATTACACCTAAAAGAAGTCCACTGAATACAACAAGAACAGATTTAATCGCATTATTTAGAAAAATAAAAATGAAAAGCCACACCTGAGGGTTCTCTTTGGTACTTATCGATTTAATCATTGGCTGGAGCCCCTCTAACTGCTTTTCCAAAAAATTCGAAAACTGCTCAGAGTTCGCCCATCCCATATAAAAACTAAAACCAAAAACAAGGACAACTACAATAAAATAATGTTTCATTTCTTTAAAATGCCTTAGCAATGCTTGTAAATTCATTTGTCGTTCCTCCAATTTCGGAAGCATAAGTGCCATGTGTACGAGCATACATTATTTACTAAAGGGTATACAAGCATATTAACTGCCTGATATAAGGAGGTACAAGCTATTTATGAACTACTTTTTTGTAATCAACGCACGCAAATTCAAACAATATTTATTCATCGCTCTTGCCATTATCTTCTCCGCGGCCATTGTTTATTCCGAACAGAGTAACGTATCTGTCTTTATGAACTCTGAACCTTCGGCTATTTACAGTGTACAAACCGATAAGAAGGTTATCGCACTAACCTTTGATATCTCCTGGGGGGATACACGTGCTGAACCCATCTTGAAAATATTGAAAGACAATGGCGTTAAAGACGCGACGTTCTTCTTATCTTCACCTTGGAGTAAAAGCCACCCTAACATCGTTGCGAATATCAAAAGCTATGGCTTCGAGATTGGTAGTCACGGCAATAAGTTTGACAACTATAGTAAGCTCAGTGATGAGGAAATCCGTAGTGAAATCTCCACAGCTCATGGAATTTTAACAGAATTAATTGGAAAAGAGCCAAATCTCATCCGTCTGCCTAATGGTGATTTCGATAAACGTGTATTACGTATTGCTGATGAACTCGGCTATTCCGTTATCCAGTGGGACACAGATTCTCAAGATTGGCTTAATAAAGGTGTCGACACTCTCGTTAACCGCGTAGTGAGTAAGGCTCATCCCGGAGATATCGTCTTACTCCATGCAAGTGATTCCTCGCAGCAAACACATGAGGCCTTGCCAGCGATCATCCAGCAATTACGCGCTAAAGGGTACCAATTTGTTAGCGTGAGTGAACTCATTAAACAAACACAGGTCGATACTACCCCTGTTGAGGATCAAGCAATGAAACAAATTCATTGATATACATAGACATAGATTTGAAAAAAAGAGCTAATTTATTTAGCTCTTTTTGTTGTCCAGTATTTTATGTAAGGTCAGAATTTGCCATGCATTACAAACGAATAACGGTGCCAACATAAAGAGACTCGATGCTGCATTATCCAATTTCAATGCCGGTACAGCCTCAAGAATGGTAACTGCAGTCATGAAAAATAAAGTTGGGATAAATGCATTCCGATTCGTCATTTTCACCTTCCAATAGCTAACTGCTAAGGAAATTACCAAAACGCAAACTGGCAATACAAAGTAACCAAGTAATGAATCTGAGTCACCGAAATTTGTCTTCCTCAAGTAGACGAGGTCAAATAGAACAACAATAACAACGGCAAGCTGCAAAAGATCCCATACTGTTTTGGAACGTATAATACCAACCGCTATGAATCTAACGATTAAATAAGCAAAAAAGCCCATTTGACTCAACACACTTATGGTAGCCCCGCCGAGAATCATATTGACCAGATTAAATCCTACTGCTGATAAACCCATTACAGAAAATTCTTTGTCTGAAAATTGAAGGATAAGTCCAATCCCAGTGGATACCACAATACCTATTACTAAGGTTGTCCAAAATAAATGAAACCATTTACGCAACGTCACGTTCAATAACCTCCACACATCAACTCTAATTGTTAATTGTACCAACCTTTACGATAAAAAGCCAATAATGACCCCTAATAATCTGACCTTAACCACACATACTAAGACTATTAAAGTTAAGGGAAGGGAGCATCTAGTTATGTTAAAGACAAGACTTAAAAAACTTCAAGTCATACCGGTCATTTCAATGGCTTTACTTCTCACTTCATGCGGAACTGATAATTCATCACAAGGCCAATCACAGGCAGCTACGTATAAAGAGCAGAAAACGATGATCCTCGATATTCTGAAATCAGATGATGGTAAGAAAGCGATCAGTGCTGCAAATCGAAGCATAATGAACGGGGACGTTGGCACGAATAGTTTTGCTGGTCAGTCACAGATTAAACTATTATCGGCTAATGAATCTCTCCAGCTTCAGATGGCAGTTAAGGATGTTCTAACAGCCAAGGAAAATAACAAATTTTTGGCCGATATGATGAAAGACCCTAAATTCGCTGGAGACTTCGCTGCGGCGATTCAAAAAGAAACCAAGCAGATGTTTAAAGAATTATTGAAAGATCCTACGTATCAAAAGTCACTTATTGATGTTATGAAGAATCCAGACTACGAGAAAATGGTATTGGATGTTATGAAAACTGCGCCATACCGTCAACAAATGATGACTGTAATGGAAGAGTCCGTCCAAAGTCCTCTGTTTCGGGCTCAGTTGGTTGAATTACTGAAGTCTGCAATTGAACAGCAAAGTAAGCCTGATCAAATGCCTTCTGCGAAAAGTCAAGAGAAAGGCGCGGATTCAGGTAAAGAAGGCGATAAAAAAGGAGAAGGCGGAGATGAAAAGCAGAAGGATGATTCCTCTGGTGACTCCGAAAAACAAGGTGAAGAGAAAAAAGATGGCGGTTCAGACTCTGGTTCTTAAAACAAAAAGGAAGAGGTTGCAGCCTTGCTGCTCCCTCTTCCTTTTGTCATTTCTCAAGTTTTGCTATCATTCTATCCGCTATTTCTAAATAGATTTGCCCTGTCTTGGATTCTGCTTTATACACGGATGGCGAATAATCCTTTTCAGAAATATGATTATCCGGAGCCCCTAATGGGATTTGCGCTAATAGCTCGCTATGCAGATCTTCTGCAAGCTTCGCTCCGCCACCTTTTCCAAAAATGTAATCAATGCTACCATCTTTACTTTCGTAATAAGACATATTCTCAACGATACCCAGAATTTCATGGTTCGTTTGAATAGCCATAGCGCCAGCTCTTGCAGCTACGAAAGCAGCGGTTGCATGAGGCGTCGTGACAATAACTTCTTTACTTTGCGGGATAAGTTGATGCACATCTAGGGCGACATCACCAGTACCCGGAGGAAGGTCTAGCAAGATGTATTCCACATCTCCCCAGTTTACTTCATTGAAGAAATTGCGCAGCATCTTGCCAAGCATAGGTCCGCGCCATACAACAGGAGCATTATCTTGAACAAAGAAACCCATTGAGATCACTTTTACTCCGAATTTCTCAACAGGAATAATCACGTTTTCAACGAGCTGCGGTTGTTCTTCAATCCCCATCATATCAGGAATACTGAAACCGTAAATATCCGCATCGATGATCCCTACCCTTTTCCCCTTACGCGCTAACGCAACTGCTAGATTAACTGTAACCGTGGATTTACCAACACCACCTTTGCCACTAGCAACTGCGATAAACTCGACTGTAGAGGATTGTCCAAGAATCGGCTGCTGAATCGGAGGTTGCACTGGTTTCGGCGGGTTCGTTTCAGCTGACTGTTGTGAAGGACCTTCCAACCGACTCCGTTCATGATCTGTCATTAATCTAAAGCGGATATGAACCTGAGGTACTCCTATATTGGCTAAAGATTGTTGAATAAAAGCTTTGGCTTGCTCCTTGAATCCTTCATCCTCAGATACCACAATTAAACTTAAGGACACGGCATCTTCCTTCACCATTACATCACGAATCAAATTTAGTTCTACAACACTTTTATTAAATTGAGGTTCTATAAGCGTGTTTAACGCTTCTAGGATTTGTTCTTTATGTACCATAGCCACATCACACCTTTATTGGGACATTGTCTTTGAGGCTTTTATTATAACACATTATGAAGCAGAACCCACTTTTTCCCCCGCAAAATATCTTAAGATCCCTTGATAGACAGACGCTGCCAGCATCTTCTGGTAGTTCTCATCCGCAAGTAATTTGGCTTCTTCCGGGTTTGAAAGAAAGCCTACTTCAACGAGTGCGCTTGGGATTTTTAATGTTTTCAACAAATACACCGTCTTATCCGCTAATTTAGCAACACGATCGGTATTTTCGAGATTTCGCCTCAGTTCAGCTTGGATAAGTGCCGCTAAGTTAGGATTATCCGGATTGTTCAAATAATAGAACGTTTGTGCGCCCCGCCATTTTTCCGAAGGAATACTGTTCAAATGGATACTCAAAAACATATCGGCATTATTGTCTTGAATCAGGTCTGCGCGGTTATGGAGATCCTGCGTCTTACGCTTGCTATAGCCTTTCGTGCCAGACTCAGCCAGATCGGTGTCCGTTTCTCTCGTTAGAACTACGACTGCACCAGCTTGTTGTAAATAATCACGCAACCGCAAGGTGATCGCCAAATTGATATCCTTCTCAATAACGCCATCCTTGCTCTCCGCCCCACCATCTGGCCCACCATGACCCGCGTCTAGCGCAATTGTCTTACCCGATAGAGGTAGCGTCCAATCTGACCATGTCTTCGTTGTAGGGAGCTCGTACGCATAAATAAAGACAACCAATGCAAGCAATACAGCGGAAAGCATTAGTTTCAGACTACTGTGAAAGGTCAGCCAGACCACTAACCTTTTCTTCCTTTTACGCATAAAAAAATCCACCTCTGTTCCCCTATAGACTCTGTAACATCTATATGGGACAGGGTGGACAAATATGCCAGCCTTCCGATGAAATGCGTGCAACCATAGTTCCTACGCACAATCGCATGTAGAATCGCCAAACGCAGGCCTGAATAACGCATAGCAGCCGAAAAAACACCTTAGAATGTGCGATCCTTCGTAATTTCCTAACAAGAACAAGTAGCTTTACATTACGCACGTCAGCTGAAACATCTTAGACAACTTACTTATGGAGTCCGCACTCCGTTTTTTCAATACTAGCCCAACGCCCAGCACGTGGATCTTCGCCTTCAGCCACTGGTCGTGTGCAATGTGTACAACCGATACTAGGGTAGTTACGATCATGAAGTGGATTATAGATAACATCATTATCACGGATATATTGCCATACATCTTCTGAAGTCCAACTAGCTAAAGGATTGAACTTGATAAGTCCAAATTTAACATCATACTCCGCTTTTTTAGCGTTAGCACGAGTAGGAGCTTGATCGCGGCGAATACCTGTAATCCAGGCGTCGTAATTTTTAAGAATGTCTGTCAATGGATCGACCTTACGAATGTTGCAGCATTGGTTCGCATCACTCTTCCAAAGCTCGTCGCCAAACTTCTCCGCTTGCTCTTCAAGTGTAAGTTTAGGCAATACTTGAACAAATTTCGTGCCATAGTGTTTCTCAAGGCGCTCTTTCGTCTCATAAGTTTCATCAAAATGCACGTTTGTATCTAAATAGAATATATCTACATTCGGGTTAATTTTTTGAAGCATATCAACAAGCACAACATCTTCTGCCCCAAAACTACAAGCTAGGGTTAAGCTCCCGAAGGTATCTACTGCAAGTTTTAATATGGCTTCAGGCGATTGATTTTCGAATTCCTCCGCAGCTTTCGTTACAAATGCTTCTTTTTCAAATAGATTCATCTTACGATTCCTCCAATAGTCGATAATCCCGACTGCTATTGTATGATTTATATTTATTATATCTGACTTCTACAAAGTGTCAACGACTTTTTTCCATTTTGGTATTAACTTATTTTTGATGGGTCATTCGAATGAAATCACGACATATTTAAAGCAAAAAAACCTTCTCAGCCATAAGCTGAAAAGGATTTCTTGTGTGCCAGAGGCACAAGATCTTAACGTTTGGAGAATTGAGGAGCACGACGTGCTGCTTTCAATCCGTATTTTTTACGCTCTTTCATACGGGAATCACGTGTTAGGAATCCAGCTTTTTTCAAGGATCCCCGGTATTCCGGATCAGCTTTCAACAATGCACGGGAGATACCGTGACGAATTGCGCCAGCTTGTCCGCTGATTCCGCCGCCATTTGCAAGAACTAGAACATCGTATTGACCGATAGTTTCAGTAAGAGCAAGTGGTTGTTTAACGATTAGTTTCAACGTTTCTAGACCGAAATACTCATCTAGATCACGTTTATTGATAATGATGCGTCCTTCACCCGGTATTAAGCGAACACGCGCTACCGAATGTTTACGACGACCCGTTCCATAATATTGAACTTGTGCCACGAAACGTTCCTCCTTATATTAACCGCGAAGATTCCAGACTTCTGGTAGTTGTGCTTGGTGTGGATGCTCTGCGCCACCGTAGACTTTAAGCTTAGTTTTCAAGCTGTCGCCTAGACGGTTCTTAGGAAGCATACCATGAACTGCGAATTCGATCATACGATCAGGCTTAGTGTTAAGTAGGTCCTGAGCGGAAGTCACTTTCAAACCACCTTGGTACAAAGAGTGACGGTAGTACATTTTGTTTTGCATTTTCTTACCAGTAAGCTTAATTTGGGAAGCATTGATAACAACAACGAAATCACCAGTATCTACGTGTGGAGTGAACTCCGGTTTGTGCTTACCGCGGATAATGCTAGCAACTTCACTTGCAAGACGGCCAAGTGTTTGGCCTGCAGCGTCAACAATGTACCATTTACGCTCTACTTCATTTGGCTTAGCCATATATGTGGTGCGCATGCTTAATCCTCCTAAAAATATATCTTAAATACATAAGTTATAGTTGTAAATGTAACATAAGCGATGGATAGTTATGGTCATTTGTGATCAGGGGCTGTGGGGTAGCCGATCACGAAACGCCAAGTTATATTTTACACGATAATGTCTTAAGAAGCAAGTGGTGATGATAACTTTTTAATAGTCGACTTTCCATAAGGTTAATCCCATAGCTTCAGCTGTAGGACCCGCTTGAGACCGGTCTCTGGCTTCGAGTACACGCTGCATGTCGCTGGGTGGTCTCTTACCCTCACCGATCTGAATCAACGTCCCTACGATGATCCTGACCATGTTATAAAGAAAGCCATTCCCCGTTATAATCAAACGGATACGCTCTATTTTACCTGTCGCCATTAGCTCGTCGGTTTCCGTCTCCATACGTACCTCATACAAGGTTCTCACTTTGATTTCCTTATCCGTTCTCACAGTACAAAACGAAGTAAAATCATGCTCACCTAGCAAACAAGGGAGCGCCTCTCTCATGGCTTCCACATTTAAAGGCGTGGGGTGATGATACTCGTAGTTGCGGTGAAAGACATCAGGGAAGCGCGCCGAACGAATCGTATAACAGTACGTCTTACGTTTCGCGGCTTTGCGAGAGTGAAAAGTAGGAAGGACTTCTTCCGCAGTATGTGCGACGATATCCCTGGGTAGTCTAGCATTTAGAGCCAAACACCAACGTTCCACTGGAATCTTAGAACTCGTTGTAAAATTAATAACTTGTGCTTTCGCATGGACACCGGCATCTGTTCGCCCTGATGAAATGACTTTCACTTTCTCACCTGTCAACAAGAACACAGCCTGTTCTAAACGATATTGCACAGTGTCAGATCTTGGCTGTATCTGGAATCCAGAATAAGACGTGCCATCATAGCTTATGGTAAAACGTAGATTTCTCAAGGCTTGTTCCTCCATGAGTCATCCTTTCTACCTAGCCTGAGCTGCATACGCAGCTCACCTCACTAGAATGCGATCCAAGACTGCAAAAAAAGGGCTTCACCAGAATCTAGTGATTCCGTCCACCCTTTCCCATCCGTCTTCTATGCGCGATCTACTAGCTCTAGGTAAACCATTGGTGCTGCGTCACCGCGGCGTGGTCCCAGTTTAAGGATACGTGTGTATCCGCCTGGACGCTCGGAGTAACGAGTAGCCAAATCAGAGAATAGTTTTTGAATCGCATCTTGATTTTCGTTAGCAGCTTCTCTACGAACAAAAGCAGCAACCTGACGGCGTGCATGAAGATCTCCGCGTTTCGCAAGAGTAATTAACTTCTCAGCGATTGAACGAATTTCTTTAGCTTTTGCTTCTGTTGTTTGAATGCGCTCATGTATGAACAGATCCGTTACCAGATCACGAAATAATGCTTTACGATTACTGGAATCGCGGTTCAATTTTCTGTAGTTCATTGAGTTAACCTCCTTCTGACAAGATTATTCCTCGGTACGTAGACCCAGACCCAGCTCTTCGAGCTTCTCTTGAACTTCTTCAAGGGATTTGCGACCTAAGTTCCGAACTTTCATCATGTCTTCTTCTGTTTTGGTAATCAGCTCTTGTACGGTGTTAATCCCTGCACGTTTGAGACAGTTGTAAGAACGAACGGAAAGATCTAATTCTTCGATAGTCATCTCAAGAACTTTCTCTTTCTTATCTTCTTCTTTTTCAACCATAATCTCAGCGTCTTTTGCTTCATCCGTCAAACCAACGAATAAGAGCAAATGTTCAGTTAAGATTTTAGCGCCCAAGCTTACTGCTTCTTCTGGTCGAATACTTCCATCGGTCCACACTTCGAGGGTCAATTTGTCATAGTTAGTCACTTGGCCGACGCGAGTATTCTCAATAGCGTAGTTTACCCGAGTAATAGGCGTGTAGATCGAATCAATTGGAATTACACCAATTGGTTGCTCTTCATGCTTATTTTTGTCTGATTGGACGTAACCGCGCCCTCTGCCCGCATGAATCCTCATGTGAAGACGTGCATCTGGAGACAAGGTAGCGATGTGTAAATCCGGGTTAAGGATCTCAACATCACTATCACCACGGATATCAGCCGCAGTAATATTACCTTCTCCTTCTGCATCAATTTCTAGCACTTTCTCCTCATCGGAGTGAATCTTCAACGATAAACCTTTCAGATTGAGGATAATTTCCGTAACATCCTCAAGTACGCCAGGAATCGTTGAAAATTCGTGCAAAACGCCATCGATTTGGACAGAGGTTACTGCTGCCCCCGGCAAGGAGGACAGTAAGATACGACGTAGTGAGTTTCCTAAGGTTGTACCGTAGCCACGCTCCAACGGCTCGATGATAAATCTACCATAAGCGCCATCTTCACTTAATGCTACAGTTTCTATTTTTGGCTTTTCGATTTCGATCATGAAATGTACCCTCCATTCAATACGTCGGTTCCCTCTGGATACTTCGTTGAAAATTTCATAGTATGCCTATCCTTCAAACCATTATTCACGATTTTGGAATAATTATACTACAAAGTGATCCTGAATTATACGCGACGACGTTTTGGAGGACGGCAGCCATTATGAGGAACCGGCGTCACGTCTTTAATCAGGTTTACTTCAAGACCTGCTGCTTGCAAAGAGCGGATTGCTGCTTCGCGGCCAGCGCCTGGACCTTTAACCATAACTTCAACTGTTTTCAAGCCATGCTCCATTGCTGCTTTAGCTGCTTTTTCAGCTGCCATTTGTGCTGCGAAAGGAGTACTTTTACGGGAACCTTTGAATCCAAGGTTTCCTGAACTTGCCCAAGAAATTGCGTTACCATGCGGATCCGTGATCGTTACGATCGTGTTGTTAAATGTTGAACGGATGTGTGCTACACCGCTCTCAATATTTTTCCGGTCACGACGTTTCGTACGGACAACTTTTTTAGGTTTTGCCATTAGCTCTAACCCCCTTTATTATTTCTTCTTATTAGCTACTGTACGACGAGGACCTTTACGTGTACGAGCATTTGTTTTAGTACGTTGACCACGAACAGGAAGACCACGGCGGTGACGAAGACCACGGTAGGACCCGATTTCGATTAGACGTTTGATGTTTAGGGAAATTTCACGGCGAAGATCGCCTTCTACTTTAAGGGTTTTGTCAATTACATCACGGATTTTGCTCACTTCATCTTCAGTCAAGTCACGAACGCGAGTACTCGCATCGATACCTGTGGAAGCAATGATTTTCTGAGCAGTTGTAGTGCCGATACCGAAAATGTAAGTCAACGCGATTACAACTCGTTTGTCACGAGGTAAGTCAACTCCAGCTAAACGTGCCATCTACAGAATGCACCTCCTTTTAACCTTGTTTTTGTTTGTGCTTAGGTGTTTCACAAATTACCATTACTTTGCCTTTACGGCGAATAACTTTACATTTTTCACAAATCGGTTTTACTGACGGTCTTACTTTCATTTTAAGCCCTCCTTTTCATCGTAAGCAACCATGTTGCGTTTTCGTTAGAAAACTTGCTTCGTAAGCATACGTCTTGAGAGAGTATTACTTCTAAGCCGAACATTTATTTGAAACGGTAGGTTATACGGCCTCTCGTCAAATCATAAGGCGATAATTCTACGGTAACCTTATCTCCAGGCAAAATGCGGATAAAATGCATTCTGATTTTTCCTGAAACATGGGCTAGGATTTTATGACCATTTTCCAATTCAACTTTAAACATTGCATTCGGAAGAGGTTCAATCACTGTACCTTCTACTTCAATTACATCTTCTTTGGCCACAGTCATTCTCCTTTCTCTTGTGCTTCAACTTGCATAAGTTCAACGAATTTGGCGATTGCAAAGCGCAACTTCCCATTAGTCACACGACCTGTTTCCCTAATGCTTGACGCTACTTCACTGCTGATCGTTTCTTGTAAATGAAGATGATTCAGGTTCTTCTTCTTCGGTTGATCGAATTTGCGATGATCGCCGTCGGCAAGCCAGACGAATCGAAGATCTACAATCCCAATCACGACCGCATATTCTCCGGGATCTCTACCGCGAAGCACCTTTACGATTTGACCCACTTGCGGAATCTTACTATCCACTCAGTTCACCTACGATCTAGGCAAAGTTAATATTTCATAACCAGCTGCCGTTATAGCAACCGTATGTTCGAAATGAGCACATAGGGTACGATCCGAAGTGACTACAGTCCAATCGTCTTCGAGTGTTTGGACAAATCTTTCGCCAACAACCACCATGGGTTCAATGGCTAGGACCATGCCTGGTTTGAGTCGAGGACCTTTGTCAGGTATACCATAGTTCGGAATTTGAGGTTCTTCGTGAAGATCCGTTCCAATACCATGACCGACATACTCTATAACCACGGAGAAGCCTGCGTCTTCAATACAAGTTTGGATTGCATGCGACAACGTGTAGAGTCTAGCATCCGGTTTAGCTTCTGCAATGCCTCGATAGAGTGATGCTTCTGTTACAGTCAACAAACGCTGAGCAGTTTCAGAAATCTCACCGACAGGATATGTCCAAGCAGAATCTCCATGATAACCTTTATATTGAGCGCCAATATCAATACTGATAATGTCGCCCTCAACGAGCTTTCTTGGACCAGGAATACCATGAACTAATTCTTCGTTGACTGAAGCACAAATGCTCCCAGGAAAACCATTGTAACCTTTGAAAGATGGAATTGCTCCCTGACTGCGAATGAATTCCTCTGCGATCTGATCAAGTTCTTTCGTTGTAATGTTCGGACGAATCGCCCTTGCCAATAAGCGGTGCGTTTCGGCTACGATACGACCAGCTTCTCGCATTAGGTCTAGTTCAACCTCGGACTTACAAATGATCATTACGCTAGACCTCGTAGCAGTGAGCTAATTTGTTCGGTTACCGCATGAATGTCTTGTTCCCCGTTAACCTCACGCAATAATTCCCTCTTTTGGTAGTAATCCAGAAGCGGAGCCGTTTTGTTGATGTATTCATCCAAACGTGTTCCGACTTTCTCTTCCGTATCATCAGATCGTTGGTACAACTCACCGGAACATTTATCGCATACGCCTTCTTGCTGAGGTGGGTTGAAGATGACATGATACGTAGAACCACAGGATTTACAAATTCTTCGGCCAGTTAGTCGTGCTAACAGATAACTGCGATCAACAGCTAGATTGATTACGACCTCAATCTTCTTACCAAGTGATTCAACGATGTCAGACAATGCATCCGCTTGAGCTACCGTTCTAGGAAACCCATCGAGCAAAAATCCTTTATCGCAATCCGGCTGGGCAAGACGCTCTCTCACAATACCGTTCGTAATTTCATCAGGAACAAGAAGCCCCTTATCTACATATCCTTTGGCTTCGATACCCATTGGAGTACCTTGGCTCATAGCTGCGCGGAATGCGTCGCCAGTTGAGATATGAGGAATTTGAAATTCGGAGACGATTTTCTCTGCTTGCGTACCTTTGCCTGCACCAGGAGGCCCCATAAATATTACGTTCACAATTAAAACCTCCCCATCGCACTCGGCATTACGAACAGCACAATAGGTGCCGATGTCGCAGAACTTGCCCCATCAGAACCTATTAGCTATTTATTGATGAACCCTTTGTAATGACGCTTAATCAATTGGCTCTCGATTTGCTTCATTGTCTCAAGACCAACGCCTACTACGATAAGTAAAGATGTACCACCTATTTTAACCGAGCTAGGCAATCCAGCGAGTCCTCCAAATAACATTGGAAGAATAGAAATTGCTGAGAGAAACAGAGCCCCAGAAAGAGTAATTCTAGTCATTACGCGTGTCAGATAAGTCGACGTCGTTTTACCTGGTCTGATACCTGGTATGTAACCGCCATTCTTCTTCATCTGATCAGCCATTTGAACTGGATTAATTTGTACGAAGGTGTAGAAGTAGGTGAAACCAATAATCAGCAGTACATAAAGTACAATCGCTAATGGTGCAGTTTGATTAATACTCAAGTTGTTAATAATCCATTCTGCAACTACATTTCCTCTCCAGTAACTAGCAATGGTTGGAGGAAACATCAAAAGTGACAATGCGAAGATTACAGGGATAACACCAGCAGCATTCACTTTAAGTGGAATGTGTGTTGTTTGCCCACCATACATTTTACGGCCAACTACTCGCTTAGCATATTGTACAGGTATCTTACGAACACCTTGTTGTACGAATATAACTCCAGCAATAATCAGGATAACAACTACAGCAATAATGATTAGTTTCACAATGTTCAGGAAAAGCGCTGCATCGGTTGTAAAGAGTGATTTGTAGATTTGTTGAATGCTTGTTGGAATCGCTGAAACGATACCAGCAAAGATGATAATGGAAATACCGTTACCAATACCATACTCCGTGATTTGCTCACCTAGCCACATCAAGAAAGCTGTACCAGCTGTCAACACGATAGCGATTAATGCAAAAGTTGTAAACCCAGCATCAATGACCAAACCACTGTATAGGCGGTTAAAGCCGATTGATAAACCGAAAGCTTGAATCAACCCTAGAACAATCGTACCGTAACGAGTCACCTGCGTCATTTTCTTTCTTCCGACATCTCCTTCTTTCGCCCATTGCGCGAAGCGCGGGATTACATCCATGGACAAAAGTTGAACAATGATCGAAGCCGTGATATAAGGCATAATTCCCATCGCGAAGATGGAGAATTGGAAGAGCGCACCGCCGGAGAACGTGTTAAGCAAACCAAAGACATCGCTCTGATTCGCTTGATCTTGAAGTTTCAGAACATCTGTATTAATGTTTGGTACCGGAATGAAGGCACCCAAACGGTAGACGATTAGCAAGATAAGCGTGAAGAGAATCCTTCTGCGTAAATCTTCTACTTTGAAGATGTTGGCTATGGTATTGAACACATTAAATCACCTCGGTTTGACCGCCGGCAGCTTGGATTTTCTCAATCGCTGACTGAGAGAACTTATTCGCTTTAACGGTTAATTTTACTGTGATTTCACCGTTTCCTAAAATCTTAATGCCGTCTTTAGGAGCTTTTACAATACCAGTCTCCATCAATACTTCTGGAGTAACTTCAGTACCAGCTGCGAAATTGTTCAAATCTTCAAGATTAACGATCGCGTACTCCGTACGGAAACGGTTCGTGAATCCACGTTTAGGTAAACGACGGTACAATGGGTTTTGTCCACCCTCAAATCCAGGACGAACGCCTCCACCGGAACGTGCATTTTGACCTTTATGTCCGCGAGTTGATGTTTTACCCATACCACTACTTGTTCCACGTCCAACACGTTTAGGTGATTTACGAGCGCCAGTAGCAGAACTTAGCTCATGTAACTTCATCGTTGCACACCTCCTCTAGATCTTAAATTCGTATTACTATGCTTCGATTTCTTTAACTTCTACCAAATGGCTCACTTGATTAACCATGCCTCTGATTGCAGCATTATCTTGGTGAAGAACAGTTTGGTTCAACTTGCGAAGACCAAGTGTTTTCACAGTAACGCGTTGTGTTTCAGGACGGCCGATCAAGCTGCGTTTTAGGGTAACCTGTAATTGTTTAGCCATGTTTACCCCTCCTAACCTAATAGCTCTTGAACAGTTTTACCGCGAAGCTTTGCAACTTCTTCCGCTTTTTTCAAGCGGCTCAAGCCTTCAAGCGTTGCGTTAACCATGTTCATGGAGTTCGATGAACCCAGGGATTTTGTCAAGATATCGCCTACACCAGCAAGTTCAAGTACTGCACGAACTGGACCGCCTGCGATAACTCCTGTACCTTGGGATGCTGGTTTCAATAGAACGCGTCCTGCGCCAAATTTACCAGTAACAAGGTGAGGAATCGAAGTGCCTACGATAGGAACATGAATCAAGTTCTTTTTCGCATCTTCAATGCCTTTACGGATTGCATCTGGAACTTCGGAAGCTTTACCGATTCCTGCACCAACCCAGCCATTGCCATCGCCAACGACAACAAGTGCGCTGAAGCTGAAACGACGTCCGCCTTTTACTACTTTAGCTACGCGATTAATGTTTACGACTTTTTCTGTTAGCTCTAAAGTATTAGGATCTACACGCAAGTCTTTTACCTCCTTATTAATGTATTCTAGAATTCAAGACCAGCTTCACGAGCTGCGTCAGCTAATGCTTGAACACGTCCATGATAAAGGTATCCACCGCGGTCAAAAACCACTTTGTCTAAACCTTTTTCTTTCGCACGTGCCGCGATTAATGCGCCAACTTTACGAGCAGCTTCAACGTTACCACCGTTACCAATTTCACTTTTCAGCTCTTTATCTTGAGTCGAAGCTGCAACGATTGTTACACCAGTTGTATCATCGATTAGTTGAGCATACATATGTTTGGATGAACGGAAAATGTTCAAACGTGGGCGAAGAGTTGTACCTTCAATTTTCTTACGAACACGAAGGTGTCTTTTCAGACGAGCTTTATTTTTATCGCTTTTAGTAATCATCTATACTTACACTCCTTTCATCATCTTATGATGCGAGGCTTATGCTTAGGTAGCAAGTTTTCATTCGAAAACTCTTAGCTATTACCCGCGATCTTTCGATCTTATTTCTTCTTACCAGCTTTACCTTCTTTACGAAGAATGCGCTCGCCTTCATACTTGATACCTTTACCTTTATACGGTTCTGGTTCACGTACGGAACGAACTTTCGCTGCCATTGCGCCAACTAGCTCTTTATCAATACCTTTAACGATGATTTTCGTGTTCGTTGGAACATCGAACTCAATGCCGTTTTCAGGGTTGATTTCAACTGGATGGGAGTACCCAACGTTAAGAACTAATTTGTCACCGCTTTTGTTTGCACGGTAACCTACGCCTACTAGATCCAACGATTTCGTGAACCCTTCCGTAACACCACTTACCATGTTGGCAACAACACTACGTGTTGTACCATGCAGGGAACGGTGGAGCTTGTTATCGGAAGGACGCTCAACGGAAATCTCGTTTTCTAGAACATTAACTTTCATATCAGTATGAAGTACACGGGACAGGGAACCTTTAGGTCCACTAACCGTGATTTGAGTATTGTCTAGTGTTACATTTACACCACTTGGAATGGTGATTGGCTTACGACCAATACGAGACATGTTTGCACCTCCATTCAATTACAATTGTATTACCAAACGTAGCAGATAACTTCTCCGCCAGCTTTGGATTGACGAGCATCTTTATCCGTCATAACTCCTTGAGACGTGGAGATGATGGCAATCCCTAATCCGCCCAGAACACGAGGGACTTCTTGTGATTTTGTATAAACGCGTAGACCTGGTTTCGAAATTCTTTTCAAACCAGAGATAACACGCTCATTGTTTGAACCATATTTCAGGAACAAACGAATGATACCTTGTTTGCTATCTTGAACGTACTCAGCATCACGGATAAATCCTTCTTTTTTAAGGATTTCAGCGATTTCCCTCTTCACTTTTGAAGCTGGGATTTCAACTGTCTCATGACGTACGATGTTCGCATTACGAATGCGTGTTAGCATATCTGCAATTGGATCTGACATGACCATTTTGTGTAAACCTCCTTCCCGAAAATAGGGTGATTACCAGCTTGCTTTTTTCACGCCTGGAATCTGACCCAAGTGTGCTAATTCGCGGAAACAAATCCGACAAATTTTAAATTTGCGAAGCACTGAATGCGGACGTCCGCAGCGCTCACAACGTGTGTATGCTTGCACTTTAAACTTCGGGGTACGTTGCTGTTTGACTTTCATCGAAGTTTTTGCCACTTAATATAACACCTCCTGATAGGTACGACTGGTAACCTATTTTACGAAAGGCGCTCCGAGTTGTGTTAAAAGCTCGCGAGCTTCCTCGTCGGACTTAGCCGTCGTTACGATAACAATATCCATACCACGAACTTTATCGATTTTATCATACTCAATTTCAGGGAAAATGAGTTGTTCTTTCAAACCAAGCGTGTAGTTACCGCGACCATCAAATGCTTTGTTGGAAATACCGCGGAAGTCACGTACACGTGGAAGTGATACGTTAAATAATTTATCCAAGAAGTGGTACATGCGCTCACCACGAAGAGTTACTTTCGCACCGATCGGCATGTTTTCACGAAGTTTGAAACCCGCGATTGCTTTTTTGGATTTAGTTACAACTGGCTTTTGACCAGAGATCTTTTGAAGATCTTCAACTGCAGTATCAAGTACTTTGGAGTTAGATACAGCCTCACCAACACCCATGTTGATTACGACTTTCTCAATTTTCGGCACTTGCATAACTGTTGTGTAGTTGAACTTTTGAATTAATGCAGGCGTAATTTCGTTCAAGTAACGATCTTTCAATCTTACTGCCATGACTTAGTATCCTCCTTTCCATACATGTGTGTATTAGTCGATAACTTCGCCGGATTTTTTCGCGATACGAACTTTCGTTCCGTTATCCAATACTTTGTATCCTACGCGAGTAGGTTTGCCGCTCTTAGGATCAATCAGCATCACGTTAGAAACGTGGATCGCAGCTTCTTGATTCAAGATACCGCCTTGTGGGTTAAGTTGGGATGGTTTCGCATGTTTCTTAACCATGTTTACACCTTCAACAAGAACACGATTTTGACGAGGGTAAGCAGCGATAACGCGGCCTTTCTTACCTTTGTCTTTGCCAGTGATAACGAAAACAGTATCGTCTTTCTTCACGTGCAATTTATTGTTATGAGATTCTAATCTCTTTTTAAGTCTTGGCATTAGCTTCTACACCTCCTGGGGTTCTCCGGTTCGGAAAACAACATCGTAACACGTCTTAGATAACTTCTGGAGCCAAGGATACGATCTTCATGAAGTCTCTATCGCGAAGTTCGCGAGCAACTGGTCCGAAGATACGAGTACCACGTGGGCTCTTATCTTCTTTCACGATAACAGCTGCATTCTCATCAAATGAGATATATGAACCGTCTTTACGGCGAGCTCCGCTCTTCGTACGAACGATAACTGCTTTAACAACGTCACCTTTTTTGACAACGCCACCTGGTGTTGCTTCTTTTACTGAACATACGATCAAATCACCAATGTGACCAACGCGACGACCAGTACCACCCAAAACGCGGATACACATTAATTGTTTCGCGCCAGAGTTGTCAGCGACAGCCAAACGAGTAAATGGTTGAATCATCGTATTCCCTCCTTTCGGGGTTCATATCTAGAATATTAGATAACAACAGCAACTTCAAGAATTTCAACCAGTCTCCAGCTTTTATCTTTGGACAAAGGTCTAGTTTCACTGATTTTCACAGTGTCACCAATCTTAGCTTGGTTGTTTTCGTCATGCGCTTTAAACTTTTTCGTATGTTTAATTCTCTTGTGATAGAGTTCATGTTTTTTGTAAGTTTCAACAGCAACAACAATGGTTTTATCCATTTTATCGCTGACAACTTTACCGATCAGAACTTTACGATCGTTACGTTCAGCCATCTAAGGAACACTCCCTTCTAGATTTGGTTACCCAATACCCAGTTCTCTTTCACGCAAAATAGTCTTGGCACGTGCGATCTCTTTACGCAAATCACGAATTTGAGTCGGGTTGTCCAATTGACCAGTAGCTAGTTGAAAACGGAGGTTAAAGAGTTCTTCTTTAAAACCATTAACTTTTTGCTCGATTTCAGCAGTGGTTAAGTTCCGGAATTCACTACCCTTCATTTGCTTCACCGCCTACTTCTTCTCTTTTCACGAACTTCGTTTTGATTGGAAGCTTGTGAGCTGCAAGACGCATTGCTTCACGAGCAACCTCTTCGCTTACACCTGCTAGTTCAAACAAAATTTTGCCCGGTTTTACTACAGCAACCCACTTCTCCACGCTACCTTTACCACTACCCATACGTACTTCAAGCGGTTTTTGTGTAACTGGTTTAGCTGGGAAGATTTTAATCCATACTTTACCGCCACGTTTGATGTAACGTGTCATGGCAATACGTGCTGCTTCGATTTGACGGTTGGAAACCCAAGCCGGTTCTACCGCTTGCAGACCATATTCGCCAAAAGCAACTTCCGTACCGCCTTTAGCGCGACCTTTCATGTTACCGCGGTGTTCTTTACGGTGTTTTACACGTTTAGGTACTAACATGATTTAATTTCCTCCTTCCGGCTGAGCCTTTTTCTTAGCTGTCGGAAGCACTTCTCCACGATAAATCCATACTTTTACACCAATACGTCCATAAGTAGTAGCTGCTTCAGCTGTACCATAGTCAATATCCGCACGAAGTGTATGAAGTGGAACAGTTCCTTCGCTATATCCTTCCGTACGAGCAATCTCGGCACCGCCAAGACGTCCGCTAGTTGCAACTTTAATACCTTTAGCTCCGGATCTCATAGTTCTTTGCATAGCTTGTTTCATAGCACGACGGAAAGAAACACGACGTTCCAATTGAAGTGCAACAGCTTCAGCTACTAGGATAGCATCAAGATCTGGGTGTTTGATTTCAGAAATGTTGATATGAACTTTTTTGTTCGACATAGCTGCGATGTAGTTACGAATAACTTCAACTTCAGCTCCGCCTTTACCAATAACCATTCCTGGTTTAGCTGTATGAATCGTTACGTTAACACGGTTAGCCGCGCGCTCGATATCGATATGGGAAACTGCAGAATCTTTAAGTTTATTCTTTAAGTATTCGCGGATTTTGACGTCTTCAAGCAGCAGAGTTCCGAAATCTTTTTCTGCGAACCATTTGGACTCCCAATCACGAATGACACCAATTCTAAAACCTATCGGGTGTACTTTCTGACCCACACGTTACCCCTCCTTATTTTTCAGATACCACGATTGTAATGTGGCTGGTACGTTTTTTGATCGCGCTAGCGCGGCCCATTGCACGTTGTTGGAATCTTTTCATTGTTGGCCCTTGATTTACGAAAGTCTCGGAAACAACAAGTTTGTTCGGATCTAATGAATAGTTATGCTCTGCATTGGCAATTGCGGAATTCAATAGTTTCTCCAGAATTGGAGAAGCTGCTTTCGGTGTATGACGCAAAATTGCGATCGCTTCACCTACCGCTTTTCCCCGAATCAAGTCAACAACTAGCTTTGCTTTACGAGGAGCAATCCGAGCGTGGTTCAATATTGCTTTAGCTTGCATGGTAGTACCTCCTCTCGGTTAAAAATGAATTAACGTTTTCCGGTTTTCTTATCGTCATCGTGACCTTTATACGTACGTGTTGGAGCAAATTCACCAAGCTTATGCCCAACCATATCTTCCGTTACATATACTGGCACGTGTTTTCTTCCGTCATAAACTCCGAAAGTGTGACCAACGAATTGCGGGTAAATTGTAGAACGACGGGACCACGTTTTGACAACCAATTTCTTGCCAGAAGTATTCAAGTCTTCTACTTTTTTCAGTAAGTGTCCATCGATAAATGGACCCTTCTTTAAGCTGCGACCCATGGGTGTTCCTCCCTTCCTTGAACCTCAAGAAAATTCATATATCCTAGATTACTTCGTACGACGACGTACAATGTATTTATCGGATGCTTTACCTTTTTTACGAGTTTTGAAACCAAGCGTCGGTTTACCCCATGGAGACATAGGTGATTTACGTCCGATTGGTGCGCGTCCTTCACCACCACCGTGTGGGTGATCGTTCGGGTTCATAACAACCCCACGAACTTGTGGACGATTGCCTTTCCAACGATTACGTCCTGCTTTACCGATTTTCACAAGCTCGTGATCTTCGTTACCAACAGAACCGATTGTTGCGCGGCAAACTTTTAGAACTTTACGAACTTCACCGGAAGAAAGGCGAATTGTTACGTAAGTCTCTTCTTTACCAAGCAATTGAGCTTCTGTACCAGCAGCGCGCACTAGTTGTGCACCTTTACCAGGTTTCAACTCAATGTTGTGGATAACTGTACCAACTGGAATGTTTTCCAATGGAAGAGCGTTACCTACTTTGATATCAGCTTGTGGTCCAGAAACGATACGATCGTCCACTTTAAGACCTTTAGGAGCGATGATGTATGTTTTTTCGCCATCAGCATAATGAATCAATGCGATGTTCGCGGAACGGTTAGGATCGTACTCAACTGTAGCAACGCGTCCTGGTATTCCATCTTTAGTACGCTTGAAATCGATAATACGGTATTTACGCTTGTGTCCACCACCATGGTGACGAACCGTAATTTTACCTTGGTTGTTACGACCAGCATGCTTGAACAAAGGAGCAAGCAAGGATTTCTCGGGTGTTGACGTTGTGATTTCTTCAAAAGTAGAAACCGACATCGCACGACGAGCTGGTGAGGTTGGTTTGTATTTTTTAATTGGCACTCTGTTTCCTCCTTACTTCAAGAAATGGGTTATACCGTTTCGAAGAATTCCAATTCTTTGCTTTCTGCGCTTAGGGACACGATAGCTTTCTTCCAGATGGAAGTGTAACCAGAGTGTTTGCCATAACGTTTAGGCTTAGCTGGCATTCTGAGTGTGTTTACATTTGTAACTTTTACTTTGAAAATAGCTTCAATAGCTTGTTTAATTTCTGTTTTGTTAGCGCGAAGATCCACTTCGAAAACATACTTTTTGTTAGCCATTAGGTCGCTTGTACGCTCAGTGATGATCGGGCGCTTGATAATGTCGCGTGGATTTTTCATTGTGCAAGCACCTCCTCAACTTTCTGTACAGCCTCTTGCGTTAAGATCAATTTGTCATAAAGCATGACATCAAGAACGTTAACTCCATCAGCAGCAACAAATTTCACACCTGGGATATTACGAGCAGACAAAGCTACATTGGAGTCGTTAGGAACGCCTACAACTAGTACTTTTGCATCTACTTTCAGGTTGTTCAGAATAGCAACGAATTCTTTCGTTTTCGGAGCATTCATTTGTAGTTGATCCAGAACGATCAAGTTGTTATCGATAAGTTTCGAGGACAAAGCGGATTTGATCGCTAAGCGACGAACTTTTCTTGGTAATTTGAAACCATAGCTACGAGGAGTTGGTCCGAATACGGTACCGCCGCCTTTCCACTGTGGAGCACGAATACTACCTTGACGAGCACGACCTGTACCTTTTTGTTTCCATGGTTTGCGACCACCGCCGCGAACTTCTGAACGACCTTTTGTTTTGTGAGTCCCTTGACGCACAGCTGCTTGTTGCAAAAGAACAGCTTCGTGAATCGCATGAACGTGAGGTTCAATTCCGAAAACAACGTCAGACAGTTCAACTTCTCCTACCTGAGCACCTGTTACATTATATAAAGCTACTTTTGGCATCTGTCTTCCTCCTTTCTTACTTTTTCACAGCAGACTTCACGCTAACGTAGCTGTTTTTAGGACCCGGAATGGAACCTTTAACTAGCAATACATTACGCTCAGCATCTACTTTAATGATTTGAAGATTTTGAAGTGTTACTGTTTCGTTACCCATATGTCCTGGTAATTTCTTACCTTTAGGAACGCGGTTTGCTTGAATGGAACCCATCGAACCTGGTCCGCGGTGATAACGTGATCCGTGTGCCATTGGCCCAGTGGATTGGTTATGTCTTTTGATGTTACCTTGGAACCCTTTACCTTTGGAAGTACCCGTTACATCAACGAATTCGCCCTCTGCGAACAGATCTGCCTTCAGTTCTTGACCTACTTCATAGTCACCCAACTGAATGCCACGAATTTCTTTAACGTAGCGCTTAGGCGTTGCCCCTGCTTTTTTCGCATGGCCAAGCTCTGGTTTAATGATACGGCTAGCTTTTACATCATCAAAACCGATTTGGATCGACTCATAACCATCGTTATCCACATCTTTCTTTTGCAGCACCACACATGGTCCCGCTTGAATGACAGTTACCGGAACTACATTACCCTCCGGAGTAAACAACTGTGTCATCCCAAGTTTTTTTCCTAAGATACCTTTCATCGTTGACACCTCATTTCCTTCCATTGTTAACTCTATAGTTGTTTTACAGTTTGATCTCGATGTCAACGCCAGACGGTAAGTCCAGACGCATCAAAGCATCAACTGTTTGTGGTGTTGGATTCACAATATCGATTAGACGCTTATGCGTACGCATTTCGAATTGCTCACGCGAATCCTTGTACTTGTGCACCGCACGAAGAATCGTGATGATTTGCTTCTCTGTCGGAAGCGGAATCGGACCGGATACACCTGCACCGGAACGCTTGGCAGTTTCCACGATTTTCTCAGCTGATTGATCAATAATTCTGTGATCATACGCCTTCAAACGGATACGAATTTTTTGCTTTGCCATTTAAAAGTCCCTCCTTCTATCGCCCAATTTATTATCGGACATACTCCGCGAAAATTCTCCAACAACCATCCCCATGGCAAAGGGGCCTGGTGTGTCGGCAACCTTTCGCATCATCGCAACGTCACAGACCAACGTTTAATATTATATAAAATTCTAAAACGAAAAGCAAGTGAAATTTTAGGCATATACACAAAATTATTTACTCATGAGTTTCTCTTCTATATAATAACGCTCGCCTGTCGTTTCTCAATCCGTTTCTACATTATAATCAAAGAACATTATTAAAACCACTGCAATCTGTTTCCAGTCCACGAAATGAGATAAAGAGCTGAATAACCGCGGTTAATAGAACAAAAAAAACATCCACCGATAAATCGATGGATGTTTCGATCTCTCAAAGAGAGATTACTTTTGAATTGTAGCAACCGCGCCCGCACCAACAGTACGTCCGCCTTCACGAATCGCGAAGCGTGTTCCTTCTTCAATTGCGATTGGGTTGATAAGTTCTACAGTAACAGTGATGTTATCACCTGGCATTACCATCTCTGTTCCTTCTGGAAGGTTGATGATACCAGTAACGTCAGTTGTACGGAAGTAGAACTGTGGACGGTAACCTGTGAAGAAAGGCTTGTGACGGCCACCCTCTTCTTTAGTTAGTACGTAGATTTGAGCTGTAAAGTTCGTGTGTGGTTTAACTGAACCTGGCTTAGCAAGTACTTGTCCACGCTCGATATCTTTACGATCAACACCACGAAGAAGGGCACCGATGTTGTCACCTGCTTGAGCGGAGTCAAGCAATTTACGGAACATCTCTACGCCTGTAACTACGCATTTGCGAGTTTCTTCAGCGATACCAACGATTTCAACTTCTTCTTGTACTTTAACAGTTCCACGCTCTACACGGCCTGTAGCAACTGTACCACGACCAGTGATTGAGAATACATCCTCAACCGGCATAAGGAAAGGTTTGTCAGTTTGACGCTCTGGAGTTGGGATATAAGTATCAACTTGTTCGAACAATTCGATAATTTTATCAGCCCATGCGCCATCTGGGTTTTGAAGAGCTTCACGAGCTGCTCCACGGATGATTGGAGTATCATCGCCTGGGAACTCATATTCGTTAAGAAGGTCGCGAACTTCCATCTCAACCAATTCAAGCAACTCTTCGTCTTCAACCATGTCACATTTGTTAAGGAATACCACGATGTATGGTACGCCTACTTGACGGGAAAGAAGAATGTGCTCACGTGTTTGTGGCATAGGGCCATCAGCTGCGGATACAACTAGGATAGCGCCGTCCATTTGAGCAGCACCAGTGATCATGTTTTTAACATAGTCAGCATGTCCTGGGCAGTCTACGTGTGCGTAGTGACGGTTAGGAGTTTCGTACTCAACGTGAGCTGTGGAGATTGTGATACCGCGCTCGCGCTCTTCTGGTGCTTTATCGATTTGGTCGAATGCTACTGCAGCTCCACCGTATCTTTTGGACAATACTGTTGTGATAGCAGCTGTCAAAGTTGTTTTACCATGATCGACGTGACCAATAGTTCCGATGTTAACATGCGGTTTGTTACGTTCAAATTTAGCCTTTGCCATTTTAAACGATTCCTCCTTAGAGTGACTAATATTTTATATTAAGCGCCTTTGCCTTTTGCAATAATTTCTTCTGCAATTGACTTAGGTACTTCTTCATAATGTGAAAGTTCCATGGAGTAAACACCACGGCCTTGTGTTCTTGAACGAAGTGTTGTGGAATATCCAAACATTTCGGACAAAGGCACCTTAGCACGAATGACTTGTGCTCCATGACGGCTATCCATACCTTCGATGCGTCCACGACGAGAGTTAAGGTCACCCATAACATCTCCCATGTACTCTTCAGGCACAGTAACTTCAACCTTCATGATTGGCTCAAGAAGAACCGGTTTACATTTGTCTTTCGCTGCTTTAAGTGCCATGGATCCCGCGATTTTGAACGCCATTTCGTTGGAGTCAACATCATGGTAAGATCCATCAACAACTGTAGCTTTGATATCCACAAGCGGGAATCCTGCGATTACACCATTCTTCATGGACTCTTCGATACCAGCTTGAATAGGTGCAATGTACTCTCTAGGAATAGCTCCACCCACAACTTTGTTTTCGAAGACAAAACCTACGCCAGCTTCTTGCGGTTCGAACTCAACCCAACAATGTCCGTATTGACCACGACCACCGGATTGACGAACGAATTTCCCTTCAACTTTAGCTGCCGCACGGAATGTTTCACGGTAAGCAACTTGTGGTTTACCTACATTGGTTTCTACTTTGAACTCACGAAGCATACGGTCAACGAGGATCTCAAGGTGAAGCTCACCCATACCTGCGATGATCGTTTGTCCTGTTTCTTCGTCTGTGGAAGCACGGAAAGTAGGATCTTCTTCAGCAAGTTTTTGCAATGCGATACCCATTTTATCTTGATCGGCTTTCGTCTTCGGCTCAACAGCAAGCTGGATAACCGGTTCAGGGAAGACCATTTTCTCAAGAATAACTGGGTGTTTCTCATCACAAAGTGTATCACCAGTTGTTGTATCTTTCAATCCAACAGCCGCGGCAATATCACCAGCGTAAACAATGCTGATCTCTTGACGTGAGTTCGCATGCATTTGAAGAATACGACCAACACGCTCACGTTTTCCTTTTGTCGCGTTAGAGACATAGGAACCGGAGTTCAAGGTACCAGAGTAAACACGGAAGAATGTAAGACGACCAACGAAAGGATCTGTCATGATTTTGAATGCAAGCGCTGAGAACGGTTGATCATCAGCAGACTTACGAATCACTTCAGTACCATCGTCAAGTACACCTTTAATGTCAGGTACATCAAGTGGTGATGGCAGGTAATTAATTACCGCATCCAACATCAATTGAACACCTTTGTTTCTGTAAGAAGACCCTACGATAACTGGGAAGATTTTTACATCGCAGACACCTTTACGTAGAGCTGCTTTGATCTCATCAACAGTAAGTTCTTCACCCTCGAGGTATTTCATTGTAAGCTCTTCATCAAGCTCAGCAACTTTCTCGATAAGTTCCAAACGAAGCTCTGCAACTTGATCAGTGAACTCAGCAGGAATCTCGATTTTCTCGATATCCTTACCAAGATCATCTTTGTACATATAAGCAACTTGATCAACTAAATCGATGATACCTTTGAATTCATTCTCAGCACCGATTGGAAGTTGAATAGCTACTGCATTTGCACCAAGTTTTTGACGCATGGATTCAACTACTTGCAGGAAGTCTGCACCGATGATGTCCATTTTGTTAACGTAAGCAATACGAGGAACGTTGTATTTATCAGCTTGTCTCCAAACTGTTTCGGATTGAGGTTCAACGCCCTCTTTCGCACTAAATACACCAACTGCTCCATCTAACACACGAAGGGAACGCTCCACCTCTACAGTAAAGTCAACGTGCCCTGGGGTATCAATAATATTGATGCGGTGACCTTCCCATTGCGCAGTTGTAGCGGCGGAAGTAATCGTAATTCCGCGCTCTTGCTCCTGCTCCATCCAGTCCATCGTAGCTGCACCTTCGTGCACTTCTCCGATTTTGTGAACTTTACCAGTGTAGTACAAGATACGCTCTGTTGTAGTCGTTTTACCAGCATCGATATGAGCCATGATCCCGATATTACGTGTGTTTTTTAAGGAGAACTCTCTAGCCATAGGTCGTTATGTCTCCTTTCTGTTAATTAATTTAGAATTCTACCAACGGTAGTGAGCGAAAGCTTTGTTAGCTTCAGCCATTTTGTGTGTATCTTCACGTTTCTTAACGGAAGAACCTGTGCTATTGCTAGCATCGATAATTTCATAAGCCAATCTTTCTTCCATCGTCTTCTCACCGCGAAGACGGGAATAGTTAACCAACCAACGCAAACCTAATGTCGAACGACGGTCAGGTCTAACTTCGATAGGTACTTGATAGTTTGCTCCACCAACACGGCGAGCTTTAACTTCTAGTACTGGCATAATGTTTTTGATAGCAGCTTCAAACACTTCCATCGGCTCTTTACCTGTACGATCTTTCACGAGGTTAAAAGCGTTGTATAGAATGGTTTGTGCTACCCCTCTTTTTCCATCAACCATAATGCGGTTGATAAGACGAGTAACTAGTTTGCTATTATAAATAGGATCTGGCAATACGTCTCTGCGAGTAACTGGACCTTTACGAGGCATAGTTATCCCCCTTTCTTATAAGAATCATCCCTGATTATTATCTCTTATTTTTTAACTTTCGGACGTTTCGTACCGTATTTGGAACGGGATTGCTTACGGTTGTTAACACCGGAAGTATCTAGAGCTCCACGCACGATGTGATAACGTACCCCTGGAAGATCTTTAATTCTACCACCACGGATCAATACAACGCTGTGTTCTTGCAGGTTGTGACCGATACCTGGGATATAAGCTGTCACCTCTACACGGTTCGTTAAACGAACACGTGCATATTTACGAAGTGCGGAGTTAGGCTTCTTAGGAGTCATAGTACCTACACGCGTGCAGACACCACGTTTTTGAGGAGCGCTCAAATCCGTTGCTTCTCTTTTCAAAGCGTTAAAACCTTTTTGTAAAGCTGGTGATTTGGACTTATCCACCTTCGCTTGACGACCTTTACGTACTAGTTGGTTAATTGTTGGCATATCGCCACCTCCTCCCTACATTCATAACATGATGTGCTTCTTGCAAGCCCACAGATCCAGGCGAGTCATAAATGAGCAAAGAGAAAGTCTTTGTTATGGACAGCTGTCAAAGTCACTAGTACTTACGCTAGCTTGTTCCACCAACAAAAACGTCTTTAGCCATTATTCATTTACAACAGCTGCTACCGCAGCTCCAACTTCAATTCCACATGCTTTACCTAGCATCTTCATAGAATCTACGTAGGTTACAGGCACACCCTTCTGCGTACAGAGAGCTACCAGATTTATCGTCAATCGCGGATCTGCATCTTTAGAAACAAAAACTTCTATCGCCTTGCCTTGCTCGACTGTTTTTGTAACTTTCTTCGTACCTACAGCTCTATTCTTCGCCTGTTTGACTATTTCATAAGACATTAGGCACCCCCTTCAAAGAAAGGAAAGAATATCGACTTAGGCACACTACGATATATTAGCATTTTGATTAGCGAGTGTCAAGGGTTAGTTTAAGTAATTCTATTAAACCAACAAGCCTTATTTTCAAATAAAAAAGAGATAGCACACCCCTATTCAAGTGGCTACCTCTTCTTCTATATACAATTACTCAACAGCAACTGTTTCTTTTTCCAAATCTTCATCTAGAACGACAACCTCGTTAGGGTTGGTGATTCGAATGTTACGGTATCTTGGCATACCAGTTCCCGCAGGAATCAGTTTACCGATGATAACATTCTCTTTCAAACCTAACAATTGGTCGACTTTCCCCTTAATAGCTGCATCTGTCAAGACACGCGTTGTCTCTTGGAAAGAAGCTGCTGATAAGAAGGAATCCGTTTCAAGGGAAGCTTTCGTGATACCAAGCAAGATTGGACGAGCAACCGCAGGCTCATTGCCAGCGAACAAAGCAACCTTATTAGCTGCTTCATACTCATGAATATCAACGAATGAACCAGGTAGAAGCGTTGTATCACCAGCATCTACGATGCGGATTTTACGTAGCATTTGACGAACCATAACTTCAATGTGTTTATCGTTAATTTCTACCCCTTGGTTACGATAAACGCGTTGCACTTCTTGAAGAATATAGTTCTGAACGCCGCGAATACCTTTGATGCGAAGCATTTCTTTCGGATCGATAGATCCGTCCGTCAACTCGTCACCAGCTTCAACTTGTTGATTCAACGATACACGTACACGTGATCCGTAAGGAACTGCGTATACTTTGGATTCCGCTTCACCTTGAACTTCGATTTCACGACGATCCTTAGCTTCACGAATTTCCTTAACGACACCGTCGATTTCGGAAATGATCGCTTGACCTTTCGGATTACGTGCTTCAAAGAGCTCTTGAATACGCGGCAAACCTTGTGTAATATCGTCTCCGGCAACACCACCGGTATGGAACGTACGCATCGTCAACTGTGTTCCTGGCTCACCAATGGATTGCGCGGCAATAATACCAACTGCCTCACCAACCTCAACGAATTGACCAGTAGCCAAGTTACGACCATAACATTTCTTACAAACACCATGATTGGTGCGGCAGCTAAGTACAGAACGAATTTGAAGCTTCTCGATACCTGCTTCAATAATTTTATCTGCAATACCTGATTCAATAAGCTCGTTGCGTTGAACAATAACTTCACCTGTTTGTGGATGACGAAGAGTTTCATACGCATAGCGGCCTTCAATACGATCGTAGAGATCTTCAATAACCTCTTTACCATCTTGAATTTTGCTAACCATGAAGCCTTTATCTGTTCCACAATCGTCTTCACGAACGATAACATCTTGTGCTACGTCAACGAGACGACGAGTCAAGTAACCGGAATCCGCTGTACGTAATGCTGTATCGGCAAGACCTTTACGCGCTCCGTGCGTGGAAATAAAGTATTCCAAGATTGTCAGACCTTCACGGAAGTTCGATTTAATCGGCAACTCCATAATTTTACCGGATGGATTCGCCATCAAACCACGCATACCGCCAAGCTGTGTAATCTGAGATTTGTTACCCCGTGCTTTGGACTCAACCATCATGGAAATGGAGTTGTATTTATCTAGGGATTTCATCAAAATTTCTGTAATTTCATCCTTAGCTTTACTCCAGATCGCAATAACGCGGTCATAACGCTCTTCATCCGTAATCAAACCACGACGGTATTGGTTCGTAACTACGCGTACTTTCTCTTCACATTCCTTAAGGATTGCTACTTTTTCAGTTGGAACAACAACGTCAGAGACAGCTACGGTAATACCCGCTTTGGTGGAATACGTAAATCCAAGCTCTTTAATTTTATCAAGAATCATGGACGTTTGCGTTGTGTGGTACTTACGGAAGCACTCCGCAATAATCGATCCTAGATACTCTTTACCTACCGCTTTGTTCTCATCACGTTCCAACATGATAGCTCTAAGATCCGCACCTTTTTCAAAAACAAAGTGTGCATCCGGAATGCCGTTCAAGAGGTTCGTTTTGGTCGGTTCATTAATGAACGGGAAATCAGCAGGATAGATTTCGTTCATAATGATTTTACCGATTGTCGTGATCAACATTGCGTTTTGTTGCTTCTCAGTGAAGCTTGTTTTGTTCAAAGCTTTAGCAGGGATCGCTACACGTGCGTGTAGTGCCATTTTGCCCGATTGGTAGGAAGAAACTGCTTCGTGTACAGTTCTAATAATGGAACCTGCACCTTTAGCGAATTTGTTATCCGTTGTTAAGTAGAAGCTCCCCAGAACCATATCCTGTGAAGGTGTAACAACCGGCTTACCGTCTTTCGGATTCAAAATGTTTCCTGATGCTAGCATGAGCAAGCGAGCTTCAGCTTGTGCTTCTGAGGACAATGGTACGTGAACGGCCATTTGGTCACCGTCGAAGTCAGCGTTGTACGCTGTACATACGAGCGGATGAAGTTTAATAGCGCGGCCTTCAACCAGAATCGGTTCAAAAGCTTGAATACCCAATCTATGCAACGTCGGTGCACGGTTCAGAAGAACCGGGTGCTCCTTAATGACTTCTTCTAGTACATCCCAAACATCTGGACTTACGCGTTCAACTTTACGTTTCGCACTCTTGATGTTATGAGCCAAACCTTTATTCACAAGCTCTTTCATAACGAAAGGCTTGAACAATTCAAGTGCCATTTCCTTCGGAAGACCACATTGGTACATCTTCAGGTTAGGTCCTACTACGATAACGGAACGACCAGAGTAGTCAACACGTTTACCGAGCAAGTTCTGACGGAAACGACCTTGTTTACCTTTCAGCATATGGCTGAGGGATTTCAAAGGACGGTTACCCGGACCTGTTACTGGACGGCCGCGACGACCGTTGTCGATCAATGCATCAACCGCTTCTTGAAGCATCCGTTTCTCATTTTGAACAATGATATCCGGCGCGCCTAGGTCGAGCAATCTCTTAAGACGGTTGTTACGGTTGATAACACGGCGATATAGGTCATTCAAATCGGATGTCGCAAAACGACCACCGTCAAGTTGTACCATCGGGCGAAGCTCAGGCGGGATAACTGGCAGTACATCCAGTACCATCCAACCAGGCAAGTTCTTCGAGTTACGGAATGCTTCCATAACTTCCAGACGCTTAATCGCGCGGTTACGACGTTGACCTTGTGCTGTTTTGAGTTCTTCTTTGAGTGTGTCTACTTCCCGTTCGATATCAATATCGATTAGAAGTTTCTTAACTGCTTCTGCACCCATGCCCGCTTGGAAAGCATAGCCGTACTTCTCGCGATAGCTACGGTATTCTTTCTCAGACAATAGTTGCTTCTTCTCAAGTGGTGTATCACCTGGATCCGTTACTACGTAGGATGCGAAGTAGATGATTTCTTCCAAAGATCTTGGAGACATATCTAGTGCAAGACCCATACGGCTAGGAATCCCTTTGAAGTACCAAATGTGTGACACAGGAGCAGCAAGTTCAATGTGCCCCATGCGTTCACGACGTACTTTTTGACGGGTTACTTCAACGCCACAACGGTCACAAACGACGCCTTTATAGCGAACGCGTTTGTATTTCCCGCAATGACATTCCCAATCTTTCGTAGGTCCGAAGATCTTTTCACAGAAAAGACCTTCTTTCTCAGGTTTTAAGGTTCTGTAGTTAATCGTTTCCGGCTTCTTTACTTCCCCACGGGACCAAGAGCGAATTTTATCGGGTGATGCCAAGCCGATTTTCATAAACTCGAAGTTGTTAACGTCCATCAAGGAGCAACCCTCCTTTAAGAATTTAAACCCACTATACAGTGAATCGTTCTCGTTCTAATGTGGTGTTACTATTCGTTGACTCCAAGCTCGGAGCCTTCAATGTTTAGGTTTAATTTATCGCTCGTCACTTCGTCGTCATCATCGGCTTCGCGCATTTCGATCTCTTCTTCGTCACCAGACAGGATTTTAACATCCATACCTAAGCTTTGAAGCTCTTTGATCAAAACTTTGAAGGATTCCGGAACGCCTGGTTCTGGAACATTCTCGCCTTTGACAATGGATTCGTATGTTTTCACACGGCCCACAACGTCATCTGACTTAACGGTAAGAATTTCTTGCAATGTATAAGCAGCTCCATAAGCCTCGAGTGCCCATACCTCCATCTCCCCGAAACGTTGTCCACCGAACTGCGCTTTACCACCCAGCGGCTGTTGAGTAACAAGGGAGTAAGGTCCTGTGGAACGGGCATGGATTTTATCGTCAACCATGTGTGCCAGTTTGATCATGTACATAACGCCAACGGTTACTTCACGTTCGAAGGACTCCCCTGTACGACCATCGTACAGAATCGTTTTACCGCTACGTTGCATACCTGCTTCTTCCATAGCGTCAAATACGTCATACTCACGCGCTCCATCGAATACTGGTGTCGCAGCGTGAATACCCAAATACTTGGAAGCCATACCTAAGTGAACTTCAAGTACTTGACCGATGTTCATACGAGAAGGAACCCCTAGTGGATTCAATACAACTTCAACCGGTGTACCATCTGGCAGGAAAGGCATATCTTCTTCAGGGAGAATACGCGCTACAACCCCTTTGTTACCATGACGTCCCGCCATTTTGTCGCCTTCGGAAATTTTCCGCTTTTGAGCAATATAGACACGAACAAGTTGGTTCACACCAGGAGGCAGCTCATCACCGTTCTCACGCGTAAATACTTTCACATCAACAACGATGCCGTCTGTACCATGCGGTACGCGTAGGGACGTGTCACGAACCTCACGAGCCTTCTCACCGAAGATCGCGTGCAGCAATCTTTCTTCCGCAGTCAACTCCGTTACACCCTTCGGTGTTACTTTACCAACGAGGATGTCGCCAGCGCCAATTTCAGCACCGACACGAATGATTCCGCGCTCATCTAGATTCTTAAGTGCGTCTTCCCCTACGTTCGGGATATCGCGAGTAATTTCTTCAGGTCCAAGCTTCGTATCACGAGCTTCAGACTCGTATTCCTCGATATGAATGGAGGTGTACACATCTTCTTTAACAAGCTTTTGGCTTAGCAAGATCGCATCCTCATAGTTGTAACCTTCCCAAGTCATAAAAGCTACGACTACGTTACGTCCAAGTGCCAATTCGCCTTGCTCTGTTGATGGTCCATCTGCAAGAATATCTCCCGCTTTAATCAATTGACCTTTTTTAACAATTGGACGTTGATTAATGCAAGTACCTTGGTTAGAACGCATGAATTTGTGAAGCTTATATTTAACGATGTTACCGCTGACTAGCTTGCCATCAACCATCTCCTGGCGACGCAGCCAAATTTCATTCGCAGCAGCCTTCTCAATAATTCCATCAAACTTGGAGACAATACATACTCCCGAGTCCTTAGCAACCTTGTGCTCCATACCTGTTCCTACAAGTGGAGCTTTAGGAATAAGAAGCGGAACAGCTTGACGCTGCATGTTGGAACCCATCAACGCACGGTTGGAGTCATCATTTTCAAGGAACGGAATCAACGCTGTCGCAACGGAAACAACTTGTTTCGGAGAAACGTCCATGTAATCGACACGTTCAACCGGAAGTGTTAAGTTATCATCTTTGTAACGAACGATAATCGCGTCCTCGACGAATTTGTTGTCTTCCGTCAACTTCGCATTCGCTTGCGCGATTACGTAGTTATCTTCCTCATCCGCTGTCAGGTAAGCGATTTGATCAGTTACCAAACCAGTCTTCGGATCTACCCAACGGTATGGAGCTTCAATGAAGCCATACTCATTGATGCGGGCAAACGTAGACAAGGAGTTGATCAGACCAATATTCGGTCCCTCAGGCGTCTCAATTGGACACATACGACCATAGTGAGAGTGATGCACGTCACGAACTTCCATCCCTGCGCGCTCTCTCGTCAAACCGCCGGGTCCGAGTGCAGACAGACGTCTCTTGTGCGTCAATTCAGCAAGCGGATTCGTTTGATCCATAAACTGAGAAAGTTGTGAGCTACCAAAGAACTCTTTGATCGAAGCGATAACAGGACGAATGTTGATCAACGCTTGCGGCGTGATCACGTTAGCGTCTTGAATCGACATACGCTCACGAACAACACGTTCCATACGGGATAGACCGATACGGAATTGGTTTTGAAGCAATTCACCTACAGAACGAAGTCTACGGTTACCAAGATGGTCAATATCATCCGTATTTCCAATACCATGCAGTAAGTTAATAAAGTAGTTAATGGATGAAATGATATCGGCAGGCGTGATGTTCTTGACAGCTTTATCAATAACACCGTTAGAAATAACCTTAACTACCTTGCCTTCTTCTGTTGGTGAGTAAACATTAATGCACTGAACAGGAATTGTATCCGCGCCAGTTACACCTTTAGGAATCGTAAACTCTTTATATCCTGCACCTTTTTCGATAAAAGGAAGGATTTCATCCAGCACACGACGATCCAACAATTGTCCAGCTTCAGCAATGATTTCTCCTGTTTCGGAATCTATCAAAGTTTCAGCTAAACGTTGATTGAACAATCTGTTCTTGATGTGTAATTTTTTGTTGATTTTGTAGCGACCTACGTTCGCCAAATCGTAACGCTTCGGATCAAAGAAACGAGCAACGATCAAGCTTCTTGCATTATCAAGTGTAGGCGGCTCGCCTGGACGAAGACGCTCATAGATTTCGATCAACGCTTTTTCCGTAGAATCCGTGTTATCTTTATCTAGCGTATTACGAATATATTCGTTATCGCCAAGCAAATCTAGAATCTCAGCATCCGTACCAAATCCTAATGAACGAAGCAATACAGTAACCGGAATTTTACGTGTGCGATCGATACGAACATAGATGATATCCTTCGCATCTGTCTCCAACTCCAGCCATGCTCCACGGTTCGGAATCACTGTTGCTGTGTAAGTTTTTTTGCCGTTTTTATCCACTTTCGTGCTATAATAAACACTGGGAGAACGAACGAGCTGGGAGACGATTACACGCTCCGCACCGTTAATAATGAACGTTCCCGTATCAGTCATAATAGGGAAATCCCCCATGAACACTTCTTGTTCCTTGACCTCACCGGTTTCCTTATTAATCAAACGGACTTTGACTCTTAACGGCGCCGCATAAGTTACGTCGCGTTCTTTGGACTCATCAACGGAATACTTAGGATCGCCTAAGCTATAGTCGATGAACTCCAGTACTAGGTTCCCTGTAAAATCCTGAATCGGGGAGATATCCTGAAACATCTCACGAAGTCCCTCTTCCAAAAACCACTCATACGATTTTTGCTGGATTTCAATCAGGTTTGGAATGCCCAGAACCTCATTAATTCGTGCATAAGTCCTGCGTTTACGTCGTCCAAATTGAACAAGATGTCCCGCCAACTTTCATTCACCCCTCAACTCTACTCAATAAATAAAAAGAAAGAAGAAAAACTTCGACCGACGTACACTCAGGACGCCTCCGTTAGTGGAGCCCGTCCGAATTAAGCGACTGTATGGATGAAGGTTTTTTTCTGTATTCAATAACTTTTTCAAGAATTTCTTTCCATCCTGTTAGAATTTCCCAAAATTCAAACATTATACGTTGCTGGTCCGAATTTTATTCATAACGAATGAAAAAAGACTTGACATTTTTACTAACTAAAGACATGTGTCCCATCTTAATACTGACATTTTTTAATAATATCACATTTGAAATGTCAAGTCAAACAAATTCCCACGTATATTCGCAAGAAGCTCACTTTGTCGCTTTAAGAATGCGGTAGCCTTTATCTTTCGACACTTCCACTACTTCACTATACAGAGTTTCCAGCTTCTTCACGGCAGACGGCGCTCCTTGTTTCTTCTGGATGACGACCCATAGCGAGCCCCCGGCATTCAAACAATCATAAGCCTGTTCGAAAATGCGATGAACCGTTTCTTTCCCAGCGCGAATTGGTGGATTGGTCAAAACAGCGTCAAACTTCTTATCCTTCACTTGTTCCAATAGATCACTCTGTAGAATGGTGACATTCGTAATTCTATTTCGCCGCGCATTTTCTACTGAAAGTTCAACAGCTCTCTCATTGATGTCGACCATTGTCACATGTCCTTTCGGGCACATCACTGCAGCGCTAAGTCCCATCGGTCCGTAGCCACAACCCACATCGAGCACTCTTGCATCTTCCGGCAATTCCATCGTTTCTATTAAATGCTTACTTCCATAATCGACACCTTTTTTCGAAAACACACCTGCATCCGTAAGAAAAGTAAATGACTTACCTCGCAATATCTCTTGCGTTGTATGGACATCACTCTTCACGGTTGGCCGTTGTGTGTAGTAATGCTCTGACACGTTTGAATTCCCTCCTTTTCTACCTATAGGAAAATCCAATAACCACGTGTGTTCCTAAGGCTTTCCTAAGGGTAAAAACTTAGGCACAATAAACGGCTACACCGTCTATCTCCTGTGAAACAATCGGTTCTCAAATGTTGAAAAAAACCTCTTGAAGTCAAGCTTCAAGAGGTTTCCTAAGAAAAAGAATTACTTAACTTCTACGGAAGCGCCAGCTTCAGTAAGCTTAGCTTTAACAGCGTCTGCTTCTTCTTGGCTAACTTTTTCTTTAACTGCTTTTGGAGCTCCGTCAACAAGGTCTTTCGCTTCTTTCAGGCCAAGACCTGTGATTTCGCGAACTACTTTGATTACGTTGATTTTGGATGCGCCAGCGCTTGTCAAGATAACGTCAAACTCAGTTTGAGCTTCTTCAACTGCTACTGCTGCGCCGCCGCCTGCTGCTACTGGAGCTGCTGCTGTTACGCCAAACTCTTCTTCAATTGCTTTAACCAGGTCGTTCAATTCCAAGATTGTCATGCCTTTGATTGCTTCTAGGATCGTTGCATTTGTGCTCATGGTTAAACCTCCATTATCATTAATAAATTAGTTTTTTTGTTTGTAAAACATGTAGTACGTTGTAATTAAGCTTGACCTTCAGCTTCTTTTTTCTCTGCAACTGCTTTAACAGCAAGTGCAAAGTTACGAACTGGAGCTTGAAGAACGCTAAGCAACATGGAGAGAAGACCATCTCTGGATGGAAGTTCTGCAAGTGCTTTGATTTGATCGTATCCAACTACGCGGCCTTCGACCACGCCACCTTTTACGCTCAATTTATCATTCTTTTTCGCAAATTCAGTCAAAATTTTCGCTGGAGCAACTAGATCGTCTTTGCTGAAAGCAATAGCAGTTGGACCTGTTAGGTACTCATCCAATGCGCTTAGTTCAGCATTCGCCGATGCGCGTCTAGCCAACGAGTTCTTGAGAACTACGAATTCAATACCAGCTTCGCGCAAGCTTTTGCGCAGCTGTGTTACTTGAGCTACGTTCAAACCGCGGTAGTCCGCTATGATTGTAGAAGCACTAGCCTTAAACTTCTCAGTCACTTCAGCTACTGCTAGTTCTTTCTCTGCAAGAATTTTCGCGTTTGCCATAGTACACCTCACTTCTTATGCATTTATCTTTCAAGATTGCAAACAGTAGGAGCATTAGCATTTCTTATCTATGAATAAGAAATGCCTTCGTAGACGCTACGAAGGCATGATGTGTTCACTTTTTCCCTGATGTACAAAGAAATCGTTATATATATCATAACACCTCGGTAGGAAATTAAGCTGTTAAGCACCTACTGTCTACGGTTTGCATATTCATTTTTAGGACCTTTGATAGAGTATCACGCCCAGTAACCGAAGTCAACTGGAAGCTATTTCTTATCTAAAGGATGACAGGTTCACACGTACGCTTGGACCCATTGTGGACGATACAGCAATGTTCTTAAGGTATACACCTTTAGCCGCTGCTGGTTTCGCACGAACAAGTGCATCAACCAATGCTTTAAAGTTTTCGTTCAACTTGTCTGCATCAAAAGATACTTTACCAAGTGGAGCATGGATTTGGCCTGCTTTATCAAGACGGTATTCGATTTTACCAGCTTTGATCTCTTGAACAGCTTTAGTAACGTCGAAAGTAACTGTTCCTGCTTTAGGGTTTGGCATTAAACCTTTACCCCCGAGGATACGACCCAGTTTACCAACTTCGCTCATCATGTCAGGAGTAGCTACGCAAACATCGAACTCGAACCAACCTTGTTGAATTTTGTTGATCATGTCTGCATCACCAACAAAATCTGCACCAGCTGCTTCAGCCTCTTTTGCTTTCTCGCCTTTTGCAAATACGAGAACGCGTTTTGTTTTACCAGTACCGTGTGGAAGTACAACGACACCACGAACAGCCTGATCTTGTTTTCTTGGGTCTACACCCAGACGAACTGCAACATCTACAGTTTCATCGAATTTAGCAGGAGCTGTTTTCTTAACAAGCTCGATTGCTTCTGACGGATCATACAAAGTTTCAGCATTTACAAGCTGAGCTACTTCGCGGTATTTTTTACCGTGTTTAGGCATAATATTTATCCTCCTTAGTGGTATTAGCGGATAATCCTCCCACCGAGCGACTTCCATGTTTTCGTAGAAAACATTTCTGTAGGCTTCGAGCTTACACAGTCGCATTCCTTGCGGAATTAATCTTCGATGACGATTCCCATGCTACGAGCAGTACCTTCAACCATACGCATTGCAGCCTCAACGGATGCAGCATTTAGGTCAGGCATTTTTTGTTCAGCGATTTCACGAACTTTATCGCGTTTCACAGTTGCAACTTTCTTTTTGTTTGGTTCACCGGATCCTTTTGCGATACCAGCAACGACGCGAAGAAGAACTGCAGCCGGAGGCGTTTTAGTGATGAATGTAAAGGAACGATCTTCGAAAACTGTGATTTCAACTGGAATGATTAGACCAACTTGATCAGCAGTACGAGCGTTAAACTCTTTACAGAAAGCCATGATGTTCACACCTGCTTGACCCAATGCTGGACCGATCGGTGGTGCTGGATTTGCTTTCGCAGCTTGAACTTGAAGCTTCACGATTTTAATAACCTTTTTTGCCATGATAGACACCTCCTTGCAGTAATATAGGAGCTTCGACGAATCAAAGTCTCACTATTCAGGAATCTAAGCGATCCCACTAACGTAGGTCTATCCCAAGGAATAGACCTGGTAGAACCTTTTGGTTGTCATGTTTAGAGTTTCTCTACTTGATCGAAGTCAAGTTCGAGCGGTGTTTCTCTTCCAAACATGTTGACATGTACCTTCAGTTTACCCTTATCGGCAATAATCTCTTCAACAGAGCCAACAAAGTTTGCAAATGGACCCACCTTGACGCGTACGGTTTCTTTGAGTTCGAAGTCGATTACTTCCTTCGGCTCTTCCATTCCCATATGCTTCAGGATCGATTCAACTTCCTCAGGTAATAATGCAGTTGGTTTAGAGCCAGATCCGGTAGAACCTACGAATCCAGTTACTCCTGGCGTATTACGTACTACGTACCATGAGTCGTCGGTTTGAATCATTTCCACGAGAACATACCCTGGATAAACTTTACGCATGACGACTTTCTTCTTGCCATCCTTGTTTACCAGTTCTTCTTCCATAGGCACAAGCACACGGAAGATCTTGTCCGTCATTTCCATGGACTCAACGCGCTTCTCTAAGTTGGCTTTCACTTTGTTCTCATACCCTGAATAGGTATGTACGACGTACCATCTTTTTTCCATGAATAAATTCACCTATAGTCCTGTTTATTTAAAAACAAGGCGCAGCAACTCAGAAATTCCTAGATCCAGCACAAAAAAATAAATAGCAACAAAAGTTACTGTACCTATAACGACGAGCGTATAAGTAGTCATCTCTTTGCGACTTGGCCACTTGACCTTTTTGAGTTCTGACCAACTATCGGTGAAGAAGGAAAAAGTGGATCCGAAGCTTTGTCTCATTCTAGCCAAGAACGCCACAAACTACACCTCCAAAGAACTACCTAGTCTCGCGATGAGCAGTATGTTCATTGCAAAATTTGCAATATTTCTTCAACTCAATACGGTCGGGATTGTTGCGCTTATTTTTAGTGGATGCATAGTTTCTTTGTTTGCAATTTGTGCACGCTAATGTGATGATGACCCGCATGATGTACACCTCCTACAGACACTTTCTAATTAAAGCCCTTCTAAGCGCATCAAAAAGAAAGCGACTTTTAGGGCTACCTGAAACACTTTATCACAACTGTCCCCCGAGTGTCAAGGTAGAAGTCTCACAAATGCAAGAGTATCACCAGTATAGGCTCAGTCGAGGGTTACTAAACATCCGTACAAAGAAAAACACCCGTACAGCTCCAGCGGCATGGGCATTTCTACAAATCTCTGACTTCTAAATACCGTTCAAGCTTCCGCTTGACACGTTGGAGAGCATTGTCAATTGACTTTACATGGCGGTCGAGATCCACTGCAATTTCTTGATAGGATCTGCCATCAAGATAGAGCATAAGCACTCTACGCTCTAAGTCACTTAAAATCTCTCCCATTTTATCTTCAAGTCCCGTAAACTCTTCTTGATTAATAACCAGTTCCTCAGGATCCGTTACCCGGGAGCCGCTAATAACATCGAGCAGCGTACGATCAGAATCTTCATCATAGATGGGCTTATCCAATGACACGTAGGAATTAAGAGGTATATGCTTTTGACGAGTTGCTGTCTTAATCGCCGTGATGATCTGCCGCGTGATACACAGTTCAGCAAAGGCTTTGAATGAAGCAAGCTTGTCTCCTCGGAAGTCGCGGATAGATTTATATAAACCTATCATACCTTCCTGCACAATATCTTCTCGGTCTGCACCTATCAAAAAATAAGAACGCGCTTTAGCACGAACAAAATTCTTATACTTGTTGATAAGATATTCCAAAGCTTCGCTACTGCCTTCACGGACGGCTTCGACAATGTCTTCATCTGGCTTGAGGTCATAATCATACATTCTCAGTTCTTTGAGGTCGACACTCACCAACAATCCCTCCGGCCTGCAAGACTACCCAGATTTCACTATAAAAGTTAGGTTAAGTATACATGATGAAAACTCACACCGTCAACGGGGAACCCCACCATTTCTAGCATTTGGAGGATTTACTCTCCTCTTCGCCATCGTTCAAACTTCGCTTTCATCTCATCACTCAGCTTGCCCTCGAATGGATTTCTTTTGGTTGTCGTCTCTGGAACGATGCGTTCGCGTACCTCTTTGCGATTCTGCTTAATTTTCACTAGCAATTCTTTCGCAGGCAAGCGAAGCGCTCCTTTGCCAAATATGACATGCTGCTCGATCATATCCGACGTCGCTACAAAAATTTCCTTACGCCTTCCCATCAGACTCGTGACCAATCGTTCGATTCTCTCATCTGCGGTTTCCTTCTCTTTGGTATATAGCACGGCCAACTTATTCTGAACATACTTCTTCCCCAGACCTGGTACCATATAAGCGTCAAAAACAAGATAGACTTTCATACCCGAAAAGGATTGATACTCCGCAAGCATGTGGATAAGCCCGTCTCGGGCGCCTTCAAGATCAGTATCTTTTAATTTACTTAGCTCAGGCCAGGCGCCGATAATATTGTAGCCATCTACAATTAGGATCTGTTCCATCCCATTTAACTCTTATTGCGCTGTCTGACCACTTCATACATCAATACACCCGCGGCTACGGAGGCGTTCAACGAGTTAACGTGTCCAGCCATTGGCAGCTTAACTAAGAAGTCGCATCTTTCTTTAATGAGTCGGCCAACACCTTTACCTTCGTTCCCAATAACTAGGGCAATAGGAATCGTAAAGTTGGCTTTATACACGTCTTGAGCAGCGGATACATCCGTACCTGCAACCCATACGCCTTGCTCCTTCAATTGCTCAATCGTTTGAGCAATGTTGGTTACACGCGCAACGGGCACATACTCAACAGCACCTGCAGAAGTTTTGGAAACTGTTGCAGTTAATCCTACAGAGCGGCGTTTTGGAATTATCACCCCATGAACCCCCGTGCAATCTGCCGTACGCAGAATGGACCCTAGGTTATGCGGATCTTCAATCTCATCCAGAATCAAAATGAATGGCTCTTGCCCTAGCGCTTTCGCTTTGGCTATGATATCTTCAACTTCCACATAGGCATACGCTGCAACTTGTGCAACTACTCCTTGGTGCTGAAGCCCTTCAGCCATTTGATCCAATTTGCGCTTGTCCGTAAACTGAACAATAATGCCTAGATTTTTGGCTTCTGCCACAATTGGGCCTGCGAATTGCTTCTGAGCACCCTCGGCTATCCATATTTTATTAATCGTCCGTCCTGCACGAAGCGCCTCCAAAACGGAGTGCTTCCCGCCGATAATATCTTCATCCATCCTAATTCCTCCTAAAGGTTGTTGCGAATACCTGTCTGATTCCAATTCTATTTCTGCTTTTGATCATGCGCATGCGTGATGGCAAAGTCTAAAATCTCTTTTAATCGCTCAAAAGATTGCTTGTAATATAAATATCCGATTAAGCACTCAAACGCGGTGCTGTGCCGGTATTCCAGCACATCCGCGTTTTTGGCTGTTGTTCCTGACTTGGCATTTCGCCCACGCTTCACGATGTCTACTTCTTCCTCCGTTAGCGTTGGCATCAAGGCCGTCAACAATTTGGACTGAGCCTTGGCAGAGACATATCCCGTAGACGCTTTGTGCAAGTGGTTCGGGCGATGGTTCGCCCCGGATATGACATATTGTCGGATGTAGACTTCATACACAGCATCCCCAATGTACGCCAACACTAGCGGATTCAATAAATTCGGACTTTTCGATGGCGGGAACGCAAATAAGTTAGCAGCATCATTGTTCAATTCGATCATTTGCGGCGCCAGCGTATACCTTGAGGTGTATCTTCAAGGAATATCCCTTTCTCCGTCAGCAAATCACGGATTTCATCCGCGCGCGCCCAATTCTTCGTTTTCCGCGACTCCGTTCGTTCAATGATCAGCTGTTCAATCTCTTCATCCAGCAATTCATCTGCTTGAAGTGAAAGAATGCCGAGTGTGGCATCGAACGCTTCCAACTGCTCCATGTAAAGCTTCACTGCATCCGCATGTACCCGCTCCTGTTGCAAGTACAAGTTTGCTTCTGCAACGAGATCGAATACCGCGGTAATCGCATCCGGCGTATTGAAGTCATCATTCATTTTATCCATAAATTGTTTCGAAATCGCCTGCAGCTTATCTGTAATTTCCGCTTCAATCTCACCTGTTGCCGACGCCGTAGCCAGACGGTGCTTCATATTGTCGTAAGCATTCTGAATCCGATCCAGCGCGTTCGCTGCTTGCTTCAAGCTCTCATCGCTGAAATTCAGCGGATTCCGATAATGAGCAGACAACATGAAGAAACGGAATACTTGCGGTTTAATTTGTTTAATGAGATCACGAATTAGGATCCCATTTCCGAGTGATTTCGACATTTTCTCATTGTCGATATTAAGAAACGCGTTGTGCAGCCAATAATTGGCCATCGGATGACCCGTTACCGCCTCGGTTTGGGCAATCTCACACTCGTGGTGAGGGAACGTTAAATCTTGCCCGCCTCCGTGAATATCAATCGTTTCGCCTAAATATTTGCGCACCATAGCGGAGCACTCAATATGCCAGCCTGGCCGGCCTTGGCCCCAAGGGCTATCCCAATATATCTCGCCTGGCTTTGCAGCTTTCCATAGGACAAAGTCCTGCGGATTTTCTTTACGCTCATCCACCTCAATACGAATTCCGTGCTGAAGCTCTTCCAGATTTTGTTTGGAGAGCTTGCCATAATCCGCGAATTTCGAAGTTCGATAATACACATCGCCACGAGCCTCGTATGCGAAATCCTTCTCTACAAGCGCAGCAATGAAATCGACAATTTCTTGCATATTCTCTGTTACCCGCGGGTTCAAAGTGGCTTCATGAACACCCAAGGATTGGATATCTTCTAAGAAAGCCGCGATAAACGTTTCGGCTAGCTCTGGCACGGAAACGGCCATCTCCTCGGCTTTGCGAATCATTTTATCATCGACATCGGTAAAGTTTGTGATATAGGCCACTTCATACTGCTGCGATTCCAAATAACGACGAACGACGTCGAAAAATATAACAGGTCGGCCATTGCCGATATGAATGTAGTTGTATACCGTCGGGCCACAGACGTACATTTTCACTTTACCAGGCTCAATCGGAACAAATTCTTCCTTTTTGCGAGTCATTGTATTATATACTTTGAGTGTCATGTTCTCCTCAGTTCTCCATTCTTCTTCCGCTCTTCTTCAAGTTGGTTTTTCAAATCATTAATTTGATTCTGTAATTCTTGGAAAATATCGACGATCGGATCCGGTAAATTGCCATGATCCAATCGATTCACACGGACGCCGTCTCGTTTCACAAGCTTTGCAGGAATGGTAACGACTGTGCTATTAGATGGAACCTCCTGAATAACAACGGCATTGGACCCAATGCGAGAGTTTTCGCCTACTAGGAAGGATCCGAGAATTTTGGCACCAGAACCAATAACTACATTATTGCCAATTGTTGGGTGTCTCTTACCTTTCTCTTTCCCTGTTCCCCCTAAAGTTACCCCTTGATATAGAATGACATCATCCCCGATTTCACAGGTTTCCCCAATGACAACGCCCATGCCGTGATCAATAAACAACCTTTTGCCAATTGTTGCACCTGGATGAATTTCGATTCCTGTCATGAACCGGCTCACTTGAGAAACGATACGTGCCAGGGTATACATCCTTCTTGTATAAAACCAATGCCCAATTCGATGCGACCAAATCGCATGAAGTCCCGAATACGTAAAAACAACCTCAAACCAACTCCGTGCGGCAGGGTCGTTATCGAATACGGCGGATATATCTGATTTGATCGTTGACCACATATGCTCACCTACTTGCCTAGAATAATGGGATGATAAAATAAAAAAAGCCCCTGCAGCCCTAAGGCTGCAGAGGCGTGGTTATCGCGGTTCCACTCTGCTTGGTGACTCGGAAGTCTCCCAACTCAAACCCGTAACGTGGGTGTTCCGGCTGCGCCTACCCTACTCAGTGAGTATTCGGCGCGGCTGCTCCCAGGTGCATTTCTGATTACAAGGATTGGATAACTCACAGCCAAAGCCTCACGGCTTTGATTATCCTCTCTGACAAATCCTCACTTAACCATACTCTCCTGATCATGGCATTTCGTATTTCATTGAGTTAAGTATAGCGAAAAGAACCCCGCTTTACAATAAGCTCTGTAGACGTGAAACGACTTTTTCTTTCCCAAGTAGGAAAAGGGACACATTCAAATCCGGTCCATGGACTTGACCTGTCAATGCGGAGCGCACAGACATGAACAGCTGCTTCCCTTTGAAGCCAGTTTCCTTCTGTACAGCTTTCAGCAGCGCCGGCATCGCTTCAACCGTGAAAGCCTCCGCTTGCTGGACTTGAGCCAAGAAGCTCGCCAACACGACAGGCACATGCTCTTCTTTCAATACAGCAGCCGCTTCGTCGTCGATGACCAGCTCTTCCTTGAAGAAGAGGCTCGATAATTCCACGATCTCAGCCGCGAAGCGCATTCTTTCTTGATTGAGGCTTACAAGCGCCTCTACCCATTCTTGCGCTGCTGCATCCAAGTCGCCTTGGATATAGCCAGCTTTGCGCAAATGCGGCAAACAAAGGTCCACGACGCGGGAGAGCGGAGCCTTTTTCAAATAAGCGTTGTTCATCCAGTTCAATTTATCCATATCAAACACAGCTGGGCTCTTGGATACGCGATCCAGATCAAACTGCGCGATCAATTCTTCCTTCGTGAACATCTCTTCTTCCCCGCCCGGTGACCAACCTAGCAGCGCAATAAAGTTCAGTACGGCTTCTGGCAAGTAGCCCAGTTCTTTGTACTGTTCGATAAACTGGATAATGGACTCATCCCGTTTGCTCATCTTTTTGCGGTCTGGATTCAAAATCAAGGCTAGATGCGCAAAGTCTGGAATTGGCATATCCAGTGCTTCGTACATCAGAATTTGTCTAGGTGTATTAGACAGATGTTCTTCCCCACGGATAACCAAGTTGATCTTCATCAAATGGTCGTCAACGATCACCGCGAAGTTATATGTTGGAATGCCATCGGCACGCGCAATAATGAAATCGCCAATCCCGTTGGAGTCGAACTCCACGTGCTCGCGAACCTTATCCTCGAAGCCGATGATCCGGTCTGCAGGAACACGGAAACGCGTGGAAGGCACACGGCCTTCCGCTTGATACGCTGCAACCTGCTCAGGTGTCAAGCTACGGCATTTACCGGAGTAGCCGCCCATTTCACCGCTAGCTTCTTGCTCAGCGCGCTCTTGCTCTAAATCCGCTTCGGAGCAATAGCAGCCGTAGGCGTGGCCGCTTTGTAAAAGCTTATCTAGATAGGTTTTGTAAATATCGAGTCTTTCCATCTGACGGTAAGGACCGTAAGGGCCTCCGATATCCACGCTTTCATCCCATTCTAGGCCAAGCCATCTCAAACCGTTCAACTGGTCCTCAACGCCAGACTCCTTGTGACGGGTTTGATCCGTATCTTCAAAGCGCACAACAAATGCGCCGCCGTTCTTGCGAGCTAATAAATAATCAAACAGTGCCGTACGGGCACCGCCAATATGTAAATGTCCAGTCGGACTAGGTGCATAACGCACGCGTAAAGGCTGACTCATCGACGTATCCCCTTTTCATTCCATTCATGAATACCTGCTATTTTAGCACATCTCGAATTAAACAAACAACCGATTGTGCGGCAATTCCCTCGCCACGACCCGTAAATCCAAGCTGTTCCGTCGTTGTCGCTTTCACATTCACCTGATCTGGCTCTGCTTCTAGCGCGGCAGCGATAATTTCAACCATTTGCGGGATGTAAGGAAGCATCTTCGGCTTCTGAGCAATAATTGTGGAATCTGCATTCCCCAATTTGTAGCCCTTCTCTTTCGCTAATTGCCATACCCGCTTCAATAAGACTAAGCTATCCGCATCTTTGTACTCAGCAGCTGTATCCGGGAAGTGCTTCCCGATATCACCAAGGCCTAGTGCGCCTAATATGGCGTCACTAATCGCGTGCAACAGCACATCCGCATCGGAGTGGCCGAGCAACCCTTTTTCATAAGGAACCGTTACGCCTCCAATGATGCACTTACGACCCTCTACCAATTGATGAACATCAAATCCATTACCTACACGAATCATTTGCATGCCTCTCCCCTTACGTTATGTAAAATCCAATCTGCCCAAGGTAAATCTTCCGGGGTCGTTATTTTGATATTATAATAGTCCCCTTCTACTACATGCACCGCAGCACCCAAACGTTCCACTAAGCTTGCATCATCGGTCCCCGTGAATGAGTCCTGCTGCGCCTTCTCATGCGCCTCCTGCAGGAGAGAAAGACGAAAAGCCTGCGGCGTTTGGATGGCCCACAAGCTTCGTCTATCCGGTGTTGATTGAATGCGCTTATCTGCTGCATCCACAACCTTAATTGTATCCTTGACAGGAACGGCGAGGACAGCTGCTCCTACTTCTTGTGCCTTAACAAGACACTCGAACATATGTTCTGTTTTCACGAAAGGGCGAACACCATCATGCACAAGCACCCACTCCGTGCCCTCTTGCAAAGCGCCCAGACCTCGTCTAACGGAATCCTGACGCTCCGCGCCTCCTGCTAGCACACACGTTACCTTCGTAAGCGCATAGCTCGTGACATAGCCGTTACAGCGATTCACATCATCTGCACCAACAACGAGAATAATTTCATCCACTTCATGTATGTTTTGAAATAATTGCAAGGTATGTACCAGAATTGGCTTCTGTCCCAGTTGCAGGTATTGTTTGCTTTCTGCTGTACCCATGCGCGAGCCCTTGCCCGCTGCCACGATGATAACTCCTAGCTTCCCCATAAGTCCTCCAACTTGGCGCTTTCCAAACGAAAGCTTTCTTCGTAAGCATAGGCCCAAGTCAACTTGAAAGAGCTATGTTACATCTCCTTATCATACTGGTTTTACTGTGCTTTTTCCAATAGTTTTGGTTTCGCGAAAATCATTCGGCCAGCAGACGTCTGAAGCACACTCGTTACCATCACTTCCAGCGTCATGCCGATGAAATCACGTCCACCTTCGACTACGATCATCGTGCCATCATCTAGATAGGCCACACCTTGTCCATGTTCCTTGCCGTCTTTAATGACTTGAACAATAATTTCTTCTCCCGGTAAGACAACTGGCTTCACCGCATTGGCAAGATCGTTGATGTTGAGCACGGACACACCCTGCAGTTCACACACTTTATTGAGGTTAAAATCGTTCGTAATCACTTTCCCTTGAAGCACTTTGGCTAAGCGCACCAACTTGCTGTCCACTTCGGCAATTTCTTCGAAATCCCCTTCATAAATGAGGACCTTCACTTCAAGTTCTTTTTGGATTTTGTTCAAAATGTCCAGTCCGCGACGACCACGGTTTCGCTTCAGTAAATCTGACGAATCTGCAATATGTTGCAGCTCCTCCAATACGAACTCTGGAATAACCAGTGTCCCCTCGATAAATCCCGTTTTACAAATATCTGCGATCCGGCCATCGATAATGACACTCGTATCCAAAATCTTATGCTCTTCGTACGGACGATGCGTCTGCTTCTCTGGACCGCCTGAACGGCTCTTCGCAATGACCTGCACAAGCTCTTCCCGCTTGCTGTAACCGATACGGAAGCCCATGACTCCCAATACAGCCGACACGAGGAACGGTAAAAAAGGCCCCGCCCATGTGGCTTGCTCCAGCACTGGGAATAACATCACAGAAACCAACAGCCCAATTACGAGGCCTAGTGTACCGGAAAGCAAGTCTGACACGGGTATATCCGTGACATTGCGTTCTCCTCTGATCAGCAGCTTCATACCAACATTAGCTACCCATGCTGAAATCAAAAACATCCCTACTGCACATAAACTATTAAGCCAAAATACTTGTCCAGCTTGACTTGCTACATCCGATGTCCGAAGGAACTCATCGCTCCACCTATAACCTAAACTGCCACCCATGATGGCTAAAATGACTTGTATCCATTTTTTCATCACAGATTCACCTCCTGTATCACTTTTTTTGAGCCTTATTACAATTATGTTCCAATTTATGCAACGTTAATCACTTCTTTAGTCGGAAAATTGAAATATTAGAAGGCATCCATTATAATGAAATGGAAGTTACCAACCTACCAGAGGTGGATGGAATGAGCTCCTTGACTTTAAAGCAGTTTCAAGATCAAGTATCTGAATTGTTACTCCGTCACCGCAGTCTGCTTGATGTCTTATCCAAATTTCAACAGTCAGGCGCAGCTGCCAACCGTTCCGTGGTGAAATCCATTACTGAATGTGGATGTATTCAGGTTCATGCAGCCAAGCAAGAGTATCATCCAGAGATGACCTTGGATGAGGCTAAGGATGTTCTTCGCACCCATGTATCTGGACACTTATGTGAACAATGCATTGAGGTCGTTAGCAGCGAATTAGGTAGGAATCTTTTCTACATGTCCGCGCTAAGCAACATTCTTGATATTAATTTGGAGCAAGTCGTTGAGAACGAATCAAAGAAATGTACAACACTAGGCCTATTCAACATGTCATGATGATGAAAACAAAAAAAGCATTTATTTTCTTCCCGAAGTTTCAGGAGAAAATAAATGCTTTTTATTTTCGAACAACGTGCTAGACGTCAGATTTCACTGAATTGCTGTCGTCTACGCCACGTCTTTTGTTCTTTCTGCGAAGATTACGGAGGCGGATGAAGTACCCATCAACGTTTTTTTTTAGGCCGTAAAGCGCGTACCCCAGAAGCGGTACGAAAATCATTTTGGAAATGGATTCTGGCCATTTGATGGCAATCAAAATTGCTGCTGCAACGATAATCGGCGTGATCCAAATCGCTGCTTTAGGAATACCCGCTTTTTTGAAATTCGGATATTTTACTGTGCTAACCATTAAGTATGACAATAGAACTGTACTTACAAGAAGTACATAGACGTTAATATCGTTCACGAATAAAGCTAATGTACAAAGAACACCGCCTGCTGCTGGAATCGGTAAACCGATAAAATAGCCAGGCGTACCGGCAACAACATTGAACCTAGCTAAACGCAGCGCTCCACAGATCGGGAAGATCGCTGTTACAATCCAAGCAAAAGCTGGACTAATGACGGTAGGGTCGTTGAATGCAACTACATACATGATAAAAGCAGGAGCGACACCGAAAGAAATAACATCGGATAAGGAGTCTAATTCTTTACCGAACTCACTTTGAGCGTTCAACGCTCGAGCAACACGTCCATCGAGTCCATCCAATAACATGGCGACAATGACAAGCACAGCAGCGATGCCATGTTCTCCACTGAAGGCTAAGATAATCGATAGTACGCCTAGGAATAAGTTCCCTACTGTAAAGAGACTGGGAATTGATTTCGTTAACATATGTTTTTGTCCACCTCTGGATTTACTATACCCTAAACTTGACTTCATGAAACCTCAACAATGATACTTTATGATTGTATCCACTTTAAATATGTCTGTCAATGAACACTTGTTCCTGAATTCTTTTGAGACCCTCTTTTATGGCACGGGCTCTCACTTCTCCGATTCCGTCAACTTCATCCAATTCCTCGATCGTCGCCATCATCATGTGTGGCAAGTAGCCAAACTTCTCCACAAGATTACCAATAATAATCGACGGTAACCGCGGGATTTTGCCTAAAATGCGGAAGCCACGTGGAGATACAGGCTCTTCTGCAATCGAATTGGTATGAGAATACCCAAGCAACCGGATGATTTGCTGGGGCTCAAGCAGCTCATCAGATGACAGACGCTTCAAACCAGCCTGCATCTCTTTAACTCTTTCCTCTGATAATTCTCTTACATAATCTTTTACGAGCAAACGCGCTTCAAGTTCCGCATTCCCAACAAGTTCTTCTAATTGCATGCTAATTAATCGTCCTTCATTACCAAGTTCGTTAATATAACGATTAATCTCAGCTTTGATGCGCAAGACCATTTCAAACCTAGCAATGACATTGGTAATATCATGCAGAGTAACTAGCTCCTCAAATTCAGATGCACTAAGGTTCGTTAGGGACTGGTCCAGAACAACCTTGTATCTCTCCAGTGTCTGGATCGCTTGATTCGCTTTGGTCAGAATGACGCCGATGTCTTTCAGCGCATACCTTAAATTACCTTGGTAGAGCGTAATGACATTCCGCCTTTGCGAAATGGAAACGACTAATTTGTTCGTTTGCTTCGCAACACGCTCCGCAGTACGATGTCTAATCCCCGTCTCCGATGAGGAAATCGATGAATCCGGAATTAGCTGCGTGTTCGCATAAAGGATACGTTTGATGTCCTCACTGAGGATAATCGCACCATCCATTTTGGCAAGTTCATACAAATAGTTAGGTGAAAAGTCGCAATTTATTGAGAACCCGCCATCCACGATTTCAGTTACCTCGGAACTGAATCCTACTACGATCAGGCCACCTGTTTTGGCGCGTAAGACATTCTCCAATCCATCACGAAATGGCGTGCCGGGTGCTACCAATTGGAGCAATTGGCTCATCACATCTCGTTTCGTCTCTTCTTTACTCATCATTTTCCTCCTGAAGGCTTGTAGCTTGCAGAACCACGTTAACCAAGCGCTGCTTTCAATGCCTCTGCCACCGTGTTTACGCCAATAATCTCCATCCCTTTCGGATGTGTCCACCCCTTCAAGCTTTTCTCCGGCATAATGACTCTACGGAAACCAAGCTTCTCTGCTTCCTTCACACGCTGATCAATCCGAGATACGCCGCGGACTTCACCTGTTAAGCCAATCTCACCGAACACAACATCAAAGGGCTGCGTAGGTTGATCCCGGAAACTGGATGCGATACTAATGGCAATCGCCAGATCCACAGCTGGTTCATCCAGCTTGATGCCACCAGCCACGTTGAGGTAGGCATCTTGATTTTGTAAAAACATGCCCATCCGCTTCTCTAGTACCGCGATAATTAAGGACAATCGATTGTGATCGACACCCGTCGCCATCCTTCTCGGAGATGGAAAGTTCGTCGAAGACACTAACGCTTGAATCTCCACCAAGACGGGACGTGTCCCCTCCATGCTAGCTACCACAGCTGAACCTGCCACGCCAAGCGGCCTCTCTGACAGAAACAGCTCAGATGGATTGTTGACTTCGACAAGACCAACCTCTTGCATTTCAAAGATACCGATCTCATTCGTTGAGCCAAAGCGGTTCTTCACAGCTCTAAGCACGCGATAGGAATGATGCCGCTCTCCTTCAAAATAGAGCACACAATCCACCATATGCTCCAGCATTCTAGGCCCCGCTATTGCCCCTTCCTTCGTCACATGCCCGACAAGGACCGTTGCAATTCCCTTACCTTTAGCTATTCTCATAAAATGCCCAGTGCATTCTCGAACCTGCGATACGGTTCCAGGTGCCGAAGTAATTGCTGGATGAAATACCGTTTGGATCGAGTCAATCACGAGAAAATCAGGTTCGATATCTTGTATAGCTTCCTCGATAAGTTCGAGGTTCGTCTCACATAATACGTACAGCAGCGGAGAGGAAGCATTTAATCGATCGGCGCGAAGCTTCGTCTGTTTAATCGATTCTTCTCCTGATATATAAAGGACTTTTTGCTGGGCCTGTGTGAGTTCGAAGGACGTTTGCAGGAGCAAGGTTGATTTCCCAATACCAGGATCTCCACCAACGAGGATGAGTGACCCGGGGACAATTCCTCCGCCCAGGACACGATTTAATTCTTTGTTGCTTGTGACAACTCTCGGTTCAGAGCTGCTTTCTATATGTATGATGGGGATCGCTTTTTCTTTCGTTTTGGGGATCGAAGATGTCATTCCCTGTGTACGAACAACCGTTTCAATTTCTTCCACCATCGTATTCCAAGACTGACAACCTGGGCATTTGCCCATCCATTTCGGTGAATCATAGCCGCATTCTTGGCAGCTAAATTTCGTTTTTTGTTTACTCATAGAAGAAATTACTCCTTAACATGGGGATATCCTTTTTGGCTATCCTTACCAATAAAGTTTACCATTTTTATGTTTCTCATGAAAGTGCCGAAAGAAATAAAAAGCATCTCACTCCACCCTCATCGGATGAAGTGAAATGCTTCTTCACTTTCTATTACTTCGCTAATGAAACGCCTTCGCCCTTCAGGACAATTAACTCGCCTTCAGCCTCATCAATCGTTAGTGAATCACCTTTGGAAATATTGCCTCGCAGCAATTCTTCTGACAAGCGATCTTCGATATGCTTCTGAATTGCTCTGCGCAATGGGCGAGCACCATAGGTTGGATCAAATCCTTCTTTGGCAAGGAACATTTTCGCCTTATCGGTTAGTAAGAAATCAACCTCTTGCTCTTTCAGACGCTTGCGAAGATCATCGGCCATCAAGCTGACGATTTGAGCAATGTGTGCTTCATCCAAAGAGTGGAACACGATGATTTCATCGATCCGGTTAAGGAACTCAGGACGGAAGCTTTTCTTCAACTCGCCCATAACCTTGTCTTTCATATTCGTATAGTCTCTTCCAGCATCCAGTGCAGCAGTGAAGCCAAGCGAGGAGTTTTTCTTAATCATGTCCGCGCCGACGTTGGAAGTCATAATGATAAGTGTGTTGCGGAAATCAACGGTACGACCTTTGGAATCCGTTAAACGACCATCCTCTAACACTTGCAAAAGGATGTTGAATACTTCCGGATGCGCCTTCTCGATTTCATCGAGGAGGACGACGGAGTAAGGCTTGCGGCGAACTTTCTCCGTTAGCTGACCGCCTTCTTCATAGCCCACATACCCTGGAGGCGCCCCTACTAAACGGGAAGTCGAATGCTTCTCCATGTACTCGGACATATCGATACGAACAACAGCATTGTCATCACCGAAGAGGGATTCTGCTAATGCACGTGCAAGCTCAGTTTTACCAACCCCTGTTGGTCCAAGGAAGATAAAGGAACCCATCGGACGCTTTGGATCTTTCAAACCAGCTCTTGCGCGGCGGATCGCACGACTCACAGCTTTAACCGCTTCTTCTTGTCCAATGACGCGCTCGTGAAGGATATCCTCCATCTTGAGCAAGCGATCTGTCTCTTCTTCAGCAAGCTTACTTACCGGGATTCCCGTCCAGCTTGCTACGATTTGTGCGATATCATCCGGTGTAACTTCCGTATCCAGACGACCTTGTTTCTCTTTCCACTCATTTTTCGTGGAATCTAGTTCTTCGCGAAGCTTTTGCTCCGTATCACGAAGTCCTGCTGCTTTCTCGAACTCTTGGCTTTGAACCGCAGCGTCCTTCTCTTTACGGATATTTTCTAGCTTGCTTTCAAGCTGCTTCAAGGAAGGTGGTGTCGTGTATGAACGCAATCTTACTTTGGAACTCGCTTCATCGATCAAGTCGATTGCTTTATCCGGTAAGAAACGATCTGTGATGTAACGATCGGACAGCTTAACAGCCTCTTGAATGGCAGCATCCGTGATTTTCACACGGTGATGCGCTTCATAGCGATCACGCAATCCATACAAGATTTGCACAGCTTCTTCAGGTGAAGGCTGATCAACCGTGATCGGCTGGAAACGACGCTCAAGTGCAGCATCTTTCTCAATGTATTTGCGGTACTCATCCAGCGTTGTAGCCCCAATACATTGCAACTCGCCTCTTGCAAGCGCCGGCTTCAGGATGTTAGACGCGTCAATCGCACCTTCCGCTCCCCCAGCACCAATCAAGGTGTGCAGCTCATCAATGAACAAGACGATATTGCCCGCTTGGCGAATTTCATCCATGATCTTTTTGAGACGATCCTCGAATTCACCGCGATACTTGGTCCCTGCAACAACAGAGCCCATATCGAGGGTCATGACGCGTTTATCTTTTAACGTTTCCGGAATTTCATTGTTAATGATCTTTTGTGCAAGGCCTTCAGCGATTGCTGTTTTACCAACCCCTGGTTCACCAATAAGCACAGGATTGTTTTTGGTTCTACGGCTTAACACTTGAATTACACGCTCAATTTCTTTGCTACGGCCGATTACAGGGTCCAAATGCCCCTCTTTGGCATAAGCGGTCAAATCTCTTGCCAAACCATCCAATGTAGGCGTGTTCACATTTGGATTAGTTCCATGGCTAGGTGACACTGTTTCACTGCTGCCGAGAAGCTGCAGAACCTGCTGACGTGCTTTGTTCAGGGAAACCCCCAGATTATTAAGAACTCTTGCAGCTACACCCTCGCCCTCACGAATCAATCCGAGCAAAATATGTTCAGTCCCCACATACGTGTGACCTAATTTTCTCGCTTCATCCATCGAAAGTTCTATCACTTTCTTAGCTCTAGGGGTATACGCGATGTTCGTAGGTTGTTCTTGCCCTCTGCCAATTAGAGATTCGACTTCATCTTGAATTTTCTCAAGACCTAAGCCGAGCGCAACGAGTGCTTTAGCAGCAATGCCTTCACCTTCACGAATAAGTCCTAGTAAAATGTGCTCTGTTCCAATATTGTTATGTCCTAATCGAACAGCCTCCTCTTGAGCAAGAGAAAGCACCTTCTGCGCACGTTCCGTAAATCTGCCAAACATCATAGCGAACACCTCCAAAAGTAGTATATCTATGGAATTCCTAAAGGATGAATCTTATCTTGCTTCTTTCTTTCCACATTGGAACATGTCGTTTTCGCTCCGAAAACTTCGTTCTAATTAGCAATAAAACTTACCATATATAGGGATCTTTGAAGAGTTTTCTCATACCCTGCCAAATTTCTCTCGAATCAGTTCCGCCCGCCTCATGTCACGCTCTTCTGCATTCAGCTTCTCACCCGCATATTGCTGAAGAAAACCAGGCTGCGTCATGACCAATAATTCATTGAGAACATGAGAGGATACATTGTTGATGATCCCAACATCAATACCCAGTCGTACATCTGACAATCGCTGTGCCGCTTCCTTAGAGTCTATAATTCCTGCATAGGATAGAATCCCAAGGGAGCGATTCACACGATCAATGATCCGCATTCTAGACTCTTGTAATAGCTTATGTCTCGCGGCGCGTTCATGCTCTATAATTTGCCTGGCCACACTGTATAAATTATCAATAATCTCTTCTTCCGACTGACCTAACGTGATTTGATTCGAGATTTGGAATAGATTACCTAAAGCTTCGCTACCTTCCCCATATAATCCTCTAACCGTCAACCCAACTTGTGTAACTGCGGATAAAATACGATTAATCTGCTGACTAAGCACTAGCGCGGGGAGGTGCATCATAACAGAAGCCCGAATCCCTGTACCGACATTCGTCGGACAGCTCGTTAGGTAACCTCTTTTTTCATCGTATCCATAATCCATCTGCGTTTCAAAAATATCATCAATCTGATTGGCCAGGTCCCAAACCTCTTTAATCTGAAAACCTGGACATAAACATTGTATGCGAAGATGATCTTCTTCATTGATCATGATACTGATCGATTCATTATCGCTTAAAATAACGGCACCATTCCTGGATTCGTTAGCTAAATTAGGACTAATTAAATGTTTCTCCACTAGCACCATTCGCTCAAGCTCATTAAGCTCCGCGAGTGGAATGAGCGAGAAGTTGCTTATTGTCTCCAGCTCTTCGTTCTCAAGAACACCAGATAACTGTTCCAGCACTTCCTGGGATTGTTGATTGGTTGCGAGCATGGGGTATGGATAATCTCTCAGGTTACGAGCAATTCGGATTCGACTGCTAATGACAATATCCGACTCTGGCCCTTCACCCTTCATCCATTCGCTCAAAGCATCTCCTGTAAACCGCTGTAATGTCACTGGATTCACACTCCCTTACAAACTTACATACCCGCAATTTTCTTCTCAATCTCACGTATCTGGTCACGTATCTGGGCAGCCTGCTCGAACTCTTCGCTCTCGATACAGGTCATCATATCTTTCTTCAAAAGATCGATTTCACGCTTGCTCTGAATGATACCGCCACTGCGTTTGGGAACTTTCCCTACATGAACGATATTCCCATGCACTCGCTTGAAAAGAGGGTCTAGTTTGACTGAAAAGCTTTGATAACAGGCCCCGCAACCAAACCGACCTAATTTACTGAATTGCGAATACGTAAGACCGCAGTTATCACAGCGGATCGCTTGAGACTTTGCCGCGGACAATGGTTCAAAATCAAGTAAACCTGATAGTAAATTGTGAATCGAAAAGCCGTTCGATGTTCCTGGAATCATCTCGCCCTTCTCGCGGGCACAATTCTCACAAATGTGGAACTCGTTCTTGTCTCCATTCACAATCTTGGTGAAGTGAAGAGTCGCCGGTCGTTTCCCGCATTCCTGACAAACCATTCCATCTGCCTCCTTATCTGCTAAGCAAGGATATCAGCATTGCTTTAAGAATCTTGGCCCGAATTTCATCGCGCAGCGGCAGTTTAAAGGTCAATACATCTCTGGATATCGCCGCCCGAATCAGGTTAGCTTCTCTGGTGGAAATATAATGCCCCTCTTGCAGTTGATAAATAAGCCCTTCTGAGGTGACTTGATCAATGTGGGTATGAATCGTACGGAAAATGTGATCCACAATAGATCCATGACTCTTGAGCTCGATCTTCTGGATTCGAATGTAGCCGCCGCCGCCGCGTTTACTTTCCACCAAATAGCCCTTTTCCAAAGTAAACCTTGTACTGATGACATAATTGATTTGAGACGGTACGCATTGAAACTGGTCAGCCAAATCGTTTCGTTGAATCTCGATAGCTCCTTCCGTACTTTGTTGCAGGACATGTTTCAAGTACTGTTCAATAATTTCTGATACATTGCGCATCAATTCGGCCTCCCAGATTTCTAGAAGTAAATTGACTTTGACTTTCTTTGACCTTAACTAAATTATAATCATTTCCTTTCTTTTTGACAAGTACTGCTCCTAAAATGTCTCCCCACGGATCCGATAGCCTTAAGTGAACCTTACTATTGTTGACCTTACCTACAGATTTATTCAATTATTAAAAGGGGATACGAACGCTCCGCAGCATATTTAAAATGCAAAAAAGAGCCTTACCTGGAATTCTCCAAGTAAGGCTCTTTCAATAGCTTGGCAACGTTCTACTCTCCCAGAACCCTGCGGTTCAAGTACCATCGACGCTGGAAGGCTTAACGGTCGTGTTCGAGATGGGAACGCGTGGGTCCCTTCCGCCATCATC
>NZ_JCAUAV010000021.1:0-61585 GCF_059692115.1 Paenibacillus sp. J31R30 | reverse complement strand
ATAATAGAAAGATGACTTGCTCATTTGAAGCTAGCGAGATTTTGCAATCTCTTTTATAGTCGATTACTCGACTGTGCTTACTCACTCGTTGTTCAGTTTTCAAAGATCAATCACTCTTGTCCAACCCGCTCTCTTTCGAAAGCCGGAAGACCAATATACCACACTGAGTTTTTATTTGCAACCCTTAATTTCGAGTTGTTTTTTGTTGTGTTTCTTGTGTTTCTCGTGTTGTCCTCAGCGGCAACTTTTATAAGATACCACAGACGATACACACTTTGCAAGTCCTAATTTCAAAAAAATTAGAGGCACCGAATGGCGCCTCTAAACGAACAAATTACTCGCCTTGGCGTTCACGCATCAACGGGAATAATAAGACATCACGGATCGATGGTGCATTCGTCAATAGCATAACCAAACGGTCAATACCTATACCTAGGCCACCCGTTGGCGGCATACCGTACTCAAGAGCACGGATGAAGTCTTCATCCATCTCATGCGCTTCATCGTTGCCCAGATCTTTTTCGCGCAGCTGAGCCTCAAAGCGCTCTCTTTGGTCAATAGGATCATTAAGCTCTGTAAAAGCATTAGCATGCTCGCGTGCTACGATAAAGAGCTCGAAGCGATCCGTAAAGCGCGGATCCTCTGGGTTCTTTTTGGCAAGCGGAGAAATCTCTAATGGATGTCCATAGATGAACGTAGGCTGAATCAATGTCTCTTCAACAAACGTCTCGAAGAACTGGTTCACAATGTGACCAAATGTCATATGCGGCTCAACAGAAACCTTGTGCTCTTTGGCCAAGCCATGGGCTTGCTCATTGGTCATATGGACGCTAAAGTCTACACCCGTGACTTCTTTAATCGCATCCACCATGGATACACGTCTCCAACCTACTGCTAAATCAACCTCATGATCTCCATAAGGAATCGTCGTCTGCCCAAGCACTTCTTGCGCGATATGAGCAACAAGCTCTTCTGTCAGCTTCATGATATCTTTGTAGTCGGCATATGCCTCGTAGAGCTCAATCATCGTAAACTCAGGATTATGACGCGTAGAGATCCCCTCGTTGCGGTATACGCGGCCGATTTCATATACTTTCTCTAGTCCGCCAACAATGAGACGTTTCAAGTGCAGCTCGATCGCGATACGCATATGAAGCTGCATGTCCAGCGCGTTGTGATGCGTGTTAAAAGGACGTGCAGAAGCGCCACCTGCGATCGAATGCAGTGTTGGTGTCTCTACTTCCAAATAGCCAAGGGAATCCAAGTAACGGCGCATGGATTGAATGATTTTGGAACGAAGAATAAACGTCTTTTGGACATCTTGGTTCATAATCAGGTCCACATAGCGTTGACGATAGCGAAGCTCGACATCACTAAGGCCATGGAATTTATCCGGCAATGGAAGCAAAGATTTCGTCAATACCTCAAGTGATTTCACTTTAATAGAGGTTTCGCCGGTTTTCGTTTTGAAAACGACACCTTCTACACCTACCATATCGCCTAGATCAAGAATATCAAAAGCTTTATATATGTTCGCTTCTAGCGCATCTTCACGCACGTAGATTTGAATTTTACCTGTAATGTCTTGCAGATGCGCGAAGCTAGCCTTACCCATACTTCTCTTCTGCATAATACGCCCAGCAATACGAACTACTACGTTCGCTTCGTCTAGGTCTTCTTTGCTAATCTCTTGATAAGCAGCAAGAATATCTCCCGCTGAATGCGTTCTTACAAATTTGCCGCCGAATGGATCGACACCGAGACCGCGAAGCTCGTCCAATTTGTTGCGCCTGATAACGAGCAATTCATTTAATTCTAGTTCCTGGCTCATGCTTTCATCTCCTACGATTTAGTTTAGGGCTGTTAACGGAAAAAAGCTTCCTGAGGGAAGCTTTCCAAAAGGCTTGCGGCTGCACACTACTTTTTAATATCAACAATTTGATACTGAATGACGCCAGCAGGAACGACAACGTCGACGTTGGTGCCCTTTTGCTTGCCAAGAATAGCTTTACCCACAGGGCTTTCATTGGAAATCTTATTCTGCAATGGATCAGACTCAGCTGAACCAACAATGTTGTACTCTACCAAGTCACCATATTCCAAGTCTTTCAGCGTAACAATCGAACCAACACTAACTGTGTTAATATCGACATCATCGTTATTAATAATCCGCGCATTGCGCAGCATTTTTTCTAGTGTAATGATTCTTCCTTCAATAAAGGCTTGCTCGTTCTTCGCGTCTTCGTACTCGGAATTCTCACTAATATCGCCATAACCGATGGCAACCTTAATTCTTTCCGCGACTTCCCGGCGTTTCACGGATTTCAGATGCTCAAGCTCATCCTCTAATTTCCGTAGCCCTACTGGTGTAAGAATGACCTCTTTTTCAGCCATTGCCAACTGATCTCCCGTCATGTGAAAGATTTTCATATCGTTGAATCGATGCTTCCTGCTAGGAGTTGGGTCTTTATAGAGCTGATTCAAGTAGTATGAATTCACGTTTCATAATAAGTTGCTTACTCGTTAGTCTTTCAATATATGCAGGAACACATTAATATTGACTGATTATATTGCAACGGTTTCAAAATGTCAATGTCAACCATTGTTGCATGTTTCTAATGCAGCACGGCCGATTCTTCCGCCGCCCCAGACGCAGAACTCATCGCAAGATGCTCGACATATTCGTCTAATGTACGAACCATTTCATCCCGCTTCAAGGTCTCCATAATGACATCCTTAACGCGAGCTGCCCCAGTCATACCTTTGAGGTACCAAGCCATATGTTTGCGCATTTCCTTCACCGCTACATGCTCACCCTTAAGGGCAATGAGACGATCCATATGCAAAATCGCAATACGGATTTTCTCTTCCGCTGTCGGTTCTGGTGGAAGCTCTCCATTGGCCAGATATTGTACCGTACGATAAAGCATCCACGGGTTGCCTAACGCTCCGCGCCCAATCATAACACCATCTACACCTGTCTCATCCAACATGCGCTTCGCATCCTCAGGGGTCACAACATCACCGTTGCCGATAACTGGAATAGAAAGAGCTTGTTTGACATCGCGAATGATGTTCCAATCCGCTTTCCCTGTATATAGCTGCTCACGGGTACGTCCGTGTACACTAACCGCGCTTCCGCCGCCTCTTTCGACAGCTTTCGCATTTTCGACGGCATAAATGTGATCGGAATCCCAGCCAATACGCATCTTCACCGTAACAGGTTTACTCACAGCTGCAACAACGGTAGCGATCATCGCTTCGATTTTATCCGGTTGGAGCAACCATCTCGCACCCGCATCACACTTCGTGATTTTGGGAACAGGACACCCCATATTGATATCGATGATGTCTGCATTTGTTTGTTGGTCAACAATTCTAGCTGCTTGAACCAACGTCTCCGTGTCGCCTCCAAAAATCTGCAGACTAAGCGGCTTCTCACGATCATCCACATACAGCATCTCCATGGAGCGTGAGTTGCCGTGAACAATTGCTTTATCACTAACCATTTCCGCACAGACTAAGCCTGTGCCAAACTCTTTGGCAATCAATCGAAACGCTGGATTACATACGCCCGCCATTGGGGCTAACACTACTTTATTGGGAGCTTCGACATTTCCTATTTTCAGCACCGAAGATTCCACTCCTCTCATTTCACAACTACTGCAACTAATTCATCTGGTTCTATGTTAAGAACTTGCGAGATATTTTGAATCATTTTGGTATCTGGCTTACGTGTTCCTCGTTCAATCGCCCCTAAGATGGCAATGGATACGCCTAACAAGTCCGCCAGTTCACTCTGGGTATAACCTTTTAGTTTACGAAAAGCACGAATGCGCTGTGCTATTGAACTTTTTTCCATAGGATGACGCCTTCCTTTCCTTCCAGTTTCTCCAAGTGTGCAGAGATAGATTCAAATAGAGCGTCCTGCCGCGCGTAGAGAACCTCAGAGAGGGGGACTAATACAAAAGCCCGCTCATGCATCCGCGGATGCGGAATGATCAAGTCGGGGGTCGTTAGCCGATGGTCACCATATAGGAGCAGATCCAAATCAATCGTTCGAGGTCCCCAACGCAAGTCACGCGTCCGACCCAGACGGTTCTCGATGGCTAGCAAGGTAACTAATAACGCTTCAGGCGATAAGTCAGTATGAATTTGAACAACCATATTTAGAAAAGCAGATTGATCCACATAGCCTACAGGCTCGGTTTCGTAGATGGAGGATTGCCCCGCCACCGTGATGCCCGATTCCTCATTCAGCGCTGCAATTGCACCCTGCAAATAATGTTCACGATTATCAATATTGGAGCCTAATGCGACGTAAGCAATGATCGTGCATTCTCGTTCTTCGGCTGTCATTCCAATGCCCGCTTTCGATTGATCTCTATAGTAACGCCGTCAAAAATAACGGCAAAGGGCGGATGCGGCTTGATAACGCGAACCGTCACTTCATTGATACTAGTATAAGTATGCAAGAGCTCGGATGCAATATTTTCTGCTAATGCCTCGATTAATTTGTACGTACGCCCTTCCACAATCCCTTTAATTAGAAAAAATGCCTCCCCGTAATGGACGGTTTGGGTCAAATCATCGGTCTTTCCAGCCTTATCTAAAGGGAGCATCAGCTCTACATCCACGTAGAAGCGTTGCCCCAGCGTATTTTCTTCAGGGAACACACCATGATTACCAAAAAACTGCATGCGGGATAGCGTGATTTTATCCATAGTAGAAGCCTCCAAGGTTAAAACGTGATCAAACTTATATGTTAAAGGTTGCTGCGAAGAATGGCATCGGTCATAACGGCTAAGCGTTTGATCGCTTGAACATCATGGACTCTGACGATTCCGCATCCTTGCGCAATGCCAAGAACGACAGTCGATGCTGTTCCTTCTAAGCGTTCCTCGGGAGGTAATCCTAGGGTGAGTCCGATGACACTTTTGCGCGATGTGCCCAAGAGGACCGGGTATCCAAGATCTACGATCGATCGCAGATTGTTCATGAGATAGAGATTCTGTTGATAGGACTTGGCGAAGCCAATGCCAGGATCGAGAATAATGCGTTCCGGTTTCACACCAGCTCGCAGAGCCTGATTCGTGTAATGACTAAGATCCGAGATCACGTCTGGGAGAAATTCGACATATTCTGAGCTTGTTCGATTATGGATGATGATAAATGGACAATCATATTGCGCTGCCACTGCTGCCATCTCGACATCTGCTCGGCCGCCCCATACATCATTGATGATGTGGGCTCCTGCCTCTAAGGCTTGCTTAGCTACTTCCGCTTTGTAGGTATCGATTGAAATAGGGATGCTGATTTCTCTGCGGATCGCTTCGATAACTGGGATAACACGCTGCAGTTCCTCATCAAGTGTGACAGTTGCCGCACCTGGTCGCGTGGACTCACCGCCAATGTCGATGATATCTACTCCTTCAGCTACCATTTGATGGGCCTTGCGAAGCGCAGTCTCGACTTGGTTATAGCTGCCGCCATCCGAAAAGGAGTCTGGCGTTACGTTTAATATGCCCATAATGATCGTTCGATCACCGATGGGCAGCTCGTGTCCTCTACAGGATAACACATTCATCTTAGATTCACTTCCTGTTCATTGCTGTTCATTCAATAGCTGCACCCAGAGCCAGTTTACACGTAGCGTTGGATGAGTTGACGAGTTATAGGACCCGGAGATCCAGTACCTACCGTGTAAGCTTGTCCACTCGGAGTGTACAAAGTGGTAACGGGTACGATTTCTTGGATGGAATTTACGAGAAACACTTCTTTTGCATCGACGAGATCTTCCCAACGGTACAAGCCATCTTGGACAGGGAGCTGCAACTGCTGTGCGAGATCTATGACATGCGCTCTCGTGATACCCGGCAAGATGCCCGTATCGAGTGATGGTGTGTACAGCGTGTCATTTTTGACGAAAAAGAGGTTGCTGACGATCCCTTCCGCCACATACCCATCTTCAGATAACATTAGGCCCTCTGCCCCAGTTGCCCAAGCATATTGCCCAAGCTCTCTTTTGGCCAAAATATTATTCATATAATGAAAGGACTTAAACCGATATAAGCCTTCTGGCGTATTGCGTGGCAGCTTAAGCAGTTGTACCGCTTTGCCTTGCAAATAGGTTCGTTCATCCCTTGGAGGCAGCGGCTTGATGTAGATGATCTCCTGTGGTTTCGCGTAGTCACTAGATGGAAGACCTAATGCCTCGACACCCGCAGAAACGGAATATCGGATATAAGCATCCTCGAGATTGTTGACTTCGAGCAGCTGCTCGATACGCTGCGTTAGTTCCTCTAGGTTAGGCTCGTAGGCGATGCCCAGCTCACGACAGCCATCTGTTAAGCGAAGAATATGCTCAGCGAGCAGGAATGGTTGCCTATTATAGGTACGGAATGTTTCAAACAAACCGATCCCGTAAAGAAAACCGTGATCGTATACAGAGACCACGGCTTGTGTTTCTTCAGTTAATGCTCCATTGATGGAGATGATCATACGTTGGTTAGACCCCCGACTTCGCTGTGCGGCGAAGAAAGTTACGAAGCATTTGATGTCCGTGCTGTGTGATGATCGATTCCGGGTGGAATTGAACCCCTTCGATCGGATACTCTTTATGACGCAAAGCCATGATCTCGCCTTCAGCTGTTTGTGCGCTGATTTCCAGGCAATCGGGTAAGGTTTCTGTTTTGACAATCAAAGAATGATAACGTGTCGCGATGAAAGGTGACGGAAGTCCTTCGAATAAGGTTTTCCCATCGTGGAAAATTTCCGAGGTTTTGCCGTGCATCAAGCGCTCTGCGCGAATAACATCGCCGCCGAAGGCTTGGCCAATGGATTGATGTCCAAGACAAACGCCGAAAATCGGAATAATCCCTTTAAAATGGTCAATCAGTGATAAGCTAATTCCCGCTTCATTCGGCGTGCAAGGACCGGGGGATATTAAGATGTGGTCTGGCGCTAATGCCTCGACACCTGCCAGGTCAATCTCGTCATTGCGACGAACGATGACATCCTCGCCAATCTCTCCTAAATACTGAACAAGGTTGTACGTAAACGAATCATAATTATCAATCACTAAAATCATTCTAAGCTCCCCTTTCGTCTCAGCCACTCAGGCCCTAAGCTCGGCTCATGCTCCGCTCGCTATATTCGATTGCTTTCCACATCGCTTTGGCTTTGTTCAAGGATTCGATGTATTCACGTTCTGGAATGGAATCAATGACGATCCCCGCTCCCGCTTGAATGTGACCCATCCCATCGACCGCTACTAACGTGCGTATAATAATATTAAATTCCATATTGCCATTATAGTCAATCCATCCCATCGATCCTGTATAAGGTCCGCGGCGAACAGGCTCTAGTTCTTCAATGATTTCCATACAGCGAATCTTCGGCGCGCCTGTGATCGTACCACCAGGGAAGGTCGCCGCAATGACATCATAGGCATCCTTCCCTTCCGCCAACTCGCCGACGACTTCGGAGACGATGTGCATCACATGGGAATAATACTCGATGACCATGAAGTCCTTCACATGGACGGAGCCATATCGCGAGATGCGGCCCAGGTCGTTACGCTCGAGGTCGACGAGCATGACGTGCTCAGCGCGCTCTTTGTCGTTGTGGATGAGCTCGCCGGCTAGGCGCAGATCATCCTGCTCGTCCTTGCCGCGCGGGCGCGTGCCAGCGATCGGACGCGTCCGCAGGATGCCGTCCTCGAGCTGCACAAGCAGCTCCGGCGAGCCGGAGACGAGGGCGAAGCCTGCGAAGCGCAGCAAGCCCATATAGGGCGAGGGATTGACCATGCGCAGCGCCTCGTAGATCTCCTCCGGCGTCGTGCGCAGCTGCCGGCTCTGTCTCACCGACAAGTTGACTTGGAACACGTCACCTTGGGAGATGTACGCTTGGATGCGCTCCACCGCAGCCATGTACGCGGCCTTGTCGAAGGCAGGCTGGATGCCTGCGATGCTTTCGACGTCGATGTGCAGCTGCTCGCGCGCCATCGCGGGTTGGTCGGCACCGCTTAGCGGTGTGCCGGACCAGTTGCCGGCGCGGATCGCGTGCCAGCGGACGAGCATGGCTTCGGCGCGAGCGTGCGCCTGCGCGTAGAGCTCGCTGAGGTCTGCGCCTGGCGTGTATGGCATATGCACCGCGATGAAGAGGCTCTTCTCGGTGTGATCCAAGGTCCACACCTGATCATACATCGCGAAGCTGTAATCAGGGATCGGCAGATCATCCTGCGATTGCTCTGGCAGCTTCTCGATGGTGCGAATCACATCGTAGCTCCAATAGCCTACGCAGCCGCCGACAAATTTAGGAGCACCTTGGACTTTCGGACTATGGTAGGCTGACATCCACTGCTTGACGATGTCGAGTGGCTTGCCCTGAACACGAGACTTTGTAGAGTTCGTGTAAGTTGTGATATCTGCTTCCAAGCCAGTACCACGTACCGTCGAAAAGGGATGCAGCCCAAAGTGCGTATATCTTCCGCCCTTTCCGCTTTCCAGCACGAAGGAATCTGGCGAAGCATCTTTCCACGCGTCTTCCCATGAAGCAATTCGATCATCCGCGAGTCCTAATTTGATCACATACGGCAGCATGGTGTAGACTGATGACGACCACGCCTGCCATTGTTCCATTGTTGTTAAAATCATACTTGCGCTCCTTCATGAAAAATCCGTTAATTCGTTGTCCATTAGTATACTCCAACCCTATACAGAAAAAAAGCCCCAGCTGTAATAGCTGAAGCTTAATCTCTCTTGTATGCGATTCGATCTTATTGCTCTTCGAATTGGTACAAAGGCGTGGAAAGGTAACGCTCACCGTTACTTGGAACAACAGCAACAACACGTTTGCCAGCGCCTAGCTCTTTAGCTACCTTCAATGCTGCGAAAATCGCTGCACCGGAGGAAATACCGCCAAGAATACCTTCTTCTTTGGCAACACGGCGTGAAGTTTCGAACGCATCTTCGTTCTCAACAGTAATAATTTCATCATACACGTTCGTGTTCAAAATATCTGGAACAAACCCTGCGCCGATACCTTGAATTTTATGAGGACCTGGCTTACCACCAGAAAGAACTGGAGATGCCGCAGGTTCAATTGCATAAATTTTGATGTTCGGGAAGTTTTCTTTCAAAACGCCACCCGCACCAGTAATTGTACCACCTGTACCGATACCGGAGATGAATGCATCCAATTTACCATCATGAGCGTTGATCGCTTCCACGATTTCTGGTCCTGTTGTTTCGCGGTGAACTTTCACGTTCGCTTGGTTCTTAAATTGTTGTGGAATGAAGTAGGAAGGATTCTCTGCTTGAAGCTCTTCCGCACGTTTGATCGCACCCTTCATACCTTCTGCCCCTGGTGTCAGAACAAGCTGTGCACCATAAGCGCGAAGCAGGTTACGTCTTTCCAAAGACATCGTTTCAGGCATAACTAGAATAGCTTTGTATCCTTTAGCAGCTGCGACTAGAGCAATCCCGATTCCCGTGTTACCGCTCGTCGGTTCTACAATTGTGTCGCCCGGCTTCAATTTACCTTCTTGCTCAGCTACTTCGATCATGGAGATGGCAATACGATCTTTAACACTAGCACCTGGATTTTGGTACTCTAATTTCACATAAACCTCTGCACTGCCCTCTGGAACAACGCGGTTCAAACGAACTAGCGGTGTATCGCCAATCAAATCCGTAATGCTCTGTACTAATCTTGCCATAATATTTCCCCTCCAGATTGAGTATTAAAATGATTTCCGAGTTAATTAGTGGGTATTAATAAGCTAATCTTATCAATGCGCTTACAGGTTGTCAACCAAATTTTCACATTCTGTTACCGGAGCGTCGGATCCACCACACTTACCTTCCATTTACCGCGCAGCTGCGCGACAAAGTCTTTCAATGGAGGCGCTTGTTGCAACGCAAGCTCCCTGCGCACACTCTCTCTTATGAACACGAGATCCGGGTTGTCTTTGTCCCGTCGATTCTTAAGTAAAACGACCGCAAACCCACGTGAAACAGGAAAGGGCTTACTCACTTCGCCAATCTTCAACAATTTCGCATTATCCAAGATGGGCGCTTCAACAAAAGGATCGTCACCTTCTATCCAACCCAAATCACCACCGGTGTTATTGGTTGCATCATCAATTGATCTATCTCTGGCAAGGGTCGCAAAGCTCTCTCCTTTGGCCAGCTCCGCAATAACTTTCGTCGCTTGCTCCTTCGTGGATACGATAATCTGTTGAATGTTGTATTCCGTTTCTTGTTTAAACTCATCTGCATGTGTCTGTATGTAGGTATCAACCTGAGCATCTGTGATGTGAATAGCGGCCGTTGCCAGCTTCTCTAGTAACAACTTATTCGATACATCTTCTTTGATTTCTTGCTCTGACATCCCAAGCTGACTTTGCATGGAGTCATAAAATTGTTGTTCACTTTCGTACCCTTGCTGCATCCTTTTCAACTCACGGTTGATTTCCGCACTCTCTACCTTTGTTCCCGACTCAATTCCCTCTAGGCGAATAACTTCACTATCCAGCATTTGACCTAGCTGCTCTGCGCCATAATGGCGCGCGAGCGCTGATTCGAGCTCATCCATGGTAATTTCCCGATTCCCAATTTTGGCGACAACTCGTGTATGCTTATTCTCACCCTGCTGTTCTGGCTCTGGTGATTGTCTTGGTTCTGATTGGTTGATAGCATGACTGATCAGCAAGGATGCGAGCACGAGAATACATATCGCCATCGCGATGATGACTCCCCACAATCGCTTTACATTGCGCATCCTATTTCCCTCTTTTACTTCCATATTGCTGTTTGCACACGAATTCACTACCTATCTCAAGCAGATCCCCCACGCTTACAGATCAATCATCCGTTGTAAGTCTTCACCTTCATACCGGTAAGCTTCATTGCAGAAATGACAGACGACTTCCGCGACGCCTTCTTCCTCCAGTATTTCTTGAAGTTCATGTTTACCTAAAGAAATTAAAGTAGATTCCACTTTCTCCCGACTGCATTTGCAACGGAACATGACATCCATCTCATCGAGCCTACGGAAGGACGGAAGCACAGTTTGTAAAATTTCTTCTAACTGTAATCCGCCGCCTAACATGTTCGTAAAAGATGGCATTTGTCCTAGCATCGCCTCGATCTCATCGATCTCACTGTTCGTCAGTCCTGGGAGCAGCTGAATCACAAATCCGCCTGAAGCAAGGATCGTATGATCTTTATTCACCAATACACCAAGTGCAACAGCAGACGGTGTTTGTTCCGACTTAGCGAAGTAATACGTGAAATCCTCTGCCAGTTCTCCAGAAATTAAAGGAACGCTTCCTTTATAAGGCTCTTTCATCCCTAGATCTTTTGTTATGTATAAAAAGCCATCTGTCCCCACCGCAGCAGCAACATCTAATTTGCCGTTCTCTTTGAGCGGCGGATCCACCAAAGGGTTATCTACGTAGCCACGCACTTCCCCCTTGGCATTCGCATCAACGACGATTTGCCCGATCGGGCCATCCCCTTTGACCTGCACGATGAGATGTTCCTCTCCCTTGAGCATGGCAGCTATAAGAAGGGCCGCGGCTGCGGTTCTCCCTAATGCGGCTGTCGCTGTCGGCGTTGTTTGATGCCGCCTACTAAGCTCCTCTGTTAGGAGAGTTGTCTGAACAGCGAACGCACGTACACGCCCATCTAGTGCTGTTCCTCGAATTAAATAATCACTCATGTCTATTTCCTTCCTTAAAGAGCTTAAGCATTTTTCTCATAAATCATCTGTAAGCCTTGTAAAGTAAGCAATGGGTTGACGACCTGAATCGTCCGTGACTCACTGGAGATAAGCTCTGCTAATCCACCCGTTGCAATGACCGTTGGATTCACATTAAACTCTTGAATGACCCGCTCGACAATTCCGTCAACCTGGCCAACATAACCATAAATAATTCCTGCTTGCATCGCAGCAACGGTATTTCGGCCGACAACACTTTTCGGCTTAACGAGCTCGATACGAGGCAGCTTCGCTGCCTTCTGATACAACGCCTCAGTTGAGATCCCAATGCCAGGAGCAATGGCGCATCCCACTAGTTGACCAGACGAATCAATGTAATCATAGGTTGTAGCTGTACCAAAATCGACAATGATACAAGGAGCTCCATATAGCTCCAGTGCCGCCACCGCGTTCACGATGCGATCCGCCCCAACTTCCTTCGGATTGTCCACACGGATATTCAGGCCAGTTTTAATCCCTGGTCCTACGATGAATGGCGCCCTTTTCAAGTAGTGTAAGCAAAGGTTTTCCATGGCATTCATCAACGGAGGCACGACAGATGAAATAATGACACCTTCTACTTGCGCAAAGGTAATGCCCGAGTGCTGGAACAAGCTGTGCAGCTGCATGCCATACTCATCAACGGTAGCTGATCGGTTCGTGCTTACACGCCAATGATGCAAGAGCGTACGATCTTGGTAAAGACCAAGCACAATGTTGGTATTCCCGACATCGATAACGAGAATCATAGTGCTGTCTCCTTCCGCTCATTCAGATCTAATGAAATATCCAGCGCAGCCACCGAGTACGTCAACCTTCCAACGGAAATCACGTCCACACCCGTCTCCGCCATTGCTTTAATCGTTTGCGGGGTTACCGAACCTGACCCTTCTACTACAATATGCGGCGCTTTGCTTTTAATTATCGAAACTGCTTCTTTCATTTTCACCGGTACCATGTTATCCAGCATGATGATATCAGCACCTGCTTGGAGCGCCTCATGAAGCTGCTCAAAGTTCTCAACTTCCACCTCGATCTTCATCGTGTGCGGAATGTTCTGACGAGCCGCATGAACGGCTTGTGTAATGCCGCCCGAGCCTTTGATATGGTTATCTTTAATCATAACCGCATCATAGAGACCGAAACGATGATTATAACCGCCGCCAACGCGCACGGCATATTTCTCAAGCAATCTGTGGCCGGGCGTTGTTTTACGCGTATCAACAAGACGGGTTGGCAAGCCTTCTAATGCCACCACGAATTCATGCGTCTTCGTAGCGATCCCCGACATGCGCTGCATCAAATTCAGACTTAATCGCTCGCCCAATAAGATGCTCCGTGTATTGCCTTCCACTTCAGCTAGTATGGTCCCTTTAAGTACAGACGATCCTTCGACCACTTTAGTTTCAAAACGAAGAGAAGCATCGACCACAGCAAAAACCTCCTGGGCGATGCGAAGTCCACAAACGATTCCGTCTTCTTTGACGTGGATAATCCCTTTGGATACTTGTTCCAAAGGGATTGTTGTCAGAGTCGTGACATCGCCAGTGCCGATATCTTCTTCAAGCCAAAGGCGAATTTGCTTTCGTACTAATTCCATATTTATTTCTAACATGCTAAATCCACTCCTCAATCCTATCTTCCCCGCGCTGGAAAACTATATGCTTCTTCCACACCAAGTCATCCCGTTCCGGGAAATCTTCTCGATAGTGGCCGCCGCGGCTTTCCTCTCGGGTTAATGCAGCCGTCGTTGTTAGAAGGGCAACGTTCAGCAAATTTGCAAACTCATATTCTTCACGTTTCGTCATCAAGGAGCCAAAAATCGATAGTTGTCTCGCTAGCTCCTCATGCCCCTTTTGCAACCCTTTGGCGGTGCGCTTGAGACCTGCATAGCGGAGCATAACTTTCTGAAGCTTTAACTTTTTCTCTACAACGGCTTGATTCGGGATTTCTGTCCGAGGGGCTTCGGAAGCCGAACGGATTTGGATATCTCCTTCAAGTGCAGGCAATTCCTGAATCCGCTCAATAATTCTGCGACCGAACACAATCGCTTCAGATAAAGAGTTACTCGCTAAGCGGTTAGCGCCATGTACGCCTGTAGACGAAACTTCACCACATGCAAACAGGCGACGAACTTGCGTTTCTCCGTGCAAATCCGTTTTCACGCCGCCCATCATATAATGCGCTGCTGGTGCAACTGGAATCCAATCCGTGCTCATATCGAGCCCGTAATTTAAACAATATTCATATATCGTTGGAAAACGATGTTTAATTAATTCTTCCGATTCGTGTGTGATGTCGATGTAGACAAAAGTTGATTTACAACTCTCCAATTCATCCACGATCGCACGTGCAACTACATCTCTAGGCGCTAGCTCCAGTTGCGGATGATACCGCTCCATGAAGCGCTCTCCTTTGATGTTGCGCAAATAGGCGCCTTCGCCCCGGACCGCTTCAGAAATCAGAAACCGCGGTGCACCTGGGTAACATAGCGCTGTAGGGTGGAATTGAATGAATTCCACATCCTGAATTTGCGCCCCAGCGCGGTGAGCTATCGCAATCCCATCGCCTGTGGCGATGTCGGGATTCGTTGTGTAGCGGAACAGCTGTCCCGCGCCACCGGAGCAAAGAATCGTGGCGTTGCCGCGCACAAATACGCGCTGTCCGCCCGGCTTCTGAACGAGCGCACCATAGCATTCGCCGTCTTGCGTTATCAGGTCGATCACGAAGTGATCGTCCCAGATTTCGATATTCGGATCTTGCTTCGTACGCTCCGAAAGTGCTCTCACAATCTCTGCGCCTGTCGCATCGCCATTGGAGTGCAAAATACGACGTTGACTGTGCGCCCCTTCTTTGGTCAAAGCAAACTCCCCGTTCTCTAGATCGAACTGAGTTCCCATACGAATCAAGTCCTGCACACCTTCAGGCCCTTCATGCACTAGCACATCAACAGCGTCCGATGAGCAGAGACCCGCTCCTGCGATGATGGTATCCTGACGGTGATACTCTGGTGAATCTTCGTCCGAAATAACGGCCGCAATCCCACCTTGCGCATAGCGTGTGTTGCTATCAAGGAGGGATTTCTTCGTGATCATTAGAACTTTTTTATTCTCACTCGCTCGCAACGCCGTGAAGAGACCAGCAATGCCTGCACCAATGACAATTACATCTGTATGTATATGAGGAATCGTATCTAAATCAACATCAACGAGATATCTAGGAATCATGCCGCTTCACCTGTTCTCCACCATTAATACCTCGTAAAGCAACGATAGTTCGTCCCATGATTAGCTCATCCATAGCTCGTCATCGAATCAGATACTAGCCTTGCTTCACGAGGGAACCTATTCATCAGACAAGAGAGTAGCGCATGCTACTTAACTTGTAACATGCGCTCTAAGGACAATCTTGCTTTATCTGCTACGTCTTCTGGTACATATATCTCTGGTTGCATCGTCTCAAGACATTTCACGATTTTCTTCAAATTGTTCACTTTCATATTTGGGCACACCAAGTATTTGGTCGCAAAATGAAATTTCTTATTAGGGCTATCCAGACGCAGCTGATAACCAGTTCCATCTTCTGTCCCAACGATAAACTCTTGGCAGTCGGACTCTTTGCAATATTTAATAATCGCAGTCGTGCTACCCACAAAGTCCCCTAGCTTCACTACTTCTGGGCGACATTCCGGGTGTACAACGAACTGTGCGTTCGGATATTGCGCTCTCATCTCTTCAACATCTTTGACGGTCAGCATATCATGCGTATTGCAGTAGCCTTCCCAGATGATCACTTTCTTGCTTGTGAATTTTGATACATAGTCACCTAAATTTTTATCCGGTACCCAGATAATTTCATCTGAATCCACGGAATTGATGACATTGATCGCATTCGCAGAGGTACAACAAATATCTGTTTCCGATTTCACATCGGCTGACGTATTAATATAAGCTACGACCTTGGCCTTCGGATGCTGACGTTTAAGAGCACGTAAACCTTCAACATTCACCATATCTGCCATTGGGCAGCCAGCACGTTCGTCTGGAATAATTACTGTTTTATTCGGAGCTAGAATCTTTGCGCTCTCTCCCATGAAATGAACACCACAGAATACGATGACATCGGCATCTGTCTGAGCGGCCTTCTGAGCAAGCAAGAAGGAGTCGCCTCGAAAATCCGCTACCTCTTGAACTTCGTCACGCTGATAATAATGAGCAAGAATAATAGCATTTCGTTCTTTCTTCAATTGCAACAGTCGTTCTTTCAGCTCACGGTTTTGTTCCGCTTTGCGTTCTAATGCTAAGGCTTCCATGGTGCTTCCTCCCCTATCTGGGACGTAAAATGATCTCATCCGTCTATCTAAAAGTAGTATGATCTAAAAGCAAAAAAATTAGAGATTTACAACTAATTTACACATTCTCACATCGCCTGTCAATGCGCAAATACATTGAAAAAACTCGGAATTCCGCGCACACTTGATGTGTACAACGGATTTCCGAGTTCGTATTGCAACTTACTCTTCTGTTTGATCCGGTTTGATCTCTTTAACTTCTTTCTCTTTGTCAAACTCCAGCTTATTGCTTTCGCTAGCTTGGCTTTGACCTTGAATATTGACTTTCACGTCTTCCTCGTCGGAGCTAGCATTTAGCTTGCCCTTTTCCAAAAGCTCAATGATTTCGTCTTTATCCAATGTTTCTTTCTCAAGCAATGTTTTGGCAACGAGGTGGATCTGATCCGCATGCTCTGTAAGAATCGCACGTGCACGTTCATAGCACGTACGAATAAAGCTTTGCATCTCTTGATCGATCTCATAAGCAATCGCATCACTATAATTTTGCTCATGTCCGATGTCGCGGCCCAAGAACACTTGACCTTGGGAGCTGCCGAACTGCATCGGTCCAAGCTTATCGCTCATCCCGTATTCCATAATCATGCGACGAACGATTCCAGTCGCTTTCTGGAAGTCGCTGTATGCGCCTGTGCCAATTTCTCCGATGAACAATTCTTCGGAAACACGACCACCCAGGAGTCCAGTTACTTTATCCAGAAGCTCGTTCTTCGTTTGCATCATGCGATCTTCGCCTTCTTTAGGCAGCATCATCACATAACCGCCAGCGCGTCCGCGAGGAACGATGGTAACCTTATGAACCATGTCCGCATTCTCTGCATGATAACCGATAATCGCGTGTCCCGCTTCGTGGTACGCTACGATACGTTTCTCAGATTCAGAGATGATACGGCTTTTCTTCTGTGTTCCGACGATAATACGGTCAAAAGCTTCTTCCACTTCAGCCATCGAAATATCTTTACGATTACGACGAGCTGCAATCAAAGCTGCTTCATTCAATAGGTTCTCAAGATCAGCACCCGTAAAACCAGTTGTGTAACGTGAAAGTGCATCTAGCTTCACATCTTTGGCCAGCGGTTTGTTACGTGCGTGAACTTTCAATACTGCTTCACGGCCTTTGATATCCGGACGATCTACCGTGATTTGACGGTCGAAACGGCCTGGACGCAATAAGGCAGGGTCTAGAATATCAGGGCGGTTCGTTGCTGCTACGATGATAATACCCTCGTTAGCGCCAAATCCGTCCATTTCAACAAGCAATTGGTTGAGCGTTTGCTCACGCTCGTCATGTCCGCCGCCTAAACCAGCGCCACGTTGACGACCAACTGCATCGATCTCATCGATAAAGATGATACAAGGCGAGTTCTTCTTCGCGTTCTCGAACAAGTCACGAACACGGGATGCGCCGACACCGACGAACATCTCAACGAAGTCAGAACCGGAGATACTGAAGAACGGAACGCCCGCTTCACCAGCAACTGCACGAGCAAGCAGCGTTTTACCTGTTCCCGGAGGACCATTCAAAAGAACACCCTTAGGAATTCTTGCGCCAACTGCCGCGAATTTGCGAGGATCCTTCAGGAACTCAACAACCTCGATTAATTCTTGCTTCTCTTCATCTGCACCTGCCACATCCTCGAATGTGACACGCTTCTTCTCCTCGTTGTATAAGCGCGCACGGCTCTTGCCGAAGTTCATGACTTTACCGCCGCCGCCTTGCGCTTGATTCAATAAGAAGAAGAACAAAATGAAGATAATGACGAATGGAATAATGGACGTAAGAAAGCTAATCCAAACGCTATCGCGTTCCATCGGCCCGTACTCTTCCGTTGGTACGCCGTTCGCTTCAATCATCTGTACAACTAACGGCTCGTAAGGAGCATGTGTTTCGAAGCTCTTCTTATCCGCGCCATTAGGCGGGTTAATATACTTACCCTTAATCGAATAGGTATACCCATCGAACTTTAATACTACGGACTCTACATTTTTGTTTACAACTGCTTGTCGGAATTTATCGTAAGTGATTAACTCCTTCTGTTCATTCTGAGTACTGATGAAATGAACGATCCCCACAGTAACCAAAAATATAAGCAAATAAAAGCCGGTATTCCGGATAATTCGATTCATAACGAGCCTCCTCTCAAACGGCACACAATTATTATTTTACCACACCCCGGTAAAGCGCTACAACATTACTGCTCTAGTGCGCTTGCGGAACATGACACTAGCTCGAATAGATCTCTGGTTTCAATATGCCGATAAATGGAAGGTTACGATACTTCTCTGCATAATCCAGACCATATCCGACAACGAATTCATCTGGTAGCACATAACCCGCATAGTCAGGCTCAAGTTCTACCGTTCTTCGTGCCGGTTTATTAAACAGCGCAACAACCGAAATCGTCTTGGCATTGCGACGTTCTAGCACATCTATCAGATAACTTAGCGTTAAACCACTATCGATAATATCTTCCACGATAAGGATATGACGCCCTTCCACCGGTACATCAAGATCTTTGATAATCTTAACAACACCCGAGGATTTCGTAGATTGACCGTAGCTGGATACCGCCATAAAATCAATTTCCAAAGGTACTTTAATTTGCTTTACAAGATCCGCCATGAAAATAAAAGCGCCCTTCAGTACACAAATAACCAATGGATTCTTGCCTTCGTAATCAGTGGAAAGCAATTCCCCTAATTCTTTAATCTTGCCTTGAATTTGTTCTTCACTGTAAAGTACTTCTTGAATGTCGCTGTACAAGGATGAACCCCCTAGATTATATTATGAATCCTTATAAATTTACATTCTAGAAGAACGTAATTTACGTATGTTCCTGCAGCACTAGCTTCATATGAAGCACACGTTCTGTGTCTGGTCCGACCAAAGCGTGTTTGGACCTACGAAATCCAGCAATCCAGAGAATTCGTCCGGATGCATCGACCAGTAGTGGGATAGCCTCACGCCTAGATGGCGGTATTTTGGCATCAATGAACATATCCTTTACTTTTTTGGACCCGTTTAAACCAAGTGGTTCCAATCGGTCACCCGATCTGCGGCTTCTAATAATGAGCGGCAACTCTACCTGGTCTAAATCCAAAAAAACGTCGCCTTCCGCATCGGAAGAAGCAGCTTTCTCATACGAACTTAAGGATATCCATGAGTAGATCAACTTGGCGTTCATGTCTGGCAGGTCCATTTCATTAGACGCTAACCCGATCTCATAAGCATATGGCTTCGGATCTGGCGCGAAGGTCTGAAATTGAATAGATCCATATTCTCTCACAATATAAACCTGTTCATCCACCTGTAGGACTTGATTCGACATCTGATCTTTCACAATTAACTCACGCACACGCTCAATTCGCGTAAATACCAGCCGTTCCCTTTCCAAACAAAGACAGTTTAATATTAATTTAATCAAACGCCTTTGTAAAGCAACGTGAAGCTCGGCGAAATCACTCCGATCCAAGCGGCAGAAGTTCGACTGACATGTCACGATCCGGCGAAAAACCTTATCGGTTTCTGCGGCCAAATAATCATCCTCAGCTTGCATCACATCCGTCAATCGATTGAGTGACTCTGGAAGTTGTTCATTATACTGTTTCAGCATTGGCATAAGATCTAGCCGAATCCGATTGCGGAAATACTTCCGCAACTCATTGCTGCTGTCCTTACAATAGGCAATTTCATGCTGAGCGCAATAATTCACAATATCTGATTTGTATATACGTAAAAAAGGACGAATCAGTTCCACTTTTTTTTCGCATCTGCGTTCCGGCATGCCAACTAGCCCAGATGGGCCGGTTCCACGCAGAATTCTCATCAGCATCGTTTCCGCTTGATCATCAGCATGATGGGCCAATGCAATCCGATGAGCGCTGTATTTATCAGCGACCTGATGAAGAAATTCATACCTTTTCTCACGAGCCGCCGCTTGCCCATTTAAAGAAGCTTCCTCTATATAGGCAGGAACATCGATAACACCAATTTCACACGGAAGCTCCAGCCCCGCCGCGAGCTCCGCAACGAAATCTGCCTCCGCATCCGACTCCAGCCCCCTGAATTGATGATTCACATGGGCAACTACAATCGTCCACCGGTAGGTATCTGCAAGACGAAAAAGGACATGCAATAGCGCCACTGAGTCAGGCCCCCCTGAAACCGCGACGATAATCACATCCCCTGTATCTGCGAGCTTTGCTTCCACTATTCGTCGTTCCACACTGGCAACAAGATCCGTTTCCATCTCACATTCCTTTCTACCCTTCCATACCGATACTTACCAATACATATAAATCGTTGCTCCAAAAATAAAGATAGAAGCAGCAAAGCATATTTTGAGCCACGGCATTTTCAATGTCGACGGTACGGCCTTCTTACCTGCAATCAGCTTCTTCCAATACATACTCGCCTCTTCCGAAGTAGTGAACTCGCCGCGCAAGGCTTTATTCAAAAAGGGTGCCAACTGAGCAGCAACTGGGTTCTCACGCATAATCGCTGTTAATTGATCCAACTCTCGATTCTGGGGAAGTGTTTTGATGAAGCCAGCGAAGCGCTTGCGGTGATCTAGTGTTTTTAAAAGTAAAATGGCAAATGAAAATAGATCATAACTTTCCTCCGCAATCCGCTCCCCCATGTTCCAAAACCCACGATCATATACTTCTGTCAGCTGTTTAATCGCTCTTCCTTTGGATGTCACCCCTCCAAAGTCAATCAGGTCCACATCGCCATAGTTAGACACGATCATATTCTCAGCTTTCAAATCTCCAAACACATACCCGCTCTTATGGATTTCCGTAAGTTTCCGCAGCAAGTTGGTTCCCATTACATAAACCCAATCCTGACCACGTTTATGTATAAACTCCGAAAGGGACACGCCCTCAATATATCGCATGACATAAAAGGAAATGCCCTTCCCTTGAACGATCATATCATCGGCATCAATCAAAAAGTTCTTAAATGAATTCTCTTTCAGCGATATCGCAAGCAAGGAATTGATCTCAGACTGATGGTCTACTGTTTCATATCCTGCTTTAAGCGCAAATCTAGCGTTTCCTCTTCGTACAAGAGCTACAATCCCGTTGGAACCTGCGCCTAATAAGCGTTCGACCACGTACACATGGCCATTCCACTTCCCTTTAATTTCTGCCCCTTGGCGAAAGGCCTCATCATACCACGTAGTCACTCAGCATCCCTTCCTCAGTCGTCTTTGGTGAGAAAGGCTTTTCTGTCACGAACTGCAGCGTTTGCAGCAGCGCCGGACCGGTTGGCGTCGTACCCTTCATGTTTATTTTATAGAACATCTTGTCGACATTTGCAAGCTGATTCGTCCAGCCATGATCCATTTCCAGCTCCTGATCACTCGATTTGGTTGATGGAAAATGGAAAACAGCCAGTTCGCTTACGCCAGTACGAGCTCTTAGACTAAGCAAAAGATCATGAATAGCTTCGCGAACAGCGGCAAGCTTCGGCTTCATACTTGCACTTGCATCTATTAAAAGAGCAACACGTAGAGACGTGCTTTCGCTCATATTATCGATTACTTGAACAACTTCTGCGCGCTTCTCAGGCGGTAATTCCTCAAGTTGAGAAATCCCCAATATACTTTGCAGCTCCTTGCCTACGGCGTGCTGAATTGTCGCGTTAACGGTTTTGCGGGTCATCATTTGCACCGTATGGGAAAGCTGCTCAGAATTAACGATGCGACTCATCCCACCGCCAGCTGCAGCAATCTCTCGAATTTCTTCTGAGCCTAGCACACCTAGTTCCCCGTGATCTATCACACCAATGACATTCACTGCTACACCCTCTGCATGTGCCTGTGCTGCCGCAATAACTGGACTTACGCCAACATTGGAGCAACCGTCTGTAATTAATAAGATTTGTTTCATCATGATCTTCTGCCTCCCTGGCCGATAAGATTAGCTCTCTAGTAGTTTCTCATCCTAGTTTTTCCATTTGTGAGAGTGTCTAATCATAGGCTGGTGCAGAATTGTTGCGCAGATGTTTCGAGAAAAGCTTCAAAAAGCCGTGCCAGCAAATGAGCCGGCACGGCTTCCATGAATCGTCAACTAACCGTCTTCGGACGCTCCATCCGTGTAATGCCCGGCCAACGGAATGTCGCCCATTCGGGCTGACGTTTCTCTACGCGCGCTACAACCACCGTCATATCGTCCTGGATCTCCCCATGATGATGGCGGAAAATACGCTCCAATAAGCAATCCGCAAAATCCTGCGGTAAGGTGGTATCGATCTCTTGGATCATTCGCTTCATCCACATCTCCTTATTCACAGCATGGCCTGGGGCATCATAGATGCCATCGGTCATCATCACGAGGATATCGCCGGATTGCAGCGGTATCGAAACCAGATCCACATCGATCTCACTAAGTATGCCGACCGGCAAATTATTCGCCGAGATCGCAATAACCTCTGTGCCACGTTTGATAAAGCTTGGCGTAGAGCCAATCTTCATGAACGTCGTATTCGCGTTGTACATGTCAATCAAGGCCATATCCACCGTCGCGTACATCTCATCCGATGAGCGCAGCATTAACACCGAGTTCAGCGACTTGATCGCCAGCTTCTCGTCCATGCCTGACTGCAGCAGCTGCTGCAGGATGTTCAGAGCCGTCTCGCTCTCTGCGCGCGCTCGCTCGCCATTGCCCATGCCGTCGCTCAGCGCAACGGCATACTTCCCATTGCCCAGCTCCACCGTGGCGTAGCTGTCACCCGAGAAGAGGTCCCCGCCCTTGGCTGCGCCGGCGACCCCGGTTTCCACCTCGTATTCCTTGGCAGAGCCGAATACGACCGTGCTGTAGCCCTCGCCGCGCGTGTGCATCTCTTCACGCATCACGGCGACATTCTCGCCGATGATCTCACTCAGGAGCGGTGCGATAATTTTGCGACATTCATCAAATCCCTTCGTATATTGATGGATGATCTCGATTTCAATATTTCCTTCGTCCAAGGAAATCACGTCAATGGTATGAATGGATAAGCCAAGCTCCTCAAGGGCATTACGGATTTGCTCTTCTTGAAGGAACAGCTCCTGTCCTTCCCGTTTGATCTCCTTCGCTAAGTCTTCCATGACCTGCGAAACACCTGACAATTGGTCGGCAACGAGATGCCGGCTATCGATGATCTGCTTTTTCCAATGCATATCATTCTTATACAAGCTATACTGCTGCTTCATCACATCCAGCACTTGTTCGGTACGAATGCACACTTTCTTCCACTCAGGCGGAATCTGTTTCTTCGTCATGCTCTCCTTCGACTCTATTTGGGTCATCATATCTGTCATATACGTGTAGGTTTGGTAGAATTTCTGATCCCAGCACTGGCTCTTCTTCCAACAGGACTCACAAGTTTTCTGGGTGACTGCATTCATGAAATGCCCGACATCCTCCTCCTTACGACTCACCTCATCCTCTGTTGTTAGTTGTTTAAAGCTGCGCGCCAACTGGCGAAACACCTCGGAGAACTGCTCTACGCGCCCCGCTGTCACATCCCGCACTCGCTTTGCATAGTCCTGCTGCGACTTGAGATTCTCTTGTGTCCCTGGTACATACTTCGCCAACATGAGAATGACACTTCTAGGTGTCAGGAGGAACAAGGCAACCGCCGCAAGAGATTCCCATGCCGAGTTAATCACATCTACGCTAGAGCCCATATAAAATGAAAGAATCGATGATCCCAGCAGCATCCCGAAAGCAACCATTAGGCGATTGCCCTCCTTAAGCAGTCCTGCCAGCATACCCGAGAAAGCAAGTAGACTCATCTGATAGATCGCATTGCTGTTCGCCAGACTGAGAATGAGCCCTGTTACCACCCCGACCGACGCCCCGAACGGCGCTCCACCTACCAGTGCAAACAATAGAATCAAATAGCGAGACAGCACATGCTCTATAGTGACAGGACCTATAAGCCAACCGACTGTACCTGTCATGACCGAAGCCAGCAAGATAATTAAACAAATAATCTCCTCATGTTTCAGATGATAGTTTTTGCGGGTAAGCGTGAATACAGGGATCGCTTGAATGAAAATGAGCGTAAGTACTAAACTTAGCAACGCTTCAACCGTAAGCATCATGAGAGAGTACCATGTTAGGTTGGAGACCACCAGCTCCGCAAAGAGCTGCACCAGAAAGGTTGAACTGAACACGAGCAGCGGTGCTAACGAAACGTCCGAGCGTTCATATTTCTCCAGAGCCTTCTGGATTAAAATGAAGATAATGATTTCTGTCACCAAATATCCGGTGTTCCCATTCACCGCCAGCAAGCTTCCCGCAAAAGCAGCAACGCCTACCCAATGCAAGATATCCTTTCGTGTAAAATAGATAACTGCGATAAACGCCAACGCAAATGGTGACAACTGTTCTAGAATCATCGCTCGACCTAGCAAGAAGCCCATAACGATGAGTAGTAACGACCACTTCTTAGCAACAAAAGCTTGAACCCATCGATTCTCCACAGCTGCACTGTGAACGCCTACTTTTGCCTTCTGCCAAATTCCCGACCATCCGCCACCCATCACCGCGCCTAAGCTTCGTCTTTGCATATTCTCGAACACCATCCATTTCTTCCCTTATTTGTTTCTCTAGTATAGAGACAATCTAGCAGAAAGTTTGTCAGAATGAGTTGATAGATTCAAAGAAATTTCCGACATGTCCCGATTTCCTTGTCAACAGGTCCCAGCCCTTGCCCACTCTAGGTTTACCATATTGAAAACGTTTCCAAAAGTCTGATTACCTCGAACTTTCGCCCTGCGTATGGGGGAGATACCCGTAACTCCATGTCGATTGTTTTGTAGGGTTTTGCGTGACTTGTCACACAAGGAAAATAAAAAACCACATTCGCCTCAGCGAATGTGGTTCATCATCTGCATCTATTAATCTCTTCTTCCGCCTCGGCCACCGCGTTTGGACTCGGTGTTCTTCTTCAAGGACGAAATCCGCTCTTCACTATCTTTCAGGAAACGTGATACTTTATCTTCGAACGAAAACGGTCTAGCACCGCCTTGCTGCTTGTTAAAGCCGCCGCGACCACCACCACCGCCGCCACGATTGAAGCCACCGCCGCCACCTGGACGACCGCCACCACCACCTGTGGCACCGCTTGGAGGACCACTACGATCGCCGCCACCGCTTGGACGACCACCTTGGTAACCGCCACTTGGACGATCTCCACTAGGGCGACCTTGATAGCTGCTGCCACCTGTACGTTCAGGACGAGCTGGTCTTTCCTCAACTGGCTTGTCAATCGTTTGCTTGATCGACAGTCCGATCTTGCCATCCTTGTCCACGTTAATTACTTTGACCGTTACCTTGTCTTCTAGCTTCAAGTGGTCATTAACGTCCTTCACATAATTGTCCGCGATCTCCGAAATGTGAACAAGACCGGTAACTCCTTCAGCAAGCTCGACGAATGCTCCAAAGTGAGTAATCCCCGTCACTCTTCCCTCTAACTTGGTGCCAACTTCAATTGCCATAAAGTAAAATGTTCCTCCCTTAAAATGTTGAAAACACTGGCTACGCCGATTATAACCGATGCAGAAACCACGGTCAACACGGCATTCGCCACTTCTTCGAAACGTTTTTTATTGCGACTTCGAGACACTTAGTGGCGTCTCTCCCGTTTTACTGTAATGAAAGTCCCGGCGAATGATTTGATCCAAATATTCGTCGTTATGCAGCCGTGCGATTTCCTTCGTCGTTTGGGCATTCACCTTCTGTGCCTGGGCGAGTTGTTGTTCCATATTCGCTACGACAGTCTTCTTCTCGTGCAGCTTGGCGAACTGCCCCCAGATGTTAACAGCAGCCCAGCTCAGAAAACATAAGACAATGATCAAAAGGATACGCAGTCTTCGCTTCGAGCCTTCCCGACTGATGCGCTTGGTTGAAACGGTTGCTTGAGCATGCATGAATAGGAATTCCTCCTACTTCGAGAATATCCTGCGATAAAGCGCAATGATACGTCCCTTAAGTTTCTTCAACCAGTCAGGGATTACCAAGTACTTATGCACAGGCTTAGTCATCCAGAGGAATAATCTCCACATAGGATAGAGCAATTGTAGCACAATTCTGTAAAGGAATATAGCTACAGCTAGCAAAAAGCCTAAAATTATCACAGTTAGACGATATAAGCCAATAATCGGTTTAATGATTAGAATTTCGACAGTCCTTGTAAGGAAGCGGTAAATCGCTACAATAACTCGAATGAGAACGAGCGTAAGGCGAATGACAAGCGGGCTTAGGAGAGCGAAATAGAAGCTGATACCGATCCCCATGCCGAGGAAAATAAATATCCGAACTTGTCCTTCGTTACTGTAAATGAGCATCTTGAACACCAGGATTGTCGCCACAATCCAATAGATACTATCAACAATCGGAATGGTCCATCGCGGTAATCGCAGCTTGCCCGAGAGTACATGGAATACATCGAACAAAGCCCCTATGCAAATTCCACTCAGGAACATCATGAAAATCGTATGAAATTGAACGTGAAGCGTCACTTAAATAGCTTACCAAGAAACCCTTTGGATTTCTCCTGGGTATTCCCGTCCACATAGGCTAATTCATGAATAATACCTTCAATGGCGACTAATCCTTGCTCCAAGCTCAAGTTCTTGATGTGCAAATTCTGCCCCTTAATCATCAAGTAGCCCATTTCCGTTTCTAGGAGGAATTCTTCGCTATCAAAGCTTTCAACGTTCAAAACTCCCGATATTTCCAAGAGTTTGCGATTCAGCATCTTAATTTCTTGCCTTTTATTATTGTTTTTCACGGGTTCGATCATGGCCTGTACCCCTCCTTCACCTAATCTTACGATATGGGGGGATGTCCTTTTTTAGAACCAAGCCTTGCATCTTTTGCCGACAAAAAAAGTAGCCGGAAATCCCCTCTGCAGGAATCCCAAGCTACTTCATTGTTTATGCGTTATTCGGATTGGAAGGCTTCTTCCTTCAGCAACGTGTACATCTGCGCAGCGTCTTCCTTACGGGTAGACTCCGTGAGAAGCTCCACGCGGATCGTTACTTTCTTTTGACCGAACTGAATAGACAGCTCATCTCCAACTTTCACATGCGTACTCGCTTTAGCGTCTCTACCGTTAATCCACACGCGCCCTTGATCGGACACATCCTTCGCAACTGTACGGCGTTTGATCAGACGAGATACTTTGAGAAATTTATCGATCCGCATTATTTTACAGCGTCTTTAAGCTTATTGCCCGCTTTGAAAGCAGGAACATTGGATTCTGCGATTTCGATTGGGTTGCCTGTTTGCGGGTTGCGACCCGTACGGCCGGAACGTTTACGAGTTTCAAATGTACCGAAACCAATCAATTGTACTTTATCTCCGGATGAAAGAGCGTCAGTCACTTCACCAAGGAATCCGTTAAGGACAACTTCTACGTCTTTCTTAGTAAGTCCGCTTTTTTCTGCAATGTTGTTGATCAAGTCTGTTTTGTTCATGTGTTTTCTTTACCTCCCAAAATGTTTGAAGATCAGGTCTTCTATGTACCAACTGTGGTTACATTTCATGATTTTACCTTGCAACAAGTCTAGTATTCTGCTTTTTTCGGCAAAATCCTTCTAGCGTTTATCAAGTTTTATAACTTTTTTGCTTCCTGCCAGTATTTTTCCATCTCTGATAACCCAGTTTGTTCAAAAGATAAGCCCTTTAAACGTAGCTGTTCCTCAATATATGAAAATCTTTGCATAAATTTTCGATTCGTTTGGGCTAGCGCTTCTTCTGGATCTACTTTGAGGAATCTAGCAACATTGACGATAGAAAAGAGAACATCTCCTAGTTCGTCACGACGCTCCTGAGCCCCATCTTCCGCTCCCAACGCAATCGCTTCGCGCAGCTCAGCTAGCTCCTCTTCCACCTTGGCAAGCACATCATCTAGCTCTGTCCAGTCAAAACCGACCGTTGCCGCCTTCTTCTGCAGCTTCATTGCCTTCATCAAGCCCGGCAGCTCACGCGGAATACCATCCAGCACAGATTGCTTCGAGACATCGATGCCTTTCTTCCGCTTTTCTTCGACCTTTATCGCATTCCAGTTAACCAAAGCCTCATCCGCATCCTCTGCCTTCGACTCCCCAAACACATGCGGATGACGGCGAATCAACTTCTCATTCAAGGTGGCAATCACATCGTACACGGTGAAAGTCCCGATCTCCTCTTCCATTTGCGCATGCAGCATGACTTGTAAAAGCAGATCGCCAAGCTCCTCGCACATGTGATCCGGATCATCTTCATCAATGGTCTCGAGCACTTCGTATGCTTCTTCAATCAGATTCTTGCGCAGACTCTCATGCGTCTGTTCACGATCCCATGGGCAGCCTTCTGGACTGCGCAAGGTTTGCACAATTTCATGCAGTTTGCCAAATGTTCGATAGTACGGTTCCTGCTGTTCACTGCGAGGCACCCAAACAAGCGACAGATTGCCATAGCCTTTGACATGATCCAGTTCGTGGAGAGGCACCTCTATGATCTGCTCCTGACCTGCAACCCCTAAGGAGTGACCAACAACGACCTTGTACTCGTCTGGATAGGCATCCATTAGGCTAATTTTCAGATCGGATGCCGTGTACGTGTCGTACACTTGCCCAATCACGGTATGCAGCTGCGGATTCAGCGCATAGCGGCTAATGCTTGTCGCATCGAGCAGTTGAAAGCCGTCAATCGGGTCAAAGCCGAAGCGTAGGAACGCTTGATCTAGGAAGCTCTCGCCACCTGTAATTTGAAGCTCGATGCCCTCCTCAGGGCAATTTTGTTTCAAAAGCTGAACAGTGTATTCCGCCACCATAGGGTGACCAGGGACAGCATACAGCACTTCAGCCGTATGGCTTTTCGCTGCAGTGATTAATTCTTTCGCGATGGACGCGTAGACTCCCTCAAACGACTCATTCGACATATAGTTCGCGTCAAACGTCTCGTAGGAGATCTCGTTGGCATCCAGCAGCTGCACCATCGGATGATCCTTCGTCCGCAGGAATAGCTTGGCTTGTGACTTTGCCGCTAGTTGGAGTTTTTTCCAAACGCCTAAGGTTAATTGATCTTCGTCTCCGGTCCCGAGTCCAAGGACGGTGATGCGCGGGTTGTTGGTTGACATAGGATGACACCTCCTGATTGATGGTTATATGGATTAATACGGCGAGATTCGCCAGTTATCTTCATCGAGTTGTACTTTGTACACATCTCTGCCCGAACTGAACACTATCGGCTGATTCTGAGCTAAAATTGTTGTACAGAATACAACATAAGCGAGACATTCGCCAATTCAACTCAATAATGTTGTACGAAATACAGCATTATCAAGCTTCTCCATAGTTTGAACATCAGATCCCTGCTGCTACTGATTACGCTTCGCAGGCCTCAGCTTCGCCAGGAGCGGCGCCAGCTTCCGCTCCAGCTCCGGCATTAACCGCAGCTCCTCGCGGCTGATGCTGCCGCTGCGCAGCAGCGCAAGCGCGTAGACGGCCGCGCCGCCGGCTACGCCTATGATGGCGATGGCGCTAGCGCCCCATCGCTCAGGCACGTGCCATGCCGCGCTAGCGAGCATGGCCAGCCCTTGCAGCGCTGCGAGGCCGCCGCCCATCAGTCCCACGCCCAGCGCGGGACTGACGGCGTACGGCCGCAGCGCGAAGCGCACCCCGGTGCTGCGGCGCAGCTGCACCAGATTCAGCCCCGCCGCAGCGGCGTAGGCGATCACCGCGCTCAGCGCGGCGCCGTCGATGCCCCAGCGGGGCATCAGCAAGACGTTGCCGAGTGCTTTCAGCACGATGGCAACGAGCAGGGCTTTCGCCGGCGTGCGAATCGCGCCGGCACCCTGGAGAACGCTGGCGCTGACAGCGTTCAGGGTGCTAAACAAGGCCGTGAAGGCCAACACGGCCATGGTCCAGCTCGCCTCAGCGCTCGTATAGAGCATCATATTGATCGGCACAGCCAAGAAGGCGAGCCCAAACGAGGCGCCGAGCCCGATCAACCATGCGAGCCTAACGGACATCTCTGCGCGAAAGCGGATCAGATCCATCTGTCCTCTTAACTTCGCTTCCGCTATAGCTGGCACCAAGACGGCTGACATCGAAGACGCCACCATGACAACTAGCTGCACGAGCGGAAGCCCTCGGTTGTAAAGTCCGAACTGGCGCATAGCCTCCAGCTCGCTACCGAACGAAGCTTCCAGCAAACGAGGCATGGTAAACGTATCCACAAGTGTAAGCAGCGGCACGACAATTGCGCCTAAGCAGACAGGGATCGCATACAACGTAATCCTTTTCGTCCATTGCCAAGAGGAGGTCACTTGCTTCACTTCAAGGCCAGCTGCTATCGCCTTCTTCGCTTCCTGCTCTTCCCCTTGCCCCGTCACAACCTCCAACTCCCCATACTTTGGCAAGCCTGCCTTCATATGCTTCTGCCGTTCTACCTGTCGCTCTCTCCGCCAGAATACGGCCATTACCACTAGACCCGCTCCAGCGCCCGTCACAGAGCCAAACGTGGCTCCCGCTGCAATCCATGCCTCGTCATAGGCAAGAGCGACCATATACAGCAGCAACGAAACCATTGTAATAACACGTATAAGCTGTTCAATGACTTGCGACACCGCAGTTGGCACCATGTTCTGATACCCTTGAAAATAGCCGCGCAGCACAGCAAGAACTGGAGATAAGAGCAGTGCAAATGATACACTGCGGATCGCAGTAACGGTTTGAGAAATGCCAATCCAACTGGCAATCGTCTCCGCGCCCAAATACAACAGAAGAAATAAGAGAATCCCTGCACTCATTAGCAGCGCAGATGAGACAACCACAATCCGCTTTGCGCCAGCATGATCCCCTTCCATGACGCGTTCAGCTACAAATTTAGACACAGCGACTGGAAATCCAGCAGTTGCGGCAAATAAGATCAAAATATAGAGCGGATAGACCGCATTATAAATACCAAAAGCCACATCCCCGGCGACGTTTTGCAAAGGAATCTTCTGCAGCGTTCCTAATAACTTGGAGAGCACCGCAGCAGCCCCAAGCAAGGCAGCGCCTTTTAACAACTTACTTCCCTGTTTACCGTTACCATGCCCCTGGAGCCGATCGACCTGATGACGATTTCGATCCTTGTCGCCCACTCCCATTCGAGTTACCCCTCTACACTATCGTAATTCCTAACCTATGTAGGTATTATAGCGAAATCTGCCAGTTCAGACAAAAAAAGCTTCGCTTACAGATGCGTCACCATCTCCGTAAGGAAGCCTTCGTTTTGGATTATGTGTTCATTGCTCCATCTGCTTCGCTAGAAATCCAGCTGCAGTCTCGACCATTTTCACTTCCATATTCCCCATTTTCACATTCTCGTCCTTCGAAATCAGGATAACCGAACCAATGGGATCGCCCCCCGCCACAATCGGTGCAGCTACAAAGGAAGTGAAGGTTTCATTGGTATCTTTAATGATCTCAAATTGCCCTGAGCTGCTTTCAATGACAGCCTTACGGTTCTCCATACAAGACTCAATGATTGCCCCTACGGATTTCTCTAAATAATCCTTCTTCGATCCGCCAGCCATAGCAATAATATGATCTCGATCCGAAATCAAGGCTACATGATTGGTGCTTTCAAACAACGACTCGGCGTATTCCTTCGCAAAATCACCAAGCTCACCAATCGGTGAATATTTCTTCAGAATGACTTCTCCATCACGATCCACGAAAATTTCCAAAGGGTCACCTTCACGAATGCGTAGGGTGCGCCGTATTTCCTTGGGGATTACAACTCTCCCTAAATCATCTATCCGACGGACAATTCCAGTTGCTTTCATACCTCTAGATGCCTCACTTTCCGCTTTCGAATTAGATACGACACGAGCATGAAACCTTGTATGCTAGATCGGGATTTGGTGGGAACTTGAAATCTATCCATAGTATTCTTCACTTCCCATTCTTCTATGCAGACGCCTCGACTAAGCAATTTACTTTATTTAGCTCTGCATCCTGCTGCGCTTATCATGTCCAAAAATGAGAAATAAAAACAGGATGCCCATTATCGGACATCCTGGTAAGTTCTTACTTTGCAGCTGGGCTTGCCGCAGGACTAGCTGCTGGACTCGCCGCTGGTGCAGGGGTTGCTGCTTCTGGTTTCGGAAGGTTATTCGTTTCGATTAATTTCGGGTATTCTGTTTCTGCAAACTCAGACAAGGATTTCTCTGCAAGCTGAGATTTGATTTGTGTTTTAAGCGTATCATCCAATTGCTTCGTGCTTCTGGATTCAACCTTCATCACGTGGTAACCGAATGTGGATTCTACTGGATCACTGATTTTATTCAGCGGCAGCGTGCTAGCTGCATCCTTGAACTCCGTTACCCATTGATTAATGTCAGCATCTTTGTAAGTGCCGCCTACATCTTTGGAACCTGGATCATCGGAATACTCTTTCGCAAGCGCTGCGAAATCGCCGCCTGCATCCAGCTTCGCTTTCACTTCTTTCGCTCTTTTCAGTGCTTCATCCTTCGTACGAAGATCTGCTTGTGTTGCGGAATCTTTCAAGGAGATCAGAATGTGGCTAACGGTTGCAACGTCGAACGCATGTGCAGCCGCTTGTTCTTTATAAGCATCTTGAACCGCTTGGTCCGTGATTTTACTTTCCATGCTGCCCATGGTGTAGAAGCTTAATTTCATCAGGGACTCGATATCCTTCAACGCGATACCGTTGTCTTTCAACTGCTTGTCCATTCCGCCTTCTTGCTTGCCGAAGTAATCCGTGATAGCTTTCATTTGCTCTGTCACTTGTTTGTCAGCATCCGCTTTCACTTTATCATCCGCTTTAGCGGCAAGAACACGGAAAGTGACCATTTGCTTCAACATATCTTGTTGAAAAGCAGGGTCTGCAAGGTATTGAGCTAATTGCGGGGAGAACATTTTATTAACGTTGATGAATGAATCGAATTCACCACGTGTAATTTTCCCGCCTTCTTTGTACGTAGCAATAATATCGCTTGGATTACCTGTAGCAGCCGCTGAAGCGGAAGGCGAAGCTGTTGCAGCGCCTTCCTTTTTGCCTCCGCACGCACTGAGGACAGAAAATGCAAGGACTACTGTCACCAAACCTAATATCCATTTTTTCGAAGTAAGTCGTTGTTTGCTAGTTTCATTTGGCAACATCCTGTAATTCCCCTTTCGTTTTCAGAACATCCTTATATTGTACCAAGAATTTCTCCAACAATTCGATGGAGGCTTCCGGCTTCATACCTTTAAAGCGAATAACAATAAGTAGCTGCGGATCTGCGTTCAATTTGATACGACCATCAAAGCCTTTGGACAAAGCTAGCAGCTTCTGGCCATCCAGCCTGCCATTCTGGTCGATATGCACCTTGATTAGGTAATCCTCCCCTTTTTGGCTAATCGTTTCAATCCGGTAATCCGAACCGTATGCTTTCAAACGAGCCACTGTCAGTAGGTTGAACACGGCCTGCGGCAGATCACCGAAGCGATCCACGAGCTCATCATGCAGATCCGCGGCTTCTTCCAGCGTACGAATGGCGGCCACTTTTTTGTAAATTTCGATTTTCTGCATGCTGTCATAGATGTAATCAGATGGCAAATACGCGTCCAATTGAATATCGATCGAAGTATGCCATTCCGGTTCTGGAATGACCGCTTCTCCATCTATTTCTAGCTTCAGCTTAGCAATTTCCTCGGCAAGCATTTGCGAATACAAATCGAAGCCGACGGATGCAATGAAGCCGTGCTGCTCAGCACCCAATAAGTTTCCTGCGCCACGAATGGATAAGTCCCTCATCGCAATTTTAAAGCCTGAACCTAGTTCTGTAAACTCTTTAATCGCTTGAAGTCGTTTCTCGGCTACTTCTGTCAGTACTTTATCGCGCTGATACGTGAAATAAGCATACGCAACGCGATTCGATCGACCTACACGTCCGCGCAGCTGATAGAGCTGGGAAAGCCCCATTTTATCAGCATCATGAACAATTAGGGTATTCACATTCGGGATATCTACGCCGGTCTCAATAATGCTTGTGCTGACGAGAACATCATACTCCCCGTCCAAGAAATCGAGAATCGTCTTCTCGAGCTCCTGCTCGCCCATTTGACCATGTGCTACGGTTACCCGTGCGTCTGGTATCATCATCGAGATTTGATCGGCTATTTGGGTAATGCCTTGCACACGATTGTAAAGATAATAAACTTGCCCCTCACGCGCCAACTCACGTTCGATGGCCTCTCTAACCAGCGTCGGCCCATATTCCACCACATAAGTCTGAACCGGGAAACGGTTCTCTGGCGGTGTTTCAATGACCGATAAGTCACGAACGCCCAGCATGGACATATGCAAGGTTCTTGGAATCGGTGTCGCGGTTAGTGTGAGCACATCCACGTTCGTCTTGAGACGCTTGAGCTTCTCTTTGTGGGACACGCCAAAACGCTGCTCTTCATCCACGATGAGCAAGCCTAAATCTTTAAACTGAATATCTTGCGACAAGAGGCGATGGGTCCCAATCACGACATCTACGACGCCCTTCTTGACCCCTTTCATAACCTCCGTTTGTTCCTTCTTGGAGCGGAAACGACTTAATACCTTCACATTGAACGGATAGCCGGAAAAGCGCTCACGGAATGTTTCATAATGCTGCTGCGCCAAAATCGTCGTTGGCACGAGAACAGCAACCTGCTTTCCGTCAATCGCCGCTTTGAAAGCTGCACGGACAGCCACCTCGGTTTTACCGTAGCCAACGTCTCCGCATAACAAACGATCCATGGGACGTGCTTTTTCCATATCGGTTTTGATTTCCTCAATGGCGCGAAGCTGATCCCGCGTTTCATCGTAAGGGAACATGGCTTCGAACTCATTCTGGTAGGAGCTGTCTTTGCTAAATCCGTAGCCGGTCGCAGCTTGCCGCTCAGCATACAGTTTAATCAGTTCATCAGCAATATCTTTGACAGATGCGCGCGCTTTGCTCTTCACACGGGCCCAATCTGCGCCGCCGAGCTTATATACCTTCGGTTCTTTCTCTTCGGAACCGACATACTTTTGAATCAAATCAATCTGATCAATCGGAACAGACAGCTTATCGCCGCCGGCGTACATAATATGCAGATAATCCTTATGAATACCGCCGACTTCTAAGGTGCCGATGCCGACATATTTCCCAATCCCGTGGTTCACGTGAACGACGTAGTCGCCGACCTTCAGTTCTTGATAACTCTTGATCCGCTCCGCGTTCTCCAGCTTCTTCTCAACTTTACGAGCCTTACGCTGCTTCTGTGTGAAAATTTCACCTTCAGTAATCACCACGAGATGGATGGAAGGCATTTCAAAGCCCGTTTGCAAATTGCCATCGACAATTTCAGGAACTTCAATCTGGTAGTCACCTAGTACGCGACGCACACGCTCTGCACGGTCATCCCCATTTGCAAGCAGAATAACCTTGCTGCCATTTTTCTTCCAGCGCTCCATCTCTGCCTTGAGCAGATTCATTTGCCCATGGAAGTTTTGCATCACACGGCAAACAAAGTTCACGATATTTTGCGGCTGAATACCCGCTACCTGGCGAAGGAAAAGGGACACATACAACGTCGGGAACGGTCTGCGGTGCAGCAGGGTTTCGTAAGATTTGGACAGCACAAAAGCCGGCAAGCTCTTCCCCTCAGTTAACGCATGCATCATCCACTCGGCTTCATCACGCTCGAGCTGCTTCGCTGTTTCCAGCAAGCGGGCAGGCTCGTCGATAATGAGAATCGAATCTTTGGGCATGTAGTCCATGAGCGTCTGTCTTTCCGTATATAGGAGAGAAATATATTTATAAATGCCTGGAAACGTCTGACCCTCGCGCATTAGCTCGATATCGCGGCCTATGACCTCTAACAGCTTGTCTTTGGCTGAACGCTCCGTCATCTTCGCCAGCTGCGCCTGCAGCAGCTCGTACGCATGCTGCGCCGCTGACTGTAACCGCTTTCTATCCGCTTGAATCTCACGGCATGGAGGGATCGTCACCGTTGTTAATTTATCAATTGACCGTTGGTCACTTACATCGAAAGTCCGAATAGAGTCGACTTCGATATCAAAAAGCTCAATCCGAATCGCATTCTCCGATGTTAATGGAAATAAATCGAGAATGCCGCCTCGCACGCTCATTTCGCCTTTGGTTTCAACGCGTTCCACTCGTTCATAGCCTAGGCTGGATAAGGTGGCTAGCAGTTCGTCTAATTGAACCGTATCCCCGACATTAATCGTTACACGGGATTCTTCGAACACCTGTTTGAGTGGCAGCAATCTTCGCACGCCTGCAAATGGCGCAATGACTACGCCGCGGTATCCGCCGGCAAGTTTGGTAAGAACGTCAATACGCTGCGCTAGCATCTCCGGGCTTGAAGCCGCTTCTTCCGTAGTCAGAAGCTCTTGAGATGGATAGAGCAGCACTTCATCAGGGGACAGACACTCTAAGAGGTCTTCCGCTATTTTTTGCGCAGCGAACATATTGTGCGTAACAACGAACAACGGACGCTCAAGCTCTCGCGCGAGTGAGGCCAGCATCACTTGCCTGGAGGAGCCAGTTAAACCGGCAATGAGCTGCTCTTTCATTTCGGACTTGAGGCCTGTCACGATCGTTTGAAAGTCGGTATCCGCAGAAAAAGCTTGAATTAAAGCTTGCAAACAAGTACACTCCCCTCACAAAAAGAAGCCTCGGCACACTTGCCTCGGCTATTAACTCTTCATCTTCATCATGATTATTGCAACGGACTGGCTAGCAGGGATAATTCCGGGTTGGCTTCTAGTGCCTCGTGACAGTAGTCGCAAACGACCCTAACCGTAACATCTCCGTTCGTATTATACGATATTATATCTCTACGCTCATCAGGGGTCAAGAAATGGAAGCCTAACTGCTGCTCCGTAATTGCATGCTGATTAATTTCCCCGACAAAGGTATGACAATGCCTGCAAATATACTTGATCATATGTATGCCTCCTTCGACAATTCGATTACATCCTAGTATGACCATTCTTCGGAGAAATTAGCCGAATCTCCCATGTCATTTCGGATAGGTCGCATACATATCATCATTTATACAACAGAAATGCTGAATCTGTTTATTTATTAAACTTAGCCATCGTTTTCTCGAAGGACTCCCCTAAGCTAAACTCCATCGCGTCGCACGTTAGGTCCAGCACGTCGGTGATGGATTTCATCTCTTCTTTGGAGAAATTGGACAGCACATAATCCGCAATATTAAAGCCAGGTGCCGGGCGGTTCACGCCAATCCGAATGCGATTGAAAATTTGCGTCCCCCCGTGCTGAATAATCGACTTAATACCGTTATGTCCGCCTGGGCTGCCTTGATACCGAAGTCGAATTTGGCCAAAGCTCGTGTCCATATCATCATACACAATCACGACGTCTTCTATTTTCGCTTTATAAAAATCGAGGAAGGCTCGCATGGATTCACCCGATAGGTTCATGTACGTCATCGGCTTGAGCAAATACACCTTTGTTCCGTTAACATTACCTTCTGCCAGCAGCCCCTTCCCTTTATTCTGAAAAGAGGTGATTCCCCATTTGGCGGCAAAGCGATCAATCGCCATGAACCCGACATTGTGCCGATTCAGCTCATATTGCCTTCCCGGATTTCCCAGTCCGATAAAACATTTCATAATTTTCAAAATCCCCCTAGCGATAAACTAAAAAACCTTTGCGGAACCCGCTTCTAAAGGTTATTGTTTACAATATACCTGTTACCCAATGCTATCTATCCCATAAAAGCTGTAGGTGATAAAGAACGATGTATCTTCATGGACAACAGCTTACAGAAGATGATCATTTCCAAGATCATGTCGATGCGGACGTACCCGTCCAAGTATACTATCAAAATCTGCACAAGGATATAGGCTTCATTGAAATGTACAACCGTCATTTCGTAAAGATTAATCGTATCTTTTATAGCAGAAAGAAGCATACTTTTGTTTCGCGCCCTGGATATTAAGCGCTTACATCGTTGCGGCGACGAACAGCAGCCATCGGGTTTCGCCTCCCCATTGTCTAACAACGCTAGACATGCGTATTAGCGTAAGACAAAGAACCTCTCTCGGTCTCGCTCAGCCTGGTCGCTTCCACCTCAACCTAGCTGAGCGGGCAGCACCTCATTGCTAGCGTACCCTACCTCAAGAGGTTCCATTCCTATCGCTCAAGCGCTCCATTGCGCATAGTCACACGGAGTCCCTCAACGACCTTTATTCTCTTTCTTCGCCTTCATCCGTGCTTTGATTTTATCTGCATAGCCCGCTTTATTCTCTTGACGCTCACGCGCGATAGCCAGATCGCCCTCGTTTACGTTATGCGTAATCGTAGAACCTGCAACCACGTATGCCCCGTTCCCAATTTTCACTGGCGCGATCAAATTGACATTGCTGCCCACGAACGCATTATCACCAATTTCAGTCAGGTTTTTATTAAAGCCATCGTAGTTCACCGTAATCGCACCGCAACCAATATTCACGTTCGTGCCAACAACCGCGTCACCCACGTAACTCAAATGAGAAACCTTCGTTCCTTCACCTAGCGTCGCGTTTTTAATCTCTACGAAATCGCCAACTTTCACCTGCTTGCCAAGCTTAGCGCCAGGTCTTAAATAAGCAAATGGCCCTACCGATGTTTCGTTATCTACAAATGCACCTTGAAGGACCGATTGCTTAATCGTCACTTCATCCTGAATCGTGGAATCGATGATTTCGGTTTGTGGTCCAATCGTACAAAGCTCACCGATCCGGGTGTTTCCGCGCAAAATCGTGCCAGGCAGCAGAATTGTATCCGCGCCAATCGTAACATCCTTCTCGATATACGTATTCAACGGATCGATAATGGTAACCCCGTTCAACATATGCTCGCGGTTAATCCGCGCTTTGAACAACTGTTCGGCTTCGGACAACGCCACACGATCATTCACGCCAATCGATTCCGCTGGATCTGCCATGCAATAGCCTTGAACGACTTCGCCCGCACTCGTCATAATGCCGATCACATCGGTGAGGTAGTATTCATTTTGAACATTCTGGTTCGTAACCGACGCCAGCGCTTTGAACATTTTACGATTATCAAAAATGTACGTACCTGTATTAATCTCCTGAACAGCCGCTTCCTCTGGCGTACAATCCTTCTGCTCGACGATCCGCGCAACGCGTCCATCTTCCCCGCGAATAATACGACCGTAGCCTGTCGGCTCACCCAGCTTTGCTGTCAAAATCGTCGCTGCAGCACCCGATTGTCGGTGTAGCTCAATGGTCTCTTGAAGAGTAGTTGCTGTAATCAGAGGGGTGTCCCCGCAAATGACAACCGTCATCCCTTCTTCTTCACCAAGCAGACCCTTGGCCTGAAGCACCGCATGACCCGTTCCAAGTTGCTGCTCTTGCAGCGCGTACTGCGCACGATCGCCTAAGTAGCCTTTCACTGCCTCTGCACCAAATCCGACAACCACGACCGTTTGCGTTACTTCTATATGTTGCAGCGTATCCACAACGTGACCCACCATCGGTTTACCAACAACCGGATGAAGCACCTTGTATAGCTTTGATTTCATTCGTTTTCCTTGTCCTGCAGCCAATACAATTGCCATGAGCTTCAACGAATATCCAACTCCTTTATTTTGAATTCATGATTTCTCTTTTATCTATAAAACGATGAGTTCTTCCCCCAATATAGCATCATTACCTGCGAAAAGAAAAGAGAGCCCCAAGGGCCCTCTCAATAATCTGAATTATGCGCCTTCTTCAATAACTTCCTCTTCTACAGCTGCGCGATCATATTCAGCGAGTACTGCTGCTTGAATTTTCTCACGAGTTGTGGACGAAATCGGATGAGCGATGTCGCGGAATTCACCGTCTGGTGTTCGCTTGCTCGGCATAGCAACGAACATTCCGTTATTGCCATCGATGACACGAATGTCGTGTACGACGAACTCGTTATCAATGGTAATAGAAGCAATCGCCTTCATCCTCCCCTCGGAGTTTACCCGGCGGAGTCTTACATCTGTAATTTGCACTTGTGTTCACCACCTTTTTCCATCTCTGAGACTTGGGTGATATATTCAACATCTCTATGCAAATTCCTTCTTATTTTTTTGAAATTTTTGATAATTTAATGTGTTCTTAATGTTTCCGTTAATTTTCGACAGGAATCACAGCAATTAGTTCAATTTCGACAAAAACATCACGAGGTAATCTCGCAACTTCAACGGTAGATCTAGCTGGTTTGTGGTCACCGAAGTAGGTTGCATAGATCTCATTCAGCTCGCCAAATTGGTTCATGTCCTTCAGAAAGACTGTCGCCTTCACGACTTGCCCGAAAGATGAACCCGCCGCCTCAAGCACGCCTTTCAAGTTGGCAAAAACTTGATGCGCCTGTTCCTTGATGCCGCCCTGTACGATTTGACCATCCAAACCTAACGGGATCTGTCCAGAAGTAAACAATAGATTACCCAATTTAACCGCTTGTGAGTAAGGTCCAATAGCAGCTGGCGCTGCTGATGTTGAAATGAGTTCCATGCTTTACGAATCTCCTTTTATTTAGCGTCAAAATAGTTGCCTGGCTCTACCGTAATTTGCTTCGTCTTCGAGTCTACACCATATAACCGAGCTAGTGACACATAACTATCCACCAACTGCTCCTCGGCCTCGCAGGATTCCATGAATACGCCTACGCCTTGAACTGTCGCTTTGAACTCCGCTAACAGATCCATCATACCATGAATGGTACCGCCAACATGCATGAAGTCATCGATGATCAGCACTTTCGATTCTTCCTTCAGTGCGCGTCTTGCTAGCGACATCGTCTGAATCCGCTTGTTGGAGCCCGACACATAGTTAATGCTAACGGCTGAACCTTCGGTCACCCGGCTGTCTCTACGTACGATGACAACAGGCAAATTCATATAGGTAGCCGTCGCATAAGCGAGCGGTATCCCTTTGGTTTCAACAGTCATAATCACGTCCACGTCGCGACCTGCGAAAGCGGATGCAAAGGTTTTGCCAATTTCGTTCAAATATTGGGGCTGCCCCATGATATCCGACATATACAAATAGCCGCCTGGAAGAATCCGCTCTGGTTGTTGGAGTTGCAAGCATAGGTTCTGGATAAACTTCAGGGAAATTTCTTTAGGTACCTTCGGTGAAAACTTCACGCCTCCAGCTGCTCCGGCTAGCGTATTCAATTCACCCAATCCTTCTTCTTCAAACACTTCTTTAATGATGGCAAGATCTTCGCTAATGGAAGATTTCGCGGAGTTGTAACGCTCGGCAAAAGTCGTTAAAGGGATTAACGAGTGGGGGCGAAACAACAAGTATTGTGTCATTTCTACCAGCCTAGCGCTCCTTTTCAACTTTTTCATCGCACTACCCCCAAAAATCCGAATATTATAATGAAAATATACCACTTTTATACGTATTTATTCAAGCTAACCATGAAAATTATCTTAACACGAACCTTACACGGAACTGACGTAAACTAAAATGGGTATGCCACCATTACCATTATGCCCCATTAGATGAAAAAGAGCCCCATCGCGGGGCTCAAATAAGGCTCTTTATGTCAGCATGCGCACAGCGTAAACATCCTTACAAAAGCCTCGCAGTCCGTTATAGATGCGCGGCACCTTGGCCTCCTTGGAAACAAGGCCAAATACAGTCGGCCCACTGCCTGACATCAACACACCGTCCGCACCCAAGCGCTGCATGCACTCCTTGAGATGTCTGACTTCTGGATAGAGATCCAGCGTCACTTCTTCCAGCACATTGCCTAGATTGTTGCACAGACGATCGAACTGTTTGTCCCGTATCGCACTAAGCACACCTTCGGTTGAAGGATGATGCTTAATTTCCCGCGCGTTCAGCTTACCGTAGATCTCTGAAGTCGATACATTGATCGGCGGCTTCGCCAATACAACCCAGCATTGAGGCGGAGCCGAGATATGCTCCAACTTCTCACCGCGGCCTGTCGCAAGGGCAGTCCCTCCAGTCACACAGAAAGGCACATCAGAACCAAGCTCTGCGCCGAGCACCTGAAGCTCCTCACTCGGAATGTTGAGGTTCCAGAGGCGGTTGAGACCTCTCAGCGTTGCCGCCGCGTCGCTGCTTCCACCAGCCAAGCCTGCAGCCACGGGAATGCGCTTGTCTAAGTGAATGTAGACGCCCTGCTTCACGTCGTAGCGGTCCTTAATGAGCCGTGCTGCCTGAAAGGCCAGATTCTTCTCATCCAGCGGAATATAGCCTGCCTGACTCGATATGATAATCGTATCGCGCGCCAACTCCTGCATTTCGATCCGATCCGCCAGGTCTACCATCGTCATCACCATCTCAACTTCGTGGTAGCCATCGGGTCTTTTATGTAAAACATCAAGAGACAAATTAATTTTAGCCGGTGCTTTCTCAAAAATCTTCATCCGATCACCTTCTTTTGCTCGATTGCCATTGAGATATTATAACAAAAGCGCAAAAAAAAAGCTAAAGCAATTGCTTTAGCTGTAATATGGACGTTGTGTCCCTTGTCCTGTCTGTTGGTAGCCAGCGGGCGGATAATTCATCGTGCCTGCTTGTTGCTGATACGTGTTATATGAGGGAGCATAGCCCTGCCCGCTAAATGCCGGTTGAGCAGCCGTCGGCTGACGGTAGTTATACGGCGCAGCCTGAGCGTTAGCCGGCGTTACTACGTACTGCTTCGCCAGATGCTCCTCGGCAATTTGAATCGCCCGCTTTACCATATTCCCCGCATCCTTCGTGCGAATGCCTGACCAACCTTCACGCTGCACGACATCGTAGAAACCAAGATCTTTGGCCAATTCGTATTTAAAGCTTTCGGACATCACACTTCTTCTTCGACTCATACCGAATCCCCCTTATCATTTTCGCAAAATGAACTCTGCAACCATCATAAGCAGTGATTGATGACGATTTCGATTAGTATGTCCTAACAATGTAAGTCCATTCACCATAGCTTTATAATCAGACACATAAGTACAAAGCAAAAACAGACCACGAGGGTCTGTTCAATATCGAAACGCTATTAAGCTAATGCTGTATGTAAGTGATGCGAACCTGACCATCATCGTTACATACCGTAACTTCGACGGACTCGGTGAGGATATCGGCGTAGCTGTATGACACTCGTTTGAAGGCGTGAGATTCTTGATCTAATTTCACAATAAACACAGAAGGGTAGGTTTCTTCTAAAACACCAGAACGCTCGACAGTCTTACGACGGCCACCATTCGCTCTCAACATGATCTTCTGCCCAACGTGGGGCTCCAAACTGCGTTTGATTTCCAATAGCGCATTTTTTGCCATTGTCAACTACCACCTCTTTCCTTGTCAATTATAACCCATCCAACCATTCATGTCAAATGAGGTCAAATATTATATCAGCACCCTAATCCCGTTGTCAACGGCATTTTTGTTCAATTTCTGATTTCTCCTCCCTTCAGGTTGTCACCAATGTTCGCAAATTATTCACACTTTTCCAGATAAGGAGAAACTTCTTCGTCAGACTCCACGAATGCGCGTATTCTTCTAGAAGGATCCGAAGCAAACATATCTAAATATCGTTGTCTGCGCGCAAAAAAAAGAACACCCCCTCAGCCACCCTCCTCCCTGGAGTTGATGACAAGCAAGTGTTTCTTTCATCCGGTTAATTTCCATAAGCGTCCATCTACACAACATCGCTGATGGACACGTTTCGCCCCTCACCCTGGAACGCCTAGAACAGCTATACAGACTCCTCCGAGTGCTGAATACCAGGAACCCCCATCCGATAGCTGCCACGCGTCTCCACCCCGCCTAGACCTTCTAAGCCTGTTACCGTTAAGTCCATGATGTCCAACATCGAGATTGTCTCTCTTGTCGGGGTATAGGACAGCTTAGCCGCGATACACAGAGGATCTAAGGCGTGAATGAGAATACGAGCGGGTGAACTCGCAAAATTAGCCCCAGCCCGTAACAACGCTTCAAAATGGGACTGACAAGCACCTGCCACAATAATTAAAGCATCCCGATTCCTCTCATATTGTCTGGCCACTCGAACGGCATTTACAAAGTTCTGCGAATTCTTATAGCTCGACAGGTTGCTTGGGCTGACGCTTTGCCGATTTTTCAAAATCCCATCATGACCTGTGATGACGACAATGTCCGGTTTATATTGAGGAAGCAAGCGTTGCAGCGCTTCTGCCATTTGCACCTCAGGAATGAAAAAACCTTCTGCCGGCACACGCAATTCACCGTAGAGCTGCATACTTTTGCGCAGATAGCTTGGATCGCCATCCAGATGAAGCACCCTTCCCGGCACCTCAAAATAGCTATTATTATTGGTTTGAGGCTTTTGTTTGTGGTTAATGGCTTGCTGATTCTTCTCCTGCAGCTGCACTTGAGACACCGCTAGCCGACGCAGCGACTCACGAAACTCAGGCGAACTCGATCGTGGGTGATCCACGGTCTCCTCCTTAAGATTCGTTTTCGTCAGATCTGAGAGCGGCGCATCTGCTAGCAGTCGAAAATCAACACCTCGCAGAGTGGCCTTGAGATGCTCAATTCGTTCAATTTTAAACACGACGTCACCGCCGTAGGAAATACGGGTTACATAATCTCCTTGCCTCATCGCACAAATCCCCTCCTAGGGGTATCCTATGGCGAGACTAGGCATTTGGTGCGGGTTATTTGCAGCCGTGCGCGCGAAGAGCTGTCGACAAGCGTGCGAACTCTTCCATGCTAAGCGTTTCACCGCGGCGCGAAGGCTCGATTTGTATGCTGTGGAGCAAAGCTTCCAGCTCGGGTTTGTTCTCTTTGCTAAAGAACCTCGCCGCGAGGTTATTATAGAGGGTCTTGCGACGCTGAACGAAGGACGCTTGGACGACAGCGAAGAAGAAGTCAACGTCCGCCACTTCGACTGGCGGCGTTTGACGTACACGCAGCCGAATAACGGCGGAATCGACGTTCGGCTGTGGCACGAAGACGGTGCGAGGTACGATCGTGACGAGCTCCGGCTCGCAGTAGAACTGCACGGCGATGCTAAGGCTGCCGTAATCTTTGGTGCCCGGCTTGGCCGCCATGCGGTCGGCCACCTCTTTTTGGATCATCACGACGATATTCTCCAAGGGAAGCTTCTCTTCGAGAAGCTTCATGATGATCGGCGTCGTGATGTAGTATGGCAAGTTGGCGACGACACTGACGCCATCCACGCCTTCGAAATGCTGCTGGAACAACTCCTGCAGGTTGGTCTTCAAGATATCCCCATGAACGACAGTGGCATGGGGGTAAGGCGCCAGCGTCTCGTCCAGAATGGGCAGCAGACGCTGATCGATCTCGACGGCCAGCACGCGGCCAGCGAGCTTGGCCAGCTGCTGTGTGAGCGCGCCGATGCCGGGGCCGATCTCGAGCGCAGCCTTCGTAGGCCCGAGCTCAGCGGCCATGACGATCTTGCTCAATATATTTTGATCAATCAAGAAGTTCTGGCCTAAGCTTTTCTTCAACACAAGACCATTCTTCTTAATAATTTGCTTCGTTTTACTCGGTGTAGCTACATCTTCTGCGGTTACAATCACTTCTTGCTCGGATATCGTCATGGGATATACCTCGTTATCTATAGGTTCTCGTTCTCGTGATTCCATCAATTCAATTCAAATGCTCAAGCGCCGCCTCGAATTCCTCTCGCGAAATCTGAAACATCGCACAGCGCTTATAAAATTGCTTGCCATTGCAATAACCAATGCCTAGCGCGTTGCCTACGGCCAAACGGCGAGCCGCCGCATCTGGATGCACGATGAGGCCGGCAGCGATCAAATCCTCCATCGTCAGCTGCGAGACCGCCGCATTGTACTCTGTCCGCAGGCTCTGAAGCGCCTGGCGGATCGTCTCCGGCGTCGCGTTCTCGACGCCAATATCACCCTTATACGCAGCTTGTTCCTGCGTAATGAAGGCATGCTTACAGCCAGGTACCTTGGCTGCCACGATTTTGCGAATCCGCTCACCAGCGTGATCCGGATCCGTGAATATAATGACACCTCTGCGCTGCTGAGCCAGCGCTATTCGCTTGAGCACGGCTTGTCCGATGGCGGAGCCGCCTGTTTCAATCGTATCCGCCTCCACAGCGCGCCTGATGGCAGCCGTGTCGTCCTTACCTTCCACAACGATCATTTCTTTTATCATCACCGTTTTCCTTCCCCAGTACGCAGAAAAAGAAGAGGGGTCTCCTCTTCTTTCGCGCAGGCATATGCCAAGCTACGTGTATAGCCTAGTGTTCCCGGCCTAATTAACGTTTACACGTTAGTTTTGGGACGGTTTTGTGGGGCCTACCACATACACCGTGTACCCTTGTTTCGTTCCGAATTTATTCGCATAACCGTGATCTTCATAGTACACATCGATCATTTGACCTTTCACGCCGCTGCCAATATCCTCAGCACGACGGAAGCCAATTCCTTCAATGTATACCCACCAACCCAGTGGAATCACCTTCGGGTCAACGGCAATCGTACGTCCTTCAGTTACGGTAGTTCCCGTGTAGGTTTTACCATAACCAGAGGAGCCCTCGGCTTTGCCTGTCGACGCAGCACCCGCTGAGTAGGCTGTAAGTTTTACGTTCTTGAGAATTTGTTTGTAGCCAAAGGTCACACCATTCTTGGATACCTCATCCACACTCGGCGAAGAGGCGGAGAGTACGACCACAGGATTTTTGGTGCCTACGGATACTACTTTCTTAACGCTTTCTGTTTGTACTTCTTCACCCACAACTGCTTCCGCGACTAAAACTCCGTCCTCGAAAGTCTTTTCTTTCTTTTTCACCAGAACGCCTTCTTTACCTTCTTGGACGACTTGCTCTTTCCCTTTAAGTAAAGATGCGTCATTCTTTTTCTCTGTCTCGAATGCGATCGGTTCAGAGACTTCCTCCGTCTCTTTTTTCACACGGACGATCTTGACTTCATCGCCTGTGCTAAGAGCGGCTGTCGGTTCGGGAGAAATACGATCGTTCTCCCCAAGTGCAATATTTAAACGTTGCAATGCACTTTCTACCGTTCTTGCAGTTGTGTAAACAGTGGTGGTCTTTCCATCAGCAGTCAATTGAATTGGTGAGGCATGCTCGATGACAATTTTGTCTCCACCCTTGAGCTTGGTCGTGAGTGCAGCTGAAATTTCATCATGTTCACCAATCGTTATGGCTTGTTCATCCAGTAGGCGTTGCAGGACCCATTGCTTCGTGTGCACAACAGTTTCTTGTCCATTCACAACCACGGATACGCTCTTGGTAGCCGTTCCGTACAACAACACCAAAAACATGAAAGTCATTGCGATTGAGATTATAGCTAGGCTTAAAATCAAACGCAAGTTTTCATGCTTCCATCGCAATGCGAAGGACATGCTGGATGATCGTTTTACATGGGTCTCGCTAATTGAGATACTGCCCACTTCTCCGGTCCTCCTTCAAAGCCTCGCCGCCAGGTTACAGCATGATTAAATTTGACGCGACTAAGGTTTTTAGTTTAACTTAACATGCTCGCCATCATCAGCCTGCTTACCCTGCTGAATCTGGTCGTCCCCCCCTTTTACCTATTCATCATCCTATGAATTCCGGGTTATTTTATGTCTTCCGATCTGTGTAAAACCCTTTATGAGGACAAAAAGCCAGCAAGAAGAGGACTCTTCTCGCTGGCTTAGTTTGCATAGTGAAATACAAATAGCACGCACGACAATCGTTACCTCTCTTACGCTTACGAGGTTAGCTGACGGATTCGGACGTGAGAGTCGCCCTACGTAGACGCAAACTGCTTGTTTGACGTCTATGATTCACCCCTATTACTCTCTGCTTACTTAACCGCATTGGAATGCTTATTAAGCTTGCAGTGGTTCCCCCGTTCCCACATTTGGAACTCAGCGAATGGAAAATTGGCAAATTGGATATTAAGTTATTATGAAAAGTATATTACGCTGTTAATCTCAACCTGTAAAGGGATTAACACCCGTTAAAAAGGGCTAAATCGATTAAATTTCGATTATTTTTCATATATAACCCACTTATATCTACATGTGTCTAACTTTAACGTACGTATACTCGATTTTTTAATGTTTAATGACCAAAACTAGGCTAAAAATGCAAATTTGTTTATAATGATTCTGGAAGTATTTGATCAGTAAATACCAATAATTTGCTATTTAGGGAGGCAATTGAGATGGTTCCCATCTTACAGGTAAACGCTTTATTCGGTGGATATTTACCCAACAAGCCCGTCCTCCACAACCTCACTTTTTCGATCCGCCAAGGTGAAATGATGGGGTTAATCGGACTCAATGGGGCAGGTAAAAGTACGACCATCAAAAATATTCTCGGGCTGCTACAACCGCAAAAAGGGACCATTCGTATCAACGGTCTTACCTTAGCCGAAAATCCAATACCATACCGAGCGACATATGCCTACGTACCCGAAAGTCCGGAGTTATACGAAGAGCTAACAATTCGCGAACACCTTGAGCTAACGGCCATGGCCTACGGCATTTCCAAGGAGGATTACGAAACACGATCCCAGTCTCTTTTAGAGCAGTTTCAAATGAAGGACAAGCTGAACAGCTTCGCCAGTCATTTATCCAAAGGGATGAAACAAAAGGTCATGATTATGAATGCGTTCCTGATCGAGCCTTCCCTGTATATTATCGATGAGCCGTTTCTTGGACTCGACCCTTTGGCAATTCGTTCCTTGCTCGAATTAATGGTTAAAATGAAGCAAAAAGGCGCATCATTCCTCATTTCCTCACACATTTTGTCTACAATTGAAAAATATTGCGATTCCTATGTCGTTCTCCACAAAGGCCATATGGTTGCGCAGGGAGATTTAGTCGAATTACGCGCGCAAACAGAGCTGCCTCAAGCGTCATTAGACGACATCTTCTACAAGCTTGTTCAAGGAGTCATAGCATGAGTCAGTCAAAAAATACTACACCTGCATTTAACACACATGCATTATGGAAGCAGCGTTTCCAACATTATATGAAGGAATCCATGGGGTATTGGCAGTATGCCGCACGAAGTAACTTTATCGGCTTTTTGTTGTTTCTTGTCATCGTTTCTTCCTATTATTATGCAAAAACATTACAGCGCCTTCCGACAGATTACCCGTACCTATGGATCGTGCTGCTCGTGCTCGTTCCACTCGTCACTTCAAGTCCTATTCGAACACTGACCCGCAGTGCCGATCGGATGTTTCTATTGCGGATAGAGCATGAAATGGGAGTCTATTTTCGAAGCAGCTTCCTGTATAGCTTTTCACTTCAGGGTACGTGGTTGTTTCTCGCTTGGGTCACACTACGACCGCTTTATAACCACTGTTTAGGTCCCGATTCGCAGCCTTTTCTGCTCATGCTGGCTCTATTACTTCTATTAAAAGTAGCTAACCTATTAGCCAGTTGGCAGGAAGGAAGATTCGCCGCTGATCGAACAAGATTCGTGTCTGTCAGTTTTCGCTGGGCGGCATCCATTGCACTCATCACGATCCAATTTCACTACAGCAGCTTATGGGCCAGCCTAGCAGCGATTCTACTTGTATTCATGTGGCTGCTTGCATTCCGTTCCACAGCTAAATATGTGATCGGATGGGACTACCTGATTGCCAAAGAGAAACAACAGCAAGCTAGACTCTACGCCTTCTTTAATTGGTTCGTAGATGTACCTCAGTTACCAACGCGAATAGCCCGCCGAGGTTGGATCAGCGGACTTACCCGACTGATTCCCTTTCGACAGGATTCGGCGTTTCTCTACTTATATATGAAGACATTACTGCGCACTGAATTGTTCGCCATTGTTCTTCGACTGACTGTGATTGGTGTATTAGCCATAGCCGTTTCAGATTCCACGACGGCAAGAAGCGTCATTCTCTTCATCGCCCTTGTCATTTCACTGGTTCAGCTTACTTCACTGGAGCGTGCGCATCGCTATACGTTCTGGCTCGATATGTATCCATTGGAGTCTCAAGCTAAAGCAGGCTCCCTAGCCTATATTATCTGGTTAACCCTTACATTCGAGCTTGTCATCCTGACGATTCCGTTTATGATAGGAACGCCTATCCTGCATCTCCTAGTTCCACTGCTCGGCTTAGCTTTCGTTTCTTTCGCGTGCGGCGTAATTCTGCGCCGGAAGTTCAAGAAAAACGCTTTACTTGAGGCCGAGTAACCTAATTGCATTGTTCGTTGTAATTTCAGCCAGCTCTTCCAGCGTCATCCCCCGAATTTCCGCGGCAGTCTCCGCCACTAAGCGAACATAGCTAGTTTCGTTGCGCTTACCGCGGAAAGGATGGGGCGTTAAGTAAGGAGCGTCCGTTTCGATTAAGAGACGATCAAGCGGCACCTGCGCCAGCACCTCTTTTGGCTGCACCGCATTTTTAAACGTAACTGGCCCTCCGAAGGAAATATGGAAATTCATATCCAGACACTGCTTGGCCGTTTCCCAGCTCCCTGAGAAGCAATGCATGATGCCTCCGACCTCTGCCGCCTTCTCTTCTTTGAGAATCGTCAAAATATCTTGATGTGCATCTCGATTATGAATCACAATCGGCATTCCCAGCTTTCGTGCAAGACGAATTTGCTCACGGAATACCCGCTGCTGAACATCCTTCGGTGACTTGTCCCAGTAATAGTCCAGACCGATCTCCCCGATTGCAACCACCTTCTCATGCTGGCATAAGGACTCAATCCATTCCAAATCACCAGGCATCATATCAATGGCGTCTACAGGATGCCATCCAACGGTCGAATAGATGAAATCATATTTCTCCGCAAGTGCAATCGAGCTCGGTATCGTTTCACGATTGAAGCCGACATTCACGATTCTCGTAACACCGGCTTCTAGCGCCCGCTGAATAACTTCCGCTTGGTCTTCATTAAATTGTTCGGCATTTAAATGTGTATGTGAATCTGTTAGCATAACTGCTCTCCTCTATGTCAATGACCATGATTGTGTTCCAATTATATAATACTCTCCCTTAATCTTGCTCGCCCAACATCCCCCAAACATCAGGATAATCTTCGGCACTCAACCTCTCCAGCAGCTCCTCTGGATAGTACACATGATGCTTACCCATTTGAAAGCCGCTAATGGACTGTACAATTTCTGAGCGATGCGTAATTTCGGTTAAGGTTTCCTTATGATCCAGCAGCAGGATCGGCAAATTATCATCATTTTCACCTGCTCTGTACACGTCATAGGATTGATTGGATGGGAAATCGATCTCCATATAGTACGTTGGGTCGAAGCCAACCTCTCTCATCACCTTTTCCAAACGCTGAATCAACTGTTCCTGATCACCATCGAAGGTGCTGTACTTGTACAATTTGCGGTCCAAGAACCGCTTGCACATATCCATCAGTATAGGATCCTTCTCTTGACTCCAAAAGGTCAGCATCGTCTGCATGACGGACTCGTCCAGCAGCAAATAATCCTCCAAGGAGATTTGATTCTGAATCAGATGAAGAATCGGCTCCACCATGAATCCGAATGTATAGCCCTCTTCATATAAATGCTTAGCACGGGCAAATATTTTATGCAAAAGAATTTCCGCGCTTCGCGTAACTGGATGGAAATACACCTGCCAATACATCTGATAGCGAGACATCAAATAGTCCTCGACCGCATGCATGCCGCTCTCTTTCACAACGATATGCCCTTTGTAAGGTCTTATCACTCGAAGAATTCGCTCCAGATCAAATGTGCCATAGTTAACGCCTGTAAAATAAGCATCACGCAGCAAATAATCCATACGATCCGCATCTAGTTGACTAGATACAAGGCTGACCACGATTTCTTCGCTATATGATTTGCAAATAACACCTGCCACCTTCTTGGGAAAATCAGGTGAAACCCGGCTCAGCACTTTGTTCACCTCGGTATCTCCAAGCACAATACGGCAGGACCAATCCTCGTGTCTTGTACCAAATGCCTTCTCGATGGAGTGCGAAAACGGACCATGCCCCAAATCATGCAGCAGAGCCGCACACAGACAGAGCAGACGCTCCTCCTTCGGCCAATCCTCATAGTGATTGCGTTCGAATTGCGAAATAATTTTCCGAGTAACCTCATAAACGCCAAGCGAGTGGGAGAAGCGACTATGCTCCGCACCATGAAAGGTTAAATAGGATGTGCCTAGTTGACGTATACGGCGCAACCGTTGAAACTCTCGAGTATTAATCAAATCCCATATCGTATCATCTTGCACATAAATGTATTTATGGACGGGATCTTTGAACACCTTCTCTTCATTCATACGCTTCGACCTCCTTTAATATTTGTACTTGTTTCGACATTTTCGACATACAACCCTTTAATATGTCGTTTAATGTCGAATTTCAAATTCCAATTTCATCGCTTCCCAATCCCTGATTTTCCAGTACTTCTCTTCATTTATGAATTTAATAAGTACGTAATATACCCCTTACAAGCCCTTATTCCTAGCGCCATTACCGATATTTAGCCCGTCACAAAAATAATGAATTTAGGGATTTATCGACTCTTTTTCAGTGAAAATATGGTTGACTATTTTGGGAATCGTTGGTATCATTAGTCATAAGCAAATGTCGAAACATGACGATCTTGATAAAAATTTGATAAAATCGAAAGGGGTTTTATATATATGATGAAATCTACCGGAATTGTTAGAAAAGTGGACGAATTAGGACGCGTTGTTATTCCAATCGAGCTGCGCCGCACGTTGGGTATTGGCGAGAAAGACGCTTTGGAAATATATGTAGACGGCGAGCGCATCATGTTGAAGAAATATGAGCCTGCTTGTATCTTCTGTGGCAATGCGGAGAACGTATCGTACTTCAAAGGAAAAATTGTTTGCCATATTTGTTTAGCAGAAATGCCAACACCTGTGACAAAATAAGAAAAGTAGTATATAATAGAAGTAGCACTTATCCTATTGGTAATTCTAACCTTTTTCATATCTCCTTTCATCTCTAACTTTGTTGGCTTCGGCCACGGGTTAGAGATCTTTTTTTGTCCTTGTATGAACAAACCATGATAAGAGAGATGGATCCGGCCCCGTAAGGGGCCTTTTCCTATTCTATGTCATACCGTTGTCCCGTTGCGCCCTTAACGCTCCAGCAGCGCATTGTATACATCACGCTTCGATATCCCTCGATCGGTCGCGACCAGCTTTAATGCGTCCTTGCGATCGATCCCACGCTCCTCGTAGTGGGCGACATGCTCGCCGAGCGACTTCGCCTCCCACCAACCGTCGGCCGCTTCCTGCACGGCCGCGTCGGAGGCGCCTTCGGCGATCACGCAGTACTCGCCCTGCGGCGGGTACTGCTCTAAGTGCGCGAGGCACTCTGCAATCGTGCCGCGCAGGAACTCCTCGTACCGCTTCGTCAGCTCGCGGGCGAGGCAAACCCTGCGCTCCGCCCCCCACACTTCCGCCATGCGCAGAAGTGTCTTCTCCACGCGGTGCGGCGATTCATAGAACAGCAATGTGTCTTGCACATGCTGCAGCCCTTCAAGCAACTTCGTCTGGTCCTTTTTCTCCCTGGGGAGAAAACCGACGAAGGCAAAACGCTCTGTCGGCAAGCCTGATGCAATCAGCGCCGACAGGGCCGCATTTGCGCCGGGGATGGGCACCACCGGCACGCCCTCGTCTACGGCCATCCGCACCAGGTCATAACCTGGGTCGGAAATGGCCGGCAGGCCGGCATCGCTGACTAGCGCGATGCTCTGCCCTTCAAGCAGCAAGCGGACGAGTTCCGGGCCGCTTGCTTGCTTGTTGTGTTCGTGATAGCTGACCAGTCGCGTAGCGACTTCGAAATGGGTCAGCAGCTTGCGCGTTTGCCGCGTGTCCTCGGCGGCAATCATGCTCACTTCCTTCAGCGTGCGGATCGCGCGGAAGGTCATATCTTCAAGGTTGCCGATTGGCGTGGCAACCAGATATAACGTGCCTACACCGCTTGTATCCTCGCGGTAGCTTTTCTGTATCGTCAAACTCACAGTTAAATCCCTCATCACTTTATATTGATCGTACAGCATGTTCCTCATTACTTTGTATTAGTGTTCCAGAGGCCCTCTTACGAGAACTCAAGCGAGCTCCGGCCTCCATAGTAGATATCCTTGAGCTCTTGGCAGTATTCTTCATTCTCTGTGTATACGATCAGAGGCGGCAGCGTACGAATCTCCGGCTTGCCATCCTTCATCCCTTCAATTAGTACCATCATCGCCTCTTCTCCCGCACGCGCATGCACATAACGAATTCGCTTCGGTTCGATGCGGTACTGCCTCATTAGACACATGATGTCGACTACACGAGTAGCGCGATGCACCATCGCAACTTTACCGCCAGCCTTCACTAGCCTGGCACTTGCTGCAATGACGTCCTCCAGCGTGCAATGAATCTCATGACGTGCCGCTGCAAAATGCGCATTGCTATTCTGCTCCCCATTCGGCACAGGCAGATAGGGCGGGTTCACCGTGACAGCATCGAATTGTCCGTGTCCCAGCGTTTTGTGAATCGTTTTCAAATCGCCTTGCACCATATGCAGCCGTTCCGAGAGATCATTAATCTCTGCATTGCGCACAGCCATATCCGCCAAACGTTCCTGGATTTCAACACCCCAGATCTCTGCGCGGGTTCGTGTGGACAGCAACAGGGGGACGACACCATTACCTGTACATAGATCTACGACTCGCCCCTTAGGAGGAACACTGCTGAACCTCCCTAATAGGACAGCATCCATCGAGAAGCTGAACACTTCATCACTTTGGATAATTTTCAAATCATATGTCAATAAATCATCAATACGTTCAGTCGGTAGTAGCGAAACTTGCTTCATATATCTTCCCTTTCTCTCCCATGTCTTATTATGGAAAAAAACCGTAAGGGATACACCCCTACGGCCAAGCGTCTTATTTATTTAAAAAGGATAAGCAAAACAAACAATCTCCCTCGGTCCGAAGGTGTCCATAGTACACATTGCAAATATGAAAGCCTTCATTGTATAAGCGGGTTAAATTATCATATCCGGCTCCTGGTAGCTGTACCGGTTCGTCAACAGTATCTCTCGCTGGCTCCTCGACCACTGTTTCCTCTTGGCGAATGAGCTTACGCAGCTGCTGATTCTCTATGCTTAATCTTTTATTTTCTTCAATGAGGGTAATAATCCGTTTCTTCAAGGCACCTAATTCAGCATACGTGGTACCCATTCGTTCTTCAATCCCATCTATTTGTCCAAAAATATCTTGTTTATCCACGCTTTCACCTCTAGTGCCATGCATGCTTACTGGCCAGCGCCTCCTTGGATCGATCTTCTACTCTTGTTCAACAACATCATCGAATGGTAGATCTAGCGCTTTCCCAAGATCAAACAATTGAACCTTTGCCGTACGTTCTTTAATATTTAGACCTAATACTTTCCCGCTGCCAAATGAAGTAATCACTAGACGACCTACCGTCGGCAGTGAATCTTTGGCACTTTCATAGTTATCATGTTCATATTTCAAGCAGCACATCAATCTTCCGCATAATCCCGATATTTTGGTCGGATTCAGAGACAGATTCTGATCTTTGGCCATCTTAATGGATACTGGCTCGAAATCACCTAAGAAGGAGGAACAACATAGAATTCGCCCACACGGACCTATGCCACCCAGCATCTTCGCTTCATCACGTACACCAATTTGACGCAGTTCAATTCTTGTCCGAAAAATACTCGCCAAGTCCTTCACGAGCTCACGGAAATCGACGCGTCCTTCTGCCGTAAAATAAAAAATAATTTTATTTCGGTCAAAGGTATACTCTACGTCCACTAGCTTCATCTTAAGACTGTGGTCTTTTATTTTATCGTGACACGTTTGGAAAGCGTCCTTGGCTGCTTTTTTATTCTCTTCAACCAAATCAGCATCCGTATCATCCGCAATGCGAATGACCTTTTTAAGCGGCAGAACGACATCGTTTTCTTTAACTGTCTTTTTACCCACCACGACCTTGCCGTATTCTACACCGCGTGCGGTCTCAACGATAACGGCACTTTCTTTCTCGATCGGTAAATCAATGGGGTCAAAATAATATATTTTACCCGCTTTCTTGAAGCGGACGCCAACCACTGAGTACATCTTACACCCCCTGCATCTCCACGAGCATTTTCTCTATAACCAGCTGAGAATTGGCATTGGAACGCAGTCGCTTTTGTAAATCTACGGCTTGCTCCATCATACGCACCCAGACTGAGACATCTCGACTTAACGCGAGGGAGCTCATCCAGTCTAGCTGGTCATTATATACAAGCTTATCTCTGCGCTCAAGGCGCAACTGCACCATATCTTTAAACCAGAGGATCAGTAGGTCGAACAACGTCGAAACATGATCCGCAAGTTCTGTTTTCACAATCCGTTGTTGCACGGTAATCATGGAAGTAGGGAAACGTGTGAGCGTCTCCTTCGCTAATTGTAACATTACGGTTCTCATTTCTGCAAACCAATTTGCTGCAATTAAATCTCTAGCCGCTTGCAAGCCTGCTGTTACATGCGCTGCAGGTTGCACTAATGCTGCTGGAAGGCCTTCTTCCAGCAGTGTAAGCACCATTTGTTCACGCGCCATTGGCGTAAATTGGATCCACTGTGCCCTCGATTGAATCGTTGGCAGCAGTGCATTCCCGTTCTCGGTAATAAGAATCGCTACTACTCGAGAGTTCGGTTCCTCTAGAAATTTCAACAAACTATTCGCAGCCTGTACGGTCATTTTCTCTGCATGGTACAGGATATAAATTTTCGTACCTGACGCCGTTGCACGATAGGCAAATTCCTTCTGCAACTCCCGAATCTGCTCAATCTTAATTGAAGCGCCTTCAGGAGCGACCATATGAAGATCCGGATGGTTGCCATGCTCGACCTTCCGGCATTCTAAGCATTCGCCGCATGCGTCATCCGTTCCGTTCTGACAATAGATCGCTTTGGCGAGTGCTATTGCCATTTCGGAACGGCCCGTCCCTACAGGACCGCTAAAAATATACGCATGCGAAAGTCTATCTTGACGCAGTCCGTTCTGCAGAAGCCGTTTCGCCGCTGCTTGTCCCGGTATCGCTCGGAAGGACATTTATTTTCGCCCCATTACACGCTTATATTTTTAAAATAACAAGTTGATCAGCATACCTCGAATTTCTCCGATTTTATGCAAAATTTCGATCCGCCCCTGCTCACTCTCCAATAATTCATCAGCCAATGAGAGGAGCTCTCGATCGATTTCTTCTAAAAGCTTATATCGCTTCGAACGGCCGCGACGATCCCAGCCCTTCGTATCTCTTAAATTAACTCCGCGACGAGCGGTTTCCTCGAGAAACTGACGAATCAGCAGCTTGTATTGCAGCAGTTCTCTTACTGTCATACCTCTCGACAATCGATCGCCTTGAAGCGTGATTTGCTGCACCATTTTAGCAAGCTGCTCACTCGTATACTTCTCATCATGCTGCTGCATGATGTCAGAGAAGTTCCGAGGAGCCATCTGCGGCGGAGGGACATTCTCGTTCACTTTGATATTCTTGCCGATGGGCTGCAGCCCTGGATTAATTTTCAAGACGCATCCATCCTTGTGTACATCTGATTATGGTTAGAAATGCTCGAATCGCTCGACTGGCAGTACGAAAACGGCCGCTCCACCCACTTGCACTTCCACAGGGAATGGAATGTACGAATCCGTCGTTCCTCCCATTGGAGAAACAGGTGTTACCAGTTGCTCACGAATTTTACAATTAGCTCGAATCACCTGCATCACCTCTTGCACACGGTCATCTTCCGTACCAATCATAAAGGTTGTGTTACCCGCACGCAAAAATCCACCGGTACTTGCCAGCTTCGTGGCTCTGAACCCTTCCTTAATTAAAGCGTTAGAGAGACGGTTACTGTCTTTATCCTGAACTACGGCTACGACTAGTTTCATGGGTGATGCCTCCTTATATTATAAACTAAGAATTGGTTTTCCGCTTTAGACGGAAATATGTTCCTCAAGCAATTGTTTGCAATCCTGCCAAATATCCGCGGCTATTAAATCTACGCTGCGATTAGCATCAATAACTAAAACACGTTCTGGATTGTCTGAAGCAATTTGGTGGAAGCCCGCTCGTACTCTGCTGTGGTAAGCGACATTTTTCTGCTCAATGCGATCCAACTGCTGTGTAAACTCAGCAGCACCTGCTCGCTGATTTAATCGCTCCAAACTCACTTCGACGGGTACGTCCATAATATAAGTCCTAGTTGCCTGCAGCCCTGAGCTGGCAAATTTGGAAATACTCTTTACCATCTCGATATCAACACCAAGACCGTATGACTGATAGGCCACACTGGCATCGATAAATCGATCGCAGAGAACGATACGACCAGCTTTGAGCGCTGGAAGGATAAGCTCGTGAACATGCTGCGCACGTGATGCGGCATATAGCAATACTTCTGCTTGATCCACCATTTCCTCGTTAACAGGGTCGAGAATGATACCGCGGATTTTATCGCTGATTGCAGTTCCGCCAGGTTCTCTTGTAACGAGCACGTCATGTCCTAATTTTTGCAGCTCCTGCGCTACTTTCTTCAGCTGTGTTGTTTTGCCGGCGCCGTCTGGCCCTTCAAACGTAATGAATATTCCGTTCACGTGTTCCTCCTGCTTACTGCCTCACGAAGTCCCTTCGTGATCTGTGTATATAGTTAATTTGTACGTCTGTCCAAAATGGGTTCCTTGGAACCTAATGCCCTGACTAGCTAAAAAAACGAGTGCCTCAGCTACAGAAGCCGTAATCACTTCACCTGGATACAAATAAGGAATACCCGGCGGATAAGGAATTACCATATCACCTGAACGCTTCCCAATGGCTTCCTCAATATGAACCTCTCTGGTCGCGGCTTGTTGATACACGACACTACGGTCAAAGCCTATTGGCGAGGAGATGGGTGCGTAGGTGGGTAATTTAATTATATTCGAGATAGGCGCCTGAAGTTCCTGCTTTTGGTCGGTGATGTCCAAACAAATGTTGCTCAAAACATCGAGAACTCGAAGCATATCCTCTTTAGTGTTTGCTGGGGTAAATACGAGTAAGACTAAATAGCCATCCGTCATTTCTACATAGCAGCCTTCCGCTTCTAAGCGATCTTTGAGCTCTGCTCCAGACAACCTATGAGTGGGATCATAAATCGCAATTTTAAAAGGATCCGTTGCAGCGATTGCTCTTCCACCGCTATGTTGGCCCGTTTCTCGGGGAAAGTAGCGTAATCCGGGAAGCTTCTCTAGCTCGGCTCTGAACTCTTTCATGGTGCCCAGTCCTTGTTCCAACCAAGCCTGCCCTTCGGTGTGCATTCGCTTCCTAGCTAAGTCTAGGGAAGCCATAATTGGATAGGATGGGCTTGAGCTTTGAAGTATCGCCAACAATTGTTGGATAGCCCTACGGTTGATCCTCGGACCTTGCACATGCAGCATGGCCCCCATCGTCATTGCGGTTAGCATCTTATGCGTAGACTGCACGACAGCGTCAGCGCCTTGAGATAAGGCCGAGGCGGGTACCCCTTCGTGAAAGCCGAAATGTGCACCATGTGCTTCATCCACTAAAAGGAGCTTTCCTTTCTCATGCATCAGATCTGCCAAGGGCTTCAATGGAATACCAACTCCATAGTAATTCGGATTCGTTATAAATAACGCCTTCGCGGTTGGATATTGCTCTAAAGCTTGTTTCACGTCTTCGATATGTAAGCCTGTGGCTATACCTACTTCTGGATCGATATTTGGCGCTAGAAATACGGCACGGGCCCCCGCCAACATAATCCCATGGATCACCGATTTATGTACGTTCCTTTGAACAAGAATGATGTCATCCCTTTGGCAGACAGCTCCGATCATCGCTAAATTGCCAACCGTACTTCCGCCAATGAGAAAATACGTCTCCTCCGCCCCAAAGCAGTCTGCCGCGAGCTGTTCTGCTTCCAAGATAACACCCTCAGGATGATGTAAATCATCTAGTCCTGTAATTTCTGTATAATCAATGGACATGACCGATTGTAAGAACTCTGTTCCCTCTTCTAGAAGCCCTTGACCTGATTTGTGCCCTGGTACATGTAAACTTACGGACTTCTTAGCCTGATGGGCTACCATAGCCTCATATAGAGGTGCTCGAGCCTTATATGAATGATGTTCGCTAGACAATCGGATCAAACTCCCCAGCTTCGTCAGCTTTCAAATTTCGATTTACCCTTATATAGTAGTGGATTACTGACAAAAAAACAAAAAAGCTTCTGTAAAAGAAGCTTCTCCTCTTAATTCATATACTGTCTTGAATTCCCCATGTAAAATGCCTTCCTCATCTGGCTCACATAAAACGGATATTTCTGATCAGAAACGCTCGTCTTGACGATCTCTTTACTACATTCATCACATATGAATGCCGTAACAATATGAATCCCGCCAACTCGTTGTTGTTCGCAAATCATGCATAATCCAAACCGATTCTCCTCCATATGATCACCCCACGATCTTTTACGACTAGTATGTCCGATTCTCAATTCTCCTAAACTAGCTAAACCCTCATATTTTGGAAGGGAGATGCCGATAATACCTTCATAATACGTTACCGCAGCGCGGAGGTCTGTCACATGTCCATCAAACAAGAATCTAATTTATCCAAACAATCTACGATTTATAGCTACACCCTGATGAGGCGCTTTTATCATTCTTTATATAAAATAGTACTCTATTATACGTCTCTAATTCTGATAGTCTTCTATAAATTTGACCCTTCTAACTGGCTTCCTCTATTAGTTAGCTATCCACTCGTGCTCCTCTTTCATACGGTGCTTATTCGCGCTTATTTCCACTTCACCATTGGGATGGCGATGCGCGGTTGGTCATATCGCTGGGGCATTTTCTGGTCGGGTTTCTTGCCTGAAGGACATGCTTCCGTTCGACTCGTTACCAATGTGCAGCTTCACCTGTTCTGCATCGGACTTGCCTTGATCCTCGTCCTATATCCATGGATACCCGGCACCTGGCTGCGTCACCTGACGATATTTCATTGCTGGATGCTTCTGCCGCGTCTGTGGATGGTGCTTCGTTTCCAGCCTTACCGTAAGAGCGGCTTAGTGAAAATATCGAGCAAGGAAACGTCCTGTTACCTACAGTAGGTTGGCTCGACTAACCGGAAACATCAACGTCAAACTCTTCTTTCGTGTAAATCAAAATAAAATTAGCTGTAGCCATACAGCTAATTCGGGCTTCATGGCAATCCCTTCACGGATATATGCAAAAAAGAGCCTTACCTGGAATTCTCCAAGTAAGGCTCTTTCATAGCTGAGAGACTTTTGGTTCCGCCAAAAGATCCCTATGTAGTTTGGCAACGTTCTACTCTCCCAGAACCCTGCGGTTCAAGTACCATCGACGCTGGAAGGCTTAACGGTCGTGTTCGAGATGGGAACGCGTGGATCCCTTCCGCCATCATCAC
>NZ_JCAUAV010000020.1:0-68922 GCF_059692115.1 Paenibacillus sp. J31R30 | reverse complement strand
CAACATTAAGATGTTTGAAAACGCCAATTCACCACTTTATTATATTTTAACAGGTTAGTGGGTTCGACGTTTGTCGACCCCACTATTCTACCGCAGCTCGTTTTACTGGTTATACAGACCCTCAATTTCTTCGGAGCTTAACGACCTGTCATACACACGCACTTCATCAATCATACCATCCCAGTAACGTGTCGTTCCATTCTTATCCTTCCCAATGGTAAGACCGTTAGATGTACTCGTTACATCGGGTACGTTACTTGTATAGATGCCCTTCAATTCTACGCCATTCACATAAATGCGAATGATCAGATCTTCTCGCGTCACGGCGATATGCGACCATGTTCCAGCTGTTAATACGGCTGCATCCGTTACCGCATAATTTCCGGTAGGCGCTGATGTGCCATCCAGCTGGAAAGCAATTTTGCCTGCTTCCATGCGCACCCACCATGATGGTACAGCCGTACCCACATCCCCATACCAGAAAATGAATCTGGTTCCAGCAATGGTATCCGGTTTCACCCAGGCCGACGCAGTAAAGTCGCCTTTGCCGAACTGCAGGCTGTTCTTGTTGCCAGCATCTACATAATCATTGGTTGCATCAAATGTCAGCCCGTTGTTTTTCTTGCCGGTTGTCCATGCCGCGCCGTTAACCACCGTGCCTGAATTTCCATTTCCAGAAGCATCAGAAGCTGTCGTTCCACTCGTTTCATCGAACTTCAAGTATGCCACTGCAGCTGAACTAGGCAATTCGGTATACAGCCTAGTGGATTCTACATGAGCATTCACCGCATCCGCGCTTGTGCCAAGTACCCAGTGCGACACCACATCGCTATAGTTGCCAGATTGCATCGCGAATTCCCCTTGGAATACACCATCCATATAGACTTCGGCATACCCGTAATTCACTCTTACCTTCCATAAATGCCAGCTGCTATTGACTGTTACTGCCTTGACTCGCGTCCAGACACCGTAATCCGTTATCGCATAGATGCCATCAGATCTGAAGTCCAACATCAGCCTGTATTTCCCATCACCGACCTTCGTACCCAAGGAAGCAGGATGTGGACTAACCCCTATCGCACCATTACTCAAATCATCAAGTTTCGCCTCAAATTCAAGTGTATAGGATTGCGGAATACTGAGATCCGTTCTGTTCACAGAAGAATTCGTGCTCGTGTTACTGGACAAGTTCAGCTGTCCCGCCGGGCTGATGATCGCACTGCCTCCCGTCGTCCAAGCCGAAAGGCTGTTCCATTGCTCATCCAGATTTGTTACAGCGACATCCCATGTTACAGGCGCTTCCGTATACAGCTTAGAGTATTCGACATGTGCATTAACGGCATCCGAGCTCGTGCCTACAACCCAGTGCTGCAAGACATCGCCGTAGTTACCAGACTGCATCGCGAATTTCCCCTGAGATACGCCATCCATGAATACTTCAGCAACGCCATGATTCACAACGACTCGCCATGTGTACCAACTGTTCGTTAGCGTCACTGCTTTAATTTGCGTCCAATCGCCATGATTGGTTATGGCATAGATGCCATCCGTCCTGAAGTCCAGCATCAGCCTGTATTTCCCATCCCCGATCTTGGTCGCCAAGGAGGCGGGATATGGACTGACCCCAATCGCTCCATTCGTGAAGTCATCGACCTTCGCCTTGAACTCCAGCGTGTAAGATTGCGGAATACTGATATCAAATCGGTTAGCAGATGAGGTAGCACTATTATTACTAGACAAGTTCAGTTGTCCCGCCGGGCTTATGGCGGCATTTCCAGCTGTAGTCCATCCCGACAAGCTGTTCCATTGCTCATCCACATTCACTGTCGGTATCGAAGGATACGTTGGCGCTGCTCCTAATAACGGATCCAGACTCTGTTCACCGTCGGTCAGCCACTCCAAATTAAATCGTGCCAGAACCATATAATGATATTTGAGCGTTCCGTTCCATTTTTCATAAAAGCAATAGATCGTCTGTTTATCATTACTGACGGCGAGGTCGGAATAGGCTGCGCCTGTCGGGCTTATCACTTTGGAATAGGTCCAGCTATTCCCCTCATCCATCGACATTTTGACCGTCAAATTGGATCGATCACTTGGGTTATTCGTGTTGGTAAACAGGAGCCTGTTGTTATAGTACTCGTGTTGATCTGTAAAACGTAAAATGCTGCCGAAATCGTTCGGGTCATTCAATTCACTGTCCAAAACAGGCGTAGTCCATCCGCTATTCCCATTCAGACTTGTTGAGACGGATCGCAACGGGGAGACCTTCGTACTGTTTCTCATATTGAGCATGACGGAACCGTTATACAGCTGCACGGAGGTTGTTTCATTGGGACTTGGAATATCCGGTGTGTCTGCAATGATTTCACCTCTATTCCAAGTAGCCCCGCCGTCATCACTGTAAATGGTGGAAACAACGCCAGGTGCATGGCTTGTGTTCAAAGTGAGCCAGACAGGGACAAGAAGCCTGCCATTGTCGAGTTGAATCCCATGTCCGGGACCTGTTGCAATGGCTGCCCAATTAAACTCTGATTTATATTGGTTGAAGACGGAGGTTATTTCCACAGGACTCGACCATGTGGCGCCGTGGTCTGTACTTTTCCGATAAAAGGCCTGATTATACTCCTTGCAGTAGAGGAAGTGTACCGTGCCGCTGTTCTTCTCTGCAATCATGACAGGATTGTTAATCGTATTAGCGGTAGTCACGCCATCCACCAGCTTAACTCTGGACTGCCACGTATTTCCCCCATCTGTACTTCTGCGCATATAAATGTCGATATCGGCCCAGTCGGACGTCGTCTTCCTTGCTTCCGCGTAAGTGATGACCGTACCATTACCGGTAACGACTACACCTGGTATTCTATATTGGGCATAGCCATCCACTGTCGACTCATAAAGTATCGTTTCATCATAAAAGGATGCAGCGGCCTTGGCCACATTCCCCGGATTGAAGGGTGCCATGCATGCAACTAATATAGCCGAACATAACAGGATAAGCATTTTGTTTAATTTACTTTTTGACATCTTTACACGCTCCTTTAATGTAGATGCTGTGTCCGAACCACTCGAGATCACGGTCATGTTGGTTAATGCTCATTGAATTTAAACACCAATCACCTCTCTCTCCACAGAAAATCAAGTAAGCGGTTACAAATAAGCTTGATGTCTGTATTGTAGCTTGCAGGGCAGTCGATTATATTTCATTTTTTTATATTTTCTATCATTTCTTTGAGAAACAAGCAGACTATCTGGATACAAAAATCCCGATCAGGCAACTTGAAACATTATTTTGCCGCAACAGCAAGGAAATGCTGATGAGAAAAAACGGAATCCGCAGTTACAGATCCCGTTTCAATCTTTCGAACCTGATCAAACTTAAACTTTAAACCTTCTAACCAACTCGTTAAGTTCATGTCCCAATTTTTGCAGTTCTGCCGTGGACCGAAATAGATCTTCCATGGAAGCCGTCTGCTCAAGAGATGAAGAGGCTACCGTTGTTGAGCTTGTTACAGTGTCTTTCGCAATCGAAGCCAACTCATCAACCGTTGAAGTGATTTGGTTAGCATACAAGAGCGCATCATTCGTGATTTCACGTATTTGCCCGCTGTGATTGGTGACTTCTTTGATCGCATCTGATATTTGATGGAACGCAATGCTTGCTTCTGACATTAGTTCTATCCCTGTACTTACTTCTTTACCGCTTTCCTTCATCGTGTGAAAAGCTTGAAGCGTATCATTTTGAATCAATTTCACAACGCCTGCGATGTGTTTTGCAGCTTTCTGGGAATCGTCGGCAAGTTTTTTCACTTGGGCGGCAACAACCGAAAATCCCCTCCCATGGTCGCCTGCACGGGCAGCTTCAATGGAAGCATTAAGCGCAAGTAAATGCGACGTTTCTGAAACTTCCGTAATAACTCGAACAAAATTCCCAATTTCTTGCGTATGTTCGCTCATTTTCCTGACATTCTCACCAGAGTGGTCAAATACAGATTGAATGGACTTAATTTGCGCCATATTTTTATGTATAACTTCACTTCCTGCGATCGCTTTGTTCACAGCATTGTGGGCTGATGCATCCACGGTCTCAAAAAACTCCGCGGTACGGCGAAGCCCGCTATTCATCTCTTCAAGAGTTTTCACAGTAATACCGACTCGGTCAACTTGTCTCTCTGCTCCCAGCGTTACCTGATGCATGGAGTCGCCTATCTCTTTTGCTGTCCTTACGGTTTGTTGAGCTGTAAGGTTCAGTCGTTCCACTCCCATTGTTACTTGTTGTGAAGAAGCCGATACCCGTCGAATTAAGTTGCGTAAATTAAGTGCCATTCGGTTCATCGCGCTTGCCGCATCCCCGAATTCATCCCGACCACGCAGATGAAGATGAAGTTCATTTTCAAGTACATTTCCAGATGCCATATGTTCCATTGTTTCCGCTATTCGGATTGCTGGATGTGAAATCACCTTGGATGTCCATAATCCAATCCCCAGTACGCAGGCAAACGAAATCACCGTAACTCCTAGCGCTAGATTCATGCTAGAGGTAAAGCTTTCTGTCGATAACTGCTGCCTATGTACGATTTGTGCCAAATTATACCAGATCTGTCCATTAACGGCCAGCAAACAAGCAGCCAATGTAAAACCGATCATCAGCTTGATTTGAATGGTGTATCTCATGTTACGCCTCCCAGTCACTTACATTAACAAGCGTGTTTAATAAAAGGTTTGAATGATCATATCAACGGCTTTGATACCGACGAATGGAACCATAATTCCGCCTACACCGAATATCCAAAGATTACGTGACAACAACTTCTCCGCACTCATTGGCGAATATTTAACACCCTTCACAGCAAGCGGAATCAAGATTGGGATAATAATGGCATTAAAAATCAGTGATGACAGCACTGCCGTTTCAGGTGAATGTAATTTCATAATATTTAATATCTCTACTTGCGGTATAACCGCAGACAAAATAGCGGGAAGAATCGCAAAATATTTGGCAAAATCATTCGCGATACTAAAGGTTGTCAGCGCGCCACGTGTAATCAGCAGCTGCTTGCCGATGAATATCACCTGTATTAGCTTCGTCGGATCAGAGTCTAAGTCAACCATGTTTGCAGCTTCCTTAGCTGCAATGGTACCGCTGTTCATGGCCAATCCCACATCCGCTTGAGCTAGCGCCGGCGCATCGTTGGTCCCGTCACCCGTCATGGCAACGAGCTTACCTTGAGCTTGCTCTTCCTTCACAATACGGATTTTATCTTCTGGCTTACATTCCGCGATATATTCATCAACCCCAGCTTCATCTGCAATCGTTTTGGCTGTCAGCGGATTATCTCCCGTACACATGACGGTTTTAATTCCCATTTTACGTAAATCTTCAAATTTTTCTTTTAATCCCGGTTTTATCGTATCTTTTAAATAAATAATTCCTAGAAATTGGTTCCCTCTGCATACGGCCAACGGCGTTCCTCCTTCCATAGCAATCTTCTCACTGACAACAATCGCTTCTGAAGGGCTCATTCCACCTTGCTTTTCAATATGTGAGAGTATTGCCTCTACCGCTCCCTTGTAAAATGACTCTCCCTCAAGAATGAGTCCGCTCATTCGACTCTCAGCTGTAAAAGGGATAACTTCCCCTGCTTGATTATCATCCTGCCAGGTATGCCCCCTTTTCGAAGCTAATTCTAATATGGATTGACCTTCTTGTGTCTCATCATAAATCGAAGTTAAAACAGCCGCTCGAATTAACTCCTTTTCTGAAATCTCCGTGACGGGATAAAAGCGATGTGCCTTCCGATTACCATATGTAATTGTACCTGTCTTATCAAAAATAATCGTAGTCACATCTCCAGCAGCTTCAACTGCTTTTCCTGACATGGCAATAACGTTAAACCGAGTTACCCGATCAATACCTGCAATACCGATAGCCGACAGAAGGGCGCCTATCGTCGTAGGAATCAAACATATAAGCAAAGCAATTAACGTTGAAGTTTCGATAAATACGCCCAAATAACCAGCCATAGGAACCAGTGTGATCGTAACAATAAAAAAGATGATGGTAAGTACAACCAGAAGCGTGTTCAGGGCAACTTCATTCGGAGATTTCTGCCTTTTGGCCCCCTCCACCAAGTGAATCATCCGATCCAAAAATGTATCCCCTGGATCCGCTGTAATTCTCACTTTGAGCCAATCACTGATGACCATCGTCCCCCCAGTAACCGAGCTGAAGTCACTTCTAGCCCGTTTGATCACAGGTACGGATTCACCATTAATGGCTGATTCATCAATGGCTGCTATACCCTCTACAATTTCACCGTCTCCAGGTACAAGATCGCCTTTTTCAATGAGGATGATGTCTCCTCTTCGTAATTCCGTAGAACTGACGACTTCTATATCACCATTTTTTCGAATACGCTTCGCTTCTGTATCCGCTTGTGTCTTCCTTAAATAATCTGCATGCGCTTTTCCTCGCCCCTCTGCAAAGGCTTCCGCAAAATTAGCAAACAATATCGTAAAAAGTAAAATAAGGAATATAAGAAGATTATAGGTCTGCCTTCCTTCCGAACCGAAAGTATCGGGGAAGAGAATCATCAATAGGACTAGGAATGCACCTGCCTCTACGACGAACATAACTGGACTTTTTAACATGATAATCGGATTTAGTTTCAATACGCTGTCGAGCAATGCTTTTTGAATAATGGGTCTTTTCTTTTGATCTTGCATGACTTGCATCCTCCAATGAACAAAATCTCAATGTTTAGAACTGATCGATATGTAGCAGCACATAGACGAGATAGAGCAGTAAAGCTACAGTCAGCACACAAATAATAACCACGACGAATGGCTCACTCCTTTTGTAAATTTCATCACAATTTCAAAAAACAACATAAAAAAGCCACGAAACAGAGCGAAACTCTCTTCGTAGCGAGCCATCCTCGTTAAATATGTTATGAATCATACGCCCACCGGCGTTTTTTTGTAAATGTAATAAAACCTAATGAAACATAATGAAACGTCATAACGGACCAAATTCGACATTGGCTGTATTAAAATCCATTTAAATCGTTGAAATGCTCGATGAATCACGCTATTGATGAGCAATCAGGAGTATTCCTATGGATAGAAAATGAGAATGAATCATACAATCGCTTACAGTCGCTTACATTCGCTTTATTTGGCTTATTTTGCATTTATAAGATATTGATCCGGTTTACTTTTCGGAGTTAGCGATCTTAAAATAAGAAATTTATTATTTTTTGCGTTTTTTTTTACACCTTTAACAGATTTCTTTACCCTCTTTTTACATCAAACCATATTAAAATTAAAGAAAACGGGGAACCAACTTTTAGGAGGAACATATGAATAAAAGTCATGAGATTGACGTTAATCCCAAACAACCTAAGTTATGTACGGGTTGCATCTGGGGAAGATGGGATGGCATGAAACAATACTGTAGCAGAGTTATTTGTGTTAGAGGCAATAACTTTGAAAAGAAAAAGTACAATTGCTAGGCTTTCATCATCTTGAAAATAACGACCGGATGAGTTTCCCCCCTGCAAAACGTAAAAAAAGCCTAAAACCAAAGGTTTCAGGCAAAACACTGCTTCAATTCGGGGTCGGTGTAACAAAATGATTCAAATCACGCATTGGTCGTGCTCATCACCAGCCATAATCGGGACGTTTGTTACTTGCCTTCAAACAAATCACGATGAATCTTCACAACCAGCTTCACTAAGTGAACTGCACCCTCCGGATGACAGTTCGGGCGGTGAACTTCGCCTGGCCAAAATATACTAAAGTCGCCCGGCCGTAGCAGGATGCGTGACTCATTGTCAACCTGCTCATACAGTGCGTAATCGCTCTCTGCCATGCGATCTTCCACGCTCTGGTTGTTCGTAGAGGCTGCTGCGAAGCCCTGCCACTCCTCGCCTTCTACCACGAGATGAATGTCAGCATGCTGCGCATGCATCTCAGCGAGTCGTTCCTCGAATGTACACGTCGCTGGGCTTTGCTTCATCACATACATTCGCCGTCCATCAATTTCGAGCAAAGGCGGCATGTCAGCGACATTCAAATGGGCGATATACGTCAGTGCTCGACGCACAACTTCGCTGTACTGGCTTCGGTTGAACTCCCAATTGTCCATCGTGTCGAAAATCAAAGATAACCCCTCCTAACGCTCGGCGTTCACAACGAATCGGTGACGACGCAGCACGTCGCTCTGCGCATAGTACGACTCGATCCGTTCCCGCTCTTCCGCCGTAAATTGTTTCAACGGCTGCCGAACGGTCGGCGTCGAGATGACACCCTGGAGATACAGCATGTATTTCTCATATGCGATCACATCGTACTGAATCATATGTGCGATTAAGTCATTCGCTTCCGCTTGCATCGACTGCAATGAAGCCATAGTCGGACGTTCCTCAGACGAGATAATCTCGAACATTGCAGCAAATAAAGCAGGCATCATGTTGAACGTGCTGCCAATAGCTCCATCCGCACCAGCGTATGCGCCGCCCATATACACTTCATCATGTCCGTTATAGATGAGGAAATCTTGACCGCATCTCGCGCGAATTTGCTGCATTTCAAACAGATTTAGCGATGTGAATTTAACGCCAATGCATTGCGGGTTACGGCTCATCTCCTCATAGAAGTCCATGGATAAGTTAACGCCTGTCGCACCCGGGAAATGATACACGATCATTGGCAGTGACACTGCCGCCATGATGGCTTCATAATGCTCGCGTATTTCTTTCATCGTAACTTTATAATAGAACGGAACAACCGCAGACACGGCATGGACGCCATGAAGCTCAGCATGTTTAGCTAGCTTGATGGATTCTCTTGTACTGATGTTGCCTACATGAGCAATTATCGTGACACGTCCTGCAGCAGCCTTAACAACCGCCTCCAACACCAGTTGGCGCTCTTCGCTCGTCAGAATAAATCCTTCCCCCGTACTGCCACCTACGTAAAATCCGTGAATACCTTGTCCTATTTGATGCTCAACCAGGCTCTCCAGAGATTGAAAATCAATGTCGCCACTCTCGAACATCGGAGTCAGAAGTGCTGTAAAAATCCCGCGAAACGCATCATGGTTTGTGATTGTCTTGTTCATGGTGTTCGTTCACTCCTTTGCGCTGCCTGCGCACAATATAGTAAGTAATGCCTGTATTGTAGCTCGAAGGATAACTGCTTATATTTCAATTTTTTATTAATCCTTTCATTTCTTTACGAAATCGAAACAGCTATACTAGAGCTACAAAGGTCTGGAGGTGAAAAGGAAACAACATGTACCCACAATACCTTTTTGAATACCCCAATATCGACTCTGAATTTCCTTTTCATATGAAAAAAAAGTGGTACACCTCAGTGCCCTCCCATCGTCACGATTTCATCGAATTTTCGTTGGTACTTGCAGGCAAAGGCAAGGAACGGATTAACGGCATCGAGCATGATATGCTGCCTGGCACGATTGTTTTGTTGCTTCCGTATCAGATTCATGAGTATCGCGCCGACGCCCACGAGAAGCTGTCCATGTACATTTGCAATTTTGACATGAAACTAATTACCGCTGGACCGGAATCCGCTTGGGGCTTGCACGATCTGTTTCTCGGTCTCGGCAGCTCTCAACCTGCTTATATTCAATTACAAGGCGAAGCTTACGAGGAGTGCCTGCGGCTGTGGGAACGGATCTACAACGAACACAATTCGTCGTTAACCTGGAAGCCCATCATGCTCAAAGCCCTGTTGCTGGAAGCATTGGCCTTGTTTGTCCGAAACAGAGATAGCCACGAAACCGCGCAGCCCGAGAAGCAACCTTCTGTATCTTCGAGAAGCATATGGTCCGTTGTCCAATATGTGTATGACCATTACTTAGAGCCTATATCTTTAACGTCATTATCCGAAAAGTTTCACATTCACCCCACCCAGCTCAGCACGCAATTCGGGGAATCCTTCGGGATCCATTTTGTCGATTTTCTGCATGAGCTGCGAATTCGTCATGCCTGCAGCCTGTTGATCTCCTCTGATCTACCCATTTCACAAGTAGCGTATGAGTCCGGCTTTTCTTCCTATCCAACCTTCTCACGCACATTTCTGCGTATTAAAGGGCTGACACCGAGTGAGTACCGGAAGCAGCAGTAAAAAGAAACTAGTGGGACACGCTACTCCCACTCTGGATCGTGATATTTCCGCACCACGCCAAAGAAACGGAACGTAGTTCCCTTTCGCAGCACCAAGGCCCTCATTGGAGCACGCACCCCAATTCGTACCGAACACAAACAGCCGATCAATGAGATCGGCTGTCTGTCACATATAACGTTACCCCTTCCGCTGCCACACCGGAAAACGAAGCATCATCTTCGTTCCCTGCCCCGGGACGCTAGCCGGTGTGATTTCACCGCTGTGCTTACTCACGATCCACTTCGCGATCGCGAGGCCCAAGCCAGTGCCTCCGGTGCTGCGCGTCCGCGACTTGTCACCGTGATAGAAACGGTCGAAAATATGCGGCAAGTCCTCTGCCGAAATCCCCACTCCCGTGTCTTCCACCACCAGTTCAACATCGTGCCCCTTTTTGCGGGCAATAACACGAATCGTGCCATCCGCAGGGGTGAACTTCATGCTGTTGTCGAGCAGAATCACCAGCAGTTGATGGATCCGTTCGACATCCCCCATCAGCTCGATTCCGCTCTCTACGTCCGACTCCAGCTTCTGCTGCTTCAACTCAGCTAACGGTTCGAACTTCTGCACGACTTCGTGGATAACTTCTGACAGCGGCAAAGGCCTCAACATGATTTCCTCTTGATTGGAATCCGCTCTGGCCAGTGTTAGCAGCTGTTCTGTCAGCCTGCCCATCCGTTTCGACTCTTCTAATACCACAGATAACGGTTCGCTCATCTGCAATATAGACTGATCTGGATGACGAAACGCCAGCTCAACATTTGCGCGAATGATCGATAACGGCATCCGCAGCTCATGCGAAGCATCAGCAACGAATTGCTGCTGTTTATCCCAGGATTGCTTGATCGGCCGCAGCGCTTGATTGGCCAGGTACATGCCAGCCAACACCGTTATTGCGCCGCCTACCACAATCCCGATTAAAATCAGCTCAAACAATTGCTTCAGCATATTTTGCTCAGAGTCGATGAGGCTAATCGCTTGAATAGCTACAATTTTGGTAGATGCTTCGGCGAAGAGCGAAGACGGCGAGATCGTATCTAGTCCCTTCGCCCCAGAAATATCGGTCAATACCTTCAAATTCATCATTCTCGGCTGCTCATATTGAAGAGCATAAATACGATATGAATGGTTAGCCATGTTAACCGTTTGAGGCATGGCGATAGATCGATAAGGCTTGAAGGCATCGATCTCCTTATGCATCGCTGCCCCGGCATTTAGGATCGGATAGGAATTCCCCTTATCATCCCACAGCACCAAAAACACGCGCGGATCAATTCCCTGAACCTGAATTAATGTCTTCTTGGTCGTGCCATCTGAAGGCTCATTTGGCGACAACAATTGAGATTTGGTATAGAAAAACTGCGCATCCTGCTGGGCTCTCTGCTGTAACGACTCATCGACATTGGCATACAATTGATGACGCAATTCGGTATAGACGATCATACCAAGGCAGACAATGATGAAGAAGAAAACAACCGCGTTCAACGACGTCAGACGAGTTCGGGTCTTTTTGAACATACGGCATTCTCCTTTAAAATATACCCAACATTCCGAATCGTATGGACCATGTGATCGTAATCGAAAGGCTTCAGTTTTTTGCGCAAATAGTAGACATAAACGTCCACTACATTGGACCCTACATCTGAATCCAGCCCCCAGACGCGAAGACAGATTTGCTCCCGTGTGAGAATTTGCCCCCGATTCCGCAGCAAATATTCGAGCAGCTCGAATTCCTTCAGCGTAAGCTCCAACGGCTGCCCAGCAATCGCAGCTTCCTTCGTTCTTCCGATTAGCACAAGCTGATCATAGGCAAGACGATCCTCGGTTTCGATCCCCCCGCGTCTGCGCAGCAGCGCACGGACTCTTGCGAGTAATTCCGGTACGCCGAATGGCTTCGTCATGTAATCATCCGCACCGGAATCCAGTCCCTTTACCATATCCTCAACACTATCTCTTGCCGTTAGGAACAAAATGGGCGTCAGAACTTGTTTAGCCCGCAAGCTATGCACAATTTTAATCCCATCCATCCCAGGGAGCATCCGATCGAGCACGACCAAATCGTAGATGCCTTGCTCCGCCAAATAGCAGCCCTCATCGCCGCAAGGGGTCGCATCCACCTGGTAGCCTTCTTCCTCCAGCAAGGTTCGTATCGTTTGCAGCAAAGGCAGCTCGTCTTCCACAACGAGTATTTTCATCGATTTCCTCCCCATTGTTGCACCGCAACCACTCTATTGGGTTCAGTATAAAGGGATGAGATGAACGCTAGCTTAAAATAAGCTTAGGCTAGTCTGTAAATATGAACCAATTCAGCTCTTTGGATGCGATTAATTTTTTCTTTCCATTTTGAAACTGGTGGTAGACATTCAATTGATACGTACTCATATCACTGATTTTATAGATTTTATCCTTATTCGTGTACGAGATCGTGGCATCGTGGAAGCCCACCTGCAGCGATTTGATCGGATCCGTCCCATCCAACTCATACGTTTGGCTCACGATAATTTCTTTCCCACTCTCGTTCAATTCGTCTCTCAGCTCAACAATCAACGAATGATCCTTCATGCTCGTTTCCACTAAGGTGTCCCTTTTCAAATCATAATCGAAATCCAGCATAACGGTCCCTTGTGCAAAATTAACCTGTGTCCCGATATGACTTAACGTAATCGTATAAGGGTAGACATCCAGCTCAGCAAAACCACCCAGCGGCTCTTCGATCTCGTCGGGCAATTGAAAGACAGCAGCGTTGACATAGCCATTCTCGTCATCAGTTGCCCCACCTTTACCCGTTGCTGCACCTGAGAAGGTTACTGCGTCGCCAAGTATAAGCTGCAAATCTGCTGTCATATACCCTTTGGGTAGGGTTGCATACACATAAATAAGTGCCTTGCCACCAGGAATTACCTTATTGGTCATCTCGGTCATTTGGGCCGGGAAAACCGTGCCGTCTTCCGCTCTAAACTGAGCAACCTGCTTTCGCAGATCTGTGAACCGCTTCTCTAGATTTTCGACACTCAACTGAACTGTGAATAAATCGGCGCCTTCGCCTTGGAACGTTTGCGTGGAACGCACGGAATAAGCAGCGCTTTGCCCAATATCGGTTAGCGTTCTCGTCCCAGCAGCAGGAATTACCTTCATCCCCAATAGCTCTTTATTATGATGAAACGTGAGCAAATCACTCACTTGGTTATCCGAAGCCTTCTCTTGTAAAACGAGATTCAAATCCTTAAAATCGCTCGTATACGGTATTTTTCCTGCGAGCTGTAGATTGATTTCTTTGCCCGGTTGAAGGCTGATCACTCGATCCGTCCGAATTAAGCTAGCCTCGATTGTAACAACATCATCAAGTTCAAAATAACCCTTCAGATCCGGAATAGGCAGCGCCTGACTCCCTTTATTCGTTAACGTGATGTTAGCCGCCAAAATGTCTTGATCCTCCCATGGCAATCGCTGCAGGGATGTCAATCGTGTGGTGTAAGTACCTGACTTGTTGGAGAAGTCGTAGTCGTTCCCCAGTGAAACCTCAACTTCCACAGCTTCCGGCACTTCGAAAAAAGTGACCGGCAGCTTCATGCTGCTTTTGCCGTCACTTCCACTCGTCGTTTCCGTAATGACGAGCTGCCAGCCCTCCGCTCCCGCTTCCCTAGGAATGGAGCCGCTGAGGAGGCCCTCTTTTTCAGCCAATGGTTGCAGCTCTGTACCTTTACCCAAAGTAGCAGCTTGCAGCGGATACATGTGCCCTTGTGCGGTGCGTATGAAATAGCTCAAATCTGGCAGCTTGATGCTCCCTGTCCCCTTATTCTCCATTTCGAAATAAATCGATGGCAAATAGAAATCATCATTTCTACTAATGGACGTACGATTGATATTCGCATGAAATGGTGTGCCTCCAATACGAACCGAACGTGTCGTTCCCACTGGCGTCACCACGGTGTAATCACTCGCAGGCGTCAATTGACCGATAACTCGTTCAAAGCCAGCAACCGAAAAATCCAACTGAACGAGCTTAAATACGAGATCATGAAGCTCGGTTGTCGCGTTCACTTTGGCATAGAAGCTATACGCTTGGCTTGTACCTGGTGCAATTCCATGCGTATCGCCGCTCTGCGCTAGCTGATTGACAGTAAACGTACTGCCAGCCTTGGACTGCAGACGTACCCAATAATTTTTAAAAGACAGTTCACTCACACCGCCGTTATGGACAACTACTGTGAAAGTGACCATTCCGTCCTGATCGCCAGGCAACAGCATGAGATCTTGAACTTCCATGTAGCTAGCCTCACCGATAGCGGCCTTTCCTAGCGATGTAGAGCCGATGATCTGCTCCTCGGCAAGCTCAGCAGATGTAGACGAAGCAACCCCAGCATCGGCCGAGGCCGAAACGGGGGAAGCAGCGCTGCTTAGGAGGAGGAGGAACAGAAGCAACTGAATCATTTTACGGTGACGAATCTTCATGGTGCATACATCCTCCTTGACTGACGGTTACTCCTGCAAATAGGTGTTAACCTTGTTCTGAATGACCTTCGCAACTTCCTCAGCGGACTTCTGACCTTGGAAGAACGGTGCTGTTTCTTCGGCAACAATATTCGTGATTTTCAAATCGCTTTCCGCATATACGCTAATATTGTTCAAGATCTTCTCCATGGCCGTTACATCCTGCTCCGTGGCAGGTTGAACAGTCGCTGCTTTGCCATTAATCATAAGCTTCATGCTTTTGCCTCCGCCTTCGCCGCCTGTTCCGAGCGTTTTCAAGAAGTCGATTTGCGCTTTAGCTCCAGTCTTGTTAACCGCAATCCCCGTCAACTCTCTAGCCGATTGCATCTCATCGGACAGCAAGTACTTCACGAATTCCCAGGCTTCCTTCTTATTAGCTGATTTGCTGTTGATGGCGAGTGGTAATGACGAAGTGAACTGAGTTCCTCTGGCTTCGCTCTCCGAAGGCAAATTGTAATAGCCGCCTTTACCCTCAAAATTCATCTTCGGCATCGTATACATATCCATGTACATCAGAACGTTCCCCTTCGGTTGGAAAACGACATTATTAGGGTCCGAGTTATCCGCGAGAATGACCTTATCGTCATACATCGATTTCGCAAGCTTTAGCATGTTAATGAAATCAGGGGTATCGAACTTCGCTTTCTTTGCACCGACATCGGCGAACTTAGAGAAGCTGCTGCCCAGCATCGACGTGATCAGCTCGGCAGGCTCTATTTTGCCCATTGGATACGTGTCTGGTTTACCGTCATTATTTTTATCCGAGGCCAATGCGCTGGCTTTTTTCTTAAAATCCGCCCAAGTCCACTTGCTGTCGTCGATCTGTTGGCTGCTCAATACAGCTTGATTGCCGAGCCACATATTCAATCCCACTTTAATCGGGACCGCATATAAGGAACCGTTATATTTCATAGCATCGAAAATACCTGCGTAATAGTTATCCTTTTTGAACGAAGCATCTTTACTCATCAGGTCGCTGATATTCTCCAGAAGCTTCTTGTCCGCATATTTCTGATAAGGCAGTCCGCTCGTCACGATGATATCCGAAGCTTTGCCGCTCATGAGCTCTGCGCCGACCGAACTGGCGTATTTCTCTGTGTTTTTCGGATCTGGCTTCTGCATAATCATCATCTGCTGCTGCCCCTGACCTTGTGCTTGGCCTTGTGGCGCCGTTTGAGGTGCCGCTGCATACTCTTTGATGTTAATTTTCGTGTCTGGATGCAGTGCCTCGTATTTCTGTTTGGCTAGCTCGAGAAAACGATCGGATGTCATCACAGATAGTGTGACTGTTTTGTTCCCGGTAGCAGGTGCTGTTGTACTTCCTGTGTCGCCTGATGTTGTCGTCGTATTGGACGAACAAGCTGTCAGAGATAACATAGAAACGAGCGAGCAAGCGATGACCGATTGTTTAACTGTGATTTTGCGCATAAGAAAATGTCACTCCTTCAGATGGGTTAAAATGAATAATAGCCACGGTGCATAGCGCACCTAGTACCGCATAGTCCAGCGGCTCGATCTGGTAAGACAACCCCGCCCACTGGGCGATGGCGAAAATGATAACAGCTGCAACTGGCACATAGATGAACACGCGTTGCAGTTGAGCATACACGGGTACCCTTGCCAGCACCCATAACCTGACGCCAAGCAGGAGCAGTGGCAAGCCGAACAGCATGCCCGCGATAAACAACCTGCCTGTAAGCCGATTAGCAGCATCCGTCAACAGCTCCTGCGGCGATGGGACGTATCCCATCTGTGCCGTTTCCTGCTGCCATAGGCTTTGCAGCTTTTCTATATAAAAGGAAACATCAATGATTTGCTCCGGCACCCATTCCAGCGGAATGTAGAGGTGAAATCGGATGCCCGTCCACAGGGCAATGATGCACGCGGCCATACCGAGCAGAGAGAACGTGCTTAGTAGCAGCGGTGCTCGCTCGTGAATCAGCGCATCACTCCAGTTCTCTCTAGCCAGTCTCCGTTGTAATACACCTTGGATGATTGTCGATTGTCGGATCATCAACCGCACGAGCAAGAAGATCGCGATCATGGCGCATACAAACAGCTGAATCAATCGCCATTGTGCCATTTTCGTATGGGCAAGCTCGTGGTTGGCGATTTTGAATTGCGAAGGCATGGAACCGATCGAATTAAGTGCTTCATTCACTTGACTCTCTCCGCCGGCAACTGCGCTAGGCTTTCCCGCCATTTGAACCGTCTCAATGACCGCATCCGGTTGCACATCGACCAAGGTCGTGACGGGGATCAGCACATTTGGGCTGCCGTCGTCGGACATCTGCCGAAGTAGAGAACCTTCATCCTCGAACACGCCGATGACGGTAAAAGCGACACCGAACAGCTCAATCGTTTTACCTACGACTTGATTGGCACGAAACAGCTGCTGGGCAACCGTAGCGCTAACTACAGCAACTCGGCTGTGTTCATCCACCGAGCTTTGGGCGAAGGAAGCGCCTGCCTTCAGCTTGATCTGGTTAAAATCCGTGTAGGCGTCACTCACGCCGAACACGTCGGTGTTCACCCGAGCCGTGCCATAGACCGCTCGCGTTTGCTCTCTCGCTGCATAAGTGAGCGGCAGCGGAGCCCACTTTTTCGCCAGCAGCTCCGCCTCCTTCAACGTCAAGCCTGCGGGGCTTGCTGGGCTTGCTCGCGCAGTCGATGGATCCACATTCACCGTTAGCTGCTGCATCCCATAGGCGCCGTTCGTCTGCTTCCACTCGCTTACAATGGAAGCGACTAACCCGCTGCTTGCCAGCAGCAACAGCACACCGGTAAATACCATCCATGCGGCTAATCTGGAACGCTGCATGTCCTGCTCTCCTCTCATTTATTGATCCGCACGAACGCGGTCACCATCAGCAATCGATTTCGAGCTCGAGACGATGACTTTATCGAGCGGCGTAATGCCATTCTCGATGGATGTTTTCGTATCATCCGCGTCTCCGATTTGGACATTCGCCCGCCCAGCAACGTATTCCGTGCCTAATGGGCCTTTCTTCTCCTTCAGGAGCAGCACGTAGGTGCCTTGATCATCCTCCCGCACAGCATCGTTAGGCAGGAGCGAGCGGAACGAGGCTGTTTTTTTGACAATATCGAACTCGCCGGTTTCCCCGCCTTTCAATCGATCGTCCTTCAGTGTGAAGGTAATTTCCTTCCCCTTTTGAGTGGACTGGCTGGACTGACCGGTGGCACTTACCGCATCCCGAATATCGGTAATTTGCGCCGGAATTCGGGCATTACTGAGCGTTGAGAAAATGAGCTCTGTTTTATCGCCCACCGCGACATAAGGAGCTTTGGCATCGTCAATGGTTGCCTTCATCTGCTGACCTTTGGACAAATCAGCGATGCTCACCGCAGCTTTCCCGCTAGGAACAGGTGCCCCCTTCACGGCATTGACTGCCGACACGATCCCGCCGACAGGTGCCGTGAGACGAGAGAATTCGGCAAGCTGACGCTTTTGATTGGCAATCTGTCTCTCCAAAATCTGCATATCCAGCTGCGTACTCTCGATATCCCGAGCCATGCTGCGCATTTGCTTCTCATCATTGCTCCGGAAAGTTTCCTGATAGTTTTCCTGAAGCTTCTCCAAGCTCAACTGCTTCTGGGCGTATCGTGCCTGATTGTCTTTCAGCGAATCTTCTGTCTCTCTTGTTTTAAATACGACCAGCTCTTGGCCAGCTGTCACTTTATCTCCGACCTTCACTTCAACCTCGCTTGCGGCCCAGTTGGTCTCCACGTAGACATCGGCGGTTTCTGCCGACTCAATAGTCCCCGAACCAGTGACCTCATGTGACAAGGTGCCCGCCGTTGCCTTCTCTACGGTCACCTCGGCCAGCGATATTCCCAGCAGGGTATTTGAGAAGAACGTCAAAGCGACCATCGCAAAAATGAAGGCAAAGATAGCCTTTCTGATTCCTTTCTTCTTGGCACGTTCGCCGTCGGCGGCGGCCATTAATGCATCCATACAACGTTCCTCCTATGTGTGATCCCTATCACCCTTTTATTCCTGACAACTGGATGCCTTCGACCAAATACTTCTCCGCATACAAAGCTACTAGAAGAGGTGGCAGCATATACACCACAGACGCGGCAAAGGCGATGCCTCGCTCCTCGTCGCCAATGACGGCTAAGTACACAGATAACGGCTGTTTGATCGCATCATTTAGGAAGATCAGCGGCTGCTCCACCATATTCCAGTTATCAATAAAGACGAGAATCGATAGCGCCGCTACACCTGTGCCGCACATGGGCAGTACAATTCTTGTCCATATGTAGAAGTGGCTTGCCCCGTCTACACGCGCTGCTTCAATGTAGCTAGCAGGCACAACCATCATGAACTGCCGCAGCAGGAATACGCCGAAGGCGCTGAAGATGCCGGGATAAATAATCGACCCATACGAACCGATTAGCCCAAGCTTATCCGCGACAATAAAGTTGGGTACCAGCGTGACCTGAAAAGGCATCAGCATCGTGACAATGTACAGGAAGAAGAGCGGCTCGCGAAAGCGAAAACGTAAATGGGCAAAGGCATACGCAGCGAGCGAAGCCACAACCAGTTGACCCGCGATGATCGGCACTGTCATTTTCACCGAGTTCCAGAACATGAATAGAAACTGCGGCCTCCCCACCAAAACAGCGTAGTATTGCGACAGGGTTACGCGATCAGGTATCCATTTCATGGTGATGAATGGACCATCATCCGTATCTCCCGAAAGTGCAGCGTAGTTGCTCGTAATCTCCTCTTCCGCCATGAACGAGTTCGCAATAGTTAGCGCCATCGGGAAAAGAAATCCCGCCAACAGCACGATGAGCACAGTGATTAGCACGATTCGCGCGGACCTTCGTCCCAATCGGACAGTAAGCGGTTTTAAGCGGCTTGCTTGCATGCATGGTTCTCCTTTCAGTCGCCAATCCGCCGCCGTTAACCGATGGATTTGCTAATGCGCCTCTCCACCACGAATAGCGTCAAGACGAGTAGTACGATCACCAGAGCCATTAGAAAAGCGGCAGACGTTAGCTTCTGATAATCCAGTGATTTGAACATGTTGTTCATATAATGCTGCAGCATATAAATGCTTTCATCCGGGTAATTTCCGGCAATTAAGTAAGTCTCTCGAAACATTTTGAAGGAATTAATGATCGACATAATAAAAACGAAGAAAGCCGTCGGCGTCAAATAAACAAGCGTAATAGATCGCCACTGCCGAAATTTACCGGCTCCATCCATCGACGCTGCCTCATAATAATCGCTTGGAATGTTCTGAAGGCCTGCTAGGAAGAGGATCATATTGTAACCGATGTTTTTCCAAAGGTAGACAATGATCAGCACATACAAGGAGGCTTCGCTTTCCATCCAGTCGTGCGGACGAATTCCCCAGTTCGCAAGCCATGCGTTGATTGTCCCATGCAGATCGAATAGTGCATTCCATACCAGCACCACCGAAGCCACTGGTACAACAAGCGGGCTCAAGAACGAGATCCGGAATGTTTGACGCAAAGGCAGCTTCCTGTTAAGCAGCATAGCCAGCCCTAGCGCAACTAACATGTTCAGCGGCACACAGATGGCCATAAAAAGACTTGTATTCACGGCCGCTCGCCGAAAAATGGGATTTCCCAGCAGCTCGCGATAATTCGTTATCCCCACAAAAGAGCCGTTAATAGGACTGTCCATGAGCGAATAATAAAACCCCATCCCAAAAGGTATCAAGAAAAACACCGCAAATCCTGCCAGGCTTGGCAATAGAAATAGAAGTGCTGTAAGACCCTCGTTGCCCCGTAACCATCTCAGCACAAATGCGTTCCTCCTTCCCACAAAACACATTCTCTCATTCCTAAATTAGAAATGGATTAGAACGTAAAAAAGCCCAAGACTTTTCGTCTTGGACTTACTTTCTTGATAACTTCATGCCGCAATACCCTCAGTTTGTGCTCGAAAGGGGAACGTCTGTACGCTAATTAGTCTCTTTTGCGTGATTTGATGCATGAAGGGGAACGTTAATGCACTATTTCCTCTTCGAACACGCTATTCCCACCCAAAGTAGCTGATTAGCGTATCCTCGTTCCCCCTCCGACTGCTTAACCCTTCCAATCCGGTAGCTTTATACCCCAGCCAGCTAAATAATGACGTCAAATGCAAAAAGCCCTAAACGGCCAGCATCATCCCAGCGTTAAAGGACTTCCTATTATTTTCACGAGCTATTATCGTTGTCGCCTTGCCGTTTCAAGCTTCATTCCTGTATACTTTGGCTGTACCGAGCGCCTACCATCCTACCTGTTGGAGAGGAAGTGACCCTGATGTCCTATGATCAAAACATCCGATTGCATGAAATCCCGCTTTATTTTACCTATCAGAGAAGAACCATAGGAACCGAACAGTATCAGGGTACGTTTCACGCCCACCAAGGTATTGAAGTCTTGATCATTCACGAGGGGCATGGCACACTCATAGTTGATCAGAAGAGTTATGAACTCATTCCTAATATGTTATGTGTGTTTCAACCTTATCAGCTGCATCATATTCAGATAGATCCCGAGACGCCATTCGTGCGATCTATTGTTCATTTTGAACCTTCCCTATACGAACCCTACTTTGAGCCTTGGCCGCGATTGTTGGCTTTTTTCAAGCATATGCTTACTAGCAAGCTGCAAGCGCCATGTCTTTACGAGCTAGGTGAGGAGGACCAGTTTCATCTGCTTTTCCAAAGCCTTGCGCGGAAACTACCGAAACTAAGCAAGCAAGATGAGCTGGAAGAGTTCTCCCTCTTTCTCGTTGCTTTCTTCCGCACCTTCATGCCGCTATGGGAGCAGCGCGAAGGTCAGGTTCGCACAGGTCCGACACGCAAATCCCATCAAGCCGAACGCATTCTCAGCTGGCTGGAGGAGCATTACACCGAACCGCTGCGCTTGGAGACGATGTCAGCTGATCTGCACCTATCTCCGTATCACTTGTCCCATTTGTTCACAGAATGCACCGGCACCAGCATTTCCGACTATGTGACAGCTAGAAGGTTGCAGCAAGCTGTGAAGCTGCTGACGTCAACGGATCAGACTGTGGCTCGCGTCGGCGAGGCCATTGGTGTGACGAATTGCTCGTACTTTTGCAAAATGTTCAAAAGCCACATCGGCGTCACGCCTCACCAGTATCGTAAGCAAGGGCAGAAGGCGCCTATCGCAGCCGTTACTCGGCTGTCGTAATGATCATGGCATCGCGCTGTGCGATGAGGCACAACTCTGCCGCTTTAAAGGTATGCTCCTGCGTCATTGCTACTTCGGTACGGTTCAAGCAATCCAAGATCAACTGACCGAAGTAAGGGTAACCAACTTGGCCACTGACAGCAAAATGCTGCTCCCCATCCTTGTTCACGAGGTACACATGATTGCTCGTCTGCTCTCTAGCGATATCGACATATTTGCGAAGCTCAATGTACCCGTCGCTCCCCAGGATCGTCATCCGGCCGTCGCCCCATGTACTTAAGCCGTCTGGCGTCATCCAATCCACGCGGAAATAGCCTGTTGCACCATTGTCTCCGACCAACGTAGCGTCCCCAAAGTCCTCAAAATTCGGATGCTGCGGGTAATTGTAGTTCGCTACTTTACTGTGAACAACTTTCGCATCTTTTGCCCCCGTAAAATACAGGAACTGCTCGATCTGATGACTCCCGATATCGCACAGAATACCGCCGAATTTCTCCTTCTCAAAAAACCAATCCGGTCTGCTCGACAAACTAATGCGATGCGGCCCTAATCCAATGACTTGATGTACGCGACCGATCGCACCTTGTTCGATTAATTGTCCTGCATAAACTGCGCTTTCCACGTGAAGACGCTCGCTGTAATAGACCGCATATTTCTGTCCTGTCTCGGCTACCTTCGCACGTGCTGCTTCCAATTGCTCAAGCGTTGTGAACGGGGCTTTGTCTGTGAAATAATCCTTCCCGCTATCCATCACTCGCAGTCCAAGAGGACCACGATCGCAAGGAATCGCCGCAGCTGCAACAAGCTTCACTTCGGCATCCTGCAGAATCTCTTCGAGCGAGCTTGCCACACGTACCCCAGGGTAAGTGCTCAGAAATTTGTCCACTTTGGCTGGATCTGGATCGTACACCCATTTCAACTCGCCGCCCGCTTCCCGCAGCCCATTGCACATCCCATAAATATGCCCATGATCCAACGCCGCCGCCGCGAAAATAAACTCACCTGGCTGACAAACCGTATTAAAGCTCCCTTGCGGAGCGTAATTCATACCATCGCTTTTTTGCATCATCGTCAGTCTCCTCTATGGTTATTTAAATGTACTTCCCGTTGTAATCGTCTGTGGTGCGAAATTCTCAATGGACGTGTTCTTCTCGTAAAAATGGGTCGCATTCGCCTGCACGCCGCTTCTCGTATAGAACGCATCCTCCGCGTCTAGCGGGAATTTCACAAGCTCGCCTGTGCTCGCTGATTTATAAATCCCCGTGATCAGCTCCAAGGTTTGACGGCCGCTAATCCCATCGATCAGCACGGGAGCGCCGGTCTCAATTGCTGTTAACACATTGTCGATTTGACCAGCATGTCCTTCATACTTTACTTCTGGCAGCGCCTCATAAAAAGCTTGCAGCTCTTCCTCCAGCTCCTTGTTCGACTCCGGGAAGCCATTGGAAGTCGAGTTCGACGCCTTCACCTTCCATGGTGCAGATACACGAGCCTTCGCACCTTGGAAAATCAACTGCTGCTCCTCGCCATGATGGACGACTGAGCTCGTGATTTGCCCTAGGGAACCGCCCGGGAAGCGAAGCATCCCAATAGAAAGATCTTCAACCTCAGCGTTATCGTGAGACACATTGCTCATGAACGCTTGGACTTCCGTCGGGCTGCCCATCATCCAGAGCAGCGCATCGATATGATGCACCGCATGGTTCAGCGTCGGGCCGCCGCCTTCCTTTTCCCATGTGCCGCGCCACCACAGATCATAGTAGCAATGGCCACGCCACCAGAAGGAATCGACTTGGACGTGGACGATTTTGCCCATGAGGCCGCTTTCCAGCACGGACTTCATTTTCATCATCGGCGTCTTGTAGCGGTTCTGCGCCACAACAGACAGAATCTTACCCGTCCGCTGCGCAGCCGCATTCATCAAGTCGCATTCCTCGAGCGAGGACGCCATCGGTTTTTCTACCATGACATGCGCGCCTGCCTCGAGAAACTCCACCGTAAGTGAAGCATGCGTATACGGCGGCGTACAGATCGAAACAAGATCGATATCTTCTTGCAGCAGTTCTTTATAATCCTTCACAGCTCTCGCATCTTTCAGCTGAAACTGGTCAATTCGCTCCTGAGCTTTATCCACATAAATGTCACTAATCGCGACAATCGTACAACGCTCCGGAAATTGTAAATACGCTTCAATATGCGCCTTCGAGATTGCGCCAGCACCAATAATTGCTACCTTCAGCATCCACTTCAACTCCTTGCTTTTCGTTGCTCCAAGCATACCAAGAATGCGGTTACAAATGTGACGTTATCTTGTGCAAAAATGACGTTACTTTGCGGTTCTGGCAAGCACCGATGCTGAGTCTAAAAGCTCTGAGGTCGGGGTATTGGTGGTGCAAAAAGAAAAGTCAGCTCACATGAGCTGACTTTTCTTTCTTACTTATCATTCTTACTTATCATCTGCTACGAATCCATCAATCCATACTTAACCTTAATCCGCTCCAGTTTTTCAATCATCGGACCCGAAATCAGGAACAAGAAGAACACCGTCGCACTCGCGTGCACCATATCAAACCAGAAGCCTGAGATGTAAGTGGCAAGTAACGCATCCCAAGAAAAGCTAGGCGTGACCATCAGTAACGAGCCTAGATTAATTATGCCTCCGTAGATTACTAACGTTGCTAATCCTCCAAACACACACAAGGATAGCTTCGTTTTCCTGAGCAGTCCTTTCTTGAACAGAATGCCTGCCACGAAGCCAATCAATCCAAAACAGAACATCTGCCACGGCGTCCACGGCCCTTGTCCAAAGAAGAAATTGGACACGAAGCCAGCCGTCGCTCCAACGAGAAAGCCTGCTTCTGCGCCAAAGCACACGCCACTAATAATCACAATTGCAACGACTGGCTTGAACTGCGGCAGCATGAAGAAAGCTCCACGCCCGGCCACCGCAATCGACGCCAATACGGCAATGACAATGAGCTCCCTCGCCTGTGGCTTACGATTCTCAAATACCATCGCGAATGGAATCATCGTATATAACACGATCAGTAAGCTTATAAAGTAATATTTTCGATCATCGAGCACGAAAATCCCAAGCATCATTGTTGCAGGAATGACGATTAGGATGAGCAGTGCTGCGAAGACTGTTCGCCGACTTAAACGCCTACTACCTGTGCGCTTCTCTTGCATAGCTCGACCACATCCTCTACCGTAACTGCCTCACGCCAAATATGACGCGCCATCCGATTCGCTGCCGTCGTATAGAAGCTGTTCCCCGCGAAAAACAGGTGAGCTGGCTTCGTCGTCATGATACTCCCATCGAAAAACATCGCACAGTCCTCGCCGTACTTCGCGCAAAATTCAATATCATGCGAAACCATGACGATGGTTACGCCCTCGCTATGAAGCTTTCTAAGAAACAGGCCTAGCTTCTCTTTGAAAAAGCCATCCAAACCCTTCGTCGGCTCGTCGAGCAGCAGGATTTTTGGCTCCAAAAGGAGCACCTTGGCGAGTGCCGCTCGCTGCTGCTCACCTCCGCTGAGGTCATAAGGATGCATGCCAAGCAATGTCTCAAGCTCAGCGAATTGGACCACTGCCTCCACTTTAAGCCTCTTTTCCTCCTGAGAGAATGGACTGTCAGTCAGCATTTCATACAGATCCAGCTCCACCGTTTTCTTCACGAATAAAGTCGCTGGATTCTGCGGCAGAACGCCTAAGCGATTGACGAAAAGCTCCTTTGCCTTCATTTTGGCCGGGTTATGGCCATCAATCAGCACCTTCCCTCGATACGGCTGCAGGATGCCGTTGATAAGTGACAAGGTTGTCGTCTTCCCCGTCCCGTTGCCGCCAACTAGGCAGTAGAACTGGCCTTCTCGGACATCGAAGGAGAGGTCTTTGATCGTATCGGGTCCGTTCCGTTCATGTCGGAACCACACATCTTTGAATTGAATCGCAAGCGGACTTTTGTGGGGAGTAGTGTCTGTAGGTATATCCAATACAGGCGCAGACAACTTATCTGCCATGTATGCACTGAGCCACTGCCGTCCCCCTTTGACAGTAATCGGTCCCGTCTGCCCCTCGGCGACACCCGCATAAATTTGCATCGGCGAAGGCATTGCCGCAAACATCGGGTGCCCCAGCCCGCGCAGTACCTCTCCTACCTTGGATGGTGTATCGTCAGCAATGATCCTCCCTTGATCCAACACGATGAGCCGATCCGAGATCGGCAGAACCTCCTCCAGCCGATGCTCCGTCATGATAATCGTCGTCCCTAGCTCCCGATTAATTTTGCTGATCGTTTCCAGGAAATCCGCTGCAGCAATCGGGTCCAGCTGGGAAGTGGGCTCATCCAGGATGAGCACCGAGGGATGCATAGCCATGATGGAGGCTAGATTCAGCAACTGCTTCTGCCCGCCGGAAAGCTCGCTAACGCTTCGGTGAAACCACGTCTGAATACCGAAAAAGCTGGCCATCTCAGCTACACGCAGCCGAATCGTGGACTGATCGCAGCCTAAGCTCTCCAATCCAAAAGCCAGCTCATGCCACACCTTATCCGTCACGATTTGATTATCTGGATTTTGCAGCACGAATCCAATGTCCGCTGCTTGCGTGCGCTGGCCAATTTCTCTCAACACCTGCCCGCGAAAATAAATCTCCCCGCTCCGCGTACCGTGCGGCGTAAGCACCGACTTCAGCTGTCTAAGCAGTGTGCTCTTCCCACAGCCAGATTTACCGCAGATGGTCACGAACTCCCCACTGTGAATCGAAAGATGGATCGCAGACAGGACATTCGTCTCTTGAAGCGGAAAGGCAAAACTTAGATCCTTGATGTGATAAATCGCCATTTGAACCCCTCCACAATTTGAATGAACACAGGCAGTACGCATAATGAGCCATATGCGATATATACGACTACACTAAGCGGTGTTACGTCCTGAACATGAATCGATGGGAAGTAGCGTATCGTATTCTCTCCCTTCCATGCGCCTGCGCCTACTATGAGAATGAGCCCAACCATGATCGAACTGACCCGTCTGTCACGACGATCAAATCGGAAGGTAGAGAAGCTCGTACGACCCGGCAAACCGTATCCTCTCGACTTCATAGAGTCGGCGGTTTCAATCGCATTTTCCAGCGCCCATGTCGTCATGATCGAGAGGATGCGAATCCCGTTGCGAGCCCTGTTCACGATATTGCCCTGCGAAGCATCCCTGCCGATGCACCGTTGCGCATTCGAAATCATCTTTAACTGTGCTAAATATCTAGGTACAAAACGAAGCACCATAGAAAGAATCAGCGACAGAGCAGGCATCATTTTACCAAACAAATAAATGAATTTATCTGAGGTCATCACAGCGTTGTAGCAGGAAAACCACACAATAACCGTCACGTACATGCACGCAGCAGCAATGCCGTACAGCATGGATTCAAGTGTAATCGGGTTTCCATTGTGTAGATAGAACAGAATCGTCACACCTGCGTGATTGAAAACAGGGTTCAACACAGCCATCAGCACGAGCAGCGGAAATAGATATAACCCATTAAATTTAGCGGCTTTCTTCCCTTTTAGCGTTATGGAGTAGAGGAGGCTACTGACGAGCGCAATCGCTTGGAAGATTGGATGCATAAACACCATGCTGCATATGAAAATCGCTACAAAGTACGCAAAGTTAACAACCGGATGAAACGTCGAGAAGGCGTCTCGCCTCATTTTTTCCCACCTGCCCCAGCCGGACCTCCGCCTCCGCCTACGTCACGCCCTAAGTCACAGGTGTATACCCATTCGATGACATCACCGTCTTTTAAAAGGAAACGACTCGCTCCATAATTAGGAAACCAGCCATTCACCTTGTACATCCAACCGCTTAGCTCACCGCAATCAAACTCATATAAATTGTGAATACCCTCAATATAATTGCTGTTATACACTGGTGTCATGGCGAATTCCATGTGAATTTTGTTCTTCTTCATCTCTCTGAGCAGGACATCGAACACCGATTCCCCCTCGTAAAAGGTTACCGTCTGCGCCTTATAAATCACGCCGTCAGCAGGCAGCACTTCCAGCTTATCCTTATTGAAAAGGCTCATATGGCTCAAAATCGTCTTGCAGGTTACAGATAACGTAGCCGTTAACGTTTTTTTCTTATTGATCGTAACGTCCTGCCACTCGACTGGATTCGGTTTCCCTTCTGGCACAGGTTCGGTAAGGAATTTATCCTTCGTTGGTTCTGGAGCTTGGGAGGGAAGCACCGATGGCTTGGCTGTTTCAACGGATGGTTCAGGGCTAGTCGTTTCAACCGCTGGATTCTTTGCAACCTCGGTTGGTTTAGGCTCTGCCGGATTAGGCTTTGTGTCTGCTTCTATATTGGGCTTATCAGCCTTTGCAATGGCAGCTTCTGACTCCTTAACCGTTGCTTGAATTGGCTGCGTTGATTCTATTTCCTTCGGTGCAACCGTTGGTGGTGCAACTGTCATTGCTGCCGAGGGAGTTACTTGAGCATCGGAGCTGCTTAACTCGGGTACAACCGTGCTTTTCGGGCTATTCCCGCCCCAGAAGAACGCAATAGCCAAAAGCCCAACAATCCCAACAGCGGCCAGCCACTTTTTCATCGCCATGCGATTATTCACATCCTTAACTAACAAAGCAAGGGCATTCTCATGCCCCTGCTCGTCACTTCTTATTCTACGTGTACATCCGTCATATCGTATAATCGAGTCTGCCCTTTGATGAGTCGGTCGTACGCAACAAGTGCATACATCGCTTGATCCGTTGCCATCGGATCCACTTCGCCTGGTTTACCGCCGCCATTATCGACTCCGCCAGATTTCACATGGTAGAAGCCGCCGCTCACGGAGGAGAAGCTCAACAAGGCATCGATCGCTGAGCTGCCGTTTTTGATAAAACGCGCATCCGTATGCGGATTAATCCCAAGGCTGGTTAGCGCCACTACAACTTGAGCAATGCTCTCTACATTCGCGGTTTCATAACTCGCGTAGCCGCCGTCTGCCTTTTGAGTTTTGGATAACCAAATCAGTGCGCGATCTACAGCTGCCTGAACTCGCTGGTTTGTTTTGTAATAAGGGGTCAATCCTTGGATTGCCATCGCTGTAATGTCCGGATCGGACTCCGTCGCGCTCTCGCCTAGAGCCCATCCACCATCCGCCAGTTCCCTTTTCAAAATAAAATCAATCAACAGCTCTCTGGTTGTCTGTTTCTTAACGCCATTAACCATTGGGATGTCATAGGCTCTGCTATCCAGCGCAATGAGGGCGAAGATAGGGCCATTGATGCCTTGCTTGATAAGCGTATCGTAATCGGCTAGCCAATCTCTTAGATTGTAGCCAGCTACTTGATCAACGCTACGACCAATCGAAGTTAATCCCAAGATGACTCGGTCATACTCCGTATACTTTACGGTGTGCAGCTTGCCCGACGCTTCCTTTAAAATTTTTTCCACATTCGCGTAATATTTCGCGTAGTAGGCATCTGGAACTGGAACGCCGGAGCGCGCCAGTCCTACTACCGTCCAATCCCCACCGATTGAAGCTACAGTAGGATCGGTAATCGTTTGCTGCAAGAATGCAGCTGTCTGATGGATTTGCTTCTCAACCACAGCCTTTTTTAAGCTATCCGGCTGAAGGGTTCCCTGCCCTGCATCATGTTGATCGTGATAAGCTCTCATGGCAACAACCGTTGCCATTTCTCTCGTTACTTCATCACTTGGATGGAAACGTTGATCCCAGCCCGACATCAGCCCACGTGCCATAACCGTCTGCACCGCCGCTTTGGCCCAATCCGAGACTTCGTCCAAATCCGCAATAGCAGCCGTCTGTCCAGTAGATGGAAGGCCAAGAGCTTTGACCATAATGACAGCCATTTGCTCACGCGTCAGCTTCTCGTTGGGAAGGAATTGATCGTTACTGTACCCTGAGATGAACCCAGCTTTGTATGCCGCATTCACGTAAGGGTAGAACCAGTCCTGTGAAGTAACATCCTTGAAGCTTATGACCTTTGCAGCTTTAACATCTAAACCAAGAACGCCTGCCAGCATCTTCGTAAACTCTGCTCTTGTGATCGTAGTCTGCGGGTTAAATGACCCATAGCTGCCGCTGACAAAAGCTTTCTTCGTCGCCTCGCTGATCGCGTCGAGGGCCCATGTTGAGATTGTGCCCGCGTCTGCGTACAGCTTATTTAAATCAAACGCCTCCGCTGTCTCTTCGTTAACCGTAAACGTAACGAAATTCGTGAAATGATTCGTTTTGATGATCAAATCATTATCTTTGACGAACGCGTAAGTCACTTTCTCCTTACCATTCGTAGCCGCTATACCTTCATCTTCATTCTCATAGATCTCAATCGGGGTAAAGGTATCCCCTTCGAGATATCCAGCGAGCTGCCCTTTCCCACCCTTAATAACAAGGGTAAGCGTCTTATCGAATAGGACCGATTGATTCCCATTCCCCATGGCAAAAGCGTGTTCGAGCTTCGGCTGTTTCGTGCCATCACTGCTGAGGATACTCTTCACGAGACCTTGCAGATTAGCTTTATTAAGATCAATACCAGTAATGAGCTCTACATTAGGATCACCGGATTTCAACACGGTTCCCTTATCAAATGAAACCGTAATATCGCCTTTCACAGCAGTGATCATGGGAATACTGTCTTTCACATCTGCTAGATTAAGAATGACTTTCGATGTCACATTCGGGATGTTTATTGTGATCTGTTCTTTGTCTTGAAGTTCTTTCGTGATGCTTACGATATAATCTTCCTTGATACTTTCTGGGACTTCAATGACTGGTTTCTTATCATTTGGATGAATGATTGGACCTGGCGGTATTGCTCCCGGTGGTAGTTTCTCCCCTAGATCTTCCCCAAGATTAGTTGTATATCGCCATTGAACGGAGTCGCCGTCCTCAAGGGTATATGAACTTGCTCCATACCCAGGATAAACACCGTTGACATTATACTTCCATCCACTGCCTTCCCCATGATCAAACTCACCATCACCATCAATAGACTGTACATAGACACTTCCATAGGACTCGTACCATTTGTACTTATAAATCGTTCCGCGAGTATCAAGTACTCTCTTTAAAACACTCCAAGCCGTATCTCCTTGCTGTAATTCAACACTTAATTCAGGTATAACATATCCTTTATTAATTGTTAGTTTATCTACTGATAACGTTACATGTTTACCTGGCAGAGGTGTACCACCACCCGGCGTTTCAACCACGCTAGACGTGTAGGCAATAAAGTCTGTAAAATGTTTGGTTTTTACAATAAGATCATTTCCACTATCATACGCGTACTCATTTTTACCGCTGGCGATTCCTGCTGCATCATTGGCATATTTCTGAATGGTATAAGGGAATCCATTCTGAACATAGGCCGCATTCTTCCCGTTCATGCCTTTAAAGGTTAAGGCGATAAATTGATCAAATTGGACTCCCCTATTGCCGCCAATTGTGATCGCTTTTGAAATAGCATCAAGCTTCTTACCATCCGGAATGAGTGTGTTTACCTGTCCAATGATGACTGAATTCGTAGTTTCATTAGCTGTAATTAAGGATAACGCTGATGAATCCCCTCCGATAATCTGTGCCCCCTGAGGGATGACCATGGATACATTCCCTTTGACAGCATTAATTGCTGGAAGGGCAGTTCCTGCAGACAGATTCAGTCGAACCTCTGCGTTGCTATCAGCTGGTAAGTTTACCGTTATTTCTTTATGGGCATCCGCACTTGTGATAGGAATAAGATTGCCCGGATCGCTTGCTGCAATCGTAATCGTAGGTTCATCATTCCCACTCGGTAACGATAACTCCCTCAAATTAATTAATGGCACAGTCGTATAAACCACTGTTGGTGTACCACTTTGAACATAGCCAGACACTGAAACCGTATAATGTCCTACAGGAAGCTTACTAAACAATGCTTTCCCATTAGCATCCGTTGTTTTAGACGCCACTACTGTGCCTGTTGAATCCTCGTTTATCGTTACAATAACGTTCGCCGCATCAACAGGATAAAGCTTCGTATCGATCCCTTTTTCGGTCTTTTGAACTTTAACATTGAAATCAGTATCGTAAAGCGTTCTACCTGTTACCGGTTCAATCGTAATGGAATCGATCGGCATCGCAGGAGGTGCCATCCATTCATTGGTGTAAAAGAGAATAACCTCATCATGGGGCTTTAACGTGATTAATTCTGGATTTACTTTAGAAAAGCTAGTATCCGTAGCAGACGTAATCCATGTATTTCCTCTATGAACGGCATAATCCCAAAACCCTCCTGTTTCATCAGAAGGATGAATGCCTTGTATGGTTAGTTTAAGAGCTCCCCATTGCATCTCTTTTTGGAATTCGATGCCTTTGGCGGATGTAAACGACTCAAGTGCCTGAAGGACGGTCGCGCCCACTGTGCTGCCCTCGGCAATACGAGATTCTGGCCCCTCAATACGAATACTCACTTGCGGAGTTGCTAACGTCGGTTCAAGCCCTGGTAATGATTTGGTGAAATCATATAATCGCTCTTCCCCAGTGCTGTCTCGAAAAATCTTGTAGGCTACTATGGCCTGCAAAGCTTGTTCGGTTGCCATTCCGTTAGAATTTGCAGCATCCATGGTATGTTTAAAGCCACCATCTTCCACACGGAATTGCAAGAGTCTTTCTACTAAATTCACACCGCTATTCGCTGTATAATTAGGTCCCGTCGGATCTACTCCAGCTGAGGTTAAAGCAATAATCGCTTGGGAAATACTCTCGCTGCTCTCACTGCTCCAAGCAGTTGGGAGCCCCCCGCTTTCCAGTTGATGGTCAGATAACCAATTAGCTGCATGATCAATGTTATCCGCTACGGCTGGGTTGCTACGATAAGGAGCAAGTGCGATTAAAGCCATCGCCGTAATGTCAGAGTCGCTCATATCGCCAAATAAGGAGAAACCACCATCTGTATGCTGCTTAGATATAAGCTCATTAAAAAGCTTTTCTCTTGTCCATAAAGCATTATCAGGTATTTGATAATTTTTAGAGTCTAGCGCGATTAACGCATAAATAAGTCCATTGGTACCATTCGTGGCCATCTGGCTATAGTTATATAATTTCTCTATGAGGTTATATCCGGCAACATTTGTTGCATCGCCACCAGCTACCGTAAAACCTAAAATCGTACGACTTAAGTCAGTTACCGGGTCAAACTCCCCTTGAACTCCACTAACATAGTTTACTAAGTGTTGGTAGTAGGATTCTGGCAGCTTCTGCCCTGATCTTGCTAGACCAATGGCAATCCAGTCATCTATAACCCCTACTCCTTTAGCTCCTGTAAAATAATTTGAAGCAGTATCAATAGCCGTATTTATCTCAGCCAATGACGGTTTATCGTCGTTAGGCAAAGATGGAGCCGCCATTTTTATTCTTTTCCAAACACTATCTCCAGTAATTAGATCTCCTAAAGCAATAATCGCTTGATAGGAAGCGATCGAATCTACACCCAGCGAAGTTTTATACTTAAATCCACCATTGGTACTCTGGTATTGAGACAAGGTATCAATTGGCGTTTTACTGCCTGCTATCCAGGCGGGGCTTGTCAGATCCTCTCCTGCGGCAACTAAACCGGAAATAACGGTTGCATCCGTATTTCCGTTATCATTACCCCAGCCAGCAGCAAACACCCCTGTTTGCAACTGGATGCTTTTCAAATAATGGATTGCCTTCGCAATCGCATCATTAGCGCCCTCAATTTCTCTGGAGCCGGTAAGAGCAATAAGCGCCATGCCTGTATAGTCTGCTAAGCTGCCAAAGGAACCGCTCACTGATTGCATGGCAATCAGCTTCTGAACTGCGCCTTTTTTATCGTATGGCGTAGCCGGATTCGTACGATTATAAATGTTCTCCGCATTAGCCGCATTTAAGGCGATAATCGACCACATTTGCTGATTGCTTAAAGAAGAGAACGAGCCTCCTGTACCTTGCTTGCTTCTCACAAACTCTTCAATAATATTTTGCCCACTCGGTGTTTGATACGGGTTTTTACCTGAACTGATCAAGCCCAGAATAAGTCCAGCATAATCCGTAGGTTGTGAAGCCGTTAACTGTCCTGTATAGGAAGGGAACGTATAACCGTTAACAGATCCCCAACCGCCGAAAACCGCACCTAAATCCCACCAGGAAGTCAGATTTTTATTTTTTACGACATTATAGTAATTTTGGGATTGGTTGAGTAAGTAACCAGCTGTAATCTTATCGATGGAAGCAATGACTCTAATCGTGAAAGGCTTAATTAATGTGGCTCCGCCTTTGGTAATGGTTGCATTCAGGCTAACGACCTTATTATCCGCAGGGAACACAGGCCGGTTAACAATTCCGCTGGAAGTCACTGCTGCGTCGTTCGATGACCATGTTATGGTTGAACCAAATGACCCCGCTATTGGTAACGAGAGGTTATTGGTCGTATAGCTGGTATCGCCGAGCGATAAAAAAGCATAATCAAGATCAACGGCCCCTTGATCGGCAGTAACATCTACGTCGTATTTAATTTTATCCCATACGCTTACACCCGAGACTATTTGGCTTAAAGCGATGATCGCATTTTGCGTTGCGGTGGCATTAACTGTGCCGTTAGTTAGGTTGGCCACTGTACTTGCAAATCCACCAGCTGCCAACTGGTATTTGGCGAACACACTTAACGGATTGACACCATTGACTGTCCAGTCACTGCTAGTCACATCAATGCCAACCGAGGTTAATGCCATAACAGCATTAGAAGTATCCGCCATATTGGAGCCAAAACCGCCTACAAAGTCACCTGAGCTTTTTTGTTGTGTTTTGATATAGGCTACGGCTTTTTGAATCGCTGCATCTACGCCATTCATTTCTCTGGCACCTGCCAGTGCGATTAAAGCAGGGCTCGTACTACTGAGATTGCTCCCAATTGCTCCGCTTGTAGCATTTTGCTTACTAATGATCCAGCTAATTGCAGCTGATTTATCATAAGCTTTGGCGGAAGCCAATTTACCTTCGTTGTAATATTGTGAAGCGTTGGCCGCATTAAGTCCGATAACTGCCCACGCATGGATAGCAAGATTGCTGCTATCGAAATATCCATTCGCATTTTGTTTCTCAACTAGCGCCTGCACCAAATTTTGTCCGGTCGCTGTTTTATACGGATTCCCGCCTACGGACAGCACGCCTAAAATGCGATCCCCAAACCCGGAGGCAGTATTGCTTGTGAAATCTTGCCCGAATTCAACAGGCAACGTATATCCTGTAAAATCACTTCCCCATGCTCCTCTAAAAGACAGTGTGTCTAGGAAGTTGCCCATAACCTTATTCGTTGTACTATCATAATAATTTTTGGCATTCGCCAAATAAACATTGGCAGAGACCGATGTTTCCGAACCTGTATCTGTAGCAGCCAAAGCCTGCTTACTTGAGACGAACAATGTCCCTAATGAAGAAAATAAGAGCATAAAAGACATAAACAGTGCGATAAACGATTTTGACATATAACGACGAATCATCTGCATACCTCTTTCCCTTACTAATTTGTAAACGAAAAAAAACACCTTTCCCTGAGTAACAGAGGAAAGATGTCTTTGTAAGAATGCATGTTAATCCAACGATTAAACATTCTTTTTGGCAAATGCAAAGAAACATCTTCCTCCCATCCTCGTGGGAAAAAAAATAGAATACTTACAAGGCAGGTCTCCTGGCTTCGCTTCATCGCTTATACAATCTCCTTCCCCTCTTGTTATCGAGAGTGGCTATAATTGTAAGCTCAGCGTTACAGTGGCGGGACCGCATCGGATTTCAACCGAACTTCCCTTTTAAGCTTCCGCTAGATTCAGCAGAAAGCACCTAATAAGCTAATTTATGAAATTGTCTGTAATCATGACGAATTGTACATGACTTCATCGTAATAGACAATCCTTTTTTTCAAAACAAAAAAAAGGCAACCCCATCAGGACACACAGCCCTGCGGGATTACCTTCCTCTTTTACCCGTGCAATCCGTAAATTAATACTTACAAATGCTACGCGTAATGATAACTAGCAAAATGAAAAGTACTAGGATACTAGCAGCCGAATTGTTTTTCGGAGGACAAGCAACTGCTTGCGTGTGAACTGGTTTTGGGAATACAAATTCAGTTTGTTGGTAGGACGCGTGCAAGTGGATCGGTTGATGCATAATAGGCGCAGGAGCTGGAAGCGGAGTCGGCATCGGCATTGGCATCGGGGTTGGCATTGGCATTGGCATTGGTTGCATTGGGTAATTCGGAACTTTTATATGTTCCATGAGAGAGCACCTCCTTCATATTTTCCTTACAGGGACTTTCACAAGCTTGCGGTTTAACTTGAAAGTTATTGTTGAAGTTGGGTGAATAGCTTACAACATCAGTCTATGGGGAACCACCTACGTTGCACACGGTAAACACCCAGTTACTTAATAAATTGGGTGGGTGTCATGGGCGAACGAGCATATGCGCGAAACAACATACGAATTAGGCTTAGCCAGCTAGCTTTGGCAACTGCCGCTCATCACCACAGCCTCTCCCATTCCAGCACAAAAAAGGGACGCTCCAGCCATAAATATAGCGGAGCCTCTCTTGAATGCAGCTGTGAAGGCTGCAAAAGTGCAAAAAGACAACCTTTTCTAGCGGCTTGACCGCTCGATCTAAAATACGTGCAAAAAGGCAACTATTTCCTCCGTCACGCCTCTTCTGAGCACCTTTTCGGTCCAAAAGGTTGCACTTTCGCACTTATTTCCCTCCGTTTCGCTCATTTCCCTGAAAATAAGTGCCTTTTAGCAGCTTTGACCACTTACGCGGTCATTTCAAACCTAGTTCACAGATTTCACCTGAACACCCTCTCACAAAAAAAACCGCCCCCTCATCGAGGGAGCAGTCCTACTAGCCTTACACGTATGGGTTATTCTCACGTTCGAAGCCGATCGTTGTTTTCGCGCCGTGCCCCGAATAGACGATGACATCGTCGTCCAGCAGGAACAACTTATCCTGAATGGAATCCAGCAGGGTATTGTTGTCTCCACCGAGGAGGTCGGTACGACCGACCGACAGCTTAAACAGCACGTCACCGCTGAACAGGTGATTCTCATACAAGAAGCTCACGCTGCCAGGAGAGTGGCCTGGGGTGTGAAACACTTTGAGCTGGATGCCCAGAAACTCCAGTGTTTGCCCTTCATCCAGCGCGAATTCCGCAGGATCCGTAACAATCGGAGCGCCAAGATCAGGCCAGCGTGCGGAGCCATTTTTCTTCGGATTCGTCAGCCAATCAGCTTCCAGGTCGTGAATATACACCGGACAGTTCTTGAGCTTACGAATTTCGTCTACACCACCGATGTGATCGAAATGCGCATGCGTCAGCAGAATCGCAACGATATCCATGTCGGCGATCTTTTTGATCAGCGACTTGGGATTCATGCCTGGATCGATAATAATACCTTGATTCGTCTCTGGATTCGACAGTAAGTATGCGTTCGTCTGAACCGGACCTAGAACGAAGGATTGAATGTTGATCATCGTGTTGCCACCCTCACTCTTAGAACGACTCGATCAATGAACGAAGTTCCTTCACAATAACAGCATGATATCCGTTACCTTCGCCATATTGACGGCCCATTTCGGCTCTGGCTACTTGAATTTTTTCGTTATAATCTGCCGCATCGCGATCTGGATTTTCTTTCTTGAATTGCGTCATAACCGCTTGCACGTTCTTAGGACGAGGACCCCAGTGTCCAAGCACGAAACCGCCTGTATCTGTGAAAATAACGATCGGAATCGCACGCCCGCCGCCTGTTAGGAACTGATCAATCACATCATAATTTTGCTCGATAATGAGAACTTCTGTCGGCACGCCGCTATTTTCCAAAGCCTTGAAAACAACAGGCACGTTGCGAACAACGTCTCCACACCAGTCAGCAGCAACAATCAAGCAACGAAGATCATCGCGATTATTGAGGGATTCGAAATATTCCTTATCCTCTTCATTGTCCCATGCGAAACCATCGTAATACGCTTGGAATTGCTCTTTATTTTTCTCCATACCATCGATAAACTGTTGCGGCTTCAAGCCTGTGCGCAGCTTACTAGCAAGATTCGTACTCATTGATTTCATCCTCCCAAGATCATCCATATTCTCTTTCATTGTATCAAAAGCAAACGAAACCGCCAAATACCTTGCTAGACTTTCGCTTTTCTTTTGAGATAAAATTGATAGCCTGCATACAAGATCGTCAGCACGACCGCTGCCAGAATCAAAGGTTTAATATAAGGCCCTGCATACTCGCCAATGGTCTCCCAGTTGTCCTTCAATTTCATGCCCAAATAAATATACAAAAAGGAGTAAGGAACTAGGGCTAGTCCCGTGTACAGGGAGAATTTGCCCAACGGCATTTTGGCCATTCCGCCTGGCAAAGAGATCGCATGACGTACAATCGGGATAAATCTCGCTGTAAAAATCATCCCCGTCCCATACCGGTTAAACCAGCTTTCCGCTACATCGATATGATGCTTGCTGATCAGCAAGTATTTGCCGTACTTCTCCAGAAACGGCCTGCCACCGTAGCGTCCAATCCAATACAAAACGATTTGAGCCAACGTCCCCCCGACGACCGCGCAAAGCATAGCCCCCACGAAGTTAATTTGGCCCTTGGATACGAGATACCCTGCATAAGCTAAAAGCAATTCGTTCGGAATCACCTCTAGCATCAGTCCAAGGAAAATCCCCCAGTACCCCAAGCCTTCCAAATACACCAAAACCGTATTAATCAAATCATGCATTCGTAACCCTCTCTTCGCTTCGCTTTCCATCCCATTCGTTGTAACCATACACTGCTAACTAATAAAAACTCTTATTTTAATGATCTCATCCACATTCTATCATAGACAGGCTCTCAACCACTACTTGTATGCAACTCATCGTTAAAATACGCAACAATATGCGATTTGCAGGCCTCTACAGGTGCGCTGAGCTCTTTGCCGGCGCGGTGTATCAACCCGTGTTCCAGCGGAATCGGCTGCTCCGTACTTACTCGGAGTAGATGACCTGCGTCAAGCTCCTTCTCCACGGAGGTGACAGGCAGCAAAGAGAGCCCCATGCCGCACATCATCGTCTGTTTGAGCATTTCCGTGCTATCGAAGGCCATTTCTGTAAAAGTAGCAAGCCCTTTGTCCGTCATCAGTACCTGCGAAGCCAATGATTGGTAGATACAGCGGCTGCCGAAGCCGATGACCTGCGTCTGTGCGATAGCTTCCCAGCCTTTCTGCTCGATGCGCTCCACTAAGGCGGGAGCTCCTACCCATACCAACTCATCCGTTAGCAGCGGGATAAAAGTAAGATTTCGCACCTTCGGATCTCGCGGCACGATGCCTAAATCCACGCGGTATGCCGATACCTCCTGGATAATGTCGCGTTGAAAGCCCGTTTCCAGCTGCAGCTGAATGTGCGGAAATTGCTCGAACAACGTTGGCAGCATCTTCGGTAGATGCGGCACGCAGAACGATTCCAGCGCACGCAGGCGCACCACGCCTTTGGGCTCCTGCAGACCTGTAAGCTTCTCTTGCAAAGATTCGCCCAACTGCAGGAAGCGATACGCATACGGCGCCACCTCTCGGCCAGCTGCCGTCAATTCAACCCCGCGCGGCAACCGCTGAAAGAGAGACTGTCCCAAAGTTTGCTCCAGTTGGAGAATATGCATCGTCACCGTGGATTGCACATAGCCAAGCTTCTGAGCGGCTTTGCTGAAGCTCTTTTCCTCCATGACTGTAACGAAGGTTTTCATACTTCGACCATCCAGCTGTTCTAGCATAACTAACGCACCACCCATCGAATTATCGAATACCAAATATCGAAATCATTCGTTATTCAAATATTTAATCTCATGATACCATCAGGGATATCACAATGAAAAGAGGCACACCCCATGTTCACTCGACTTCGGCCGCTCTCCCTCAAACTGATTCCTGGCATCGGCGGCTTCATCGCCATCCTGCTGTGCAGCCTGCTCGGCGACCTCGCCCGCACCTCGCTGCTGATGGCCCCCTTCGGCGCCTCCTGCGTCATCGCCTTCGCGCTCCCGCAGAGCCCGCTCGCCCAGCCCCGCAGCCTCATCGGCGGCCACGTGCTGAGCACGCTCGTCGGGCTCTGCGCCCTCAACGCGTTCGGCGTTGCCTACGGGTATCACCGGGCAACACGCACCTCCTACCCTACCGCCTGGTGGTAGGAGTACAATTCCGATTCATGCGCTGACAAGCCCCCGCATAAGATGTACAAGACCCTTGTACAGGAGGCGGACCCTATGTCCCGAGTATGGATTGTCAAACGAAAGCATGTCGTGCAGCTAGCAGCCGCACTTCTACTCCTTCTCATTGGATGGCTGTATGTGAATCGAGCAAGTATCCTGCCAACCTTCGCCGAACCCACGTCCGAACGTACCATTCATATGGTTGTTGGGGAGTTCAAATCCACTACGGCTGATGGTAAAACCATCGAAGCCTATCGCTGGGACCCCGGCTCCGTCAATGTGAGGAAAGGCGAACATATTAAGCTCAGCATCTATGGCGTCAACGGCGAGAGTCATCCCTTTCTCATAGAGGGGCTCAATATCTCCGGTGAAGTGAAGAAAGGCAAAGAAACCATCGTTCATTTTACCGCCAACCAAGCGGGGACGTATCGCCTCATCTGTATGACGCATACCGATATGGCCCATAATGGTCCGATGATCGGCTATATCGAGGTCTATTAGAAGGCCTCTCCAGCGAAACCTTAAGCTTCCTTCTGCTCTTCGAATCGTCATCATCAGGCGGCTCGATACCAGAAGTGGCATTAAGGTTTTTTTTCGTTTACACTGATGCCAAGCTCAATTGATTCCCAAAGAAAAAGGTGCTTCCCCTATGAAAACACATATCCTCGTCGCCGATGACGATGCCCATATTCGCGAGCTGATGCGCTTCCTTTTTTCCAAAGAAGGGTATTCTGTCTTTGAAGCAAGTGACGGTGAACAAGCTTCCAGACTGCTGGAAACCGAACAAATCCATCTCGCCGTTGTCGATGTCATGATGCCGCTGCGTGACGGCTTGGAGCTATGCGCGGAAATCCGCGAGCACTACGATATTCCTGTTCTTCTTGTGACGGCCAAAGGTGAGATTGAAGATAAAGAGCGCGGCTTTGCCTCCGGCACCGATGATTACGTGGTAAAGCCATTCGAGCCTAAGGAACTGCTCTTCCGAACACGAGCATTATTGCGGCGTTACCAGCTAGTTTCCTCGGAAATGATTACATTGGGTCAAACTGTCATCAATCGCAAAAGCTATGAAGTCACGATCGCAGGTGAAACGTTGCTGCTGCCTCTCAAAGAATTTCAGCTGCTCGCCCAATTAGCGAGTCATCCGGGACGCATTTTCACGCGTGAGCAACTGATTCAAATGCTGTGGGGCACGGACTATGAGGGTGACAGCCGAACCATCGATGTGCATATCAAGCGACTGCGGGAGCGTTTTTATGAGAAAACAAGTGACTTTATGATTACGACGGTGAGAGGACTTGGTTACAAACTTGAGGTGACGGAAGGGTGAAAACATTATATTTTCGCATCGTTGTTACGTTTATTCTCATCGCGATGGTCAGCTCTGTGCTCGCACTCTTTCTTTCGAATTGGTATTATCTTACGAAATTAAGGGATCAGAACGAGGAACAAGTCTGGAAAATCACGACGGAAATCCGTTCTCTTTATGAAGAAATGCCGGCAGTGGAACCTGCCACGTATTTCACCCATATTGCCAATATGGGGTTCCAGCTTTATGTCGTGAATGAACAGATGGCGGGGACCTTCTATGGAACGCCGTATAAACATACGCAGTTCGATCCGGAGCAGATTCATCGTGTTTTAGCAGGAGAAACGTACCGTGGGATGCTGCAGGAGCGTCATCTTCTGATGGTGATCGGTTATTTTGAAAATAGCCTGCGCAACAGTATCGGTGTTCCTGTTCAGGTGCAGGGGACAACGTATGCCTTATTTGTTCGGCCTAATCTGGAACAGCAGATCGGCGGCGTGCGCGTGCTGATGGCCTTTCTGCTCGGACTTACCTTCCTGTTCAGCATCGTCCTTATCATTATTTTCTCTCAATTCATCGTGAAGCCGGTCAAAAGATTACGAGAAGCCACAAGGCGGATCGTTGGCGGCAGCTACGAAATGACGATGGACGTTTCCCGCCAAGATGAAATTGGGGAGCTTGCGCGAGATTTCACCTACATGGCGCAATCGCTCAAACAGGTAGAAGATATGCGGCAGGAATTCGTGGGCAATGTCTCACATGAAATCCAGTCTCCGTTAACCTCGATTCAGGGCTTCGCCCAATCTATACTAGATCAGACGACCTCCGAGGAGGAGAAGGAGCGCTATCTTCATATCATTTTAGATGAAAGTAAACGATTGTCCTCCCTCAGCAAACAGCTCCTAACGCTAGCCTCCTTAGATAAAGAAAGTCATGTAGTTAAGCGTACTGTGTACCGGTTGGATGAACAAATCCGCCAAATTCTCATTCATACAGAGTGGCAATGGTCGGAAAAGGAGTTAGCGATTGAACTAGATCTACCGGAAACCGATGTCTCGGCCGATAATCAATTAATGCATCAGGTTTGGCTTAACCTTATTACGAATGGCATCAAATACGCTCGTCCTCATGACGCTTTACACATTGCGATTCGGTCTTCAGAGACAGGGGTCACCGTCGTGGTGAGCGACACAGGGATTGGTATGTCAGAGGCGGAGCTGCCTCATATTTTCACCCGCTTCTACAAAGCGGATCGCTCCCGAAACCGCGCCAGTGCGGGCACGGGCCTTGGTTTATCGATTGTTCAGAAAATCATTGAGCTGCACGGCGGCAGCATTCATGTACAGAGTGAGTTAGGTAAAGGAACGACCTTCACTATTGACCTGCCCCGAATGTAATCTTGCATTCATCATCCGTTCATATTCCTCTCCTACTATTTGAAGTAGATTTAGGAGAGGGGAATGAACCTGCCATGAAACATGTTTTATCACGTCTTGCCCAGTTCGTAAGCAGTTCCAAAGGTGTCAAAATCGTACTCATCAGCTGGCTTGCTGCCATCCTTTTATTAAGCGCATTTGCGCCATCTTCCAAAGAAGTCGCCCAAAGCGGCGGTGAAGGCAGCCTAGCTGGCCATACATTATCTGAAGAAGCTAAACAGTTATTACAAGAGGCCTATCCTTCCCCGGACGGCTTAACTGCCATCCTCGTGTTCCATTCCGAGCACCCTATCACGGATGCTGAACGTGGCGCTATAACTAGCATCAGTGCGTGGCTGTCTTCTGATCAGAAGCCGCCCTACGTCACACGTTCTCTTCCTTTTCATCAAATGCCCGCGGCGCAGCAAGAGCTCTTATTTTCCGCAGATCGTACAACGCTCTTGTTAACTGTCTCCCTCCAAAAGGATCTGGCATCTGGTCCTGTCTACGATACACTTGAACAGATTCGTCATATGTCCGAGCAGCAAGGTTTGGGGGCAATGCAGCTTGACATCACAGGTCCCGCGGGCATCTCATCCGATACCATTATGCTCTTCAAAAAAGCTGATTTTGTATTGATGCTCGCCACACTTGGTATCATTCTCATCATTTTAATCATCATATACCGATCACCGCTGTTGGCTTTGATACCCTTGGTTATCGCAGGCATGGTGTATGCAGTTGTCGATAGAGTCATAGGCTTAGCAGGCAAAATGGGCTGGATTTTCGTCGAGAAGCAGTCCCTCTCCATCATGATGATCTTGCTTTTTGCCGTGTTGACAGATTACTGCTTATTTATCATTGCGCGATATCGTTCCGCCTTACGGACAACCGATTCCAAATACGATGCGATGGCGAAGGCCTTCTCCAATGTGGCTGAACCGATTTTCTTCAGCGGCGGCACCGTGCTAATTGCCATGCTCACGTTATTCGCTGCTGTATTCAAGCCCTATCATAACTTTGCCCCTGTCTTCTCCATCGCGATGGTGGTTATTTTGCTCGGCGGACTGACGTTAATTCCAGCAATGTTTGCCTTGATTGGGCGGAGAGCTTTCTGGCCTTTTATTCCACGTACGGATGTGGGACATCTGGAAGAGGAACCTCACGGCTTTTGGGCATGGGTAAGTACTCGCGTTACCTCAAAGCCACGGATAACTGCTCTTGTTCTCATTATCGTTCTGGCGGCACCTGCGTTATCTACACTAGGCATGCGCTACTCGTTTAATCTTATGAAATCCTTTCCTAGCGATATTTCTTCTAGACAAGGCTTTGACACGTTGGAGGCGCAGTTTCCTCCTGGGCAATTAGCGCCAGTCACTGTTCTTTTGGAGTCGAAGGAGGAAATCGTTTGGGATGAGGCTCTTATTAGCAAAATGGATAAACTAACCGGACTTATCCGGGAGCATGAGGGGATTAGTTCGCTTACGTCGGGGCTCAATCAAGCTCAGTTAATTCCTGGGAATGCCGATGTACCTAAGCATGCGCTGAAACTTCAGCTGATTCTGAACATGAATCCCTATGATCAAGCTGCGCTAGAGGTAATCTCTGGCTTACGCAAGGATAGCGATGCCATGCTTGGGCAGAGTGGCTTCGAGCCTGGCAAGTATACCCTGCATTACGCAGGCCAAACGGCGGAGCAGCTTGATGTCCGTACCATGAATAAACGGGATACGTTGGTTATTTTCTCACTCATTACGTTATTGATTACCTTTATGCTGATTTGGCAGACTCGCTCCATTCGATTGGCGCTCACCATGATGGCCACCATGCTGCTGTCCTACGCGGCTACGATGGGCATTGTGTGGAGTGTGTTTCATTTCGGATTTGGACACGATGCCTTCAGCTACCGACTACCTGTGTACACCTTTATCTTCCTCATCTCGTTAGGCGTGGACTATAACATTATTTTGGTCTCTCGGGTGCGAGAGGAAGCGCGGCGTCATCCTTGGCGAGCAGCCGTGCAGCGTGGCGCGGCGTTAACCGGCGGTGTCATTTCTTCAGCTGGTATTGTGCTGGCGGCGACCTTCTGTGTCTTAATGACGCAGCCTTTGCAGGAGCTCCTGTTATTTGGGTTCGCGATGGCGGCAGGCATCCTCATCGATACCTTCCTCGTTCGTGGTATGCTGCTTCCGGCGCTGATGACCAATATAGGGCCGCGTGAGGCGAAGGCGAAGCATGCTCAACGAACTTGGGCGCAATAGGTTCTTGTCCCTAGTCGCTCTCCTCCACCTCTGTGCATACACATAACAGAGAGAGGAGCGTCGATCCCTGTATGGTGTATCAGAAACAAAGTGAACGACATAAACAGCAACTCCCCAACGCTCGTGCCATTCGGAGAGCATGCAACAAGGAGCTATATCGGACCATTAAGCGGTTAAAAATATGGCTCACCCCCGAGCAGATTAAGTCTGCCGAAACCATTTATGTTAAAAAAGTCATGCTGAATCTCCCCTTTATCGTCGAGAATGGCAGTAACCGTCGATTGCTCGCAGACTGGTTCGGCGAACATGTCGCGCCCGAGGTTGCACCTATATGGAACGTCGAGCTGGCAAGCTTAAATGAGGCGTTTCGCGACGCATTTGGCGGGTAGTGGTCATGCGATACGATTAAAACAGAACAAAAAGAGCGGTCTACTACCGCTCTTTTTGTTGTACGTCTAAATAGAAAAATCAACTTATTCTAGCTCCAAGGCCACTTCTGCTTGCGAGATAGTCGATTTTATCGACTATCTCCAGCAGTAGACAAAGGTAAGCCTCGCTGCCCCTAAAACAAAAGGCCGCGGGGACATCCATCCCCACGACCCATTCTTAGTGATACTCCGGCAGCCACTTGCCATGCGCTTCTATCAACTCATCACACATCGCGATGATATCATCCATCGACAGCTCAGCTGAAGTGTGCGGATCCAGCATCGCCGCGTGATAAATGTGCTCACGCTTACCGGTAATTGCTGCTTCTATCGTCAACAGCTGCGTGTTGATGTTCGTGCGGTTCAGCGCCGCCAGCTGTGGAGGCAGATCCCCTACGTACGTAGGAGTAACGCCGTTGCGATCAACCAAACAAGTCACTTCTACACACGCTTCGCGCGGTAAGTTCGTGATCAAGCCGGTGTTCATGACGTTGCCGCCGATTTTGAACGGAACATCGGTCTCGATCGCCTCGAAAATGTAGGAAGCATACTCATGCGAACGCACATGTGTCAGACTCGCATCGTTCACGAGATCCTCACGCATTTGCTTCCATCTGCTAATCTGACCGATACAGCGACGTGGGTACTCATCGAGTGGAATGTTAAAACGATCCACGAGCTCTGGGTAATTCCGCTTGATGAAATACGGATGGTACTCGGCATTATGCTCAGAGGATTCCGTAATATAATGGCCGAATTTAAGCATCATTTCGTAACGAACCATATCATTATGCTTTTCTTTTTGTTTCTCAGCAGCACGACGCTTAATCTCAGGATACAGATCGACGCCGTCTTTGGACACTTCGAGCAGCCAAGCCATATGATTAATACCAGCAATTTTGGCTTTGACCCCCGTTTGATCCATCTCTAAGTGTTTAAACAACTCCGGCACACAGGCTTGCACGCTGTGACATAATCCAACAGTACGCACACCGCCATACGTGTTCATTACATTGGTCAGAACTGCCATTGGATTCGTGTAGTTCAGGAACAGGGCATCTGGACAAACCTCGCGCACATCTGCAGCAAAATCCAGCATAACAGGGATCGTTCTCAAATTTCTGAAAATACCGCCAATCCCAACTGTATCTGCAATCGTTTGACGCAATCCGTACTTCTTCGGTATTTCAAAATCCGTAATCGTACATGGATCATAGCCACCTACTTGGATCGCATTCACCACATATTTGGCACCGCTCAATGCTTCTTTACGGTCTGTATACGCTTTAATAATGGAGGTACTTCCACTTGTTTTCTTGATGTTGTTCAGCATATTCGCTGAATCTTGCAGCCGTTCATGATCAATATCAAAGAGAGCGATTTCAAAGCCTTGCAGCGCGGGTGTGAGCAAACAATCACCAAGTACATTTTTCGCAAAAACCGTGCTTCCTGCACCTAAAAAAGTAATTTTGGACATGTGAGAATCTCCTCCAATTGTTCATCTATTAACATATCCTTACTATAGCGCAAGCTCGGTTTGAAAAATATGGATTGAAACAACTCCAATATGGACATTTGTAGTTTAATAGGGTACGCTCAAAACAAAAAACATAACGAGGCTCTTATGAATCCGGATCACACCTACTTCGCAGTAAGTATTAACCCGCTTCACAGTAATCTTGACTTATCTGTCCTTTTCAGTGGTGAAGGCAAGCCTAACCCGCTTCATCGAATGGGGCCCGCTGTTCATGATTATTTCTTGATCCATACGGTACATGCCGGAACAGGCACCTTTGAAATGTGCGGACGAACTTACTCCTGCAAGGCTGGGGATACATTCATCATTTATCCAGGCGAGCTGTTCACATATACCGCTGATGCCGAAACGCCTTGGCATTATACCTGGGTCGCCTTTACAGGGCGCGCTGCAGGCACCACGCTGGCACAAATTGGCGTCTCACCTGAGCAAGCTGTGGTGTATGGCAGTCAGCCACGTACCATTCGGCACTACTATCGCCATATCCGCTCCTCCTTTAGCCAAACCGCTTTTCCACAGTTAGAGGAGCTGGAAGCCGAGGGCTGGCTGCGCCTGCTTCTTCGTGAGCTTGGACGTGTGAATGCTCACCATATCTCCATTAAACCTACAGCCGAAACCGATATTAAACGTCAAATTGGACAAGCCATCCGCTACTTAGAGCTACAGTACACCCAAGCAGTTTCGATCGAGCATCTCGCTCGCAGTCTGGGCTATCACCGTACCTATTTGTGCAAAATGTTCAAACAATCCACCGGATTATCACCAATGCAGTACTTATTTAACATCCGCATGGAACGTGCCAAACAGTTGCTACAGACAGCCATGACGATCGATCAAGTGGCCTCTTCCGTCGGCTTCAATGATGCACTCTACTTCTCCAAGCAGTTTCACAAATGGAGTGGCTCTGCTCCTTCCGTGTATCGAAAGGAATTCAGAAGCACTTAAATGGATGAACATCCGCTCCACTAATGTCAAAGAGCCTACCGCCAAACATCTTGGCAATAGGCTCTTCTTTTCAAATGATTAGGTCACTGCACAATACGTATTACTTAATGCCATAGAAACTAAGCGTACCTGATACCTCATCTGAACTAACAAATATATTCTTACCGTTCACTTTATGGATACCTTCTGGTGATTCACCGCCAGATGGCAGTAGACCCAAATAATTCGGTTTGGTAACATCAGTCACATCAAAGAACAAGATCGCATTAGCTCGTTCAGAAGCTACAGCTAGAAGCGGCTTACCATTGATAAGTCCAATTGTTAAGTTCTCCACTTCACTGCCTTTGTTAGCACTTCTGCTATCCGGATACAAGCCAGTTTGAGCTGCCTTTTTATCAATGAGATCCATGCTGTCATAGACCGCTTTCCCCTGCTGGTCCCACACCATGATATTACGTCCGCCTGCTTTAACACCGTCCTTAAACTCATCCTTACCTAAATCACCTTCGTTGGCAGTGATCACATATTTGCCATCTAAGGACCAAACAATGCCATCTGCTTCAGGGCGGGCTGTCATATCTTCGGTGATGGAAGTCACACCGTTGCTCTTCAAATCAGCTTTATGCTTCGTTACCCCTAGACCGAACATCTTGTCTATTTTCTTAGAAGCTAAGTCTACGATAGCAATGGCATTATTCTCTTGAAGTGTAATTGCTGCCTTCAAGCTGTCCGGGCTAATAGCGACATATTCAGGTTGTGGATCATTAGGATAAGTAACCCCTCCACTAACTTGAGTTAAATCAATTTTCAACTCCGTATGTACGCCTTTCAAGACATCTCCATTCGGGAATTCAATGATCGAGATGGAGCCAGGACGCTTGACTGTTTTCATATCAATTTCAGCTGTTGCAGGATTGATCTCTTCATCCTCATTACACACCACAGCATACTTACCGTCACTGGAAATGGTTACGGAATCAGGTCCTACGCCAATTTCATACGTTTTAACTGTCTCTTGCTTCGCAATGTCGACTACAGCAAGGTAACCTTTGTTCGCTACATCTACATTGTCGCCTGCTCGAACACCTACAAGCACATACTTGCCATCTGGTGTAACGACAACACTAGTCACTTCAGCCTCTTTGGAAAGATCCAAGAAACTAATCACTTTTTTAACCGATATGGCAGCGAGGTTTTCAATCGATACCAGTGAAATGCTGCCCAAGTCTGCTTCTGTGACGATGACCGTTTTACCATCAAGCGTCGATGCAGAAATTTCTGCCTTTTTATTCGGCATTTGGTAGGTTGCAAGCAACTCCAACCCTGTTTTATTTTGATTTTTGATAACTTCATCCTGTATTGTCTTGAAAGTAGCTTTACTTAGTTGTGCATTACTCTCGAGGAGATATGGCTTTTTATCCAGTTGAATGGACTTCCCTTGAAAAGTAGCCTCTGTGGAGTCCAATTTCACGAGTGCTTGTACACCGCCAACTTGAATTTCGATCGAACGATCCTTTTCATTCCAGGTTACTTTGCCTTCCATACTTTCAATCGTCGTGCGTAAAGGAAGATCTGTTGTTTCTGCTGCTAACGCGTAAGCTGGAACTAATCCAGCTACGATCAATAAGCTTGCCATAGCCCCGCCAACTACTGTTTTCATCCTTTTTTTCAACACAAACACTCCTCTATTTGGAAATATGCTCTTTCAGCATAGAGGAGTATTGTTAATTTCATCCTTTTTTAATATAAAGATTATGTAAATGACTAAATCTCAATATCCACAATCAAGCTATCCACACGGCCTACCTCACGAATATATGCAGCAACCGCTTGATGCTCAGGGTTAGGACCATAAGCAGCTAGCGCAGCGCGATCTTCAAAACGCACGGAAAGTACCACTTGAAAGCCTTGATTCTTTTCAGAGAAGTTAAGACCCGCTTGAATATCCACGATACCTGTCAGATGAGCACGCAGCGCTTTAAAACGGTCAACGACCTCTTGAAGCTGCTCCTGAGTTGTTGTTTCACCAAATTTAACAAGGACAATATGATCAATCATGGTGTGAACCTTCTTTCTATATGATTTAGAGTATAAATGATAAACGACACTAATCTTATCACTTACCAGCTATCGACGCAATCCGATCAGAGTTCAGAACCTGAACCCCTAATTTCCCCGACTTCGCCGCTCGAATTAAGCCCGTTGCAATGGTGCTCGCTTGAATGGGGCGATATTTCCGTAGACGTCCCGTCATCAGCGGAGCTATGGCTCGCGACATGATACTGCCCAGCTTCTCACCTAGTCGAAACTCCCCACGGTTACCTAGGATCAGAGAAGGCCGCAGCAAGTACAAAGCACGAAGCCTCATCCCTCGCAGCTTGTCTTCGACCTCCCCCTTCACTTGATTATAGAAAAAGGAGGAATTGCGGTCTGCCCCCATGGCAGTCACAATTGCGAACGCATTGGCCTGTGCCTTACTTGCTACTTCAGCAAGAAGTAAGGGATAGTCTCGATCAACTCTACGGAATTGCTGCTTGGAGCCTGCCTTTTTAATCGTCGTTCCTAGCGTGCAGAATACATGCGCATGTGCGATCTCTGAAGCTTTCAAACTCTCACTCAGCTTACCAAAATCGATAACCCGCTGCTCCAGCTTCCCATGCCCGCGAAGCTGCTCCACGTCTAACTTCTTACGAACTAATGCAATAATCTTGTCATAGTCTGGATCGTTCACTAGCTGTTTAAGCAGCTCCTGTCCAACTAAGCCAGTTCCTCCCGCAACAATCGCTGTTCTCCCTTTCATAGCACGCCTCCCACTTCAAGTTTACACATGATCTTCTTCATCATACGACCATTTGATATCCACTTCAACACGATTCCTTCCACCAGACTTCGCCCGATACAGGGCATGATCTGCTCGAGAAACCATGTCCTCCAGCACCATCGTTCCGTATTCTAATGTCGGGGAATATTCCGCAACACCGATGCTCGCTGTGATTTTGACCGTAAGGTCATCTCTGTTGTACGGCTCCGCAATTAAAAGCTCTCTCAATTCCTCGGCTAATCTGACACTCTCTTTCGCATCTTTCCTCAACAGCAATAGAGTAAATTCTTCGCCGCCATACCTCGCAACAATCGCGTCTTCCCCCGCAAACCGCTTCAAAAGACTTGCAACATGATGAAGAACGCCATCACCGACCAAGTGACCATACGTATCATTAATTTTCTTAAAATGATCAATATCCATCATCAAGACGGAGCATGTCTGGCCGGAGAAAATACACGTCTGCAATTGCTTATTTCCTTCCAGCATCATGTATCGTCGATTATGTATTTCTGTCAGTTGATCCATCCAAGCCGAATGCTCTAGAAGCGAAATATTCGACTTCAGCCGATCGGACATCAGATTAAACGTGGTTACTAATTGACGGAGCTCCACGGGAGCTTTTCTTATTTTGTCCGCATCAATCTGGTAATCGTAGTTCCCCTTCTGAATGATCTTCGTGGCCCGCAGCAAATATCGAATTGGCCTCTCGATTTTGGAAGCCGTTATTACGGCAGCCGCAATACTGAGAAGTAGTGCAATGAAGGAAATGAAAATAAACGTCATGCTTAATTCATTGAGCTTTTGGAAAATTTCTTTCTGTGTAATCTCGCCAACGACAAGCCAACTTTTCTCTTGAGACCATCTGTATTGACCATAAACACGCTCACCACGGAAACCAATATACGCACTCTGATCTTTACTATTCGTCAAAGAACGTTGATAAATGTCCGACGTAATCCCCTGTGTAATCGCACGATTCTCAGCATGCTTGGAGGCAGTAACAATATTACCTTGCCCATCCAGCACATAGACTTCACCGGTTTCCCCGAAGCTTAGCTGTGCCATCAACTTATTCAACATGTCCAGCGTGATGATGCCGAGCACGATCCCTTTGAAGTCATTATGATCGCCAGTGACAGGAGATGAGAACGTAATGACAGGCACCCCATTTTCTTTGGACATCACGACACCAGAGACGTAGTCTTTCTTTTCCTTCCCCCGAAGGAAGTACTGACGATCTCCCACATAGATCTGGCTCGTTTCTGTGCGAATATAGCCATCCGGTTCAACAAAGGTTATGGAATAAAACTCCGAATTCACCTTCGCATAATCTTGAAACTCCCGCTTCAAATCGCCAATCCTATGAAATTTCGCATTATCGGAGAGCGCGAACCGTTTAATCGCATCCAACTTTTCTTGATTCCAGCGTTCGATATATAAGCTCTGCAAGGTAATCATTTGTTTGAGTTGGACGCCTGATTCTTCTAACCGATTTCCCTTCTCAATGAAATAAAAAGGAACAATGATCGAAAATGCTAACAACAAAATGATTGCGCTTATCCAGAGTTGAAGCCTTGTTTTAATCGTATGATTGGAAAAAAGAGAAAACATAGGCCCCATCGAGGTTTCCCCCCTCTTATTTCTATATATATCCAGTATACTCTATATTCAGACAAAAATAGACAGATACCGTCGATTTCCGGCATAAACACGCGAATATTTCGTAAATTCGTTGGTTTGAAAAGTTGGACCCTTTCGCTTATGCTATTTGGTAAGTAGAAAAGAGGTAGTTAACCCGATGAAAATTCTCGTATTGACCGAAAAACCAAGTGTCGCCAAAGAAATTGCTCGCGTGCTTGGCTGTAACCAGAAGCAAAAACACCACTTTGAAGGTGCCAAATATGTCGTCACTTGGGCGCTCGGCCATCTCGTTACGCTCGCTGAGCCCGATGATTACGATCCCAAGTACAAGACCTGGAACCTGGAAGATCTGCCCATTATCCCTGGCAAAATGAAGCTCAAAGTCATGAAAGAAACGTCGCAGCAGTTTCGTGCCATCGAGCATCTCAGCCGTCGTGGTGACCTGTCCGAGCTGGTCATAGCAACCGATGCGGGGCGCGAGGGCGAACTCGTCGCGCGCTGGATTATGGAGCTGATCCGCTGGAAGAAGCCGTTCAAACGGCTTTGGATCTCGTCGCAGACGGATCAGGCGATTCGCGAAGGCTTCGCGCAGCTGAAGCCTGGCACGGACTACAACCGGCTGTATCAAGCAGCCGTCTGCCGTTCCGAGGCCGATTGGCTGATCGGCCTCAACGTAACCCGCGCGCTGACCAGCAAGTTCGGCGCGTCGTTATCCGCTGGGCGTGTACAGACGCCCACGCTGGCTATGATGATCAACCGTGAGGCGGAAATCCGTGATTTCCGGTCCGTCGACTACTGGTTGATCGAAGCCGAGCTCGGGTCCTTCCGCGCCCAGTGGCGGGACCCGAAGACCGGCGACTCGCGCATCTTTGACCGCGAGCGCTCCGATGCCTTGAAGGCGAAGCTGCACGGCCAGAGCGGCCGCATCGTGCAGGTGAATAAGACCGAGAAGCAGATACCTCATCCGCTGGCTTATGATTTGACCGAGCTGCAGCGCGATGCGAACCGCAAATTCGGCTTCTCTGCCAAACAGACGTCGAATGTCCTTCAACGGCTCTATGAGCAATATAAGCTGGTCACCTACCCGCGAACCGATTCGCGTTATTTGACCTCAGATATGGTACCGACCCTGCTCGGCCGATTGAAAGGGGCTGCCATTGGCCCCTATGCGGCGCTTGCCGCACCTTTTATCCGTAAGCCGCTGACCATCACAAAACGAATCGTCGACGATTCTAAGGTTAGTGATCATCATGCCATTATCCCAACGGGAGAAGCGATTTCACTCGCTACTTTAAGCGCAGATGAACGCCGACTCTACGATCTGATTCTTCGCCGATTCCTAGCCTTATTCAGCGGTCCTTGCCGTTATGATGAAACGAAGCTAACGATCGAGATCGCTGGCGAAAAGCTCTATGCTTCCGGTAAAGTCGTGAAGCAAGCTGGCTGGAAAGAGGTCTATGGCGCCACCGATTTCACCGATCCGGATCGGGAAGACAATGATTCCGAAGACGATGCGAGTCAGCTGCTGCCACAAGCGTCTGAGAAAGACGCGGTAACTGCTCGCAACGTCCGTCAGATCAGCCGTCAGACGAAGCCACCTTCTCGCCATAATGAGGCTTCCTTGCTATCGCAGATGGAAAAATTCGGTCTTGGCACACCTGCGACTCGCGCAGATATTATCGAGAAGCTCGTGTCCTCCGACACGATCGAACGCCAAGGCTCCTTGCTCATCCCTACCGGCAAGGGCACACAGCTCATCGAGCTTGCTTCCGAGGAGCTTCGTTCTCCCGAGCTTACTGCACGCTGGGAACAGGAGCTCGAACGCATCTCCAAAGGCAAAGGCAGCATGGATGCCTTCCTTAGCGGTATCCGCAAGAAAGCAGCTGAGCTGGTTGACGAAGTGAAACACAGCTCAGCCGCTTATAAACCGCATAATTTAACCGGCAGCAAATGTCCTGATTGCGGTGAATTCCTCCAGGAAGTCAAAGGCAAACGAGGACGTTATCTGGTATGTTCCAGCCGTGAATGCTCCTATAAACGAGAAGCTGATGGGCAATTAACAAACCATCGGTGCCCGCAGTGCCACAAGAAGATGGAAATTCACACGGGCAAAGCAGGTAAATACTTTCAATGTCGCCCTTGCAATGTCGTTGAGAAAATCGATGGTGATTCTACGAGTGGAGGACGCAAGGCAAATGCCAAAGCGAACCGTCAGCTGATCGAGAAGTTCTCGGATCAATCCGGGGTTGGCAACTCACTGGCCGACAAGCTCCTCGCAGCCCTTCAGCAGAAGAAGGAAGACTAATACCAAGAATAAAGCCCAAGCGACATACTTCTTCGCTTGGGCTTTTATACTATGTGAAAATACCAGCATCGGCATATTTATAGCCTTTAGCTGACAACTTGTTGTGTTTTCGTCAATATCCTGCCTTTAACCGCTAATTCGAGCTCTTCCAAACTTGTGATACCTAGACTAACCAGCGCATCTCCAGCTTCCATATGTACGTTAGCTAAAATATGCATACTGGTATGTGGCACAAGTGATTTACGAAACTCGTGAAAAAGTACCGCATTATACGCTTTGAGAACCGTCATAAACTCAACAGTCGGCGGGATAAATCCGCGAATTTCTGAGGATCGCCAGAAAAATTCCCTCACATGCATAATATCGGAACCCGTGCGGTTCAACTTTCGAATCATCGCAAAAAACTCATCAACAAGTATTTGTCGATCGACTTTCATGTGATTATCCCTCCACTTTCGTATTCCTACTTGAAGGATACCACAAATAGTTCTTTTGATCTATACCAACTATTGATTTAAGGGCTATTATACCTACGAAATTTGAGGGTTTCTCGTTTTTTCTTTTCCTTTACCTCTTTGAGTCAACAGCATGTCCAACAAGTAAAGCACGACACCCAAATTAATCGCAATATCAGCTAAATTCATCACGCCATTTCCTGATCGAAAGACGATGAAATCCGTGACCTTCCCGAATAGAAGCCGCTCTATGCCATTACCAATGGCTCCACCGACCAGGAGCGCAGCCGCGCTTTGTTTTAGAGGATTTGGAAGTCCCCCCTGTCTGCGGTACCACCATATACCTGCAACAATAAGAACAGCCAATATGCCTAATACGGGAGCCCATCCCTGCAGCGAACTGCCTGCTGCCCCGCTATTTTGATAATGCGTAAACGAAATGAAATCTTTATAAAAAGGCATAGACTCCCCAATTTCCAACACCGACCGTATCCATATCTTGGACAGCTGATCGACAGCCGTAATCACTAGGATAATGGAATAAAATAACATGTTACCGCTCCCCTCGCCTTTTTGGCTTCAACCTTCACCTCTTTATATTACTTGAAAAGAATAGTGAACAGCTAATTCTGCGCAGCGTGAAAAGCCCCCCAGTCCTCTAACGCTGTGGCGGCTCTTGTATCTTTTTCAACATCAACTTAAGCTCGTTAACGTTCGATACAGCTCTGCAGGCGTGTTTGCCATGTGATCCGGATTTCCACTAAGCAGTAGTTGTGGGGAATCGTATCCCCATGTCACAGCCACGATAGGCACACCTAATTTCTTACATGATTCAATATCCCGCAATTCATCACCAACATAAATCATGCGCGTGGGTGTGGTTCCCCATTGCTTCATCACTTTGCGAATGGAGTGGTGTTTGCCGAAAATATGCTTCGCTGAAATGATCTCCTTAAACGCACCCTCCAGCTTGTTTTTCCTCAGGAATAATCGGATATTCGCCTCAGAGTTGGAAGAAAGGATCGAGCTCTTGACTCCTTGTGTGGAGAGCTTCGCAATAACCTCCTTCATCCCAGGCACGATTTGCAGCGATCGAATATTCTCGTGATACAGCTGTCGTCCTGCCACCATGAGCTTCGGAATTTGGAGCACCGGCACCCCTAACCGATCTACCCGCTCAGAAATGGACATCGAACGTAGAGGGGCCAAGTCCTGCTCACGAATGGGGCGGAAACGATATTGGCTGGCCATTTCATTATAGAGCTTAACCAGCAGTGCCCTAGAATCGACAAGTGTCCCGTCAAAATCAAACAGTACGTGTTTTACCATCTGGGTGTATATACAAATAAGGCCGGACCCTCGGGCGGCACTTGTCGAATTTGATTATCTTTAAACTCCTGGGCTGGATCTAAGATCACATGCGGATTACTTATGATTCGCAAATCCTCCCACACACAGGAAACACCTCGTTCGTAGCCCACTGCACTACCTGCGAACATTTTACAGCCTTTGCAAAACTGCTCTTTCTGCTGCGCGTCCAGCTTCACAACTTTATTACGAAGACAACAGTAAATTTCATTAACTTCATTACATACATTAACATGAGTGATCAGAGCCATTTACCGTCAACTCCTTGCGGCACTTTGAGTGTGTAATAGTAAGTTTATCGAGCTACTATTAAGTGTATGACACAATTTTGTAAACGGAATAACATTTCTCACGACGGACCGTCCAAATTTGCTACAATGAGGAAATACAATGACAGGTTTGGAGGTGCTTCCCCATGCAGGACACATTACACTATGTGATTCCCTTTCTGATCTTTGGTTTTTTTATTTATCGACGGGCGAAGCGCACCATTGGTTTTCAAAAGCTTTCGCGAGGCAGACTCACCTTTCGTCTGTCGCTGTTCAGCCTATTCGGGATGATCATTTTCCTCCTTGGCTTCGTTCATCCCATCCATTTCATCGGCTATCTGATCGGCCTTGCAGGCGGCGCCTTGCTCGGACGAACTGCGATTCGTCATACCCGCTTCGAGCATCGGAGTGATGGCTGGTACTATCGCACACATCTGTGGATCGAGGTCACCGTCCTAGTTCTATTTCTAGGCCGCATTGCGTATCGTTACGCAGCTATTGCGATCTCCACGGGATCAACCACTAACATCTCTCCTGCTGATTTCTCTCAGTTTACAAAAGATCCCGTCACCGCCGGTGTCTTCTTCATCATCGTTTCGTATTATGTCATGTTTTTCGGTTACTTACTGCGTGAAGGAGCCAAGTTGGATCCAGCCACTTTGGCCCAAAGTGATGACAGCGAAATCGCCAGCAATGGCAGCTCCAGCGTAGGAGCGGCTAGCCCTCAGGCGAACGTTCGGGTGGAGTAATTGAGTAACGGAACGTTAACAAAAAGGGATATTCCCCTCGGTCCATTGACCTGGGGGAATATCCCTTTTTTTCGCTGATAAGCGAGCAAGCTGCCTGTGCCCATTCGGTGGGCGATACTCGCTTTTAGCGCCCTTTTGGAGCGCTATTTGGTGCACCGAAGGCGTCCCGCTCTGCTTTAAGGCCCTTTTCGGGCGTTAAATTCTGTGTTTCCGCCCATTCAGTGGGCGATTCTTTCTTTTAACACCTAAGATTGTGGGCACTATCCCACTGGCTCAGAATATGGATCTACTCTTGCTGAACTGAGCGAAGGGGATAGTGGCGTTAGGTAACTTTATGACGGCAAGAGCAATCCGCTACTTCGCTGCCTCCTCGGCAGCTTTCGCGAACTGCGTGCTGTACAGCCGCGCGTACAGCCCTTCCAGTGCGAGCAGCTCGCTATGCGTGCCCCGCTCCACGACGCTGCCCGCCTCGATCACCAGAATGTGATCGGCGGCCAGCACCGTCGAGAGCCGGTGCGCGATCACGAGCGTCGTGCGCCCTTGCATCAGCTCCTCGAGCGCCGCCTGCACATAGGACTCGGATTCCGAGTCCAAGTGCGACGTCGCCTCATCGAGGATGAGGATGCGCGGTCGCTTCAGGATCGCGCGAGCAATCGCGATCCGCTGTCGCTCGCCACCGGAGAGCCGGTGGCCGCGCTCTCCAACCATCGTGTCGTACCCTTCGGGGAGCGACACGATGAAATCGTGGATGTAGGCCTGCCGACAAGCGGCCTCCATCTCCTCACGCGTAGCGTCCTCCCGCGCGAAGCGCAGGTTGTCGCCAATCGTCGCGTGGAACAGAAAAGACTCCTGCGTCACATACGCGATCTGCGCGCGCAATGACGCTAACCCCACGTCGCGGACGTTGACGCCGTCGACCTCAACGACACCGGCCGTCGGGTCGTACAGCCGCGCGATCATGCCGATCAGCGTCGACTTCCCGGCGCCGCTAGGTCCAACGAGTGCGACCATTTCACCAGGCTGCGCCTCGAAGGTGACGTCGCGCAGCGCATACTGCACTAGCTTTTCGCCTTTATCCCCCAGGCTCGTCTTCCGCTTTACCTCGCCCTGATCCTCCAGCTTCTTCTTCCGCCCTACTTCGACTTTATCCTCCAGGCTCCCCTTCCGCCCCGAATCCCCAGTCTTATAAGCAAAAGACACCATCTTATAACTCACACGCCCCGCCACCGGCCCTAGCTGGCGCGCGCCCTCAGCATCCATGACATCAGGAACCATGTCCTGATACTCAAAAATCCGCTGAAATACCCCCAGCGCCGTCGCAACTTCTACTTGTAGGTTCAATAGTGTCCCTACAGGCATATACAACCGCCCCAAATACGCCGTGAACGCAACGATTGAGCCTAAGGTCATATCCCCCTGGATGACAGAGTAGCCGCCATAGATATAAATAATAGCTGTGCCTAATGGTCCTAGCGTGCTTGTTGCCATCCCGAACCAACGGCCGACTAGATTGAGCCGCAGCTCAAGATCCATCACCTTTTGATTCATCTTCGTGAATTCCTGCTCTTGCTGTTTCTCTCTGCCAAAAATCCGCGTCAACAACGCACCCGATATACCGAAGTTCTCATTCAGCTGCGAGGTGATGTCTGAGCGCACTTTTTGCGTTTCGAGCCGCAATGCTTTCCTCAGCTTGGACACCTTTTTCACAGGCAGCACGAAAAGCGGAAGGATGAGCACCGATATGATCGCCAGCTTCCAATCGAGCGCAAACAAAATGCCAATCGTCGTGAAGACAATCACGATCTGCGTGATCGAGGATACAACGATCGAGGTCACTACACTCTGCACGGATTGCACATCCCCAGTGATCCGCTGAACAATTTCCCCAGAGCGCGCGTCCGTGAAGAAAGCCATCGATTGCCGCTGTAAATTGTGAAACAACGACTGTCCCAAATCCCGAATAACCCCTTGGGTTACTTTGGTATTGAGATGGTTTTGCCACACGCCAAGCACACCGCTCAGCACAGGCAGCAGAATTAACAGCAGCGCCATCACAGACAATAGCTGGACACGCCCCTGTGGAATTGCTGTATCAATAATTTCCTTCATTACTAAGGGAGGGACTAACCCGATCACTGCCGCAAGCAGCGCCAAGCCGATAATCACCAAGAGCTGTCCCCAATACCTTTTGAACAAAAACAAAATCCTGCGTATCGATACATCCTTCAACTTCGCCTTCGGACGATTCCGGTCGGAAAGCCGCCCCATTCCCCCTGGTCCACCTGGTCCTATCACTCACTTATCACTCCGATCTTTCCTCTTTGTTGCCCCTCAGCTACAAAGGAATTGCATAGGTAATGGCACTTGTTACTTCGTCCGCCATTTTAATCACATGATATAACGAAGTCGTTTGCAGTACATTATACTGTCTAGGTCCATCCACATTCACGATCGCCGCAATCGTGTAATCACCAATGGGTGGCAGTACCTTCCCCACTGATTTTCCAGGAGCCAAAGGCTGATTCGACAACTGATACAAACCAACACTCAATTTTTGCCCCAAACAAGCATCTATCGCAATAACCACGACATTCGGTGGAATTTCCTGCAAACGCAACGCCAAATTACTGGCATCACAGGGTGCCGCCAACGTTCCAATGACATATGGATATCCAAGCTCTGCAAGTTTACTACCGACAATCGGTCCCAGAGAATCGCCTGTTGAACGATCTGTTCCAATACAAACAAAGGCCAGCCTCTGAGGATCCAGCTCATTGCTCAAGGCAATCTTTTGCAGATACTGTCCTAACTCCTGACCATTCACCTTTTTCCAAAACTGCTCCTGCAGCTCTATGGGGTCTTTCTCCATTTTCGCCTCCCTTTCAGGCATGTACACATCTCGCTTCACCTGATGAATAATATTTTCTATTCTTTCATATGGAGGTGGCACATGTCCACTTAAGCACTTCATTTGCGCACACCAAATAAGCGTTACTCAACAGAGCAAAGCCTATTCATTGCTGCTTGATTGTACTGATCAGTCAACAACTAATGAACACGGTTCATCCGCACAATTCGATAATAGAGCTGCCCGCTTACCTCTTGCTCCACTTCCAGATAGCCTTCCGTATGGACATAATCACCCAACATATAGGTGGAAGCGTCTGCAGAATCGGCATGTGTAAGAAAGAGTAGTGCTACTTTATCATCTCCAACTACAAATCCAACCTGATCCTTCACCTGAAACTTCTCAAGAATTTTGCCATGGTGGGATCTCACGATATGATGAAACCGCCAAGTCCCTTCCTCATTCACGATAAAATAAAGCACACGATTTCGATGCGCATTGCTAAACTCTCGCGTCACACCGATCATACACACCTTCTCACCAATGCGTAAATACTCATCGATGATGTACGATTTCAGTCGCAAGCGGTTTGTATTTTTGCTATGAATATACGCTTCCATCTCATCTATGGAGCGCTGATCCTTCGGATCCTGCTTGGTCGCGTAGAATACTTCTTTAATAAACGTATCCGTTTGGAATTGCCTTGCCCCTTTGAAATGGTTATAGGTTTGAAAAAAATGCCCAATCACTTTCCGGATATCTTCCGGTATGGCAGGACCCGTTTCTACGCTATACATGCGATCTGCTCGACCCGACAATTTAATTTTATGAAACCAGCTTTTCAAGACACTAACTTGCATGTCGCACGCGTCACCTACTTTCTTCCAACCATTTTTCCATTATAGGCTATTATTCTCAAAAATTCGATAAAAATCGCAGATATTCGAGCAAAAAAAGAGCATCTGCCCGCCATGCTTCCCATTGTGAAAGACATGACGAACATATGCTCTTGAACAACCTTGCTGTTACTTGTGTTAGTCGTTGGCTTAAAGAACGCGTTTTGCGCCTACATATCTGGAGCTCCAGTAAGAGCTAGCGAGACTATCGACCACTACACCTCTGGACGTCGTTGAGGAAATGAATTGATTATTTCCCACATAGATGCCCACATGATTGACGATGCCTGAAGCAAAGAATACAAGATCTCCTTCTTTTAAATCCGTCACTCTTGCACCCGCTTGATCATACATCTGCACAGAGGTGCGCGGCAATTCGATGCCTTTGGCCTCGTACACATAGCGAACGAATCCAGAGCAATCGAAGCCCTTGGGTGTAGTTCCACCCCATCGGTAAGGCGTTCCTTTAAAAGTCGTAGCTGCTTGGATAATTTGAGCCGATACGCTTGGCTGAACGACCTTTGCTGCTGGTGGCGGTGCAATCCAAGCTGGCTTGTGGGACTTACCGTCCTCTTCCACGATGGCGATTTTATTCGCATCATTCCACGCAATTGCAGATCCAAACGTCTCTGTTACAAAACGCAAAGGAACGTACGTGCTTCCCTTAACCAACGTCGGACTGCTCTCTAATTCAACCAACTTACTGTTGACAACCGCTTGCTCTTCGTCCGTTGTTAGTTGAATCGCCTGCTCCTCGTTCTTCAACGTAACGACAACTTCATCGCCTTGCTTCGCCCAGCCCACTTGATAGCCTAACTTCTCCGACAGTACGCGCAATGGCACCTGTAGTGTACCTTCCGTGTCAATAAACGGCTGTACCTCAGGGAATTGCACCAATTCGTCATTGACTTGAACCTTCACCGAAGAGGTGTCTGTCGACGCTTGTGCTGATGGAGCGTTGAACATGGAGATGGCTGCACCCACAAGAACGCATGAGCAAATAACACTTTTTGTAAAAAGTTTCAAAACATTGTCCTCCTTGAAGCCTCCGAGGTTAGTTGACGGGTTCGGGAAGAGGTTTTCCCTAGTGCGCTCCATTAGCCTAAGACTAACTGAGCATCCATTCACCCCAAGTAAAGAAGTCCCCCGTACCGGAGCTTTTGATGCTCCGCGATTCGGCATTTTTTGTCTATGTTAGACTAGCATAGTTCGTTTTGGCCTGACAACCTTTGCGCGGTGGTAAGTGTTTCCTTTTCGAGCTGTGACACATGAACAAAAGCACCTCCAGAGATTATTGACCCTGGGGCGCCCTTATATTTACTGCCTATATACCTCTGCGTACAGAGTGTTCTTGCAGGGCCTAAAATCTTTTTCCGTCAGCGGACGAGGATAACTCATGATGTGGAGAGGTAATTCCGGTTGCCCTTCTCTGAGAGGAGGCTGCGCATAAGGAAATAGGTTCAAATGAAAGCCGCACCGCTCATAAAATTCAATTCTCCGCTTGGCATCTGACGTATTCGGCGGCTCGACTTCAAGTACGATAGGCGTTGCAGCGCTGCCCATATAAGTCGTCAGCATACGTTTGCCTACCCCTCCGCCCCGAATCGCGGTATGGACTGCGATATGCTCCACAAATCGGAACGTTCCGAAGTTCCAACTTGCCAAAAAGCCAAGCAATTGTCCCTGAGCATCTCTCTCGACATCAATTCGGTAGTTAGGATGAGCTAGGAGCGCTCGCTGCCCTTCATATGTTCTTATCTCCGTCACAGGAAAAGCGGATTCCATCAGTTCGAATACATCTTCAAATGAATCAACTAACTCCATCGTTGGCATCTCCTTTCCTAGTAGGGTATCCAACATTACCTTCTGAACATGCAATACCTTACCATTTTGAGAAAAAAGCATGTGCCGCAGTATGAAAGCCCCCTGGTAACGCATGTCCCATGAATGGGTGAACCTCAATCGATTTATTCTCAGACGAGATCCGATTATAGGCAGCAAAAATAGTCTCAGGCAAGCAGGTCAAATCCTTCAGACCTACACTCACATGTACGGGCTGCCCAATACGATCCCCTAAGTTCATAATATCAAAATAGGATAATGTCTTCAGAACGTCCGACAAGCGGTCTGGGAATCTTGTAACGAAATCAGCAGCCTCACTAAGGGAGCTGACGGATTGCAAAATGCCCATATCCATATGACATAGATTAGGCACATGGGCAACTACTGCTCGAATGCGCTTCTCGAGTGCAGCTATGAGCAGCGCAAGTCCGCCACCTTGGCTTCCACCGAAAACGAATACCCGTTCATTGTCGATTTCAGGCTGCTCCATAGCACAACGCACAGCGCGTAGTGAATCAATCGCGACCGCGCGATAATAGCTCTTCTCTGCATCCAGGATACCCTGTGTAATCCAACCTTTCGTCATTCCGTACTCCTGAGGCAGCGTGTTCCCGCTATCTCCACCTTGCCCGCGTACATCAACCGCAAGAACCGCATACCCCATAAGCAACCAAGCTGCATGATCTTCGGGTTTTCCCTTTGAGCCCGTGTAGCCGGGGAACGTGACAACACAGGGAGCCTTCTTGAGGCTAGATTCCGCATGAGGCAGCATCAGCCAGGCATGGATGGGTGTCCCTTCAGCGCCCTCTAATACAATTTTGTTAACTACCGCTTGTACGAAAGGAGCTTCCACCTGCTCCCTCGTATAGGATATCTTGCGAGTTGCCTCCTCGCATGTCCTCACCCAGAATGCAGCCAGATCAGCAGGCGCCGTTAGCTCCGGCCGAAACTGATGCAACCCCTGAATACGATTTTCAATAGCGTTCATGTTGGCCAAACTCCTTCTACTGTTTTCCACCATTTTAGCCCACGCGCACAGAAGCGTCTATTGAAAATAAGAAAAAGACCACCCGAAGGTGGTCTCTCTTGCTTGTAAGCGGGCGGCGGGAATACTCCAAATGCTTATTATAAGGCTTCCTACGGAAGCAACTAGTGGTATATTTGGACGCTCGTCCTATTTAGCCTATGCTCAGATGTGTGTACGGACGGTCGAACCATCTTCGGGCTCTCTTCCCATCCTAGCTTAAATAAAAAAGACCACCCGAAGGTGATCTTATTTATTTAAGCGGGCGGCGGGAATCGAACCCGCGCGATCAGCTTGGAAGGCTGAAGTTCTACCATTAAACTACGCCCGCATATAAAAAAATCTAAAGTGGTCGGGACGACACGATTTGAACATGCGACCCCCTGCTCCCAAAGCAGGTGCTCTACCAAGCTGAGCTACGTCCCGTAGTGTAGATAAAGTGTAAATGGCGCGCCCTGAGAGATTCGAACTCCCGACCTTTTGATTCGTAGTCAAATACTCTATCCAGCTGAGCTAAGGGCGCAAATATTGGAGCGGAAGACGGGGATCGAACCCGCGACCCTCGCCTTGGCAAGGCGATGCTCTACCGCTGAGCCACTTCCGCATACGGTTTTTCTTACTCGCTCAGCAAGTGTTTCTCTGAGGCGACAAGGAATAATATATCAGGTATTCGTAACAAATGCAACTATTTTTTCATTCTTTTTATTATTTAATGAAAACGCCGCCAAATGGCAGCACTTCACGAGCAATGCGTCGCAGCAAGCTATCCGATTTCATATGCTCATCTAATTTGGGATCAGGCTTACAAGGCTGCATGAGCACATGCCCATGGCCAGTGATCTCCCAGTGATAGTTCATATGCTGGCTAGCCAATGTGTTACCATATACACAAAGGCGCAGCTTGGCCTGCCGCGGATAAGCTACAAGACAGTTAACATCAATATACAAAGGTTGCTTAGGATCTAAAGCCATCTGATGCAAAGGACCCGCTGTTAATAAGCCTAGCGTACCGGGGCCATGAAATTGCATTTTAACAAGATCTTGCGTGATCAAGGAATTCTTGACGCTTTGCAAATGCGTTGTGAATGTCACACCTTCCGTATAGAACAAGACATGACGAAACTCAAACAAAAGGTCATCTTCGGCTTCCAAAGGCACTACAGCCAAGCTATAGGCTTCTGGGAGCCCCATCAGCAATTGTCCTGGCCCTCTTACACGGGATTGAATCAACCGCTTTTTCCTATACATACCGGGAAGCTTCATTAAGGCATCTTCTCTAAGCTCTGGCATCCCCTGGAACGCTACAATTTGGTTGGGATGCAGTACATGCACAGACTCACCTTGCTCAAGCTGAAGTGTAGCCATCCTTGCTTGTAAGCTCACATTTTCAAAGATGACCTCCATACACATACCCTCCTCATCCCTACCTGCTAACGCATGCCGCGCTTCTTCCTACGCCAGACGATAATGCGAAACACGCGCCCGAGTAAAAAATAACCTACAACAAGCGCAGCTGCGGTAATCATCATGTAGGTTATTTTTCGATTGCGTTTGTCTTTATCCAGCGCAACTTGTTCCATCGCTTTCAATCGCTCTTGCAATTGCTCGTTATCCTTCTTAAGCGCTTCGTTCTGGCTCAGGAGACGATCTTCGATCTCTTGGGACTGCCGGACAGCTTCCGACAGCTTGTCCTTTTGTTCTTCTAATTGCTGCTTCGTAGCTTCATAATCCTTCTGGATCTGCTCAACATTACTTGGTAGTTGATAGATCTCTTTGACCCGATCCAACCATGAAGCATGAGCAGCGGGGGCAGGATACATCAACCCAAGCCAAATGATAAGAACAACCCCGGCTTGTCCAATCGAAGTCATGTTACGTTTTTGCATCCGCAATCCCTCCCCGTGCTCACAATTCGACATTATGTTCTATTTTACAGCAAAAATCACCCCTTCACCACTTCTATCGCTTGAACCGGATATCTCAAAATCGTTCTCAATTTCACCGGCTCTGTCTTCCTCGGATCGGACAAGTAAATCTCATGATGAAGTCCACAATAGTTGAGCTGATTTTGTTCAATAAAATGCTCCATCTGAGCCAGTGTTTCCGGTTCTGTCGCATATGGACCCACGTGCAGCATCTGGACACAGCGTCCCTCATGCAAAGTTTCATACGCAACATTGGAGATGACTTTAAGCTCTTTCTTCTTGGTAGCGGCAGCTCGACGCGCTTCTCCCACGTCCTCAGCAGTGACATACGCCGGCATACGAATCAACAGCTTCCAATGCCATTCTTCCCTCGGTACCTCTAGCGCAGTTCTTGGATCGCCATCCACCCACCACTGCCCTTCTAGCTTCGCTACAGTGAAGTCTTGCTCCAGTTTCTTATAAATGCCCTTAACACCGTATGCGACCGTGTATAGCGCTTCTGTGGCGTTAGCAAAGGTGGTACCATTGGGATCTCCTTTCCCCACAATAGCAACATAAGAGATAGGTTCGAATTCAACCAACTGTGGTTTTGTTGGAGCGGTGTAATAGGCTTTATGCGTTTTGGCTAAATCTAATTTATCCATGAATGCACTTCCCTTCTTTTTTCTTCGAGTATACAAAATAAACCCTGACACTCTTATGTCAACAAACAGAAAAAACTTACTGTCGCAACTATGCGAAACAAGTAAGTTTTTGTCTCTAAAAGGATATGTAATTATTCCGCAGCCGGTGGGGTAAACGAGCGTTGTGCAAATTCAGCATCCAACATATAGAAAGCATTGCTGTCTTTATCAATGCGTTTCAATTTATTAATAATACTGTCGAACATCGCTTCTTCCTCTACCTGCTCATCAATGAACCATTTCAAGAACTGCATCGTCGCATGCTCTCGATCGTTCAACGCTAAGTCAGATAAGTGGTAAATACGTTTGGTCACTTCTTGCTCATGCAGATATGCATGCTCAAAAGCGTCCAAAATCGACTCGTACTGATTCACTGGCGTATTCATGCCTTCAAAATTAACCTTTTTCCCGCGGTCATTTATAAATTTGAAAATTTTCATTGCATGAAACTTCTCTTCTTCGGCTTGTACTTTAAAAAAGTTCGAGAACCCGTCCAAGCTTTCCGCAGCGCAATAACCAGCAATAGCCAAGTAGACGTGCGCGGAGTAAAACTCATAATTCATCTGCTCATTGAGCGCTTCGGTTAGTGTATCGTTTAACATCTGTGCACACACCTTTCTGTATGGTTATCTGTTGCGAATTCCCCATACATACAAGATTACCAGAATTGTGCATAGAAATACAAACGGAAGTAACAATTTTAGTAGATCCAGGTTCATGCCGTCACGCTTTTCGCCTTAGATGTCGAGATTATTTCTTTAATCTGCGCATATAAATGGTCAGGTGACTCCGCGCAAAGCAGCTTCTTCTTCCCGATCATCGCAATACATTCCTTCTTACAATGTCTGCAATTGCCGAGGCAGTCTTTCTTCTTCTGCTTCAAATCAGGGAATTCATTCTTAATGGATTTATATATTTGTTTGGATCCGAATTTCTCATTTCTGCAGCAGTATTTAATCGTTTTCAATTGCGATCTCCCCCCGCCTTTTCACGTACATCACTACTCTTGATATTAGTGATAATAATAATCAATGTCAACCAAAAATTAGATAAACGTGTACGAAAAAAGAGCTTTCTTCAATCCTCGTTAAAGGATGAAAGAAAGCTCTTTCTGTTTGTTTGGATGCGCGTAGAGGGACTTGAACCCCCACGGTCGCCCGCTAGATCCTAAGTCTAGTGCGTCTGCCAATTCCGCCATACGCGCATGCTGTAAATAAGGCAAATGGTGAGTCATGTAGGATTCGAACCTACGACACCCTGATTAAAAGTCAGGTGCTCTACCAACTGAGCTAATGACTCATGTTTAGTAATAAAAAATGGCGGAGCTGACGGGATTCGAACCCGCGGTCTCCTGCGTGACAGGCAGGCATGTTAGGCCACTACACCACAGCTCCACATTCATTATTTGGTTGCGGGGGCAGGATTTGAACCTGCGGCCTTCGGGTTATGAGCCCGACGAGCTACCGGGCTGCTCCACCCCGCGTCATTAAGTATAAGTCACGTTTCCTATTAAATCAAGTCTTGCATAAGGAAAGATGATGGAGGCTGACGGGATCGAACCGCCGACCCTCTGCTTGTAAGGCAGATGCTCTCCCAGCTGAGCTAAGCCTCCATGGGATATGAAAATGGTGACCCGTAGGGGACTCGAACCCCTGTTACCTCCGTGAAAGGGAGGTGTCTTAACCACTTGACCAACGGGCCTCGTAAACAGGCTTTTTCTTATGTAAAAGCTCTTATGGCGGAGAGAGAGGGATTCGAACCCTCGAGACGCTTGTGACGCCTACACGATTTCCAATCGTGCTCCTTCGGCCAGCTCGGACACCTCTCCATGAAAAGGCCTGATGTGTAAAAATTAAATGGCTCCCCGAACAGGACTCGAACCTGTGACAACTCGATTAACAGTCGAGTGCTCTACCAACTGAGCTATCAGGGAACAATGCTTGGCAACGTTCTACTCTCCCAGAACCCTGCGGTTCAAGTACCATCGACGCTGGAAGGCTTAACGGTCGTGTTCGAGATGGGAACGCGTGGATCCCTTCCGCCATCATC
>NZ_JCAUAV010000019.1:0-81374 GCF_059692115.1 Paenibacillus sp. J31R30 | reverse complement strand
GGACCGACAGGGCCAACAGGACCGACAGGGCCAACAGGACCGACAGGGCCAACAGGACCGACAGGGCCAACAGGACCGACAGGGCCAACAGGACCGACAGGGCCAACAGGAGAGACTGGGGCGACTGGAACGACAGGAGCAACAGGGGCGACTGGAACGACAGGAGCAACAGGAACGACTGGAACGACTGGGCCAACAGGACCGACTGGAGCGACAGGACTGACAGGACCAACTGGAACGACTGGACCGACAGGGCCGGCGGGGCCGACAGGACCGACAGGAGCGACAGGACTGACAGGACTGACAGGACCGACAGGAGCGACAGGACTGACAGGACTGACAGGACCGACAGGACCGACAGGGCCGACGGGGCCGACGGGGCCGACGGGGCCGTCGGGGCCGACGGGGGCCACTGGAACGACTGTGGCGACTGGAACGACTGGGGCCACTGGGGCGACTGGGACGACTGGGGCGACTGGAACGACTGGGGCGACTGGAACGACTGGGGCGACTGGAACGACTGGGGCGACTGGGGCGACTGGAACGACTGGGGCGACTGGAACGACTGGGGCGACTGGGGCGACCGGGGCGACCGGGGCCACTGGGGTGACTGGAACGACTGGAGCGACTGGGGCGACTGGAGAGACTGGGGCGACTGGAACGACGGGAGCGACTGGGGCGACTGGAGAGACTGGGGCGACTGGAGAGACTGGGGCGACTGGACCGACGGGAACGACGGGAACGACTGGACCGACGGGGCCGACAGGACCGACAGGACCGACAGGGCAGACGGGGCCGACGGGGCAGACTGGACAAACGGGGCAAACGGGGCCGACTGGACCAACAGGGCTGACGGGGCCGACTGGACCAACAGGGCCGACAGGGCAGACTGGACCGACGGGACCGACGGGATCAGGGCAAACAGGGCCAATGGGACCGAAAGGGGAGCGAGGAGAAATTGGAGAACCCGGTAAAATTATCAAAATAGTCAAAATTATTAAGATAATAAAAGTGGTCAAACCAAAGAAAGAGAAACCGGGAATGAAGTGTAAACCGTCACCACTTCTACTCAAGTCATGGAAACGTTTAAAATGCAGCTTGGAAGAAATGAAGCTCAAGAAAGCCGTCTATGAAGAATTGAATAGCCTCCTAGTCCGAACGGGAGAAAACATCAAATGTTGTAAGTTAGTCTTTGCCAAGGCAAATATGGTTAAGTTCATTCGTTTAATTAGTTATTTAATTGAAAATGATGAACTTTCCGTTACAAAAGGGCGGAAATTATCGAGACAGGCGAAAAGCTTTTTGAGTCGACTTACTTCCCAGACCCGCTCTACCAAGAAAAGTAATATTTGACTAGACATTTTCCTTATCTTGAATAATTATCCCAGCAATGAAAACCGAAACTCAATGGCTGCCTTCAAACGAGGGTAGCCATTTTTAATAGGTGTGGTACAAATTAGCCCTTCGGAATGCTCCACTGGCTCTAATATTAGAGTCATTTAATAGAAACCACGTGCACTTTGGCCAAAATAGAACATAGAAAATATAACTCAACATGTTAACATTTGTAAACAAATTACTTTGATTAAATAACTTTATTTCAATGCAACTGGATAAAATTTAACGGGAGTTTACTTAAATTAATGAATTTAATTCTAATTTGAAAATGAACGGTAGCAAAAATTTTGTATGTTTTCAAGGTATAGATTAAATGACTTTATTTCATCTCGCCAGCTCTAAAGAGTTTCCTTATTGGATGGAAGTCCAGCAGGAAGGAGGCGCGGCTATGCCGTTGCTTCACGGATGCCATTGGATAACTTCAAATTGCCTGAACCTCCCGAAGCATCGTAGACCAACGATCGAACAGGTCATCGGTAAGGACTGGGTGAATCGTGCGGAGTTCAGTGAAATCGGCGGATCCGTTATGGAGGGATTGTTGAATAAATCGGTCAATAACAACTTTCAAGCAGACAAGAACTATACGTTAGTAAAGCCCAAAGATGTGCGTATGGCCGCCATCGTGGCATCATACAGCAATATATAGGTGACCAGCAGAACTATGGACACATTAAAGCACTTGAGCAAGTTCTTTATGAATTCTCAGAACTGACTTATATTTCACTAGTCTCATTCACAATGCGATGTCGCTTCAGTATCGATCCAGAATTGCGTAAAATAGAATCCAATGAACTGATTGTTTATGATACCGAACTTTCTGAGTTTATTAATCGAAAGATAAATCGGATACGGGCAACTTCAGATAAACCATTCCTGACTAGTGACCAAGTTCAAAGGAATTTTGAAATTATTCAAAACTCAAACATAACAGACATCGGAAAAAGAGCAGAACATATTAGCCGGGCAAAGGAACAATCAAAGTGAGGTATATACCGGAGGAGGTTGAATAGCGAGTAAACTCTTTATTTAAGTCCAATTAGGTTGTATAATGTGGATATTACGAATTACATTGATTGTCCTTGTCGTTACATTTTCGGCAAGGAATGAGACGGATATCTAGTAGATAACCATTTGAACAGGGTGTAGTCACAGGAGACCATTGGAACATACGAACACCGTATGTTTTTTGCGTTCTCCTGTTTTTTTATGCCCAAAAACGAGGAGGAATTGGAATGCTAAGAGGAGACGGATATCTATTTTTTTGATAGCCATTTGAACAGGGCATATTCACAGGAGACCATTGGAACATACGAGATGCGTATGTTTTTTTTGCGTGCTCCTGTTTCTTTATGCCCAAGGAGGAAGTTGGAACATTGTTTCAAGGTTACGGGTGGTTAAACCTCCTACTGAATTAAAAAATCTTTGGATGCTTCCGATAGCAAGAGTTTAATCTAAAAGCAAAATGGAGGTTATGGAATGACTTATATAAATTTCATTTTCGAAAAACAGGTTTTGGTGGTGCGGAAGCTTGTGATTTTTCAGATGCTGTGCGCCATATTAACGGTGCTATCGAGTGAAAAAATCCGTCTATATACGACGCGCAACAACGGTATATCTATACGTAGTCCGCGCATTCTCCCAACATGGTATGACTCAAAAAAGGCGATCATGCTGGAGAAGCAAGGGAAGGATCTCGTTTACGTGGATATTCCATTGAGTCTGCTATTTACAGGGGAACATCCTGTTTACTTTCCTTATCTCGGCAGCTTCCGATACAAATTGATGGGGACAGGACTACGTTACGCTAAACGGAGTTGCCGTACATTGCGAGTGGCTTAATTCGTACAAAAATTGGTGGTAATTCGAAATAAAATACAGGAGGAATTTTGAAATGGGTAAATCTACACGTTCGGGTGGACTGCAACGAAAAGGGTAACAGAAGATTCGATCGCGGTTTCATTGGATCAATCTGGACAAGTTGGATTTATGTTTTGATTCTTTGTTGATCGGAACAGCTGCATTAACGCTATCGTAAACAAAGCTCACAAGGAAATGATCTGTACCTTGTGGTCTTTATTTTACGATAGAAATAAATTCATACCTGTAGGTAATTAAAACCACTTCTAAGGAGTGACATAGACGATGCTATCTTTACAGAGTACAATAAAGGTAATAAACCTTACTGAGGTGAAACCACAAACAATGAAAAAGAAAATAGAGAAAGTGATCGATAAGGAAGGTCCTTATTTGCTCACACAAGTGGATCTGATGAAAATGAAAGGTCTTCACTCGGACGAGATCGATGAAAAGATCGTCATCGAAACGGACGCTCGTACCGGAAAGCTCATTCACTTTTATACTTCTGAATTACGTGAAGCGGCGCTCGAGTTGGAACGCGAAGAAACAGATCTAGATAAAAAAATCTTACAACAACAAAAAAACAACGAAAGCATTCATCAAGAAGACCTTGAGCACTTACGCTTGCTGAATATGAAAGTACGAATTCTCAATAATGCTATGGCAAAGAAAAAAATGGCCATTAAGAGAAATACAAATCATCCTCTAGAGAATACGTTGGTGCAATATCCATTTGTCTCCTCATCATATCCAACTCTGTCTAAATTGGAAAAGCTGAAAAAAGATGGTGTTTTAATACAATACCGTAATGGTTACAAGCGGCTTTCATATCGGAATGACAAAGGTAAACTGCTTAACACTTTTGATGAACTGACACTACTTGGCCTTGGTTCTCTTTGGCAGAAAAACGGAAGATTGCAGGAGTTCCCGTTTGATTTTAAAGAGCTAGCTGCTGAAATGTTTATCGTCGATCCTTCCGGTGGCGACTACACCAATATCCTTAACTCATTGAATAATCTGTACGCAACTTCATTCGTAACAGAACTGTACATGGATGAACAAGGGCTGATCCGCGAAGGGATCGAATATGAGCATATTTTCGCAAAATTAGCTTTACATGGGAAAGCAGGGCGCGAGCGTTCAGCTACGATTATTTTTGCTAATGACATTCATAAAAACCTGCTGGCTGGCAAATATACAAATGTTAATCTACTTCTACTTAATGACTTTGAAAATAATACAACAAAAGCACTATATCCATTTATTTTATCAGTTTTACAGACGCCTAGCGATCGATATGTGCTCGAGATGGATAGACTTATACAACACTGCCAAATTGATGATCAAAACCAGTCGAAGGCTCGTACAATTATCATGCGAGCATTTGAAGAGTTTGCCTCTTATGAAGTACTTTCATCTCCAAAGCTAAGAAAAATGGGCGACCAATACTTTGTTTATTTTGACCCAGTTCAGTCTGAGCATGAATTAATCGAATTAAACGAGGGTGAACTAATTGAATCAAACGAGAGTGAAGTGAACTTATTAGGCTAAGAAGAAAAGGATTTCAGCTAATGTTGGTCTACCCTGTGTGTAAATTGGCATACCAATTGAAATCATTGAATGGTGGGTAACTACTGTTTTGCATACATGATAAGTAGCAGCTTGGAGGAACGGTATCCTCACTAGAGCGATCTCAGCGTAATGCGTTGAGATCGTCTTTTTTTAAAAAAATTTCCCTTACCTAGTAATTTTGAAAAATATTTTTATATATTTAATAGACTATTATGCAAAAAAATACCCTGTTATCCGAAAAAATATACCCTGTTATCCGAAATATACTTTGTTATCCGAAAAATAATACCCTGTTATCTGATATATACCTTAATATCCGGTAAAATATACCCCGTTATTCGAAATATACCCTGTTATTCGAAATATACCCTGTTATCCGAAATATACCTTGTTATCCGAAAAAATGTACCCTGTTATCCCGTGAAACATACCCTCATATCCGATTGCCTAATTGAATAACTCGTGATATTGTCGAAAGGTGGAAGTAATCTTTTCCATTTTTCGGATTCCTTTACAAAGTAAAAAAGCCTCCAAGTTGGCGCTTGGAAGCTTCGAATTTGTTACTGATTCGTGGTTTTGGCGAACCACCTTCGGGAGTCTAATCTAAGTTGGAATTACCCAGCTCTTTGGTCTGGCAACCAAGAACCTAAAATAAAAAAATCAGCGCTCATCCCATTTTTAAAAATGGAGTCTTGAGGGCTTGCTTTCTTATTGCCTTGTTACTTCTTATTATACCAATTAGAGCGACATGTTTTCAATAGAGATATTCAAATGAAAGGAGGTGAGTTTTGATGATTTTAGCTAATCGCCGCAGTCTTACACTAGGTCTGCCAACGGATCCCGTTGTGCTTTCAGTCTCCTTTATGAATGCTCTATTTAACATCGAGTTACAGTATGGCTCAGGTGAAACCTTTTTGGTGAACGCCACGGGCGGAGAGCGATCGTACTTACTTCACCATCTAACGCAATCGGATCTGCAACTGGCTATCATTTTACAGAAAATCTGTAACACGGTAGGGAATATTGCAGATATCCGTGCTTTGGCCAATATTTACGACCGCTTAACTGAATATTTTGTACAACCAGTATGCACAAGTCAATTCTATGCATCCTTCGAAAAATTTAAAAAGCTGGGTCTTGTGAACATTGAGAAGCATGTAGAAGCTGGCTTATTTTCTGTAAAGCTACAACATTACATACAAGAAGGCACGGGCAAGATCGGTTACCACATCAAAGCTCACCCCTTTGTCTTTGGTGATGCATTCAGTTCTCTTACGCTTAGAGAGCAAAAGATCTTTTTATCTTTTTACTTACAACAAGGCGTCAAAGCATCAGAACAAAAATTATCTTTCCGCGTATTCGATTCTACAAAAAGTACAGATATTCAGTACCAAGACATAACTCTATTCCTTCACGCGAACACCACACATGTCCGAGACACGATTGAATCACTAAGAACGAAAATCATCTTTGGTGATGAGGCGTGTTTTTCAAAAGTCTTTTATGAGAAGTCTGGTAGAAACTTTGAAAAAGTGTTCGTTCTCGTGAATCCAAAGCTGTATAAGGTTGAACAAGTTTCGGAGTATCATGATCCCATTCCATTAAAGGTGACTTATAAAAGAAAGGCAAACTTTGTTTCCCGTGTACTTAACGAGTATATGATCTCAGAGGTAGAGGGCTATAAAAATGGCGTTGAGTTTACGAAAATGGTTCGTCTACTCAAAACGGCCAGCTCTGGAGAGATCAGATATGTAGTGAAGAAACTTTCAAGTAAACTTCTTATGAGGGAAGCTTATCCTAACCACGTTGTGACCCTTATCAAAGATGAGCTTCGTTCACGTACTAAAATACGTACGATGGCGCTAGCTAATCAGTATGGTATCGATGCTCTAGTGACAGCCGGCTGCGACGAAATTGAGGATAAGGAAACTAGAGAGTATGAGTTTGCTTCATCGTTATCCGTGTATAGCCAGCGTGAGATCAAGGCCATTTTTGCTGAAATCTCTTCGCAGATCCGCAATCGCTATCTGGTTCCCGCTTCGAGAAAATCTTTGAACTATCGATACGATAGTCGACTCGATGGGTTTAGTGGCATCACTTCGGTACGGATGTCCGCTCAGCGGCAATTCAAAGAGCCGCTTCAATACCTATTTCTCGAACAGAACACAGCTGATGCATGTCTCAAAAATACGATAACAGCGGCGGATAAGCAGGATTCGATGACTTATAGTAGACAGGTCATAGAACAACTACTCGAAAAACTTAAGAATCTACCCGACATATCCTTCGTTCCATCTGTTCCTCCTGGTTTCCGATTGGAAGATGAGATTCTTTCGTATAAACGTCAATTAGTCGGCTAGTATACCCCTATCCTGTAAAAAGGAAGGGGTATTTGTGCTGTCTTATCGAGTATCCGTGTCTTCAAAGACCGTCACGGTGCAACGCTGCCAGCTCTGATCGCTGCTGTTTTGAATAGATCTCACCTAAAACCGAAGATCTCTAATCATTGTTAAATGTAAAAAGCAAAATCTGGAGTGGGTATATTAATATAGCATCGTTTCATAATTAGTGAGTCAAGCTGTAGTAGATTGTTAAAAACAAAATTCTTTTTGTGGGTTCACTTTATAACAGCCTAATTTTGTGGATAAATATCCCCTTCATTTCTTGAAACTAGGGGGACTGACGGACAAATAGATGGGCATTCAAAACATCTTTGATTTAGTAAATTTAACGTGATATGCTTTTTGTTTCTTACAATTTAGCTCTGTTACCATCTATGGTTTTATAAACACAAAAAACCGCGAAGCTATACTACGTCTAGTCTCTAGCCCTCCTATAAAAGAAAGGATTATATCTTATTAAAGGGTTACTATATATAAGTTTATATTAGAAAGAAGCATTATATATTCTCAAATTTATTGTTTTCTTGTGAAGATTAAATAGTACAATCACACAGAGACAATGAATTCCCAGTGAAGTCGGTTAAATATGACTTGGAATATGCGCTCGTTAAAGCCTATCCGCTGGATTACAGAGCTTCGATTCTGGGTATCTACGAAAAAAGGGATTCGAATCAAGCAAGAAGAAGTAGATTGTAAGAAATGTTAAATACCAATGTTCCTCTAGTCATTTGCTTAAGGTGTAATTTGGTTGTGGTGACTGTTAGAAAATGAAATCGGAAAAGGAGCCCCACATGAATCGTTCCCAACATTTTGATATTAAAGACCATCGGAAGCCGTATGATGTGCTTACAAAATGGTTTATAAATAAGGAAAAACAAAGGATCAAAAAGAAAAAGCAAGAGAAGAACACTGAGATTGGGTATCAGGATATGAGGAAATACATTTATGAAGGTTATAGTCAGGTGGGAAGTGCAACTAAATATAATAATTTCAATGTGCCTGCTGGATACGATGATGAAGAAGATAATGAAGATATAGCTAAAGAAAAATTCAGGAGACATCTCAGTTATTTAAATAATGGTAGAAAAGGTAATATCAATTACTCATTTGTTACATTTGCCGACTTTCGTCAATGCGACCCGAACGGAAGTTATGGCAAAAACGAAAAAGATGAATTTTTATGTTCGTGTCGCAACGCTACATATGTAGGCAAATGCATTCACTATTTCTTTTATCACATGGAACTTCTGAAGGAGGGTTGTATTTTCAAAGGTCTGCACAAGGGTCTCGATAAGGAACTTAGTTTGATTAAATCACAGATCGAAGAATATATTAAAGCGGATGCTTCTGAGGATTCATTGTATAAACAGGAACAAACCAACGTAGAAGAACAGAAACAAACCATCGTGAATGAACAGAAACAATCCGTCGTAAAATTGGTAAAGCTCAGAGATGTCATGAACCAGTTTCTTGACGATTTATCTTGTATACAAACGGATCTTTGTGAAGATTATGATGCCTACTGGTGTTCCTTACGTGAGGCATACCAAGAAGTGAATTCTCTCTCTAACCGATATATCCTGGCCGGTAAACGTGAGCAATTCCTTCTCGATACAAATGGTGGAGCTCTTAATTTCCTATCCGTTGTCGAATCTATACTGGAACAAAAGGTTTATGTTTTCTCAATGGTATGGGAGGAAGCCGGAGCACCAAAATTAAAGATAATACACGCTCCCAATATGCACTTTGCTCTGAAATTGATCATGGAAGTCATTGATCGTGAAGACTTCGAGCCTGGAGTGGACGGATATCCATATACTATATCCATCTCCAATGATGAAGGAGTGTTCGAGTACACTATTGACTCCGAAGAATCGATTAGTCAAAAATTTAGTTATCTACTCTCTAAAATTCCACTCTCCTAAGGGTGGTTTTTTTGTTTGCCATCTGATGAACTGATGAATACAACTGATGAAATGATGAAATCAACAAATCTAGTCTAACCAGTATTATAATTAGCGTACACCCACGAGAGGAGGAATAATTGTCCGCACAACGTACTTTTTTGAATTAGGTCATGAGGGTTCCATAACGTGCGACATCCCTAAAGAAGCGTTTGCTTACTTCTATCGACGCTTTAACAAGATGGTCATCACACTGTACGGAAAGGAAGGTACGTCGTTGTTGTCAATCTCCAAAGTCTCGGACTATTTCGAGGTTGTCCAGGAATATGAGTTGTCCTTTGAATCCAATTCTTCAGTTCCTAACAACATTTTGGTCGCCAAAATAGAACTTTCTAAAGGAGACGTGAGCTCATTGTTGCAGAATCGACCTCTGAACGGGCAGAACTCTGATGCGATGACCACCTTATCACTACTGATAGACCAGACGGTGCAGCGGCTGCAGTTACAAGATTGTGTGCCGCATCAGATCGTATCCTTCGGCTTCATCTACTGGTACAGCGCGCTGAAGGACAAGAACATTTTTCACGAAGCATTTGTATCGGCGCTGAGTGATCTACAGGATGAGATGCATGTGTTTTGGGAAGAAGATTACGATTTTGTGGAAGGGTGGAGCTTGAATTCTCGGTTTCCATTGAGTCGAAGCGAGCAGGAAATGGAGATGCTTTTGCAACAATCTCAATTGTTTGGCTTGCTCAGAGATTATTGGCATGGCGTGGTGCAAGTCGTCGATGATCTTCATCGCTATACATCCCTACTTCACCAGTTGTGTACCGAGATTCGGAAAAGTAAATATACACTCGGTGTTGTGTGGGGCCCTCTTCTTCGTTCCCCTAAAACAGATACAAAGCAAAAGCACATACTTTTGCAGGTGATAGCTCTGACTGATTTGTGGGAAGTTTGGTTTCGCCACATTGCAGATATAGGAGAGCTACCATATGGAGACGAAGATGACTTGCAGGAGCACATCATGACGTTCGTCGGTTGTAACTTAAAGCTTCTTCCATCCCTTGAGCCGTCAGAGGGGAGTCTTCATCCGGTTGACCTTTGGGAACTTCTGGATTCGTGAATTTGATGAGGATATTTAATTATGATGAATCGTCAAGGAAAACGGTTATGAGTTTCTATAATGGAGCCGAACCACAACCAAACTACAGGAGGTAATCATTTTATGTTCAAGCTTTCATGCACTTGCGGTGCCTCGAGTAACCTAACGTTTAAGAGTAGAGGCCTTACAAAGCACAAGGATATCCAGATGGAGGGACCCGTCCAGCTTTATATCAACAATTCCTACAATATAGAACTGCTGTCTTGTGAGGCTTGCGGAAAGGAACTATCTATCGAAGAGGGGGGCACTCTATAATGATGGATATCAAACTTCCCGATCAAAGTGCAATAGAATTTCAACTGGCACTCCATATGCACGAGCTCTTTATCCATGGCGGGCGGCCCCTCTCCACAGAGGAAGCCTACGAGGTCATTACCAAGAAGTTTAATTTAACCGAGGACCATCGGAATACTCAGTATGAATCGGGGCGAAACCAGTTAGTTGCGATTGTTGGGTACGCCAAAAACAATTTACGCTCGAACGGGGTAATTAAGCAAATCGATAGGGATCAGTGGGTACTTACGGAGAAAGGGAATCAAAAGATGGAAGAGCTTAGAGCAATGGTAAAGATTAGAACATAAATTGTGCGTTGATCTTGCCGCGGAAGACTACTGCAACCAGCAACCTCGTCTGCAAAGACGTAGGATTACAAAAAATAGGTTTTTGTACATACGTTAGAAGGTACTTTACAACCTATATGAAATTTTGTTATATTATTTACAAATAATAACAAAAAAGCAGGAGCACTGCTTATTCCATTGAAGGGATAAGTACGTGCTTTTTTTGTTTTTAAAAACAGGAGGATATAACATGCAAAAGAAATCTACAATCTTATCGACTGATTCGCAACTAAAATGCTGCATCTCAAATGAAGTAAATATTGAAGTATGGATAAAAGATTTTTGCGACTACACTGGGAAAATCATAAATTATTCTGATGAAATAATAAAAGTGGAGGATGGATATTTCTTGAGGGAGTATTGTTTGATCAAGACCAAAGAGAATATTTTCAAGCGAATAGTTTAATCCAAAGCATTCTATAAATCATATAGCGCTATAGCCCCTTCATTTTCTAATGAAAATGGTGTAGCTCTAAGGGCGACACCGTTTGTTATTTCTTTACGACTTTTGGTACGCCGATCCTGGCAGAGTTTTTTGTCATAATTGCGGCAAGTTTCATTGCTTGTTCCTTTGTTATACCGTTGGTTGCCATAATAAAAATTCCTCCTCATAGAATAATAGATTACTATCTATCATCGACTATTCGATTAAGACTTATACATTGTATTTTGGGCTGTCAAACTTTTTTGATAGAGGGAGTTCTACTTGAAAGACTTCCACATATACTTGTCCTAAAGAGTTGGAAAAATGGAATTATGGAATTATGGGCTCACCAATAAAACGGTATCGTTAAGAAGGAGACTGAGACAATGAGCAACAGTCTTAATTCATTATTCACAACATTTGCAGATCCCGTTCCTGTGGTTAAGAAGCCGTCAACTCAATCACAGGACGTTAAACCAATAACTACAAAGAAAGCCCCCAAAGATGCTAAACAACGCGTTAGAATGGAACGATCGGATAAAAAGAAGGATATAAAGTTTCCAGTCACTCCAGAGCAGAGACAGGAGTTACGTCGACTAGCTAAAGAGTTACGAATAGAAAACCGTGATCCAAGCAAGAAGTATGAAACGATTTCGAATACGAATGTGCTGAAAAAAGCGCTCGATCGTTATAACGTCTTTCCCGAAAAGTTCCCGCCACTTGTGTACAACGACACTGGACAATATATGCATGTTGAGCCTTTACTGCGTGACTTTGAAATCATTGAAGAACTCGCAATGAAGTGGAATTTATCCATAAGGAAAACGGTGTACAGATTAATCATGAATATCATATATCGAGCGGAGGTAGATTCGGATGCATATCGAGCAGGCAAATAAAAGACTCGTTGGCAATATAGGGGGTTTATCATGGAGCTCTTTATTTAAGAGTAAAAAGAGTTTCGAGCGTATCAACATTCGTGCCGAAGAAATTGATTTTAAACGAGCAGAGGTTTTTATCAGCGACATTAATGACAAGACTAATGGGGCTTTTGCAAACCTAAATGTTGAGCATTTGGTTCATATTCTATATACGGACTTCATCGTGCAGATAAGAGAAAACCTTAATGAAGTGAAAATTAACGCACATACGGTTACGATGGAAGACACTGTTCGCGGATTGCTAGAGAAGCGGAGGATACATTTTCCTCGGAAGAAGAGAGATGAAAGTGGTAATCACTACATAGCTCCAAAACGATGGGCGCAAATGGAGGTGCAGCTACGGCGCGAGAGTGCACAAAGGGGGGAAGTATTTTTGTATGACGCAGGTTCAATTTTCCCGGAGTTTGAAATGTCGCTTGCCGAATTAATGTCAATTCTATTTGTTGATTTTATCGCCCAATTGCGTAGAGGTAATCAGCAGGTGTTGATCAATGCGCTTTTGGATCGTTTATATTCACATAATTTTTGATAGCGAGAGGATGGAAAAATCGGGAAGTTCTTGAGACTACAGGATTTTCCAAGTAGTGTTGGTACATCGGGAAATCTCCTATGGATTGATTCTTTACCAATTTTTGATCAGATGCTATACTCTATTTATTACGTATTACATTATTTTTTTCTTTGTCGTCACCTATTCGACGAAGAATGGGAATGTTTGAATGGCAAATGATTCAAATGCTTATTCAGGCAAATTAGCACTGTAAATGGAAGCTCAAAGGACATACGCTACCCGTATGCCCTTTTTTTGATTCCATTTTTCGGTAAAAGACGCTTGCAATACGAAGCGTCTTTTTTTTATTGGTTGGTAATTTGAAGATAAGGAGTGATGGTCTTGGATCCATGATCAGCATGCAAGGAGCTGGAGGTAATTCAAAAATAATTGTTTGGAGGAATGCGAAAATGAGCAGAGATCAAAACCCTTACTTAGCGGGCGAAGAAAGTACGAATGTGTTAAAGATTGCTTTGGAAAAACGGAAGTTGGCGCACGACCACATTGAAGCGGTCTATAAGTCAGTTCCTGCTGAGTATCACAAGCATATTCGTCTGCTATCACAAAAGGAAAAGATTTTTGACAAACAGTTCACTCTTGGACCAGATCTTCGGGAAAAGGGACTGCATTCTTATTACGGAAAAACATACATAGAGACATTCAGGCCGTATGTTGACGTTGAGGGCAGGATTTCTCAAATGATCGATGTACATAAGCAGCACGCTGCAACGTACACGCTCGACACGTATGCGGAACAGATTCACGATTATTGGGTCATCACTTGCACATTTGAGGGTTTGAACAAGTATGGGCAAGCGTTTAAGACGAAGGAACGCGCCGTTATTGGTTTTGGCGGTACTGGAGTTGATGCCACTAATCCGATTGAAAATGCATCCACAAGTGCAGTTGGGCGAGCATTGTCTCACGGCGGCTATGGGAACATTGGATCAGGGTTGTCCTCATACGAAGATGTTTATATGGCAATTACTCGGCAGAAAGCGCTTGAGAACTTAAAGGAAAATGGTAAGGGATCTGGTGGTTCAAACGGACAACAACCGACAGGCGAATCAGACCAAGCTGGTACGCATGCTAATCGAAGTCAGCAACAATCGCAAGGACGCGAGCAATCTTCGAATAGAAGCGAGCAGCAGCAGTCATCTACGTCGATGGATCGTTACCAATCCCAACAGAGATCACAGTCGCAACCTGAACGTTCGAATAATCAAAGTAATTTGAATAGCGAACAATCTCAGGGTAATTCGGAGGATGCAGATGAATTACGCAGAGAGAAAAATAAATTGGTTAGCCGATTGATGGATCAAACCAAGGGATGGCCAGAAGCAACCATAAAAACAAAGGTGCAAACGTTGCTTAAAATCAATTGGAACAGCCGGTTTAACAGTCTTAACGTAGGTCAGCTGCGGATAATCGAAGAGAACTTAAAAGTGGAGAAACGAACTCAGGCATCGTAAAGGAAGAGGTTGAGGAAATGAAGCTTCGAAAGACAAAGCACGCAGGATGGTTTGAGATCATGACGTCTTGCCCAATATGCGGTCAAAAGGGATGGTGTCGCATTAATCACGAGCAAACCATCGTTTACTGTATGAGGGTACCGTCAGATGACCATTTCGATTCGGTCATAGGACGTCAATTCCGTCATTACTTGGATCCTAATGCTGTCTCAAAAACGAAGGCTGAGATCGAAGTGAGTAACGCTGTCGAAAAGAAGCAGGATCACCATCTCAATCGTGCTTATCGTGCCTTGACCAAAGAGCTCCCGTTATCCTCATTCCATTCTGAACATTTGCGAAATGCCCGTCATATGACCGATGAAGCAATTCGGTTGCGTGAGTATCGAACAATGCCTACACAAGATCGGTTTAAGATTGCCAAAGGTGTTATCAACCGATTGAGTGATCAAAGTGACCTGTTGGGCGTCCCTGGCTTCTTTTGTGCCGAGGGACGCTATGGTCCTTACTGGACAATGTCTGGTGGTACGGGTTTAATGATCCCGTTTCGTTCGATTACAAACGAGATTTCGGGTTGGCAGATAAGGGTGGATCAACCGCCTCTTGAATTGGCGATGAAGGGTCATATAAGAGGAAAAATCTTGGAGGAACTCGCTCATGATGCAAATGGAAAACGACGGGCAAAGTGCTCGCTGCTTATCCAGGATAAAATGCTAGTGGTCGAGCTTACGGAGAAAATGAAGAAAGAGTGCTTCTCGGAATCAGGCCAGTTTGTTTTCAGTGTTGAGTTGAAGCAGGGACAGCGGTATTGGTGGTGGAGCAGTGGTTCAAAAGACAATGGGTCTTCCATTGGAGGCCCACTGCCAGTACACTTAGCTTTACCGCATCCATGTTTAAAGTATTGGGAAGTTGGTCAAAGAGCAGACACGCTTATCGATTTTTCGGAGGTTTGGGTAACTGAGGGATCGATCAAAGCCGATAAGGCAGCTGATGGACTGGTTAAGCCAGTTTTCGGTATTCCTGGTGTTGGAGCATTTTCACTGCTACTCGAGCCTTTAAAGAAACTGGGCTGTAAACACGTCGTCTTTGCTTATGATGCAGACGTCGTTAATACGCCTCAAGTTGAGATGGCATTGAAACATTGTGTGGAGTTTTTCGCAAAAGAAACGGATATGGCCATAAGTCTAGCGATGTGGGATATCTCCCAAGGTAAGGGAATAGATGATTTAATCGACCAAAATCTAATTCCGCAGGTCTCTAAGATCCTAGAGTAAGATGGATGATTTTTCGCAAAGAATTTCATTCGTTTTGCAATCCCAGTAGAGAGGGGACTTTTTAACACAGATTCCCCCCTCTCTCATAAAGGGGGCTGTAATAGGAGTAGTAACATGAAAAATTTAATTTCAACTAACAAGCTCAGCTCTTCTTTGTCGGCGAACGATGGACTAGAGCAATTTAACTCGTTTCTATCTCTGAATAGTTTTTTTGCTCTTTGTGAAACAACAAAATCAACGCTTTCTCGGGTAGATACCGCCCTAAGTGATGAAGAAGATACGTGGCCTTAGTTAGAACGAATTGTTGCAGTTTCTTGTCATAAAGGCGGATACTCCGAAGTATAAGCCGCGAAAAATTACGATGAATTTATTATTAATGGCTATTAAGTAGCTCACTGGAAAGAGTGTGTAGAGAACTTCCAATCTACCGCGTAAAATGTGGGAACTGATATTCGTGTTTAGGTGGTGAATGACTATGTACGGGGCTACACAAATAGAAACAACGAAGTATGTCGCGCATTACATTATGGACAGATATGGAAAAGTAATGACTCCTGAGCAGATTTACCAGAAATACCACTGGCATAAGATTGTTTGGCAAGGTTTCCACACTGATACTTATTACAAAAAGGACGGTATCTACTTCAGTTGGGATGATGCTCCGGAGCCAATAGAAGGAATGTGCACGGATATTTTTACTAAAGAGGTTCTAGAGCGGTATCATTATCGTAGCGATAAGTGGTGGGTTATCGGATCGGCTTCGCCTGTTTGTTGGAAGGAATAGAAACCTTGTTTTGCGAAATATATGACCCATCATTGGAATTGCTCGCAGAGGTTCGTGATCCGCAATTCTCTAGGCAATTTCTAAATTTTGTACTATAATAGTGGTATCAAGTCGTACTCGCCTGAAGAGGTTCGCGATTTAAGCCTGAGAGACCTTGATATGACAGGTTCTACAGGCCCAGCGGTAGCAATAGTTGCCCCGACAATAGGGGATTGAAACGCTTTGATATCAGCGGGTATTGCGTTTAGGAATGTCTTGAGTAGCAATAGGTCCCCGACAATAGGGGATTGAAACCCACATTTCATCTCGATCCAAACCAACTTCAAACAACTTTGCGTAGCAATAGGTGCCCCGACAATAGTGGATTGAAACGTATTATCATAGCTCATAATCGTATTTTGATTGTAAGTATCAATAGGTGCCCCAACACCTTAATCAATATAAAGTTTGGGGATATAAAAAAAGTTTTAAAAACTGTTCCCTCCTAACCAGAGAGTGCGGTTTTTTGTCATTAGTGTCATTAGTATAAGGGAATAGAACGGTGTCAAGAGTTGTTAAGAAAGGCGTTGCTGACGCTAAAGCACTGAAGGGCGAGTAATTAACGCTCTCGGTTTGATTCTCATAAATGGAAGTCCTCCAATGATTCCTCAATTTCTGATACAGTGATTCCAAGATAACGAAGTGTTGCTTGCGGTGAAGTGTGGTTGAACATATGCTGAAGGTACGTCAACGCTTTATCTCCAAGACCTCTTACTGTCGTATCGGTGTAGTAGTGATAGCCAAATGTTTTCCGAAGCGTATGTGTTCCAATATGCTCAAGCCCCGCTTCTTCCGCAACCTTATTCAATGCTTGCCATGCTTGGATGGTGGATGGATGGATATATTTAATGATTAAGTACGGTTGGCTTTCGTATTGGCTCGGAATCGTATTTTTTTGTTTGAAAATTACGATAGGAAGAAAAATGTTAAAAACGAAGTCGGGTTAGATTTCATAGGGCTTTACCTAAGATTGTTCGATAAAAGACTCGTAATATTATTTATCTGCGAAGCCGTCGCGCGTTCGCCAAGCATTTCAACAAATTTTAATTCGTTGCTAATCTCTGTTTGATATTCAGCGGAAATGATCGTACAGGCGAAATGCCTTTTCCCCGTTTAGGGGATTAACACATTTGCGGTGGTACTGGAATCTATTTTCCGATGAGTTGGCAAAATGCCTTTGACCGAAGTTAGACCCACGTTACGTTGTTTTAAAATTAGGTTCGCGAAAAAGCGCTGCATTCAAATGTAGAGGTACTAATGCTTCTATAAAGGTGAGGTAGCAATTTCATCCCCGTGATGAGGGGATTGAAACTCGAATGCGTAACCTCCTTTTTTATCTTCGGTAGGCTTGTTGCAAATGTTGCCCCAATACGAGGGGATTAAGACAAAAAAGATCCGAACAGCCACTTATGGTCTCGGATCTTTTACGTTTTTTTCTGGAAACTGTCCATGGACTCGCATTTAGGAAACAAGACCCCTACGACTAAGATATTGTAGCTTTTAGTGTGTGTTTATTTAACATGAAGGCATAATGCGTAGCAACGAAAGCCCTTAGCCAATGTACGTTAATACAAAGAATCACACATTCAATCGCCTGTATTTATAGACTTTTGCCATAATGAGCTATATTGCTGACTTCCGATAAATAAATTAAATCATACATTTAAAACGTTGATTTTATTGAACAAAAAAAGGATGCCAGTTACTCGACACCCTCTAATTCAATATTAACCGCGCAAGACTTTTCTTCTTTGTATTTTCTTTAATCTTCGTCTCGTTCCTGCCAAGGGGAACCGTATTCTCGTCGTTCACGATCTATATCACGTTGATTTTCTGTTTTCCCAAAGTCTTCTCGGTCGTTATCATAATCACGTTGATTTTGGGTCCAACCGTGATGATCTCTAGAATCATCTTCGTCCTTACTCCACCAAGGCATATAAATCAGCTCCTCCGAAATATTATAAAAAAATAAAAGTAAGCTTTTTCCCTTTTCTCATGAAAACGACACATGAAGGGGAAGGTAGAGATTAAAAAACTAGAGTAGAAGAGAAGACCGCTACCGCAGTTTTCTTGGAGGTGTTTAATGACCCTGATTTGAGAGTAATGCCACCTACTACGAAAGGATAATCAGTTAAAATATCGCCAATTGGTGAACCGATAATTGCTTTGTAGTCAACTCTAGCGGAGTAAGGTTGGAGCATCTTCTTCCCTAACTTTTCATACTTGTTAGGGAACCATTCACGAGGAATGTAGTAGTCTACAGCTGTCACCTTTACAACGCCTTTTGCGTCCACAATAAAGGACAACTGAATACCTAGATCCCCATAAAATCCCCGCCAATTAATTGCATTTTTTACAGTGTAAGTCGTGTTAAGCATTACTTGGATTTCTTGGTTTTTCCCGTAATACGTGTAGTTCCCTGCCGCCGCGCTTGCCGATGCTGGTTGGAACAGCATAAAGATAAGTGCAAGGGATAAAATAGTGGTTAAGATCTTTTTTAACATTGATAATCTCCTCCTGTTTGTTCGTTTGATAAGCAACAGAAATGGATGAAAGTAGCTGCACATGGGCAATTAAGTTGCTAGTGGGAATTGGATACTTCCTGAATGACCTGGAAATCAAAACATAGAATGGAACAAACTTTTAGAATTTTATTGTCATCTCTTTCACTCAAGAGATCTCCGTATTCTCGTTGCCACTCAGGTTTTCCGAAGTCTTTCGTTTCATTGTCTAAATCCCTCTCCGATTGTTGATAGCCGTGATGACCTCGATCTTCGTTTTCCCAAACCATAACAATACCTGCCTTTCATTTGTTTTTCACTACTGAGTATGTTGGATATTTGGATAGCTATTTCTTAAATTGAGTATACAAAAGTAATATTTGCTGAAACAGGGTAAAAGGTATACAAAGATAAATTTAGGATTTACAATCACTTGTGTACCGAGAAAGATCAGTACATGAAGGGGTAAGTTTTGGTTAGTTTTATGTTATATTTATTAGAAAATTAAATGACTATGAATCAGTCCTTGCTTCAATCGGGCGCAGCAAAATGGGGGTATTATCAAAAAGTATGCTAAATAACATTCAGTTGACAAGATTAAGTATAAGTCTGATCGCCCTATCCGACATGCCGTTGCCTGCCTTTACAGCTTCCTTGTTTAGAGGAGGACTCGGTTTTATGCTTAAGCAGTTGATGTGCCCTAACATCGGAGTTTGCGGGGAATGCGAGAGATCGGCTAATTGTAGCTATCCGCAGTTATATGAAGAAATGCCTTCATTAACAGTTCAAGGTGAATATATGCCTTATGTACGGCCCTTCATTTTGCGTAGTGGCATCACGGAACGAACGGAACGAAAGCAAGGAGAATGTTTCGAACTGGAATTGATCTTGTTCGGAGATGCGATTCAACAATATCAGAAATTTATTTACGCTGTGGAGCAACTGGGGGAATTAGGCCTAGGCAAGAATAAGCATACTTACCGAATTGAAAGAATCTCATCTACAGCCTTAAATGGTTTGGTAAACATTGTCTATGATGGTAGAACTGGACGGATATCTAATCCGCCTTTGGTAATAACCGGAGAGATGATAATAAAAGCCTGCGAAGAAGCGGATTTGAATGCAACCGTAGCTGAACTGAGATTCATTACGCCAACGCGCATACAAGTTAATCATCAATATCAATTAGAAGTCAGTTTCCATGAGATCATATTGAACTTATATCGGCGTGTTCGGTCTTTATTATTCTATCACCACGGTCGTTTCACAAGTGGAACTGAAGGAGCTGATTGGCTGCAAGCAGCTGAACAGACCAAAATGGTTTATTCGACACTCCAGTGGTCAGAAATGCATCGTTATTCGATGAGGCAGAAACAATCGATTACAATGAAAGGCATGTTGGGAATGGTACGTTACCAAGGGGAGATAGCGCCGTTCATACCACTATTATTTTTAGGTCAATGGATTCATGTAGGGAAACAATCCGTATTCGGATTCGGGCACTATGATTTGGCGATCATTTGAAACGCCAATGGATGCCCCTTGCATATGATAAAATCAATAGAAATTAAATCCGCATTTTAGAGAATTATGTGGAGCACCAAATTTGCCCTTCACTCCCTTAAGAAAAGTCGGAAGGGCATTTTATTTTGCATCCAAACGTAACTTGTGTTATATTTTCAGGTTCCCGGAAAGTTGAAATCATGAAACAGATGCTTAGAAGCGCAATGAAGGTCATGGAAGTAAGAAAGCTGGTGGGCAGTTTGCTCATGACGTAGATTCTATTGCATACGGTACAAAGTTACAGGAACGAATGACAGCTACAGGATGGAAAGCTGGTAAAACAAGTATGACACCTGAAGTAGTAAAACGCGATCTTGCCCTTTTAACAATGATAGATGTTAAGGAAGAGGCTGCAGCATCCCTTCGTGTCATGTAAATAACAGAAGACCGGTGCGAAATGCACTGTTTTTTTATTTGAATTGTCTTGTGACCGTCAAAATCAAAGAGAGTACCCCTATGATTATCCATACGATGAGGAAGCTCGGTGAGCCCAAGATTTGAATTGCCAAAGGCCCCTACCAACAAGGTAGGGGCCTTTGGTTTACTCTCACTAAATCATGAAACTATTGGATTAGCATCTAGAGGAGACAAATTACTTTTGAACTAGTGTTCAGAGCATTAAAGTTGTAAATATCATTGGCAAGGCGCAAAAGTTAACCACTTTATTATGCACGGGGTTAACAAATAGCAACAACGAAGTATGTCGCGTATTACATTATGGACAGATATGGCAAGGTAATGACTCCTGAGCAGATTTATCAGAAATACCCCTGGCATAAGATTGTTTGGCAAAGTTTCCACGCTGATGCTTATTACAAAAAGGACGGTATCTACTTCAGTTGGGATGATGCTCCGGATCCAAGAGGTTCTTGGGCGGTATCATTATTGTGGCGGAAAGTGGTGGGTTATCGGATCGGCTACGCGTGCTTGTTGGAAGGAATAGAAACCTTGTTTTGCGAAATATATGACCCATCATTGGAATTGCTCGCAGAGGTTCGCGATCCGCAATTCTCTAGGCAATTTCTAAATTTCGTACTATAATAGTGGTATCAAGTCGTACTCGCCCTGAAGAGGTTCGCGATTTAAGCCTGAGAGACCTTGATATGACAGGTTCTACAGGCCCAGCAGTAGAAAAAGGTGCCCCGACAATAGGGGATTGAAACGATTTCGCTCGTAAATGTTCGTACCCGATTTTGTAGCAATAGGTGCCCCGATAATAGGGGATTGAAACGCGATAACGTTGTCGAGGGACATGATGAAGTCTGCTACAAGGTAGCAATAAGTGCCCCGAGAATAGGGGATTGAAACACAATTGTATTGCCAACGTGGTACTTTTCAGGAACGTAGCAACAGATGCCCCGATAATAGGGGATTGAAACCGACGTTTTTCTAGTGAGCTATGCCGTACTTTCTATACGTAGCAATAGGTGCCCCGAGAATAGGGGATTGAAACTCAAAAAACTCATAACATAATCAAGGGTATAATGTAACGATTTGCAACACTTACCCCGACTTTCAGGGGATTGAAACTAACGAACAAATCGTTTAGTGGTTAAAATGTCATTGACTTGCAACACTTACCCCGACTTTTAGGGGATTGAAACCTTTTATCGGCAATATGAATAACGGTTGAGTATGTACTCGGCTTGCAACACTTACCCCGACTTCTAGGGGATTGAAAAAAGTTTAAAAACCGTTCCCTCCTACAAAGAGAGTGCGGTTTTTTTTGTTGTCTATAGATGAAGTGAGGCTGCACACAAAACGACCGTTAATAGCACAATGATAAATTTGTATAAAAAAAGATAAAATAGCTATTGTTTTTGTCTATAAACCCGTCTATACCGAAAATACATTAAACGTATGGGAAGGAGACAAAACAATGATAATTGGATATGCGCGAGTATCAACGGATGACCAAAAGTAAGACCTTCAAATTGAGGCTATCGAGAAGTACGCAAAGGCAAAAGGTGAGCGTTTTGAAATCTACAGTGAGAAGGAAAGCGGAGGTAAGGCAAACCGCAAAGAAATGGATAAAGCGCTTGGCCGACTCAGAGAGAAGCACACTTTCGTTGTGTTCAAACTGGATAGATTAGCGCGATCCACACAGCAGCTCTATAAGATTCATGATGATATTAAAAAATGGGGAGTTCACTTCGTCTCATTAACGGAAAACATCGACACATCAAACGCAATGGGAGAGGCTATGTTCGGGATGATAGCGGTATTTGCTCAATTTGAGAAGAGCCTTATCCAGGAACGTACCAAAGCTGCCTTGGAATCAGCTCGTAAGAAGGGCAAGATCGGCGGCAGACCAGCGCTAACGGATAGCAAGAAGAAAACCATTCTGTCACTAATTAAACAAGGCCATAGTGCAACAGACATTGTTAAGGAACAGGGAATTGGCAGAAGTACAATTTATAAAATAATTAACGAGGTTAAGGAATAGTGAAGGCATATACGACTTAATCAAGGAACTGCTCAATTGAGTGGTTCTCTCTTTATGTTGCCTTAATAGTAATTTTTACTATTAAGTGATACGATGGATGTATATTGATAGACAGTGATAAAGGGGGTGCAGCCATGACAGAACAAAAATTTATCAGCGTAAAGGAAACAGCAGAGTTGTTAGGTGTGAAGCCGCTCACAGTGTATAGGTGGGTAGAATCAGGCAAGCTCCAGGCAATCAAGATTGGCGGTACTATTCGAGTAAATGAAGCCAATATTACCTCAGCAGGCGTGCCGATCGGGCATGGAATACATTAATTAAGGGGGTTAACTAAATGGATTTCGACTCCGATCCGCGAGAAACCTAAACACGCTGCCGATAACCATTCTCTTTTTTTAGGGTCCGGAAACTCCAAACAGTCCACTATAATAGTGCGCCACTATGAAACGGACAGGATAGTTAAATCAATTAGCGAATACTTCTAAGTGTAGATTATTTTGTAGAGTTTGAAGCATTACTGTAGTACAAATAGGGTGGTGCGTCATGGCCGCTGATGCAGAAGAGGGTGTAATAATGGGAGTCTCGGAGAAAGAACACGAAATTTTCTTGGAATGGCAGAAACTCAAATATGACAATACCACACATAATAAATTCAGAAAAAACCAAGAGACAACTAGGAAAAACTTGCGCAACTCGATTGCAAGAGGAAATGAACTTATCGAAATGCAGAAGCGTGTTGGAAGTGCGACTGTAAAATCCATGCTTTTACAGGCAGTCCAAGTACCGCCGCAATATGCGAACGAAGCAGTCGAGGTCATGTTGGACGAAAATATGAACAAATATCTCTCATGGCTGTATGAAATCAGTGATAAAAATTATTACATAAATAACTTATACGATAGTTCATTTTACTTGTGGCGGCGGGACTTTTCGTGCTATTGCGTTGTCGGATTCGTTAGACCGGGTAAAGTGCATTTCGACCACATCGGAACCAAAAAAGTCGTAGAATTAAAGACTATTCAATCAGCAAAGAAGGGCGAGGGGCGGAAAATAATGAAGGCACTTACAGCGTTTTCAGAAAAATCCGGCATTGCTTTGATACTTTACACTGAAAGTGAAATGAACGTCGGATACTTCGAGAAGTACGGATTTAAAAATTGCGGAAAAATCGGCGACAACCAAGAGTGGTTCATGATTTACTAGGCAAAACAAGAGATGTAGACCCCTGGAAATGATGCTGTATCTATACCTTTCATATACTAAGCCAGCCACCACAGTATGGACTGACGATGCAACTAATGGGACACGATAGTCCAACTGACCACCTCTTAACGGGGTGTTTTTGTTTTGCTCGAAAATCAGAGGATCCGATCACATAGGCGCAGGGGGATTCCGAAACAAGAAATCAAATACGGCGGCTACTACGACTTTTTTTTAGAACCAACAACACAAGATTACGTCCGCGCGTTTCCTGCCCCTAGACGCTCCCGCTTGGGCTTCACTCCCTAACCATCATTGAAGGGGATCAGCTGCATCATTCACTCGATCTCTTGGATCTTATCGTAGTACCTCTAACTGCTACGGTAGTCTTTTGAATTAAGTTCTTGACGTTCAAGGATTTACGGTTTATCAAGAATAAACAAGTTTTCAATGTTGGTGAGATAAGAAGTTACACCCATCCGGAGTTGCCCGCGGAAGAACAAGATGATTCGGGAATGCCGGTGGATGACTTCTTCGAGCGTTTCGGCTCGGATCGTACGAACAAATATCAATTGCGCAAGATCATTGCAACAATCCAGAAGGAGCAGAATGAGGCGATCCGGCTTGGAATACAGGAGCCTGTTCTTATTCAAGGGGTCGCAGGTAGCGTATAGTAAGTGTAGATGGAACAAAAAAGAGTGCTACTCACTGATGAGCACCCTCTGGCAAAAATTCAATATTAACCGCATACGAATTATTGCTCTTGCTCTTCTCCTCGAACGATATCCGATCTCCGACAGCTAATGATTCGATATGACCTAGAGCCTTCTCGTGGACGAAAATCTCAGCGCCTTCATCTTTAAAAATGAATCCGAATCCGCGGTCATTTAACCAATGTTTAACTGTGCCAGTTTTCCTCAGTGTTACTGGCTGGATCAATTCGAAACCTGCCACCTCAGAAAATCAAAAAAGATCCGAGACCATAAGTGGCTGCTCGGATCTTTTTTGTAATTAACAAAATATTAAATGAAGGTAGCGGTTAATGTCTCAATCCGAACCATCCATGCACGTATGCATAAACTCCGAAAATAGCTCCCAGAACAAAGCACATTCGATTCACCTCCATATAAACATTTTGAAATTTTTTTTAGTCTTCGTCCCGTTCGTACCGCGGTTTACCATATTCGCGCTGCTCTCGTTCCAGATCGCGCTGCCATTCAGGTTTTCCGAAATCCTTTATTTCGTTATCTAGATCTCCATAGCAATTCCTGCCTTTCATTTGTTTTTAACTACTGAGTATGTTGGATATTTGGATAGCTGTTTCTTATATTGAGTATACAAAAGTAATATTTGGTGAAACAGGGTAAAAGGTATACAAAGAAAAATTTAGGATTAACAATCACTTGTGTACCAAGAAAAATGAATACATGAAGGGGAAAGTTTGGTTAAATCTATGTTATATTTATTAGAAAATTAAGTGACTCTATAAATCAACCCATGCTTCAATGGGGCGCAGCAAAATGGGGGTATTATCAAAAAGTATGCTAAATAACATTCAATTGACGAGATTAAGTATAAGTCTGATCGCCTTATCCGACATGCCATTGCCTGCTTTTACAGCTTCCTTGTTTAGAGGAGGACTCGGTTTTATGCTTAAGCAGTTGATGTGCCCTAACATCGGAGTTTGCGGGGAATGCGAGAGATCGGCTAATTGTAGCTATCCGCAGTTATATGAAGAAATGCCTTCATTGACAGTTCAAGGTGAATATATGCCTTATGTACGGCCCTTCATTTTGCGTAGTGGCATCACGGAACGAACGGAACGAAAGCAAGGAGAATGTTTTGAACTGGAATTGATCTTGTTCGGAGATGCGATTCAACAATATCAGAAATTTATTTACGCTGTGGAGCAACTGGGGAAATTAGGCCTGGGCAAAAATAAGTATACGTACCGAGTTGAAAGAATCTCATCTACAGCCTTAAATGGTTTGGTAAGCATTGTCTATGATGGTAGAGCTGGACGAATATCTAATCCGCCTTTGGTAATAACTGGAGAGATGATTATAAAAGCCTGCCAAGAAGCGGATTTGAATGCTACCGAAGCTGAACTGAGATTCATCACGCCAACGCGCATACAAGTTAATCATCAATATCAATTAGAAGTCAGTTTCCATGAGGTCATATTGAACTTATATCGACGTGTTCGGTCTTTGTTATTCTATCACCACGGTCGATTCACAAGTGCAACTGAAGGAGCCGATTGGCTGCAAGCAGCTGAACAGACCGAAATGGTTTATTCGACACTCCAGTGGTCAGAAATGCATCGTTATTCGATGAGGCAGAAACAATCGATTACAATGAAAGGCATGTTGGGAATGGTACGTTACCAAGGGGAGTTAGCGCCGTTCATATCACTTTTATATTTAGGTCAATGGATTCATGTAGGGAAACAATCCGTATTCGGATTCGGGCACTATGATTTGGCGATCATTTAAAACGCTAATGGATGCCCCTTGCATACGATAAAATCGCATAGAAACTAAATCCGCATGTTAGAGAATTATGTGGATTACCTAATTTGCCCTTCACTCCCGTAAGAAAAGTCGGAAGGGCCATTTATTTTGCATCCAAACGTAACTTGAGTTATATTATATACCTTTTGCCCTGTATGCTAGATTTCTCAATATTTACAATGAGTTTTAATTAATTTGTTAAATTGTAAAATAAAAGCGACATAATAGATTAATGCAAGCAGGAATATACCTGCATTGAAAGAAGTTTTTACATGGAAATAATGAGGTTGCAATGGAGGTAGGTTGTTTTTCTACTAAAGCACTGGTTATGTATGAAACCTCTCAAAAGCAACAGATGACGATATTCAAGTTCGGGGATTGAAGCAGTATTGGATTCAATCATTACCGAAATCGGGAAACATGTCGATCAAATTTGCCACCAATCTGCGTTTATTGAGAACGGGAATATCCTTTCGAGGAGTTATTCGCTTTGATCAGCTGCCAGAGGATGAACTAGGTCTATTGCTTTGGACACTGACAAGACAAGCACATCACCAGATCGGTATGGCGATGGCGTTTTGATATTATTCAAAAAGCTATTGTCGTCGTACAAGGGAAGGCCGCAGCAACCTTTCAAATTGTCAATTGGCTGTAAAAGCAAAATGGTCGCTTCTTATTACTCTACTTCGGAACGCAAAGTTCAGGAGCATGAGGAAATGACGGTATAGTCAAAACAGAACGGGTCTTCCAGTATGTGCAATTTCATCAATACCCTTTTTAGAAGAATGAACGGATTCACTCTTTTATTTTTGAAAGCTACCGATTTTCTTGCATGAGGGAGGAACCATGAAGCATCATATGAAGAAGAGGCAGGAATTGCTTCGCATGATGTATATTGACAGCGGCGTACATACACGAGAACAAATTACTAAACGTCTAGGCGTTTCAAAGGAAACATATGATAAAGCTCGCTCTAAACTATTAGAAGTAATCGAATTCGAACTGGAACATCTTAAGGAAAGCGAATATGATCAGAAGCTCATTCGTAAGCAACTTTCTCAATTCAATCCCTTTCAGATTGCGGCTCGATTATTAGTTTTGCTTTATCGTATGAGCCCCATGAAGTCTAGTGAAATTGATCGCTATGTCTTCATCCTGCGGAGCTTGCAAAGACAGAAGCGAGTATTGGATAAGCCTTATCTAACCCGGAATGAATTCAAGGAATTGTATTCTATCCACAAGGATCAAACTTCGGGAGAGGAAGGCTATCTGGATGATAAGCGGTTGAAGGAATACTTGCAATATTTAAATAAAATGGGTTGGATTTCGGAGTACAAACAGGAAAGGGAATACCACTATGAGTTAAATACGGCATTATTTGATGATTTTACTTTTGAAGAATTGCGGGATCTGCATGATTTTGTCGATGTTTGTGCCCATACTAGTGATTTCTCTGCATTCGGCTTTATTTTGAGAGATACTCTCCTTATGCATTTGCAATCCCATGTACCGAATGAAACAATTGGCGATAGTATTGAATTTAGGTATCATTGGTATGGGAAAATCTTGGATGAATATGTAGCTCTTGAGTTATTACAATATATTGAACAAGGGAAGAAGACGTTAATCTATTATTTTCCTGTAAAAAGTGGACAGAAATATTCCGGCCAATCGGAGCCGGATTCTGAGGCAAAGCCGTTATTGGTTATACCGGTAAAAATCGTCCTTGACCAACGCTTTGGCAGATGGTACTTGTTAGCAAAGCCGGAGATGCACCCGACATTGCAGCGTTTTCGGATCGATTATATTATGAGAGTCGAGACTGGTCCTGTCTTTGATCCAAAAGAATGGGAAGAGCTGGAGTCAAAATCCATGTATGAGCTTCGACACAGCTGGACGATTGACAGAGGCGATGATCATTTAGTGATTATCCGGTTTTATCGTGGTGAGCTTAAGCAAGCGTGTTATGTACATCAACGTGTGCAATTGCAAGGACAATGGGGAGAAATTATACGAGAAAATGAGGATACTTTCGACTTTTGCATCAATGTAAGCAACTTTCTGGAAATCAAGGCATGGATTCGAAGCTTTGGCTCCAACGCAGTGGTTATGGCACCTGAGAGACTTCGCGTTGATTTGATGAAAGAATGGAGGCAAATTGCAGATTATTATGAATCTATTTGAGAAAATCTTTAATCATGAGATTCAGAATCGTCTTCGAGTAGCCGATTCAACAGATATACATAATGGTCCACATCTCCCGAGCAGAAACGAGCTGAACTGGCTTGTTTCACAGCTTCAGGTTCCGTGGATATCCGACTTTTTGAAACATTCGACTCTAGAGAAGCTCATGAAATACACTGTCTCACATTCATGGAACGAAAATCGTCATGTCGTTGTTAAAGGAAGATCAAAAGAGTTCGTTCAAAGCAATCGTTGGATGTATACGCTTAGGGGCTTGATCAGTAACCGTCGTTCGATGGTTATCAGCTATGAAACAAGAAAAGGGTTGAACTACAAGGCAGAGTACGGCATCCCGATCAAATTAATACTTCATGTCCATTCACATCGTTGGTACCTGAGATGGAGAAGAGGCCGTAAGGGAAATGATGTTCGGATTACTCCGCTACACTTGATTTCGCAAGTAGAACCAAGAGAGACGGTTGATCCATGGGAGCGTTCCAAAGCCATTCCATTGCAACGCTGTCTTGAGTTTGAAATTATTCCGGACTTTGACCATGAAATACAGCGGATTTTCTCCTTTTTTTCAAGCTATTATAAGGAAATAACCGAACTTTCCACCCCTCAAGGGGCGACATATGTAATCAAACTCTACTATGAACCAGATGAAGAAAAATATGTGATGACTCAAATTCGTGCGATGGGGAGACATGTTAAACTTATTGGACCGGATCGATTGAGGGAGAAAATGAAAACAACAGCGCAACTAGCCATTGCTCGATACAACATGGTGTTTGAAACCTAGTAAGAACTGTCAGAAAAATTAAAGCAGGTTTTAATGCGCAAAGAAAAACTCATCGAAAGGGGCTTCAAATGTATCATTCCATAGTCATGACTTGTGGCATATCCATATTTAATGAAAACAATCAGTTTGGAAGCTGGAGCCGTTCGTTAGACTTCTTCCGATTTAATCAACAGAGTCCACTTCCTCGAGAGGATGATGGCGACGAAGACGAACTTATTGAGACCTGGTTGTCCCAAGTACGATCCAACCTATCCCATCTCATCCTGAATCCGAAAACAATTAGTGCGGAGTTCTCGATGCTATATGCCTTGCAATCAATGGGGAAATTGGATCAGAGGCCCCAAATCACGCTCTTTCATACTCGCTCGTTCGGCGGTAAGGCAGCGACTCGTTTATTGGAATTTTTGTTTGAACGAACCTTTCACGCAAGGGTAAACTTGCACCCGATTGATACATTGGATATTACAGATCGGTTGAAGCTGAATCAGTCACTGGGCTCCTACATGAGAGAACTGGGGAAATGTCTGGAACAAGGGGAGAAACAAACAACCTGTTTTGCTCCCATTGGCGGATATAAAGTTATGACCTCATTTGGTTATATTGTTGGTGCCTTTTTTGGATATCCAACCGCCTATCTGCACGAAGATATGCAAATCCTACATGTGATACCACCTGTCCCGCTTGATTTCAAAGATGAATTTATCAAAAAGCATGAATCGTTTCTCCGCACGTTGTTTATTGAAGGCACGATCGCTGTTGGACAATTCTCTACATTCGAAATGCAAATTGTGAATGACAACCCAGCGATCTTTACAATTGAAGAAGATTATGTTTTTTTATCACCCTTCGGCATGTTTATTTTGAATAGAGAAGAGTGGGCTTCAAAGTTCAAAACTAAGGTATATCTGTCGAAGGATGCACATAAAGTGTTGTTGCATAATCCATCTCAGGACAGCTTTATTTACCAACAACTAAATGTAATTATCCAAAAGATCAAACATCATGCCCCCGGGACGCAACGCGAGCTATACCATGAATCGGATTTTTCAAGTTTGAAGGGGCGAATATTACAATTTCATCTATACAAAGGAGCCAGCAACGGGAATGGCGGCGTATTCCGCTGTACTTGGCGATATGATTCATCCAAGGATTTTTTGTTCATTAACGCAATATGGTTGGATCATGAATTGTATGAGAAAGAAGCGCCGCTTGGAAATGGATTTTATGAAAAGGTAAATTCGTTGGTCGAGATAACGGAAAAAATTTATGCTTCACATGGCATTTAACATATAGTTGAAATAAACATGTGACAACCATTTTATTATTTTACAGATGGTTGTTATTAATTTCGGAAATGCCTTGATATTGTATACCTTCTGCCCTGCTGCATGAGCCGATATTCATGTAGACTCGTAAGTAATTCAATTACTTACTTGGAAGTGGGAGTGGAGGGATGAATTTGTATAAAAAAGTTATGAATACGAGTGACCTTCAGATTTTTAATGAATTATGGATTGAGTGTTGGAAAGAAAAAGGATATGAACTTGAATTCAATGCAACTTCAGATCGGTATATTATTCTAGATAACCATGGCTTTCATATAGGTACTGTCGAATTTATTCCGTATGTACACGGCGAAAATAATGCAGACTACGTTTTCCCATATCATGAATTAACTGCAGTAAAAGAAAATCCGGGAAATGTAATAGAGGTTGATAAAATCTCCTTGCATAAAGCAGCCAGAGGGAAAAATATAGAGCATTTATTGTTTTTGATATATAAATATGTGATGTCGAATAATAAAAAATTTATAATAGGTCTAATGGAGCCTATATTTTATAAAGCTATGAAGTTTTATGGACTTCCGATAAAGAAACTATCTGACAAAGTGTACTATAAAGGAGATTGGGTTTTTCCAGTTATATTCGATTGTTCACTCTTCAATAAAAACCGAACTAGATACGATTGGATTCAAAAAGGTGAGAATTACTTAGGCATTACTCGTGAAAATATGAATCTCGAAAAGGGTATTTCTGGAAGATGTAGAATCATTACTAACGAAGCTGAAATACTTTAAAAATTGTGCTATAGACGTTTACATAGGGGGCCTATCGATGAATACTTGCTTGATTTGTACTGTGGGGATTTCTTTGCTTTTCGGTTTGAATCGAAAAATAGAACTACAGGCTTTGGCCGATCAGCCTCCAAAGGATATCGCAAATGCGTTATTATCCATGTCTGATGGCTACGAAGTATCGGCTGAAACTAATACTGTTTATCATTTGCTGAAAAAAGAAAATGTCTTAGATGAACGAAAAAGTTTATACCTGCTTATATCAGATTCCGAAAAAGGGCAAAGAGTCGGAAGTATTCTGGAACACTATTTCAAGGGCATGTTTAAGCAAGTGAGCGTTATTCCTATTCAAGGACTTGATACACAGGATCCTCAGTTGTTCAGAGACGAGGGTTTGAGAAATTTGGTTAAATATATGTCTCAAATTATTCTGACGAAGCGAGAAGCCGGCGAAGAATGTATTATAAATGCAACAGGAGGATATAAAGCGCAAGTCTCCTTCTGCGCGATTATTGGGCAAGTGTTGCAAATCCCTGTTTATTACCAATTCGAGAGCTTTCCCGATGTCGTAAAATTACCGAGTCTCCCAGTCACATTAGATGTAAATGCTTGGCTGCTACATTATCCGATTCTTAACAAGCTCTATCAATTTGGCTCCTTGCCCAGCCATCAACTTGAAGCGCAAATTTCTGTCTCTCCTAATATCAGCGATTATATAGAAGAATCGAACAAACAATATCGACTCTCATCTGTGGGCTTATTGATTCACGAAGTCCTGATGCAGAAGTTTCCCAAAATAGGTCAATCGTATCTGCCACAGCCTGCGGAAAAGCATACTGTAATTATTGATGAATCGCAGTCATCCAAGTATCCGCTTTCTTTACAAACCATTCTGGAAAGCATTAGTCGGTTGAGCTATGTGAAGGATATAAAGCACTTGAGTTGGAAAGAAAAAATGGTTGGTAGGACCTTTTTTAAGCCAGGACCTTTAAACAGTGACACCATATCGGGGAGTTTTACAGAAGGACGCCATACATGGATCTTTGAATTGCATACGACAGCAAGTAACCAATGTGAATTGCACGCGGCATGCGTAGATTTAAATCTTCGTTTCGGCCATCCGTTCGAAGCACCTAAACCAGGGACTGTCGAATTTATTCTGATCCGTCATGGTCAACACACAGGTGAAGCCGAAAAACGCATTGAGGGATGGGCGGATTTTGAACTGACAGAAACCGGCAAGATCCAAAGTGAGTTGTTGGCGCAGAAAATAAAGAACCAATTCTCAATCGATGCTCTTTATTCGAGCTCATTGAAAAGAGCCAGACAAACAGCACAAATCTTGGGAGATGAGATTGGATTACAACCCACTTGCTTAGATGACCTACGTGCAATGAACTATGGGTTGTCCGGAGGGCTCACCAAAGACGATGCCAGAATACGTTATCCATTGCCTCGTGACGGGCATTTGTATCATAATCGTTCATGGGGAAGAGAGACGGAATGGGAGTTTAGCCGACGCATTCTTGAAACCTTTTATGAAATCTATTACACTCATCCTGGTCAAACGGTTGCCTTGGTGACACATGGCCGCGCGATTTCAACGATAATTAGAGAATTGGCGCAATTGCCCATAAGTAAAGATTTTCGTATCGAGACAGCAGATACGTCAATCCATCAATTTACGATGGGGTCAGATAAAACGGAACTCAAACGATTGAATGATGCCGATCATCTTAATCAGGTCACATTTGAAATGAGACATTTAAAATGACAACTCCAATTATACAAGACCAGTTGATGGAGAGATTTGATGAGATATATCCCCAGTATGAAGCCTATATGGAGCATCTTACTAATGAGATCGAGGAATCGTTGGTTCGTCAAAAAATAGCTTATCATTCCATCAATGCACGGGTTAAGGATCGAGAGAGTTTACAGAGGAAGATCGTTTCCAAAAGAGGCCGATATACCGAATTAGGAGATATCACAGATCTGGTTGGCATTCGCATCATCACTTACTTTTCCGAAGATGTAGATGAAGTGGCCAAGTTAATCGAGAAACAATTCAATATTGACGCAACAAATTCTATAGATAAGCGAAAGACGCTTGATCCGGACCGATTCGGCTATTTATCCTTGCATTATGTGATCCAGGGCCATGGTCCTCAATCATTCGCCGGTTTAAATGCGGAACTTCAAATACGATCGATTTTGCAGCATACCTGGGCAGAAATTGAACATGATCTGGGATACAAAAGCGAAAGTACGATTCCGGTGGACATTCGTCGCCGATTCTCTAGACTGGCCGGTTTGTTAGAAATTGCTGACATCGAGTTTTCCGCCATTCGGCAACAATTGACTCGATTCGAAGAAAAGCTATTAAAAGACATGCTCGACAAACCGGATACTGTTCGACTTGACGCACAAACGCTGAACGTATATCTTGACTGTATGCCCCTTGTGAAGGAACTAGATGGGCGTATCCTTGCCGCCCAGAATCAGTCAAATGCGTCTGAAATCTACAATGTCTCGGTATTACTTGAGCAGTTATATTACTTTAATATCGATTTTGTCAATAAACTTAATCTACAGCTTCATACATTTACTGAACTTATCCCGTTATTTGGAGAAATCATAATGAAGAAGGAAGGGCTGAATTGGATGACCGGTAGCGGAATCTCAATCCAAATTATGCTCTGCGTAATGGTAGCTAGCACGGAATCCATAGATCAGATAGATGACTTCTTAAAGCGCTTTTCATACGTTCCGCCTGAGCAATTGGAAGCAAGAGGGCGTGAACTGATCGCGTTGTATCGGCAAATGGAATAAGTTATGTCCAAAAAAGTCCTTAATATTAAGGAATAAGGTAGAGGGGATTATAGTTGGTTATTTCAGCGGGAAAATGGGACTCAACTGTATACGATAAACAGCTTTCTTTTGTTTCATCTTATGGACTAGACGTTGTAGATTTGCTGAACATTGTGCCTGGGGATCGTATATTGGATTTAGGTTGTGGAACGGGTGATTTGGCTAATGAAATGACAAACAGAGGCGCTTTGGTTACGGGCGTTGACTCATCGAAAGAAATGATTGAACGGGCATGTGTGAAGTTTCCTCAGATCAATTTCGAATATGGTGATGGAGAAAAAATATCCAGTTCCTCAGAGTATGATGCAGTATTCTCAAATGCAGCCATACATTGGATGAAGAATCATCGTGCTGTCATCCATTCTGTGCGAAATGCTTTAAAACCAAACGGGAAGTTTGTTGCTGAGCTCGGCGTAAAGGGAAATATGGACGCAATCATAAATGCTATTATTACGACACTTAAAGAAAGACATTCTATTGATGCTATCGAAAGAAATCCGTGGAATTTCCCCGTATATGTAGACTTTATTGACTTATTAGATAGCGGTGGTTTCGAGACCGACACTGCCTATGAATTCATGAGACCTACACCCTTAGATAGTGAAGAGCTGGGTTTGCGTAATTGGCTACATAGTTTTTCTGATATCTTCTTTCATGGATTTTCTAGTGAAGAAAAAAAAATCATGTATAGTGACATTATGAAACTCACGAAGCACGAGCTTTATGTCAAAGGCGTTTGGCACGTAGATTACAAACGGATTCGCTTTCGTGCATCACTTCGAGGTGAATAATCGGAGGGAACGATCGTTTTAGCAGTAGATAAGGCAGATAGTAAACCAAATGATTTTATGAGCAATGATAATAAAGGAGCAAGTCCAGTGATGAACTTGCTCTTTTTTACGTTGTAACCAATATGTATGTACGGATAGATTAATAAAAATAAAAATAACAATAAAAATACTAATAATCTTAGCGTTATTGTGTGCTTGGCACCACAACAAGCTTAGCTGCATCACGGGAGGCGAATTCGACTCCCGTGAATGTAACAATCGATGGGGTAGCACAAAAGACTAGATCAATGGTTGGAGGTATTTTGCACTACTTAAAGAATATTATTACAGAGATGACAATGACGATTTTCGAGGAGGATAGTATGACAGCATACATATTAATGGAAGTATCCAAGAAGCAAGATTACATTTTTAGAACGAATAAACTTAAAGAAAATATCGGAGCATCATATATCATTCAGTTTGTATCCGAAAAATTACCAGAGGAGCTATTAGAAAAACAGGCTGTTCCTCAATTTGAAATTATTATGGCTGGTGGTGGAACTACTATGCTGAAGTTTGTCACTCGTGAAGAAGCCATTCTGTTTAACCGTGAAATCACACGAAAAGTCCTTAAAGATTTTCCGGGATTAGAACTATTTGTCACTGTTACTAATGAGGGAATTGATCTCGATCAAGAAGAAATTTCAGATACAATTCAAAGACTTTATTCGCAGCTTGAAGGAAAGAAAAATGCACGCGAACATGCAGTAGGCCAAATTAGCTACGGAATTCACCATGTGTGTATCTCAACGCAATTGCCGGCTGCTCATGTTGATCACAGTCATGCCCGTGAGTTGATCTCCGATGAGGTTAAAATAAAGCGCGAATTCGCTGAAAAACTTACGGGGACTTGGAATAAAGTATTGGAGTGTGATTACACTTTCCCAAAAGTGCTTGAGGATCTTTGCCAAGAAGATGGCAAGAAGAGCTATATAGCAGTCGTGCATCTAGATGGAAATAAAATGGGGGTTAAAATAAAAAAATTTAAAGAACACTGTACGAAACTAGAATCTGAATCGATGAAGGAGTTTAATGAACGTTACTGCAGGGAATTTAAGGCATTTAGTAAACGTATTGATGCTATTTACAAAAAAGCCTTCAAAAAAGCATGTGAAGAACTTAACAAACACATTTTGTCTGCTCCATCGGACAGTCCACTTGCTCCATACCGTGAAAAATTGAAAGACGAGAACAATAAGGTTCTACCGATTAGGCCATTAATATTAGCAGGCGATGACGTTTCCTTTATTACAAACGGCTATGTGGGAATCGATCTAGCTCGAATTATGCTTCAAGAGATTCAACTACAGAAGCTAACCGTGCTGGAAGATACTAAATCAGAGGCGCTTCAGATGCATGCTTGCGCCGGTGTAGCACTTGTTAAGAAAAAGTTCCCGTTCAGCCGAGCTCATCACCTTGCTGAGGAGTTATGTAAGAAGGCGAAGGCATTAGTTGTTAATGAGGCTAAAGAGGATCGAAATGGCGGAACGGAAGAAGTTGAATATGACGCATCAATATTAGACTTCCATATTGTTTCTGGAGAGCCTGTTACAGATTTAGAGGACATTCGTGATCAGTACAAGACGTCCGATAAGCATGGTAATTCTGTATCTTTGACGATGAAGCCATTCCATGTTTCAGCTGAAAAACCGTCCCATATAACATCAAAAGAATCCATACTTACCAATAAAGTATGGAATGATTTTATGTGGTGGCGCAAATCTTTCATTACGATGAATGGCCCGAAAATCCCAAGATCTAAGATCAAAACCCTTCGTGATATTTTCTTCGAAGGCCCTGAAGCGACTGAAAAGTTTGTTCAAGATTCAGGACTTTCGAAAATATTTAATGGAATCTATTACAAATACGTTCCTCAAGGTAGTACGTTTGCACAGTATGGTAACCGTACGACGTGTGTATATTTAGATGCAATCGAAGCAATAGACCTATATGACCCAATGAAAGATGAGGGGATTACAGAATGAGCTGGAAAATTCGTATTGAATTATTGTCAGAAGCGATTTTAGGCAGCGGTCATGCTGTCCCTGGCGAGGTAGACTTAGAAGTTGTTAAAGATGAATATGGCTTTCCTTACTATAGAGGACGCACGCTAAAGGGGAAATTGCGTGAACATATGGAGGAAATTGAAAAAAGATTAAACAATGAAACTATGGTAGGACGATTATTTGGTGAGAGCGGTCAGCACTACAAACCGGATTCTACGGAAGGAATAGTTCGAATCGGGGACGCAGTTATTGATCCTGCTATTCACCAAGCTTTAGTTCATGCTATTCAGAATAAAAAAGTGACGAAGCGAGAGCTTCAGTCTTGCTTCACAGCTACTCGAACATTTACGGAAATTTCAAATGAAACAGGTACTGTAAAGACTGGATCATTAAGACGTATTCGTGTTATAAGAAGGGGCACTGTTCTAGAGTCTGATTTAAATGGACTTGAGAGCGTAACTTCGGACAATATTGGACTTCTTGCGGCAGGTATAAAAACACTTCGACATATTGGAACCATGCAGTCTCGCGGAAAGGGCGAGGTAGCTTGTTCACTTTGGAACAATGGTGCGGATGTCACGAATTTTTATATTAAACAATTACGAGAGAAGGTAATTGCACAATGATGACCTATGTTACATATCGAATCTATACAGAGCAGCGAGTGAAAATGGGCAGCCAAGGCTCGCAGTCTGATAATGAACGGGCACTTGATTATCTAGCCGGCTCTACATTACGAGGAGCTTGGATTTCAGCATATCTTAAAAAAAATCCAGGAATTGATCTAAGTGAAGTTCCTGCAGAAAGAGAACGGTGGCTGGCTGGAGGCATTAAGTTTCTTAACGGCTATCCAATGGAAGACAATAGTCGCGGCTTGCCGTTTCCTACTTGCTTGTTCACTTCTAAGGATGAGTGGAAACTGTTTGAAGAGACGAAGATTCTGAGTAATTTAAGTATTGGTTCAGACAATCAGGAGAGAACCAAACGACTTGTTCAAACCGATTTCATAAAATTTAACGAAAATAAAAGTGCACAGCTGATTAAAGCCAAACGTGCTCAACAATTACATATTACGGTTCGTGACAACCAATCCAATATGTATCGTTATGAGACTTTAGAAGCGAGGCAATCATTTGGTGCAGTACTGGCAATTCAAAATCTAGATGATTCGTTAAAAGAATTCATTCATTCATTAGAAGGGCAAGTCGTGTATTTAGGGGGAGCAAGAAGCGGAGGATATGGAAGGTGCAGAGTATCTGACATTCAACTTATTGAAACTAAGAATCCGGAATTATTGGCATTCCCTTCAACAGCTGATAATCATGTTTCAAGAACTTTATATGTTTATGCTCTGTCAGATCTTATGCTTAAAGATAGCTATGGACGGGTATTGTCTAAACCTGATGCATCAGATTGGGCGCAAAAGCTCGGAAACAATGTAGAACTTGAACTGCAAGATTCCTATATTAGCACGCAATTAGCAGCTGGATTTAATAATAAGTGGGGTGCTCGATTACCTCAAGTAAACGTAATTGCGAAGGGTAGCGTTTTCAAATATAAAGTTAAAGGTATGCTGGATGAACAAAAAATTATTCAGATGATGAATAATGGGGTAGGCTTGCGAAGGGAAGAGGGTTTTGGTCGCATTGCGCTGTTAAATGAACTGAATATCAAAGAAATTCGTAAAGGTAGTCAAGATGTTTCTGATAATTCGAGTTCAGACAACAATGAAACCGAACAATCAAAACAAGCAGAAATTCTCGGAAATCTTTCTGATAATCAAAAATTACAATTGAATCAAATTGTACAATCTGTCTTTATACAGAGATTGAATCAGCAAGTAAGTGCAAAAATTCTCGAAGATAGTGAACAAATCAACAAAGCATTCCTAAACTCTTCAGTAATTGGAAAGTTAATGGAGTTGTTTTATGATTTACAATCTCGAACTCCATCTGATGGACTTGCAAAGTTTTCAGAGTTTGATAGGTCACTTAGTACACGAGCAGATGGAAAGAGCAGGTCACATTCCCCATTGTACGATAAGCTAACCAAAGTTAAATGGGGTAAAACAAATACAACAATGTTAGATTATTTAAGATTAGTCGTAGAGAAATCGCAAGATGTGGCAGATTTCAAACAAGTGTGGAACACAACGAATTGGGAAATCAGCGGGATTAGTCCGAAATGGGATGGGACGTTCGTATATCGATTTAACATGCAATATTTTGGACAATTATTTCAACATGTCCTTCGGAATAAGAAGAACGAGCGAGAGGAGGCAGCAAGATGACAAAACAAAAATTTAAAGTTTCAAAACAATGGAATTTTGTATTGAAATCTATAGGGCCAATTCATGTTGGTGATACAGATGATGAATTGATGATTGATGATCACTCAGGCAAGGCGCTTATTCCAGGCTCATCATTTGCTGGAGCAATTCGTTCGTATGTGATTGCAGTACTTGGTAAGGCTGTTGCTGAGGAGCTTCTAGGCAGCTCTAATTCTAGTATGCAAACTGGGAGGAATATTTCCAAATTATTCGTATATGAGGCTCAATCTATTGAACCTGCAAAATTAGAAGTCAGGCATGCCGTAAGCATGCATCATAAGTATGGTTCGGCTAAGGACGGTGGGAAATTTGAGCGTACGTATGTTGCCTCACAGACTAAATATTTATGGAAGTTAAGGCTTGAAGGAAGCGATGAAGATGAATTTCAAAACCATTGTGAATTCGTCACACAAATTCTACAAGCCATTCATGCTGGAATTATTCGGATTGGGAAGTATAAAACATCCGGTGCTGGACATCTGAACCTTGTGAAGGTTGAAGAATTTGTTCATGATCAAACCAATCCACTTGACTTGTTAGATGGCTTGCTTGAGTTTAAAGGTAATGAAATCTCTGTAGAACAATTACTTAAAACAGAAAATGACTACAAGCATTATACCTACATTTTTGAGTGGAGCGGTAAGCCGGTTCAATCCATTCTTGTTGGCGGACCTTCATCGATCTATAGCGGCGGCCCAGACCGCAAACATGTTCAAAATGTACACGATGAGTATTTTATTCCAGGCAGTAGCTTTAAAGGATCCCTCAAACAACAGTGTGAACGAATAGCAGACTTCCTCGGTTGCAACACCTTGATTGAGAAGATGTTTGGAAGATCTGGTGATAAATCATTGGATGGTCAAATAAGCAAAATATATGTATCCGACGGGCATTATGAGCCAGATTTAGAACCGCTCGAAACAACGATGATTCGTATTGATGCATGGACGGGTGGTGTCCATAACGGCGCTATGTTACATGAACAATCTGTTCATGGAAGTTTAAAGCTTAACATTTTCTATAGACCTCATGCTCAAAGCCTAAATAATGAATTAGAGAACAACGCTATTGCAGGCTTATTAACTCTTGCTCTTCGTGATTTGAGCTTGCAGTCTTATGCGCTTGGAAGCGGTCAGCGCAGCGGTCGAGGTTATGTTGTAGGTAAAGAACTTTCAATTCAAGCGCCTGAAATTCAACCGGTGAAGATTCATTTTAATCATCAAAAGAACGAATCCATTGAAATTGACTCACAAGATGCGTCAAAAATTCAACATTGGATTGATCAGTTGCATCAACACGCCCAATCTGAGAAGGAGGATAAACGGTGAGCATACAAACGATAAACGAGATACAAAAACTGCTTCCATCAGACAGTGCCGAGATTGATGAGGCCGTACGATATATAAAATCATTTGGCATTCAACATATTCTTACCTATTATTATGATAGTGTTCAATTGACTGATTCGGATGCATGGAGAGAAGCCATTCAACACCAAGATAAGTTAATTGAAGCTCATCTGATTGGTAAGGAACAAGGAATTCACGTATATCGATATGAGGATCAATGGCACGCCACATTGATGAGTGAGTCTGAGGATGACAATGTGTTGACACGTCAACAGCTTTTAATAGATCGTTACGGCAAGTCAATGACTGTCCTTCATAAATTGTCCTATGACCTAGAAGGTCAAGCGTTTGTTGATTATATTCGGATCAGCGATGTTCAGAAGAATGGAGGGCGAGCATGAGTTATCAAAATAATAACAAGCCATCCAGTTATAGTGGGGATAAAGGCGGCGGTAATTCGAAAGACAGTGATACCTATGTTGGAGCGCCCTATAACTTTGTTTCATTCCCTGCAAATCCAATTGCACGATATGAGAATGAAGAACTGCTGCCTTCACATGCTAAATATGAAGAAGAAACGTATACTGGGGTTATCAATTATACACTAGAAGCAGTCACACCTGTTTTTATTTCAGACGGTAAAAGTAAGAGTCCTGAAGAAGAAAAAAATTTCTATCAGAATAATTATGGATATGCTCTTCCAGGAAATTCCGTTCGAGGCATGATTCGAAGTCTTGTAAAAATTTTAGGATGCGGGAATTATATTTCAGACATAGCAGACGGGCGTTTGACATATCGTGATTTAGCAAGTAAGAATCCTAAGCTTAGGAAAGAATACGCAGCACGAATTGGTGTTAGCAATGATAATCAGAGAAATAAAGAACAAGGTAAAACTGAACGCGCTTTACCAGAGAATTTAAGAGCAGGGTACATCTATTGTGATCAAGAAAATAACTATTATATACAACCTGCGATAAAGTTCCCTAATGATAAGACATATTTAAGTATTTCGGAATTTGCATTACGTAAAATAGCTAAGCACGACATCACAAAATCTATTAATTTTATGTACCATGAATCTGTTATGAATGAGTTAAATAAAGCTCCAAAAACAGACGGGAAAATTCAGAAAAAAGTAAAAGAAGATATATTGAAGAAGAATAAAAACGGGAAATACAAACCGTACTCAGTACAAGTGAAGTATTCCTTAAACGAACATAACAAGTTAACTGAAGTGTTTGCTTGTACTAAGAATGAAATTCTTGCGAATGGAAAACATCAAGGTGTTCTCCTTAACTCGAACTATATTCAAAATAAGGCATCTCATTATTTAATTGGCAACGAAAATAATGATTTACAGGCAATAAAAATTTCAGATGAGCGAATTAGAGCTTTTGAGAAGGATCTAACGATTACTAAAAAAAATAGTGACAGTTATGAATACTACCATTTACCTAAGTTTGGAAAAAGAAGACCATGCTTTTATGTTGAAGATCAGCAGGAAAGAATCATATATTTCGGATATACCCCATATCTTCGGATCCAGTATGACGGAACAATTCATGATGGTGTAGCTAGTACAATAAGAGATTTTCATGGAATCGATTATGCTGTTGCACTATTTGGATTTACTAATGATGATAATCGTAAGTTGAGTTATCGATCAAGATTATCATTCTTTGACGCTCAATTGGAAGAAGCAACTGTTTTCTCGGATAAACTGAGTGAAATTGTTTTAAGTTCACCTAAGCCAACAAGTTATACGCACTATCTTGTACAATCAGGTAATTCACTTATGACATTCAACAATAACGGCTTTCAATTAAGAGGGATTAAACAATATTGGCCTAGATTAAATCCAGAATTCTCAGCAATGGGAAATGGAAATGTAAATATAATTTCAAAGTTTAAACCTCTTGCAGAAGGTTCTAAGTTTATCGGTACGATATCATACAAGAATGTAACAAAGGATGAACTTGGATTACTATTGTGGGCATTGCAATTGAATGGAAAAGGTTATCACCAAATAGGTATGGGAAAACCTTATGGCTTTGGTTTAATGAAGCTTGCAGATATTGAATTAAAAGTAGAAAATCTACAAATAAAGTATCAGGCTTTAACAACTAATTATCTAGAGAAAAAGGATATTGATGAATTTATCTCTGATTATAAACAATATGTAATGCAAAAATATAAATTCGATATCGATAATCAAAGTCATGTAAAAGAATTATTGTTATTGCGTTCAAGTCGAATCGCTTATGATAAAGTTAAATATATGAGTTTAGTTGAGTTCAAGGCATTAAAACAATTGCCGACTATTGAAGACACACTCGGACTAAAATCTGATAAACCGGTCGAACTTAAAAAACAAGCGAGTTCTAGCCAACAAAAAAACTGGAACTCTAACAATTCCCATAGCAACGAACCAAAAAATAAAGACCGGCATCATCAAGATCGTACTGTAAATCAAAAAAACAAAAAACAGCAAAATGCTCCAACTCACAAAGAAGAATTTAATAATAATCCTTTTGCGGCTCTATTTAAAGACAAGAACGGCCTTCTGAATGATGACTAACACAACTCTAAGCAGTACTGCTTCAAATTCAATAATGTATATTTTAGTGGGGGAGCAACCGCTCCCTCTTGTTACGCCTATCCTTAGTGAACAGCCTTCACATGTTGTTTTCATTCATTCTGAATCACAGCATATGAACAAATTCGTGAATACATTAAAGAAATTTGTTCTTAAGAAATTGCCCAACACGATTGTGTTCAATTGGAATATATATCCATTTGAATTCCAAAGCTCGTATCAACAATTGGAAGAGGCTTATCGAGGGTTACCCAAACAGCTGGGTAGCCTTCAAGCATATTTAAATGTAACAGGCGGTACTAAGATGATGGCGTTATCCGCTTATGAAATAGCGAAGCAGCATGCCTGGAAAATTGTATATGTTGATGGTCAAAGCAATAATCTTGTTGATTTGCAAACAAGTCAAACAACTCCCCTGCCTGTCTTAACAGTAGATGACATCATTCAGCTGCAAGGCCTCCAAATTTTTAGTGAGCAAAATGATTTTTTTAATAAGCACAAGGCAATGCTTCGAAAAATGGTAAATTTCTTAGTGGAAATTCCCGAAAGAATTACATATTTCGAAAGATCTATAGCTTATTTTCATCAAGCCTATAAAAGATTCAAAATTGCTAAAGAATTTACGTCTGAAACTACACCTCTTGAATTTAATTGCGATAATCGTTCTGTTTTGCTCTCAAGTAATGATCTTAGTATTCTGCAAAAATTAAAAACAATTGGCTTGTTCGAAACTTGTGATATCCAGAATGGCAATCTGGAATGGAAATTTATGAATAAGACATTCAAAGACTTGTTCCTCAATCAGGGCATTTGGCTAGAGTTTTATGTATACGACACATTGCTTGAACTCATTGAAGAAGGTCTAGTAACAGATGTGCGAAGTGGTGTTCGTGTGCAGATGGATCCAGATCTTGAGCATGGAGAAACCATTGTCATGAATGAACTAGATATACTGTTTGTGGACAATCGCAATCGATTGCTTGGAATTTCCTGTAAAACTGGTAAGCAGACAGAAGGCAGCAACGGAACTAAAGCACTGACTGAAATCAAACAGCTTACGTCAAAGCTCGGAGGGGCGTATCATCGAACGGCAATCGCGTATTCTAGTGATTCTCCGAAATCAAACAAAGATGGATTTAAACATCGCGCTTCAACAGAACGTATTCAGTTATTGTTTGCTAAAAAAACGCAGGCCAATTTAATCCATGATTTAAGATCTTGGATAAATTCTTAATAAACTAATAGAGGTGTACAAATGGCTAAGAAGCTCTTCATGTTTCTAGGTACAAACTTTTATGAAGCAGTGTACTATCAATTGGGTAATCGATGTGCGTCGTATTCGAGGTTCGTGCAAATCGCACTGACTGAATTAATTTGTTGTCAGCCTGAGACCAGATGGACGAGTGAGGATCGAATTTATGTGTTTGGTACGAATAACTCCAAGGAAAACAATTGGAATTCCAGCATAATATCTAGAAAAAAATATGTTCGAAATGAGGAAATAGAAGCCGAATATTCAGGTCTTGAAGCAGAACTGACGAACCTAAATTTAGAAGCACAGGTTCATTGGGTGCATCTTCAAAGTGAACAAATGCTTTCCGAATCAGCGAACTGGAGTATATTTAATCAGCTTTCTGAACTTATTCAAGATAATGATGAGTTGTATTTTGATATTACTCATGGCTTTCGTACCTATCCTATTGTCTCAGGTGTAATTTGGAGCTTCCTCCGTACGCTGCGTCCTAATGTAAAGCTTGGTGGTGTATATTACGGGGCATTCGAGCAACTTGGAACAGCTAGTAAGGTGTCACAAATGCCAAAGGAAGAACGAATTGTTGAAGTAACAGACTTATCCTCCTTTTATAGATTATTGGAGTGGTCGAATGCTGCAAGTCAGTTTATCGAAACAGGCAGCTCGAAGAAGCTAACTGAAATTGCAAAAGATCATGTTCGCTCAATACGAGGAAGAGTAGATCAAGAATATATGACGCAATTCAATATTATTAATAATATTGTATCGAAGCAATTAGAAGAGTTGTATCAAACCTTGCTAACGTGCAGGATGTATAACTACAGTACCAAAACAAATGTGATTGACGATACCGTATCAAAAATAAAAGAAAACTATCACAAATTGCATGGCCTTCAACAACAAGCAAAGATTAGTGATCACATGCATCAGCTTGGTCCAATAGTTGAACTAATGCATAATATTGAAGACGTCATCAACCGCTTTCATGCGAACAAGCCTATTCTAAATTACTGGGAAGCAGCAGACTGGTGCATTCGTCACAGTCATACTCAAGCTGCTTACACCTACTTGCTCGAAGGCGCAATATCTAAAATTTGTCTTGAGGTTACCGGTTATGAATTGCCCGAAGGCGATGTGGGTATCCGCTTGGCCGTTGGAGCATCGATTAAATCAGGAAAAATCTTATTAAGGGACCAAAGTGGGGTAGCAGAGACAGGCAACGGTATTCAAAAATTCAAGGATGACTTTGAAAAATACTACTCGTTAATGGATCCGACTCATAGGACTACTATTGTCGAACTTAAGGATTTACGTAATGATATTATGCATGGTGGAATTAACAATTCAACAGCTAAAATATCTACATTGATAAGTAATATTAATGAGAAAAAGGATATATTAAAGCATTGGTTCTCAAAATAATCTATGACTTCACTGGATGAGGCGAGCAACATGAATATCTCCCAAATACCTACACTAAGTTTTACACGAAAAGGCTCAGGAGCTTGCTCCTGAGCCTTTATTTCAATAAAATGTGAATAAATTAAGATAATTCATGCTGTTATGTTTTACATGCGATTCAAAGTGCTCTAAAAGTACAATCGCATGTATAAAAAGCTCAAAATTGGGGGACGAGAAAAGTGGGGGAAATTAGAGGAAATAAAAGAAATACGAAGTTCGTTATTTGTAAACCATGGAATTATCCCAATCTAGTTTACATAATTTTCTCGAAAAAATTTCAATTTCAATCGCATGTAAAAAAGGACTTGCAAACCCGAGTCCTATAAGGGTAAAATAAGGGTCATCTGAAACACTAGCCCCGACTTTCAGGGGATTATCACATCTTTGCTTTGAGTGCAGCGAGTTCGTCTTCAACGTCAGTTGAAACACTAGCCCCGACTTTCAGGGGATTATCACATGTTGCCTAGGTTTACCCCTGTCATATCTTCCACTACGTTTGAAACACCAGCCCCGACTTTCAGGGTATTAAACTAATAAAAGTCTGTATGGTCTTTGTTTTTGAAAACAAACGACATGCAGACTTTTTTAGTTTGTTCAATCTCTCACAATTAGTAGCTTATTTAAGATTCTAATTTATTCATCACAAACCATGGCTTTAGTTTTGAAGGAAGGCATCGATGTTTCATTTTTCTCACTTCGCGGCAATAATCGAGGGAGATTAGTCAGCACACATAGCAAGAATGTGTATGTGAAGCAAGCGCAAGTTGCTTGGCATCAGGATCAGGTATTTCAGCTTCAGCTTGCTCGTATCCTTGTTGACGCGAAGATAGACAACACGCTGAATGTTGTAAATCAACGCAGATCCGGTAAGTCTGAAGCGCCTGTAGAATTGATTAGAAGAATTGAACAAGCCAAAAAGGAAGTAGGATCTGCCCAATCATTTGATCAACTTCGAGGAATAGAAGAAAGTGCCGCACGATATTACTTTCAATGCTTGGACTTATTTCTGCCGGAAGAGTTGAAATTTGTACGCATGACAACAAGACTTGATCCGATGCTTGGTTTCTTTCATCCCTTAAGAAATGGAAGGGTTAGCTTAGCACTGGATCACTTGGAGCCTTTTCGAGCATTATTTGTAGATAGATGGCTCATTAATGTTGTTCGACGAAGAGAAATCCGCAAGGAATTTTTTCATGGTGATCGTGCTAATGCGGTGTTGCTGACTGATGAAGGGCTCAAGAAATTTCTCGAGCTGTATCATTTGAGTTCCAGTAACAGAAAATATCAGAGCGAGTTAGAAAGACTTGTTTCAAGCTATGAAGATACTTTGATGGAGGGAAGACCAGATGTCTTCAAACGAGGGATTAAAGCGGTATTAACTAATTTGCTATGACATCTAGGATGACGATAGACGGCGTAAATTTGTTCGGGAGCTAGAGGATTTCGCATTCCGAGTTCAAAAGAGCGTCTTTGAGGCGTTACTTGACATGCAATGATTTGAACAAATGGCAGAACACATTACTCCGTTCATTCAAGAACGAGATTCACTTCGAATATATCATTAAGCAACAGATCATATAATAGCGCAATACTATTCGACAGCAACATTAAGATTGAAACGGATTCTGTTATCATTATTTGACCTTGGCTGCATGTGATAGAAAAGGCATAAAACCGCCAATCGCATGCAGCAAATTTATTGAAAATGGCATGTGAGAAATCGAAGGAATTAGACGATTAATTGAGAATTAGAGAGTTCATTATTTTTAGGGGTGGATATAACTGGATTTAGTTTACATAACTTTTTTGGGAAATTTTCAATTTCAATCGCATGTAAAAAAGGGCTTGCCAACCCGCGTCCTACAAGGGTAAAATAAGGATACTCTTGTAACACCTACCCCGACTTTTAGGGGATTGAAACATTAATTCATTACTTAGACAGTGCGGACATTGCAGATTATTGCAGTACTTACCCCGACTTTCAGGGGATTATCACTACCCGTGCACGTCACCAATGAAATCGAGCCTATCACTTTGGAACACCAGCCCCGACTTTCAGGGGATTATCACGCTGGAAGTGGTTGCTCCCCACACGGGTTTGTTGCAACTAGTTGAAACACCAACCCCGACGGACTTTCAGGGGATTAACAAATAAAAAGTCTGCATGGTCTTTGTTTTTGAAAACAAACGACATGCAGACTTTTTCGGTTGTTCAATCTCTCACGATTAGCAGCTTATTTAACATTCAAATTTATTCAATAAGTTACATGCTCAACTTTCTCACCCTGAAATTCCTAATAAACACTTGTAGAACTTGGATAAACTGGCTGTAAACCTATCAAATATCTCCTGAAATTGTTCTTCAGTGAGCAAAAGAGCTTCTTGAATGGCTTGTTTTAACAGGGCAACTAAGAGCATTAGAGCTGTGGCTAGTTTGATATCCTCAAGTTCGTCACAGCACACATAGAATAAATGACCTAAAGTGTATTGATCTTTGTTCTCTCGGGTTTCCATCGCAAGAAAAAGATAACGTGTAAAAACAAGGGGCGTATGAGCAAACATCATATCGTAGGAATGCCCTTGAAATTCTTTAGCCAGTCGCAAATAAGATTTGTTCATCTTGAAGAAAACCTCGATATCCCAGCGTTTACCGTAGATACGAATAATTTCTTCATTAGTTAGGTCTAAGTCGGTGGAGAGCAGGGCCAGCCATTGTTTCGACCGATTTCGATCTCGAACAAATACGATCCTAGCTACGACGGAGGCTATAGCTATAATCTTTGCTTTCCCACGGGGGAAAGGCCAGATGTCTTCAAACGAGGGATTGAAGAGGTATTATCTAATTTGCTATGACATTGAGGATGACGATAGACGGCGTAAATTTGTTCGGGAGCTAGAGGATTTCGCAATCCGAGTCCAAAAGAGCGTCTTCGAGACGTTACTAGACATGCAACGATTTGAACAAATGGTAGAACACATTACTCCGTTCATTCAAGAACGAGATTCACTTCGAATATATCCATTAAGTAACAGATCATCGGTGGGTAGAACGTGAATTTAGTTTACATAATTTTTTTTGGAAAATTTTCAATTTCTATCGCATGTAATAAAGAGCTTGCCAACCCGCGTCCTACAAGAGTAAAATAAGGGTACTCTGTAACACTTACCCCGACTTTTAGGGGATTGAAACACATATGAACCATTCCCTTCTATCATCGTATTATTCTTGCAACACTTACCCCGACTTTTAGGGGATTGAAACGATTTGAGGATACTTACTTCTTTGTTGGCGTTAGAGGTGTTTGCAACACTTGCCCCGACTTTTATGGGATTGAAACATAATTTCCTCATCTTCAAGATGTGTGATGTGTTCGATCCTGCAACATTTACCCCGACTTTTAGGGCACAAGCGACAGGGAGAAGCCCTTGTTGCTTGTGCGTTTTTTGTTTGTAACCAATAACTTTCACCTCGAGCTACGGCCAAGGCTTTCAAGATTCCCTAATAAATTAAGATTTACATATTTAATGAAACTAATTGAAAGGATTTGGCGTATCAATCAACGGAGGAATTATTTAAAAACTTCCATCACACACCAAAAAGACGGAGTAAAAGTGGGGGTCGTACTAAGGGGGGAGTAATTGCTTATGGAGATAGCAAAACTTCACGATAATTTAGTTGATATTGAGCAAGAACGTAATAAACTTGTTAACAAAAGCCTTTCATGGAAAGAGATCTACGATTCACTTAGTGAAAAATATCGCAAGCACTCTCAAAAAGGTGCATTCCGTTGTGTTTGTTGTAACTCGACATTAAAAATGGTATTAAACGAAGATAGAACATGTTTTTTTTCGCATAATGATTTAAAGGCTTGCACAGAATCCAAAAACTACGAAAATTACACGAATGGCAAAAAAGGTATCGAAAAAAGTGGGAAACATAACTATGGAAAAACTGTCTTAATGACTTATTTAGATGGTCAGCTGAAGATTCATGGGGCCGAAGTGAAGTACGGCTATTTTTATAAGGAAGAATTGAAAATGGTGCCTGATATTATCATCCAATTTCTTAATGGAGAAGTTTGGGCGGTTGATTATATCACTGGTACAAGAAGCGATAACCTATACCACCAAATCATAAGTAAACGAAACGAGTGTTACACAGCGGCAGGAATTAAGCCTTACTTTTTTATTGACTATGAGTGGTATGCTCCGCATCCGAAAGGACATACGCTTTCTTTATATACCGCGGAGAGGATTATGGGTAAAACAACGCGGTATGATCATGAATGGGGTGTTCTGATCGAGGAATGTGTGGCTGATTTCACGGCTGAGTCGATCATTGATTTCAATAATTTTAAGTTAGTTCATCCGATCCGGGTAGGGACATTGGTTTATGTACAGATGGACACTTTTACCGCTCATATTACAAGGTTCTTTCCTATTGTTAGCCTCAATGGGGAGATGGAGCGTTTTGGATATATGCCTCATGATCCAGTTCCGATTTCCCTGGAAGCAGCTGTATCCCTAAATGATGTAAAAACGGAATTTAACTGGACGAATCATAATGAGGAAAGTTTACAACGGATTTTTCAAGGTCGATGCCAATTGGCATATAAGGAAATTCAGGAAGCTGAAAAACAGAAGGAACTTGAAAGAATCGAACGTGAACGTGAGTTACATCGTAGTCAACAAGAAGAGATGAATAATAGTAATGAGGATAAAATGTCACCTGGCGGGAGCACTTCTAAACAAGAAGAGGGAAACAGCTGGCAACGAATAAACGAAATTAATCAGCCTAGAACATATAGTCCGTATCGTCAAATGACTTTTGAAGAAAAAACTTACTATTATCATGACTTAATCGAGCGGTGTAAGTCCTCAGAACGCTTACAAGAGTTTCCTTCCTTCCAAAGTAAGATTGAAAGAGCAGAATTATTACTTGCAGAATGGAGTCAGTTCAACAACCCAGAAAATGATCCGCTGTATGCGGTGATGGAAAATATGAAACATGCATTGCTTCAAGAATAGCGTAATTTATTCTAGTATTTCTTTCCTTGACACATTGAAACACTGCGCTCGTCAGGAAGGCTGCTTTCCAGCGTTCTCAGCAATCGGGCAGATAGTGATGCGGACGATCCAGCAGAATTCTTTGATATGAAGGGGGATTTTGGTCAGCTAATTTACATAAGGATCTTCGGAATGTGATTGCATAAGTACAAGTCCTTCTTATGTTGTAAATATAAAAGGCACGTCAAAAAATCTCGTATGCACTGCTCATGATCGGGCTCAGGTATAACGGGATTTTTCCGTTTACGGGATCCCGGTTTATTTCCATACTTCATTCTTCTCTGATTCGTTTAGCAGGGATTAGAAACCGTTTTGTCGAACTGAAATCAGAAGAAGGACGGACGGCGGAAGACTGAGAACAACGGAAGTACGGGTGCCGATTGGTAGACAGAATTTCATATGTACATTCCTACCGGATGCTAGTAAAACTAAGCAGCTGATAATGCGAAGTCGAACTACTACGTCAGCATTTAGAACATCGCTCCCTTGTTTGGTTAAGAGCTCAGTTGCCCAGGTCGTAACGAAAGGGGAAAAAAGTTTTGTCAAAAATTAACCTTAGATGGGGAATAACAGCAGGGGTTTTATTAGTCGTGGTCGCCGCTTCTTTGTGGATTATCAATGACTCTAAAAATTCCTTAGCTAGTAAGGAAATCGAACTGCAACAAGCAGACCAGAAGATTAAAGAAGTTGCCGAGCAATCAGACCAGAAAATTATGGGGATACAAGAACAGAAAAAAGTAATTGCAGAGTTATTTGAGTTTCTAAGCGATACGCAAGATGCTCTGGCTTCGGGACAAAAGATGGAGGACGATTTCGAAGGTTACGCACGCGAAACGAACAAAATCAAAACCGTTTTGGAGGAAGAATTATATCCAACTAAAAAAAGAATTGAACTTGTCGATAAATTCATTAACTACCAAAAGAAATACACAAAGGAAAAGTTGGAGGCAATTTACGCTAAAATCGACTCCAAAGATGAAGTTGACAGGCATCATGTAACCATTGAATACTACCTTAACTACGCAGCTGAAATTCGAGATCGGAAAGAACCTCAATTTAAAGGATCTAAACACATTGATGATCTAGTTAGGATCATGGGTTCAGAAAGTCAAATAAAGTTTGCAATTACAGCAACCCAGAAAAAAATAGCTAGCCTACTGCAATCATAAATCAGTTCTCAAATATTAAAGTAAACGAAGGATGAGATGGATATCAGCTGGTAACTTACAATACAACTTTCGCCCAAGCTGTGGCCCCTGCCAAGGCTTCTTTTTTACACCATACACTTCTTTTCAATATACTAGTTTACACCCATAATTTAATCTTCTCTGCCAACTGCCATGTTCACTCTGCAACTTTTGCGCCTCTGTGCACAACGTCTTTTCGGCCGTTCGTCTGCCGCGCCCCAGCTCAACTTTTTGCGATCCTGCCGCTGTCAGGTTCCTTAGTTTCGCCCTCGCGTAACCCGCTTCTTCATTTATATCCTATTTATATTCATTTTGTTTATTCTACTTCTGAGCCGCATATCTTGTCACCGACGACCCGTCGGAACCTGCACCCTATGATGCATTTCGACTAACATTTCTGTTGACTTCCCCTTAGGTTTTTGGTCTTCCCTGTGAAACAAGGTTTTCGCGCAGCGCGCGGTGCGGCCCCCCACGTCATTCGAAAATTGCATCTTGGTAAGTATGAAGATGCAGGGAGGACGTCTGCTACTGGCTCCGAAAAGAGCAAAAGAATAAACTCGGAAATAGTGGCAGAAGTATAGTTCTGCTGCTTGGTTCGGTTTTAGCTACAGTTTCTCAGTCATAATGGATTATTCAAAACCGAAAAAATATATACACTTTACATTAAAAATTGGACATATCACTCGGTATATACTGATTAATTTGCCAAATCACATCAAAAAAGCAGAAGTCCTATGATTTCTTCCTTCACATCCAACGAAAGATGTGATTTCAAGCAGTAAAAGAAATTTATCTGCCCCCCTATTTCGACATACTCCAGTAATAAATTGGTATATAATGGCTTTTGTGATAATAAAAGTTGAATTCGGCTCTGCGAAAATGATCACATGCTGTGGAGGTGGACAATGCCCCAAACTAATGAGTTTCGCGGGAAAGACCAAGACCAGATGAACGTGAACAATGCGATGGCTAAAAGTGCACCCCGACAAGAAGGAAGCGATTCCCGAAAACGACAGCAAATCCCTAAGATTGATCTGCCGAAGGGCGGCGGAGCGATCAAGGGGATAGACGAAAAGTTTGCCGTTAACGCATTGAACGGTTCTACCACTTTCAGCATCCCGCTTCCGTTATCCAAAAGTAGAAGCGAATATATGCCGCAGCTAGCGCTTAGTTATAACTCCGGAGCTGGGAATAGTGCTTTCGGATTAGGGTGGGACCTCGAATTGCCATTTATCCAGCGCAAAACGGACAAGCAGTTACCCCAATATGACGATGAGAATGAAAGCGACGTCTTTCTTTTATCTGGAACTGAAGATTTGGTTCCTGAATGGAGTAAAGATGCTTTCGGACAATGGTTCAAAGAGACGCTGACATTAGACGGCTTGATAATCACCAGATTCAAACCGAGAGTGGTAAGCAGTTTCTCCCGAATTGAGAAAATTAAGAAGCACAATGATGTGTACTGGAAAGTAACGACACAAGAAAACATCGTCATGTATTTCGGAACATCTCCTTCATCAAGAATAACGAACCCTTCCAACCCACTTCACATATTCAAATGGTTACCCGACTTCAGTTTTGACGGTAAAGGAAATTGTATAGAATACAAATATACAGATGAGAATTTGGACAATGTTCCTTATGTGTTGCATGAAAAATACAGACATTCTAAGTTAGCTCCAATTACCAACAAGTATTTGACTCGTGTAAGATACGGGAATAAAATCCCATATTATGCCGATGCGGATAAACCTTTTACTCCGATTATGCCACAGCAAGCAGACTACTTCTTTGACGTTGTCTTTGACTATGGTAATCATGACCCATTATCACCTCTGCCAGCACCACAGCAAAAGTGGAATGTACGTCACGATCCTTTCTCAGACTACCGTTCAGGTTTTGAAATCCGTAGCTATAGACTATGTCAAAGAATATTGATGTTTCACCATTTTAAAGAACTCAGCGGCAATAGTCAGATCGTGGAGCCGTATTTAGTTCGATCGCTAGATTTGAATTATAAATTTCTCAATCCCAATGATCTGCCTGAAGCGAAAGATGACCACCTTTACGTGGAGGCAGATTATATAGTATCCATTCAGCAGAACGGTTATAGGAAAATGGAAGATGGCAGTTACTCTAAGAAAGGGTTTCCAAAAACTGAATTTCAATATCACGAATTGAAGTGGAATAAAATAATCCATACCGCGAACAACAAAGATTTAGCCGATTTCCCGATCGGAGCCTCCGATTATATGCAATGGACAGATTTATATCATGAAGGGATTGTTGGTATTTTGGCCGAGCAAGCAGATGCTTGGTACTATAAGCGCAATCTCGGTAATGGTCGATTTTCAGCGGCTGAAACTGTAACAGTCAAGCCGTCGCTGCTCGGTCTTTCGAACGGATCTATCCAAATTCAGGATTTGGAGGCAAACGGCAAGAAATATGTAGTCAGCTATGAGGAAACGCTTCAAGGCTACTATGAATTAACAGACGATGAGGAATGGCGCCCTTTTCAACATTTTGAACAGATGCCGAATATTAATTTTCGCGATCCCAACTTGAGGTTCATTGATGTGAACGGTGACGGGATGGGGGATATACTCATATCTGAGGATGAGGTGTTCACTTGGTATCCCTCGATCGGCACGCAAGGTTACGGACATTCTGAGGCAGTTCGAAAGTCAATAGACGAGGAACAAGGGCCTCGCATTGTATTCGCAGATCGCTCACAGAACATATATCTCGCGGATATGAACGGCGACGGGCTTGTGGACATTGTACGTATTCGTAATGGGGAAATTTGTTATTGGCCGAATCTTGGATACGGTAAATTCGGAGCGAAAGTGACGATGAGCTATGCACCTGTCTTAGACGCGTCAGATTCATTTCACCCAGGGCGGGTGCAATTGGCTGACATTAGTGGTACGGGTGCCGTGGACCTTATTTATTTGGGGCAAAACAAATGGAAAGCATGGATGAATTTAGGGGGAAATGCATGGAGTAGTCCGGAGGAGATCGAGCCGTTCTTCTCCGTCGAATTGCCTAACCAAGTGTCGGTCATAGACCTACTGGGTAACGGTACCTCTTGTATCGTATGGACTTCTCCGCTGCCGCTGAATGCTTCGGCTCCCTTGCGTTATATGGACTTGATGGGCGGGAACAAGCCGTATCTCTTATGCGGAATCAAAAACAATATGGGTAAGGAGACATCAATTGCGTATAAAAGCTCGACCTATTACTATTTGCAAGACGAACAGGAAGGGAAACCTTGGGTAACGAAGCTTCCTTTTCCCGTACATTGCGTCAGTAAAGTACAGGTTAAAGAAATAGTTACCGGCGCCATATATTCGAATGAATACAGGTATCATCACGGATATTACGACCATAATGAGCGGGAATTCCGAGGCTTTGGTATGCTTGAGCAGACGGATACGGAATCGTTCGAACATTTCATCAAGAATAACTCCTCTCATATTGTGAACGAACCTCTTCAACAAGCTCCGACGCTAACAAAGACGTGGTATCATACCGGAGCATTCACGGATAATATCAGGCTGCTGAAACAGTATGCCGGCGAATATTATCGGAACGCTGACTTCGCGTCCTATTCACTGCCGGATGTGATCATACAAACGGGAATAGCTGGTGGCTTATCTGCAACTGAATTGCGGGAAGCGCATCGAAGCTGCAAAGCGATGATGCTCCGGCAGGAAGTCTACGCATTGGACGTAACCGATAAATCGAAGCACCCTTACTCTGTGTCTGAGCACAATTGCCAAATTACGTTGCTGCAACCGAAACATAGCAATAAAAATGCCGTTTTCCTCGTGCAGGAAAGCGAATCTATTAGCTATCATTATGACCGGAACCCGAAAGATCCGAGAATAACCCATACGTTGCATCTGAAGACAAACGAATATGGGCAAATCGAACAGACGGCCGCTGTTGTATATCCGAGATCATCCCAGATGATTCCGAATACATTGCCTCAAGAGGTTCGAGATGAACAAAAGAAGCTAAGGATCATTATTACGGAGAATGACTATAGCAACGATATCGTAACACAGATGGCCTACCGCCTACGCATGCCGTATGCCATGCGCAAATACGAACTGACAGGTGTGCAGACGATAGATCCGTATTTGAATGTTTCCGAACTTAAGGCAGCGCTTTCGCTAGCGAGTAATCTCTCATTTCATGAAAAACCAACGAACGGACTGCAAAAGAGATTATTTTCGCACGAACGAGCTCTGTATTATAAAGACGATCTAAGCGGACCGCTTTCCTTAGGCCAAATGCAATCGAGGGCTATTCCTTACGAATCTTATCAACTTGCGATGAATACTGCTCTGGTCAATGAGATTTTCGCCGCGAAAGTCAATGACAGCATGCTGCTAGAAGGGCAATATCGATCGTCAATGCATATGAAGAATCAAGGTTTATTTCCAGAGATGGATGCTGATGATGAATGGTGGGTTCCATCTGGCAGAGCAGCGTATCCCATAGACGCATACCAGCATTTCTATTTGCCAGATCGATTCTACGATCCTTTTCTGCATGTCACGAAGATCGCGTACTATGCTGATTATCACCTTGTTGTAAGCGAGACTGAAGACGCGATTGGAAACAAAACCAGCGTGGAACGGTTTGATTTTCGAGTTATCGCTCCTGAGCTTGTTAAAGATATCAACGATAATTACACGGAAGTGCGTTATGACAGCCTTGGTTTTGTGGCAGGGACTTCATTAAGAGGAAAAGGGGCGGATGCGGATGATTTTGACGGTTTCCAGTCAGATCTAACGCCAGAACAAGTACAGCAATTTTTTGATAATCCGTCATCCGTTGGGCCGGGGATCATTCAACATGCGACAAGCCGCTATGTGTATGATTTATCCCAATCCCCGATTTGGGCTGCTTCAATTGTCCGAGAGACGCATTATCAGGATGAACTCTTGAGCGGCATCGCTGCCAAGTACCAGTACAGCTTCGAGTATTGCGACGGCTTAGGCCAAATTGTAATGAAAAAGATACAGGCGGAGCCGGGAATTGCCAAAATGTATGACGATTCGGATCGCATTGTGGAAGCAGATACTACTCCCAATTTACGCTGGGTCGGTACTGGCCGAACAGTATTGAATAATAAAGGAAATCCGGTAAAGCAATACCAACCCTACTTTAGCGTAACGCATCGATATGAGAATGCCAAAGTGCTAGTAGAGATCGGATATTCTCCCTGTATGTTTTACGATCCGATAGGCCGCTTACTCAAGACGGAACAGCCAGACGGTACATACAGTACACTGGAATATGATCCGTGGGTTCAGAAGACATTTGATGAAAACGATAATGTACTGGAAAGTCACTGGTATAACGAACGGGTCTATGGCGATCTAGCTTCAAATCCTTATCAACATGAAGCTGCTCTTAAGGCTGCGCTTCATGATCAAACACCGCTTGTTGTTCACTTGGATACACTTGGAAGAAGTATCTATTATGTCACTCATAACAGATGGAAGGACCGTAACGGGAATATTAAGATTAACAAATTTGCCACATGGATGGAGTTCGATATTGCGGGCAATCCGCAATTGATTCGGAACGCCCGCGGAAACATTACTATAACCTATAAATACGATATGCTGAATCGGGTCAGGTACCAGAATACTCCCGAATCCGGCGAACATTGGTCGCTTGAGGATGCTGCGGGTAAGACGCATGGTAAATGGGACAGTCTCAACCGCGAGTATTCCTATACGTATGACGCTTTAAATCGGCCGTTGGAGTTATATGTGACCGAAAACGGCGGAACGGCAAAACTATTTGAAAAATTCATATACGGGGAATCGATCCATTTAGTGAATCCTTTCGCTGACGCTAAATCGGCCAATGGTCTAGGTAAACTGTATCAACATTATGACACGTCTGGTGTTGTCACTTATGAACGCTATGATGTGACGGGCAACATGGTGAACAGCAAGTATACGTTATTGAAAAATTACAAGGAGGATACGAATTGGTCTGAATCCCCTGAGCTCGAGGCGGAGACATACGTCAGCCAAACCATCTATGATGCACTCAACAGGCCGGTCGAAATTACGACTCCGCATATTGTTGGCAAAGCACCCAACACAATACGTCCGGTTTATAATGAGGCGAATCTATTAAACAAAGTTCAGGTTCAGGTTCGCGGCTCCGCACAGACCGAGTATGTCTCAAACATCTACTATAATGCGAAAGGCGTACGCGAGTCGATTTCATATGGCAACGGTACAATAACTACTTATACGTACGACCTTTTTCAGTATAGGCTTATTCGGCTAAACACGACCAGAACCGGATTTGGACCCGGAGAAAGCACAGTACAGGATTTGTCCTATACCTATGATCCGGTTGGCAACATCATGTCTATCCGCGATGACGCCCAGCAGACGATCTACTATAACAATCAGAGAATTCAACCCCATGCGAAATATGAATACGATGCGTTGTATCGATTGATAAAGGCGGAAGGCAGGGAGCATATCGGACAGAACAAGGCCATCAACGAGTGGGATCAGTTCCGAACCAAGCTTCCGCATCGAGGCGATGGCAATGCGATGCAAAATTACTGTCAGTGGTACACTTATGATGAGGTCGGCAATATACTGGCAATGATTCATCAAGCGGGGAGCGGGAGTTTGACCGACCAATGGACCCGCAATTTCACATACGATCCGCATAATAACCGATTGCTGACGTCAGTAGCGGGATCTTCGCTAAACCCTTCTTCATTTGGCTACAATTTACACGGCTGTATGACGGAAATGCCGCATCTGCAGCATATGGATTGGGACTTTAAAGACCAATTGAAAAGCGTGGGGCGGCAAGGCGGCGGAACGGCTTATTATGTGTACAATGGTGCTGGGCAGCGGGTCCGAAAGGTTCTCGAGAATCAAGATTCGACCGTTCAAGAGGAACGGATCTATTTGGGGATATTTGAAATATACCGCCGATACGAGACAAACGGGATTAAATTGGAACGGGAAACGCTCCAGGTTATGGACGATAAGCGACGAATTGCTCTAATTGAAACTAAGACAAAAGGAATAGACAATTCTCCTGCTCAAGCGATTCGATACCAACTGGAAAATCATCTCGGTTCATCCTGTGTAGAACTGGACGAGACAGGAAAAGTAATCACCTACGAGGAATACTATCCTTTTGGAAGCACCTCTTATCAAGCTATGGACGGCATAATTGAAGTAAATAGTAAGCGGTATCGATACATAGGTAAGGAACGAGACGACGAGAGCGGATTGTATCATCAAGGCGCAAGATATTACGCGCCGTGGCTCGGTCGCTGGATTAGTTGCGATCCGATTGGGATTGAAGGCAGTCTCAATCTATATGAGTACTGCAATAACAATCCGATTACTAGAAGCGATCCATCGGGTACGGAAGCAATAGATTGCTCGTTTCAGGATGTTCTCGTATGCGCCAATCCAGACTCAGCGAGATGCAAAGAGGCCTCTGACGAATTGGAGCGAAAAAAGGAATTCTGCGAAGAGGAACAGTCCGAGTCCCCGTCCGATGGCGACTCGCCTTCTTCAGAGAGCAGTCCTTCCGAAGAAGATGAGGGCGTTGGGATGCCCGGGTTCGCGGAAAGCATGATCCCGATATGGGGGTCGGGCCGAGAATCGATCTACCATTTTCAAAAAGGCAATTACGGCCGTGGGGTTCTATATGGTGCATTAGCGATCTCCGACGTATTCTTGGTTAAGAGTCTGGTCACAGCGGCCGGCAAGTTGGTCGTTAAAGGCGGAGCTAAGATCATTGCCAAGGAAGCGGCAGATGTGGCTGCCAAAGAAGCCGGTGAGCTAGCCGCCAGGGAGTTAGCCGCGCGAGAAGCAGCAGAACTGGCAGCTAAGGAGACAGCTGCTATAGAGGTGGAGAGACAAGCCGCTGAGCTGGCAGCCAGGGAAGCTGCAGCTAGGGAAGCAGCGCAAATCGCATTAAAAGTGACCGGTAAGGTGGCTTATGGAGCAACCGATTTAAGTAAAGTGGCAATCGCTTTTAGAAAGGCGAATCAGATATTCAGCGGTCGAAACGTTGCCGTGTTTGAATATATTGAAAATGGCGTGAAGAAGACGTTAGCCATGGCTAGCGAGCGTGGAGCGGGTCACGCGGAGCGGTTGATCGCCAAGGAATTAGAAAAATTAGGCATCAAACCTTCGCAAGTAACAAGAATTTATTCGGAACTACAGCCTTGCGTTGCACCAGGCGGATACTGTTTGACGATGATCGGCAAAAAATTCGCGCAAGCCACTGTAACATTCAGCTTTGAATACGGCGCTACCCAAGCTTCCAGATCCGAAGGTGTCAGATTATTGAAAGAAGCGATTAAAATGATTATGTAATTAAGAAGCAGGTTACTAATAGTCGGAAATATCAGAGATCAGTGCCACTGAGAGGAGATTAAAATTATATGCAGAATATGACAGAACTTTGGGGAAAATCGCTTCATCGCATGGATTTGAAGGAGTTGGACAACATTTCGTTATCGGATGTTACCAAACAAGTATTAAGCACCACTGGATTACCGGTTCGAGACGACTTGCTGATTGAATTTTATCAAGAGCGAGATGTAAAACAACTGATGTACAAGCAGGAAGCTCATCTCGTTATTGGCGATGATTTCGGCACACAAATTGCGATCAAAGCCAGTACGGACGAGGTATTCTCCATCGATCCAGAGGGAGAGCTTCCTGTCCGCTTTGTGAATGACAGTGTGAGGAACTTATTGTTGTTCTTGCATATTTACGTCACTATGCAGCCCGCCCTGCAGGAAGCCAGCGATGAAGAGGCTGAGGATCTTGTTCATGATCTAAGAGATCAATTTCTTGCTATAGATGAGAAGGCGCTCGAGCACGAAGAGCATTGGTGGTCCGTCATTTTGGAACAGACAGTTGATGGGCTTATGTAACCAACATTTTCTATGAAAGGGGTTAACTATGAACCAAATTCCATTCCCTCTAAAGCTGCAGATGCAGAATGCTTCGGTTGGTCTATTACAGCAGTTTTTGCTGAAACTGAATTACTCGATCAAAGAGAATGAAATGCAAAAAGGATATTTCGGAGTAAGTACGCGGGATGCCGTAATGGCATTCCAAAAGGAAAATAAGCTCGAGCCAAGCGGGATCGTGGATGAGTCGACTGCGAAAAGTATCAATGAACTGCTGTTGGACAAGTATGTTGATAAACCGAAAACAACGCTAAAATTGAAAGGTATGGTTCGTAATAAACAAGGGGAGGGTGTGTCTCACCTTCTAGTCAAGCTTTTCTTAAAAGAACTGAGGGAGGGAATCTTACTTGCTGAAAAACGCTCCTACGAGAATGGTTTTTACGAAATCGAATATTCGCTTCCGGAGCGGCATGTAGACTCTCCTAACCTGTACATTCAAGTTTTCGATTCTAACAACAATCTGTGGCTAAGCTCCCCAGTTCTCTATCATGCGAAAAAAGACGAATGGCTGAATGTGATGGAAGGGGGCGAGTACTATGCAGGTCATCCTGAATTCGAGCTCTTGCTCCAACAAATACTGCCTTTCCTCAAGGGAATCTCAATCGCTCAGCTTTCTGAAGATAAGGAGCATAAGGACGTCACTTACTTGTCGCGGGCGGCGAAATTGAAACCGCAGCAACTGATGTATGTTATCGCAGCATATCGCTTATCGCAAACATCAGACATAGAACCGGATGTATTTTATGCGTTTTTCCGAGCAAATCTACCATCTGAATTGCCAAAGCTCGCAAAAGTGACAACGGATTTTACAAACATTGATTTCGTTATTCACAGTCTGCTGGAGGGTATTGTTTACCTCCCTGAAACCGTTCAAAAAAATACGCTTACCCAAGCGCTGGGGAAGAATCTGATTTCGGTTCGCTTTCGCGAGCTGATCGATCCCATCATGAACAAATTGGCCCAATTGAAATTACAAATGTCATTGGAAATGCCAGTAACGGCTGGTAAAATACCGATCAAGTCTGTACTCCATATCGCCATCCCTGATCACGGCCATCAACAGAAATTCATGAAGTCATACCTGGATAATAACGGGCAATTAAGAAAAGCTCTAAATCAACTGAAAAAGAATGAGCCGGAATTTACGCCAGAGTTGGTAGAAGAATTGAAGATGACGTTTAATCTGAGTTCTCTGACGAAAAGTCAGATTCCAGTCATTCAATTCTTGAAAGAAAAGGTTAACAACAATGATGTAAAGTCCATTAGGGAATTTGCGAAATATACGGCTAAAGATTGGGAAAAAGTCATAAAGCAATCTGCGCAAAACGGTCCCGACATTTATCCGGACAATATTGACGGGGATAGCGTAGAGGAGAAGATCAGTGTATTTGCTGAGATTTTACTAAATAATTTCGAAAAGGCATATCCAACTACAGCATTTGTCGCGCGCGTTGAACAAGACCCTGAAAGTCGATTAGCAAATAAAAAAGACGTGGTTCGGTTTTTTGATAATGCCGAAGAATTTCGGCTCAGATCTACCAATATCGATCGGCTGGTAAAAGAGAAGAACGAAAAATTATTTGAAGGAATTGAAAATAAGGAACAGGTTGTTCAAGACGTAAAGATGATGCAAAGAGTCATGCGCTTGTCACGAAATGTTAAAACCTCCAAAGTGCTGATGGATCGCGGTTTACATACTTCAAGTCAAATTTATTTTATGGGCAAGAACCAGTTTGTCGAAGAATTTGCCAGTCTTGAGATTACCAAAAGTGAAGCGCGCTATGTATATAAGAAAGCAGCAAAAAATTATGCGATTCTGATTAACAAATATACAAGATTTAATGAAGCGTTAAACCAGCCGACGCCTTCAGTCATCCTTTCTATGTATCCGTCCGATGAGCAATTAAAAGCACTGGAGGATTATCCAGATTTGAAAGTGCTTTTCGGGTCTATGGATTATTGTGCGTGCGAACACTGCAACTCGGTCTACAGTCCTGCCGCTTATTTGGTAGATATACTGCAATTTCTTTCAATGCGCAAAACGAAAGGTGGCCGAATGGCCAAAGATGTATTATTTGATCGAAGGCCTGATATCGGCACGATCTTGTTGCATTGCGCCAATACGAATACAGCCGTTCCTTATATTGATCTCGTATGCGAGATTTTAGAAAATGCGATTAACCATGAGGCTGTGTCGCATCAGACGGAAGGGACGGAGGCCGAATTAAGAGCAAGTCCGGCCTATGTCAGCGCAGCGGCTTACCAAACTCTTAAAGACGCGGTATATCCGCTACAAATGCCATTTGATCTTTGGACTGAAGAAGGCAGAGCTTATCTGGAGCATCTGGGCATGAAACGTGATGTGCTGATGCGGGATTTTCAAGTGGTGAAGGATTCGCCCTCGGATTATAAGCCACTAGATGTCGATATTGCCGCAGAGGTTTTCAAAATTAACGCGAAGCAACGACTATTGATTTGCAAGGAAGATTTGGCGGGTCAAGCAGACTATTGGGGCTGCGCTGATCCGGCAAATGAATTGGCTGTCGTTTCGACTTTTCTAAATCGCTCAAGTCTTGAATACTCAGACTTATTGGATTTGCTGGCATGTCCTTTTGTCAATTTCGGTGATCCCATATGCGAGATTGATCATCGAGAGGTATGCAATACCGATCTGCAATCGATAACAAATTTGGATCTTTCCCGTTTGGACAAGATGCATAGGTTTATCAGGCTATGGAAACAGACAGGATGGAAGATGTGGGAACTCGACAAGTTCATTCGCAATCCACTGATTGGCAACGGCAAGCTTGACGAAAGCTGTTTGATCCGATTACAAGACTGCAAACAGCTACAGGAGCGATTTAAGCTAACTGCTGAACAATTGCTGTCATTTTATGGCGTGATGTTGACAGAGAGCAACCTATACAAGGGTGAAGTCGAAAAATCACTATATGCGAGCTTATTTCTCAATCCGATTATTATTAAACCTCTCGACCCTGCTTTCGACATTTCGCAAATTACGAACCCTCTCACCGCACATAAGATCATGGATCACAAAAATACGATACTGGCAGCTTTAACGATGCAAGAATCAGAACTGGATCTATTGATTCCTCTCACCAAAGAACCTGCAGATTCCGATCTACATTATAACAACTTTGCTTTGCTGACATTAACTAAATTAAGTGTCATACACCGATACAACGCGCTTGCCAATGCGATGAAGTTGTCCTTGTCAGAGCTGCTGCTGCTTATTGAGGTCACGGAGACGACAGACCCGTTTGAAAGTCCCGATGCGACAACGCAATTTTTAAATAAATACGACGATTTCCGTGAATCGGTTTTTTCGCTGGAAATGATCGACTATCTGCTGCGTTTTCGGCCTGATTCTTCTATTGCGGTAGGACAGGGTACGATTAAACAGAAGATAGAACAGCTGCGTGAAGAATTGGCCAAATCAACGCCAGAACGTGTGGAAAGCGTTATTCTCGAACAAACCAGCAAAGGGTTCGGTTTGGATCCTTCAACGATGAAGCTGCTGCTGGCAAATATTAAATTGGAGACTGAAGCCAGTCCGCTAATGGCACACTTTAAGGATGTTAAATTAGTGGAGAAGAAAGCTGGCGGCGAGTTTAATTTTGAAGTATTAGAGGTTCAGTTCCCACAAATATATGCGGGTTATGAGCTGTTAAACAAAATTGCGGTTTTTATGAAAAGTTTGAAGATATTGGACGAGGAGTTAACATGGCTGCTGAGCAAGTCTCAGCAATTTGGACTACTGGATCTCGCAACATTTCCAGTAAAAGCAGGACAAGCTAACGTGCCGTTTCCTATTTTGCAGAATCTGTTGAAGGTGTATGGATTGCATCGGAAATTTCCGGCTCATAGTGGAGTTTCGATCTTCTCCATATTGGAGCAAATTGAGCAGAACGCAGATTTGGCCGAAGTGAGAAACGCGATTTCGTTATGGACATCGTGGCATGCAGATCAAATCGAATGGTTTGAAACGGCATGGAGCATTGGTGAAGCAAAAGATTATTCTTGTGACGTCTTGGCTCGCTATGACACATGCTTCTCCTGGATGAAGCGTGCTGATGTCCAAGCTGCAGCGCTGTTCGATTGGTCTCAAGCAAGTTTAAACGCATCGGATGCAAATGCTATTAAGCAAGCGGTGAAATCAAAATATGCGAATGATCAATGGCTGGCTGTGACGTCGAAGCTGCAAGATAGTTTGCGAGAGAAAAAGCGTGAAGCATTGGTAATGTATCTGGTGAATCATCCCTTGGAGATCGCCGGTATCGCTCAGTGGAATGACGTTCAAAGTTTGTTCAGCTATTACTTAGTCGATGTGGAAATGTCAGCATGTCAACAGACAACCCGTATTTTACAAGCTGTCGGTTCGATTCAGCTGTTTATTCAACGCTGCCTGATGAATCTGGAAAGTCCGAAAGTGGTCGTTGACGGTAATGATTCGGCATGGAAACAGTGGCAATGGATGAAGAATTACCGAGTATGGGAAGCCAACCGTAAAGTGTTTCTATATCCGGAAAATTGGATTGCGCCAGAACTGCGTGACGATAAATCACCTTTCTTTAAAGAACTTGAGAACGAGCTGATGCAAAATGAAATTACGAACGACTACGTGGAATCGGCTTTTCTGAGTTATTTAGACAAGTTAGATCAGGTGGCTCGCCTGGAAGTATGTGGTACGTATCACTACACCGATATTAACGAGGATGTCCTTCATGTAATCGCACGGACTCATGGCAATCCACCTATTTATTATTATAGACAATATATTCAAATGGACGGAAGCGGGCATTGGACGCCATGGGAGAAAGTCGATGTGGATATTCACGCCGATCAAGTCGTTCCGGTTATATATAACCGCAAATTGCATTTGTTCTGGCCGGTATTTACGGAAAAGCCGAATGCGAATCAGAAAATACCCGCCGCCCAAGCCAACATCATACCAGCACCGCCTAAAAAATATTGGGAGATTCAATTGGCATGGAGCGTATATCTGAAAGGTAAATGGTCTCCGAAAAAAGTATCTGAGCAGAAGCTGATTCATCCATGGTTCAGACCGAAGCATGCATATCATTTTAAAGCTATGGAAACAGAACAGAACGAACTGCTGATCAATCTGTTTATCAACTACAGTGTAAAAAACTTTTCGAATCGCAGGGATCCAGCTGATCATTCGGATAACCTCATATACTCGGAGGACAATCTTCAAGCGGATTTGCCTTGGCACTCGTCGCAATTTGTATACAACGGGCGCATGGCTGATATCCGCATATCAGAAATATCCAACCAATCGTTCGGAGATTTAACCGAGTTCGGTAAGGAAGCAGAGGCTATTCACCGATTACAGTACGTTCAGGGTCCGATATTATTGCCTGCGGAATCTCATTATGAATACAATCAAATCGTGCATAACAAAGATAATTCCAATATAATGTATACCTTAAAAGAAAGCGCGAAAAGACTGGATAACGGGCTGGTTCTTAATCATGCATTGAAACCTTACTCGTTAGTCATTCCGCATCAAGACGTTCAATTCGATTCATCCAGTCCTTTTTTCTATCAAGATCCTGCAAGAGTGTTTTTCATTTTGTCGAAAAGGTTGTACCAGCAGGGCTCCCAATTCACGGAAACACCGATTGCCTATTCGACGCCTTACAAACCGATGTATACGTTCTATCCGTTTTATCATCCATATACATGGCTGTTTATCCGAGAGCTCAATCGCGTTGGCGTCGAGGGCGTTTTCAACTTGGATATTCAAATAAAACCGGAATCGTACTATCCTTACAACACCTTCCATTTTGGAAATGTCTATCAGCCGAATGGCAGCGTTGCTACCGTGCCTTACGATCCGAAAGAAGACTATAACAAGGAGATTGTCGATTTCTCATTCAGCGGTTCGTATGCCTTGTACAACTGGGAATTGTTCTTTCATACGCCGTTTCTGATAGCGAACAAGTTAAGTAGCAATCAGCGCTTTGAAGAGGCAATGAAATGGTACCATTATATATTCGACCCGACTGTCGTCTCTGATGAGAAGTCCCGAAGGAAATATTGGAAAACAAAGCCGTTCTATAATACCAATGATGATGACTATAAAAATCAGGAAATCCGAAAGCTGATGGACCTTATCACCAAGCGCAACAAGACGACGGAAGGCGAAGTAAACGCTTGGCGGCAAAATCCGTTTCAACCGCACTTGATAGCACGTACTCGTACGGTTGCATATCAGAAAACGATCGTAATGAAATATATCGACAATTTAATTGCATGGGGTGACAAATTATTCAGACGAGATACGTATGAATCGGTTAATGAAGCTACTCAACTATACATTCTTGCCGCAGAAATATTAGGTGAGCGTCCGAAACTGATTCCAAGAAATAAGCGGGAGTCTGTTGCCTATAATGACATCAACTGGGATCAATTCGGCAATGCACTTGCTAACGTGGAAAATACCATTGAAGCAAGCGAGACAAAACTTATATCCGAGAGCAACGCGATGGACTTACCTAATCTGGATACGCTATATTTCTGCATTCCGCCTAATGAACTATTAATGGAGTATTGGGACAAGGTTGCCAATCGCCTGTATAAAATCCGCCATTGTATGAATTTTGATGGCTTGGTGAGATCACTGCGCTTATTTGACCCGGAGATCGATCCTGGGAAGCTGGTTCTAGCAGTCGCTTCAGGTCGTGATATGAATAGTGCCTTGAGCGAACTTGCCGTCATGAGGCCTGGTTATCGCTTTGCGTCTGTGGTACAAAAGGCAAATGAGCTATGCAACGAATTGAAGTCGCTGGGTTCGGCATTATTGGTAGCACTTGAAAAGCGGGATGCGGAAGCGTTCGCGCTACTGCGGTCAAGTCAAGAGTTTAGTCTCTTGAATAAAGTTAAGGCAGTCAAACAAGAACAGATTAATGAAAGCAATTTTGCCGTGGAGGCGTTGCAAAAATCCTATGAAACCTTGCAAGCTAGACGGGATTATTACCGGGATATTCAGCGAGTTAGTAATGAGGAACAATTGCAAAAAGATAAGCTCGGCGCAGCATTAGATTGGCAACAGACAGCTCAAATCATCAATATAGGGGCGTCGCTGGCTCATCTTGTTCCTGATGTGAAAGTAGGGGTTGCGGGATTCGGCGGAACGCCAACCGCTGAGTTCTCTTTTGGCGGCACTCAGTTGGGAAGTTCATTGCAAGCCGTTGCAGGGGCCGCTTCATTCATGGCGAACATCGCCAATTATGATGCGAACATGGCCTCCATCAATAGCAGCCATGAAAGGCGATGGGCGGATTGGAAGCTACAGGAACTATTGGCGAATAAGGAACTGCTCCAATTGGAGCAGCAGATTGAGGCAGCTAAGGAAAGAAAGAGCATAGCTGTAATGGAGTTGGCCAATCATGAACAACAGATCGAAAATGCAGTAGTGATTGACGAGTATATGCATAGCAAGTACACGAATCAGGAGCTGTACGACTGGATGGTCGGTCAAATCTCGACGGTGTATTTCCAGAGTTATCAACTGGCTTTCGATGTAGCGAAAAAAGCGGAGTTATGTTATCAATTTGAACTGGGCATCCAGGAAGCTTCTTTCATTAGGTTCGGTTATTGGGACAGCCTGAAGAAAGGCTTATTGTCAGGCGATCAATTGTTCCAGGACATTAAGCGCATGGAAGTGGCTTATATGGACAACAACAAACGGGAATTTGAGCTTCAAAAGAATATTTCGTTAGCTATGCTAGATCCGGTTGCCTTATTGAAATTGAAGGAGAATGGGGAATGTTTCGTTGATTTGCCCGAAGCACTTTTCGATATGGATTATCCGGGGCATTATACTCGAAGAATTAAATCTATGAGCATATCTATACCGGTAATTGCCGGCCCTTATACGACGATTAATTGTACAGTGACGCTAACGAATAACAGCTATAGGAAAACCACGGATCCTGGTACGCAGTATACCCGAAATGCGAATGCAGACGGCTTATTCTTGGATGATGACCGATTCATGGATAATCCCGGTATGGATCAATCCATAGCCATTAGCCATGGGCAATACGACAGCGGATTGTTTGAGCTGAATTTCAATGACGAACGATATTTGCCGTTTGAAAGAGCGGGAGTGATCAGTTCATGGCATATTCGTTTGAATAAAGACTTCAAACAATTCGATTTCCAGACCATCACGGATGTGATTCTCCATCTAAAATACACAGCCCGAGATGGTGGTACGAACTTGAAAGATCGGGCTGTCACTTCATTAAATAGCCAGCTGAATCGTATCGCGCTGGCGGAAAGCAGACGGGGTTTGTTCCGAGTTTTCAACGTGAAGCAGGAATTCCCGAACGAATGGTACGCATTCTTACTTGCTGTCAATCCGGGTGATGAGCAAATCTTGCAACTGGAAATCAGCAAGGAACGTTTCCCTTTGTTTACGAAAAACTTCAATGTGAAGGCGGGCAAAATTGAATTAGCCGCAAAGTTGAAACACGCGGATTCATATAAAGTCGTCCTGTCACCGCCGCTGCTTGCATCAAATGAACTAACTTTGCAAAAAGACAATATTTTTGGCGATTTGCATCATGCTGCTACTGCTAGTTTAGGCGAGTCTGGTGTAGATATAGGTTCATGGAAGTTACGAATGAAAAAAGAAGGAGTGGCTAGTTTCAACGCTTTGGAGGCGGCCGAAGTTCAGGACTTGTTTATCATCGTCAATTATTCGTTGGTACCGAAATGATCACAGGGCAGAAGTACTGTGGAGGGATTATGTGGAATGGATGAAGAGATACATCAATTAATTCGAAAAATTGTATACATTTATCAACCGGAAAAAATAATACTGTTCGGTTCGCGTGCCAAGGGTACGGCCAAGTTGAGCAGCGATGTTGATCTGCTAATCATCAAAGATACGCTAGAACCAATGGACACAAGAGGACGTAAAATAAAGCCACTGTTATACGACTGTATATACCATGTGGACTTACTTATTTATACTCAGGAAGAGATAGAGGAGCAGCGTAGAAATCCTTACACTTTTATCAGTTCTGTGCTTAAGACGGGTGTTGAGGTTTATAATGCGGGATTAACGAACATTTAGGTGATTTAAGTTAAAGTGATGGGGCGGTTCTCACTTTACGCGTGAATTCGATCCCTTAGTTTGCAGAAATGAATATAGTTTATTAACATTCAGGGGTACTCGAAAAGAGCACCCCTGAATGCGTGTACGCTATTAAGGAAGGGGCGAGTTTCGGTTGCACAGGATCTTTGTGGTCAGACTATCGGTTGGACTCGCGGCACCATAGTTAAACGACCTTCTCGCCAGCTGTAATATCATTATTGTGGCAAACCATAACAAATTTTCATCATTACGTGGTGCTCTGTTAGGGGCATGTATCACTAACGGAGAACGCTAGCATAACAATAAGAGCATTAAGATTAAACCCTGCCAATTCTAGCAAAGCTAGAGATAACTTATACTTGGGAGGGGTTTTATTAAGACATTGAAGGAGTTATGGATGCTGTATGAAGCTGACAAACGTATCCTGGGGTTCAGCACGCATACAATGAAAGCAATGGCAAAAAGCATCGGCATAGAGACGAGTGTAGAGCCTGTTCAAATTCGGCCCATCGAACTCAGGTATTACGTGCTTCGGGAAGTCGCCGGTATTACGTTTTTTGATATAACTCATTAAAAGGTATAGTTAGATTGGTGCTTACGCAATTCACAACCATCACTTAACTAACGAGAAACGAGAGCTCAATAAAAAATCATATGAAGCTGCCGCGAAAGAAACGGCAGCTTCATTACGTTAACGGGCAGGAGGAGGGATTTTTAATGGATATAGAAATCATACCTCTAGTTGAATCTCATGTACCTAATGTTACAGGTTTGATAGCTGGCTACATAAATTCTTCTTCCAATGGAGTAGACGAAGTTGTTTCATTACCAGAGCAACTCGAACAATGCGAACAAATCTTAAATAGGTTTATTAGGGACAGTTTAGCGTATTGTTATTTAGCAAAGCAGGGTCAAGAATACCTGGGGTTATAGTTCTTTCGTGGAGCTTCTCAATAAGCAAAGGTTACCCAATCTTACGTATCGAGGCTTTATACTCATCTTCGAAGCATAGAAAGAAAGGCGTAGGCAGGAAACTGATGCAGCATGCTATTGACTTCTAAAAAAGTCACACGATTACAGCTCGAAACAGCAACAGCTGATGATAATGTTCCAGCTCGAAATTTGTACAAGCAATTCGGATTTAAGTTAGTACAGGGAAAAGGTGTTTATATGTCATTTCAATAAACTGATATGGTGTTGAACCAACGGCGAACGATAGAGAAGGAGCTTGCCTCGCGGCAGTCCTTTTTTGTTCATTCAAGTAACGAGAAGGTTAAATCGAATAAGTCGTTTTCCTTAAAGTGGGAAAATGTTAAGCTGAAGGAAAGTTTGAGGGGGAGTATTGGTGCTAAAAAGGAAGTTCGGGGATCGTTCAGATTGGAAGCGTGTATTAGTTAGGGAATATGCTCAGTCTTTTATCGAATCGGATAGCTTCAATGGTTATGTGACCCTCTTGCGAATTGTCAAAGTATCAAACCCTCTTTACGTTGAATATAACGGAGAAAAAATTTGCATTGTTGATGATGGCTTTCTATGGCTTCAACAATTCCCTTCAGCTCGTAACCATTCCGTAACAACAATGTTTGATGCAAAGGGTAATATCGTGCAGTGGTACATAGATATATGTTTCCAAAATGGAGTCAGTGAGAACATTGTACCGTGGATGGACGATTTGTTTCTGGATTTAATTTTTTTACCATCTGGTGAACTAATTAATAAGGACACGGATGAACTGGAAGGAGCTTATATCAGCGGAATAATAAATAAGACACTATATGATTTAGCCAAGGCAGAGTCAACTAAGCTTAGCGAATTAATTAAGTGTGATGAGTTCGCGTTATTAAAGCTTTCTGAAGAACATAAAGAATTTCTATCTCAAAAGCTAGAAACAAAGGGTGGTTCATTAAACTAACGTGAGAACGATAGTTCGATCACTACATGACGGCAGCTGGTATATGATCGTCTGCCGTTTTCCATTAAAGTAACGGGCAGTAATGCGGAATAACGAGTATCGAATTCTGAAACAAAGTGTAGTACAAAGATAATGAGTTTTACTGAACTGGATGGTGGTTTTTCTGGATTTGGAGAAGGTTGGAGAATATGAAACGCAACAATTGGTAAAACAATTTGGCGTATTAGCAATACATGAAGAAGAATCCTCAAATCTTCTTTATAAACGTATAGGAGTCTTAGATGTATTTGACCACTGCCTAACGGAACACCCATACTTTCAATGAATTTTTGAGTCTCAAATCTACCCTATATAAAATACATGATATTAAAACGCTTTCTTTCTTAGTGATGCTCTCTATAAGGGAATTGTGTTTTTCAAATTTCTTTTTCTCCAATCTTGATGCAGTGTTTAAATTAAAGTTCCCAGGAATAGGTTTATGCTGCGACGCGCATTTAGAGAAAATTATCTTTCTATGACGTGGACTGTTGTGGACAACAGGTTCTTTCGACTCTTCTTTTTATCTTCAAGCCAAGAAGTTGTTGCGCATCTAGAGAGAGTTTTCGAGGACTTTGAAACCAAACTTCTTGGCAAAAGACCTTCGCAACTGGAAAGATGAATGGTTTTGGGAGAGGGTATCAGAAAGTGCGTTAAGCGACTATTTTTACGCAGCGTTTGTTAGACATTTAAAGGTTTGGTCCATACAACAAAGTTGACCTCGGTGAAACTCCAACCTTTCAATGCAACCGATTTATGTAAAAATTGGAACGGTTGTTCATTTAAAATCAATTTCAGTGCCTACCGTATGCCCTGCATCCATTACAGCTGCCGTACCTGTAAGTACATATTCATTTGCCAAATTGAATTTATCTTTTGCTTTCTGAAATGAACTTGGTTTGTTATCATCTAAAAATTCCATTGTAGCCTCGTAAGCATCTTCTCTGTTAGAGTGTGCTTGAAAAAAACTATCTTTTGCGGAAGTCATAAGTTTCTTTACGTTATCTGGCAAAATAGCGGGTACTTTCATTGCTAAAATCTGTAACTTCAGTTTCCCTTCTGTTTCTTTTAATGTTTTTGCTGCCTGATATGCTTTGAAGATGTCGCCACTTTGAAGTGCTTGTTGGTAAGCATTATCGGACGATTTGGTAGTCGCCTCTAACTGTAAAATGGTATCCATAAACCGCTGGATTTCTTTAGCGTACTCACTTTTATCACTGGCAGCTTTCGCCGCCGTTTGTTCTGGTTGTGGTGTTTTATGGTTTTGGTCAGCAACTGCTGTTGATTCCTGCTTTGAAGTTTCATCACTTGCCTTTTCTAACTGTTGACTTTGTGGTGAAGTTGCAGCAATTGAAACCGTGCTTTCTTGTGTTGCATTACTATAGTTATCATAAAACCAAAAACCGCCTAAATATAAAAGAAACAATCCAGCAAGTATGCCTTTAACTTTGTCCTCCCCCTTGGGTGTCGCGAACCCCCCTAAAAAACAAAAGAGACCAATGATAAAAACAATAGACCCGAGAGCAACCATCTAACCCATCCCTTTCTTCCTTAATATTCCTCTAATTAAATCTTATCACGCTCGTTTCCAAAGGTCACGAGTTAAATTGGTACAGAATGTATCAGTGTTGGTAAAGTGTTGCGAAAAAAGTCAGTTAAACCTTGGGTGTTGAGCTTGTTTAGTTTCATATGTTTATCTACACTTAATATGAATTACAAGATGAGGTGGCTATTATGAACGATTATGAGGATGGTAGTAATCTAGTTGAGTCAGTAACTGGTAAGTGGCGCAGGGGCATTATGTTAAAGACCTTAGATCAACTAAAAGAGCGGCTCATAATGCTAGTTTTCAATAATGAAGTAGAATCGATAAAGCAGCTGTTTCGTGAGAGTGCTTATTTATCAAATGATGAAAAGGAGAAATTAAGTCTTTATTTTATAGAACATCTGTTGCAAGGAAATGGATGGCTAGTTAGCGTGGTGGGAGGAAGAGGAGATGGCGGTGCTGATATTCTCATGATGCATCCTTCAAGTCCGTCATTGACATGGATGGTCGTTCAAGTTAAACACCAGGCCCGGCCATTGACATCGCATGATGTGTTAGCAGAAGTTAAGAAATTTGAATTTGAAGCCGCGCCCAAATACGCCTGTCATCAATATATGATTATTTCTTTAAGCGGCTTTGTGAAGAACGCATACCGCTACAAGGAATGCAATGTTCAACTAGAAGATTGGACGCACATTAAACGTCTTATTCAATCGTACAAAGAAGGAAAACAAACACCAGAAATGGAGTTTGAACTATTTAGTCATAACAAAGTGACGTTTGAAACTATTAAGAAAATATGGAACGAAAATGAGCGAGTGGCGGCTGTACAAGCTACTGGTACAGGAAAAACCTATCTGATTGCGAATTGCCTAGCTCAATTTGCAAATGAACGCAAGCTGGTTGTGGCTCCAAGCCAATACATCTTAGACAACATCCGAAAAGTAGCTCGGTGGGCATCGGATACTACGGAATTTGTGACTTATCAAAAAGTCATAGGCTGGACGAAGCAAGCACTGCCAACCAATCGCTACGGTTTAATTGTATTGGATGAGTTTCATAGAGCAGGAGCGGAACGTTGGGGGGAAGGGGTTAAGCATATTTTCTATCAACATGAGGGAACGAAAATACTTGGCACAAGTGCGACACCAATCCGCTATTTGGACGGCGGACGGGATATGGTGGAAGAGCTATTTCAGGGAAATCTCGCGGTTAATGTTTCCCTCAGCGACGCAATTGTCCGAAATCTTCTACCTATGCCCAAGATTATTACTTCGCTGTACACTATCGATAATGAAGCCACTGCAATGGCTCAAAAGATTAATAATAGTGAAGAGGAGCAAGCAGAAAAAGAAAAAGCGCTTCGTAAGTTACAAGAATATCAAATGAATTGGGAAAAGGTGCATGGTGTACCTGGCCTATTCCAAAAGCACCTTTCGCCGAACTCGACTAAATTTATCGTTTTTTGCGAAAATACAATGCACCTTAGTGAAATGGAAGGTCTTGTTTATGGTTGGTTTAAAAAGTCAGGAGTAACGAAAGTGATTCGAACCTATCGAGTAACTAGTGACTACGTGGGTTCGGACGACGAGTTTACGGAGTTTTCAAGTAGTACTCGTACCGATGTGCTACATATTCTTTTTTGCATAAATAAGCTTAATGAAGGGATTCATATTTCTTCTGTTGATGGTGTGATCTTACTGCGCCCTACAAGGTCGCCAACGTTGTTTTACCAACAGATTGGACGCGCCTTACAAGTAGATTCGGAACACACTCCATTGGTGTTTGACTTGGTAAACAACATTACAAATGTTGAAGGTACATATTTTGCTCGCGAACTGGAAGTTTCGTTGGCCTCTTATAATAAGTTGCGCACTTCACTTGGGTTAGATCCACTAACACCATCGATTACCATTTATGATGAATCGATCGAAGATGTTGCTTTTTTGAAAGAGTTAGAACGTAGTTTGCTTTCGACGTGGGATGTTTCTTATGAGCGATTACGTCAGTTCAATGAGCAACATGGTCACATGGAAGTGCCAAAGGATACTAAATCATTAAAGGCCTTAGCTGCATGGTGCGTCACGCAACGAATGAATTATCGGAGTGGGTCCCTATCCACAGAACAGATCGTGCGTCTCAATGAAATCGATTTTGTTTGGGAGCCTCAGGACATCCGTTTTGAGGAACGATTTATGGAGTTAAAAGCATATCAACATCTACATGGACATTGTAACGTGACCAAAAGCCAAAACAGTGTCCTTGCCACCTGGTGTGGCACACAGCGCGAGTTTTTTAAGAATGGAGACCTGTCGGAAGATCGTATAAAAAAACTAGAGCATATCGGTTTTGAGTGGAATGTGAACGATTGCAAATTTGATAAAATGTATGGGCTACTGTTTGCGTTCAAAATTCAAACCGGCCATTGTGAAGCAGGCCAGAATGATGGGATATTAGGTCGCTGGTGTGTTCTTATGAGGAGTACCCATAAAAACAAACAATTGAGTGAATATAGAATTAGAATGCTTACCGAACTTGGATTTACCTGGGATACCCTTGATGAGAAATTTCAAAAGTCATTTATTGAACTAGAACAGTTCAAACAAATGAATGGACATGTTAATGTGCCATATGGCTATGGTCCCCTTCGGAAAAGGTGTGATGGATGGAGGAGTCGTAAAAGGGATAATCGACTTTCTCCAATGCAAATCAAACAACTAGATAATATTGGATTCATTTGGGATCCAAATGAGTCCAATTTTGCAGATATGCTTAATCAGTTAGAAACCTTTAAAGTTGAACATGGTCATTGTAATGTGCCCCAGAGCAAAGGAAAGTTAGGAAATTGGTGTAATACCCAAAGGCAGTGGCTGCGCAGTGGTAAACTAACTGATGAACGAAAGCGGAAATTGGATGATCTGGGTTTTGTGTGGGATGCTGTTAAGGACCAGTACAACAAGCAGTTCCAAGCCCTTCAAGATTATTATGTACTGCATGGGAATTGTAAAGTAAGCCAACAAGAATCCAAGCAGTTATATAACTTTTGCGTGAATTTAAGAGATTCGTATCGCAATGAAAAGCTTTCATCTAAGCGTATTGAGGCTTTAAATCTATTACACTTTGAATGGGATCCGGATGCCATTCAATTCGAGACGATGTTCAATAAATTGCTTGACTTCCGTAAAAAGAATGGGAATTGTAATGTGCCATACCGAAACGGCTATTTGGGAATTTGGGTCGGTTCTCTACGGAAAAGCTACAAAAATAAGTCTTTAAACGATGAAAAAATCATGCGGTTAAATGAGATCGGTTTTGAGTGGTCAAGATACAAAAATAAATAAGTTAATATGTCGCAGTTAATTAAAGGGGCATCGTGGGATGTTGATGGACTCGCACATTACTGGGAGATGTGCAAACGTAGAATTTTTATGATTATAGGTTGAGGAGTCTATGAAAAAAAACGTGGTTTTTGATGATCCATTCCTCTATCGCAGAATGAGTTAAACAGTGAAGGAGTGCCGCGTGGCAGCACTTCACCCCGCTAACGATTCATTACAATTGAAGGCTGCCGAAGTTTATTGTTCGGTAGCCTTCTCAGCTAAGGTGCAGGATAATTGAATAATGCTGGAGGGGATAAAAATGAAAAGAGGAATTAGTTTCGAGATTCCAAATGAGTACGGAAGTTTTCTTGGAGATATATTGAAGCCCATCGATACAACATCATTCAACTGGTATATTGGGGGTGAGGAGTCATATTTCGTGAATGAAGGTACTTTAGGGGAGCCACTTTTCCCTGAAGAAGTGTACAGTATGGATGGCGAAATTCATAAAGGAATCATAGAAAATAACGAGCATTATCTAATTTTTGTAAATATAAAAGCTTACCCAAAAGAGAAAATCGTAAAAGATATTAAAACATACGTAGAGTTCTTAAATAGCGATTGTCAGCTCGTTCTCTTAATCGTTGATAGTACTTACGTCACGATCTATTGCAAAGAAAAAGATTTAATTGAAAGTCTGTATCATAACGCAAAATTAAATGGATACGAAAATGTTCATTTCGTTACAGATGAAAATGACGGACGAACAAAACTTACTGTATGGTAATAACGTTACGCTAACGGGAGAACTATAGTTTAAATGAAGAGATAACGGCAGCCGGCACACGATTGGCTGCCGTTGTCTGTTAAATAAAGGGCAGGATAGTTTGGTTATAGAGCTACTTTACCTTCAATGACATGGTAAAATAAACCATGAAAGGGAGGGTCTAAATGAGTATTGAAATAGTGATGATCCCATATGAAGAAAAGTCAGTTCTTTACAATCTTATTCAGTTATATCGTTACGATAGTAGTGATTTTTTTATTATGAGAAAGTACCGTCGAAAAGGAGTTGGTAGTAAGGTTGCGTACTCACTTCTTGAGCGGTTCATTGGTACATGGGAAATAAGGCAAACAGTTGCCAACCAACCTGCGTATACGTTTTGGAAGCAGAAAATCTCTAAGTATAAACAAAACAACATTTATCAAGAGAGTTTTCTACAAAATGAGAAATGGAATGGTCCTGTTTTTGTTTTTGAGTCAGGTATAGTTTGAACTAGCCGTAGAATATAGTTGAACGTCGAAGCTGCCGGAACGATTGACGAAAAAATCACGTTAATGGAGGCAATAAGAATTGATTAATTCAAACCTTAAATTTCCTGAATTTGAGACTGATAGGCTGAAGCTAGCACTTTTGACGTTGGATGATACTGAAGCTGTATTTAAGCATTTTTCAGACGAGAATGTTACAAGATTTATGGATATAAGTCCATGTAAAGATAGAGAAGAAGCTGAGGAAATCATAAAATTTCACATAGAAGATACCGGTTGCCGCTGGTCAATTGTTAGTAAGAGTGATGCTGAAATTATTGGGACTTGTGGTTTCCATTGCTGGATTCAGGGAGAACAATCTAGAGCTGAAATCGGATTTGATTTAGCAAAAGGATATTGGGGAAAAGGAATTATGCAAGAAGCACTGAAGCCTATAATAGATTTTGGCTTCAAACAGATGCACTTAGATAAAATCGAAGCTACTGTTGACCAAGAAAACAAAAGATCTATAACTTTACTCCAAAAACTTAGTTTTGGAAAAGAATCAGAACTAAGAGATAAGTTGATATATTTTTTCCTACTAAGAGAACATTGGGAATTGCGCTAAACATTCCTGTATAGCCTAAGAAATGAGCTTTGTCAAAAAAGGAGCGCCTCGGTATGATGGGTTTGTCGACGGGTAGATACCCAACACCATCAAGGGGGCGCTCTTATTATGAAGTTTAAGCAATCAGACGGACAAAATCAACGTATTGAACGAATTACCACTTCACATCTTGTTGTGGGTATAGATATGGCAAAGGAAACTCAAGTAGCTCAAGCTACAAATTTTAGAGGTATTGTCCTTACAAACCAGCACCTTTCCTTCAAAAACACACTCTTAGGATTTGAAAAGTTACTTCGTTGGATGGAAGGCTTGCAACAAAAACATCGATTAAAGAGCATCATAATTGGCATGGAGCCGACGGGACACTACTGGTACAGTTTGGCTAACTGGCTTGTGGAAAAAGGCCTAAACGTTGTTCTAGTCAATCCTGCAACGACGAAACGAAACAAAGAAAACCGAGATAATTGCCCTTCCAAGAGTGATCCGAAGGATGCCCTTGTTATTGCAGATGTTGTTAGCCGTGGCTATTACTATGAATACATCCGACAAGCAACTCATTTTCAGAGGTTACGGACCCTAATGAATGATCGGGAATTTTGGGTCACAAATAGTGTTCGGATGCAAAATCGGATCGTTCGCTGGTTGGATATACGCTTCCCTGAGTATACTTCGGTGTTTAAAGATTGGACATGTCCACGATCCCTAGCAACACTCAAAGAGTTCCCATCCCCGCTGGATTTAAAAGGTCAATCTACTTCAGAAGTTATTACAGGTTGGAGAAAATATATGAAGCGAGCTGGAGGCTCCACGGGTATTCAGAAAGCAGCTGAACTACTCTCTAAAGCAGTTCAGAGCGTGGGGGAAACTGTAGCGCTGAATGAGGCCAAACAGGATATACATCGCTTATTAGAAGAATACGAGCGCATCGAAAGCATTTTGAACCAAATAGAACAAGAAATCGCAGCTTTGCTTGGTGAGATCCCAATTTCTAAACAGTTTCGCTCCGTTAAAGGTCGAGGCACAATCTATATCGCAGCAATTCTGGCAGGTGCGGGTGATCTGAAGCAGTATGCTCACGGGCGTCAGTTGCTACGGAAAGCTGGTTTGAACCTGGCAGAGAGCATGTCTGGAAAGCGCAAGGGCCAAATCGTACTCTCCAAACGAGGAGATTCCACACTTCGAAAATATTTGTATCTGGCTACCTTAACATTAGTGGGAACAAACCCTGTATTTAAGCAATTACATGAGAATAATGTGCAAGTTAAACATATAAGTAAACAGAAGTCCATATTTAAATTGCTTGGAAAACTGGCACGAATCTTAGTCGGCATGGTGCATTCCGAGGAGTCATTTACTCCTGAAAAAACGGTCGTTCAGTATACTCAGGCTGCCTAACATCTTCGAACTAACGTAAATTGATTCATTCGCAGGACTTCAAACAAAGAAAGCACGGAGGACCGAGTTCGTTATCCATAAGGGCACAGACCCATCCGCTAAACGCTATCGGTCTCCACACCTTGGAAAGGTGTAACGAAGGAATGTTAGGGTGTCGACCCGTAGAGCCTTGGGATGGTCAATCTCCAGGGGATTGTGGAGAATGCGTGCAGTAGAGTATGATGTGGGGAAATATTCCATCTGTTCCTCTGTTCCCGTATGCCTAAAAAGAGTAACTAATGGTCGTGATAACTTAATATCCTTACGGCCGCTATATTCCAAAGTGATGAAATCCTGCGAATGAATGAGTATTCGTTAGATAAAACCTTAATACTGAGGGACGGAAAACGATAGTTGAGGGGCTTGCTTTGCGGCAGCTCCTCTTTTGTTTATGAAAGTAACGGGCAGATTACTTGTAGAATACGTCCTCTAAATTGAATTTAGTAAATTCCACTA
>NZ_JCAUAV010000018.1:0-98302 GCF_059692115.1 Paenibacillus sp. J31R30 | reverse complement strand
GTTCTGGGAGAGTAGAACGTTGCCAAGCATTGTTCCCTGATAGCTCAGTTGGTAGAGCACTCGACTGTTAATCGAGTTGTCACAGGTTCGAGTCCTGTTCGGGGAGCCATTGCTTCCATAGCTCAGTCGGTAGAGTGCATCCATGGTAAGGATGAGGTCACCGGTTCGATTCCGGTTGGAAGCTCCAGTTATTGTTTATTAGTAAGGCCCGTTGGTCAAGTGGTTAAGACACCTCCCTTTCACGGAGGTAACAGGGGTTCGAGTCCCCTACGGGTCACCATTTTCACATCCCATGGAGGCTTAGCTCAGCTGGGAGAGCATCTGCCTTACAAGCAGAGGGTCGGCGGTTCGATCCCGTCAGCCTCCACCATTAATTTCATATGCCGTTGTAGCTCAACTGGTAGAGCAACTGACTTGTAATCAGTAGGTTGGGGGTTCAAGTCCTCTCGACGGCATGTTTTTATTGGGGATTAGCCAAGCGGTAAGGCAACGGACTTTGACTCCGTCATGCCAAGGTTCAAATCCTTGATCCCCAGCCATTTTTATCTTGAGTCATTAGCTCAGTTGGTAGAGCACCTGACTTTTAATCAGGGTGTCGTAGGTTCGAATCCTACATGACTCACCATTTGCCTTTTTTACAATGTGCGCGTATGGCGGAATTGGCAGACGCACTAGACTTAGGATCTAGCGGGTGACCGTGGGGGTTCAAGTCCCTCTACGCGCATTAAATCCTCACTTGTATTCATACAAATGAGGTACCCTGCGGAAGTGGCTCAGCGGTAGAGCATCGCCTTGCCAAGGCGAGGGTCGCGGGTTCGATCCCCGTCTTCCGCTCCAATTTTATATGCGCCCTTAGCTCAGCTGGATAGAGTATTTGACTACGAATCAAAAGGTCGGGAGTTCGAATCTCTCAGGGCGCGCCATTCTTCATTATAAGTTATAACGTATCGGGACGTAGCTCAGCTTGGTAGAGCACCTGCTTTGGGAGCAGGGGGTCGCATGTTCAAATCGTGTCGTCCCGATCATTTTCTAAACTACGCGGGCGTAGTTTAATGGTAGAACTTCAGCCTTCCAAGCTGATCGCGCGGGTTCGATTCCCGCCGCCCGCTTAATAGAGAGAGCCACCTTCGGGTGGCTTTTTCTTTTTGTTTGGGGAATTAACAGTAATATGCCAGTCTGTGCGCATGCCGAGGAATCTTACCAATACATTAATTACCACCGTGAAACGTATGGTTTTTTTATTTTAACACTATGTGTAGCGGGCAGATTGTGGTAAAATATTCTGAAATGAGTTTTTATAGCGACTAGCTTTTGCAGAGAGAAGCATTAATGCATCATAGTGAATAGATGGGGTGGAGAGTAATGGTAGAGAGTGAGATCGTCCTACAAAAACAAAGCACGAATAACCTGCTGCGCAGAGATGTTCGGTTTCTTGGGCACATACTAGGCGAAGTTCTTGTACATCAGGGCGGAAGTGATCTGCTGGATGTGGTTGAAAGAATTCGTGAAATGAGCAAGTCATTAAGAGCACACTATGTCATTGAGATCTATGATGAATTTAAGAAAACCATATCTTCACTAGATCCGGAAATTCGCCATCAAGTGATACGCGCTTTCGCTATATACTTCCAACTAGTTAATATTGCTGAACAAAATCATCGTATTCGTCGCAAGCGCGACTATGAGCGCTCTTCTGGTGAATCTGTACAACCTGGTTCAATCGAGAGCATCGTGCAAGAGCTGAAGAATTCGCATATCCCTTATTCTGAGGTGCAGGAAATTCTTAAATCGATCTCTCTTGAGCTCGTAATGACGGCACATCCAACGGAAGCTATGCGTCGTGCAGTACTAGATATTAATCTGCGCATTTCTGAAGATATGATGAAGCTGGACAACCCTAACCTAACGTACCGTGAACGCGAGCAATTGCGTGAAAAGCTGGTGGGTGAAGTGCTTAATTTGTGGCAAACGGACGAACTGCGTGACCGTAAACCGACGGTAATCGACGAGGTGCGTAACGGGTTGTACTATTTTGACGAGACATTATTCGATGTACTTCCAGAGGTTTATCATGAGCTTGAGCGTTGTTTAAATAAATACTACCCAGAAGACAAATGGCATGTGCCTTCCTTCTTGAAGTTCGGTTCTTGGATCGGCGGAGACCGTGACGGAAATCCATCTGTAAGAGCGAATGTGACGTGGGAAACGCTTGGTTTGCACCGTCAGTTGGCTTTGCAGAAGTATGAAGAAATTCTGAAAGAATCTCTTGCGCATATGAGCTTCAGCAAGAACATTGTGAATGTGAGCGATGCTTTGATCGATTCGATCCAATGTGATCGTGAGGCGATGGGGAATGTACAGGACGTATGGCGTAATGAGAAAGAGCCGTACCGAATCAAAACGACCTATATGATCGAGAAGATTCATAATACGGGCAACGCGAATGTACCTGCTGCTCAGAAGTACAACAGTCCTGAGGAGTTTATTCAAGATCTACAAGTGATGGAGACTAGTCTGCGTGGGCACTTTGCAGATTATGTAGCTGATAAATACATTAAGAAGCTGATTCGTCAGGTTGAGCTTTTCGGCTTCCACTTAGCTGCTCTGGACATCAGACAGCATAGTAAAGAGCATGAGAATGCCATGACGGAAATTTTGGCGAAAATGGGCATTACACCGGATTACAGCAAGCTTTCAGAAGATGAGAAGATTTCGTTGCTCACGAATGTGCTGAATGATCCACGTCCAATCACGTCAACGTATTTGGATTATACAGATGGTACGAAGGAATGCTTAGATGTCTATCGTACGGTAGGTAAAGCGCAGAAAGAATTCGGGCGTAATTGTATTAACAGTTACCTGATCTCGATGACACAAGGCGCGAGTGATATGCTAGAGGTTGTTGTATTCGCCAAAGAGGCGGGCCTATACCGCAGAGAGAGCGACGGTACGGTAACGAGTACGGTTCAGTCTGTTCCGCTTTTTGAAACGATTGATGACTTGCACGCGGCGCCTGGTATCATGAGCACGTTGTTAGCGATCCCTGCTTACCGAGCTAGCCTTGATCCTGAAACACAGCTGCACGAAATTATGCTGGGCTATTCCGACAGTAATAAAGACGGCGGTGTGATTACAGCGAACTGGGAGCTGCGCATGGCGCTTCAAGATATTACAGAAGCAGCGAAGAAATTCGGCGTGAAGTTGAAGTTCTTCCATGGTCGCGGCGGTGCGTTAGGTCGTGGCGGCATGCCACTGAACCGAAGCATTCTAGCACAACCGGTGGAAACGCTTGGTGGCGGCATCAAGATTACGGAGCAAGGCGAAGTCCTATCTTCCCGTTATTCCCTGCAAGGGATTGCTTACCGTAGCTTGGAGCAAGCAACTTTTGCGTTGATCACAGCATCCAAGCTGTCCCGTTCCCCGCAAAGACACCCGCTGGAAGACAAGTGGGAGAACATTATGCGTGGCATTTCGGAGCAAGCGCAGACGAAGTATCAAGATCTTATTTTCAGAGACGAGGACTTCTTAACGTTCTTCAAAGAATCCACACCGCTTCCGGAGATTGGTGAGCTGAATATCGGTTCCCGTCCATCCAAGCGTAAAAATAGCGATAAGTTCGAAGATTTGCGTGCAATCCCATGGGTATTCTCATGGACGCAAACGAGATACCTGCTACCGGCATGGTATGCGGCTGGAACAGGCTTGCAAAGCTTCGCTCAAGGCAATGAGAATAACCTAGCGGTTCTCAAAGAGATGTATGAGGACTGGTCCTTCTTCCGCACGATGATTGATAATCTGCAAATGGCGTTAGCCAAAGCAGATCTTCTCATTGCGAAGGAATATGGCAGCTTGGTGAAAGAATCCGCGATTGCAGAGCGAATCTTTAACCTCATTAAAGATGAGTATGAATTAACGTCATCAATTATTTTGCAAATTACAGGTCAACAAGAGATTCTGGATAATGTTCCTGTGATTCAAGAGTCCATCAAATTGCGTAACCCTTACGTGGATCCACTAAGCTACATGCAAGTTGAACTGCTGACTGAGCTTCGTGCGCTAAGAGAAAATAATGAAGATGATGCGATTCTGCTTCGTGAAGTGTTACTTACGATCAATGGGATTGCCGCTGGACTTCGGAATACAGGCTGATCCTTTACGACAACATAAGAAAAGCAACAGGATGATAAAGTCGGGGGCCTTGCAGGTATGCAGGCAGCTCGGCTTTTCCTTTGATTACGGGAATTGCCCAAGACAGGAGGTGCGCGGCAGCATGGGGCGATGGTTGGCGATAGTCCTTGTTCTTATTGGAGCTTCAAGCTACGGCTTGCTCTCTTCATTTATTAAGATGGCGTATGATCAAGGATTTACGGACGGGCAAATTACACCAGCTCAAATGACGATGGGAACGCTATTCGTATGGGTATTGATTCTTTTTCATAAAAAATCATGGGTGAATCCCTTCAAAGGGCCGTGGATTAAGCTTGGGATGATTGGTATTTTTGGCTTATCGTTAACAACGGTTGTTTATAATATTGCGCTGCAAGAGCTCGATGCTTCCCTATGCATCATTCTTCTCTTTCAATTTACGTGGATGACGATCGCCATGGATTGTATCGTGAAACGTAGATGGCCTAAACGAATGGAAGGGCTTGCGATTGCACTCATTTTGGCCGGGACGATACTGGGTGTGAATGTGTTGGAAACAAACTGGGGAGAGCTCAGCATTCTGGGCATACTATATGGACTTATATCAGCGTTAGCCTATAGTACTTTTTTATTTTTTACGGGACAAGTGAAAAGCTCTCTGCCTCCGCTCATGAATTCTGCGATTATGCTTACGGCCGCGTTGCCCGTTATGTATGTGTTGTATCCGCCAACGGTTTTTGTACAGGAAAATGGTGGAACGTTGATCCTATGGGGATTGCTGTTAGGCTTCCTAGGACAAGCTTTACCAACCGTTTCATTTAACATCGGCATACCCAAGATCGGTAGTACACTCGCTGCTTTGTTGGGCTCTGTAGAGCTTCCAGTGGCTATCCTGGCTGCATATCTCCTTATTGGAGAGCCGATTAGCGGGTTACAATGGGGTGGCATGGGGCTAATTTTAGCAGGAATTATAATTTCTGAAAACAAATCGTAATTTCTGCGTATATATGTAGTAGAGGGATTTATTTGAGTTGAATTGTCGAGAAGCCGGAGGAAAACCAATTGAACTTTGTTGAAGCACGACTGGCTAAGCTGGCCAGAAATGGGGATCGGAATGCTTTTGCTGAGCTCGTGGAGCTCTATAAAGACAAGATCTTTCATTTGGCTTACCGCATGCTGAATAACAAGCAAGAAGCCGAGGACGCCGTTCAGGAAACATTCCTGCGCGTGTATACGAATTTGCATCGCTACGATGAGAATCAGAAGTTTTCTACTTGGATTTTTCGAATTGGGACAAACTTATGCATCGATAAGCTGCGTCGAAGAAAGCCAACATATTCGCTGGATGCGGAAATGACGGATGGCGAGGGCAATGATTATTATGCTATGCTGCCAAGTGATGAGGACACGCCTGAGAAGCAGCTGATTGTATCGGAAACGCAGGCACAAATTCACCGAGCAATTGAGACGCTGCCGGAGAAATATAAATCGGTTGTCATTCTCAGGTATCTGCATGATATGTCCCTGCAAGAAATAAGCGATGTGCTCGACATGCCTGTGACGACGATCAAGACGCGTGTACACAGAGGGCGTGAGTACTTACGAAAAAGGCTGGAGCAGGAGGAACAAGTTGTTAGTACAAATCCTGTTCAAATCTGAAACATCTTTGAAATTGAAACGTATGGTATATCACAACATGCAAAAGTCTAAGAAAGGGGTGGCGATAACGTGAATTGTAAAGAAGCCCTCCCGCTCATACATGAATACCTCGACGGTGATTTACCAAAGTCTGAAGCTCTACCACTGAAAGAGCACTTGATAGCCTGTCAGGCGTGTCATAACACTTTCAAACAACTAGAGAAAACGGATGCTTTGGTTAGAATGCTGCCCTCCATCAAAGTACCTGATACATTAACTGCACAGATTATGAGCGGATTACCACCGATGAAAAAGAAGAATACCTGGACCGATTGGATTCGCAGACATCCTGCTGTATCGGTTGCTGTTGTTTTCGGAACAGTCATGTTCGGAAGCTTCGTATCGATGTGGGATGATGATAAGAATCTTATGGTGCAGGGAAGTAACTTACAGGATGTCGTTATTCAAGGGGATACAGTGATTGTGCCGCAAGGGCATACTGTACAAGGTGATCTTGTGGTTAAACGCGGTGAACTGAAGGTTGAAGGCGATGTAACGGGGAATGTCGTCGTCATTGATGGTTCGGTCAACCTGGCCTCAACGGCACATATTGCTGGAGAAGTCAAACAAGTCGATGAAGCATTGAGTTGGGTTTGGTATAAATTAGGTGAGTTCGTAGGTAAAATCACGCAATAAGTGCACGGCCCCTTATAGCTGAGACTATAGGGGGCTTTTTTCATTTAATATATAGGAAAAATGAACCAATTCTTGCGCGGCGAGTCTAGATAAATAGAAGTATACCTAGGTTTATGTTATGATTCCTTTATAGAGAGAACTTTGTTTAGTCGCCTGGGGGAGAATACAATGGATTTGCTCACGAGCATCTCGGCTAAGGATATTGTCGATATACTCATCGTTAGCTATGTGATTTATAAATTGATCCTATTGGTGCGCGGGACAAGGGCCATTCAACTGATGAAGGGTATCCTCGTAGTTGTCATTATCTGGGTCATTAGTATTTGGTTTCAGTTAAGCACACTCCAATGGATGGTGAATCAAGCATTCACGTTCGGGGTGCTCGGGGTCATTATTATTTTCCAACCGGAGCTAAGAAGAGCCTTGGAGCAATTAGGTCGAGGGAAGCTATTCGGCGGCAGATCTTCATCAGAAGAGGATCAAGATGTGAACAAACGAATCAGTGAAGTGATTCGGGCTGCGCATTATTTGGCCAAGCGGAAGATTGGGGCTTTGATTGTTTTTGAGAAAGAGACTGGACTAACCGACTATGTCGAATCCGGTATTGCGATAGAGAGCAAGATCAGCGGAGAGCTGTTAATTAATATTTTTATTCCCAATACGCCTCTTCACGATGGTGCAGTCATTATTCGACAAGGTCAATTGATGGCGGCGGGTTGTTATTTGCCCCTGTCTGAAAATCCTTTCATTTCGAAAGAGCTTGGGACTCGGCATCGTGCCGCTATTGGTATGAGTGAGGTTTCAGATGCGATGTGTGTGATTGTCTCGGAAGAGACAGGTCAGATTTCATTAACCATGAATGGACATATTGTGCGGGATATTAAAGAGGAATCGTTGATTTCTAAGCTTTTTGAAGAGCTGAAGCCGAAAACAAAAGCAAATGAAAAGAACCCTTTCTTGAAATGGAGGGGGCGTTCGAATGGATAAATGGTTACGTAATACGAATGTGGTACGGATCGTCGCGCTTGTCATTGGGATTCTGCTATGGGTAGTCGTGCATATGGAAGAGACGAATATATCCGGGAACACACCGCTGCGCGAGCGCGTAGAGACTATTAATAACGTATCAATCACAACGAAATACGATGATACGCATTACTACATCTCGTCAATGTCTCCTGCGAATGTACAGGTGATCCTGAAAGGCAAGGAATCTTCCGTTAAGAAAGTGACGGCAAGTAATACGTATCAGATTCAGCTCGATTTGACGCAGGTTGGTAAGGGCGACCATCAAGTTACACTTACACCAGTAGGGATAACCTCCGATGTTGATGTGGAGATCGTGCCTAGAACGGTCCACGTCATCATTGAAGAGCTTCAGATGAAAGAAGTACCTGTGGTCATTAATGTCAAAGGCACGCCTGCAGCAGGCCTTAAAGCGGGACAACCTATTGTGAAGCCAGGTAAGGTGTATATTACGGCGCAAACGAGTAAACTCGATCAAATTGAGAACGTCCGCGGCGAGGTTTCCGTAGATAAAGCACAATCGGCGGTGACGAAGCAGGTTAGATTGCAGGCTTTTGACAAGGAAGGCAAAGAGGTCACGCTGAACATAAATCCTTCGGTTGTGGATGTTGAAGTGCCAATCACGAGTCCGTTCCAAACGATTCCGTTGCAGTTGAAAATAAGCGGTGAGCCGCCGAAAGGCTATGCCATCGCCATGGTCACGCAAACGCCAGATAAGGTGACGGTATACGGAGCGCAGGATGTCGTAGATCGCCTAGAGTTCTATCAAGGGCCGCAGTTGAATCTGCAGGATCTAAAGGAAACGAAAGATTTTGCACTGGACATTCCTCTAAGGAATAAAGTAACTCAATTGGATCCTGCGAAAGTGAACGTTCACGTAGAAATTGTGCCATCGATTACGAGAGCCGTAGAGAATGTACCGATTACGATTATTGGTCAAAATGAGAATTATGTATCTAAGGTCATACAACCAGGGTCGGCTACCATGAACATAACGGTAGAAGGTGCTCCTGCCATTATTGACCAATTGAAAGTTCAAGATATTCAAGCGATACTAGATGTTAGTAACTTACCTCCAGGTAAGCATGAATTGACAGTTACTTTAAATATGCCTACTTTTGTGAAGCTTGGACTTCCGCAAGAAGTGAAGGCGATCGTTGAAATCAGTGAGAAAAATGTAAAAGCGACAAATCCATAACGGGGAATAGAGAAAGAGGAGAATATAAAAATGGGGAAATATTTCGGTACAGATGGTGTGCGCGGTGTCGCGAATGGCGAACTTACACCAGAATTAGCTTATAAGGTTGGACGCTGCGGCGGGTATGTGCTAACAAGACAAGCGAAGCATCCGAAAGTCGTGATCGGGAGAGATACACGTATTTCGGGGCCAATGCTAGAAGCATCCCTTGTGGCAGGATTGTTATCGATTGGTGTTGAGGTCATTCGTATTGGTGTGGTGAGCACGCCAGCGGTTGCTTATTTGACGAAAAAGCTAGGCGCAGACGCAGGCGTGATGATCTCTGCTTCCCATAATCCGGTTGAGGATAACGGGATTAAGTTCTTTGGGGGCGACGGCTTCAAGCTATTGGACGAGACGGAGCTTGAAATTGAACAGCTGCTGGACGCAGCTGTGGATGAACTGCCTCGCCCAGTAGGCGGCGAGATTGGTACGGTTTCGGATGAGCCAGATGCGAAGCACCTTTATCTGGCGTTTTTGAAGGAGACGGTGTCGAAGTCCTTCGACGGCGTGAAGGTTGTTCTTGACTGTGCGAATGGCTCAGCCTATGAGCTGGCGCCTTTGATTTTCCGCGAGCTCGGAGCGGAAGTAATCACCATCGGCGCAGAGCCGAATGGGCGCAACATCAACGATGATTGCGGCTCCACCCACCCCGAGACGCTTCGCGCCGAGGTGGTTAAGCATGGCGCAGCCATCGGGCTGGCTTTTGACGGCGACGCGGATCGTCTGATCGCGATCGATGAGAAGGGCGATGAAGTCGACGGCGACTTCATCTTGAGCATTCTTGGCGATGCGCTGAATCGCCAAGGGAAGCTGAACCACGGCACCATTGTGACGACGGTGATGGCGAATATTGGCTTTTTCAAAGGGATCGAAAAAGCGGGCTTGAAGGCTCTGCAAACGGCTGTAGGCGATCGCTACGTGATGGAAGAGATGCGTAAAGGCGGCTACAACCTAGGCGGGGAGCAGTCAGGTCATGTGATTTTCCTAGATTACATCTCCACAGGTGATGGTATTCTGACGGCTCTGCAATTGGTGAATACGCTAGTTGAATCCGGGCGTAAGCTCAGCGATTTGAAAGGGATTATGCGTAAATTCCCGCAATTGCTTGTTAATATCCGTGTAGCTGACAAGAGCAAGCTGAAGGATAACGCTGTGATCGAGGAAGCAATTCGTAAGGTGGAAGATGAACTCGGCGATAACGGCCGCGTGTTGGTTCGCCCATCGGGTACGGAGTCCTTAATTCGTGTTATGGCGGAAGGCCCAGATAAAGAGCAAGTAGAAGCATATGTGCACGATATTGCGAAGGTTATTCAAGAGCAATTAGTATAATCATAGGTTGCTAGTCCCTCATTTTGCTAGGAAATAGTGAGATGAGGGATGAGGCATGCCAAAAACAAGTTGCATTACCACAATAAAATGCATATGATGAAGTTACTCAAGAAGGAAAGGCAGGGCAGAGGTTATTCGTAATAAATAGCGCCAGAACTCGCAAGCGGGACGGAAATGTAGGCCTTTGGGCTTGCTACTACGCGGTGAGTTGACGAGGTGAAGGTGTTCGAAACATTCGGCGGGGACCTTCCGGCACGAGGAGTGCCGTTAAGTTGGAGAGCAAAATCGTTTGGGCGACCGGACAGACAAGTATCCAACATCTATTAACGTTTTTTTGACATGTACACGTAATGAACGCCCTTATAGATGGTTTATTTAATTATGTTTGATAGTGAATTGAGATCCTTGACAAACAGCCCTTGCAGAAGAGGCTTATAAAAATTTGGAGGTTGTAACTATGTGCGGTATTGTTGGTTATATTGGAAAGCGTAATTCTCAGGAGATTTTATTGGAAGGCCTTAAAAAGCTAGAGTATAGAGGCTATGATTCTGCTGGGGTTGCGGTGTATACGGCGGATGGTTTGCAAATTAAGAAGGCTAAAGGCCGTATTGCGAACTTGGAGTCGCAGCTTGGTGAAACGCCATTGAACGGAAGCGTTGGCATCGGGCATACACGTTGGGCGACACATGGTAAGCCTTCAGATGTGAATTCACATCCGCACACTGATAATTCTCTAAAATTCTCCGTTGTGCATAACGGTATTATTGAGAATTATATTACGCTGAAAGAAGAGTTGATCGCGAAGGGCCATGTTTTCGTATCGGAGACGGATACAGAGGTCATTTCACATTTGATCGCGAGTTTGTACGAGGGAGATATCCTTAAAGCCGTTCAAAAAGCCGTGAAGCACATGACAGGTGCGTTCGCGCTCGGTGTTCTGACAGAGTTCGAACCTGACCGTCTCGTTGCTGTGCGTCAAGCTAGTCCGTTAATTATCGGTATCGGCGAAGGCGAGAACTTCATTGGTTCGGATATTCCAGCGATACTAGAGTACACACGCAATGTGTTTATTCTAAATGATGGCGAAATGGCGCTATTGACGCGGGATGCTGTCGAATTAATGACTTTAGAGGGGAATTTTATTTCCAGGGAAATGTTCCATGTCGATTGGGACATTGTTACGGCGGAAAAAGCCGGATTCGATCATTTCATGTTGAAAGAAATTTATGACCAACCGAAGGCGTACCGCGATACGATGGGAAGTCGTATTTCGCCTGACGGTAAGACTGTTACGTTGAATGAACTGACGATTACGCCAGAGGCGATTCGCAACATCAGCCGTGTGCATATCGTGGCTTGTGGAACGGCGTTCCATGCCGGTATGGTTGGGAAGTATGTCATTGAGAAAATGGCGCGTATTCCGGTTGAGACGGATGTAGCGTCTGAATATCGTTATCGTTCCCCGATTATCACAAAGGATACGCTTGTGATTGTCGTTAGCCAATCCGGTGAAACTGCGGATACGTTGGCGGCACTTCGTGAGGCGAAGCGTTGTGGAGCGCACGTGCTGGCGATTACGAATGTTGTAGGAAGCTCCGTTGCGCGTGAAGCGAACGATATCATTACAACATGGGCAGGACCGGAAATTGCGGTAGCTTCGACGAAAGCGTACACGTCGCAATTGATCGCGTTTTATCTTTTGGGCTTGCACTTGGCGCAAACGCTGGGTACGCAAACAGCTGAGGAAATCGCGGAAGTGATTGCCGCGATGAAGGAATTGCCTGCGCAGGTTAGTGAGATTTTGGAGCAAGCAGAAGCATTGAAGTTTGTTGCTGAAGAGATGGCGAAGCATGATAATCTGTTCTTCATCGGCAGAGGCTTGGATTATGCGGTAGCGCTGGAAGGGTCCTTGAAGCTGAAAGAAATTTCTTACATTCACTCCGAGGCCTATGCAGCGGGTGAGTTGAAGCACGGTACGCTTGCGCTGATCGAGGATGATATCCCGGTGATCGCGTTAGCGACTCAGCATGAGCTGCTCGAGAAAACTGTGAGCAACATTAAAGAAGTGAAGGCGCGCGGCGCGAACGTACTGGGTATTGCCGTGGATGGTGAGACGGAGCTGCAGAAGTCCGTTGATAGCACGTTCATTATTCCGAAAACGTTGGATGTGTTGACACCTGCGTTGTCTGTGATTCCTTTGCAGTTGCTGTCTTACTACGCGTCGTTGGCGCGTGGGAATGACGTGGATAAGCCAAGGAATTTGGCGAAGAGTGTGACGGTGGAGTAAGGGTTGAATTAAGCGCCTGCCAGAAATGGTTAGGCGCTTTTTCTTGCTGTCTGGTGATATAAAAGTGTGGAACCAGTAACAAAAGTATGGAACCGCAATAATTAATTCTTGTCTAACTAGCAGCTTTCATTCAAGTGACCTGATCAAAGAAGTTGATCGGGTCACTCAAAAAAACTGAGTATTCCACATTACGAATTGGATAATGTTGTTTGGAAGAGACATAAACCGAGAGATATTAAAAAAACTGATGAAGAAAGAGATCAACTGTTGAGCTAAATTATTCATTCAAATACTTGGATTATAGAAGGTGCTCATTATAACGAATGGGTGTTCCAAAGTTTTATAGAAAAATCAAACTCAAACTATAAACCGGCTTTTGAAATATTTGGGGATATTTTTATATGGAATGATAATTTTGAAAGCCGAATTAAACCCGAAGGTTATAAATAAGTTGGGACAATATTCTTCTAGGTCCATAACACTAAAAGATACAATCGAAATTATTAGCTCATTAAAATAACGGGAGAACGATAGTTAAAATAGAGTTGCTACAGATATTCATAATAAATTTTTTTCAAAATAAAAAATAAAAAAAACGAAGCACATACGAAAAAATGTGCTTCGTTTTTAATTCCGGGCAAATTTTCAATTGTAATGCACGGGAAATTGGTCGTCATTCCCCAATCGTCTGACGATTCGGTGCGGAATAAGTGATGATCATACGGCATGGTTCCCAACTTGTCGTTGTTGCATTGTGAGGCACATTACGCGGAATACGCAGCAGCATACCTGGTTCCAGGTGAATCACTTCATTGCCTAAGCTATGATCACATTCACCAGACAGCACGAAGATATACTCCTCGCAATTCGGGTGAATGTGCCGAGGGTTCGATTGACCTGCGTGAATGTAGACCATACCGAATGTCATTTCGCATTCTGGGTCAATTTCTTGACCGCAAAGCCACTGGATTTTCCCCCAGTTTTCATTGATTAAGCGTTCAGGGTCCTGTTTCCGTAAGTCGATCACGGTTGCCATTCGATCCATCTCCTTAAAATGAGTTTATCCAATAAAGTTATGATTCATTTATTGTTGCAAGAGTGTCCTCCGGTGTTGAACAATACGCTTCAAATAGCTTCGAAATTTCCAGGGAATCCTCCAATGTTCCTTTTTGAGGCGGCTGTCCAGATAGAATGCTTTCACAAAAATGAAGCACTTCCGGAACGTAACCAAGCATGAATATGTTCTTGTTATATAATTGCCCTAACGAAAATTCAGGCTCCCAATAAAGCGGTGCCTCATCGTCCTCAACTAGGTAAGAAGCCGTTCTTCCATACGGTCTAGCGCTTTTTGTTTTGCGATAATAGGTCAATTTTACGCCATTCTCCAGAACCACGTTAGCTCCTTGGCCAATGACCTCAAGCCGTTCGAGCGGGCTGCTGCGAGCAATGCCGGGATCCATATGCAACGTGCCGATCGCACCAGATAAGAAGCGCAGATTCGTCACTGAGCTGCCATTTACAGGCTCCCATTGATAAGATAGTGTTCCAATTTTGCCCATTAAATAATGAAGAATAGAACCAGGATGATAGATGTGATCCAGGAAACTAGTTACGTTTTTGAGGTCGGCACGATCGGAAAAGGGCGGCATCGATTGCGGATATTTGACTGAGATTGATGTCGGTGTACCGAATCCAGGAGAGCTAATGATTTGTTTAACTTTCTCGACGCCTGGGAAAAACTGTTTCTTTAGTCCCGTCATCACGAAATATCCACTATCCCGGCTTGCTTGAATCAGCTGATGCACCTCGTCACTGCTAGCAGCTGTAGGCTTTTCCATCCACACGTGAATGCCTGCCCGCAAAGCGTCCATTGCAATATTGGTGGCTTGCACACGTCCATCTGGCGTATAGCTTGTAACGATAAAGACGGCGTCCGGTTTCTCCTTTGCGAACATTAGCTTATAGTCCGTGTAAGTAGCATTCGCACCAAACTGACGCGCATAAGCCATTGCCCGATCCCCATTAGTGTCACATATAGCGACCAGATCCACCGGAGCGTATTGCAGAGTAGGGTAAATGTTCCGGAATGAGTGTCCACCTGCCCCGATAAAACAAATGCGCAGTTTTTGCTCAAATTCGAAGTTATATTTCACGGGTGAAAAATTCATCGCACTCTCTCCAATCCTTTAATTCAAATTTTTACGCTATATTATCATTGTAAATGAAGCGTTTTCGTCGGAAAATGAGGTCATCCACTGAAAAGCATAGGAATCGTCTGCTCTTCATGCTTGGTGGGGATTGCATAACTCTCGATTAGCAATGGTGACGAATTGCGTCATGCTAAACCTGACGATAACAATGCAAATCGTTCGATCTCCGTATTGGTAGCTACTGAGCAACTTGTTATGATTGAAGAGAATAGTTCGATAAGTTAAGACTATGACCAAGCTGATTGACTGGGAAGGAGCTTTACCGATGACGTGGAGAAGAGAGAAGCTAGGACAAATTTTGTACGGCGCGGATTATTATCCCGAACAATGGCCAGAAGAGGTATGGCTTGAAGATATGAAGCTAATGAAAGAAGCGGGAGTAAACATCGTACGACTCGGCATATTTGCTTGGGCGTCGATTCAGCCAGAAGAACACCGTTTTGAGTTCGGATGGCTGGATCGGATCATGGATCTGCTCGCAGAGAACGGAATCGCCGTGCATTTGGCTACGGCTACTGCTTCGCCTCCGGCCTGGTTGACCCACCGCTATCCTGAGACCATGAACGTGGATGCCAACGGCCATCCGTTCCGTCACGGTTCGAGGCAGCATTACAGTCCGGCTAGTAAGGTGTTCAGACAGTACTGCGCCGATCTTGTACGCAGGATCGCCGAACGGTACAAGAACCACCCGGCGCTGTTTATGTGGCATATCAATAATGAGCACGGCGGCCATTTGCAAAAAGACTACACACCGGATGCGATCGCGGGTTTTCGCGAGTGGCTGCAGCGGCGTTACGATACGCTGGATGAATTGAACGAACGGTGGGGAACGGCGTTCTGGAGCCAGAAGTATTCCGAGTGGGAGGAGATCGGGCCGCCAAGCACGACGCCGATCGCCTTCTGCAATCCTGGTCAGGAGCTCGACTTTACGCGTTACATGAACGATTGCCTGCTGGAGCTGTATTTAAATGAATACCGGATACTCCGGGAAGTAACGCCAGACGTGCCGATTCTCGCCAGCTTCATGATGGAGTTTAAATGGTTGAACTACTACGAGTGGGCCAAGCATATGGACGTCGTAGGCCTGGATACGTATCCCGATCCGAGACTTGGTATTCCGATTAGCCAGGCGATGGATTTCGACATGCTGCGCAGCATGAAGGACGGTCAGCCGTACCTTCTGATGGAACAGGTGACGACCCAAGTGAACTGGAGGCGGAACAACGCCCAGAAAAAGCCGGGGCAGATGCGTCTGTGGAGCTATCAGTCCATCGCCCGGGGCGGCGACGGAATTCTGTTTTTTCAATGGAGGCAGTCGAAAGCCGGGGCAGAAAAATTCCATGGTGCGCTGGTTCCCCATTCCGGCGATGTCAACAGCCGCGTTTACCGCGAGGTGCGGCAGCTGGGTGAAGAACTAAAACGTCTGGAAGTGGTCGTCGGCTCCCGGATCAAGGCCCGAACGGCAATTCTGTTCGACTATGAGAACTGGTGGGCGGTGGAGATGGCGGGCAAACCGAGCGCCGACATCCGCTACCGTGAGCAGGTCATGAAGTATTATACGGCGTTGCACGAATTGAACGTTGCCGTAGACATCGTGCAGCCGCAGTCGGATCTGAGCGGATACGACCTGGTGCTTGCGCCGGCGCTTTATATGATCGATGCTGAATCAGCGGATCGGTTGGAGCGATTCGTCGAAAATGGCGGGACGCTGCTTACGACCTTCTGGAGCGGTATCGTTGACCGAAACGACCGAGTCCATCTTGGCGGATATCCTGCTCCTCTTCGCAAGCTGCTTGGCATCCACGTGGAAGAGTTCGATCCGTTCACACCGGAGCAAACTTCAAGTCTCCAAATGGTGGACCCTGATTGTTCGGGAGATTATTCGTGCAGCTTGTGGGCGGATATCATCCGGTTGGAAGGAGCGAAAGCGCTCGGCGTGTTTACCACGGATTATTACGACGGATATCCAGCGGTCACTGAAAACGCTTACAGTAAGGGGAGCGCGCTCTATGTCGGAATGTTTCCGGAGCAGAAGCTCGCGGATAAGCTGATTCGTGTTCTTGCCGAGAGGCTGAATTTGCTCCCGGACATCCCGGTGCCTTCCGGCGTGGAGACCACGGTCCGCGAGCATAATGGAAAATCATTTCATTTTTTGCTCAATCACCTCGAACATACGGTCGTGATTGATTTGAAAGGCAGAACTTGCGTCGACCTCGTCACAGGACGTTCGTTTGCGGAACGGATCGAGCTAGAATCGAATGGCGTTGTAGTTTTGGAGTGGAAATAGATCACATCTAAGGAGCTAGAAGACATGAACTCATTTAATGGATTGGATATGGGATTGGGCAATTTGTCGCGCTTGTCGAACGCTGTGACGAGATCGATCAGCCCAGAGAACTTCACGGGAGCCAAAGGCCAAGGAGCCATGGCGACGGAAGGGACCGGAGCCGCCGGCGCGCGCGATCTCGGCATTGGATGGAAGGTTTCCCCTTCCGTGGAAATTGAACCGGGTGTGGAATTCACGATGGGAGAAATCCAAGGTCCCGGCGCCATCCAGCATATTTGGCTTACCAGTCATCCCTCAGGATGGCGGAACCTGATTTTCCGGCTTTACTGGGATGGCGAGGAGCAGCCTTCGGTCGAAGTGCCGGTCTGCGACTTCTTCTGCAACGGCTGGCAGGAGCGGGCGAACGTAAACTCCCTTCCGATCGCCGTCAATCCGGCCGGCGGCTTCAACAGCTATTGGCAAATGCCGTTCCGTAAGAGCGCTAGAATCACGATGGAAAACAAGAACGATAACAAAGCAGTCTTGTATTACCAAATCGATTACACGCTGACGGATGTGCCAGAGGACGCGGCATACTTCCATGCGCAATGGCGCCGAAGCCATCCGGTGGCATACAAGGACGTACACACGATTATTGACGGCATCCAAGGCAAAGGTCATTACGTGGGCACCTATCTAGCTTGGCAGGTCAACAACTGTGGATGGTGGGGAGAAGGGGAAATCAAGTTTTACATGGACGGCGATCAAGAATTTCCAACGATCTGCGGAACGGGGACGGAAGATTATTTCGGCGGTGCCTGGAACTGGGAGCAACCGGCGGGGCAATACGGAACTTATTCGACGGCATATCTGGGCATGCATCAAGCGATCAAGCCAGACGGCTTGTACCGCAGTCAACAGCGATTTGGCATGTATCGCTGGCATGTCATGGACCCGGTCCGCTTCGAAAACGACCTGAAAGTGACGATTCAAGATCTCGGCTGGCGTGCGGACCGCCGGTATCTGCCACAGCAAAGCGACATTGCGTCGACGGTGTTCTGGTATCAAAATGAGCCGCATGCCCCGTTCCCTAGCCTTCCTGACAATGATGCGCGAGAAGTCAAGTAATAAGCTATTTTCCAAGAGAGGGCGTCAATTTCATGACGCTCCCTTTTTTTGGTATAACATGCAACCGAAGCGAGGAGTGTAACAAAACATGCAGATCTTTGACTTAAACGGTACTTGGCAAATGCGGAATTGTTCCACCGACGCGATGGAAAAATCGTACTCGGCTGCAATCCCAGGATCGGTGCTTCGTACTCTTTTGGATAATGGCGCCATAGAAGATCCTTATTACCGAGACAACGTGGATCCGACCTTGGAGCTATTGAGACATGATTATGAGTTTTCTCGCTTTTTTTCGGTAAATCGGGAATTTTTAAACGCGAACATGGTGGAGCTTGTCTGCGAAGGGCTGGACACCTTAGCTGAAATTTACATCAACGGTCGTCGAATAGCCGGGACGGATAATATGCATCGAACCTATATGTTCGACGTTAAGTCTTTGCTGAGAGAAGGCGAAAATGAGCTGCGGATTACTTTCCTATCTTCCATTGAATACGCGGAGCGCCGCGCTGTGGAAAATCCCGTCTGGGCGACTACGACAGGACCGGCACCGGGATTCAATCAGATACGTAAAGCCCATTACATGTTCGGTTGGGACTGGGGACCGATTCTGCCGGATTCGGGAATTTGGAGGTCCATCTATCTTCGAAGTTATGAAGTGGGCATCGTTCAGGACATTTACGTAACGCAGCAACACGATCCCGGTATTGTAAGGTTAGATATAGACGTTTCAAGCCAAATACAATCAACCGTTACGGAGGATCTGGGCATCGAAGTGGAAGTCATCGGGCCGAACGGGGATGTCATTGCACGGAAAACCTGCGAAGCGATGTCTGAAACGAAGGTATTCATCGAAATCCAAAAGCCAGAGTTATGGTGGCCAAACGGTTATGGAGCGCAACCCTTGTATACAGTATCGGCAAAGCTGACTCAAAAGGATGTTGTCATCCATGAAAAACGACAGACTTTAGGGCTTCGCACCATCACTTGGCGAGTAGAACCCGACAAGTACGGTAAATCTTTTGAAGTCGTCGTTAACGGGGAAGCCCTATTCGCCATGGGTGCCAATTATATCCCTGAACATAACATATTGAGCTTTCGTAACCGTGATCGTTCGGAAAAGTTGATACAAGACTGCGTAGAAGCAAATTTCAATATGCTCCGCGTTTGGGGCGGCGGATTTTTTGAGGATGATTACTTCTACGATTTATGCGATGAAAAAGGGATTTTGATTTGGCAAGACCTGCTGTTCGCCTGCGCTGCCTACGAGATGACGGAGGCGTTTGAAACCAATATCGTTCTCGAAACGATTGATAATGTTAAGAGATTGCGACACCATGCTTCATTGGCGATATGGTGCGGAAATAACGAGATGGAATGGGCATGGGCGGAATGGAATATTCCTAGCACAGATGCCTTGCGAGCAGATTATGTGAAACAGTTTGAGGTCGTTTTACCTGGGGTGGTGCGCCAACATGATCCGAATACATTTTACTGGCTTGCGTCCCCGTCGTCGGGAGGCGGATTCGATAAGCCGAACGAACCGACGCAAGGAGACGTCCATTATTGGGACGTATGGCACGGTACAAAGCCGTTTACAGATTATCGCAAATATGATTTTAGATTTTGCTCGGAGTTCGGATTCCAATCCCTCCCGAGTATGAAAACGATCGAGTCCTTTACTTTGCCGGAAGATCGCAACATGCTGAGTTACGTCATGGAGAAACACCAGAATCATTTTGAAGCGAATGGAAAAATATTAAATTATTTGGCTCAAATGTTTCAATATCCATCGACGTTGGACGGACTCGTGTATTTGTCTCAGCTTGTGCAAGCGGATGCTATTCGCTATGGGGTAGAATTTTGGCGTCAAAACCGGGGAATCAGCATGGGGTCGCTCTACTGGCAGCTTAACGATAGTTGGCCAGTGACATCGTGGTCTAGCATCGATTTCTTCGGAAGATGGAAGGCGCTGCATTATTATGCGAAGCGGTTTCATGCCCCCGTTTTGCTCTCCGCGCGAGAGGAAGGCACGTCCGTTAAGTTATACTTGACGAATGATTCGAGGGAAGAAATACGAGGTACCGTCACTTGGGAATTAAGGGATCACCGGGACGGCATCGTGAAATCGGGTCAATTAACCGCAGCGTTACCCGCTCTATCGGCAAGTTGTTTGGAAGAACTCGATTTTGCGGAAGAGTTAAAAACGGTATGGAATAAGCGAACGCGCTACTTATCGTATGCGTTCCTACCAAACGATGGTTCCGAGGGCGAAGCGGTGAGCAGAGGAGTCGTTTTGTTCGTTAGGCCGAAGCATTTCGTATTTGAGGATCCTCGGCTCGAATGGACGGTTAAAGAGACGGATCGAGAGTTCATCGTTGAAATAAAAGCATCTGCATTCGCCAAGGCGGTTGAATTCATATTGGCTGACTCGGATAGCCGCCCGAATGACAACTATTTCGATTTGTCGTCCGGCGAGAATAGACGCATCATTTTCTCAAAAGAGTTTATATCGGAAAAGATGGACTTAACGACGTTTCATTCTCAACTATCCATTCGAAGCCTGTTCGATATTCAGTAATGCTTTAAGGAGAGAAAAGGGCGCAGGTAAGCCGTGGGGACACGAAATCGACTAAGAGTTGGAGGAAATCAAAATGTATTTTGGTGCGTGTTATTATCCGGAGCACTGGCCGGAGGAGCGTTGGGAGAAGGACGCTAAACTCATGCAAGAGGCCCGATTCAATGTGATTCGGTTAGGTGAGTTTGCTTGGGGTAAATTCGAGCCGTCTGAAGGGGAGTTCGATTTCTCGTGGCTCGACCGCGCGATGAGTGTGATGCGCCAATATGGGATGAAATTTATACTCGGCACGCCTACGGCAGGTCCACCGAAGTGGCTGATGGATCGATATGATGCGTATCAGCGAGATGTGTACGGGCAAGTTAGAGGCTTCGGGACAAGAAAGCATTATTGCATGACCCATCCGGATTTCCTCCGCTGTACAGAGCGCATTGTTACACAGATGGCCCAGCACTATGGCTCGTTTACGGATGTAATCGGCTGGCAGATCGACAATGAATACGGCGTATGCGATACGGCACGCTGCTACTGTGATCATTGCCTTCAGGCTTTCAAAGATTGGCTTCAGCGAAAATACGGTACAATTGACGAGGTCAATGAAGCATGGGGGACGGTGTTCTCCAGCCAAACGTATCGCTCTTGGGATGAACTGCATCTTCCTACCTATGCCGTGCATCAGCATCACAGCCCAGGTCTGGCGATCGACTACCGCCGTTTTGCGTCAGATTCTATTGTCGAATTCCAGCGGCTGCAACTCCAAATCATCCGGCAATACGCGCCTGCTCATCTTATTACAACGAACTTGATGGGCAAGTTCAATCAATTTGACCACTATGAGGTATCCAAAGAGCTGGATTTGTGCGCGCTGGATGTGTACCCGAATATGAAATCGGAGCCCAAGGCTCGTCCTTCCTATATGGCGGAGCAGCTTGATATAACTAGAGGATTCAAAGGAAGACAGAACTTTTGGATAACAGAGCACCAAAGCGGTTCGCCAGGAGCGATCGTGTTGTATCCGACACCCGTGCCGGGTGAGATACGTAGATGGACGTATCAATCCATAGCCCACGGTGCGGATGCGATCGTATATTTCCGCTTTCGAACGCTTCCGTATTCCATCGAAAATCTATGGCATGGCATTTTGCAGCATCATGGCGAGCCTGGGCGGAAGTTCAACGAGGTGAAGCAGATCGGGCAGGAGCTGGAGCAATTAGCACCTCATCTTGCTGGTACTTCCCCTCAGGCTAAAGTAGCAATGATTCGCTGCTATGACAATGAGTGGTCCTTAGAGCTGCAGCCTCATATGGAAGGCTATGAATATATCAAGCATTTCGAGACGTACTATAGCTACTTCTACGATCGCGGCATTACAGTGGATATTGTGTCACCAGAAGCGAGCTTTGCTGATTACGAGTTGATTGTCTCCCCTAATCTAATGATGGCTAAGGACGAAACGGTCCAAGCGCTATACCGCTACGTGGAAGAGGGCGGCTACTTGATCATGGATTTCCGCTCAGGTGCGAAGGAAATGAGCAACCAGATTACACAACAGCGTTTACCGGGCGCATTTCGAGATTTACTTGGTATCGGTATTGAGGACTATGGGATCATCGAAGCTAGTCAACAGATCGGCATGCGGGATTTGAAAAGTGGAGAAGTAGGCGCTGCGAAGAAGTGGTACGAAGTGATTGACATACTCGAGCTGGAGCCTGCTGCTGAGCCTATGGCGGTTTTTACCGATGGCTATTATGCTAACTCCCCTGCAGTTACTCGACGAGCACACGGTAAGGGCTGTAGTGTCTATATCGGAACGGCGCCTGATCAGGAAGGCTTATACAGGATACTCGATCAGCTTGCCCGCGAGCTGCAAGTTAAACCGCTAATAGGCGAGCTGCCGGAAGGTGTCGAAGCTGTTATTCGAAAGGAAGCAGGAAATGAAGGGCGCGAGCTGCTCTTTGTGATCAATCACCTGTTTACAGCGGTAACGGTTACTTTAAACCATACTTACCGGGATGCATGGACGGATCAGCCGATAAGCGGGTCCATCGCGTTAGCAGCACAAGATGTACGGGTTTTGCTAAAAGCATGAAGAGCAGACGATTCCTATGCTTTTCGGTGGATGCCCTCATTTCCCAATGGAAACGCTTCATTTACAATGAGGATATAAAGTGAAAATGCAACTTAGACAAGGAGGTGGACGTCATGCGCTCAGCATCGGCCAGTAAAGGAGTATTGGTATCTCAAACCAAAAGGAATTCCAAGGCCAAGTTTGCGGGCTATCGATACATGAAACGGTTTTGGCCCTTATACGTCATGTTGGTTCCGGGAGTCCTTTATTTTATAGTCTTTAAGTACGTGCCTCTTTTGGGAAGTGTGATTGCTTTTCAGGACTACAACATATATGGCGGCATATTCAAAAGCGAATGGGTAGGTTTCAAATGGTTTCAACAGTTTTTCGAGTTTATCCATTTCCGGCGTTTGCTATGGAACACGGTGGCGATCAGCTTTTATCAATTGATATTCGCCTTCCCGGCCCCCATTATTCTGGCGATTCTATTGAATGAGATTGGCAGGATGGCGATACGACGTACGATTCAAACCATCGTATACGTGCCTCATTTTCTATCTTGGGTCATTATTGCTGGCATTGGCTACATGCTTCTGTCTCCTCAGATCGGGCTGATCAATCATGTGATACAAGCCTTCGGCTATGAACCGATTTTCTTTCTGCAAGAGACCAGCTGGTTTCGCTTCATCGTCGTTGGATCGGGCATATGGAAGGAAATGGGCTGGAACGCCATCGTATTTCTAGCCGCAATTGCGGGGATTAGCCCCTCCCTTTATGAAGCAGCACGTATTGACGGCGCAGGTCGGTGGAAGCAGCTCCTGCACATCACGCTGCCTGGTATGCTGCCGGCTATTATGCTCCTGCTGCTCCTAAAGATAGGACACATTTTAGATCTCGGCTTTGAGCAAATTTACGTCTTCCTTAATCCGATAACCTACGATGTTGGGGATGTCATCGATACGTATGCTTATCGCGAAGGGATCATGAAGACGAAATATAGCTTCACAACGGCAATTGGATTGTTCAAATCGGTCGTGGGCTTCGGATTATTGATCGTCGCGAACCGGATCAGCCGAAGTACAACGGGAGAGCGGCTATTCTAGCAAGAGGAGGTCCAATAAGATGCGTTACCGTACTACCATCGGAGAAAAAGTATTTGATACGATTAACTACACCGTCCTGCTGATAGCCTGCGCCGCCGTATTGCTGCCTTTTCTCTATATAGTAGCAAGCTCGCTCAGCTCACCACAGGCGATCATACAAGGCGAGGTCACCTTATGGCCGAAAGGCTTTAACTTGAACAATTATCAAGTTGTCTTTGAGAACTCCGTATTTTGGCGATCATTCGGCATTACAGTCTTTGTCGTCATCGTCGGTACAGCTCTCAATATGTTCTTGACGCTAATAACCGCATATCCGTTATCCAAGCATGGATTGAAGGGTAAAAATTTGATCCTCATGCTGATCGTCTTTACTATGATTTTCCAAGCGCCGATGATTCCTACCTACTTAGTTGTGAAAAGCTTACACCTATTAAACACTGTATGGGCGCTAATCATTCCGAGCGCGCTCGTCGCATTCAATATGTTCATCTGCCTGACCTTCTTCCGATCCCTACCCGAGGAGCTGTTCGAATCCGCTCGGATTGATGGTATGAAAGAATTCTCTATCCTTTGGAAAATTGCTGTACCCTTGTCGAAACCAATCATGGTGACGCTAATTCTATTCTACGCGGTTGGGAATTGGAACAATTATTACTCCGCCCTGCTGTACATCAATAAATACGAGCTTAGACCGCTGCAATTGTACATGTATTATTTGATTTCACAGTTCAATATGAACGAGGAGCTCGCTGCTGCTGCTGAATCGAATGTGGTCCTCTCCCCACAAGGCTTGCAAATGGCAACCATTATCGTAGCAACTGTACCCATACTCCTGGTTTATCCATTCATCCAAAAGCACTTCATCAAGGGTGCGCTTATTGGCTCGATCAAAGAATAACCATTCTTTGATATATATCATTTGAGAGGAAGGGTTTATATGAAAAAAGGGATCAAGCAAACCGCAATTCTTTTAGCATCGAGTTCATTGTTGGCAACAGGCTGTGGAAATGGTGAACAGAGCGCCTCAAGTCCAAGCCCAAGTGCAAGTGTAAGCGCATCAGCAAGTGCATCCGCAGCTCCAACACCGTCTGCACCAACGAAAATTCGCATGTTCACTTCCGACAACTCGCAACCACCAGTTCTAGCTAATGACCCTAATATTCTCTATTTAGAAAAGAAAACGAACACCGATTTGGACATCGTCACCTTACCGCATGCACAGTATGCCGATCAGCTTACGCTTAAATTTGCCTCTGGCGATTTCCCAGATGTATACCAGTCCTGGTCTGGACCTGACACTGACTTAGTTGCTTCCGGTAAGGTCCTAGAGCTAAACGCGTTAATTGACAAGTACGGACCGAATCTGAAGAAATATATTCCGCAGGCATCATGGGATGCCGTATCGGTTAACGGTAAAATTTTGGCTATTCCACAACCGATCGCTTATTCGGGCGCCGTGACGTATGTGCGTAAAGACTGGCTCGATAAGCTGGGATTGCAAGTACCTAAAACTTCGGATGAACTGATGACTGTTCTGAAAGCTTTCCGGGATAAAGATCCGAATGGTAATGGGAAGAAAGATGAGATCCCGTATTCCATGCGCGAGAAATTAACATGGGGCGAGAATTTGTTCGGCATGTGGGGCGTGAACCAACAGTGGACGGAAGTGCTCTACAATAATGAAGTCATCCTTCAGAACATTCATCCGAATATGAAGCCAGCGATCTCTTATATGAAAACGATGGTCGATGAAAAAGTGATGGATTCCGAGTTTTTAACGAACTCCAGAGCGGTTTGGGAGCAGAAAATTAAATCCGGTGTCGTTGGTATGTGGACACATTCCATTGGCTTAGCTTGGCAGTGGCAGTCAGACCTTGATAAGGCGCTTCCTAATGAGAAGCCGAATGTCATTGCGATTCCGACTCCGCGTGGTACAGGGTATACAGGCCCACTCGGAACTCGCTGGAGCCCAGTTGGTAAAACCTATATCATCATGAAAAATACAAAAAATCCAGAAGCCATTGTTAAATATTTCGATTGGCTTATGAGTGAAGAAGGGCAAATGCTCACAGATTTGGGTCAAGAAGGCGACTCTTATAAGAAGGAAAACGGTAAAATCGTTGTAGATGCTGCGAAAATCGAGAAGCTGTCTCCGTTTAACATTATGTTCAAGATTCATGATACTAATGAAGCGGTCGAAGAAGCGAAGCTGAATAATCCAGTAGCCTATGGTAAATTGAAGACGGCGCGTGAGATAGCCTCCAAGGAAGGCTACCCTACCGAATCTGTTGGTATGCCACCTGCGAAGGAAAGCTACAACATCGCCACGATGTTCCTCGAAGCGACCAGTAAGATTCTATTGGGCAAGGAGCCGATTGATTCCTTTGACGAATTCGTCAAAACTTGGCGCAAGCAAGGTGGAGACCAGATGGTCAAGGAGCGTACTGACTGGTACAATAAAAACAGGAAGAAATAATTTTTAAAACAAGAAAGTATAACCTCGCCAAGTCATGTACTGGGCGAGGATTATGCTTTTTACTCTACATGTGAAGGTATAGAGCAGGGGGCTTCTATGTTCAAGAAAATAAAAACGTCCTTGAAATGGAAGCTAATTAGCCTGCTAATTACGATTCTAGTATCGGTCGTTGCGATGATCGGATTTTTCAGCTATTACGATACGTCTAGAACCATTCGACAAGATGCCATTCACTCTAGTGAGCAAATATTGCGACAGGCTAATCTGAACCTGGACCGACAATACATGGAGTATGAGCGAGGCTTTCTAGTACTGGGTACGAGTAACGCGTTTATTAAGTGGCTTCAGATCGATCCTAAGGATCAGTTTGAGCTTATTTCCGGTTATCATTCTTTGGAAGATAATTTTTTACACTACTTGCTTTTACGTCATCCTGAAATCTTGTCCGTATCGATGCGGTCGGATAAAGGTGGGGAATTCCATTACGCCTTGTCCGTGGGGTTATCTAAGGATTACTCGCTCTTGGATGAAGGCTGGTTGAGTGATGTCAGAAGCTGGGAGAAGGTTCAGCATCGCGTGGGACCGAGTACGAACTACTTGGATGTTAACAAAAATCCCAAGCAGCAATTTGTACTGACCATGGCAGGTCAGTTTGGAAAGCCTCTATCGAAGGGCTTCCTCAAGATGGACATTACCCTGGAAACCGCTCAATCGATTCTGAATCAAATGCAGCTAGGAAAACAAGGGAGCAGCCTGATTGCTAAACCGGATGGAACGATTCTATTACACCAATCCTCTGACAAGATCGGTAGCGTGTTGGAAGCGGACATTATTGCGCAGTTCACCTCAGATAACGGCAGCTTTATTCGTAAGGAAACGAACCAGCTGATTGTGTTCGATACGATACCTTATACGGGTTGGAAGACCGTCCTCATCTTATCAATGGATGATATTACGCATAGCATGAATCGCGTTCGCAATGTAACAATTGTGGTCGCCTCTCTCGGAATGATCATTGGGATTATATTTGTGACTCTCGTCGCTACGTCAGTTACCCGCCGGTTGTCTAATCTTCGTTCGAATATGAAGCAGGCTCAATTCGGAAATTTTAAAAGTCGCCTTCATATTGAAGGCGAAGATGAGGTATCAGATCTTAGCCATTCCTTTAACCGAATGCTAGCGGAGTTAGATACTTCGATCCAACAGCTAACTGATACGAAGCTCATGCAGCAGCGGGCTTCTTTCTCAGCGATGCAATCACAGATCCACTCCCATTTCTTATATAATGCGTTAGAATCTATTAATTCAATGGCCCATTTGGCCGGACACGATCGAATCGAAAGAGCTTCCATTTCACTATCACGCATGCTCCGTTATACTTCTAATTTCAGAGATACCTATGTGAGGGTTGAGGATGAAATATCTCATGTGATTCACTACATGAATATTAGTCAGATTCGTTATGGTGAAGGGGTAAGCTTTCGTATCGATTTACCTGAGGACTGTCGGGACGCTTTATGTCTCAAGGTAGTGCTACAGCCAATTGCAGAAAATGCGATCAAGCATGGGATTGAAACAACGGGGGAGCCCACTCGACTAGAGGTAACCGTCCATCGAGAGGGTGATCTGGTATGTGTCGTTTTCGAGGATAACGGGAAAGTGTATGATCCAGAGCGGCTAGAGGCATTCCGATCACGTCTGCTCGAACCCATGCGAAATCAAGAAGAATATACGACCTTAACCAACGTCGGTCTGCTGAATGTCCATTATCGGATTCGTGCTTTCTACCAAATGGACGGGATCGGTGTTGACATCCATTCAGATAGCCGTCTAGGCGGAGTGAAAGTAACTGTACGATTTCCTTTCAAGCAGAACATTTAGAAGGAGCGATAACCTTTATGCTGCGTGTGCTGATTGTCGATGATGAGCCGCTAATTCGAGAAAGCCTCTCTAGTAAAGTGGAGCAATATAGTGAAGAGACGGTCGTCGCTGGAACAGCCGTTAATGGTGTAAGTGCGCTGAATTGGCTTGATGCTCATTATGCGGATATATGCTTAACCGATGTGAAGATGCCGATTATGGGTGGGCTGGAATTAATCGGAAATGTTAACGAACGTTATCCTTGGATGACCACGCTAGTTGTATCCAGCTACGATGAGTTTGATTTTGCCAAATCGAGCATGCGGTTAGGTGCTCTAGATTATATTATTAAGCCGGTCGATCAGCAGCAGTTGGATGGGGCACTAGCGAGGGCAGCCCAAGAAGTATCCTCCCGTAGGAGGGCAGAAGCGACCATTCAGCTCATGCGATCCCTTCCTCATCATCAGAGCATGGTACATCGTTGGCTTAATCAGATGCAGACCGTTCAGTTTGAAACGCTACCTTTGCTAGTGGTCGACACGCTCGATATGCTCGAGAGCTTGGCTGGTGAACGATTCTACTTGCTTAATCCTTTATCGATGGCATGGCTTGAATTGATCGTCGAGGAGCTTAAGAAGGAAAAAGTCCGGATTGAGCTGCATGAGGGAAAGGACCTTGGGCTGTGGGAAAAAACGATTCCGCAGGAGAAGGTGCGTAGTTATTTTCGCTTATGTGCGGTGCGGCGATTGGAGGAAGGGGCTTATCGCATATTTGCGGTATCGAAGGCGATGAAGGACCATCCGACACGTCGTGCTGTTGAGGAAGTGAAGGATTTCGTGGGCAAGCATTATGCGGAAAAGCTGAACCTGCAAGAAATTGCGGATCAAGTGGCCATTAGTCGAAATCACTTCGCTCAAATCTTCAAACAAGAAACCGGCACCACAGTATGGAGCTATTTGATTCAAATTCGTATGGGCAAGGCAAGGGAAATGCTGCTCGGAACCGATAAGAAAGTTTATGAGATCGCCTATGCCGTAGGCTATGACAATAGTGTTCACTTTTCTCAAGTCTTTAAGGAGCAATTCGGATTGACACCTGCCGAATTCAAGAAACGGATGGAACGTTAGTATGAAAAATCGCCGCTCTGCTTCCTAGTCGGAAGGGAACGGCGATTTCTATTAAGTTCCAAAGCTGGTCCGGCAAGGTCGATCTTGTTCGACTGATCGTTAAATTGAATCTTGGCGAAAAGGTCAGATATATACGAAAGATCGAGCCGTGCTTATAGATTCACCACTTCTTAGGCGCTAGTGAGCTGGGCTTGAATTAATATCATCGCCGCGTCATAAAAATTGTTGCTATCATATTCAGGTTTGAAGATATAGGTATCCACGATAGCACCACTGTACAGCATTTCCAACTGAGCTGCCAATGCTTCAGGATTTCTGGCCCCAGCTTTGCGTGCAATTTGTGCGATCACACATTCTTTTTCCATGCGGTACTTCAAAGCCGCCTGGTGTCCAGAATGCGTGGCATCGGGGAACTCAAGCAACGTATTCGTAAAGGGACATCCACGAAAATCTTGTTTCCTTATGCCCTCCGACAACCTTTCAACTAACTGATATAACTGTTTGACAGGCTCATCCGGGTTCTGCTTTATTATTTCTTCGAACCTACTTAGCATTCGATGATGACGAAGTTCCAGAAATGCAACTACAAGGTCATCCTTTGTTGCAAAGTTACGGTAAAAACTGGCTTTGGCAACCCCGGACATAGCAATAATCCGATCTATTCCTACAGCACGTATTCCTTCAGAGTAAAATAATTTGGAAGCTACTTGTAAAATCCGTTCTTTAGCGGATTCTTTTTGCATGTTAGCAACCTTCTCCCTCTTAGTAATATTCTAGAGTGTTGACACGAGACAGACCTGTCTGTATCATGTGTACATGAATAGATACAGACCTGTCTCTTTCATTCTATTGAAGAGTTCAGAGGCTGTCAATTTTTGAAACAAATATTGATGGGTGGGGGAACTACACAATAAGATCTTCAAGTTAGGAAAAAGGAGAAGAATCACTTATCTTATGATTCTTAATTTATATTACTTTTACAAAGGAGAACTGATATGAAAAGAATGCTTTGGGTTGTTCTTATGATGTCCTGCGGTGCGACTTATATTTCATCGTTGTTCCCTGTATACGGGAAGAATTATCATATGAGCAGTCTGGAAATCACTATTCTGTTTGCTGTTTATGCTGCTATCTTATTACCGACTCTGCTGATCGTGGGAGCCAAAGGGAGCTCCTGGGGTTTAAAAAGGGTGCTTCGAATAAGTATATTGATATCTATCGCGTCGACACTGCTCTTTATCGCGAGCCAAAACGTCTGGATGCTCTATGCTGCAAGGATATTGGAAGGCATCGCATATGGCGCCTTTACAGGTACAGCTACTGCTTTTTTATTAAAACAAACATCAACCAATAAAATGGGTACTGCACTCAAGTTCTCAGGCGTAGCTGTAAATGTTGGTTTCGGCATGGGCCCGGCCATTTCCGGTCTAGTCGTGCAATATGTGCATATTCAGCCACTTCGGATGCCATTTTGGTTATTACTCTTCATGCTATTGAGTTCCTTGGTATTGCTGGAAATGTTACCGAAGCTCGAAGGTGCACAGAAACCGGCAAGTGCTAAGATTTCGCTCGGAGTTCCCGACAATATTCGTTTCCATTTCTGGTCATTTATTGGACTTCCGGCGTTTACCTTTTTCATGTTAGGCGGAATTGTGTTATCTTTGATTCCATCTTTCGTCAAAAACGTCACTCACTCTTCCAATCTCTCTACAGCAGGATTGTTAATGTTCATGCTGTTAGGCGTGGCTGCCTTGATGCAGTTCTTTCCTTGGGTGCAAAATCCCGTTGCACGGATGCGCATAGGCATCGTATTTCTGGCGATTGGACCGTGGATCATTGTCTCTTCGGGGCAGACAGGGAATTTATTTTTGCTCTGTGCTGGCATGCTCATTCAAGGAATCGGTGCCGGATGGACGTTTCAATCTTCTCTAAGGTTTGCCGGTCAATTACCGAAACCAGAAGAACGTCCGCGAGTTATTTCTGCATTTTATTTATGCGCTTATGCTGGATTTATTATTCCTCCAGTCGGCGTCGGTGTTTTAACACAGTTCTTTAGTTTGAACTTCTCATTGGTTCTGTTAAATTCTTTTGCTGCTCTGGTCGTTATCTATATTTTGATTTATTCAGTCAAATTTAAAAAATATTATACAAAACTTACATCACAATAAGTGGACTATCTTACACAAAGGAGTGCTTCGGTTATGCAATTGGATGATTTATACCGCAGAGTGATTATGGATCACTATAAAAATCCACGCAATCGCGGACAACTCGATTCCGAAGAGGTGGTGACGATCAACCTCAATAACCCAACCTGCGGCGATAAAATTTCGCTGCAAATGCAAATTGAGGACAACGTTGTTAGGAACGTGAAATATTTTGGCGAAGGCTGCTCGATCAGCCTGTCCTCCGCTTCGATGATGACAGATGCCATCAAAGGCAGAACGCTTCAAGAAGCGCTCAAAACGGCTGAGAACTTTTCAAGCCTGATGAAAGGCGAGCACTCAGTGTTTGAATACGAGGATATAGAAGCATTGTCTGGCGTCACCAAATTCCCAGCCAGGATCAAATGCGCAACCCTTGCATGGAACGCACTGCGAAAAGGAGTAGAGCAGATGCAAAAAAACGGATAAAAGGATTTGATTGACTAAATAAAGTATTAGACCATATGGCGTTTCGGTATTTATTCAAGCAACCAGGCATGATCAAGCTAATACCCCATATTAATATGGGGTATTTTTGTCTAACTTCACACGTTGTGGTTGTTCAGCATAATTAAAGGGTGTTTTTTATTTTGTAGAGCTGTGAACTCTAAGAACTCTAAGAACTTGGAGGTAAACCTTGTTTGCATTTCAAGTGGATTTTAGGAATAATGAGATTGAAAGTCACTGTATCAATTTTAGGATAATGGGGGATCTTTAGTAATGTCGGATAACACCACAAACAATAATCAGGGAAAAACGCACTTCATGTTATGGTCAACACCTCCTAGAACCACTTTTCATCAGGATATGACCATAGAAGAACGGAACGTTATGTACCAACACATCCTCTATTGGACAGATAAGCAGAATCAGGGGATTGCACTTGTTTTCGGACCAGTTCTAAAACCGAACGATCCTCACGGACTAGCTATTATTGAGGTTGAGAATGCAGACCAAGTCCTGCAACTCATCGCTGAAGATCCTGCCGTTATCGCGGGATTGATGACGATGGAATTTTATCCAATAATGGCAACCTTACCTAAATAACCTTCATGGCTCAGACTGGTTGGATCAAAAAGAAATAGGTGAAATGATTAAATAAAGATTTCTTTAAATACTGTGATCTTCAAAATAGTCCCGGTGAGCTATTACAGTCTTCGGGACTATTTTTATTAATGAAGAAGGCTGTAAAAATGAGTCGTAAGGCAAATAAAAAGCACCCCCTGGGTGCTTTAAGCTGAGCTGTTAGATATAAGACCAGTATAAATGATTACAACAAATGTTGTTCAATTCAGTAAAAGCTGATCTTTTTTTACACCCGATTTTTATACACCCTCATTGCAAAGAAATAGGCTACCAGCAATATCCCGACACACCAAGCAAGAGCGACCCATATCTCATTGCCCACCGGCTGATCTGCCAGCAGCGCACGGATGGCATTCACGATCGAGGTCACCGGCTGGTTTTCGGCAAAGGCACGAACAACTGACGGCATTGACTCGGTCGGCACAAATGCCGAACTGATAAATGGCAGGAAGATAAGTGGATAGGAAAACGCGCTTGCACCTTCAATTGTTTTTGCGGTCAGTCCAGATATCGCCGCGACCCAGGTTAAGGCCAGTGTAAACAATGCGAGTATGCCTGCTACGGCAAGCCATGGCAGTATTCCCGCGGACGAACGAAAGCCCATAATCAATGCTACGAGAATGATGACGATCAACGATATGGCGTTGGACACCAGAGAGGTCAGCACATGCCCCCAAAGTAAGGCGGAACGTGAAATCGGCATGGTGTGAAACCGCTCGAAAATGCCCTTCTGCTTATCCATAAACAGGCGGTAAGCCGTATAGGCTATTCCACTTGCAATCGCCATAAGCAGTATACCTGGCAACAGGTAATTGACATAGTTATCCGTTCCGGCTTGAATAGCACCGCCTAACACATAGACGAACAGCAGCATCATCGCAATTGGCGTGATGCAGACCGTGATGATGGTGTCCATACTGCGGAAAATATGGCGCATGGAACGTCCAAGCATAACGCTAATATCGGTGAAGAAATGATTCTTTGCGTTCTCCATTTACTTCGCCTCCTTATTGCCGACGATTGAGAGGAAAATTTCTTCTAATGTCGGTTGTTTTTCGATATACTCCACCTTTGCGGATGGAAACAGCTTTTTGAGATCCGCGAGCGTGCCGCTCGCGATAATCTTACCCTCATGCAGAATGGCAATTCGGTCGGCAAGCTGTTCAGCCTCCTCCAAGTACTGCGTGGTTAGGAGTACCGTCGTGCCGCCTTTGGCAAGCTCCTTAACAATCTTCCAAACCTCGATGCGTGCCTCGGGATCAAGCCCAGTCGTCGGCTCGTCGAGGAAAATGATCTGCGGATTACCCACAAGGCTCAAGGCGATGTCAAGCCTGCGGCGCATACCACCCGAATACGTAGACGCTCTGCGATCGGCGGCTTCTGTCAGACCGAAGCGTTTAAGCAAGTCGTCCGCAACCTGACGTGGATCCTTGAGGTATCTCAGCTTCGCAATCATGATTAGATTTTCCCGACCAGTCAGAATTTCGTCCACGGCGGCAAATTGCCCGGTCAGACTGATCGACTGCCGCACATTATCGGGTTTTGAAGCAACATCGAATCCGTTTACAGACGCAGTTCCATTGTCTTGTTTGAGCAGTGTGGTGAGGATTTTGACAACCGTTGTCTTGCCCGCCCCGTTGGAGCCGAGCAAGGCGAAAATACTACCCTTTTCTACCTCGAAATCTACGCCTTTCAGCACTTGAAGCTGCTTGTAGGACTTTTGCAGGCCAACCACTTTAATTGAAGTGTTTTGCATGAAATTCCCCTCCTTATCGAATAGTAACCTTGGACAAGTCGGCCCCCATGCCTTTAAGCGAAGCATAAGTCAGCTTATCCATGACTGCACCGTCAAAGCAAATGGTTTTAAAGGCACGGTAATACTTATTGGTCAATGAAAAGAACGCCTGAAAAGAAACATTTTTGAGTATAGCGCCCTTGAATGAAACTTCACTTACTGCCGATTTATCAAATTTAACGCCGATAAAGGTTTGCCCGTCAAAACACACACCGCTTAGATCGGAATATTCGAAGTCCACGCCGTCAAAGATACAACCTTCAAAGCTTGTTTTTCTAAGGTCGATCTTGCTTAGCGTGACGTCGGTCAGTTTGGCACCAGTGAATTTGGCACCTTCCATCCCCGAAACAGTGAAGTTGGTGCGAACAAGGATCGACTCATTGAAGCTTACATTCGTAAGGTCACTTGCAGTTAGGATACAGTCCGTCAGATTTGCGCCGTCAAAATTGGCATCACGTAAATCACTGGTCTTAAATGAACTTCCAGTCAAGTCAGCACCCGCAAAGTCGGCACCGCGTAACGCACTAGCATTAAATTGACCTTTGTGGGCTTTAACGCCTGCAAAGTCACCCATTGCCAAGTTGCTTGCGCTAAAGTTTGTCACAACTTGCCGTTCCAGAGAGCGGGAGAGGTTGGCGACTTCCAATATCGTTTGTTCGATGTCGCCGATGCTCTCAATGGTCATCGCAAACGCGGTATCATCGTCTTTGCCCTCGGCTTTGAGTTCACGATATCGCTCTTGCAAATCGGAGTGCAGGTCCGTCTTTAATTCGGTGACGCTTTTTACCCCATCGTATGGCGTAAACACGCCGTTTAAATAATTGGTCAATTTCTTATTCATAATATCCCATCTCCTTATAATAAGTTTTCTAGTACGCGCTTAGAATACTCCCAGTTGTTTTTGTTGCGAACGTATGCATTCCTGCCTTTTTCCGTAATCCTAAAATACTTGCGTCGTCCACCTTGAGATTCATCACCCCAATACCACTCGATATCGCCGTCAGTTTCAAGCCGCCGGACACTGGAGTACATGGTGGCTTCCTTTAATTCATACTCGCCGCCTGAGCGCTCGGCGATCAGTTTAACAATCTCGTACCCGTAGCGGTCAGCTTCGGATAAGAGCCGTAAAATCATCGTATCGGTATGTCCGCGCAGCAGGTCGGATGTAATTTTGTTCTCGCTCATGTCATCACCTCCGTGTTTTTATAATACGACATACTACTGTGACTGTCAAGGTAGTATTTCAAATAAAATACTTTGTTCCGCATTCCGCTCAATGATCCCAATGCTGTCCCATGGATCTTTACTAGGTTGCCTGTTCCTGGTAATTGCATTCCATCCAAGCGGAGTGATGCTCCAGCGATCGATTGCATAGGGTGGGGGGCTATGATAAAATGCAATCATGAAGGAGTGATTATGGATGACGGAAGAGAGCAATACACACGATATGTGTGCAACTTCAAGTGAACGAAAGAGCCACCATTCCGACAAAGCTAAAAGTAATCTGATCACCCGTCTTAACCGAATCGAGGGACAAATAAGAGGGGTTAAGGGACTGATTGAAAAGGATACGTACTGTGACGATGTGTTGAATCAGATTTCATCCATCCAGTCTGCTCTCAATGGGGTGAGCAAGCAATTGCTTGAGCATCATATGAAAAGCTGTGTCATTGATCGCATTCAAGAAGGCGATGAAGAAGTGATTACAGAATTATTAACAACGATTAATAAACTCATGAAGTGACGGATCTGGAGGCGACAAGTACTCCGGATTCTTTCTCATTTTGAATAAGGATAAATGAACCTAATCTTAATGATCTCCTTGACTTAATATAGGGTAGGGGGGTATACTAATTAAAGGATCGAAGTTGTTGAACAAATGCAAGATGGCCATACTGGATTTATCGAGTTTATTTTTACAGAATCGAAACCATATCAAACCTATAAAGGAGAATGAACAATGCAAAATGTAACGTTAAAGGTAGCAGGAATGTCGTGTAACCACTGTGTGAATTCCGTTGAAGGAGCTTTGAAGACGATAGGTGCTGCTGGGAAAGTTGACTTAGCGAATGGAACGGTAACTGTGGAGTTTGATGAAAATAAGCTAACGCAAGATGCCATTAAAGAAGCTATTGAAGAACAAGGATACGACGTTAAATAAAAAGAGGTGTTGATGATGGAAACTGTTAATGCGGCAGAGACGAAACAAACCTCACTGCAGATTACAGGAATGACATGCGCCGCCTGTGCCAATCGAATTGAAAAAGGGTTAAACAAGCTTGAAGGGATCTCGGAAGCCAATGTCAACTTTGCGATGGAACGAGCAATGGTCACTTATGACCCTAGTCGAATTGATGTTGTCAGGATGGAACAAAGCATTCAGAAGCTTGGCTATGATACGGCTAGGGAAACCGTTGATTTGCAGCTAGAGGGCATGACATGTGCAGCCTGTGCGCAGCGGATTGAGAAGACCTTAAATAAGTTACCTGGTGTGAGGGCAGCCACGGTTAATTTTGCGATGGAAGCCGCGCATGTGGTGTACAATCCGGCAGAACTCACAGTATCTGATATGCAGAAGCGGGTGGAGAAGATCGGCTTCAAAGCAGTTCCTAAACAAGAGCAAGGCGACCCGTCGGAGCATCGGCAACAAGAGATTACAAAGCAAAAGCGTAAGCTTCTGTTATCTGCCATTCTGTCACTGCCGTTGTTATGGGCGATGGTCAGCCACTTTTCGTTTACGACATGGATATGGATACCGGAATTCTTCATGAATCCGTGGTTCCAATTCATTCTGGCAACGCCGGTGCAGTTTTACATCGGAAGACAGTTCTATGAAGGTGCTTATAAAGCGCTGCGAAATGGCTCTGCCAACATGGATGTACTGGTTTCACTCGGGACCTCAGTTGCTTATTTCTATAGTCTGTATTTGACGATCGATTGGTCTATCAGTGGCGCCAGCATGCATCACTGGCCGTCTTTGTATTATGAAACAAGTGCGGTACTCATTACGCTAGTTATTATGGGGAAATTATTGGAAGCACTGGCCAAGGGACGGACATCGGAAGCGATTAAACCTCTAATGGGGCTGCAGGCGAAGACAGCTCTGGTTATCCGTGAAGGCATAGAGCTCAACATTCCAATTGATGAGGTAATAGCAGGGGATATTGTGCTAGTCCGACCGGGAAATAAAGTACCCGTTGATGGGGAAGTGCTTGAAGGGTTATCTTCCGTGGATGAATCAATGCTAACGGGGGAGAGTCTTCCCGTAGAAAAGAAACCCGGAGATGCTGTTATAGGGGCAACCATCAACAAAAACGGCATGCTTCGCATTCAAGCGACGAAGGTCGGGAAGGAAACAGCGCTGGCACAAATTATTAAAGTTGTCGAAGACGCGCAAGGCTCGAAAGCACCGATCCAACGGGTGGCCGACGTCATTTCGGGGATTTTCGTCCCCATTGTTGTGGGGATTTCCCTTATCGCTTTCCTAGTCTGGTATTTCGTTGTGACACCTGGCGATTTTGCAGGGGCGTTGGAGAAAGCTATCGCTATCTTGGTCATTGCTTGTCCTTGCGCACTGGGCCTAGCGACACCGACTTCAATTATGGCGGGATCAGGGCGTGCAGCCGAACTGGGTATTTTGTTCAAAGGCGGCGAGCATCTGGAGCAGACCCATCGTATTGACGTGATTATTTTAGATAAAACAGGCACTGTCACGAAAGGGAAGCCCGAGCTTACCGATGTTTACGCTGAAGGAGATGAAGCGGAATTCCTACGACTTGTAGGCGCCGCGGAGAAAAATTCAGAGCATCCCCTTGCTGAAGCCATCGTTGCAGGCATTAGAGCGAAAAACATTGAATTGCCAGAGATAGAAGCGTTCGAAGCGATCCCGGGATATGGCATTAAAGCTGTCGTAGAGGGTAAGGAGTTATTAATCGGAACTCGGCGTCTTATGGAGAAATTCGGGGTGGATGCGCAGGGTGCTTACGACACGTTGTCGAAACTCGAGGAGTCTGGTAAAACAGCCATGCTTGTCGCCATTGATAAAGGGTACGGGGGTATAGTAGCTGTTGCGGATACCATCAAAGAAACTTCACAAGTCGCGGTTAGTCGACTGAAGAATATGGGGATTCAGGTCATTATGATTACGGGCGATAACGAACGGACGGCTAAGGCAATCGCTGCTCAAGTGGGGATCGATCATGTGCTTGCCGAAGTTTTGCCAGAAGGAAAAGCAGAAGAAGTGAAAAAGCTGCAAGCGCAAGGTAAGAAAGTAGCCATGGTTGGGGATGGTATTAACGATGCCCCTGCCCTGGCGACTGCGGATATCGGGATGGCGATCGGAACAGGCACGGATGTGGCGATGGAAGCCGCCGATGTAACGCTGATGCGCGGTGACCTTTTGAGTATTCCAGATGCCATCTACATGAGCCGCCAAACGATGAGCAACATCAAACAGAACTTGGTTTGGGCGCTTGGTTACAATACGTTAGGCATCCCCATTGCTGCGCTAGGCTTATTAGCTCCTTGGGTAGCAGGCCTGGCCATGGCATTGAGTTCGGTCTCTGTTGTTCTTAATGCACTTCGTCTTCAACGTATGAAAATTCGGAGCTAATCACTAAGAAATAGGAGAGAGTATCGCGTGTATGTCAAAAAAATAGGGATTCTTCTGGTCGTGTTGGCACTAGGACTCTTGAGTGCATGCTCGTCACAAAAGGATACGTCAAAGAGTGACCACGCTAGCCATAGGGCAGCCTCTGGCCCTGCCAATGTAGATGAACATAGTCGTCACGGTAATGAACAAACCAAGGCAGTCTCAGACCTGAAAGTATCGTTTACGTTTGGATCGACAAAACTGAAGGCGAATGATCATACGGAGCTGACAATCCAAATTACGGACAACGCTGGCAAACCAGTGCAGGATTTTCAAGTCAATCACGAGAAATTGCTGCATCTGATCATCGTCGATCATTCCTTATCATTTTTTCAACACATCCATCCGACTTACAAAGGAAACGGCAAATTTACAATCAACCCGACATTCCCATCAGGCGGGGACTATAAACTCATTGCTGATTTCATTCCTAATGGAGGAACCAGCACAACGCTTAGCCAATGGGTAAAGGTAGAAGGCAAAGAGATAGGGCATGCCGCGATTACTGCGGATAGCCAGATGAAGGAAGTCAGCGGCAAAGAAGTTGATCTTGCTTTAAGTAGTACAAAGGCTAAAGTTGAAGTAACACTTACCTTTACGATTCGGGATGCCAAGACGAAGAAGGAGATCACGAATCTACAACCTTACCTGGGTGCTGTAGGGCATGTTGTGATCCTTTCCGCTGATGCGGAGCAGTATATTCATGTGCACCCGCTCGATGAGAAGGCGACAGGCCCCGTTGCAAGGTTCGCAACTTCTTTTCCGGAAGCGGGTACCTATAAGTTGTGGGCGCAGTTCCAGCATGGCGGTGAAGTGATTACCGTTCCTTTCGTTGTTGATATAAAATAAACCTGTAAACTATGAAGGCCTTGATTCCTCCTATTGGAGAGATCGAGGGCTTTTTCGTCTATATATGTACTTATGGCTTAGGGGGTACCATCGATTCTGGTTGAGGAAGATGAAGTAATTCTGAGAGCTGTGCAGCCAAGAAAACCGGCGTGTAAGGTAAATCATTGCGCAGCCAGAAGACAATCGTTCCAATGATGGCCGAGGAGCCATACCAAATCGCGATGTCCTTCTTCACCTTAATATTCAAAGCGGAGGAAGCCTCTAGCTTGTCCATTCGATTGGTGATGAAATCAGCGATCAGCTTCATGAGCCGTTCCGTAAATACAGGAATACGTTTGGAAGCAAGCAGCACCTTGTAGAAATTTGAGTTGTTCGCGATATGCTCAAGCATGTTCAGGATGATCTGCATATTAAAATCAGGCGGGTCCGGAGCTTCCTTCAGGATGGCATGGATTTCGTTAATCATGTCTTCAGCCAACTTATCAACCATGTCGGGAATATCTTGATAATGCAGATAGAAGGTAACGCGATTAATCGTCGCGCGCTCCGCAATGCGATTCACTGTTATCTTCTCAAGTTCAAGCTCCTGAAGTAATTCGATAAAGGCATCTCGAATCAATTGGCGCGTCCGAAGTACACGCGGGTCTATGCGTTGCGGTTTAGTTGACATGAGCGATCCTTCCTTCTCTTCAAAATGCTATACGACAATTTCTGCAATCTTTGTAGATAATGTGATAGATAGACGACAAATATTATGAAAGTGTAAACTAATAAACATTTATAAAAAAGCTGTTGCTTGTGAAGATTACGCGAGATGACTATAATACTATTTACATCAAGTTTATTATACAACACTTTGTAAATTAGTTTGAAGTCGAATTTGAAAGGAATATGTGAAATGAGTAAAATTGCCGCATTTGATCCTAGTTCTATTAAGAAGGGGCCCCTTCTATTTGTTATGATTCTGGGGGCGTTCATAGCCGTTTTGAATCAGACGATTATGAGTGTTGCCTTGCCGCCGCTTATGGTCGAATTTAATATCGCCGCTTCAACTGGCCAATGGCTGACCACTGGTTACATGTTGGTTAACGGCGTTTTAATTCCGATAACGGCATTCCTGATGCAACGCTTTACGACGCGTGAGCTTTTCCAAGCTTCGATGATTATTTTCCTCATCGGTACCATTGTGTCGGCCGTGGCACCTGGCTTTGAGCTATTGCTCACTGGTCGCCTAATTCAAGCTGCAGGGGCAGGTATTATCATGCCGCTTCTTATGAATGTTATTTTGACGATCTTCCCTCCAGATAAGCGCGGTGCAGCGATGGGAATGGTAGGGTTGTCTATCATTTTTGCCCCTGCTGTCGGTCCTGCTATCGCTGGTTATATCTTAGAGCATTATTCGTGGCGTGTGCTTTTCTATGGTATCATCCCATTTGTTGTTATCGTAATTGGTGTCGCATTTATTTATTTGAAAAATGTCTCTGAACGTCAGTATCCCAAAATTGATACATGGGGTGCCATTCTTTCAACGATCGGGTTCGGTTTCCTTCTTTACGGCTTCAGCAGTGCTGGTGGCAAGGGCTGGTCAAGTGCAGAAGTAATCGTCTCGATTATCGTCGGTGTAGTTGCACTAATCCTATTCACATGGCGTCAACTCGTTATCAAAGATCCACTATTAGATCTTAGAGCATTCAAGCACAACATGTTTACCTTAACGACGTTAATTAACATTGCAGTTACGATGGTGATGTATGCGGATATGATTCTGCTTCCGTTGTATTTGCAAAATGCTCGCGGCTATACCGCGTTAGAGTCAGGTATCCTTATGCTTCCTGGTGCGCTGCTCATGGGTATCATGATGCCAGTGGCCGGTAAGCTGTTCGATAAGTTTGGAGCGAAATGGTTGTCCATTATCGGTATGGCCATTACGATCGTAACCACACTTGGATTCATCAATTTGACGGATTCCACAAGCTATACGTATTTAGTTCTTATGTCCACAGGACGTCGTTTCGGGATGGCGCTATTCTTAATGCCAATCACTACGGCGGGTCTCAATCAATTGCCATCAAGACTAAATGCGCATGGTACAGCAATTTCCAATACCATCAAGCAAGTAGCAGGCGGTGTAGGTACGGCACTATTGATTACGGTTATGACCACTAGAACCAAATCTCATGTCATTGAGTTAATGACAGCAGGTAAAACAGCAACGGCTACGAAGGAAATGATTAAAGAGGCGACTATTCAGGGCATTAATGATTCCTACCTTGTTATCATTGGAATCGCAGCAATTGGCTTACTGCTTTCCTTCTTTATTAAACGTGTAGGTCAAGCAGAGGAAGAAGAAACAGAAGTTGTTGCGAATGCGAATCATAAAACAGTTAGTGCAACTTAAGCATAGTATTGTGAGTACAGTATGCTCCTGAGAGGGAGTGTGCTGTACTTTTCTTTTTTACATAGAGGGATGCATGCGATTTGTGTATAATGAGACAAGCTGACGTGACGGCGATTTCCAAAATCATGTAAATATCTAACGAAAATAATGCGTAGAACCAGTACAGCACTAGGCCTTTCAATGAGGGGTGAAAGTCGTTGAAATATCGTCTTAAGGCATTCGAGCATGCCGCCAAATTCATGCATGTTGCACTTATCGGTTCGTTAGTAAAATGGATGTTCTATGGGAGCCTCGTGGGCATGATAACGGGGTCAGCTTCTGCACTGTTTCTAGCTGGCTTAGATCTTGTAACCGAGAAGCGATTGAACCATTCATGGTTGTTGTTTCTTTTACCCTTAGGCGGAGCGATGATGGCTTATGTCTATCTGAAAACCGGCAAAAATGCGGGCAGGGGGAATAACCTGATCCTCGAACAGCTTCATGAGGGCAAGGAGACGGTTCCCTTTCGCATGGCGCCTTTGGTGCTCATCGGGACACTGGTCACTCACCTACTTGGGGGATCTGCAGGCCGCGAAGGGACGGCTGTTCAAATGGGGGGAAGCTTTGCCGAGTGGATCGGAAAGATATTCAAAGTCGACGAAAATGATCGGAAAATCCTGCTCATGTGCGGCATCAGCAGCGGGTTCGGCTCCGTGTTTGGAACACCGCTTGCGGGAACCATCTTTGGCTTGGAAGTGGCTGCGATTGGGATGATGCGGTATCAGGCGCTGATCCCTTGCTTTATCGCCAGCTTCATAGCGAATCTGGTTACCACGGCTTGGGGGATTCACCATATGCAATATGCCATGGGAGCCGTGCCACAGTTATCCACAGGGGTTGTTCTCAAGGTGGTGTTTGCTTCTATCCTATTTGGTCTAGCCAGTATCTTATTTAGTGAGCTTACCCATGGGATGAAAAAGCTGTACACGCGGCTATTCGCCAACCCTGTATGGAGAGCCTTCGTCGGCGGTCTCGTTATCATTGCGCTGGTCGCGGTGTTCAGAACGAGGGATTACCTCGGACTCGGTATACCGCTATTACAGCAATCGTTCGAAGCGCAAGTAGGCCATTTGGCGTTCTTGTGGAAGACCATCTTTACCGCGTTAACGCTCGGAGCGGGCTATCTCGGCGGGGAAGTGACTCCCTTGTTCGTCGTTGGCGCCACGATGGGCAATTCGCTTGCCGATCTGTTGGGGCTATCCGCGCCATTCTTGGCTGCGCTTGGACTTATCGCGGTATTCAGTGGCGCAACGAACACGCCACTCGCTTGCTTCATCATGGGCGTCGAGCTGTTTGGCTCCGAGGGGATCATCTACATGTTCATGGCATGTATTGTGAGTTATCTGTTCTCCGGTCACTCAGGCATCTATACGTCGCAACGAATTGGGTTGTCGAAGTCGAAGGGACATGCCCTTCCTGAGAGCGCGACACTAGGTTCCATAAGAGTGAAGGATAAGAAGTAAAGTTGGTCTTCTCATTCGCACACAACACTGAGCATGGTAAAAAAATAACCCGGCAGGCCACGAGGCTTGAACCGGGTTATTTGTATAGAAGTTTGCAATCATGATTAGCGATCAAGTTTACGGGTACCGATCCTTTTCACTACTTCAGGATCGCGATGCGAAAAGAACAAGCTCTGTTTCGTATCTAACGTAGACATCGACTCCAAGTCCGCTTGGCTTAATTCAAAATCAAAGATGCTGAAGTTTTCGATCATTCTTTCTTTACGAACAGACTTTGGAATCACAACGACTTCTCTTTGTATCAACCAACGTAAAACCACCTGAGCAACGGATTTATTATACTTCTCAGCTAGGGATACCAATACCTCATTCTGGAATAAGTTATTTTTTCCTTCAGCAAAAGGCGCCCAGGATTCGATCTGAACATTATTTTCTTTCATGAATTTTGCATGTTCGACTTGTTGGTTGAATGGGTGCGTTTCAACCTGGTTTACAGCAGGGACGATTTCATTATGAATGATCAAGTCGATCAGACGATCCTCATGGAAGTTACTAACGCCAATTGCACGGACCTTTCCTTCACGATACAACGCCTCCATAGCGCGCCAAGAACCATGCACATCGCCGAAAGGCTGATGAATTAAATATAAATCCAAATAATCCAATTGTAATTTTGCAAGTGATGTTTCAAATGCTTTTTTTGTACGCTCATATCCAGCATCCTGAACCCAAAGTTTCGTAGTGATGAATAATTTCTCTCTTGCGATGCCACTCCGTTTGATCGCTCTGCCAACTGCTTCTTCATTCAGGTAAGAGGCAGCAGTATCAATCAGCCGGTAGCCTGCCATAATAGCGTCATAGACGCATTGTTCACATTCATTGGGATCTGCAATCTGAAAAACACCATAACCGAGGATAGGCATCTCAACACCATTGTTCAAAATTACTTTTTGCATCGTATTTCCTCCATTATTAGAAAATGATCTATAAGCCGATTCAGTCTTTTTTGCCATGTATGATTCCTGCTCTTCACATTCTTATTATGCACCAGACGACAAAGAGAACGTTATCCCATTCATGCCAAATGTTTGCCTAATCCTCTCACTGCCACTTATGTAAAAGACAAATAGGGACTATAATCGAATTATTAAAATAGGAACAAGGAGAATTCAATGTCTGAAATAATGACCAAACTGCAGAATGAGCTTGCCCAAATCATTGAGCGCTATTCGGAAAAGGATGGTGTTCACCCGACGGCTATTCCGTCCTTGTTTTTCATGCGTGTCTCGGATGCTGCTGATCAACGAAACGGAGTTTACAAGCCTTCCTTCTGTATGGTAGTTCAAGGGGTGAAGGAGGTATGGCTAGGGCAGGAGCGCTTTACATACAGTCCTGCTGATTACCTTGTTACATCGGTTCACTTACCAGTAACCGCCCAAGTAACGGAAGCCACGCCGGATGTTCCATATTTGGGTTTCAAGCTTGAATTTTCACCGAGTCAAATCTTAGAGGTTCTGCATGATTCTGATTTTCGAGTGGATTCGAAAGGGAATCCTAAGCGAGCTATGTTTGTCAGCCAGATGGAATCCTCTTTGTTAGATGCGGTTATGAGGCTTGTCCGTTTGCTTGATAATCCTAAAGATATTCCAGTGCTTGCTCCACTATTTACGAAGGAAATTCTTTATCGCGTGCTGCAGGGAGAGAATGGAACTGTGTTGGAGCAAATTGTAATGGAAGGAAGCCCAACCCATCAAATTCAAGGTGTTATTGAACAATTAATGAATAACTATGATCGTTCGCTGCGGATGGAAGAATTAGCCGAAATAGCGAATATGAGTGTTTCTTCGTTTCATAGACACTTTAAAGAAATCACGGCTATGAGCCCTCTTCAATTCCAAAAACAGATTAGGTTGCAAGCAGCTCGGCGCCTACTATTAACGGAGTCTGCTGATGCTACAGAGGTTGCCTACAGGGTAGGCTATGAAAGTGCATCTCAGTTTAGCCGTGAATATTCTCGCATGTTTGGTTTTCCTCCTAAGGCTGACATAAAGCGCCTGAAGGATACATATGACACGGCACAGGTAATGACTGAACAAGAATTTGCCGAATCCAATGTCCCTTAAGAGTTCATGCGAGTAACATCTAGAAAAGGCTGTATCAAGCTTTATTGCGCTTCTTCGTGATGCTATAATGAGTTTACTAAACTGGGCATTGACGATGCTGCGGATCAATAGGAGTGTGTCGAGTGAGTACTGCCAATCGCGGAGTGAACATAGGTCCGCCACGTTTCAAAATAGCTGTTCACGCCATTGTCTGGTTAGCTAACAGTGGTTGCCTTCTATCCAGTGCGACGATCGCGAGCCAAGTGGATTCACATGCAACCTTTATGCGCAGAGTGATGCAGTCACTCGCAGATGCAGGGATCGCCCAATCCAAAGGCGGGCGTGAAGGCGGCTATATGCTGCGGAAGCGGGCCGAAGAAATTACACTGGGAGACGTATACTCCGCTGTAAGTCTTGGATGTGTTGAGGCCGAAGGCGACTCTGAGTGCGGTGAAGCTGGTGAACTGCTGGATGCAGAGCTGGAGAAAATACTAACGGAAGCCGAACAGCGCACAATTGATTACCTAGGTCAGTTCACGATTACCCAGGTCATGAATCGTGTTGAGTTCTTTAAGAAACCGTGTAGTGAGTGAGTAATTATATTCGCAACCCAATAAAGAAGCGCATGCGACCGAAAAGGGCATGCGCTTCTTTATTGGGTTGGTATGTAAAAAATAAGACCCCATCCAATAACGGATCGAGTCGATGCTTAGTTGAATTTTAGATAACAAATTTATAGCCTACGCCCCATACGGTTTTTATATATTTTGGTTCTTTAGGATTGATCTCAATTTTCCTGCGCAAATTCGTAATATGTACGTCAATCGCACGCTCATTTATGTAGGAATCGAATCCGCGTAAAGCATTAATCAGGTCTTCGCGACGGTAAACCCGCTCAGGATGTTCAACTAACAATCGAATGAGCTCGAACTCAGAGAAAGTCATTTCGATAGATTCGCCTCGTACGTGCAAGGTGCGTTTCTCTAAATTAATTTGGAGCTCCATAGCGGGAACGGTAATCCGTTGGCGAATCGGGGTAGGTGGTGCAGGCTGCTGCTCGGCGGGTAGTTCCTTCTTGAAGCGACGTAGTAAGACTTGAATGCGGGCCTTCATTTCATGCATACTGAATGGCTTGCATAAATAATCATCGGCTCCAACAGTAAAGGCTTCGATTTTCTCACTGACTTTGGAATTTGAAGAGATGATAATAATCGGAACGGGTGTTAGTCCTCGCAAGGAATTACATAGCTCTGTACCTTCAAAGTCTGGAAGAATAAGATCAAGTAGAATCAGGTCTGGCTGGAAATCGTGCAGAGCCGTTAGACCCTCTTGTCCGTTATGGCACCTGAGAACTAAGAAGTCTTCCTCTTTCAGATACATGCAGATCATCTCACCGATTATATCATCGTCCTCAATTAATAGAACTCTGTCCATTAGAAGTCCCCCCTAACGCATAGTTTTCTAATTTGAAATTCGTAAAAAGTGAAGAGGTGAGTGATGTTGCTAATATTTAGCTAATAATTCTATTATACGCTGTCGAATTTTAAGAGTAAACCGTTTTCAAATAAGAAAACATAAAAATTATTAGTAAATTATTAGCGAAAAATAGGTGTAAAATTCATAGGATTTAAGGAAGTAACCTAATAAGTGGAAAGTACAATGGGGTTATAAGTAAGAATGGCTTGAAGAGGTGGGGAGAAGATGGGTCTGACAGGCAGGTACGGAGTACTATTGGTGAGTATATCCGAGCATACTCAGGAGGTCATTACGACCATATTGGAGCAGGATAAACAGCTCATACTGACAGGAATTGTAGCGCATGGCAGTGCCGCATTGGCGTGTATGTTACGTGATAAGCCAGAATTGGTCCTAATTGATATGGACTTGCCCGATTTGCTAGGGCTTACGGCACTCCAACTTATTATGGACCATAGTCCTATTCCAGTGATTATGCTGAGCAAACATACATCAGAAGGGTCGGTTCAAACCATCCAAGCGATGCGATTTGGCGCGGTTGATTATTTTCATAAAGAGATGTTAGTTTCAGGTTTAGAGGGTGAGGGGGTTATCACCTACTTCCTAGAACGGTGCAAAGTAGCCATTCAAAATGGTGTCAAAGGTGTATATCCCGCAGCAGAACATTCAGAAGGACATATGGACAACTCGCAGGCTGGATTGCCATTTATCAATGGAGCTATCCTGCAGAGACGGATGGATATTGAGTTTTATTTGCGCAGAGCGATAACGGGACAAGAGTTTAAGCTCGTGTATCAGCCTGTTGTAGATATCGAAACGAACTGCATTGTAGGGATGGAGTGTCTGCTTCGTTGGGATAATCCCTACTTAGGGAATGTACCCCCAGCGGAATTTATTGCGATCGCAGAAGAAAGCGGGCTCATTCACGAGGTCGGGGAGTGGGTACTGAAAGAAGCTTGTAAACAGAATCAGAAATGGCAGTCAGTGGGGCTTCCACCCATGTTCGTAGCCGTTAATATATCTAGAAAACAGTTCAATGATTGCCATCTTAGTAAGACCATCGCTGGGATTCTTAAGGAAACTGGCCTAGATCCTCAGTATTTGGAGATCGAGATAACGGAGAGCTTAAGTGTGGACGCCAGATTAGCGGCAGATGCGCTTGGAAAGCTAAAGCAACTAGGTCTCCGCATTGCTATGGACGATTTCGGAACAGGATACAGCTCACTCGGATACCTGCGTGATTTACCTGTCGATAAAATGAAAATTGATAAATCTTTCATTAAAGGTTTGCAACATGGACAAGTGAACGCGGTCATTGTTAATACGATCCTGACAATGGCGAAAGATTTGAACCTTACCGTTGTTGCGGAAGGTGTCGAAACAGAGGAAGAACTGCAGGTATTACGCGAGTATGGCTGCCGCTACGTTCAAGGGTATTACTATAGCAAACCAGTTGAAGTTGGATATATTGAAGAAATGTTGTTTCAACTAGCCTAGATAAAGTGGTAGAATAATGAAGTATATGTTTTCGGCACCAAATACTGCGATCATATACACATCTAAGCGAGGCTGCTCATTGTTGGAATGCCTCGATAGAGATCTTCTCACTAGAGTCAGAAACGGGTTGGTGATTCCTCTGTTACGTGATTTGATTATCAATTTTGCGTTAATAACCGTCTTTGTCGTATTCGTAGAACACTTCTTTCTTCTCATGAATCTTGATCAGCGGCCAACCTGGTTAAATAAACTCTATATTGGGTTGGCACATGGGGCGCTTGTAGTCGTTCTGATGAATTTCAGCATTCAAATGGCTCCACAAGTAAGTCTGAATTTCCGCGGTGTTGGTTTGTTGCTAGCTGCCTATATGGGAGGCATCATTTCTTTATTCATTACCTTTGTCTGTTTATGGATAGGGAGATACATTGTGGAAGGTACGATTTCATTGCCATTGCTATTGATAGGCTTCGCAGCGGTTACAGGAACAGGTATCATATTTTCCAAAATAAACTCTTATTGGATAAAGTGGTTCGCTGGATCAACGTTCTTTTTTGTTTTTTATTATGCCATGATCTGGATGGTATACGGGACATCACTTGATGTCATCTGGAAATATATCAGCTATCAGTTGATGTGCGTTTTCGTCATTGCTTGCTTTATGCGGTATTTGGTTCGAAATCGGGAGTATAAGCAGCAGATTCGGCAAGTAGAGGAAGAACTGATTGATATGCTGCGTTCTCAGCCCGGATTCACATTTAAACTGCATAAACACCGCGATGAATACGTTTACATCGTAATTGAAGGACAGCTGTTGCAGATGTTGGGTTTACACCCTAGTCAATTTATTGGCAAAAGGATTAGCGATGTGAATGTGCTCAATGCATCCTTTCTAGCTCGAATCCGGCAATACTACGATAAGGCTTGGCAGGGTGAACGCGTTAATTACGAGTATGAATACAATGGCTTTACGATTCTGGTAAGTCTTGTGCCAATATACAAATTCGGGTATGTGACGGAGTTAATTGGGTCTGCCTGTGATGTTACGGAGCACCGCGCCGCATTAATTAAAGCGAAGGCTAGGGATGAGCAGTATCGGACTTTGGTCGAAAATTCAGAGGATTTCATATTCAGATTTCGTTTGGATGGCACAATTGCTTCGTCTAATAGTAAGATGAATCTTACATACAACTTGAATACCGACCAAGTAAAAGGGAAGCTGTTAACGGATTTGGTTCAGATGGACGAGCCTGAGACATGGAATATGTGGTTCGAATTAACGATTTTGGAGCGGAAAACGCAGCAATTCGGTATTCAACTCCTGCATCCAGACGGATCGGCGTATGCGTATAATGTCACGTTGTCTCCCCTATTCACCGATGGGGAAATAGAGATCGATGGCGTAACGGGAACGGTTCACGATATTACGGATCTGAAGAAGCGGGAAGAAGCCGATCAATCCAATAGAGCCAAGAGTCAATTCTTAGCTAGGATGAGTCATGAAATACGCACGCCGCTGAACGGGATCATCGGTCTGTCACTGCTTTTACAACGAACAGAGCTATCGACAATCCAACAGGATTATTTGAGCAAAATAGATTCCTCCTCTAATGTTCTGCTCGCTACGATTAACGATATTCTTGATTTCTCGAAGCTAGAAGCGGGCAAAATGACACTAGAAACAGTAGATTTCTCCTTAGCGTCATCTCTCCAGAAGGTAGCTGATCTTGCGAGTGTTTCGCTTGGAAAGAAGCGAATCGAGATCATGCTGGATACGTCCGAAGACCTGCCTGATCTAGTTACTGGAGATCCTTTTCGTTTGGAGCAGGTGCTTATTAATTTAACGAATAATGCCATTAAGTTTACCAAGCGGGGCTATTTGAGATTAAAAGTCGCGCTGGAGGGAACCTCAGATGAAGGTTACTTGCTCTCGTTTGTCATGGAGGATACCGGCATAGGTATCTCCAAGGAGCAGCTCTCGAAGCTGTTCGTTCCATTCTCTCAAGCAGATACGTCGATGAGTCGGCGATATGGCGGGACGGGGTTAGGGCTTGTTATTTGCCAGCATTTGGTGCAATCTATGGGCGGTGTCTTACAGGTGGAGTCCACCCTTGGCCAAGGCAGCCGATTCTACTTCAGCTTGATGCTAGGAAAAGCGCATCCTGAAGTGGAAGCACAGCCTTCCGAAATGCATGAGAATTCTATTTCAATTAAGGATCAGCGAATTCGGATTGCCGAGGACCACCTTCTAGTTGCAGAGCATATCGCTGAATTACTGAGAGATATGCACTTGCAGACAGATATCGTAACGACAGCGGCAGATTTGGTAGCCGCAGTAGAGCAGGATGCTCGGAATGCCGCTCCAGTCGATTACGTGCTTCTTGATATGCAAATGGAGGAGCTTCAACATCAAGAGGGGCTAGAGCAAGTGATGGCTCCAATTGACCGCTCACGTACGAAGATAATCGCCTATACGACGCTCGATGGCAGGGAACAGATGTCGGAGCTGCCGGAAGCGCTGCGGGCAGATAGCGTGGTAGTGAAGCCAGTGAGTAGAGCTAATCTGAGGACGGCCGTCGAAGGGTTAGCTAAGCGAGAGGCACGGAACGTGGTAACGGAACCGAGTCTGACAACAGCCCCGGCTGGGATGCAGGTAACTGAGTCCAAAGGGAACATTCTCGTGGTCGAGGATAATGAGATTAATCAACTCGTTATCTCGGAGCTGCTAAAGCAACTAGGTTATCACGCGGTGATGGCGCAGAATGGCCTTGAAGCGTTAGAACTGGCTGAGACGCAGTCGTGGAAGCTTATTCTCATGGATATTCATATGCCGGAGATGGATGGCTATGAGGCCACACAGAAGCTGAGACAGCGTAAGAGCTTGAACCTCGTGCCAATCGTAGCGCTCACCGCGAATATGCTTATGCAGGATCGCATGCAGCTTCTGAAGCTGGGAATGAATGATCTGCTCATTAAGCCGATTACGGAACGGCAGCTGACAGACATGCTGGGGAAATGGGAGCATTCCAGCTGGTTAAACCAATATCAAGGTGTTGGCGTGGAGCAATTGATGCGGAATATCGATCATAAGCTGCATATTTTCCAATATATGATGGAGAAATTCAAGCAAGATTATAGTAACTTCAGTGTCCAGATCACACCGTTTATCATAGGCGGGGAGCTGGTCGCAGTGAAAAGGAAGATCCATACGCTGAAAGGGATTGCCGCGAATTTCTACGCGGAAGCGTTAGTGGCGGAGGTGCTCGCCATGGAGAAAGAGCTGGAAAATGGGCTCGACTCGATGCAGATCTTCCCCATTTTGAAACGTATACAGAATGAAGTCGACGGGATTGTTGGCATGCGCAGTGAGTCCGTGGTGGTAAGTGAGGTTCGTTGAGATCGCGATAGTTGCTGCAAGCTAAGTAGACGAAGAGGCCTGATGTTGACGTTGAACCGAGTGAGTCGGTTGGCGAACATCAGGCGTCTATGTTTAAGATACGATGAGTAGCAAATTCTTTCTACTAAGTGTTACTAGCGAGATACGTTAGTCCATAAGATAGCCAGACGAAATGATACACGTTGACGGCGGCATACACAATAACGGTAAGAGTTAAAAAGGGCTGCGCCCAGAATTTCTGGCGGATATAAGGAAACATGAACATCAGAGCAATAGGGAATATGAGCTTCACGAGATAGTAAGCGATGACATGCCATTCGTAGAGACTGCGGATGAACGGGTTTGCTTCTTGAATGAAGTCTAGCTGCAGGCCGATATCGGTAAATAATGCGTCGGAGAAGCAGAGAATGAGCAGCAATACCAGCATTTTTCTCTGAAAAAAGGATCGTAGAACAAGCATACAATTCCTCGCTTTCCGTGGCTGAATTCGGATGCGTGCGTTCGTAGGTAAGGGATATGTGACAGGGACAAAGTGTAGGGAAGTAACTATTTAATGATACATAATGTATCATATTTGAATGAGTTTGTCCAGATTTGAGCGTCAGATGGTCTGAGATCAGTTAACGTTCAGTTCACTTACCGAGAATGAAGAAATCCCCTGCGATCTTATGCAGATCGAGGGGATTGTATAAATCGTTTAGAACACTTTCGTCGTCCAGGACTCACAGTTCCATGTTTCCGTCACGACATCGCGATAGAAATCAGGTTCATGGGAGATCAGAATGATGCTGCCTTTGTATGCTTTCAGTGCACGCTTCAGCTCTTCCTTCGCGTCGACATCCAAATGGTTCGTAGGCTCATCGAGTACAAGCAGATTCGTTTCGCGATTGATCAGCTTACATAAGCGAACTTTCGCTTTTTCACCACCGCTGAGCACAACAATCTTGCTCTCGATATGCTTGGTTGTGAGTCCACAGCGAGCAAGCGCCGCGCGTACTTCGAATTGATTCAACGAAGGGAACTCATTCCAAACCTCGTCGATACACGTATTGTTATTAGATTCTTTGATTTCTTGTTGGAAGTAGCCGACCTGCTGATTTTCACCTTTGTGCACGGAACCCGCTAAAGCAGGGATTTCGCCTAAAATGCTGCGCAGCAACGTCGTTTTACCGATCCCGTTGGCACCGACGAGAGCAATCTTCTGCCCGCGCTCCATGCGCAGGTTAAGCGGACGGGATAACGGTGTGTCGTAACCGATAACCAGATCTGTCGCTTCAAAAATGAGCTTACCTGACGTACGCCCTTCTTTGAAGTTGAATTGTGGTTTTGGCTTTTCCTTGGCAAGCTCAATAACATCCATCTTGTCGAGCTTCTTCTGTCTCGACATCGCCATGTTACGTGTGGCGACACTCGCTTTGTTGCGAGCAACGAAGTCTTTCAACTCAGAAATTTCCTGCTGTTGGCGCTTGTACGCGGACTCCAGCTGGGATTTTCTCATTTCGTGGACTTCTAGGAAGTGATCGTAGTCACCAACGTAACGGTTCAAAGCTTGATTTTCCATGTGGTAAATCAAGTTGATAACGCTGTTCAGGAACGGAATGTCATGGGAAATGAGGATGAAGGCATTCTCATATTCGTTGAGGTAGCGTTTCAACCATTCGATATGCTGCTCATCCAGATAGTTCGTCGGCTCATCGAGAAGCAGAATGTCTGGCTTCTCTAGCAACAGCTTCGCAAGCAGAACCTTCGTCCGCTGCCCGCCGCTCAAATCATTCACGTCTTTATCCAAGCCGATATCTGTCAGACCCAGACCGCGGGCCGTTTCTTCGATTTTGGCATCGATCATGTAGAAATCTTGATTCGTTAATGTATCTTGAATCGTTCCTACATCCTCAAGCAAGCGCTCAAGCTCTTCAGGGGAAACGTCGCCCATACGACCGTACATATCGTTCATTTCTTGTTCCATATCGAACAGATACTGGAAGGCTCCCTTAAGGACATCGCGCATCGTCATTCCTTTGCTCAGCACCGCATGCTGATCCAGGTAACCAACGCGCATGCGCTTGGACCATTCGACTTTCCCATCGTCCGGCTGAAGTTTCCCGGTAATGATGTTCATGAAGGTGGATTTCCCTTCACCATTTGCGCCGATAAGTCCGATGTGCTCGCCTTTCAACAGGCGGAAGGATACATCGTTGAAGATCGCGCGATCTCCAAAGCCGTGACTAAGTCGTTCTACATTTAATATGCTCATGAATGACACCTTTTCTATTGAACTTTTTTTCTTCTTACATTTTATTATAAACGATAGGAAGCAAACAACTCCCCCAGGTGAATAAAATAAGGAAATTAGGCTTCATCCATCAGGATATGCCCATAGCTTGGCTCTATTTCAAGGAAGCCGGCCATATGGCGGCGGTGGCAGGTGATCGGCTTATTTTGACCCATCAGGATGATATTCTGCAGATCGCGGCGCCCCTCGGCCGGAAGCTTATAAGCTTTCACGTACGGAAATACCTCGCTAAGCGTGGTATGGATGGCTGCGAGGAGCGGATCATGCTCACCTTTGCCCATAAGATTCAGGAGGATGGCGCCTTCGGCGTCGAGCTTTTCCCCAGCCATTTGGAAAAAAGTTAATGACGTTAACGACAGGGGTGTGCCTTTATCGGTAAAAGCATCAACAAGAATATAATCGTAGGTGCTTGGAGGCTCGCTGTGAAGGAGCTGTCTTCCGTCACCGATATGCACATTATCTTGGCCGTAGCCGAAATAGCGCCTGCTAAGCGCTACGACATGCTCATCCAGCTCCGCAACGGTGAAGCGTTTCTCCTTAAAGTGGGAAGCGATGGTGCCAATGCCGTGTCCGATAAGGAAAACACGTTGGAAGTGTGGAGCGTTTATTTGCATGAGATGAATCATTGCCCGTGGATATTCAAAAAGAATACGGTCCGGATGCAGCAAATCCATCGCACCTTGCATGGCCTGATTGGAAAATTCCAAGATGCGGAAGCTCCCTTTTTCATCCGAAAAGGTGTTGGTGTCATAAATGGTGATGTCATGATGGGCGGTTTGTTCCTTGTATAACACGTTCAAGGGTTCTGAACTCCTTCGATTGTGAGGTATGAGGACAGTATACCATAGCCTAGCAAACTACATCTCTAGACCGAGATGAGGTTAAAGCTTGGGTCTGATGAGTGGGGGAGTTTATAGCTCTATAATAGATGTAACGAATTAATACTTGGTTTACGGGCTGATGAAGTCAATCTCATAGCAGGTTATAAGGAGGTTCTTATGACGGATCAAGGGAGTAGCGTACAGATGGAGCGCGAGCTGTCGGCGGATCTGCTGCTGATGAGCAAGTCCGTTTTTGCTGAGAGTTTTCAACATATATTCGCGATCGGTTTCGGGTTTGGGGTTGTGGCGTTCATCGCATGCTTCTTCATGAAGCGGGAGGCATTGTCTTCGAGCCAGGAAGAAGCGAGTGCGCGCGTAACTGTGTGAGTAGGGTTAGTTGAGATAGGAGCTGCTGAGGGCAGCTCTTTTTTGGTTTTTCGTGTTAACTAGGAATGAGCTTCACAGTGGTTGTGTTCGATTGGGATGAAGTTGTGACTATAAGGACATTGGTGAAAAAGTGATGTTCGGTAAAATTACGCCTGAAGCGGCTTATGATGAATTGGTGAAGAAAGAGAAGGATTACCAATAGAATAGGAACTGGACTAACTCAGGCCGTTGAGACTTTCTCGGCAGCCTGAGTTTTTCTTATTGAATAGGAATGACGAAAACGAATACTCAAGCCCCGCGCGCGAGTCGGGTGATTCCCACGGATATCGTGTATAATCAATGGGAGAATCACATCATAGCAAGGAATGGGTGAAAGTATGGCGGGGAAAGCAGTACGCAGGCAGATGGGCAGCTCGTCTCTGGCCTTGTCACCACTCGGACTGGGTTGCTGGCAATTCAGCAACGGTCAGGGGATGGTTGGCAGGTTTTGGCCGGTGTTGCAGAAGGAAGATGTGCGAAGCATTGTGCAAACCAGTCTCAAGGGCGGGATCAATTGGTTTGATACAGCGGAGGTCTACGGAAAAGGTCAATCGGAGCAAATGCTGGCAGAAGCGTTGCGTGAAGCAGGACCATTGGCTGAAGGAGCTCATATTGCTACGAAGTGGTGGCCGCTGCTGCGCACGGCTAGCAGCATCACGAGCACCATCGATGAGCGCATTCGCTTGCTAGAGAACCGGACAATTGAGCTGCATCAGGTGCATCAGCCTTTTTCGTTCTCGTCCGTTCGTGAGGAAATGAACGCGATGGCTGAGCTGGTGAAGCGGGGCAAAATCAAGAACGTGGGTGTCAGCAATTTCTCCGCTGACAAAATGCGTGAAGCCGACCGCGTCCTGGGTGAGCATGGACTTCGTCTTATTTCCAACCAAGTGAAATATAGCTTGCTGGATCGCCGCATTGAGCATAATGGCATCATGGATGCTGCGAAAGAGCTGGGTGTTGCGATTATCGCGTATTCACCGCTGGAGCAGGGCATTCTTAGTGGTAAGTTTCACAAGAATCCAGCGCTGGTGAAAGCGATCAAAGGTCCGCGCAAATTCACTTCGGCTTTTCGTGGCGCAGGGCTCCAGAAGTCAAAGCCGCTGATAGATAAGTTGGATGAGCTCGCGGTCATCTATGATGCGTCACCGACGCAGATCGCGCTGAATTGGTTGATCCATGCGCATGGGGAGACAGTATTTGCGATCCCAGGCGCGTCGAAGACGCATCATGCCGAAGAAAATGTGAAGGCCATGCAATTCACACTAACCGAAGAGGAATTAAAGCAAATCAGCGATGTTTCCAATCAGGTGCTGAACAAATAAAAAGAAAGCCTCCAATCACACCATGTGAGTTGGGGGCTTTTTGGCGATAATCAATCCGACCTAGGTCACCGCACGACCATGCTCAACCTTCCGGTAGTCCTTCGGCACGATGCCCTTGCTTTCTCGGAAAATCCGCGAAAAGGTTTTGTACGAGCCATAGCCAACCTCCAACGCGATCTCCGTGACACTCATGTCCGTGGAGACTAATAGACTACAGGCATGGCGCAAGCGCAGATCATGCAAGAAATGAACAAAAGTCTGTCCAGTCGTTTGCTTGATCACCTCGCTAATGCGCGAGACGCTCATCTTGAAGCGTACAGCGAGATCGGACAAGGCAAGATCCTCTTGATAATTCCGATGGATGTAATGAATGATAGGCCACACAGCTTGGCTGGCTTTGGAGGAAGCTTTGGCTGAAGTGCTTACAGCCTCTTCTTGTCCAACATGCTGAAACCGATGCCGATCGAAGCGGATCAGAATCTCCTTCAGTTTGGCCTTCAGCAGGGTCTGCCTGTAACGTTCGTCCCCGTGATACTCCTTAAACATATCTTCAATGAGAGCCGTCATCTGCCTCTGCTCGAACTCTTCAAATTGTACATAAGCAGGTAAATCATTAGCGTCATTAAATAAATCAGACAATCCCTGATCATTCCCTGGCTCCATGAGCAGATCCATACTGAACATGCCGTTGAGAAGCACTAGCTTTTGACCCGGATCCGTAAAGATCTCATGCACCTGATAAGGCAGCACAAACGTAAAAGTGCCTGGTGCCATCGCGTGTTTCACATCATTTATCGATTCTGCGCCTCGTCCTTCCACCACATAAGAGAATTCGAGGTAATCATGACGATGTGCACGGAAGCCATGTTCCAATGTATTTCTACTGAGGTGAAATGGGAAAGGAGAGTGCATGTTGGGGTACGTTTTCAAATAATCTGGAAAATACGTCATGGTCATTCAGGGCTCCTTCGAAAAAATGGGACGTTTTCCGAATATACGGTACGACTTTCTATCGTACTTATTTTATCATAAAAGCAGGGTCAACAGCGTGTACTTATGAGGAGGAACGAATGGTGGAAAGCGTTAACAAAATTAGAATTGGCATTATCGGTGCAGGAAATATTGGCGGCGTTCATATTCGTGAGTTTTCGAAGCTGGCGGATCAATGCGAAATCACGGCGATTACGGATGCGTACTTGCCTTTAGCTGAGGCGAAAGCACAAGAGCATGGCATTGCCTATGTGGCAGCCACACCCGAGGAGCTTATCCAGAGCGATAAAGTCGACGCCGTAATTATTGGAGTACCGAATCAATACCATGCTTCCCTTGCTGTACAAGCGATTGAAGCGGGCAAACATGTCCTTATCGAGAAGCCAATGGGCATTAATGCCGCAGCGGCCAAACAAATATATGAAGCAAGCAAAGCGTCGAATACGATTGTGATGATCGGTCATCAAATGCGATGGGAATCCGTTCCGATGCAAATTAAAGAGCAGGTCGAAGCGGGTGAGCTAGGCAAAATTTACACAGCCAAAACCGGTTGGTTCCGCCGCAAAGGTATCCCAGGTTGGGGAACATGGTTTACGAAAATGGACGAGTCGGGTGGCGGTCCTTTGATCGATATCGGCGTTCATATGCTGGATCTTGCCCTCTATTTGATGGGGAATCCAAAGCCTGTATCCGTCGTTGGTGCAACGTATGCCGAGTTCGGACCGCGCCGTAAAGGGATTGGCACATGGGGCAAGCCGAACTGGAACGGGACGTATGATGTTGAGGATTTGGCAACGGCGCTGATTCGTATGGAGGATGGCAGTACGTTGACGCTTGAAGTGAGCTGGGCGGTGCACATGGATACGGACAACACACCGTTCGTACACCTCATGGGCTCGGATGGCGGAGCTAGCTACAAGGGGCCTACAGGTAAATTATTGACCGAGAAATTCAACCGTGCGATCGAGACTGAGCTCAAAAAGCCAGAAAATGATGAAGGCGAGCGCCAGCGTCTCAGCCAACATTTCTTAGCTTGTATTCGGGAAGGCAAGCAGCCGATTACGTCTGCGCTTTCTGGTTATACGAACAATTTGATCCTCGATGCGATCTATGAGTCTTCGCGCACGGGCAGTGAAGTTAAGTTGAACTGGAATTAAAGGAAGAGTGAACGAAAACAATAGCAAGCAACCATTTGGAGGATGATCCGATGCTTAGAGGGTTAACAAGAGCAGGGCTTGGCAAGATCGAGAGCAACGAACAATTCATAGAGTTAGCGGCAAAATATGGCTTCCAAGCGGTCGACATTGACGCTTTGAGCCTTGTAGAAGCTCACACCCTTGATGGTGCTCGTGAGTTATTAGCGAGTCGAGGCCTCGTCGTCGGCTCGATCGGTCTCCCCGTGGAATGGCGTTCCACGGAAGAGGTATTCCGCGAGGGGCTGCCGAAGCTAGCCCAAGCCGCGGCAGCGGCAGCAGCGCTCGGCTGTACGAGCTGCTGCACGTATGTGCTGCCCTCCACGGACTTGGGGGCAGCGCACTTCATGGCGCTCGCGACGCGCAGACTACGCACGTGCGCCCAAATCCTAGGCGCCTACGGCATCCGCCTAGGTCTGGAGTTCGTGGGTCCGCATCATTTGCGGACGCGGTGGAAGCATCCGTTCATCTGGACGATGGATGAAACGTTGGATTGGATCGATGCGATCGGCGAGCGCAACGTGGGCTTGTTGTTCGACGCGTACCACTGGTACACGACGGGGGGGACTGTCGCGGATATCGAGAAACTCCGCGTCGATCAGATCGTGCACGTGCACATCAACGATGCGCCGGACGTGCCGGTTGAGGAAGCGCTCGACAACGGGCGCGTGTACCCGGGTGAAGGCGTCATTGACCTGGCAGGCTTCCTGCAAGGTCTGCAGCGCATTGGCTACACCGGCGCGGTGGCGCAGGAGATCTTGACGGCCGAAGCGCCGACGGATTCTCCGGAGAGCTTGGCGGAGCGGTCTAAGGCTGGCTTCGACAAGGTGTATGCCGCGGCGGGGCTGAAGTAGTTTGAGGCTTGAAGAATTCGAAGCGAACCTCGTGAGGGGTTCGTTTTTATTTGTTTTTCGTCGCTATTCTTACTATCCCATCGGCTCAGAAAGACGATATGTTGGATGATATCTTAGGAGGAAGATTTGATGAATTTGTATGCAGGGAGTTGTAATCTGAGTCAAAGGGATAGTGGCGATAGAGAAATAAATGAGGTATGAAGCATGCCGTATGACGTAAGAAGTCTACCGTGTAACATATAACGTCTAACATGCCAGGAAGTGTACGTCCCACCTTCGACAAAAATTCCTATAATTCGTCCCTAAAGTGTGACAAACTTCTCATGAAAACTCGGGTACGATTTTATAAAAAGCGAAAAGGAGATAAGATCATGCAAATTAAGAATAAACAGGACATCGGCTTGATTTTGGACAACTTTTCAAACTTCGCGGAGTGGGATGCAGCAGGGAAGAAGCTTTACCTCGTTTTTGCCGATAAAAAACGTGGAGGTCAATGGACTTTAATGAATTACGAAGACGAACGCTTTAGTGTTCATGGCGTGGGAAAAGATTATGAGGATGCGGAAGAGTCGTTTTTCGAGGAGCGTAATCAGGTTCTCTCCTTCCTGTGGGACAACCGTGCTGCGCTTAAAGCAGCGATTGAAGCCAGTCAAGTCGTTTCCGCCTAGGGATCTATACTTAAGCAGCTTCATCAATGGACAAGCCTCTCCGAAGGCTGTCCTACAAAACGAACAACAGCCTGCGAAACCACCAACTACAATGTGGTGGCTTCGCAGGCTGTTTGCTTGTGGCTTGCATGTGGTGGCTTCGCAGGCTGTTTGCTATTTCCAATCGCCTCACGAACTCGGCGGTGAGCCCTCTTTTTGCTTATCCCGGTACTGACCGGGAGTGAGTCCTTCCTGTTTGCGGAAGGAGCGGATGAAATTCTGCGAGTTGTTGTAGCGCAGCTTCGAGGAGATATCCTTGATCGGCATATCGGTCTCGGAGAGCCATTTTTTCGCCATATTGAAGCGGTAGTTCGATAAATAGTCACTGAAGGAGCAGTTCGTTTCTTTGCGGAAAATGCTGCTCAAATAGTTAGCATTATAATGCAAGCGTGAAGCACATTCCTCGAGCGTCAGATCTGTGTCGTAGTAATGCTGCACGAGATCGATGATTTTCTCGGAAATGTTATGGTACTGCGCATCCTGGCGGTCGCGGTAAATCCGGATCAGCGGATGGATAACCTCGGTCCAGAACCAATCCTCGATTTCAGCCGTCGTATGCAGGCCGAGCACCTCTTCGAACAAAGAGCCTTTGTTCGGATGGATTTGATTCAAGGCGATGCCGGATTCCTGCATCATCATCAGCAGGTTGTTAAGCAGCCGCGCCAGCGGGATCTGGTACTCCTGCGGCGAAAGCGGCGCTGCGAAAACAGCCTGCAGCAGCTGCTTCAGCAGCTCGCGGGATTTATCCTTTTCGGCTAGTTTGATGCTGTCGATCAGATCGTTTTCCAAAGGCTTCGGATAGTTCAAGTTCAAGTAATGCTTCCCAGAGTTGATATTCTCATATTGAATAATGATGCCCTCTCCGAGCTTGATTCGGTGCTTCAGCGCCTCAAGTCCCTCTTTGTACGCCAGGGCCATCTGGGTAAAGGCGTGAATCGGCAGGGAAATCCCGATGGAAATATGCAGCTTCAAGAAGTTATAAATATGCTGCTGAACCTGTTCCGTCAAGCTGTATACCATTGTACGGAAGTCACTATCAACCGAGTCCGAACTACCGATCATCGTAACGATAGTTTGATCAATTAGGATTGGCGCTAAGCGTTGTTCCGAAGGGATGAGCTCCTCCAGCATGTTGTGCACGGCAAAAAGCAGCAGTTCCATATCCTTTTTCTCATAGCGGGTATGGTCGATAGCGTCAATTTGGATCGTGATGACCGACATCGTTTTCCATGAAGCAATATGTTCGGTGTAGCCGAATTGTGCAAGTTTTTCTAACAACTCCGCCGATTTAATATGTCCCTGAAAAGCCTTGATGAGGAAGAAGGTCCGCACTTGGCCGATATGTTGGTGGACTTCTTTTTCCAGCTGCGACTTTGATTGGAACAAGGTATGCACATGCTCGCTGATCATCTGAAATTCATTGGCTTTGCGCTTCTGATTCCCCGTCACTAGTCCCCCGATTTGATTCAGAAGCAGTTGGATCGGTGAATACATTTTACGCGAGACTAGCCATGCAAGCACCAAAGCAAGAAGCAGCATCAGGACGCAGATGTAGATCGTATAAGTTCCGATTTTGCTGGATTCCTTGGTCAAGCTCTCGATTGAGGTCAAGGATAAGTAGGTCCAGTTGTTTAGGTTCGAACGCAAGAACGTAACGGAATAAGGTTTATCATGAATGCTGGCGCGGAATTGTCCGCTTCCTTCTTCAAGCGGTTTAAGGTCAGTCAGGCCTGCCGCTGTGATTGATTTGCCGATTAGACCGGGATCCCGATTCATCACAATCCGCTGCTGTTCATCGATGATGACAATGTCATCGGGGTGTTCGGAGTCACTTTGAATCATATCCTGCAACGAGCAGGCGGGAATATTTGCTAAAGCAAGGCCGTATTTATCCAGGCCGGTTGTCGGAAGCTTTTTGACTAGCGAAATACTATACTCACAGGTTACGCTGCGCGCGTTTTCCTCTGTGTAGAACCATTCCGAAGGATTCAAGGTCCACGTACTGTTATCTTGCGCGTTCATCAGCGAAATCAATTTATCGGCAAACGGATAGTTGTCAAAACGGTAAAGGCCTGAATTTTTGATCATCCAATTCTGCTTCGCGTTAATCAAGAGCACATCTTCGAGCCTCGTGTCAAAAGATTGCATATATCGGATTTCGCTGCGCAGATCATCGTACATCATGAAATCGGATACAGTTAGCGGCATTTCCATTGCCTTTTTGAGAACAGTGGAATTGATGACCTGATTTAGTGTATGGTTGACAGTGGTTAATTTCTGCTCTACATTGGAGTTAATTTGGGTGATTAACTGCATTTTTCCTTCGTTTACATTTTTTTGGATTTCACTTGAAGATGTCACGAAGGCGAAAGCGCCGATAAAAATCACAGGCAGCGTGCTGAGCAGGAAGCTGAATATCGTCATTTTGCTAAGAAAACTTAAAGAGCGCATCGCATCCAACACCTTATCTATTTGAAGAATCATTCGTCAGACTATCTATGTATTGTAGTCAAGAGTGCAGTTCAGATCAATAATCATCTGCAAATGGGATAATCATTATCTCATATTTGCTGTTAAAAAACACTTGTGTAGCAAGGGGGAATTAGCTTGAGAAGTGGTTTATTTGGTGGGAGGCTCAAATGGACGCGGATGATCATAGCTCTGAACATCCTTATATTGATAAGTGCTTGTCAGAACGAAAGTACGCCAATAGTGAAAGAAGAGAAGGGGACTAGACCTGTTATCTCCATTATGGCACCGCTTCATTTTCCGCATCCGCCAATACCAGAGATTGTACAAGCGATTGAGAATAAGACGCAAACCAAACTGGATTTGAATTGGGTTCCGGATGGTATTTATACAGACAAAATGAATACAGCCCTCACGACAAACTCATTGAAAAAAGCGACTTACGTCAAATATACGGACTATATGCTGATGAAAAATTCGATCCGTTCCGGCGCATTCTGGGATATTGGACCTTATCTGGCGGCGTATCCGAATTTGAAAAAGCTGAATAAAGAGATTTTGGGTCAAGCAGCTGTTGACGGCAAAATTTATGGCTTATACACCGAACGTCCGTCCTCTCGGCAGGGTATTATTATTCGTGAAGATTGGCTGAATAATCTCAAATTGAAGAAGCCAACGAATCTCAATGAATTGTATGAAGTGCTCAAAGCATTCACATTTGGGGACCCTGATCGTGATGGGAAAGACGATACGATTGGGTTAACGGATCGCAATGATTTGGTATTCGGCTCATTCAAGACAATCAGCTCCTACTTTGGAACTCCGAATAATTGGGGAGTTTCCGCAGGGAAGCTCATTCCGGAATTTGAAACACAAGCGTATGTAGACACGATGAATTTTATGAAAAAGCTGTATGATGAGAAGCTGATTAATTCGGATTTTGCCGTGACAAGCAAAGAAGTACAGCGGGATAAGCTGATTCGCGGCACAGCCGGCGTGTACATCGGCAGTATGCAGGATGTGCAGCGTCTTTCGGATGAGGCACAGTTGGTGAATCCAGAGGCAAGATTAACGCTAGTGAATCATATTGAAGGACCGCAGGGATTTCATATTTGGTCTATTCCTAATTATAGTGCCTTATATCTATTTTCGAAGAAGGCGATTAGAACGGAAGCGGAACTCAAGCAGATGCTGCAGTTTTTTGATCGGACGATGGATAAGGATATCGCTAATCTGATGAAATACGGCTTGGAGGGACGGCATTATACGGCCAAGAATGGGCAAATTCAGCTCTCCGAAGAGACGTCGAAGATTCGTGTTAATGAGGTCAACGCGCTATATGCGCTGATGATCGCCGATTTGAACAATCCGAACATCATACCCGTTGTAGAAAGTGAATCGTTGTCTCAGCTGGCGGATACGCTTAGCTTGGATAATGAGAAGTATGCGGTCAAGGATCCGACACTGGGTATAGAATCGAAGACCTACGACGAGCGCGGAGTCGAATTGTACAAAATCATCTCCGATGCGACATATAACTACATTTTAGGTAAGTTAGATAAGGCGGCCTTCCAGCAAGAGATCGAGCGTTGGAAGCGCGGCGGTGGGAATCAGATGATACAAGAGTATAATGAGGCGTATGCGAAGCGTGGTTAATGGCGAATGTTGATATGTCGTTTTCCAAGGGCAATAAGTAAGTTGCGCGTATAAAGCACACAAGTTTATCATTTGAAGTCTACCAACTGGTAGGCTTTTTCTTTTGTCTTTTTTGCGCCTAAAGTCCCAGCCGCGGCCTTAAAGGCTTCCTCAATAATCATCTCCCCGCCCGATAATCATCATCTCACATCCCGCGCTAGGCGTGGGTTATATGAGTAAATGATTGTTTCGGTACCCTTGTCGGACCGTGTAATGTGTGAGTTGTAGCACACAACATTTTCACGGAGGTCAACCCGATATGAAGAGAAAATTAGTCACGATTCCACTTAGCGTACTACTCGTTTCCAGCTTTGCTTTGGCAGCATGCGGAGATAAAGAAACGCCTGCATCAACAACGGCAGCAACAACAACTGCACCTACAGCGGCAACACCAAAGCCTACAGACAATACACCAACAGCGATTACCATCATGGCACCACTGAATACGGCACAAACGCCGCCGGATACGATTATTAAAGAACTTGAGAAGCTGACGAACACGAAGCTGACGTATCAGTTCTTCCCAGCAGACACGTATGAAGAGAAGTTGAATACGACTTTCGCAACTGGCGCACTGCCACAAGCAACGTATTTGAAAAACCAAGCGACGTTCATTCAAATGAAATCAGCGATCCGTGACGGACAGTTCTGGGAGATCGGACCTCTATTGAAGGACTTCCCGAACCTGAGCAAGCTGAAATCCACAACGAATGACAATACGAAAGTCGATGGCAAATTGTACACGTTGTACCGCGGTGTCGACATCGCTCGTCAAGGTCTAATCTACCGTAAGGATTGGGCAGATAAGTTAGGTCTGAAGCCTCCTGCTAATCTAGACGAATTATTCGCAATGGCGAAAGCGTTTACGGAAAACGATCCTGATGGCAACGGCAAAAAAGATACGATTGGTTTAACAGATCGTAACGATCTCATCTACGGAGCTTTCAAAACCATTGCTGCTTGGCAGGGCACACCAAATAACTGGGGCGTGAAAGACGGCAAGCTAGCTCCGGAATTCATGTTCCCGCAATATGTAGCGACCATGGATTATTTCAAAAAAATGCGTGATGGCGGCTACATCAACAAAGATTTCGCAGCAACAAGTAAAACGGATCAACAAAAGTTGTTCACTGCGGGTACGGCAGGTATGTACATCGGAGCGATGACGGATGTGACGACACTGAACAAGGATTTGGTTAAAAACGTTCCAAACGCAGTAGTTGATGTTCACAGTATGGTTGCTGGACCTGATGGCAAATTCGCACACTGGGCACTGCCTGGATTTGCAAACGTAGTTCTATTCCCGAAATCCGCGAATAAAACGGAAGCTGATCTTCGTAAAGTACTAGCTTACTTCGACAAAATGATGACACCAGAAGTAGCGAACATGGCAAACTGGGGTATCAAAGATAACCATTACAGTCTAACTGATAACAAAGCGAAAAAGCTGGACGATGAGAAATGGACACGCGAAGTGAAACCATTCACAGATGCAGCAATTGGTGATGAAGATACGTCGGGCAGATTCTTGGGTATTCCAACGATCCCAGCACAAGGAAAAGCAGACGAGTTGAAAATCGCGAACCTGAAGTTCGCTGTTCAAGATCCAGTAGCTGCACTTGATTCTAAAACAAACCTTGAAAAAGGTGTTCAAGCGCAAGCCGTTATCACTGATGCAACGAACAAATACATTTATGGAACAATCGATAAAGCAGGCTTTGATAAAGCGATTGAAGATTGGAAAGCTCGTGGCGGCAGCAAAATCATCGAAGAATACAACGCACTGAAAAAGTAATTCAGCAACAAAGTGTCTGACTAGTCAAGGTGAGAGGGCTGCTGAAACCGCGGCAGCCTTCTCCTTTTAAGGAAAGGAAGAAGTCCTATGCAAGAAGTGAATGTTGCACAAAACATGGTCGCTAGGAAGTCAAGCAGCGAGTTGAGCAGACGTCTTTGGAAAAATAAATGGATTTATGTCATGTTGCTGCCGGGGATTTTGTACTTTATCGTTTTCAAATATATCCCGATGTATGGATTAATCATTTCCTTTCAGAACTACAAGCCATTCAAAGGTGTTACCGGAAGCGAATGGGTCGGTTTGGAGCATTTTAAGCGGTTGTTCACAGAGCCGGATTTCCTGAACATTTTGAGCAATACGTTAATCTTGTTCGTCATGAATCTCTTGTTCTATTTCCCGATTCCGATCATCTTGGCACTCATGCTGAATGAGGTCAGAGGAGACCTGTTTAAGAAAGTTTTTCAAACGATTGTGTATCTGCCTCACTTTATGTCTTGGGTTATTATAGTCTCCATCAGCTTCGTTATGTTGACTATGGACGGCGGTATTATCAATGAGTTGATTTCGTATTTCGGCTTAGAAAAAGTGAACTTCTTATTAGCTCCAGAATGGTTCAGACCGATTTATATTTTGCAAGTGATTTGGCGTGAAGCAGGTTGGGGAACAATCATTTATTTGGCGGCGATTGCTTCTATTGATCCTGGATTGTATGAAGCTGCTCGCATGGATGGTGCAGGACGTCTTAGACAAGTGTGGCACATTACGCTGCCCGCGATTCGAAGTGTCATTATTGTTTTATTAATTTTGAAAATTGGTGCGGTTCTCGAACTCGGTTTTGAACATGTGTATTTGCTTCTTAACTCCATGAACCGAGAAGTTGCTGAGATCATTGATACTTATGTATATACAGCGGGTCTTAAACAAGGGCAATTCAGTTACAGCGCAGCAATTGGTTTGTTCAAATCATTCATTGGACTTGTGCTCGTGATGATTGTGAATCGGATTGCAAAGAAACTGGGCGAAGAAGGCGTTTACTAGGCTTGGGTAGAGTGTAAAGCAGCTAGGAGGTTGAAGTCGTGGTAGAAGATAAAACATTAGCCGGCAGAATGTTCGGTATCATTAACTATTTGTTATTAACCATCATCGGATTGATTACGATTATCCCGTTCGTGCACGTGGTGGCAGGTTCCTTCACGACGAGTGCGGAAATGGCGACGAAGAAGTTCGTCCTCATTCCGACGGATTGGAGTATCGAGGCCTATCGCTTTATTTTTTCAACGAATACCATTTTTAAAGCCATGGCGGTCTCGATTGGGTCGACGGCTGTCGGCACGGTGATCAGTATGTTCATCACAGCATTGATGGCTTACGGCTTGGCACGCAGAGATGTGGATGGACGTAAAATTATCATGTTCCTCGTTGTTTTTACAATGTTGTTCCATGGCGGCTTGATCCCGACGTTTCTCGTAGTAAAGGAACTTGGTATGATCGACACCTATGCGGCGTTGATTCTTCCAACAGCAGTCAGTGCATTTAACTTAATTATTTTGAAAAACTTCTTCCAAAACATCCCTGAAGGGCTCGAGGAGTCGGCGAAAATCGACGGTTGCAGCGACTTCGGTATCCTATTCCGTATCGTTCTGCCATTATCGATGCCTGCGATTGCAACGATCTCACTGTTCTACGCGGTTACGTATTGGAACACGTACTTGAGTGCGATTCTTTACATCAACGAAAGTGCCAAGTGGCCGATTCAAGTCTTGCTGCGCCAAATTGTCGTTCTTGCCAGCGGTTTGGATGTAAGTTCGGACTTGGACAGCGCGACACCACCACCAGCACAGTCGATTAAAATGGCTGTTATCGTCGTAGCTACGATTCCGATTCTGATTGTGTATCCGTTCTTGCAGAAGCATTTTGCTAAGGGCGCGATGATTGGATCCATTAAGGGTTAGTCTGTAAAGGACAAGACAACACAGTAAGCGGGGAAATGCGCATGACAGATGGGGAAAATCAGAGAGATCAGAGAGAAGATCATCAAGATATGAGGCTAGATCAAGATATGAGGCCAGATCAAGATCAAAGTGCAGAGATCAGCAAACTGCTTGCCGAAATGGATCAATTGTTTGATGGTTTTGGAGCGTGGCTTGGTGGGCAAAAGGATGCGGAAAGCGGCGGGTTTTATTACGCCGCAAGCTCCAGACGGATACCAGGCGGCGCTCCAGACATTGAATCGACGGCGCAAGCACTGAACATTCTGGAACGATGTGATTGGCTGGATGCCATGTCGACAGACGTGAAGCGCGGGTGTATCCGTTTCTTTCAAAGCAAGCAGGAGGCATCGTCAGGTTACTTCTATGACGAGAATCCGCTGATGCGCGAAGATGAAGTGATGGTTGCCCGCGCCATTTCCTATAGCTTGAATGCGTTGCGCAAGCTTGGCGGGCAGCCGCTTCATGCACTGCCTTACGAGGCGCAGCAAGCACCATCGTATATGGCTTCACCGGAGGACTATCTCATGTGGCTGAAGTCGGTTGAGCTAACGAACAGCTGGCGAGGCTGTGATCGCCTGTCGACCTCCAGCGTGTATGTGAAGCAAGTAGAGCCTGCGAGCCGCAGAGCTGAGTTTGCCCAAACAGCATTCGATTTCTTCGCCAATAAACAGGATCCTTTTACCGGTTTATGGGGGGAAGGGTCCTATTATGTGCGGATCTCGGGCACGTTCAAGCTGCACATCTTCTATGACCACTTCAACGTGCCTTTGCCAAGAGAGGAACGAATTTACCAAAGTATTCTCTATGCTTTACGGCATGAGGAAGCCGTTGACATGTGCTATATTCGTAATCCAATTCACTTATTGTCCTATATGAAGCTATCCATTCCGCTGGAAGACTTGCGAGAAATCATTGCGATTACATTGGGCAATATGAAGCGTTTGCTTCGTGCAGACGGGGGCTTTTCCCGTGAGCTGGCCCACTCGCCAATAGCGCCCAATGTGGCTCAGGTGAAGGAAGGCGAATATTACCCCGGCATGCCGAAGGCTGTCCAGATCGGGGGAGGCGAAGTGGAGGGCGATATGAACGCTGGCACACAGGCCTTGTTGATTCGTTCGGTCTGCTACCAGTTAGCAGGCAAGAAAGCGCCACCCCTGACCAAAGGGCCGACATTCCACGTAATGAATCAAAATTGAAACGTTTAAATTAATTATTTTCTCATTAGCGAAAGGAGAACTTCAAACCATGGCTCCTGTTCAGACGAAAACACCACTGGAGTGGGCACAAGCTGCCTGCGACTCGATCATGGACACGCATACGCCGATGGAGCTGCCGCCCGCAGGGCGTTGGCATTACCATCAAGGCGTATTCCTTTGCGGCATGGAAATGCTCGCAGAAGCCAGACAGGATGATCGCTATGACGCGTACATCCAAGGCTATGTCGATGGTCTAGTCGACGACAATGGCAGTCTCTACTTCGCGCGTGACGAGCTCGACGCGATGCAAGCAGGGCTGTTACTGTTCCGCTTGGAGCAGCGCACAGGCCAGCCGAAATACCGTGTTGCTGCGGATAAACTGCGCAACCTGCTCAAAACGCTGAACCTCACCTCCGAAGGCGGGTTCTGGCACAAAGACAAATACGCCAACCAAATGTGGTTGGATGGTTTATACATGGCCGGCGTATTCTCGCTGAAATACGCGAACGCCTTCGGCGAGACCGACTTGCGCCAAACTGTGCTGCACCAAGAGCAGCTCATGCGCAAGTACATGAAAGATGAGCGCACGGGTCTGCTGTACCATGCGTGGGACGAAAGCCGCCGCATGCCGTGGGCGAATCCTGAAACCGGCTGCTCGCCGGAATTCTGGGGACGTTCGCTTGGCTGGTACGGCCTAGCCGTCTCGCAATTCCTCGACGAATTGCCAGCTGACGAGCCTGGGCGCGAAGCGCTAGTGAAGTCGCTGTGCGACTTCGTATATACAATCATCCACTATCAGGACGCGAAGAGCGGCCTGTGGTATCAGGTAATCGACAAAGGCGATCAGCCTGATAACTGGCTCGAAAGCTCCTGTACAAGTCTATTCGTCTACACGATTGCCAAAGCCGTGAATCTCGGCATCGTTGGCCGCGAATGCGCGGAAGCAGCCGTGAAAGGGTATGAAGGCTTGCTGCGTACGTTGAAATTCGATGAGCAGGGGAGAGTTATTGTGCCGCTGATCTGTATTGGTACATCTGCGGGAGACTATGAGAACTATATAACGCGTCCAACGAGTGAGAATGATCTGCATGGTGTGGGAGCTTTTGTCATGGCGTGTGTTGAAGTTCAGGCATTGAATAAGTAAGGATCCGAAGGAGCGACCTATGGCGATCATTAACATAACAACGTTCGGCGCTATCGGTGATGGCGTAACGGACAATACGCAGGCTATCGCGGAGGCGATTGAGGCCTGCTCCCTGCAGGGCGGCGGAACGGTCTTCGTCCCAGCTGGTACGTATCTCACGGGCCGGATTGAGCTGCGCAGTTACATGACACTGGAGCTTGAGACGGGCTCAAAGCTGATGTTTATCAACGAGTTCGACAAGTATCCGCTCGTACAGACGCGCTGGTCAGGCTACGAATGCTACGGGTACTCCCCGCTCATTTATGGGAGAGGCTTGAAGAAGGTGTCTATCAAAGGTGACGGTATTATTGATGGACAAGGCAGAGCTTGGTGGCAGGCTTATCGCGAGATTCGTAAAGGCGGCACGATGGAATCCGCTCAGACGCAAGAACTCAAGGTAAAGAACCAAGCCTTGCGAGAAACCGTGAAGAGTAACATTGTAGAGTGGCCCTCCCAATTTCTAAGGCCGCCGCTGTTGCAATTGATCGATTGTGAGGGCGTTAAGCTCGAAGGCATCACCTTGCAAAACTCCCCTTTTTGGAATACACATTTGGTCTATTGCTCAGATGTTCAGCTGCATGGGGTGACGATTAAGAACCCGAATGATACGCCGAATGGCGACGGACTGGACATCGATTCTTGCCAAAATGTTCGTATTTCCGATTGCTTCTTCGATGTGGGTGACGACTGCTTGTGCATCAAATCCGGCATTGATGAGGATGGCCGGCGGGTAGGCAAGCCTTCCGAGTATATCGTGATTACCAACTGTACGATGCTAAGAGGACATGGCGGTGTCGTGCTTGGCAGCGAGATGGCTGGCGGTATTCGCAACGTGGTTATTTCCAATTGTATTTTCACGGGGACAGATCGTGGCATACGGATGAAAACGAACCGCGCCCGCGGCGGGTATATCAAAAATATTTTGGTCAGCAACATTTATATGGAAGATGTGTTTTGTCCGTTAACGATTAACTCGTTCTATCGGCACGGGGTTGACGAAAGCGATCCGTTGATCAGCAGTCCGGATGCTGTTCCCGTAACCGAATGCACGCCTGTGATCGAACACATTCGGATACATCAAGTAACCGCAAAGCGATCCCGCGCGGCTGCTGGCTTCCTCTACGGATTACCGGAAATGCCGATTCGTGACGTGCAGCTCTCGCATGTTCATATTGAGATGACGCTAGATCCTTCGGAGCAGGGGGATGAGCCTGACATGGTGCGTGAGAAGTTGATCATGGCAGGTGATGGCATGCTGTGCAAGCATGTTGCGGATTTGGAGCTTCATCATGTGCGTATCGAAACGCGGCAAGGTCCTGCTCTTCAATTAGAAGATGCGCATGGCGTCGATGTTCACTCACTTACAATGAAGGGGAAACATGCCGCGACGCCCGTTGTGCGTGTAGCACGTTCTGAGGATGTGTTCTTCTCGGGAAGGCAGTCGTTGGAGCCGGACTATCTGGAAGAAGTGAAAGAGGCGGTTCGTTCGTAAGATTGCCGCTAATGTAATTCGTGGATTGGGAAAGAAAGGACGCCAGATGGCGTCCTTCTATCCAAGTTGCTGTGGAAAGCATTAATAAGTCAGCAATAATGTAAGCGTATTCAATAGTTTGATTCTTTTGACAATATGGGGGGATGTTACTTGAAACAACAAAAACGATTGTTTGCAACCGTCATGTCGCTTGTTTTATTACTTTCAATAATTCCGTTTAGTGGATCCGCTGCAGCGGCTGTTGGGTCGGCGTGGACATTTGCAGGTTTTGGAGGAAGTACAGGGCTTACGGGTACTCCAGCTAAAAATTCCATATTAAACAATGCAGATGGGTCAGTTACCCTAAAAGCTGTTAATGGAGGGAAACTTGCTTCTACAGATGAAGGGCTGTCGTATTACTATAAACAGATAGACTTAACAACGGAGTCCAACTTTGAGATACATACTAAAGCAAAAGTAGTTAGTTTTACCAATCCGGCTAACACCCCTAACCAAGCTTCTTTTGGGATAATGGTCAGAGGGAACATCGGTTCAGGATCAACAGCTACAACATCAAATTATGTGGCGGTCGGTGGATTAGGTGTTGCTGCGGTCCCAACTACTGGTACCCCTGCTTCTACCGTTACTCAAGTGGTTTATAAAACGGGAGCTACTGCATTCACATCGGGTCAGGGTACGCAAGTTAAATCGAATGCTTTTAATAATGTCAATGACCCCATTGAAGGTGAAGAATATGATATTTCGATTAAGAAATCAGGGAATGCCTACCAACTAACGATAAATGGACAAAGTCAGACTCTATTTCTTGATTTATTTTCCCATTCCATATACGCAAATAAGGCATATGCAGGCTTTTATGTAGCTAGAGACGCGGAAGTCACTTTTAGTAATTTTGACATTAGCTTGGATTCTCATGTACCTAGTAGTATTACACTAGACAAAACGGCAATGAAAACCACGTATTTGAAGGATCAAACCTTAGATGCGACTGGTTTGACAGTAACCTCCGTAACTGGATCCGTGTACGAGGTATTATCAAACAATGATTATATCATTACAGGGTTTGACAGCAGTAAAGTTGGAACAAATACGGTTACAGTAAACTATAACGGAGCCATCAAAACGATTGATCTCACGATCGCTCCTTTGACAGTTACCGCATTGGATCTGACCTTAGTTCCTGCTAAAACGGTGTATTACACAGGTGACCAATTTGATCCAGTAGGTTTAGTCGTTACAGCTGGATACGATTCAGGAAGTAGAGCTGAACTTGCAAGTAATTTATACACAGTCTCGATTCCGAATGCAACAGTTACGGGGAATACGTATACGTTCGACACCCCGGGGACAAAAACCGTTACGATCAGATCGACGGAAACTCCTGCAAAAACCGCAACATTTAACGTGATCGTGAAAGATGCTTTGCTCACTGGTTTGGAAATCGCACAACCACCGCAAAAAACGCTTTATTATCTCGGTGATTCTTTCAAACCTAATGGGATGGTTGTCTATGCGAAATATAGTGATAATTCGAGAGTAAGACTAATGTCTAGCGAATACTCTGCTCTACTTGATACGAACAGTGCGGGTTCGAAGCAGGTTGAAATTTCGTATAGAGGACAAAAAACTTATTCTAACGTTACGGTTAAACAAAAAGCATTAACAGGGATCAAGGTTAACCAATATCCCAAAACTACTTATCTAGTCGGTGAAGATTTAGTCACTACCGGATTAAGTGTGTCAAAAGTATACGATAATCTGGATACAGAGCCTTTAACAAGCTTTTCAACAGATTCCTCCAATTATAATAAAAATATCGCAGGAACGTACGAAATACGAGTCATTCCTACAGATACAACCATTATGCCTATTACATTTAAAGTGGTCGTAAGAGCACCAGTGCAAACGCAATGGAATGCTATAAGATTCGGACAATCTACAACGGCAGTCAGTAATACAATAACGCCTAATGCAAATGGAACTGTAACCCTTGTAGCACTAGAAGGCGGCGGTAAAGTTACCGGTGATCATGATGGGATATCCTTCTACTACACAGAACTTGATGCCGTTCAAGATAACTTTGTGTTGTCGGCAGATGTTAAAGTTACCTTATATGCTAAAAATCCATACGATGGTCAAGAATCTTTTGGGATTATGGCTAGAGATGCAGTTGGTGCTCCTGGTGATTCCAGTGTATTCGCTTCTAATATTGCAGCAATAGGCGGTTACAGTGGCGGAACAACAAAGCCGATTGGAACTCAACTATTTGTAAGAACAGGTGTCGAAGCCAAGGATGGTACAGGCAGTAAAGGGATTCAAAGTACCATGCTAAACAATGTAAGACCTGCACTTGCTAACACTAGTCCTGCTGCGGCATACAAACTTACGCTTGCAAAAACAAATAGTGGTTTTACTGGGAAATTGAATACAGGTACAGATGTACAATACTTTATTCCTGATATCATGAACGTTCAAGATTCCAAAATGTATGTAGGGTTTTATGCAGCACGTCTTGCGACGATTGATGTAAGCAATATCCAGTTGAAAGTAACAGCAGCAGAAGCTGATGCACCAAAAGTTGAAGGACCCAAAGAATCAGTTACACCTGATCTTCAAATTCTATCATTGGATAAAACTTCAAAGACTGACTATGACCTAACGATAAAGTCTACTGTGAACGGTACGGTAACGATCAAAAAAGGTGAAGAAGTGATCGCATTAGATCAAACCGTTGAAGCTGGAAAAACGATTACGTTGAAAACTTCGGTTGCCGAGAACGCAACTACGAACTTTAGCGCTACTTTATTGCCAGATGATACACAGCTTCTAACATCATATGGCAGATTGGTGAAAACCTTCTCGGTCACGATGAAGACGTTTGGTCAAGGCGCAGACATTTATGTATCTCCAACCGGGACTAGTACGGGTACAGGTTCCAGCAGCAGTCCACTTGACCTTGACACAGCTATCGCATATGTAAGCGCGGGTCAGAAGATCATTGTGCAAGATGGTAGATATGTTCGTAAGTCAAAACTAGACATTAAGAAGGGCAATGACGGTACTGCCAATGCCAAGAAGTCTCTCATTGCCGCTCTAGGTGCAAAACCTGTCATTGACTTTGCCAGGAAGTCTGAGGGTGTTGTATTAAGTGGGAATTACTGGAACGTTAATGGGATTGATTTTAAACGCTCGGCTGGCAATACGAAAGGCTTTACGGTAGGCGGGAATTACAACATCGTTGAGAACAGCCGATTCTATTCGAACGGTGACACGGGACTACAGATCAGCAGCACAGATGGATCCACGGATAAATCGACATGGCCGTCGTACAATCTGATTTTGAACAATGAATCCTTTGATAATATAGATCCATCCAATAACAATGCCGATGGTTTTGCGGCAAAACTGACAGCGGGTGTAGGCAATGTTTTCAGAGGTGATATTGCTCACAATAACATTGATGACGGCTGGGATCTTTACACCAAAGTAGGTTCGGGTGCGATAGGCGCTGTTACGATTGAGGATAGCATCGCTTATAATAACGGTACATTAACGAATGGCAGTAAAGGTGAAGGAGACAAGAATGGCTTCAAGCTTGGAGGTGAAGGCATTCACGTACCTCATATCATTCGCAATAGCATTGCTTTTGGCAATGGTGCTAATGGTTTTACAAGTAATAGTAACCCAGGTGTCAGAGCTGAAAATAATATTGGCTTTAACAATGCCAAAGGTAACTTAAGCTTTACAACGTATTCAGGCATACCTACTGATTTTACAATTAATGGATTTGTTTCCTATCAAAAAACGGTATCTGTCAAAGACAGTTATCCGTCGGAATTAAAAGCTAACAATAACTACATGTTTGACGGTTCTATATCCGTTAACAAATCGGGTATTCAACTTACGGATGCCAACTTTACAAGTTTAGTACCGGTTGAATCGTACACAAGAAATGAAGACGGCACCATCATCTGGGGGACCTTCCTTCAATTTACTGCACCGCTGTCTGCGCCAACAAGTTTGACGGTCAGTGCAAGTGACGCAAAAGCGTTTTTAAATTGGAGTACCGTTACTGGAGCTACCTATTATAACGTTTATCGTGGAATGGGTGAAAATGGCTCCTATGAAAAAATTGCAACAAATGTTACGAGTGCAACGTATACAAATAGCGAATTAACTAACGGTATGACTTATTATTACAAGGTTACTGGAGCAAACGCTTTAGGGGAAGGTCAATATTCGAATTCAGTAAGTGTAGTGCCTTCTAAATCAGATGACTATGCACCTGGAGGTTCGGCGCCTGCTGCTCCAATCAGCAACGATGATGGCGTGCAAGTGTCAATCGCACCAGTAAATCAAACGATCAACGGGAAAACCGTTGCGGTAGTTACAGTGGATGGAAGTACTTTGGGCAAAGCTTTTGATGCACTCAAAACAAAAGAATCCAAGGATCAAAGAATTAATATTGAAGTAAAAAGTAGCGAAGGAGCAGCTAAGGTTCAGCTTGAAGCTAACGCTTTATCGGCAGGTCTGGCAAATGCTCCAGATACAGTATTATCCATTAAAAGCAATGAAGTAACTTACAATCTTCCAGCGAAGTCGTTGAATCTTGCGGATATTGCTAAAACGCTTGGTACCGACGTAAGCAATGTGAAAATTAATATCTCTATCGAAAAAGTTACTGGCCCTACAGCAGATCTGATTAACGCTAAAGCCAAACAAGCAGGCTTATCCCTCCTTTCTGGTGCAGTTGATTTCACCATTACTGCGGAAGGCAATGGTAAGACAACAACATTGAACGATTTTGGAAATACTTATGTGCCTAGAACGATTACTCTTGTTCAAACGGTAGGTTCCAATCAATTAACTGCCGTCATGTACAACCCGGAAACTGGGGAGATGACCTTCGTTCCTGCAATTTTTGCAACAGTAAATGGTAAGACAGAAGCTACGATCAAACGTCAAGGTAACAGTATCTACACGGTCGTTCAATCTTTCAAAACGTTCGACGACGTGAAAGGGCACTGGGCGAAAGCGGATGTGGAATTACTTGCTTCCAAATTGGTTATTAAAGGAGTAAGCGACACTCAATTCGCACCAAATTCAAACATTACTCGTGCTGAATTTGCAGCTCTTCTGATTAGATCGCTTGGCTTGAAAGAGGAGATTTCAGCAAAATTCGCAGATGTACCTTCGAATAGTTGGTTCGCGGGAGCAGTTGGATCATCTGTTAAGGCTGGTTTGATTGATGGCTTTGAAGATGGCTCTTTCAAACCGAATGAGCGTATCACGAGAGAGCAGATGGCGGTTATGATCACGCGAGCAATGAAATTTGCCGGCAAATCAGCTGTAGTTGACCTCAAGCAATTAGACAAATTTACGGATAGCAAGGGATTGGGCGTATGGTCCAAAGATGCCGTAGCTGTTGCGGTAAGCGCTGGTATTGTAAATGGCGTAACCGCAACGGAATTTGTTCCAGCAGCTCCGGCGACAAGAGCAGAAGCCGCGGTAATGCTGAAGAGATTCTTACAATTTGTTCAGTTTATCAATTAATTCGTTTTTGGAGGACGTCCATCAGGGCGTCCTTTTTTCTCATATTTCATAAGTTACCAATCGTTCAAGACAGGTAATGACTATGCTAAAATAGAATAATAGATAGTCATGCTAAATCTAATAGATGCCCGTAAATAAGATAGATTGGGTACGGAGCGCAACATCAGGGGGAACGGTCTATGAAACGATTACTAGCAGTCAGCGATATCCACGGCTGTGCGGATGAATTTAAGGAGTTACTAGATAAAGTAAAGTTCAATGCGGAAGAGGATCAGCTTGTTCTGCTTGGAGATTATGTGGATCGGGGGCCAGCGAGCCGGGAGACCGTGGAGCATGTGATGCATTTGGTTCGTGAAAAAGGGGCGATTGCTCTCAAAGGGAATCATGATCAACGCTTTCTGGAAGTGATGGGCGAGACGGATGCTTTGACGGAGATGAAGTTTTTCGAGCATGGCGGCATTCAGACATTCCAAAGCTTCAGCGGTGTTAGGGACTTTGATTTGAAAACAGCGAAGGAGCGCATTCGGGCGAATTGCGGCGAGCATCTTGCATTTCTACGGGATCTGCCGCTGTATCACGAGACTGACACGCATATCTTTGTACATGCTGGGCTAAATCCTGCCTATGCAGACTGGAAAACGCAGCCGGAGCGGGACTTTATCTGGATTCGTGCGCCATTCGTGCAGCAGAAAACGGTTGTGAAGAAGCCTGTTGTATTCGGGCACACGACGACGAAGGATATTCACGGCAAAGCGGATGTGTGGTTTGATACGGATAAAATCGGGATCGACGGCGGCTGTGCCTACGGTCTGCAACTGAATCTTCTGGAGATTAAGGGGAAGAATCAGTACAAGACCTACTCCGTTGCTTCCAAAGGGAGTTGGAGATAGGAGCAAGAAATATCAAGAAGCGTAGTTCCGAATGGCGTAAACTGAGGTTAACAAGCTGAAGGAGGCAAAAGATGGACACCACTTATGAGTCGCGGATTCAGATGACGCTGGATCATATTGAGGAACATCTATCGGGATCGCTGTCCGTGGAGTGCTTAGCCGAGGTAGCCTGCTTCTCAGCCTTTCATTTCCATCGGGTCTTTCAAACCATGGTGGGGGACGCTGTGATGGAATATGTTCGCAAGAGAAGATTAGCGAGAGCGGCTTATCAAATCGCACATACGGATCAGAAATTAATCGATATTGCCTTCGATAATGGCTTTGGGTCACCAGAGAATTTCACGCGGGCATTCAAAAAGGTGTTTGAACGTACGCCGCTTGCTTACCGCAAGGAAGGCATTCGACCGCCTAGTTATCCCAAAGTGAATGTGCTGGATCGGAAGTTTAATCCCTATTTAGGAGGAATACGTATGAACTACGCTTTGAAAACGAAACCAGGATTCAAATTAATTGGGTATGAATTAAAGACCTCGTGCAAAGAGGGGGAAAATCTTCGAGATATTCCTGCTTTTTGGCAAAAATACATGCAAGAAGGGCTGGGGGAACACATCCCGAACCGCGTTCACACAGGGCTGCCAGTCGAGATTGGGGTCTGCGCGGATGTTGACTTGGAGAGCGGAGATATGACCTACATCATCGGGATGGAGGCGACGAGCTTCGAGAATGTGCCAGAGAATCTGGTGTGCCGTGAGTTTCCAGAGGCGAATTACGCTGTATTTACGACACCGAAGGTGCCTCAGGATCAGTTTGTTGCGTCCATTCAGAGTACGTGGAACACGATTTTCACGGAATGGTTTCCTCATTCAGGGTATGAGCATGCGGGGGGCGCCGAGTTTGAATACTATGATGAGCGCTGTCATGCCAACCTGCACGAGCTTGTAGAGATGGATATCTATATTCCAATCAAAGCAAAGTAAACTGTCGGAAATAGGATGGGTGCAAGCTGTAACAAAGGAGGAATCATTTGTCACGTAAATGACATCTGAATTTCATCTCTCCTTAAGGTTCGGGGCCTATAATGAAATTCGACCCCCTTTTAAATATATATACCTTAAGACTCGCGGCCCGTTGCTGTGGGTCTCTTTTTTTTTGCGGAAACTTACATAGTGATAAAGAAGCAAGTAGTGTCAGTTACTTAATGATATAATATCGGCAGAATAAAGATGATATGGATGCAATTCTAGAATAGAAGGTCAAATTTGAATGGAGGATCTGCATGTTGCGTGTAAGGAATTGTGGCAGCGCTTCCTTTTGTCAATGTGGGGCTATGGGTCGTGTTCCCTCCGAAGAACGATGGCTCTCGGGCAGAAGGCCTCTTGACCCTGTAGTGCACCCAACGGTTTATTATTTTCATGGGAGGGAAAGATGTACAAGATTAGTGAGTTCTCGGAAATGACGGGGTTAAGCAAAGATACATTGCGGTATTATGCAGAAGTGGGGCTGCTTGAGCCTGCTTCGATTGACCCGATGAACAATTATCGGTATTACGATGATGGAAGCTACTTTCTAGCTGTTCTATTAATCAAATTTGGCTTTACGATACAGGAAATGCGTTCCGTGATGGCGGATGAGTCTTTCGCTCATTTGGACGAATTGTTGGTACAGAAAAGAGAACAGATACAGAAACAAATTGAAGAACTGCAAGAGCAGGCTGGGGAAATCGATGAATTTCTGGCTTCGGGGAAGGATGAGCATACATGATCGAATGGAAAGAAGAAATCGTAATTAGAGCAGAGATTGAGAAGGTATGGGCCTTATTTTCGGATAAAAATATCAAGCGAATTATGCCTAAAGTAGAGGAACATACGCTCATGGAGAAGAGTGAAACGGAAGCGGGGGCCAAGCATCAGCAGAAGTACCGAGAAGGCAAACGTGTGGAAACGTATATCGTTGAAACCTTAGCATATGAAGATCAGGAGAGCGAGAAGCGGAAGACGATCAGCTTTGTCTTGGGAAAGGCGTTTGAGATCAAGCTTACGTTTCGGTTAATTAAGATCGATCATACGCATACGAAATTTATTTATGAGGGTCACAATAAAGGTGTTAATTTTGTTGGAAGAGCGATGTTGAAGCTCGGCAGCGAGAAAAGCAACCTGAAAGTGGTGCATGAGTTTATGCAAAGGGTTGAACAAGAAGCGATGAAGTCCGAGTAGGTTTCGGTAGTATCGGGTAAGTAAAAAAAGCGAACGGGCCATTGGCTCGCACGCTTTTTTGGCGTAATGACGCCGCTTAGGCCCTCTCTCGCTCCCGTTCACGTTGACGTGAGCTGCTCACAACAACGAATATCGCCATAAGGAGGAAAATGAGCGGCAGCACCGCGGTGCGCATCCCCTCGTGGGAGCGGATGTGGGTCAGCATGGCGCTAGCCATAATCATGGCGATGACGCCTGCGGAGAGGAGCGCAATCCGCGGGCGCCACAGGCCGATGATAAGCCCGATGCCGGCGACTAGCTCTACGGCGCCAACGATGTACATGAACCCTACAGTGTATCCATAGGTGGACGTGAAGATTTTCATTTGCAGGTCATGGGTAGACAGCTTCAAAATCCCAAACATGACATACGCTGCTGCCAATAAGATTTGAATGATGCGAGTCGTCCATGTCAAAGCCAGAGCACCTCTGTTTGTTGGAATTGGTTATGTTAGCATGTGCAAACCAACCAATTTCATGCTGCTTAAAATGACACGGCTAGATAGCTCAGCGAACCGACTTCATAGCTGCGGTGAATGATCTCGACAGGCCGCCCAGGGTCGCCGCTGCCCATCGCGATGAATAGCGGAATGAAATGCTCGGGGCGTGGTACCGCCATCTTCGCATTCGGTGCTTCTGCGGCGTAGTTGAACAACGCCTCTAAGTTCTGAGCTTGCATGTTGGCAGCAAGCCAATCGTCAAATGCAACCGCCCAAGCATCCGGCTCGGTGGCGTTCCAGTTCAACGCGCGCAGGTTATGCACTGTGGCGCCGCTACCGATGATCAGGACGTCTTCCTGATCGAGTCCACGCAAGGCTTCGCCGATCCGATACTGCTCGGCAGGCGGCAGGTATGGATTCACGGACACTTGAATGACAGGGCATTCTGGTGTCGGGAACATCCTTAACAACGGAACCCAAGAGCCATGATCTAGGCCGCGTGTGCGATCGAACTGCACGGGAATATCTTTCGCCTGAAACCGTTCCGCGATCGATTGCGCGAGAGCAACGTCACCTTTGGCGGGATATTTTAGCTGAAATAGCTCATCGGGGAAGCCGCGGAAATCGTAAATCGTTTCGTACACATCATTGGTGGAAGATATGGTGAGTACTTCTGTTTCCCAATGTGCGGTGAAGAGGACGATCGCTTTGGGCGACAACTTTTTACCGTAATCGAGCAGAAATTGTGTACATGCAGTATCCTGAAGAGCCATCATGGGCGAACCGTGGCCTACAAAAATCGGTGAAATCATAGCGCACATCTCCTTTAATTCATCATAAGTTTATTTACTTAAATATATTTAGTTACTTTATGTAATTAATGATACGCCTCTGGAAATGTTTAGTCAAGTAAGTAAATTACTTTTAGTAAGCTAAAAACGGATTGAAGAAAGGGGTGTGAATATAGGCGCCCCTACCGCGAAAACGCAAATGAGCCTCCCGGAAGGGGAGACTCTCTCACGCAATAACTTCTATTTGTTCGGATCCACAACTTCAAGAGGTGAGAACGTAAGCCCAGCTGCGTCATCATCCTGTTCGACGAAGCGTTTGAGCACATTGAGCTTGTTTTCCCAATAGCGCTCATAATAGGATAGCCAACGTTTGAGCTCCATCAGCGGCTCGGCCTCCAATCGGTATCGGGTTTCGCGGCCCACCTTGCGTTCCTTCACGAGACCTGCTTCGGCAAGTATGCGAAGGTGCTTCGAAACGGCCGTACGGCTCATTGGAAAATGGCTAGAGATGGCGGTGACAGGCATTTCCTCATCACCCAGTAGCTGCAGCAAATGTCGTCGCGTCGGATCGGCTATGGCCTGAAAGACGTCATGCTTTTGCGCGGGAATGGCCATCTTAAGCCTCGACGTAAGCAGTAAGTCTAAGGACGATACCTGCCCAACCTTGCGCCATGTTCCCGCGAACATCTTCATGCGGTTGACCGAATTCGGTGACCTTATCGATATCCCAACCGCCATGAGTTAGGGTGAATTCTGTTCTGCCATCAAGATCTGACAATTCAAAGGTTAGAAACCAGTCTTTCCCCCAGGAAAAGGTCAATCGATTCGGAGGGTCTAGTTCAGTAACCTTACAAGGGGATTTACCGAAAGGGCCAGCTTCCAAATGGAATTCGTAGCCGATTTCCGGCATGAAATTATTCGGCATGAACCATACGGCAATGCCTTCAGAAGTGGCTACGGCATTCCAAACTTTTTGAATCGGCGCATTGAAAATGAGTGTTTGTTTAATATCAGATAGGGTTTGCATGTGATTTTCCATAGTAAAAGGCCTCCAGTGATGTAATCGTTATTTACTTTTTACCTTACTCGTATGACGAAATCGCAGAGCGGACCATGTATCATCCACCGCGACATTACTAACTGCGCGGTAATCAGTCGTATCGGCAACCAGCCCGAATAGACTGTCTCGGTTAATATCTGTTTTGATCTTCGAGCTTTGCTTAGGATACGTGATCCAGAACAAAGCATCCTCATTCAAATAGGCAATCGCTTTATGGACCCAAGTGTTCACTTCAGCAGCATTATTAACAAAAAGCTGAACAAAATCATAAGTACCGCTCGGCGCCCCATCTTCCTCGACACCGAGTACATAGCCCTCAGGCGCTTGCATGACAAGTGCTCTTCCTTTTTTATAGCGAGCTTTTTCAGAAGCTCCTCTTGCATCAGACAATCTCCCTTCAAAAATAAAGCTCTCTACTTAGTTTTCCCGCAAAATCACTTTTCCATCGGTCCGTAAATGCGGAACCATTTGGTTACGTATTCTATTATATGAAACCATTTGGTTACATGTCAAGGTGTACGCCAATGCGCAACTTATGGGCAATATGGAATATTTTAAGCGGAACTGCTCAGAATAAAGGAAAGCTCTAGGTGGAGGGGATCGTGCATGGCCGTATGGGATCGTTTATTATTTTCCTTTTCGCGGAAAACAGAAAGGGAGCCTAAGCGGTTTGAGATACCTGCTCTAGATGACCTGACCGACAATAATGAGCCGTTGTCATTAGCTCATATCCTATACCAATTTGAGGATTGCATCGATGTGTTTCATCGAAACATGCCGAATATCCAAGTTGATATTATCTATTTTCCGCATCTCATTGATCACGTGCAATTGTCTCGGGAAGTGTTAGATCCCTTATCTAATGTGCAAACAGATGATCTAAGCTCCATTTTGGAACAGTCTCAATTTGAAGTATCGGATGACCCTAAGAAGATCGTCGTGGGAATCTTATCTGGGCAAGTGGCTATTTTTCATAATGAGAAGGTGTATCTCGTCTTTCTGTATGGGCCTCAAGCAAGGAGCGTGGAACAGTCCGAAACCGAGACCGTTATTACCGGGCCGCATGATTCGTTTACAGAAACGGCGGGCACGAATCTCTCCTTAGTTCGAAGACGGGTAAAAAGCTCCCATTTGAAAGTGATCAAACTAGAAGTGGGTGAAGTCACCAAAACCGTCGTATTCGTCCTGTATCTCAAAGGCATTGTGAACATGGATCTGGTTGACGAGTTTGTTCGCCGTATTCGAGGGATCGAGGTTGACGCGATCTATGATGGCAATATGTTCACACAGCACATCGATGATGTGCCGAATTCGTTATTTCCACAATTCTTACTAACGGAGCGCCCGGATACCGCAGTTTCCAAATTAATTTCAGGCAAGATTCTAGCCATCATCGATGGAAGTCCGGCAGTGGTGAGCGGTCCGACGGCCTTCTTCGACTTTTTCTCCTCCGCGGATGATTATTATCAGAGATGGACGATTGGAACCGCCACAAGGCTGCTTCGATTTATCGCTTTCGTGATGGCCATATCTTTTACAGCTATTTATGTATCGGTGACTACGTATCATTATGAAATGATCCCAGAGGCTTTGCTATTAACTTTGAGAGAGTCGCGAAGCAGGGTACCCTTCCCTCCTGTGTATGAAGCGATGCTGATGGAAATTACAATCGAGCTATTGCGGGAAGCCGGGGCGCGTCTGCCGACCAAAATCGGGCAAACCATCGGTATCGTAGGCGGTATCGTAATTGGACAAGCGGCTGTTCAAGCGGGGCTCACAAGTAACATTCTCATCATTGCCGTTGCCTCGTCCGCAATAGCGTCATTCGTTATTCCTAGTTATGTGATGAGTGCTTCGATTCGTCTTATTCGTTTCGGTTTAATTCTGCTGGCAGGTATTTGGGGGAACTTCGGGCTCATGATGGGGATCAGCTACATTGTGATCCATCTTTGTGGATTAACAAGTTTGGGTACTTCCTATATCACACCAGTTGCACCTGCGAAATGGAGTGATTGGAGGGATGTTTTCATCCGAGGCCCATTCTCCATACTGACATCACGACCTAATCAAGTGAAAACGGCGAATTCCACGAAGAATAAAATGAGAAAATAAGGATGATCCGAGCGTGAAAGAGAAGCTGAACAGTTTCCACATCTTCATTTTAATTCCAATGATACAGATTGGTGTCGGTATCTTTGCCTTGCCTCGGGTTGCTGCTGAATATTTTGGCTATAACGGTTGGCTTATGCTTTTCATCATCGCGGGTGTAGTTGCGTTTAATATATATTTGATGTGGATCGTGTGGAAGATGGGAAAAGGGGAAAGTATATACGCCATTTTTGAAAGGTATCTACCGAAGTGGATCATTTATCCTTTGTATGTCATCATGTCGCTTGCATGGTCATTATCAGCGAGTTTGGTCACTAAGATCTATGTACTGATTTTCCAAGTGACGGCATTCCCTACAACAAATCCGATGGTTTTCATGTTTGCGATGAGTCTCCTGGCGTATGTGTTAGTTATCAAAGGCATCTACACGATTGCGAAGGCAAGTACGGTCTTCTTCTATTTAGTAATGTGGATGATGTTCTTGGAGCTTACCTTTATGAATGACTTGAAGTTATCGAGATACACCCATTATGTATTCAAGGAAGGGAAAGAATTCTGGAAAGGTGGGTTGAACCTGTATGGCTCATTTCAAGGGTATGAATTCAGTTTACTTTTATTTCCCTTTATTCAGCCTAAGACGAGATTTTTCACGGCTGTACAACTGGGCAATGTACTTACCTTCTTGTTTTATTTGAGCGTAACTGTTATTTGCTTTGGATTTTATAGTTTGCAGCAACTTAAGCTTATTATGTTTCCTTTCCTCGATCTACTCGCTTACGTTAAATTTCCGTTTATGGAGAGAGTGGAGAATGTGCTTTTTGGTTTTTTTGTATTCACTGTCATTATTACAATTGTGATGTATCACTGGGCTGCAAGCATGAACATGCAACAGATTTTCAAGCATACGAAAGCGAACAAAATAACCTTGTATGTCATGATTACGACCTATCTGATCTCGTTTATTCCAAGTGTCTTGGATGAGGCGGGCAAATGGTTGTTTTTTATCGGGTATATCAACATTAGTCTGTCCTTTGGCTTGCCGATCTGTTTAATTGGTATTCTTTCTATTCAAAGGTGGCGAAAACAGCTTGCTTAAGATTCGGTTTGGATGCCTGATGATTAGCGTGTTGCTCCTACTTTTAGGTTGTGGTAATGATCAACGCATTCTGGAGAAAATCGGTTTGACCCATACGATAGGCTTTGATTTAATGCCAGGGGATATGCTCAAGGTCACAAACAGTATCCCGCTTTCTTCTACCGATTCCAAAGGAGCGAGGGAGGTATTGACAACCATTTCGCACAGCAGTAAAAGCGCAAAGGTTGACCTCTCCAGACAAACACAGTTAGTTCTGGTTAGTGGACAGCTGCGCAATGTCATGTTCGGGCTAACGTTAGCTCAGCGAGGCTTCTGGGACGATATCGATACCTTAGTGAGAGATCCTTCGATCTCACCACGTGTTAAAGTCACGGTTGTGGACGGGGAAGCCCATGGTATCTTGAAGAAAAAATACACCAACTTCTTGCAAACAGGACAGTATATTGATCGTATGCTGGAAACGGAATCGCAGGCTCAGACCGTTCCGAAAGTTACCTTATATGATTTCACAAGAGATTATTATGACGATGGCATTGATCCTGTTGCTCCCATTATTAAAGATGGCGGAGATCATGTCGAAATCGAGGGAATTGCCCTTTTTCGGGACGAACGGTATCGATTGAAGATCGATACGAAAAAATCGCTTTATTTCGCCATGCTTCGCGGGGATTTCAAGTTGGGTTCGTTACCGCTGCTTCTAAATAAAGAAAATGAAGCCAAGGAGCTTGTGCTATTTGACGCACTCATTAGCAAAAGGCATGTCAAAGCATCTCGATCGGGATCTGGCTCATTTAGGGTGGATTTTGATATATCACTAAACGGAGCTATTCTGGAGTATGTCGGAGATTTGAAAATCAGTAAGGAAGAGGACCGGCATACACTCGAATCCAAAATTTCAGATAGAATTAGCGAACAGATGGAAATGATGCTGAAGGAGATGCAGAAGCATAACGTGGATAGTATCGGGTTGGGTGGCGCTATTAAGGGTATCGTTTCTTATAAAGAATGGAAGGCCATGGACTGGCGCGAGGTATACCCTGAAGTCGAGATTCATTGTCAAACCAAAGTGAAAATCAAGCATTATGGGAAGCTGCAGTAAGTTCGAAGCTAGTAGAGCAACAAGGCAATTGAATTCGGAGGTTGAATTTGATAGGGTATAGGTCACAGACTATAGCAAGGTGAAGGAGTCATGGGGAAAATGATACGTTTTGCAGTTATTGGTACGAACTGGATCACAGAGGAATTCATACATGCGGCGCTTGAAACAGGAGAGTTCGAGTTGACGGCTGTATACTCCCGCACGGAAGAAAAGGCAGCGGAATTCGCAGAGAAATTCAATGTGGAGAATCGCTTCACAGATTTGACTACTTTTGCGCAGAGTGATGCGTTTGATGCTGTATATATAGCGAGCCCTAACTCGCTGCATGCGCAGTATGCGGTTCATTGCATGAAGCATGGCAAGCATGTGATTTGTGAAAAGCCTGCGGCTTCCAATAGTACGGAGCTTGCTGCAATGATTGATGCTGCGCGCAATCATCAGGTTGTGTTTATGGAAGCGTTGAAATCAACGCTCATGCCTAATTTTAAAGTCGTTCAAGAGAATTTACATAAGCTTGGGAAAGTAAGGCGTTATTTTGCGAGTTATTGCCAATATTCATCCAGATATGATGCTTACAAGCAGGGAACCGTGTTAAATGCGTTCAATCCTATTTTTTCAAATGGCTCGATGATGGATTTAGGTGTTTATTGTATTTATCCGTTGGTTGTCTTGTTTGGCGCACCAGAGAAAGTACAGGCGAGTGCAGTGATGCTAGAATCAGGCGTCGATGGCGAGGGCAGCCTGTTGCTGAGCTACGAAGAGATGGATGCTGTGATTCAGCATTCCAAAATCGCCAGCTCCTACCTGCCTGCTGAGATTCAAGGTGAGCTAGCGACCATGGTCATTGATAAAATTAACCAACCGGAGAAGGTGCAAATCCGTTACCGCGACGGCTCCGTCGAGGATTTGACGCAGGAGCAGAGCGCGAGAACCATGCGCTACGAGGCGGAGGAATTCAGTCGGTTGATCAAGCAAGGCGAGCTGGAATCTGCGACGAACTCGCATGCCAATTCCAGCGCTGCCATGGCGATCATGGATGAGGCGCGGAGACAGATCGGGCTGGTGTTCCCGGCGGATCGGAAGTAGGGGAAGGGACGGCGGTGCGGAAGCGCGGGGAGTAGAGCGAAACCCGAAACCCGAAACCCGAAACCCGAAACCACCTGTCCAGCTGCGCTTCAAACAAGTAAAGAATCATGCTTCCCGAGTTGAGCAGCGACACATAGCCTCACAAAAGAAGAACCTGAGGAAATCCTCAGGTTCTTCTGGTTCTACGCTAGTTTAGTGGAGTGGAGCGAGTTGCCCGCATGCCGACTGCGGCCTCTTTGGTTTGAGCGGCACGCTTTTGAACCAGGTGATAGACAACCCCGATTAATAGCCACGTTCCGCCCATCCATAAAGCGTCCTTATCCAGCAGTGACAGCAGATAGCCGATGAATCCAGCGCCAAGCAATGGAAGCACGAGATACAGGAACGTTTGCTTCGGCGAACGTTGGCGTTCTTTCATGTACTTTTGTGCAATAACGGATACGTTAACGAAGAAGAAGGCGGTCAGGGCGCCGAAATTAACGAATTTCACGGCATTATCCAGGGAGATCACGAGAGCGAGCAGGGAGACGACACTAACGATCACGATGTTGATGACTGGTGTGTTGAACTTCGGATGAAGGAATGCGAATACCCGTTTAGGGAGTACGTTATCTCGCCCCAACACAAAGAGGAGGCGCGACACGCTGGTAACCGACGATAACCCTTGGGTGAAGATCGCAAGAATCAAAACGGTGAGGAACACAGAGCTCAGTGCTGCCCCGCCTACCATTTTAACAATTTCAAAGCCGGCAGAGTCGATGTTTACGAAAGTCAGATGCGGATACACGAGCTGTGTTAGAAAAGATGGCACTAAATAGAGAATACTGGCTACGATGATGATGATCATGATGGCTCGCGGAATGGTTTTCTCGGAATTAATGGTTTCCTCTGCCATTGTCGTAACCGTATCAAAGCCTAAGAAGGAGAAGCAGATAATAGAAGCACCAGCGAGAATCGTAGAGAAAGGCACATCCGTTTGCAGAAACGGCCCAAGCGGGTTAATCTCACCAACGCCAGATAAGTTTCGGAATAGGAAGAAGCAAAACACAGCAATAAACACAATTTGAATCCAGACGAACAATTTGCTGATATTCGCGGAAAACTTGATGCCAATGATATTAATGAGGCCGAGGACGATATTAAGTCCGATAATCCACACGTAAGCGGGAATGGATGGGAATTGAGCATGCAGATAAATGCCGAAGGTTAGGCACGCGATGATGGGAGAGAAGAAGTAGTCCAGGAGGAGCGCCCACCCCACAAGAAAGCCGAGATAGGGATGGATGCTTTTTTTGGTGTAGGTGTAGGCTGAACCGGAAGTCGGAAACACCTTTGACATCACACCATAGCTATACGCGGTGAAGAAGATGGCGATGAAGGCCAGAAGGTAGGCTTGCGTTAGCATTCCATGTGCATTCTCATACGCAATCCCATAGATGGAGAAATAAATCATCGGTGTCATCCAGGCGAGCCCCATGTAGACAACTTGGAAAAGGCTTAGTGATTTACGTAGTGTGACTTCTTTGGTCATAGCGGAAACACTCCTCATCAGTAATTGGCTGTTGTGAACTCGGGAGCGGGTTATATGCAAAAAAGCCAAGGGGATATCTAACGTGCAGATATCTCCCGGGCTTTTATCCCTCCGTGAACACAGTCTTTAGCTGTGCGTCTCCTCTTGGTCCAGACCGGAAACAATGCCGCCCGCGGAACCCTAGAAAACTTTGTATGTGATGTTTCATAACTTATATGTAAGGATGTTAACCATTTCATCAATGATGTTAGATATTTGTTGTTTGTGTAAGTTAATATAACACATTATTAGGGCTGTGAGAAGTATTTTATGCCGATTAGCTAAAATAGTTAGAAGTTATTGACACATATCATCAACGATGTTATGTTTAGTAACACAAACGAATACGATTGTTTACTAGGGTTCCGCCGTTACGTTACGGGCTGGTCCGAGAGTAAACCACTCTTGTGAGAGAGTGACACGGAAGGATAAAAACCTGGGAGATATCACCAAGACAATGGGTCTTGTGATGTCTCCCTTTTTGTTTAAGAAAAAAGCGAAGGAGAGCGATAGCATGGGGAACATTTGGAGCAAAGATATCGGGCCAGGGGATAAATGGTCAGGGACGATTGGCAAAGGAAAGTTGATTCGTTTGACTGCGCTGGAAGCGGGCGCGAATGTGTCGATCCAGTTGTACCACGCGAAGGATCTGACGGAGCGCTACAATATGCCAGATACATTGAAGGCGCAGCACACCGCTCATTTAACCCGAGGGAATGTGCTGATGAGCGATAACGGTCGTGCGATGGTGAGTATCGTGGAAGACAGCCTAGGCTGGCATGATCCACTTAGCGGATACACAAGCCGTGCGGCGACAGATGCCAAGTACGGGTCAACGAACTATCAGGAGCTACGCAATGATTGGCTGCGGAGCGGTCAAGAGAACTTTGCAGTTGAACTGGTTCGTAATGGCCTAAGCATGCGGGATATGATGCCAGTGGTGAATCTATTCTCCAAAGTCGTCGTGGATGATAACGGGGATATGCGGCTCAGCTTAGATCACTGTCCAGCAGGGGCAACGGTCACGCTAAGGACGGAGCTAGATACATTAGTAGTCCTGTCCAACACGCCGAACCCGCTTGATCCGAGAGAGAGTTACCCTTCCGTACCTGTCAAAATCGAAGTGCTCGCAGCATCGCCTGTTAATGAAGATGATTTTTGCTTGAATTATCGCCCGGAGAATCGCCGAGCTTTTGAAAATACATGGGAATACCACACACTGTTAGGTTCTTAATAGAAAAGACAATGCGGAGGAGGCAGGAAGTATGGCTGTATTTAATCGAGTAGAAAGCCCTCGTCAAGTGGAGGATGCCATATATAGTGAAGTGATTCAGGCGGGAGATGGCTGGATGCGTGTCCTGAAGCCAGGACAAGTGATGCGCATCGTGGATCTGGAAGGCAATCAGGCGGCAGACACGTTGTTCTATGATGCGGAGAATCCGGAGGATCACTACAGTGCGGTGGCGACAATCACAGGTCAAAGCAACATCTACTTGAGCACGGGTTCTATTCTGAGAGCAGAGTCAGGTAAAGAATTGTTGAAAATCGTAGCTGACACCTGCGGTCGTCATGATACAGTTGGCGGCTCGTGCTCGGCACAAAGCAATACCGTACGTTACTCACACGATAAGCTGTCGATGCACAATTGTCGCGATACGTTCATGCTGCAATTAGCTGGGCAAGACGGTGTGTATACGAAGCGCGATCTGGCGCCGAACATTAATTTCTTCATGAATGTACCTGTGACACCCGATGGTGGTCTGAAATTCGATGATGGTGTATCCGCACCAGGATGTTATGTTGAAATGCAGTCCATTGGCAGCAGCATGGCACTGATCAGCAATTGTCCACAGCTTAACAATCCATGTAATGCCTATAACCCGACACCGATTCAGGTGCTCATCTGGGATAAATAACGAACATACACATGAAGGAGTGGTTACGATGTTTACAAAAGTGCTAATTGCGAATCGTGGCGCGATTGCGGTACGTATTGAGCGTACATTACGCAAATTGGGAGTTCAATCCGTTGCTGTGTATACGGCGGCAGATCAAGATAGTTTACATGTGGATGGAGCCGATGAAGCAGTTCTGATCGGTGAGGGGCCGGCGAAGTCGAGTTATTTGAATACGGAGCTGATCCTGCAAACAGCGCTCGAAACCGGTGCGCAAGCGATCCATCCTGGTTATGGCTTCTTGAGTGAGAATGCGGATTTTGCCCGCGCTTGTCGCGAACATGGCATTGTATTTATCGGACCTACGCCGGAGCAAATGGAAATGTTCGGACTGAAGCATTCCGCACGTGAGATTGCCGAACGTGCAGGTGTGCCGATGCTGCCAGGCACTCCGTTAATCACGGAGCTGGAGGAAGCTTTAACGGAAGCAAAACGCATAGGCTATCCAGTTATTCTGAAAAGCACAGCAGGCGGCGGCGGTATCGGCATGCGTGTGTGCGCAGACGAAGCGACGCTGAGAGCGGCTTATGATGGCGTACGCCATTTGGCCGAAACGAATTTCAAGAACGGGGGCATGTTCCTCGAGAAATATATTGCCCGTGCGCGCCACGTTGAGGTGCAAATTTTCGGCAACTCCTTGGGTGAAGTTGTAACGCTCGGTGAGCGCGATTGCTCTATTCAACGCCGTAACCAAAAAGTCATTGAAGAGAGTCCAGCTCCGAACCTTTCGGACGAAGTGCGTGAGGCGATGTTTGCTTCGGCCAAACGTTTGGCTGCAGAAGTAGGTTACCGCAGTGCGGGAACGGTGGAATATCTCTATGATCCAGAAACGTGTGAGTTCTACTTCTTGGAAGTCAATACACGTCTTCAAGTAGAGCATGGCGTGACGGAGGAAGTGCTGGGCGTTGACCTCGTGGAGTGGATGGTGCGTGAAGCGGCATTGGAGCTGAATGATCTGCAATCCTTGATCCGCCAGCCGCAAGGCCACAGTATCCAAGCACGGATTTACGCAGAGGATTGCCTTCAACAGTTCCGTCCGAGTGCAGGGCAGTTGGATCGCGCCGTTTTCTCAAGCAGTGCTCGCAACGAAACGTGGGTCAGAGATGGTCTGACCGTAACGACACTATATGACCCGATGTTGGCTAAAATCATTGTTCACGGCAAGGACCGCTTAGACGCGATCCATAAATTAGTGGAAGCGCTGGCTGAAACGCGCATGTACGGTTTAACGACGAATCTGCAGTATGTACGTGCACTTCTGCAAGAAGAGGCTTGCCTGAGCGGCAATGTATATACGCAGCTGCTTAACACTTTTGAACCTACGGAAAGAGCACTTGAAGTCGTCGATGGCGGTATTCAAACGACTGTGCAAGACTTCCCGGGTCGTATTCGCCATTGGGATGTAGGGGTGCCGCCTTGCGGACCGATGGATCCCTTGTCGTTCCGCATCGGGAATAAATTGCTAGGCAATGCTGACGATGCGCCTGGTCTTGAAATGACTTTACGTGGCGGTTCTTACAAGTTCCGCAGCGACATGTGGTTCTGCGTAACAGGTGCGGATATGCAAGCGGAGCTCGACGGAGAGGCGGTTGCTACGTACCGTCCTGTGTTTGCTGCACGCGGGCAAGTGCTGAGCTTCGGCGAGGCCAAAGAAGGCATGCGCACGTATTTGCTCATCGGAGGCGGACTCGATATGCCGAAGATTCTGGGCAGCTCGGCCACGTTTACGTTGGGCGGCTTCGGGGGGCACGGCGGTCGTGCGCTGCGCACGGGCGATGTGCTTGGGGTTAATGAAGGCAGCGAGATGTTAAGTGGTGAGGCGACTGAGCTTGCTATCGAACATCGCCCAGGGATGACACGCGAGTGGACGATTGGAGTCGTGCCTGGACCGCATTGTACAGGTGAGTTTTTGCGCACAGAGTATTTGGATCAACTGACAAAAACGAGCTGGGAAGTGCATTTTAACTCCTCGCGGACGGGGGTTCGTTTGAAAGGGCCTGCTCCGTTATGGACACGTGAAGATGGTGGGGAAGCGGGACTTCACCCTTCTAATATTCACGATAATGCCTACGCAATTGGGACGCTAGATTTGACCGGCGATATGCCGATTCTTCTTGGACCTGACGGGCCGAGTCTTGGTGGCTTCGTGTGTCCAGTGACGACGGCATCAGCTGAGTTCTGGAAACTGGGTCAGCTGCACCCTGGCGACACGATCCGTTTCCACCTGCTGACGCTGCCAGAAGCGGAAGCGCTGCGTGATCTGCAAGAGAGCAACCTGCGTGCGATTGGCGAGGGTCATTTTGACCAATTGCTACACGTGCAGTTGCCTGCTGTGAATGAAGAGATTACACCGGAATATCCACGACTTTTCCATGAAGTGGAGAACCGCCGATTCCCAATTACCATCCGCTGCTGCGGGGACCAAAACTTGCTCGTTGAATACGGTGAGCTAGAGCTGGATTTGCTGCTTCGCTTCCAAGTGCAGGCGTTGATGCAGGCCATTGTCGAAAGTGGTTCGATTCCGGTACTCGATTTGACGCCAGGTATTCGCTCTTTGCAAATTCATATTGATCCATCGCAAATTACGGTGACAGAGGCTTGTAAAAAGGTAGTTGAGATCGACGCTGCTCTTCCTCCATTAGAACAGTTCCGTGTACCTTCGCGTATTGTGCGCTTGCCATTATCATGGGATGACCCGGCTACCCAGCTGGCGATTCAACGTTATCAACAGGGAGTGCGTCCGGATGCGCCTTGGTGCCCGAGCAACCTTGAATTCATTCAACGAATTAACGGACTAGACACGATAGATGAAGTTAAAAAAATCGTATATGAAGCCAACTACCTCGTTCTGGGGTTAGGGGATGTGTATTTGGGGGCTCCTGTGGCAACGCCGGTTGATCCTCGTCATCGTCTAGTAACTACGAAATACAACCCTGCGCGTACATGGACACCGGAGAATGCTGTTGGTATCGGTGGAGCTTACATGTGTGTGTATGGGATGGAAGGTCCAGGCGGATATCAATTCGTAGGGCGTACTATCCAAATGTGGAATCGTCTGCGCTCAACGGAGAGCTTTCATGCGGGCAAGCCTTGGTTGTTGAGATTTTTTGACCAAATCCAATTCTATGAAGTGAGCGCGGAAGAGTTGCTTCAACTGCGTGAGGATTTCCCTCGCGGTCGTTATGAGGCTGACATTCAAGAGACGACGTTTGATTTAGGTGAATATTTACAATTCTTAAGTTCTATAGAAGAAAGTGCGGATATCTTCCGTACTGAGCAGCGCGTAGCGTTCAATGAGGAACGTGAAAGCTGGAAAGCGAAAGGGCTTGCTGAATATGTCTCCGAGCAGGAGACAGGTGATGCTGCGCCGGAAGATGAGTTGCCTGCAGGGACTGTTGCTGTGCGTGGTATTATGCCGGGCAGTGTGTGGAAAGTACTCGTGTCCCCAGGCGAACAAGTGAAGAAAGGCGACCAACTCGCGATTCTCGAAAGTATGAAAATGGAATTCCCGCAGCACGCGCCTTGTGATGGCTATGTTTCGATGATTGGTGTGAAGCCAGGCGATCAGGTGCATGCAGGTCAATTAATTCTGGGTATTGCACAATCTGCGTAAGGGAGAGGTGAAGGGTTATGGGAGTTCGTTTGGAAAAAGAGTTAACCATATCTTATTTGCGTGAAAAGTATGAAACGGGCGCATTATCTCCACAGGAGGTCATGACCATCATAGTAGAGCGTTCCGCAGCGGATGCTGACATGAACATTTGGATTACACCGCCGTCGATGGATGTGATCCAGCCGTACTTGGATCGATTGTCATCTCTTTCTATAGCCGATGCACCGTTGTGGGGGATTCCCTTCGCGATAAAAGATAACATTGATCTAGCTGGCGTGCCTACAACGGCAGGCTGTGCGGAATATGCGTTTACCCCGGAGGAGCATGCGGGTGTGGTGGAAAGATTAATTGCTGCAGGCGCTATTCCTGTAGGCAAAACGAATCTGGATCAGTTCGCGACGGGTTTAGTCGGCGCTCGCAGTCCTTACGGAGACGCGCATAACGCACTGCGTCCCGAGCTGATCAGCGGCGGCTCGAGCTCAGGCTCAGCCGTTAGCGTGGCCCGTGGCCAAGTGGTCTTCTCACTTGGTACGGATACAGCGGGCTCCGGCCGTGTGCCGGCAGCGCTGAATCGCCTAGTCGGCTACAAGCCGAGTCTCGGCGCGTGGCCGACCCTTGGGGTCGTTCCCGCCTGTGCGAGCCTCGACTGTGTCACGGTCTTCGCGCATACGCTAGCGGATGCGCTTATCGTAGACAGCGTGGCGCGCGGTGTCCACGCGGAAGATCCTTGGTCCCGCAGCGTGGTGCGGAAACCAGCGGGATTGCCTGCTCGCGTTCTCCTGCCTCAAGGTGAACTGGGCTTCTATGGGCCTTACGCTGATGAGTATCGTGCAGCGTGGAAAGAAGCTGTTGACTATGTATATGAAGTTAGTCTTCGTGAGGGCATCGAAGTTGTAGAGGTGGACGTAACCTTATTTGCGCAAGCTGCGGCGATTTTATATGAAGGACCTTGGGTGGCAGAACGCTGGGCTGATATAGGGCCGTTTATTGAAGCTAATCCAGGTGTAGCTTATCCGGTGACGGAGAAGATATTGCGCTCTGGTTCTGCTACTGAGTATGATGCAGCCTCGGTATTTGTTGCGATGCATAAGCTCCAAAGGTATAAATTGGAAGCTAGAAAGCTGTTGCAGGATGCGGTGCTTGTCATGCCGACCTGCGGAGGTACATGGACACGCGAGCAGGTGCTTGCGGACCCGATCAGCACGAATCGCGATATGGGGCGCTATACAAACCATTGCAACCTGCTGGATTTGTGCGCGGTTGCTGTGCCTGCGGGCGATGCGGCTCCGGAGACGCCTTTTGGGATTACGCTATTTGCTGTAGCGGAAGAGGAAGGGTTGATTTGTGGGGCGGCGGAGTTGTTCGTGGCTGGCGCTAGTGATGGTGCGAAGGCGGAGGTTGCTGCCGCGAGTGTGGGTGCGAGTGCAAAGGCGAGTTCAAGTGCGGATGGCGCCGGTGCTGCGCAAACGACGCTGGTAGCGGTTTGCGGGCTGCACATGCGTGGCTACCCGCTGGAGAAACAGATGCAAGGCTGTGGAGCGCGGTTCATCCGGGAGGATGAATCCGCTGCGAAGTACAGCCTTGTGAAGCTGCCAACATCCCCTGCGAAGCCGGGGATGATCAAGCAACAGCAGGGTGGCGCGGCCATCCAGCTGGAGATCTGGGAGATGCCGCTCGAGGCATTCGGCGGCTTTGCTGCAGCGATCCCGGCTCCGCTCGGGATCGGCAAGGTTGAGCTCCGGGACGGCACGGAAGTCCCGGGCTTCGTGTGCGAAGCTTACGCGGCCGTGGGCGCGGAAGATGTTACGGCGTTGCGCAGCTGGCGCAACGTGGTGCCTTTGTAGTAATTGTAATAGGAACTTAATAGAGACGACTGTTCCTTTATATCTTGAAGGGGCAGTCGTCTTCTTTTAACTTTTTTGCGAATGAGGGTTGCAATGCATTTATATCCATGGTATATTGCTAGTCCGCCATTCTTTTCGAGAGAAGTTTCTTGTGGAATGGGGATGTAGATTGACTGAGAAAAAGAAACAAAAAAAACACTTGCAATTAAAAAGTGTACATGGTACATTACTTCTCGCTGCTTCGGTAACACGGCAGAGAGTGCATGGAATATTGATCTTTGAAAACTGAACAACGAGTGAGTAAGCACGAACGAGAAATCGTTCAAAAAAAGAGATTGCAAAATCTCGCTAGCAACGCAAATGAGCAATTAAGCTTTCAAATAGGACGA
>NZ_JCAUAV010000017.1:0-119818 GCF_059692115.1 Paenibacillus sp. J31R30 | reverse complement strand
TTGAGCAAAGAATTAATGATCTTTTAGATGCCTATGAGAAACAGATCCTTGAAAGACATGAGCTCGTCGCAAAATTAAAGGGATTGATAAATTGAAGTGAATATTAGGAATGGAGCTGTAGGAGCAAGAAAAAAAGACTACAAACATCTCGGTTCCTCCCGTGGGTGATTGCAGCCTTTTTATTCATTTGGTTTTGTTGGAATTCGCCCCAGCTCCTTGACGAGATGGTCTAAATATTCTTTCATGTTACTGTCAATTTTGTTGTGATGTTCATTCATTATACGTTCTGAAAACGAAGAGAAAATCATAGATCGTCGTGAACTACTATGCTACCTATTGATCGACTGGAATAACTCTTGGGAATAAACTACTTCGTATGAATAAGATCATTAAGCGTTATTTATCATTTTCAGGATTCATAAGACCGGAATACATTGGTCCCTTCACTAATTACATCAATTTCTCAATGGCATTCCAATTATTTAGATGGCTCTGATGTTGCATTGAAACTGTTGTCATGATTTGCGTTTTATTTGATGAAGAAGGTGTGGTTTGGATTGACGTTTGCGTAACAGTCACGTTAAGGCTATATTTATTAACTGCCTGTGTTTTCTTGTTGGTGATTGGATTAAAGACGCTGGGTGGAACGACAAAAAAAACGCCTGCTCCATATAGGTATGCTATTACTAAATCGCACGAACTATATTCATTCGTGGTTAATTGAAATATTGTAGAACTTCCAGAAATAAAGCGTCTTGTCTTCACCTCGATTTTTATTTTTCTTTTATTTTTCAAGTCTATAAGAACTGTATCATAACCTAGTTCGTTAAGGTTTGGATAAACATGCCATTCCGTTATACCCTTGCTATTTCTGTTAACTCTCTTGCAAATTTCGTGCAATTGCAATAAAACCGTTTTTTCTCCAACCTCACCCAATAACTGCTGAATGTTTTGAACAGACAACGTTTCATTCCCACCTTTTATTGATTACTGATAAATGTATATTCATATCTTCCAAAAAATGAGTCGCTTCCATCTGTTATCGGGTTCTTTTCTAACTAAACTATCTTTCATTAAATTACTCAGCGTACGATTCGGTCATAATTGCATAGTGTTCCTTTAGTTTATCAAACGCGTTAAGAGTAACCTTGTAATGGTTCCAACCTGCATGAATATCATTATTTAAAATAGATTCTTCGTCGGTATATCTTTTTAAGAACGTTATTCCCTCCCCATTTAGTTCATGCGGCGTTGATAAATAGTAAGTATCAATAATACAATATCCTTCAATCTGAGCGATTGGTCGTCTTTGACCCGTTGATGGGTGGTAAGGATGATGACCAACGTTGGCAATTTTATTTTTCATTGATTCTACCACCGTCCCTGCATATTCACACGTCACTGGAATCTGTTGTCTTTAGTAGCTAGTCACCTATTATTCCGGTCTTTTCTAAATTATTTATAAATTTTGTTACATAGAGCTCCGACCATTTGCACATTCCTTCTGCATCAAAACTACTGTCAGATTCCATTAGTTTTCCCAGCGCGTCAATTGCACTTTTTGCTTCCGGAAAATCATACTCGAAATCAGACCCTAAACCTTTCACTCGAACCAAAGCCTCGTGCATAACTGATATTCCGTGGTAATCCCTTAACGTACCATCTTTAATTTAACGCTCGATGGTTCTCAAATATATTAGTGCAGGATGTTTTTCCATATCTTTCAATTCCTCCATTTTATTTTTTAATTAGTATGTAATTTAGTTTTGAGTTATTCTTGCCATAATGATCCATAATGCCTCTCTATCTTTAGGCGTACCGGAGAATATGCGCAAGGCAGTTACTTGCGTTGCTACCGTAGACTGAACAGAGGTATTCCAGTCTGCTGTTTGTGGTTCTTATACATTCTGACTTCCGGTTCCTCATCGAAAGTATAACTATCACATTCTTCTGTTTCATCGTTCCTTGCTTGTTGAGCTAGCAATTCTTCTTCCGAAGCTGTAATAAATTATTCCATCTGAAAATCACCCTCTCATGTTATTTTTCTTAAAAGAAGATAGCGTATCTAGCCATTTTTGAAAAGTATAAACTAACATATCCAGTCCAACGGTGTCACCCTGTTCACCCGGATGTAATTGAAGAAACGTCCCACATCCCGTTTCCATTAATGGTTCTGTTTCTTCATCTCCAGGATAGATACATATTACATTATGAATCGGTGTCCGTTCGTATCTTTTAATCACTTTCTCCATTTTCACATACCGAATCATAAAGTATTTAGACATTTGCAGCATTGTGTCGGTGTAACCTATGTCCGAGTAAATATTCCAAATAGGACGATACTTTACTTCCAGAATTAAAGAAGAAACAAATCTTGGCCCATCTGAATTTGAATGTTCGGAATATAAATCAATGCGAATATCTGGTCTTCGATTCGCTTCTGGACTAAAAAAGTGGGTTTGTTTCTCTAGAGCAATTTGTTCAACATTCTCTACTTGATGGTCAAAAGTAATTACAAGAATATTCGAATCCTTTTTCAGCCTTACAGTAGTTCCTTCTTGTAAGCCTCCTAGGTAATAGCTTTTCTTTAACTGCTCTGTAATCGTATCATGTTGTGATTCAAACCCAAGACAACAAAAGCTTTCAATGGTCTTAAAGAGTACATAGTATTCGTACAATTGTGAAGTAGGTTTAACAACTGGTACAAGCAACTCTTTAGAATGATTACGATCTACTTTATTCCACGAAGTTGAAGACTTCCAAATCTCATGAATTGCACCATAAGCATGATGCTGTCCAAGTAACAATCGACGAGGTGCTTGATCCGCAACATCTCTCCAAAATGCCGTATGGATCGATTTTCTTAATGCTCCTTGGTCAATTTGGCACCGTTCCTGAAACTTTTGAAGTTCACTTAGCTGATTAGCTATCTGACTTAGATTCTGCTTATTTCCATAGATTGTATTAGATATTTGGTCCAAATGAACCCTTGATACAACCTTTCGTTGTCTCAATTCTCGAAGATTCATTTCGTCGTGTTCAATAACATTTTCAAGTCGATCGTGCTTTAAAGAGAGGATATCGTAATCTGACTGCAGATGAGTTATCACTGTTCCCATCGTAACCAATATCGACTTTACCCAGTGTTTAATTAGACGATTATATTCGGAATCTGCATGAAGGTCCATACGCCGATTTAAAGTCTTAACCCCTTCGTATTTGGCACCTTTACCTAATGCATGCCAACGGGCACTTATTAATGTTTGTTTGCGTTCGGTCGACTCAATCACATAGACTTGTTTTAGTTCTACTTCGAAATTCAACTCAATGGCCTTTATAGCTTGAAGAAGCTGCTTTTCCACTCCTCTATACCAAGTGAAATACCTCCATGATGCGTATTGTTCGAGTACATTTGGATTTGCACTTGCTCTTTTCATTTTCAAGTAATCTTGAACCAGGCCTTCCAAAATCTGATTCAAAGTTAAATGTATAGATACCATTTGTTCCTCTGTTACATTTCTAGGTACAATCTCAAATGTTCCATAATAGATAATTCCCTTAAAAATAACTCGATACTGATACAAGCCGCAGCGCCAAGGATATTCTTCTGAGCCCCGTGCTAAAATGTGCTTTTTACTCTCCAAAGAAAGGAAAATCGGTTTTTCCAGCGTGGTTTCATTACGGTTGACTAATTGATCCCAAAGAAAAATAACCTCTTCCTCATCTTCACAAGCAGATAACTCTACACTGAGTTGTAGATTTTCTGTAATCTGAATTGGGGTGATATTTGTCTGTTGCAACGCGAGATTATCAAGGGCAATTCGTCTAACCGACGAGCCTTCCCCTTCCCATAAGTTAATGAGAAAAGGCAACTCAGTTAGCATAACCATGTACCGTCAACTCTTTCGCCTTTTTCTTTAATAACTGAATCGAATGTTCGAAAGTTGAAATTTTTTGACTTGATGCAGATAGAAGAATAGTGGCGAGCAAACCTTCCTGAAAATCTTCGCCCTCAAAAAATCCAACAAGTCTCCCTATAGTCGATTCCATTCCAGTAATCTTGGATAAGACCCGCTGCTTAAATTGTATATCTAAAGCAGTTCCGCGGCTTACTGCCATTGAACCATCTGCTAGAATAGGAACATTGGTTAAATAATGTGCAATTGCACGTATCACCCTAAAAGATATGCCCTGTTGGCTGTCTGCCTGTTGCATAATGTCATGTACATGGTCCATAAGTGCAATCTCGTCGTCAGTCAAATCTGATATATCCCCTACAAAACTACTCATCCAACCATCTCGGTAAATGGATTTCGATATGTGAGTAGCTACATATGTTCCAGGTGTTTGTTGCTCCCGCATGTCGCGAACTTCCTTGAAGCTTAATTTTCGTGGTGTAATGACATTCGCTCTATCTAAAAGGCGCTGAGAAAATGTTTTGGTTGTTTCATCAAAGTTAACCGTACCAACAAAAATAACATTATCTCCAATCATAACTTCAGACGGATAAGCATTCCTACATTGAATTTGTGAATGGTACAATTGAAGTTTACGTTTGCTTTTTTCTAATTCTAGTAATGAAATAAACGGACTAAACCAATGCTCCACCTGCGCTAAGTTCATCTCATCAAAGATACACATATACATTTGCTCAGGATTTGACTCAGCTTCTATTAATAAACTAACAAGACCAGTTTCACTCTCTTGATATAAACCTGTGCCTGGGTTTAAGAAGCCCAATATATCTCCTGGTTCATGATATGAAGGCGAAATAGGTAATAATTTTATATGTCTCCCATATTCAAGTCCAAGTGTTTTTCCATAAAGTAGCGCGAGTTGTGATTTTCCTGTGCCAGACATACCTCCAATAATCGATAACATATTTGTTTTTAAGCTCAGATGTAAATTCACGAGGTCGGTTTGATCAAAATATAACCCCTCATTACGTGAATTATCAGATAGATTGCTTAGAAATGAAGCCTCATTAGTTTCACCGATGAAAATTCCTGCCTCAACTTTATTTCGGTTTTGTTCTATTACTTTGGATTCTGGCTCTATTGTCTTCGTATTTCCCGTTAATAGTTGTTTCTTTTTCCTCTCAAGCCTTTTATCCTTAGCTTCATGCAAAGGAAAACCATTAGCCGCTATTTCTCTATGGAGCTTATGAAAATATCCCGAAGCAACAACGTATACTTGATCACCATGTCTGAGCAGCACGTTATTAAAGAAATCAGACGTGACCTCCATACAGCGGACTTCATCCGGATTTTGCAAGTAATAGGTGGTTGGGTTGCCTGATGTTTTCATTTTCCCTTTGCTATAAAGAACTTTATCTAGATAAATAAGTGAAGGACTACGGAATAAATCAGGATGATGTGGCAAAACAAAAGGCCGATTTTGTTTAAGTCGCTCATCAAAGTCTCCTCCTTTTTCATTCACACCTAAAAGAGGCCCTGATATAATTTCATATTTATCCTCTATGAGTTGATCCTTCAACTCTTCAATCTTTAGAATTTCTAGGAAAAGATTCGTACTGCTTGAATATAACGAGAAAAGTACAAGTTTGTTCTTTAAGCTTTGTTGTAGCTTTTTTCTCTGTTCTTCTGGCTTTAATCGATCAAAATCGAAAACAAGCTGAGTCTTTATTTTCTGTAAATTATTTGAGCTTCTCGTGCTGCCGCGAAAAATTTTGTTCTGATAAGCAAAATGCTGCGAGATTTCGTCTGGTATATCAGACAAACATTTAATATGAAAAATAAGGAATTCCTGATTTCCGTCTTTTACAGGTTCAAGCATAGAATACGTCATTTCTTCTTCTGTTGTTAATCTTCCTACGAAAACGGCTTTCTTTAATCGTGCTTCTATATCACTCGTAAGTTCACGCGTTAATTTCATTGATAATGGCTCCTTCTAGGTAGTAGATGATTTGTCTCGTTACTGCTGTGGCACTACCGCTTACCGATTTATACGACAGATCAAAGAGTTCTACGTTCTCATCTAAGTAAAATTGCTCTTGCGATGTAAAACAATCGGAATGTATGAATATGTATTTTACGTTTTCTTCAAACTGACAATCCAGTAAGTCAGAGACATCATGAATAGTGATAATTTGACTAGTTGGAAGCATACTAGCATATTCGTCTTGGTTAAAACGTGTAATCAGTACAAATTCGGACTCCGTAACAAGATGAGGTTCTTCTATTACTTTGGTAGCAGCGACCTGCTCCTTCGATTCATATTGTTGCTTAAGACATTCGATCTCTGCTTGCTTCTCTGCATATATTTTTTTATATTCCTTTTCAGAATCAGCTAACTTTTTCTCGTATTCGGTAATCTGTCTCTTCAGCGCTGTTTCTACTTCTACTCTTTCGCTGTTTTGCTTCTCTAGCTTTTTTAGCTTTCTCTCTTGTGCCTTGTCTTCCTTTTCTAGCACGCTTTTTTCTTTTAAGAGGTCTTCGATCATCTTCCAAAGTACCTTTTGACTATCATGAAATGCCATCTGAAAAAAAACTGCTTTTTCCCCTTCAGTCCATTTATTGATTTCATCCATTTTGGTTGAAGCAAGATATGAAAGTTCTCCGATTGTCACAGAATTTTTCTCTTGAATCCAGTCTTTCACGCTACCTTCAACTTCCAGTTGCAGATCCAGACTTTCTTTTATGAGCAAACGAAACTCTTCATTGGCTGAAGCATCTTCCCATGCTAATGCTTTTAATTGAAGCTGCCTTTTAGGAGCAAGTTTCTTCGTCCCTAGATCCTCCAGAGGATGCTTCTTTCCTTGTATGTTCTGTTGAATTTTGTCCTTGTTGTCATTGAATATCTCGGGATATAATATACCGGTTAATGCAATGGCCTCGGCTGGTGTAATCGTATTTCCAATCCTAGATTTATGATAGAAATCTTCGAAATTTATTTTCGACTCCTTCGTTTTAATGGCCGTGGGTTCATACCACTTTTTCATCCAGATATATTCATTCAAATTTTGCCTGAGCTTCTCAATTGTTTTCTTGCGAAGCATAGCTAATGGAGCCTTCCCCTGATTTTTCGAAGTAAAACCTTGAATTTGAGGCTGAATAATGGTTGCGATTTTACGCAGTTCATTTTCATTCAGCAGTTGATATATCATCTCCAACCAAGCATCTTGGCTGATTATTTCAATCTCTTCGTTGTTCTTCACTTTAGTAGCCATGTGGTGTCTCCTTAAGATTCATTTTTCATTCCGTTACTTTAATTAAATCACAGGAGTAGGTCATCTGTTTGTCATGGAATGTATGTTCCTATGGAAAATAATCCTTTTAGTTCCTATGCATATTTGTTTAATTCAGAACGCAACTCACCATGAATCCTCCATATGATCGAAGAGTTGTCGATTCTGTATGAAAAACGAATGGTAACCATCATTGCCAAAATTAAGTAGTATCAAATGTTTTCTGCATCGAGTAAGTCCAGTATATGTTAACTCATCCATTCCAATAGAAGCGCCACCTTCATCGACCCGTGTGCCTGGTTCTAATAGCAGGACCAGGTTCCGAATCTCCCAACCTTTAAAGCTATGAATTGTAGAGAGCTTACTTGTACCTCTATTCATCCAGAAGCTCATCTTCTTGCTCCTTCGGAGCTCATCTAACTGCATTTTCAGCAAAATTGGATCAGTTACTTCCTCCTTCAACTTATCATGCATTTCCTTTTCCTCGAAGGTAGTTGTTGTCCGCTCATTTCGATAAGTTCTGATATATAGATCAAATTTTTGCAGAATGTCGTAGTTCGCTGCTAAAAACCCGATATCATTCGGGTGCAGAGATAAGCCATCTAGCAGTGAGTACAGCTTCTCTGCATGCTCCAATGTGCAGCGCTCTGCGTAATAATAGTGAACTTGATGATCAAAACCATTATCAAAATCCAAAAGCATTTGAACCGGCTTAAGCTCATCTTTCTCATATTTGGTTACAAGATACTTGTCCTGAAACTTGGACGCTATTTCACATACCTTATTGGATAATCGGTGCGTCTCCGTGAGACTGTTCCATTTCCCTGAAATTAGTGTTCTTATTTTACGATCCTCCAGCTCCCGACCGTAGATATTTTGCTTCTCGTCTCCGAAAACGACAAACTCACCACCGCGCTGTAAGAAATAGTTTTTGACAAGTTTCTGCCATTCCAGCTTAAAATCCTGGATTTCATCAATGAAAATAGCATCGTATTTCGTGATTTTTGCGGCTACTTGTTCAAAAAAATGCTCATTATCATAATCGGTGTAATTGCTGACTAATAAGTTATAGTTATTACTTTGGCTTTTAAAAAATTGATGATAGTTAATGATTGTAAACCTACTCCACTTAAACTGCTCTCGTACCCGACTAATTTGATCATGGATATAATTAACAAGCGTAAGGTTATAGGTAAGAATAAGCACATTACCACCTGTTCGTTTGTGCGCATTAACAGCTCTTTTTGCCAACACAAGTGTTTTTCCCGCACCAGCGACGCCCTTGACTTTCTGTTGCCCCGACCTACTTATAGATAATTCCTGTTGCCGTTTGGTATAAGTAATGCTCTCACCATTTTCTAGCGCATGTTCAGATGGGGACAAGTATCGTAGAAATTTTTCGTACAGTTCGTTTGTAAACAATACAGAGGGCTTATCTAGTCGTCGCTTCTGCAGGATCTTATGTAAACTCTCTTCATTGAGCGAGTCATGACCTAAAATATCAAAATAAGCACGATCCCTTGTTTTTTCTTGATCCACAAAATTCGATGCCCGGGACTCCGTTTCATTGTGAAAATATACAGCAAAATGAATCACGGAATAATAATTTCGATTATTAATTTTCTTTTCCAATAACCCTTCAATATGTAACCCATACAAATTATTTTTGTATTCCCGCGCTTGTTCCACCGGTGAACTTACGAACCCTTTATGGTTCTTAAGTCCCCAAACGCCATTACGTTTAACAAAGTAGTAATCGAGGTTCCAGTCTTTTACTTCTAATATCCATACTCCCACTCCTTTCCGCATCACAATGACGTCGGGATTGTCACCATTAAGACAGGGTTGAAAGAACACCTCGTAACTGTTATCTAATGTGGTTGCCAATGCTTTAAGTAATGACCTTTCGCCTGCCGTAGGTGGGACCTTCAATGTTTCAATCTGTTCCAAAGTAGGAGAAAAAATAGCCATATTAGGTTTCCTCGCTTTAATAAAGCACATAATTTCTATACTTGATAAAAACATGCAAGAACCGCGGGATTGATTGTCACCAAACGGTCCTTGCATGTTTTCGATACGTTTTTTATTAGCTTATCTTTAACAGCAACTCAGCACCGAGCCGGACTGCTTCCTTTTCACCAAGTTCCAACTCATTCTGAGTTCGTATTGCTAATTGCCGAGTAGTACCAACGCGGTAAAGTTCTCCTGTTAAAGGTAACACCTCGGTTGGAAAACGAATTGTAACGGATACTGGAAATGGAAGTTTTAAATCTTTTCTAAGTGGCGTGTAGTGAAATTCATCACCCAACTTTTCAAGCTTCTTCTGATTTTGAACCAATTCGTTTTCAAACTTCTTTTTCTCTCGATCAAGTTGGTCTAGTTGCTTAATCAATTCGTTCTTACCACTTGCATTCTTCTTTATCGTTTCTTGCATTTTCTTTTCAAGTTCCTGCCGCTCTTTAATCGATCCTTCATATTTCTCTACTACGTGTTGCATACCTTCATGTTGTGTCATTCGTAGATCCTGGTGGGTCCCAAGCTGCTTCATGCAATACTTCATCATTTCTTTAGCATCAGAAATTTTATTGCTTTCCGTTATCTCGTTATAAATATGAGCTTTATCTATTTTCTCCAGTTCACTTGAAAGATAAGGACCAACCTTACCAGTAAAGTGTTTCTTTTTATCATTCTTACTAAGATTATTAAACTTATTAATTTCTGTATTTAGATATGCACATAGTTCTAATACTTTTTTATCTGCTTTGACAGCTGATAAAAACTCTTCATGCTCGGTTTCCATGTGTAAAATGCTCTCATTGACTTCTTGAAGTTGCGCTGCCAGCTCCTCGTATTTCTCCGTTAATTCGGGAGACATTTGATCCTTCTCCTCTGAAATAATAGCTTTTTTGCTTTCAATCTGCATAATCTCCCAATCAACTCGCTGTTGATCGGACTCCAATTCTTTCCGTTCTTTCGTCCATGTATCCTTCTTCTCTTGAAGCTCTATTTGCTCATGCAATTCCATCTGCTCTTCCTTTAACTGAGCAATATATTCATCCATTTTTTCTAATAACGTTGGCGCAGTCTGCCAGTCAAAAGAGCCGTTTTCAATTGATATAGTAGTACTTTCAAGTTCCTTGATGGTCCGCTCTAAATCATTACGAGTATCCCGATTAAAAAATACACCGAGCAATGATTTTAATAAAGTACGCTTCTCGTTAGCAACTGATCTCGCATATTCCAGTACATCTTGCACCCGTTTCTTAAATGCACCTTTTTCCTTCTCCCATAAATCGTACAATGGATCCTTTTTTGCTTTGGCATCTAATACCCTTGGAGCTAGTTTCCAGCGATGAACAATTGTTCTTGCAAGTGTTCCATCCTCTTTGAACTTTGGTTTTACAGAGCCCTCGAAATAGCTACGTAAGTTTTCTGTTTCCAAAACTCCATGTTCAATCATTTCTAAATCCTTAATTTGAGTAAGGTTAATGTTATTCTCATAAGTTTCGAACATTATTTCATTCGACTTCAATTCTCCTAAAGTAACTTGTTTATTAAAGGTCCACATACGCCCTTGCAACGATTTCAACCTCGATTGAAAATTCTGAAGTTCAAGGCTACTAAGCATAATTCCAGTTTCCTGCTGATCTTGATTTGCCCCACTGAGCAATAGCCCTTCACGGTCATCGGCTAATAAAAAGAAGTTAGTTAACCCCTCGAGCGAATGTATCCTAAAGTTGCTGTTAGGCGGTAGTTCTTTCAGAAAGCGATGATCGTGCTTTAAATCAGTGTATAGACTTACATCAATACCTAATTGAGATTTTTTTTCTAATATATCCATGAACTCTTCGCTGATTCCAAAATGGGACAAGCCTATTTGAATGTGAGAAGTTGCTGACCTTGCAAGTTCCATAGCCTTGTTAGTAAGGTATTGTGTGTTCCAATTGTTATAAAAGTATCCCCTAGGTTGAATTAGTGGATAAACGTCGAATGGCGCTCGAGACTCAACAGCAGGTAATCGTTTACGACCTCTCTGCTCCTCCGTTGAACCCCAAAATCTCCAGACGAAGTAATGAAATGCCTCCTTTAACTGTTCCCCATTCAATGATACAAAAAAGTTACTTCCGTTAGCATTCGATTCCAAACAGTTATATCCGAAGAAATAACCCTTCTTAGTTTCAAGCGCTTTTTGTGGGTCTATTAAAATTTGAAATCCTGTTACCTGATTATCAATCCGGACAATAGCTTTATCGGCTGTAAATTCTGCGAGTGTATCATCTGGCGTACCCAAGAGTAGATACAACCTTATTCCCTTCAATGCAAGCTTCGGTATTTCCTGTATGAGTACTTTTGGCAACGATGAACTACTACTTATACAAATAAACGATGTAGCTTGTCTCACGAGGCTCAGAATAGTATCAAGTAATGGCATCGTGTTGTCGGATGAAACGGAAGTTGATTCTCTCTGCCAAACCTCTTGAAGCACCAAACTGAGGTTTGTTTGATTTTCTTCAAAAATCTTCATTGGGACTGCACCCGAAGTTGTCATAAGTATTGCACCTCTTCTACCAAGCTTAGTCTCTCGTTCAATTTCTCAGGAAATATTTCAGGTAAAATCTCCATGAAAGTAATATCATTCCAAGTGCCTAGCGTATGGATATCTGCATCTTGCATTCTGTCATATCGGCACTGGTCGAGCTCAGCAGTCATTTTATACCTGTGCCAGATCCCATTCGAGCGAAAGGCAAAATATCTGTCGTGCGGTTGGACACTACCTGTATATACATGGTCGTACGTTTCCACTTCCACAGACCTATCCCGAATCGTTACAGACTCTTTAGTGACCAGCAAGACCTTACGCACGCCGTATTCATGGAAAGCCTGAAGAAAGAGCTCAAACTTCTTAATTTGCGCTTGATTTTTCACGAACTTTGAAGAAAATACGAGTACATCTGGTTGTTCACTGCCTACGATCTGATTCACTAACCCCAACATGGATAATTGCTGACCAACCGCAAGATCAATTTGTCTTTGTCTCACTACAAAACGGTCATCGATATCGACGAACAAATCAATAGGAGTTTGCAAGTTCCAGTATGCCTGCTGGTGATTTGATTCTCTTAAATCACAGATCATTTCATCCGGTGTCAACGAATCGATGACATACCGATAGTTACGAAATGCATTTTTACCCTTCAACTCTTCCAGGTATAACAATAATTCTCTTTCACTTTTGTAGCCTCTACCCAAAAACTTGGCGACAAGTAGCATGAGCCACTTTCTCGCATCGGATGAATTTTTCGGAGCGATCGGTACGGCTTGCAACTCTGAAGCTTCGAATTCTCCTAGTCCTATAAAGTTAGTAAGGGCGGGTACTTTTAATGAAGTATTTAAATTGACATAATCTTGGTCTGGCAAATTGTACATGGGAACTTCTAGACATTCCGTAGCTGGATTCCAAGACATTTCGGATCGCTTCACTAATTCGATGATGTTCTGTAAGAAACGCTTCATGTCGAAGCCTTCTAACACATCAGCCATATACGTATCCGATCTGAAAGGTTGTACTCCCCCGCTCTTTAGCTCACCAGTAATCGAAAATTGTGAGATGTTAGTGCGACTCATATCAATATCCCAGCGGAGTCGGCAGGTGCCCTTTTCTTCTGATAAATTTGCAAAGGTTTGATTTCCATCGAATTGCTTGACTTTAAACGCTTTATTATCAATTAGTGAAACATAATTGTTGCCAGTAAACCGCAATTCCTCCATCACTACCGTATTCGATGTTGGCCTTTTTCTTCCACTTCTCTCAAAGTGAATGACGCGATCTTGAAGAATAGGATCCTCCATAAAGTACAGAGTGAACAGACCTCTCTCCTCTACGGGGACGAGTCCGGTTTCAACAACCTCTCGTCCTTTACCTGAGATAGAGCCATTTGGTTTTAGCATTCCTATTGCCTTTAAATGCTCGATAATTCCCTTCACAACCGTAACGGGAACTTCATCACCTATCACTTTGTGCAGATCTTGTTCCCGGGCCATTCCGCCTTGGTCTTTAATATACAAAAGAAGCTCGACCATATCTGGTCGATTGCGTGTCATTGATTCGATCGTTAATACAGCTTCGAACGCCTTAATACCACTTTTTCGTTGAAGAATAATACGCATGAATATCAGCACGCTCCTTATTGATTTGTCATGTGGATTGAATCTCTGGCAAGAAGCTTTAACTGCTCCGATTGGTCACTAGTTAAAAAGTAATTGTACTTACCAACGATAACTCGCTGGTATCTAGCTCTAGTTATAGCCACATTAAGTCTGTTTGGATTATCCATGAATCCCATACCTCTTTCCGTACGTACCATGGACACAAAAGTAAGGTCTGCTTCCTGACCTTGAAACTTGTCAACCGTATAATTCTTTATATCAACGTTACCAATACTAAACCTAGCTAGCTTTTTTTCACCTTTTGCAACTAGCTTATTTAATGCATCGGCAATCAATTCTCTCTGTTTGTTGTAAAAGGACAGACATGCCACTTCCCAACGTCCAGTTTCGTTTTGGTCATTCTGATTTATGTTCGCCCACTCTATGAAACGACGAAGTTCCCTTATCAACGCTGCAACCTCTGCTTCATTACTAGACTTCTTCATTCTTCCATTAACATCCAACCACATATTACGGGCTGGATAGCGATCATAGGTCCATTCGCGCTGCTTTAGAGTATGGCTTGAATTTTGCAGTGCAAAGTCTTGGTAAAACTGTTTACGTGGAAATTTAGAAATATCAGGATGCATTCTATGCTGGTAATCTAATGTTACAAATCGATTGCTTTTCTCCTCTGGATCAAAACCAGAGTTCAATGTTGTAATAAACGATTCATCCCTATTTTTGCCTACTCCCTCCTGAAGTGCTTGGAGAATTGAAGGCAGGGCCACATCCCTAACCACCTCAATATCCCTAAGAGACTGAGGACTAGCGGTTTTGGGTGATAAGAGCTCGAGCTGTCGTCTGTAGCTTACTTTTGCATTTGAGTTCTCAACATTCTCAAGTTCAAATATCCGAACCATACGCCAACCGTACTCGGAGGCCCATGTCTTTTCCTTGAAAAACCTTTTTTGTTCTATAATAAAGTCAATTGGTAGCTTGTCCCGGTGTCGATCTTCTTTCCAAGTAAATTTCAACATGTTATGGAGATCGATTGGGTGTTGCTGATAAAAAGCATTCACCTGATAGTGTTGACTGCTATGCTCCCAATTCTCCTTAATTACAACCATATGATTGGGAATAAAAGGTTCCATTTGTTCGAATAGCTTTTCGTTAACAAACAACACATTCACACCATTTAGAGCCCAAATCACAGTATCTCTTGCTCGAATCTGCTCGTCTGAAATAGTTAAGAACGAAGGTGACGATGTTGTAACATCCGTGTCGACGACAGCGACAGCTTTCTTGATTTCGTCACGTCTTGTAGACGTGAGCTCAAGACGAATCGCATTGATTACTTCTTTGGATTCAACAATGCAAACCGGCATTCGAACCTTGTAATTATGAATGTATTGATAGATGAGCAGACATGCCTTCTTTAGAGATGGATTCAGCTTACTATTATCGTCTATACCCGCGATAACTTGTTCACGCTCGTTATACGGAGGTAGCTGCTTAATATCCCCGACTAGAATCCATTTTTTCGCAAACATTGCAGGTATAAGGAATTCCTGAAAAGTGGTTTTACTGGATTCATCGATGATCAAATAGTCGTATATCGGATTCGCCGGCTGATCCCCAGTTAACTGGAAAGATGGATGTTGAAGGATTCCTACTGTTGTTGCACAAACCAGATTAGCTGATTCAACTAGCAAGTCAAAGTATTTATGACCTACGTATTTATCCAAACAAAATTCCACAATGTCTTCGCTGACCGAGTCCTGTTTGCCAATACGTAAAGGAAAGATCCCTTCCATAAGACCACCGACCTTCAACCTCTCGAGCACATTATCAATGGCAACATGAGTGGATCCGCATAACATGATTCGCTTGCCTCGTCTAACTAGTTGCACAATCAACTCTAGGATTGTTGTTGTTTTTCCTGAACCAGGAGGACCTTCGAGCAACGCAAAATCAGGAGTAGCTAATGCTTTTCTTACGAATTCACGTTGTGCAATGACCCCGTCCCGAGAAGCATCGTCCAAAACATACCACCTCTGTATTTCCTCCTGTGCAAAAGTAGGCCAAAGCCGATGAGATGTCTTTTTCTGCGAGAGCTTAACAAGAGGTAAATGTTCAATTAAAGGTACATTCTTTAATCGTTGAACAGCTCTTTTCTGTTTGTCCAACTGACTTGTGTTGACTTTAATAGATAAGATTTCTGGAATATCTTTATATTCAAACTTTTGCTTATAATTTTCTCCAGTAACGTAAAGGATTCTTTCATCCGCATTGGAATTCTTAATAAGAATTCTAACTCGCTTATCTCCGATGACACCTTCTAGTGTCTCTGTATCCTGGTCAAAAAAATAATCGATCGGGGATTTCGAGAAGAAATCTTCTTCCTCTGTTTCATCTTTCAGTCTAATTGCTAATTGCCCGCCGCGTTGCTTACCTGACACTCGTTCCTTATTTTGAGTGATACGGAACAGTGGGAATTTTATATCGGGGTGTTCATAAATAAATCCTTCCGCCAGTGCAACAGTATTTCCCAATGTGGTGTATTGGTCACCTTTCTTCTCAATCCTTAAGCTCTCTCCAACAATCTCAATCGAATGCGGAACTGGAATTTCTTTGATTGTGTAGCTTACTTGAACTCCGTTGTTAAATAGAGCTTTCGGCGTCGGAAATCCTCGAGCGACAAAATACTTATTACCATGTACTTCCTTTAAGGGAATGGATTCGCCAATCTCGTTCTTGTAAACCTTTCCGCCACCATTTAAGATTTTCCAAATATTCTGTTCGATAAAAAAACCGTTAATTGATAGATCTAGATCTTCATCCAGATCCCCCTCGATCGTGAATTGATAACAACCTCGTGTATGCTGATAGCTCTTACTTATTATTTCAAGAGACTTCCCATTTTGAAGCAAGTTGGAGATTTCAAATTCAGAAATCGAAGCAATACTACCATCTCTTGTTGTAGCAAGCTTCTCTCCGTTATACAATGATGAGTCATGGATTTTCAATAGATAACGTGAATGGCTTAACGGAATACATTCAAATTGGTGTTCATGAAGATTACTCCAGTTTTGATCTAATCGGAGCCCATGGGAATAATCGAACGGTATATCGTTTTGAAGATTCAATTCAAGATAATTTTCCTCCATAAAGACTTCAATTGTTGAAGAGGCGCGAATTGTGATCTCATAGGCTAACGGATCGAAGTGAAGCGCCACGGGATCTTCAACTTTTTCCCATGATGCAGTTATTTGTTCTTTCTCTCGCATTGCTTTGATGGCCAATTCCAAATAACGATCAAATTTAGTCAAATTGTCATAAACAGCTCCAACCATGTTATTGGCAATACGAATTTCGCCATACATAGCACTGTAAAATAAATTACGGCTATTCACGTTACCATCTCCTATACGTTTCCATACGGACAAACAAGTTAATTAAAATAGTTACTTTTACAATAAAATCATTCTACTCACCTAGTTCAAAAGAACTAATAATCACGCTGTAATATATTCTACACATAACGACAAAAACCTTCTCTTTTAACTAATAAAGGGAGATAAGTCACAATTTCCAAAATCCTTTCAAATAAAAAACAGATATCCGATAAACGAATATCTGTTTTGAAATACTGAATTGATTATTAACGCTTTCATGCTAGGCTCAACCAATGGACAGCGGGCGTTCAAAGTCTCTTGTATATTCCTGCACTTCTCCCTACGGAGTTTCAAAGATGTGCCCAATCAACACTTGAAGAGTAGACTGATCCTTTCAGAATAGGGGATCAGACGAAATTACTTTTAATGCTATGCTTATTACGCAAGTTAATGAATGCAATTAGATGTCGTAATGAGTAATATCTTACTTATAAAAATCACCTGACAAGTAATGTCAGGTGATTTTTATTGGAGGTTCCATGATAAGTTACAGGAATGAAATTTTCTCCGATTGACCTTCAATGATATATAAAAGCATCTCACATTTAATACGATTAGATTTTTCAGATGATAATATTTGAGTAATAAGTTTTAACTCTTCTTTAGCAATCTTAGTTGTACGATAATCATTCATAAAATAAATTCCCCATATATAATCATTAAGTATATCCATTGCAGAAACATATTCTAAGCCCTAGCTTTGCTTTTTATATATTGTGTCACAATCCAGAGAGTACGCATCAATACTAGTAAATGTAGATGAAAGTATTCTGGATTCTATCAAACTAGTACTAACTCCTATTAACTGTATTTCCACTTACATAATTACATTATCATTTCAATCAATTCGTAATCCAATTGTGTATTTAGGATCAATTGATTCGAGTGTACTGTTGAAGTACTCTTTCTGCCATAAATATTTAGCTTGAACCCCTGTTTCGAACTCCTCAAGTGGTCTTGTCAATTTAATAAGATCAAATTCATTTAACTTATTAACTATTGATTCTCGAGCTATTCTTAAAAGTTCAAGATACTCTCTGTTAGTATTTACTTCTTCCCATTGAGACAGATAATCAATGAATTTATGATCATCCTCATCTATTATAAATAGCTTTGCTATTTGTTCTGCCTCATCTTGTGGTGAATGAAACCCATTATTAATTGCAATACTCAACGCACTATTTCCAATAAGAATACGAGGATACTTAGCTACTTTACTTTCCAAATGGTACGCTTCAATCATTGCTGGACCAAATACAATGTTATCGTCGTGGACGAGTAAACCGGCTGCTATACCACCACGTAGTAATATTCCAATTGCTAACAATTCAATTTGAAGATGTATAACATCAAGAAATAGAAAAAAGCCTGCCGATACCTCAGAAGATGGATATGATATTACAATCGAGTCTGAGAAAACTGTAATTTCTTTACCCAGCTCTTTCATATTTAGAAGTTCACCATCATTTTCTGCTTTCCTCTCAGCAATATGATTTAATGCAATCTTTATTTTTTTAAAATGCTCAATATCTATTACTGTTCGCTCTACATGATCCTTAAATCCTAAAATATCAATAAATGCAACTATTCGATCCTCATATTGTTCTACATTTATGCTCATTTTTCCGCTCCTTTAATTGGTGTAGTTAGTTATTCAGTTGAATTCTATTATTATCCATATATCCTAACAAATAATTAATAGATTCTCAAATGGGTAACCACGAAAAAATAATAGTCTACTAATTATTACCACTTATTTTCAATTCAATCCTGTGTTCTTGAACTTGAACATAGTGTCGGTTATGCCGGCACTTTACCCTGGAATTTGCAGCGATATGTCCATCATAAAGCTCGACACGCTCCAGCCTCTTGCAACAATAACAGTTCAGCTCATTTAAGAAAATAAAAGAAAATAAAAGAAAATAAAAGAAAATAAAATAAAAGAAAATAAAAGAAAAGAAAATAAAAGAAAAGAAAATAAAAGAAAAGCAACCTCACTGTGGGAGGCATGGAACGATTTGTGAAGATCACTTTTAATCGAGAAACCTTCTAATTAATTCAAACAGCATATACATCTCCTATGAACAGTCTTAATGTGAATATGCTGCCGTTCGAAGATAAACCTCAGCTACTCACATCTGTAGCTGCAGAAGCTACTCGGACATTCTGATCCCAAAACGAATGTTATTTAAACGCATCTCCGGAATATATGAGATGGATGAAGCAATTGATGTTGTTGACAAATAAACCTATCGCCGAATCTAACCGGCTCTTCCGCTCCACCCCATTGATCTCAAAATCCTCGCTGTTTCTCGAACAATAATACTTCATGTTAATCTATTGATATGGCGCCCAGCCAATATATCACATGGCAAATTGTCAATTTCTTAGTAAAAGATAATTCCAATTCCATACTCATAATCATAGACAAAAGGCCAGTCTGCTGAAGCAATTCCCTTGCAGCTTTTTGATTAATTTTTGTAATTTTTGCGTTTACTTTATTGAACCACTGGACAGAAGATAAAAAGTTTCAACTTGTACTGTATGCGGGCAGGCTTTTGGTTCACCTCCCGCCGCGGCAAAAAAAGCCTTGATTTAAAAGGTTTTTTTACATTTTAGCACGGTTACGTTTGGGATGCTTCAACTAAAGCAGATTTTAGATATTTGTTTCCATTTTTGTCCTTGAACAATACGTGTTCAACATCGGATTTTTCATTGAATATTTTTTAGTAACGTACATCCAAATACTTCTTGAACCTAATTGCTCGGTTATTTAGTTACTTTTATAAAAAAAGAAGAAGGGCACCTGCCCTTCTTCTTTTTTTATACTATCTATTCAAATTCAAGCTCATCTGAATCCTCTGTTCATCATACCAGTCATAACTCTTATCAGTTACGACTTTATAACCAATACCTAACTTGTTAAAATATTTCTCTGCACAAAGGATTTTCCGCTTTTCTTTCGGAAAGCGGAGTTCATCTAAATTCAACCCGCCCTTCGTTTCACGAACCAATTCCAATTTAAGAGATCCATCTCGGTAATTGCGGATAATTCCCCAATCAGGATTATAGTTTCCAATAATCTTTGGAAGCTGTATCTTAAATTTTGGCGGAAATTTGAAGTAAAGAACGGTATTTTCTTTTTCGGCATCTGTTATAACTAGATTTTTTACAAATCCTCGTTCTACATCAGAGTCAACTTGAACCTTGTCATATAGACCAGCACTCCCTGCCTCAACAAGTTCACGTTGTGGTTGTTTGAGTACATCTGGGAAAAGCTCATCCAAATCATATACGTCTTTATCGTCTACAAATTCAAAATCAATATTCTCTACTACATGATCACTCAAAATAATGCGTACCTGAGCTAAGAATTCAGAGATCCAGCCCTCTGGATTATAAAAGATCTTCTCTTTTTGATCATTTCTCATTCGTTTAAAAATTTCAATGATAGTTATCTTTGTAAGGTTAGTCTCATTTGCAACTCTTTTAATAAAATCTGGAATTGGATAAGCCGTTTTATCAGAGGACTCAATTATTTTTTGTGCTTTTACGGCCATCTCCGCCTTAAACGAATGCGGTTCCAATTTTTTAATAACTACCTCATTATCGAATTTGACATATGGTTCACCATATTGTTGATCAATACGGAGAATTTTGAACCCCCTCAGTCGCTCATTCCTAGTCAGTTTCATTAGGTCGTCTTTTTCTTCGACTAAATAAACATTATCCTGACTATTACCTTGTGTATCTTCCATTTTTATACGGAGTTTAGCCCGCGTCCCATCTACATTGTCAAGGGAAATCCTATAATCAGCCAGTACAAAGCGTCCTTTACTAATTTCAATCAATGGATTTGGAAACTTTGTATTGTTTAACTTTTCAACACACTGTTCAATTAATTTCTCGGTATCAATTGTAAGTGAATATTGCATACGTCTATTAAGTTTTTTCCAAAAATCCTTAAACTCTTGTGAAGAAAAGAGACGATCATTACGTTTCGACTTTCCTTGCTCAGGTTTTTTTGGTTTGGGCGGAGCATCAGTACCGTCTTCAATATACTCGTCTTGAAGTTTCGTAACGAAGGATTCATAGCTTTCATTTGCGACAACCGTTAGTACGTTGACATCATGATTTTCTGCTCGTTTGCCTTCTTGATCGACAGCTAGCCGCAATCCCCGTCCAATTTCTTGTCGCTTCTTTGCGACAGAGCTTGTTTGGTTCAGTGTACATATTACAAAAACATTCGGATTATCCCAACCCTCTTTAAGTGCTGAATGAGCAAATATAAAACTTACTGGTTCATCGAAAGAAAGTAACTGTTCCTTGTCTTTCATAATTAGCTCGAATGCTTGCTTTTCCATGTCTCTCTGTTTTTGGTTACTTCCATCAGTATCCACTGCATCTTCTTCAGATGAATCAGCTTTTGGTTTTGCAAAATAACCTTCACGAACAAGATTTGCAGGTAAATGTTTATAATCGTTATAGCGGTGCTTTAATCTTTCGAAACTTTCATCAAACAATCGTTTAATTAGCCCATCTTCTGAGGTATAATTCTTTACTCTGTCAATAAAAAACAACGATAAAACCTTGATACCCTGGGGCTTTAGTTCAGCCTGTCTCTCTAAATGCACTGAGATTGTTCGTTCAATTTGAGCTCGAAATATAGCTTCTTTTGAAAGAATAGAATCGACTACAGATAATTCCACTCCATTCTCAAACACAATTACCTGTTCTTCCTCTTTTTTACCGAAGCGAATAGCCTCTACCTTGAACCCTTCATAATCAGGATTTTTTGTTTTCCCAAACAGATCATCATTATTTTTTAATACTATTTCCTTTTCGACTAATGTCCCACTCTCTAAAACCATTGCCTTCAATTTTGCTGTTATTGGATTTCTCGTTACTTCATTCAATCTTAAAACTTTTTCATTGAAATTACCAAGCTCGGAAACCCCAATGACTTCAATTTGTTTCACCAGATTATTTCGGAAAGCTTCCATCGGTGTCAAGCGATAAACCAAATTTGGAGTGTGTCTGTGCGTTGCAGAATATCGTAAAACAAAGAGTGGTTTAAGAGTTCTAATTGCTTCCTTTGATTTTTCTGATTCATAATTCTGTGCTTCATCAAGAATGACAATCGGGCGAATGGCTTGAACATACTGATACGGCTTCCATTCCCCAGGAAGTTTCTCCGTATGCTTATAAAAGTTATTCGATGCTTTGTTGAAAGCATCGATTGTCATGATCATTACCGTCAAATCAGTATTAGAGGCAAAAGAATGCACTTCATTTAAGCGACTACTGTCATATGGAATTACTGATATTTCTCGATTATTATACAATTGTCTAAAATGTTTCCTAGTAATCTCAAGAGTTTTTAATACTCCCTGATATATTGCGACACTTGGAACCACAATAATAAACTTGTTGAACCCGTACTTTTCTCGCAACTCATGTATAGTCCGAATATAAACATAAGTTTTTCCAGTTCCTGTCTCCATTTCAACAGTAAAATGGGGAACACGAACAGAATCAATTCCTGTATTTTCAAGAACCATTCCATCATCAATGTAAATATCCTCGATAATCTCCAATTCACTACCACGTTTTTTTTCGTTATTTCGTTGTTGTACAAGATGGAGATTGTCTTGTAATAGAAATTCGTCCAAAGATTCATCTGCAGAATAGTTTGATACAACATCCTCAACTGTACCTGACATTAACTCTTTTTGTTCCTGGTAATGTATGCCTTCAAAGAGATCTACAACACTAGCAATGGAATCAAGTTGATAATTCTGATTCGGGTCGAATTTAAAAGTTAGCTTTTTACTCAAATTACTCCCCCTCATCAGATTGTTTTCACTTTCATTGTTTCACTTAATAAAATCTTCTCTTGATTAGATAGTGCTTCATCCAAACATATGAACACATCATCCTGATATTTAACCTTTATTCGTGAAACCACTGTTGAAAATAGCTGTTCGTTGAGACAAATAACCATTTTGAATGGTATTTCTTCATGCTCCAAAACCCATAAACTATTATTATCCATTTGTTCTTGTTCAATTTTACTATCCAATGGGAATCCTTGATGCAGCATAAGTTCAATAACAATATTTTTCTCTGTATATCCTTCTGCAAAGTGAGAGGCTGAGAACAAATCTAAACTTGATTGCAATTGTTCGATGCTCTGCCCAGTGTATTGACTCCACTTTTTTATATTCGATTTAGCAAGTTTATAGACAGTAAATCCTAGATCAAAGTTTTCCCTTTTGTTTTCAGAAATGTTTAGTGATGAAATACATCTTCTTATTCGCTCTTTAGAAACCTCCGCTATGTTTGCAAACGACTCATTCTTGATTACTTCGGGTAACTGAACCAAAATATATTTCAAATTTATATCATCTTCTTTATTTACCTCAAGAACAGCATGTGCAGTCGTCCCAGAACCTGCAAAGAAGTCCATAACAATGTCATTTTTCGAGCTTGTTCCCTGTCTAATCAGTTCCTTCAAAAGCGCTGTTGGCTTCGGAAATGACATTACTTTTTCACCGAATAACTCACTTATTTCTCTTGTTCCATCACTTGTAAAACCTAAATCTTTCAAAAGAGATGAAAAACCAGTGTGACTATTTTCATTATCCTTCAAGAACCTTTTTTGCCGTGGTCTACCCGATGGGTCTTTAGGAAACAAAATTTCATTATTTGCGATCATTCTTTGAATTGTTTCTTTGGACTTTGACCAGCCCCTACCAGGATGTGGTGGGTACGCTAAATTAGTAAAAGGATCAACAATATCATAATGAAGATTTGGTCTTTCGTTTTTATCCGCCAAACCAGTCAAGTTTTCACTTGCCCACGGTCCTCTTGGATCATTATCGGGGTTCTTATATTTTGTTAAATCAATTTCTTTACCCTTTAGTTTTGACTTGTCAGATCTTCCATAAACTAATATATACTCGTGATCAGTAGATGCCATATTTATATTTCTATTGTCCGCATTTTGTCTTCTGTGCCAAACAAGTGTACTAATGTGATTTCCATTGAAAGTTTCATCAAGTAATAGTTTGAGATTGGTATACTCGTTGTCGTCGATACTGACAAATATTAAGCCGTCGTCCATCAAAAATTCCTTAGCAAGTTTAAGACGGGGATATATCATGTTTAACCAATTTGCATGAAAACGACCATGTGACTTGGGGTTACTTGTCAATAAACCTTCTTCATCTGCTTGCCCACTCTTCACCAAATATTTATCAACAGGTTCCTTAAAATCATCTTTATAAATCAAGTCACTTCCAGTATTATATGGAGGATCGATATATATCATCTTAACTCTTCTTTTATAACTTTCCTTTAAGATACGCAATACTTCTAGATTGTCCCCTTCAACAAATACATTCTTTGTATTAGACTCATCAACACCTTCACCTACGGCAATATTTAAAGTCCCTTCTGGAGGAGAAAATGCAAGTTTACGTGCTTCCCTCTTTCCAACCCAACGAAGTCCAAAGCTTTCTTCTTCATTATCTTCTAACATATATTCGTCTATGCCGGATATCTCTTCTTTTAAGACCGTAAAGTTTATTCTGCCATCAGTAAATGCTTCTGGGAACAAATCTCTAAGCTTTAGGATCCGATCCGCATCAATTCTGGATAACCGTTCGATCTTTTCAATAGTCATTGCTTTTTTACTCCTCTTCCTGTGATAAGTTCGCATCCAAAATCTCTATTCTCTCATGCTCAGAACCATAATCGTCATAATACGACATAAACTCGCTTTTTGCACGAGTAGACGTAAAGGCATATTGCTTGTATGATTCGCATGAGAAACGAACATCGCAGTTGCGACAAACGTGAACAGCGAATGTCTTATTGTCTCGGATTGTTGTTGTTAGTTTCTCATACGGTGATGGTCTGAATGTATTTTCTTCGATCTTATCGACAATCTCACCAAATGACAGAATACAGTCCATTACCTTGTTTTGATCGATTTCTATTTGAACTTCAGGTTCCCATTCATTTAATACTCTTTCAACTCTGCTGAAATCTCTCGATTGAAAAGCACGTCTTATTTCTTCAGTCTGACCCGTCGCAACAATTGAAGTACCATCTAGCTCTTGCCCACGGATCGTCTGCCAAATATGTGCATAAATATTTAACTGACCAGTGTAATCAGTTTTATTATGTCTTACGTAGTCAACGTCATGTGTCTTGATATCGTAAAGGATAGTACCATCAACTTCCTTCACTACATCAACAACCCCCTGAATTGTATACTTCCGTCCGCAAGGGGTTTCTTGTAATGGAAGGGTCAGCTTAACCTCTGTCTCTGAAACGTTTTCAGCTAAACTTTTCATTTTTTTCCAATACAGCTTAACTTGCTCTAATGCTAATTTCTTTACAAATGGAGCTAAAGAGTGCCCCCCTTCCAGCTTCAATAATTCATAGTTTTCCTCAAAGATTTCCTCAATATAGTGTAACATCTCATCATCTTTCACTAATAGGTTCTCCTCTTGAAGAAATAATTTTATTATGAAGATCCTCAATGGTCTTATGGACCAAGTTGCCAAATAACATTGTCTGACTACGAGATGGTACAAAATCATACTTTTTAAATGCCATATAGTTTCTTGGACATTTCAAATAAAGAAGATAATCTGATGTATAGGAATATACTTTCGGAATGTCCTCAATTTTTATTGAGACAGAAGGCAATGATGAATATGGAACTTCAGGTATCGTTTTATACTGTTTCTCTATGAATAATTGCTTAAACACTGCATGCGTTTTTATCCCTCTACCTCTCGGATTAGCTAGTATAAGCATTTTTTCAGCTCGTGAGAGGGCAACATAAAACAGTCTCATTGAGTCAAATTCAGGAACTCGATGTAGCGGCTCAGAATCACCTGTTACAACCTTCCTAATAATTTCCTCATTTTTTGGTATATTATTTCTTTTCTCTAATGACCCTACAATAACATATGGAAATTCAAGACCTTTCGATTGATGGATCGTCAAAAAAGGAATACGTCCTTTAGGAAACGGGGTTTCATCATTTTCGTATTCTGATTCTCCCAAACGATATAGCCCATACACATACCTTCCAAAGAAATTAGCCAGTAAGCCACCATCAATTAGAACAGCACCAGTTATCATTGATCTACCTTGTTCCAAAAAACGGGCCAGATATTCAGACAACATGGACAAGTTACAGATAGGTCCTTCATCCGTTCCATCCTCGGCAAGCTTAAACATATTCGAAAAATATGAAAATCCACATATTCGATAAAAAAGGTCAAGAATTGTCCAGTCCAGAGAAGTTGAACGATTAAGAACGTACTGTAAGGTGAAAGGTTTCCCCTCTCTTCTCTTCTCGACTACAATTTTATCTAACGTAGAAGATCCAAGACCCTTTTTTGCTTTCTGAGAAAGTCCTGTTATATTCATTAAATCCCTTTTATGTTCACTTGGCTCATACGACTCCTTTAGTGTCCATCCCTTTTTATCCACTGCTTCTAGAAGTCGAATGTAATCTTCCCTACATTCACTAAGCTCTTCTTTTTTCATTTCTACAAATCGAGTAAGCCGCTCGTCATTCTCCATAAGCTCTCTTGAATAACTCATCGAGGTGTCAAGCCAATCATGATAATCACTATAGGCTCCACTATACTCTTCACGTTTAGGTTTACCAAAAATGCTTAGGAAGACACCAAACATGGATCTAGCTTCATCTACTTCCAAGAAGCGTCCAGCACGAGGTGCATATACTTTTAGTCCCTCTTTTTCAAGGGCATGCTTCATTGTTCGAGCCTTTGTATTTTCTTTTAAAGCTGGAAATAGAAACGCTATTTGATTGGGATCGGATACTTTTTTTCCATCAATCAGTGTCTTTACAAATTCCGCTATTTCCTTCGCAACCGCCTCATATGTGTTTGGCGTGGAAGTAACAACTGCTACATCTTCTTCTTGATTGTTAGGCTGAATATCTTTGTTATGTAAGCGGTAATAACCTGTTCCATCTTTACGACTCCAATCAATCTCGTCGATAAAGCTTGTATAGGTGTTCACGATTTGTTTCTTGGAACGGTAATTTATATTAAGCTTAATCTCTTTTGGACTTACTCCTAAATACATATTACATCGCTGTGGAAACTGTACAAAGTTCTCTACTGTAGCACCACGAAACCTGTAAAGAGCTTGATCATCATCGCCCACTATGCAGAGATTTTTATATCCTTTTGATAAACGAAAAATCAATTGTTCTTGTATCTTATTGGTATCCTGATATTCATCAATGATAATGTGTTCAAATAGTTTCGTTACATGATCACTCTGCATCAAAGTTTGCAACGCTTTTTGTTGAAGCAATGAAAAATCCACTTGAGTTCTTCCGAATAAGTAATCTTTGTACCAACCATATAATATAGAAATTTTATTTAGTGTATAATCCTGCAAAATTATTGCTCTATTTTTTATTTCATCTGCAGAGAGATTTTCTTCAGAAAAGCGATTAAAAATACCAATTAATGATTGAGCAGAAGTATGCCTGGAACTCGAACGAGCTTCGAAATAACTTTTTAGTTCAGATCGAAAGTCATCTTCTTCAATATGTAGAAGTTCTTGGATTTTACCCCAGAAGCTTGAAGAATTGATTAGAAAATATTGCTCTAATTCGTCTAATAATACAGGTATTTTGACCCTTGATCGATCTGCTACGAAACGTCTATCAGTAATAATTCTTTGGCAAAGTGAATGAAGTGTACCAACATACATCTTGGATAAATCATATGGTTTTCCCGTATTATTCGTAACAGTCCCTAAAATGGACTGAAGACCATCTTGTAGTTGTTTAGCAGCTTTTTCCGTAAAGGTCGATAAGAATATCTTTTCAGGTTGAACTCCTTGAAAAACCAGCATGTTCACTACTCGCCATAATAATACTCTCGTTTTTCCAGAACCTGGTCCTGCCATTAGAAAAAGGGGACCATTAAGTGATTGAATTGCCTCTCGTTGTCCATTATTTGGAGTAAATCCATGAATATCAAATAACTCTCCTATTGTGAGATTCATTGTGAATCCCCTTTCAATGTTTAGTAGTTCTTTTAACCTAAATTCTTAACGACCATCTACATATACTGTAACACAGCTTAGACTTGATTTCCTTGATTTATACTTGGGAGTCTTTACCTCCTCTAAGCCAGTGGTACGTTTTATTACTCCTTACGGAGGCGTCTATCTTATCTATTATTGTTTTAGCCTGCCTAGAACAATAGGGACACCATGATCCTTTTGAAAGAACATCATTGGGGCGAGCTTCCCAAATATGTCCATATTGACATTGCCATCGTAATTTTACTTTATTACCAATATATACTTCAGATAGGCAAATTCCATTTTTAGACTTTGCCAAATCCGTATCCTCCAATGTGTCGTGAAGTAGGCCAGCTATAATGACTTCCTCATTACATTTAGCCTCAAGTAATATCATTCCAACGCCATAAGGATGGCTAATAAGGGATCTCGGTACCTTTTCTTAGCTGATGCCGATGTGCTTGAGCCCCATCCCTTTTTTACATCAGAAATTTGTTGAATGTATGTTAAGTTTAAAACGAGTAACATATTAATGGAATAAGACGTTTACTTAAAACAAGGGAAGTAGGGGATCATCCAACCATGCTCCTTCCACAACATGCTGCTATCTCGAAACTTCAACAATTTGAATTACATTTCCAAAATAGAGGAAGTTTTCATCTAGATGAAGCCCATCAATATATTGAAAAAATATTTGAAACTACTACAGGTATAGAAATAGTACGAGAATTTCTTATTTTAAAAGGGTACGCATTCACTGAAGAACCTACACACATACATAATGAAAATCATGATACTTTGCATGTTGAGCAAAATAAAGCAATTATTAATGAGATTGATCATGATAATATAGAAGATCTGCTAAAAATGGAACTAGTACTCCAACGTCCAGAAGATCAATTTCTTGCCAATTGCTATTTTTCAAATGATTATCACTTAACGGATTATCATCAGAATGCGAATACTGAATCATTGTATCAATTAGTCGAAAACAATATGAAGCTCGTAAAAAAACTTGTTTTCCGGTATAAAAATTACATGAGTCACAACTTAAGCTTTGATGATTTGGTTTCTGAAGGTAAAATAGGACTGATAAAAGCAATACATAGGTTCGATCTCTCTGTCGGAGTTCAATTTTCAACGTATGCTACATGGTGGATACGTCAAAGCATCCTGTTAGCAATAATTAATACTGGAACGATCATTCGAATTCCTAGAGATGTATTAAGGGATATCATGAAACTAAAAAGAATAGAAGAAAGTCAAGCTATTACCTCAAATACGGATTTTGCCATCGACACTATTTGCAACATAATGGGTATTAGCTATGAGAAATATGTTAAACTCAAGCAGGCTGAGCACCATTTTCTTCATTTAACGTTTCTAAATTCCTCATTTTCTGAGCAAGAACAAGAAGCTGAGATACTAGACTATATTAGTATTGGCAAGTTTAACATCCTATCGTCTACAGGTGGTCCATTTTCCGATCCAGCGTTGATAATAGAAAATAATGATATCAAAGACAGACTTATGAAATTATTGGGAGTTCTTAATGAAAGAGATCGAGCAATAATAATATATCGTTTTGGGTTAGACGGTGATGTAATAATCAATCAGTCGGAGTTAGCACAAAAATTTAATATTTCTCAATCATATATCTCTCGAATTGAACGTAAATTATTGACAAAAATAATTAAAAAATTAACTCCTCTGGAAGATTGGTTTTTAAATGAAAACTGCTAAATGAAATCGATACCATTTAGGGTGTAATTTGTTAAATTGCCACAATTTAAGTATTTCGAGTAAAAAATAACCCTCCTAAGAAAGTGTATCTTAGAAGGGTCCGTACCCTTACGCATGAGATTTAAGCTAAAAAGTAGGCCATGTAAAATTATTCATATAATACTTCTCTTTTAGTTTCTTTAAATCATGCTCCCACTCTGTAATGGCGTGAGAAAACTTTTCTCTCCCTCCTACTTGTGCCTTTCTCAGTCGGACATTTGTTGCAATTGTATTAACGATCTCTTTTAGAGACATTTGAGGGACTGCTTTTTTCTCTAAAATATCCCATCTTGTTTTTCTATTAGAACCAGTTATCCTATAACCAAGTTTATACAAAGGGGTTTCTTCTTTAAAATTACCCTCATTTAAATGATTGCCTCCTTTTGACTCGAGTGCTTCAGTACTTGGCCAAAAAAATGCCTTATTGGAGGTCTTACTAACTAGTTCTTCTTTTCGGTCTACCTTTGGTTTAGATGGATAATCTTCATGATATAACGTAGTTTTAATATGATGAGGTTTAATCGATCGTCCGATTATTGATATCTCATTACCTGACAAATAAACACTATTGCAAGAAGCGCAAAACGGCACCTCTCTTGCCCTGTACCCTAAGGCTTCTTGTAATTTTTTTCTATACAAAGGGAGGTTTACATCTCTTTTTAGCAGTATGTTTAAGCATTTGGGACAATGTGTTCTGGAATTCTTTGTTTGTATGATGTTTTTTACAATTGGTAACCCTTCGAGATAAGTGATCTCTTTTTCCTTAGCAAGGGCAACCGTTTGTTGAATCTTTTCATCATATAATTGGAAAAGGTTTTCTTTCTCATGAACATTAAATAATGTGATCCTACTTTTCCAAACTTGTATATTATCTTTAGTAGCCGACGTATAAGATTTCGGATTTTTTTGTACATATTTCCATGCATGATAGAGCTGCGCTTCTGGTTCTGTCGATGTCAAATAGTTGGCGCTCAAAGGAAAGCTCACCACTATTCTTTGCTCCATTCCTACAGAAAAAGCGTACCAAAATAGTCTATAAAATAACTTCGACTGGTTTTCAAATAAAATGAATTTTTCAGCACTCCCACATATAGCATCTAAAATTCTTGAAACTTCCACCTCTCTTTTATAAATAAATGACAATTTAGCGTATTCAAGCAAACATTCCGCATTTTGGAATTCCAGTATATTTTGATAAATAAGTTCTGAGTGATTAATTAAGTAATTGATAATTTTTTGATTAAAGCCTTTATCTTTTATTCGGTATAGTAATTTAAATGTTAGAGAAGACCAAGCTGCAACTTCATCTAATTTCTGTTCAAGATGTACTGTATCTAAAATTTCTTGGAGTTTGTCCTCTTCCTTATTGCTTATGGATAATAAATGCGTACTAAAAGAAAGGACGCTTATACAAACATCTGCTAATGCTCTATCTTGTTTTTTGATATAGTGCAATAATGCTCCCAGGACTTGCAAGGTACTACTATCCTTATCGCTTTTAATTAAGTTATTCAGTATTGATTTCAATGAATCCGGAGCTACTTGATCAGGTAGTATTGCCACTAAGTTTTTATCTTCTTCCGAGGCATAGGCACGAGCTTCGTGTTGCCCTAATTGCAGTCGTAACTGAACAATTTCCTTTTTAAGTTGATCATTTTCCTTACGAGTATCCTTAAGCTCACAATGAATCGAATCCATAAAAGAAGACAATTGCTGAAGTTGCTGATTAAATTTTTCAAAAATCGGCTCTTCCAAACGCTATACCTCCTCTAAACTGGCTTAGATAAAGAAGCTGCACGTTGGCAGCTTCCCTCAACCGATTTTTTCCTTCTAACTCATGTGCACTTGATAATTTTTCAACGAGTTTATACTATTTGCTAACTTCTCTTTCTCGCCACTAATCTCTGCGTAACTTCCTCAGGAACTTGACCGAGGAAGTAATCCTCAATTAGTTCCCAGAACATTGAAGTATCCGCTTCTTTTTCAAATAAGTAGCGAAGCATTTCTACCGACATCTCATGTCTCATCTGTACGTTGCTTAAAATAGTATTCTGGTATGCAGCCGGTTGATTGACAGTACGTTCAAGCACAGCACGTGAGTTCACACGAATGTATATCTCAGGACACTCTCCACCATTGATTTGGTACAGCAGCAGCCCCATTGCTTCCATCATTCCAAGGTATAAGAATCGCTTTTCCTGATTCTGGCCATAAACCTTAGGATCATAAACCTCAAATACAGTTGAACTCAACTGACGCCCTGGATTCTCCTTAAATAGATTCGTAGTCTCTCGAGTAAGCCATTCAAGAAAACCTGCATACCCTGTGTTTAAAAAATGATAAGCATTTCGACTCTCATCAAATTTCAGAAAACGATTATAAAAGTTATTCGCTTTTCGCATGATACGGTCGAATGTATACATCGAGTTAAGAATAATATCTGCTAACATCTCTGCTTGATATTTTGAAGTTACTCCTCTTACCTCTAGTAAATCACCCGCAACTTCGGAAACGTTAAAATACTCACGACTTTTAGCATAACGTCCCATGATTGAACCAATCCTTTCAATCCAAAGGCGTGTTTCAGATACAAATGCAGTTTCACTTGGCTGCTTTAGCGTTACTATAATCTGCATGACAGGTGTAAGATTTCCTTTAAACGGTAACTTGACCTTGTCTTCTGAACTATAGAAATGGTATTTAAACTCTGGAAAAGATAGATTCGGGTATTTATCTTGCCAAATACTCTTCATGTCACAGGAAATAATTGAACGACTTGTTTTATCATTACCAATCTCACTGACTAAATTGAAATACTTACTCCAAGTAGGGAACACAAGTCCCATAGATTCTTTAGACACTAGCATGTATTCCTTAGCAAATAGACTTCTAGGTCTTGCCACTATCGGAGAATAGGTGAGTTTGGACAGGAAATCTTTCTCAATGATCAACAATGCTGTTTTAATTTTATTGTCAATATCGTCTTGCTGGTCACTACTTCCACCATTTTGGAATATATATCGAAACTCATCTGCACTTATTAATAAGTTTCGAATATTGGAACCTCGGTTTTGTTCGAGTATGGATAGTATCTTTCGGATAACTTCGATTAATTGGTTTTTTCTAATCGTTGAAATTCCATGAAGACGCTGAACATGAACAAAATCCTTTGGAAGAAAATCGAAGTAAGCATATCCTGTCGGTAAATCACGTGCCGCGCGGCCGATCTCTTGAACAAAATCACAGACATTTCCCGTTGGAGCATAATGGTATACATTCTCTATATCTGGGATATCTATTCCCATACCAAAAGCCTTAGTAGCAAGCATCACTAACGAGTCATTCCGCTTATATCTAAGGTAATTCTCTTGCTTTTGTTCCTTCTCAAGCGGTCCATAATATATAGCAAGTTTTCCACGCACTTCATCATTTCCATAAAGTTGAACAAACTGTTTAAAGTCTAATATTGATTTTACAGTAGGAAAATAAACTAGCGTCTTCTTCCGCTGATTGACAAACCTCTCAAGTCTGCGCATCAATATCGTGTTCTTCTCAGTTAAATATTCTTTAAATTTCTTATCCTCATTGATCTTCTTCTTGATCCTTATTTCCAAATTATCACGACGGACATAGCCAAAATAACAAATCGGTGTAATCATATTTAGACTATTTCGGGTTTCTTCATACATATCCTCAAGACCACCATAAATAGCTGTCGCAGTAAAGGTCGCGATCGGAAAGTTTAAGGATTGACGGAGTTTGGTTAAATATGTGCCGAGGTACCAATAATCGGATCGGAAAGCTTTGCCCCAAGTAGTAACGATGTGTGCTTCATCGATAACGAATAACCCAACTCTCCTTTCACCAATTAACTGTGCAATATCTGACCTACTCAATAAAGTTTCAGGTGAAATATAAAGTATAGATACTTTACCCTCTTTGATACGTTCGCGTATTTCCATTCTTTCAACGGGAGTAATGTTAGAGTTTATAGTTGCACTTATCCCAACATTTCGCGAAACTAAACCTTGAACTTGATCTGTCATAAGTCCAATAAGAGGTGAGATAACAATTGTCATAAGTTGGTGCTTTTCCGCTAAATAAATAGCTGGAATTTGGAACATAACAGATTTCCCGGCACCTGTTGGAGATGTAATAAATAAGTCCTTGTAATCCTTACCCTCTTTAGCCTTAAGCGACTCTTGAACAATATCATTAATAATTTGGCCTTGGGAAATATTCACTGTAGATTTATCTCTGCTGCGACTATGAATGTTACGATACATGCGTAGTGAGCGAAAACTTGAATGACCCCAGTATTTTTTTAAAATCGACTGATATGCTGATTCATTTTGAATAGGTTTCTCTACTGTTTCCTTTAAAGCGATTACAAATTTATACCTATTTTGAAGAACGATTTGAAGTGTGCATAGCCGCTCCTTATAATGATGTGGAGCAAGGTTAAGTTCTCCGGACAAAGCAATCATTATTTTCTTATCACTGATAAACCCCATCATTAATTGAGCCTGCAGTTGGAGAAAGTCATCTTCAGTATCGGATAATTCAAGGTGAATATTTGCGGTATCCGTTACAACCTCACTTGGTAATGAGATTGTTGTAGGATAATATGGGGTTGCCTCTTTGATTGTTTCAGCATATGTAACATAATGCTGCCCACCAATCATACGGATATTTCCATAGAATCGACTTAATATCGCAACCTGTTCATTTCCATTATCGTCTACTTCCGTTTCATCAATGCCAACTAACTCAATAACGTGAGGATCGGTATCAAAAGAATATAAAGAAGGGAAAGTACGATCATATAAGTTATTACTTAAGACGTGGACTGTGAAGTACAGTGGTAATAACTCTTCACCGACTGCGATCATCTCCTCACGTGTACACCAAAGCCAATCCAGACCAGATGGTGCCTGAAATAATTGTGGAATCAGCTCTGCCTTCCGTGTTGAAAGGTTTTCTAACGAACCTTTTACTGGGAAATCAAAAAGTTTATTGGCTTGAAGTGGAGTCAAAAATTGCTCATTAAATCCTTGAAACACAATCAATACAGGCTTCTTACTCTGATTAGGTTGAAATTCAAAAAGATGTTTTTGTAAAAGCTCGTTCATTGTATTAACCACCTTTCAGGAAATCCAGATCCATTTTTGTTTGTTTTTAATAGCTCGAAGCTTTCGGAGTGCTTGTGCTTCAATTTGCCGTATACGTTCACGAGTAAGAGAAAAAATCTTTCCAATTTCTTCTAAGGTACGATAATTCCCATCTAAAAGACCAAAGCGGTACTCGATAACCGACCGTTGTCTTTCTGTTAGTGTATCTAGCACATGATGAATATTTTGTTTTACTACGCGATGTTCTACAACAAGTGCTGGATCTTGAAATTCTTGTGGAAGAGAACTAATAATTTCTAATCGCTCATTTGGGATAAAATCAAGTAATTCAGCTTCTTGCTCACCTTCACCCACACTTTGGTTTAATGAAGTAAATGCTAAAAAACGGTGTTCTGTAACTTTCGCATCTCGATATTGATCTGTTGTAATGTTTAATGTTGAGCAAACCTCATCAATAGGTACAATTTTCATTTTCTCATCCAAACGAAAATTGGCCTCCACCTTTTTAATTGCTCGAATTCTCTCTAACATGTGTATGGGGACTCTTACTGTTGTACCCGTGTTTCCGATCGCCCTGATAATACGTTGCTTAATCCAATGAGAAGCATATGTAGATAGCTGCCCACCGTATGTGTGATCATATTTTTCAATTGCTTCGATTAATCCAAATATACCTTCATGAATAAGATCATCAACTGATAAATCATGATTCATATAGCTTTTACATCTAACTGCGATACTGTAGATCAGTTTCATATTGGCATTAATAATATGATGTAGGATATCTTTGCTTCCGGTGCGTTGATATTCTTGCATCATACGATCATTTTCCGCATAGGTAACTTCTCCAACCTTATCTGTATTGGAAATTTCTTTATGATTAGGAACAAGAGGCTTATTTAGTAAGTCATCAATATCATCCCATGCCTCTTCTACCTTCATCTTAACAATATTATGTTCTACTTTATTAACAATTGGTTCAACAGGTTTGGAAGAGATAGCATGATCAACCTGAACATGCTTATATTGATGTTTTTTTAGAAATTCAAGTATTAGTGCAGAATTTATCTGCTCACCTAGTGCTTTCTCGATAGTACTTTGCGCATAGGACAATCGAATTTGATGCTTACGTGGATATGCAATAAGAAACCATTGCAAACTATTTGTTAAATCACCAACTGAAAGCGGCATTCCTAACACCTCATTAGGACTTTTTTCTTTAGTCTATCATGATGCTTTGACAAATAGCTGTCATGAAAACATACGTTCGAACAACTATTTATTATTCGTAATATTAATTCGACACTTTCTTAAATTCCCCTCCTTTTTTGTATTTTTAGTGAATCTTTGTACCTACCGCAATCGTAAATTAGTCATCATATTCCTATATCTTTTGAATATACAAAAATCCCCTGTCATAAGTCTGTCAGGGGATTTTTGTTCATATTTATCGTGAAAATACTTGATAACCGTCATGGGAAGTATAATTTCATCAAATTCATGTTGTTTTTATTTCTACTAGATGCTTAATTTGATTTTCCCATTAAGGTATCCTTACTGCGATTTCCACGATTATTCTAAGACTTAAGATCAATGTTATATACTCCATCTACCAACCGAAATGATGCTGCTCCCTTATCATCTACTTAGTAAGGCTGACCAAACTGGCCGTCTTGGGATCATAGACTACATCTGTAATCGAGCCATCCCGAATACGGCGCACTGCTTCGTCAATTACGTGCAGAGGCACGAGGAACCATTCCTTCGGCCGTACTGGGTGACCGAAGCGGTCATGGATGGTGAGGTCGAGCTGAGCCGCTGCAAAAATGCGGTGGATTACCCCTTCCAGCTTCGTGCGGTTGATGCCGGCTAGTTTATAGCTGGCAACAACTTCAACATCCGCTAGTAGATAGGTAGCATCGTGCGCCGCATTGGCGATACGGGTTTCAACTTTCCCCCCCGTAACTCCAATCTTATGAATGAGTTGGCGGTGCTCCGAAACGAAGGGGTGACTAGACAGGCTACGAAGGACATAGATAGTACCACTTTCGATATCGCCTTCATCCCAGGTCTCGCAGTCAAATATGATAAAAACCCGCAAAAACCGCGGGTTCGTTACCTATTGTTAATGTGCCTTATTTCGAATGGCATCTTCAGTATCATAAATAAAGCTGCTAGCGTTAATTCCGTCTTTTACTGTAAAGAGAAAATGGTGCTGTTGATCTATTAAATTGCGACGGGGGACGTTAGTTTACTAATAATAAATCGACTCTAATCAAACAATGTTAAATTTAACATTAATTTAACGCAGTCTTATAAAAAGCCGTGAAAAATGGTTAAAGATGTTTCACACTGCCCTTCCAAGGAGTCCTGAAATAATTCCTTCGGTTACAGGTGTAGTTTTCGCCGTCCTCAAACGGATCACTTAACCGTCTTTTACGCCTACCCAACCTCCCTCAAAGAGTGAGTCACAGCCCATGGCGCACATCGGCACTACAATTGATACTTCCTTGCGTTTTGCTTAGCTTGCATGACGGCGCTTCTTGATGTGAGCGGTAATAAGATGTTCCGGGTCGAAGTCCCGCCCGCAGAGGGCACATGGCAAGCTATCGCGATCCTTTATCAGAAAATGTTCACCACGGCGCTTGGTTACCGTGAGCAGATCCGTTGGACCTTGAATCGTAACTTCGTATGAACCCTCCAGGACGCTTAGCATCCCCTTATAAGCGGGAATAGCAGGAACACCCCTTTGTGGCGACTGTTGCACCTGCGGTAGGATAAAGGCTGATGCGGTAGTCATCTTTGGGAGCTGATTTCCTTTGTACACGGCCTCTAGCCATTTTCCTCTGTCTCTTTTACCTTCAAACGTCTCACCAGTGGTACGAAGTAATATGTCACGGGTATCGGGACACTCCCGTGTCCAACCGTTCCCAGCATTAATCTCAGAAACTTGGAACTCTCGTTTATCAAAAACACCATTTTTCTTTCGATCTGTGTACGTAACTCCCAATAGCAGCGTTCCCCGCGGCCCCGTGGCAGAAAAGTATTTGACGTTTCCTCCACCGCTTCGCCCCTTGTAAGGTTCAATCTTCATTTGTTTCCCCTCCGGTCCTATTTCCTTATGATAACATATGGAAAAGAACTTATCGGGTATAGTCGCAAAAGGAGTTTTAGCCTTATACTCGTTTCATTGACAGATCGAAATTTACAGGTTATTGATAGAGATATTAAAAGGGGTTGAAACGATGACAATTATAGCGATGTTTCGCTGGGGAGACAAGGCAGTATTTGCAAGTGACTTCCGAGTTTCCTTCACTGCGGGGAATCAGGTGGATATCATGTCTAAATTCATTCAGTTCGAGAATCGGATCGGCATCTTTACGGCCGGTGACTTAGGGATGTGGAAAGGTGCAGTGCCGAAAATTGAGTCTGTGCTTGATGAGATAACGTTTGAGAACGTCGGGCAGCAGGAAGGTCCCTTACATCTAACCTTACAACGGTATACTGAGTCCACTCCCGCCAACGGTAACCTATTCTACGGTGGCATTGGCTTCATGGTAGAGCCTGAACGTGAGCTCCACACTGTATTTAAGTTATACGGACAAGCCGGCCGCGGCCTCTCCATAACAACGCTCGACGACGGATGTGTTGTCATGGGTAGCGGCGATAGAATACCTGGAATCGAAGAACATCTGGGTGATATCTTGCGCAGGCATACGGAAGAACGGCCATATAACCTGCCGGAAGTGGAGTCCGTATTAAAACGAAACCTTCATGAATGGATTGCCCGCTGCGGATCATCCGCCTATCGAAAACTAGGCATCTCTCCCGTCATGGCAACCTCTCGACTTGCAGGTGGTGCCTTCCAAATGACAGCGATTGAAACGCAAGGCGACTACTACCCCTCGAATGGTCCTCGTAAGAGCTACCATTATTCGTTTACGCGGGTGGATGGCCAACTGATGCTTAAAGATCACAGGCAGGATAAAACCTTAGTCGTCAATGAAATCGTGGATTTTTCCACTCAGCAGGATGATGACGAACTGTTTGATCCCCAAGGATTAACCGAGCGGTTTGACTCTTGCTTTCAAGCTGTGGGGGAAACTGTATTCTTGATGAACCAGTGGATTGAACCGGATTTTGTGGAGCGTACCGTATATAAAACGGGGATCTTTCGATTCAGAGGGCAGCCGCTGTGCAATCCAAATTATGAGCGCCTGAGTCATATCACAGTGGAGGACATGGATCCATCGGAAACCGCACCGTATGCTAGTACGGGGTATATCGCCTTACTAATCCCCGAAAGGAAATTTCGCTCATTCGAAGCAGGGATCCAAGAGCATATCCTAAATCATCAATGGATGGCTGACCACATTAACAATTACGAAGAGATTCATCTGATGACCTAACAAAACCCGCTCCCCATCCTTATGATCGGGAGCAGGATTTCTTTTAGATAAAATGATTACATACCCACTTCGCTTTTCGTATGAAGAAGGTTTGATTATAGATTGGTTACTTTGAATATAAAGTACCTTCGATCAGCATTCGGTTTAAAAATTCAATTCCGCCGCGTACGATGATATCCCTAATTTCATTTCCGGTTAGATGTAGCCAGTAACGATCCATCTTTTCTTCTAACAGCTGCGGGTCGTCACCAATGAAATAAGTGGAGTTCTTAAAGGCTTCCTTAGATTCGGGCTTTAATACATAGCCGGTGTAATCCCCTTCCTCAAACTGACACATCCAATAAATCCCCTCATGCGCAACCATATTCCGAACACCGTTGAAGATATCTGCAACATCATTGATGTTAATTGCCTGTCCCTCCATGGTCAGAATATTTTGCGTAAGCGTTTCTTGGTCTTCCGGACGTAAATATTTTGAAAAAAAATCTCGTATGATCTTATACTTATCCGTGATTGCCTTTTGATTGGTCGTCCTATAAAGGGCTTCAATTGTCATAATCCATAATTGCACTTGTATGCCATCTAACCGGGTGGTTTCATCCAGTTTATTAGCATTGTCGGCCATCATTATCCCTCTCACCAGCTGATGCATCGTCCGTTTACTGACTACATTCTGCTGTTCACATGAAAGGATAAAATGTTCTGCGACTTGTTCGGGATCAAAAAATGGTTTGAAGAATGCAAGATAGGTTGGCAAATTACGTTGTAACGATTCAGCCTCTAACCGTTTCTTTACTTCCTCGGTGATCATAGTTGTTCTCCTTTTCAATCAATAGAGTATTTTATCCGATCCCGCTACCCTTCTCCCATGAGAAAGGAAGCGCGTTGTTGTCCTTCTGTTTAACTTACTCCGCATAGACACTTTCGTTAGCTACTCCGAACTTTTTAAATTGAGCCTCTAGTTTTTCGATGAGATAATCGCTGGCTTTTGCGGTAATCTGTATATGCGATCTTTGGTGATGCGTTGATAAGATTTCTGCTGGATGCCGCTTGTGATTGGGGTAGAGGTCCGTGCCCAAGTCACGACAAAGCTCGATTAACGATATTCCGTATTTAATTTGGGCGTGTATGTAACGGCCGTTATGTAGCTCCACATAGTAAGGATAACGACCAGCGGTTTCTCTGTAGAAACGATCCTCGGGACCGATCACATTACCTAGCTTAAACCCTTTTGTTTCAGCGTAACCAATGACCATTGGCGTACCCTGACCTTGTAGAACGTAGCTGACCACAGCCATAAATACCAACTGCCCTTCTTTTATACCTGATGGCCTGCGGCGGAAAAAGGTGCGGTCCATGTGCTCATACAGATCCCGCTTAGGTAAATACGGTTGTTCGGTATTCGGTCATCGCTATTTCCCTCGAACTTGATCCAAACGCCGGTATCTCGATGCTCCTTTTGGCCACCATCTTCTTGTAAGGAAGCCTCAATAAAATCAGAATTCGCATCAGTAGCTACCGGGATCACAAGTTCAGTGGAGCGGGATACATCATCGAGTTTAGCACCCCATTTGAAGTTGTTGTACTCTACTAGCGTAGGATCTTTCTTTTTCCCCTTCCGGCCGGGGAGGGATTCATTAATCTTCGCCTTCTCCCGATCGATCATCTGCTGGGTAACAAGCCAATCTCCTGACAGCTTCATCCGTTCCAATAAACCGAAAAAGTAATCAGAACATTCCTTAGCGAATGCTAGCTCCTGCTCCATGTACATACCAAATTCATGATTCTTATAAAAACCGTTAAAGGTAAAGTTGGCGGAGCCGGTTATGACGGATTGTCCATCAAATATGTAGAGCTTCGAATGAAGGTAACTGTAGCGCATATATTTTCGCACCTGCATGAAGCAGACGTTCGAAACCATCCAGATTGCTGGCCCGCTGGTGCACGTATTGAAAATGGGACAACTATTCAATTATAAACCTATTCTTCGACGTTACGACTATTAACCCTCAAAAATTTAATTATTCTCGTCCATTTCATACATTCTATATATTCTTCGGAACAATTTTAATTTCGTTGTATAAGTGTTATTCATGGTGAAGCTCAGTAACTCCCTCTTTGGTTAAAATGACTGAATATGCTGTTTTTCCTATCATATCGTCATTTACTTGTCTAATTACTTTAGCATATATATCAGCCAATTCTTTTAAGTCTTTTAAACCATTAGGATGCTTTTTAAGCTCAAGTTGAATATTATCAATGGTTGTGTTTTGAAGTTCTTCCTCCGACTGTTCATTTGTGGATTTTGCTTTTATGGTAGCTTCTAAATCCATTGGAGAGAAATCATTATCGGAAGAGAAACCACTTAAAATGGACAAATTATCTTTAAAATATCCTACAAAGAAAGTAGCATCTGGCTTAAGGTTAGGGTATGTAGCTTTAAACATAGCTTTTCCGTATTGAAATGCTTCACTAAAAAACAGATTTGGGTCAGAACACTTTGATAGGAAGTCTCTACGTTCATCTACAAACTCCAAGGATTTTTCTGCGATCAATGAACGCCCTGCATAAGAGACAATATATTGGTCGTTAAATATTCTTACCTTTTTAGAATTATCATTAACATTAATGATTTGCCCAGTTACAACGTTACTAGTAGTAGTCCTTTTGTCAGTGGTCATAATAATATAGTTAGGGTTTTTTACTGCTATTACCATCGTCATTATATATATCATCCTTTATTTTATACTTTTCTTAATCCCACCACTGACGCTTCAGTAGTTTTCATAATTCAACTATCTTCATTCATAGAATCTATTTTAATTTTTATAGCAAAATTTCTATTATGACCCAGGCACTTAATACCATGAATTTAGTGAATATAACTATATGTATATTCAAAATATTCCTTCCTAAGTGTTTGGAACTTCAATACGAAGTCGGTTATGTCACTAGAAACATCTGATGCCACTTATGTGGCTGAAGGTCATTTAGATTGTCAAACGTCGCGTAATACTGTCCGTTAGTTCAGTTGTGTTCCATTATTATACATTTTACCTGCATTTATTAATTAATAAAAACGATTTTTGTCAAACTGCTAAAGATAAAAATCTTAGCTACGCAGTATACATCTTATAAGACAAAACGATCACCCTAAAAGAGTGATCGTCTTTAATGAACCTTATTTAGTTAACAGTAGCGTTGTACTGCAAACCAGGCTAGCAGTTCATTTCAGAAATTTTAACCCTTTATTTCTTCCAAAGATAATGATCAAATAACTGTTATAAATGAACTTCCATTTCTTACTTCCTGTGCTTGCATACCTATAGCCATTAAAATATCATTATCTTCTTTGGCATTTTCATTATACCAAGCTCTAATAAAATGATAGTAATCATCAACATCCCTCTGGTATAAACCAAACATCTCCGGATATCCTATGCTATCTTCTAATTTTTCCTTTTGAAAACCTGTTATTTTACCATCTCTGTATAACTTTTTAATTTCTCTAATACACACTTCATAGCTATGTTCACCTGAGGGATGCCTTAGATATGTGATCACATTATTGTACTGACCGCTTATAAGTGGTTCTATTATATTAGTCAGCTCATTTGAAGTTATAGCTTTTATTTGTACACCAGCAGGAATAGTTGTATTAACAATGGTTGCTGGCTCTGGTCTACCAAGTTCCTCATTCATAGTCAAAAACATAACATCAAACTGTCTGAAATTCGGATTATAATAACCTGGAAACGTTTGGTTAGTCATTGGGAATCCGACACCTACAGTTTGATACTTACTATAAAATTGACTTGATAACCTCTTTCTGGATGTGCTCCATTTAAATATATCATATCCAAACCTTCTATTTTCCTCATTAGCAAGCCTTACTGTCAATGATTCAAATATATATCCCGCGATAACAGAGATATCCTGATTTATGGTTCTTATTGCTACCTTTATCTCACCGTTTTGAGTTAAAATAAAATGTCCAGTTTCTAATGCATCGGCTACAAAATCATCCCAATATTTCATACGCAGTATTTTTAATTTTTCTTCATTTGTAAAAATTGGATGCCTTGAATCTAATATTCCTGCCCCAACAGTACTTAACTTATCTATAATAAATGATTCGATTTGAACTTTATCATCCATATTTGAAATAATTAGTTCGCTCACTTAACCCACCTCACTTATTTAATTCAAGCGGTATCTACGATTTCTCTTTCCCCATCTATGAAGAGTTTAAACCAATTCCTCTACCGACAGATCGAGTCTACTGTTCTCCCACAAAATTTCTAGCCAGTAAGTGCCTCCGCTTTTTGAGATTAACTGTTTTGCAGCACTAAGCCCACCTTCTCTTGATACAAGTTATATAAATCTTGAGGCCTCAACTATCTGACTAGCAGGTTGTTGTACATTAATTAACGTGTTCCCCTCAAAATTCTCATTCCAACCTTTTTATTTTTTTGACAATTGCTTATTTTTAGATTTTACAATAATACTGCAACTTTCTCTATGTATTATGGCGAATCATTCACTTTTTGCTTAGCAAATTTTCACAAAGTAATTCAGAAACTGATAAAATAAAAGAGAGCAATTCTAGCTATTGATAACCATTATTATCGGGGTCTAGAGAGGGGGAAAGAAAATGGACGTTTTTTCAGAGTTGCAAAGTCGAAATTCAAATGAACTATCTAACGAATTTCGAGAACTCCATTCGGAAGCGAAAGAACATCTTCTAAATTCAAAAGCAGAGAATACAAAACGAGCATATACTTCAGATTGGTCACACTTTGAAAAGTGGTGTTACTCTCATTCACTAGATTCACTTCCAGCAGAACCTCATAACCTTGTTTATTACATAACTTCGCTTGGAAAAGAAAAAAAGGCCTCTACTATTAAACGAAAGATGGCAGCAATCTCCCAGCGTCATGAAATGAAAGGATATCAAAGTCCTTGCAAAACAAAACTGGTCAAAGGAGTTTGGGAGGGATTGCAGCGAAAGATAGGGGTGGAGGAAAAAGGAAAAGAAGCCCTCTGGCTTCATGAGTTACGTGAAGTTACTGAAGCCCTACCTAAAGATAAACTTATTGGTATTCGTAATCGTGCTTTACTCGTTATTGGCTGGGTAGGTGCTTTTCGTCGAAGTGAGTTAGTCGGAATTAACATTGAAGACATTTCAAAAACACGAGACGGTATAATAATCCATTTGAATAGAAGCAAAACAGACCAAAAAGGTGAAGGTCAGGATGTGGCCCTACCTTATGCGAGCAACCCCTTAACGTGTCCGGTTCGAAGCTTTGAAGATTGGATTTCCGCATCCGGCCTTAAAGATGGACCGTTATTTAGAAGAATGGATCGACATGGGAATATCATGGAGAGATTAACTCCACCAGCTGTTCGGATTGTGGTGAAGAAAAGCTGTGAGGCCGTTGGGCTTGATCCACAACGATATGGTGCACATAGCTTGCGTAGTGGATTTTGTTCACAAGCTGCAAAAGCTGGGAAAGCGGAGCATCAGATTATGAAGCAGACGAGACATAAGAATTCCGATTCATTGCAGCGGTATATTAAAAAAGCGACTTTGTTTGATGGTAATGCAGCCATTGGAATTGGTCTGTAATTTTTATCCTTTAAAAAAGGCAATGGTACCAGTACCATTACATACAAACCCATATCGGTTAGTAATTAAAGGACAATAGTTAACAATAACACTAATGTCATTTGAAACAGACCTATTCTTTCCTCATCTTACGTTGGATATCGGGTACCATGCAATCATCTCATACATAATGTGTTCTCTGAATTACGAGTAATACTTCCGTTTCAGTTTATTCTTTATTTTTCCTCTTCAGTTCTAGAAAAGCTAAACGAAAAGGATGAGTTATTCTTCGGCAAAAAATTGTTAAATAACGTATTCATTTCATTCAACAAGCCTCTACTTTGAGAAACAGTATAGTTATTTCTTACTATACAACCCGAAACAATTTGTACTTGAGGAGGTGATTTGGAAATCAAATAAAAAAAAAGCCTCTCAATTCATCCTGAGAGGTGCTAATTAGTACGGATGTGAGTAAACAACATTTCCCAATTTCGGAAATTTGGTAAATGAATGTATTAGCCCTTATTACATCATGCGATCATTAGGTTTTATGATTTATGTTTTGGATTTTCAGTAAATTTCACTCCACTTTTTATATCAATTTTACAATGAAGAACATTTGTATTTACTGTATTCGGATTTTCTTTTGCAACTAATTTTATTGCATTTTCAAGTCTTGTTTCAATTGATTCGATTTCAATTTCATATTCAGAAAAATATTGATGGATTAAATCCATACCATTACCTAGAGGAACAAAATCATTTTTTTGTAATTCAGAAACCTTATAATCATTAGAATTTGAAAAATAAGCTAGAAATAACTGATCTGATGTATTGTCAATTCCAGCTAAAATGTAAGCCGCATTAACGTTGGTTATATCTTTCAATTTTATTTTTTTCTGAAAAAAACATTTTCCCTTATTCAATTTTTTAAGATGATTTTCCTTTATCTCTTTTATTGCATCACGAAATATCTCTTGTGCTCTTGCAAAAAGATCATCCTTGCTAATACTCGAATTTTCAGCTAATGTTTTTTTCAACCGCTCTTTTGCTATATTAGTTGTCTCAAATTCACCCGCAGCTGCTAAAACTATAGATCCAGAGACCTTTTCTATTTTCTTTGCCCAATCATCTTTGACTTCTTTAAATTCATTATGCTCATCAAAATCGCTTCTTCTACGGTCAGCAGATATTATTATAAAATCTTCACCCGAAAAACCAATTATTACTGTCATACAAGGACACCTTCCTATGGTTTAGCAAAATCTTATGCATATTATTCCGCATCCTGTAATATTCGAGGGTGCGTGATGATTTTTATCGATCTGTTATTTCCTCATCCAGTCATCATTAAATTTTACTCTAAATTCTTCGAGAACCTCCTCAAACCTCGAAAATCCAGCATCTTTCATTTGTTTCGAGAAACCTATCCACTTACTCATGATTTGGCAACCATTCTCGGATGTCGTACTTAGCTTCTTCATCGTTCAAGCTTAAACTTCTCAGTTCCTTTGTCCAACCCTTTGAAGATTCCGACAATCTGCCGTGTATTTGAGTTACTTATATTAAATTCTGCCATTGCTCCACATTGTACTTTCTTTTTTAGATTTATTAAATCTTTCCACCTACTCCTTTAAACTTATCTACAAAGGCAGAGATTTTCTGAAAAACGCTCTGCTTTTTTGTTAAATAATGAGGATTAAGAGGACTCATTTTAGGAAGAACGTCATTAAGCTCCGTTCCATTTTCACTGGCATATTCTCTTTTTAATGAAGTTAAAATATATCTTTTTGCAGCTTCATCATTAAGATTTTCAGTATTAATCAATTCTTCTGCTTCACGTTTTTGCTCAGTTTGAGCAAATGAGAAGAAGGCATCGATAATACTTGCTTTATCTTGAATACTATCTAAATCAGCTTGGTTGATAAAATCAACTACTAAGCTTTCTTTAGCACGGTTTCCTACACTAGAACGAATTAAGCGACGAACTTCTTCAACCAATGATGCTTTATCTTTTGCTTTTTTATTATGCTCAAAAATAAGTTCCAGAATGAAATCTAAATTGATCTCTTGGGATTTTAAAAGATCTACTTCAAAGACAACGTCATCCCAATCAATAGAGGCAGTTTCTTTTCCTTTTCCAGTTCTTTCACGACGAAGCCAATCACGAATATCATTATATGAAGAACGATAATCTTGAATAGCTCTTTCTTCTAGCACTTGAATCTCTTGCATAACAGTTATATCTTCATCCGTTACATAGTGAATAGACTTAAAATCTTCTAAAGCATTAGGGTCAGTCATATCTACTGTTTGTAAAGCTTTTAAACCTGAAAATTCATCATAGTTCTGTAGGATATTTTCAATACGCAAATATTCACCAAAAAGTTTAGCAAACTCTTTCTTATCCTTTTCAGTATCAATCTCATCAACATTAGGAAAACGTTTCTTTAATTCTTTTACTACATCTACATATCCACGACGGGCCTCACCAGTTGCCAGATCCGTGAATCCTTCCATATATTCTTTATAGCTTTTTTCAAGCACCACATTTTTAGTGTTCTTATCTCCAAAAAGAGTAATAGCGTCTATCGTTGCTTGTTCTAGATCTCTGAAGGTGACAATATTACCAAAGGTTTTTGTGGAATCATAAATACGATTTGTTCTGGAAAAAGCTTGCATTAAACCATGATACCTAAGATTTTTATCAACAAATAAAGTGTTTAATGTAGGTGCATCAAAACCTGTTAAAAACATGCCTACAACAATCAATAAATCAATCTCTTTGTCTTTTACTCGTTTTGCAAGGTCACGATAATAATTTTGAAATTCATTACTTTCTACGCCATAATTGGTTTTAAACATGGCATTATAGTCTTTAATGGCTAGACTTAAAAACTCTTTTGCACTGCTATCCATTGCTGTTGGTTCAAAAGTTTCATCAAGAATTTCACCTATAGCATTTTGCTCTTCATTAGCAGCAAATGAAAAGATTGTAGCAATCTTTAGCGGTTTACTACTTCCTTTTTGTAAGTTATTTAATGATTCATAGTAGAGTTTGGCTGCATCAACACTACTCACAGCAAACATGGCATTAAATCCTTTTGCATTTGCGTTTAGACGATGGGTTTTTACTTTAAAATTATTAAGAATATATTGAGAAATTTCTTTAATTCGTTCAGGATGCAGTAATGCTTCTTTATTTTCTGCTGCCGATAGCTTTTTCTCGTCCTGTTCTTTTTCAATGGTTTTGAACTTGGGACGTACATCGTTATAATCTACTTTGAACTTTAAAACTTTTTCATCTCTAATGGCATCCGTAATTACATAAGGGTGTAACTCTCGACCAAAGATAGAAGCAGTCGTTTCAGAACCTAACGCATTTTCCGGGAAAATTGGAGTACCTGTAAATCCAAATTGATAGAACTTCTTAAACTTTTTATTGATATTTTTTTGAGCTTCACCAAATTGTGAGCGGTGGGCTTCATCAAAAATAAATACCACTTGCTTATTATATATAGGTAACTCTGTTTCGCTTTTAATTAGGTTATTCAGTTTTTGAATCGTCGTCACAATAATTTTATTATCATCTTTTTCAAGGTTACGCTTTAATCCTGCGGTACTTTCTGAACCATTAACACTATCAGGAGAAAAACGCTGATACTCTTTCATCGTCTGAAAATCTAGGTCTTTCCTATCTACAACAAAAAATACTTTATCTATAAAATTCAGTTCAGTAGCCAAACGAGCTGCTTTAAAACTCGTAAGCGTTTTCCCCGAACCTGTTGTATGCCAAATATATCCCCCACTTTCAGTGGTTCTCCAATTCTTGGCTAGATATGAACTTTTAATTTTCCATAAAATTCTTTCTGTGGCAGCAATTTGATAAGGACGCATAATCAGCAGGTTATCGCTCACATCAAAAACTGAATATTTCAGTAGTATATTCAATAAAGTATTTTTCTGAAAAAATGTAGCTGTGAAATCTTTTAAATCTTTAATCAGGGTATTATCTGATCTTGCCCAATTCATAGTAAAATCAAAACTGTTTTTATCACGTTTAGTCGTATTAGCAAAATAACGGCTATCTGTCCCATTAGAAATTACAAAAATCTGTAAATATTTAAACAGAGAGTTTTCTGAATTAAAGCTCTCTTTAGTATATCGATGAACCTGATTAAAGGCTTCACGAATGGCGATCCCACGCTTTTTAAGCTCTACTTGTACTAAAGGTAAGCCATTGACTAAAATGGTAACATCATATCTATTGGCTTGCGTTCCTTTTTGTTCAAATTGGGAAATTACTTGCACTTTATTTTTGGCAATATTCTTTTTGTCTACCAGATAAATATTTTGAATAGGACCATCATCAAAGACAAAGTCATAAATATAATCGTTATGAATTTTACGGGTTTTATCAATGTGGTTATCACTGGGTTTATCTAAAAACTGCTCACAAAATCTAATCCATTCAGCTTCTGAGAATTGTACATTATTAAGGTTTTGCAGTTGCACTCGGACATTAGCAAGCATTTTTTCAGGAGTGGTTAAACTTTGTAGATGTTCATAACCTTGATTTACTAAATCTTGAATGAGTTCTCGTTCTAAATCAGCTTCTGTTTGATAGCCAACCCCTTGTTGATCTATCTTGGTATATTTATCTAGAACTATAAAGTTGTTTGATTCTGCAATTGGTTTGTAATCATTCATTAGCTTCCTCCATAAACAGTAGTTTCATTGTTTTAATTATTTGAATTTATAATTTCTCACAAATTCTTTCATCAAATAATCTAAAACACGTTTGTCATCATCGGACAATTCAGCCATTTCATCCCCTGAATGTTTTGAATGACTTGAAAGATTAATAATTCTTTTCACATATGGATTAGGATTTCCATCAGCTGTCAATGGTAACAAGTCAACCCAATTATCATAACCAAGAAATGTTGAGGTTTTCTCCAAAATATTTCTTAGAAAAGAAAAATGGTATTTCTTTATCTGTCCCGATTCAACAGCTTTTTCAATCTCGTTCTTGAGAAAAAGATGATATGCAAAAGGAGAATCACTTGTTTGTTCCTCTAGTAAAAACATTCCATCATCTAGCTTTTTTAGTCGATATTTTACAAAGTCTTTCTTCGCTTTGTAACTGTACCGTTTATCATCTCTACTAAGTTCATTGTAAAGAACATTATAAAAAAGTGGATTGTGCGTTGTAATGACAAATTTCAGATTAGATTGACTCATTTTTATTAAGTCTGCCAAATTTACAGCTAGCCCGATTAAATGGTTATCATCTAATGAACTTACAGGGTCATCGATAAATACATATTCCAACTCATTTAGTTTATCTGTCTCTCTATCACTTGGATCTGGTATATTCAATACGCCAATTACTTGTTCAATCAAACTATAAAAGACACTCCAAACAAAATTACTTTCCTCTCCTTTCGATATCTTAATATTCTGAGAATATCCATCATTTCCACGTTCAAAAGAAAATGTAACCTCGGTAGATTTTGGATTAAATTTTGGCGTTAATTTATGATTGGTATAATTCTGAAAATTAATAATAACATTTTGATCTTGCCCTTGTTCCTTAAGCACCCATCCCGTAAAAGAGTTCGGCTGAATTCTAAGTTTGAGGTCAACATCATTTTCTAAATCATTATCCCAATAAAATAAATCTTCTGTAAAGGCGCTATAATAAATAATTTTTTTGCTCGCTAGCCCTGTTTCCTCTGTATCATATCGATTTTAGGTTCTACTAATAATCTAAATTCCCGTGACAGTCTTGTTTTACCATTTCCATTAAAAGCATAAATCAGTTGGACTTTTTTATTATTATCTTTTAGCTGTTGTGCAATATCAGTTAATGAAACGCTCATACTACTCCTTTACCTCCTCTTTTTAAAAGCTAAGAAGCAAATTACGGTAATATTCGTATTGTTTTTGACGCAACTCTATTTCACGAGGCAACCTCTCAGTAATTGATGATGTCAAGGCATCGAATTTGTCTAAAATAGCTGCAATACGCTCTTGTTCTGTAAGAGGTGGGAGGGGGATTTCTAACGATTTTATAATGTCTGAATTTAGATTACTAACTGAACCGCTGTTAATCTTACTATCCCAATAGGTTTGAACTAAATCTGAAGAAAGAAAATGATATAAAAAATCGGAGTTCAGTTTATCACCAAAATCACTAATTGATGCCCAACCATCGTGAATAGCCCCATCAATGTTTAGAATGTAAGGTCGTCCAAAGCTCATAGAGTTGGACATTATAAAATCACCTTTTTTCAAAATTCTTGATTTCTCAGCACCTTCTGGTGTGATTCTTTGTTTTGTCTGACTCACATATTTTGAATTTGGTAGAGTATCACCTATCCTAATCCAAGGAACACCATTTTCTTCATCAGTAATAAACTTTGCTATAGGTCGAGGTGAAGCACCTCTTTGAATTTTAGCAACATCCCCCAAAGTCTTCCACTCAACTTCACCCTCTTCAAAAGTCAACAACTTATCACGGTAATATGTATATTGCTTATTACGAGCTGTAAGCTCTGCTGTAATCTCTGATTTAAGCTCTGATTTAAGCTCTGTGAATGCGTCCAATATACGGACGATTTCTTCTTGTACTTTAAGGGGGGGGATGGGGATTATTATTTTTGACATATCAGTAGCTGAAACATCAATAACCTTTGTCCCTTTTGCATATTTTCTTTTCTGATTTGCAAACATTTCTGTTTGTGTAAAATAGGCAAAGTACTTGCCTGAAATCTGATTTGATGGTTTAAAAATCGTTGCGTGCCCTCCAGTAACAGCTTGCACTTTACCAAGATAAACAACGGATTTTCCAACATCTTCTAAATTTTCACTCGTATTTGTTATAACAACATCACCAGTATCAACTTTTTTTAATTTTTTAGCTGTCTCATACGAAACGAAAGATTTTGTTTCTGTCGTAAATGTGCCGTAATAAGTGTAAATCTGGCCGTAATGAATTGCCGGGATTCCAGATTCTATAAAATCCGTTTTAAGTAAACCATTACCACGAACTAATTCACCAACCTCACCCAAGGCCTTCCACTCAACCTCAACCCCCTCAAGGAGTTTCTCCATATTATTCTGCTTAATCATGATTCAATCACCTCAATAATGTCATCAATTTCGGCACGAAGTTGGTCTATCTTTGCTACAGTCGTTTTTATTTTTGCATTCAGCTCATTTATATCAATGACTTCCCTTGTGTCTTTTGCTTCCACATAGGAGCTCACAGATAGGTTGTAATCATTTTGAACGATTGCATCAGATTCAATAGATTTTGCAACATAGTCAACATCTTCTTTGCTGTCAAACATTTTCATAATATGCTCAATGTGTTCATCTGTAAGTATGTTATTATTGGTTGCTTTTTTATAGAAATCTACTCCACTTGCATCAATAAATTGAGTTTTATTATCGGTTTTATGCTTAGAAAGAACCAAGATATTAACCGCTATTGAAGTCCCGTAAAAAAGGTTAGGTGCTAATGAAATAACCGTTTCAACAAAGTTATTATCAATCAGATACTTTCTAATTTTTTGCTCTGCACCACCACGGTAAAAAATACCAGGGAAACAAACGATAGCAGCACGACCTTTACTTGAAAGGTAACTAAGCGTATGAAGTACAAAGGCAAAATCGGCTTTAGATTTCGGGGCTAATACGCCTGCAGGAGCAAATCTTTCATCATTAATAAGCGTTGGGTCATCACTACCAATCCAATTTACGGAATAAGGTGGATTAGATACAATGGCATCAAAAGGCCTTTCGTCACCAAAGTGAGGATCTAAAAGCGTATTCCCTAAAGCAATATTAAACTTATCGTAGTTTATATTGTGTAAAAACATATTCATACGAGCAAGGTTATAAGTTGTATGGTTAATCTCCTGTCCATAAAAACCATCTTCAATAATATGAGTATCAAACTGTTTTTTTGCTTGTAATAAAAGTGAACCAGAACCAGCTGCAGGGTCATAAATCTTATTAATGGTTGTTTGCTTGTGTATTGCTAATTGAGCAATAAGCTTAGATACACACTGCGGTGTAAAAAATTCTCCTCCAGATTTACCCGCATTGGCAGCATAATTTGAGATTAAAAACTCATAGGCATCACCAAAAAGGTCAATGTGACTATCTTCAAAATCACCAAAATTAAGCCCATCAACGCCTTTAATGACAGCAGCTAAACGACTGTTTTTGTCCTTTACAGTATTTCCTAGTCTATTGCTTGTGGTGTCGAAATCAGCGAATAATCCTTTAATATCTAGTTCAGATGGATAACCATTTGCTGAACTTTCAATAGCAGAAAATATAGCAGCTAAATCTGTATTCAAGCTTTCATTTGTGTTGGCGGTATTCGCAATATTAGCAAACAACTGACTCGGATATATGAAATATCCTTTTGTTTTAATGGCATCCTCTTTGATTTCTTTCGTTATAATATCATCAGGAAGTTCTGCATACTTGACACTTTCGTCTCCAGCTTCAATATAGCTAGAAAAGTTCTCGCTAATGAAACGATAAAAAAGCGTACCTAAAACATATTGTTTAAAATCCCATCCATCTACTGAACCACGGACATCATTGGCTATTTTCCAGATTTGAGATTGTAATTCGGCACGTTGCACTGTACTTGACATTTGTATTCCTCCAATTTTTCTTCTTATACATTGATTATAGAAGCACTTCTAAATAGGTTTGAGGTTTTCCTTCCACCTTTAGTTTCTTGCCATATTCACACAGTAATGCAATCTTCCTGTCTATTCTTATAACGTAGCGTTTAAAGGCATCTGTGATGATCTGTATATCTGTTTTATTATGCTTTCGCAAGATATCGCATAATGTCCTTTATCTGTTATAGGTCCTCACAGTATTACCAGCGGGCGGTTTTATATCTACAACTCCAAGATCATACAGCTCGATAATGACACACTTGCACACTTCTTGTTTTCGCCTTTCACTGTAACATGCAGAGCGTGATGAATTTTTTTAATTGGTCACTGTAAACTTAATATAATGTTTGCCTACAACCTATCTTCTACATTTATCCCCAAGCCGCTAGGCTTTATAACCCCTTACCTACTCCATTTATTCTACCTAAGTATTGAGACCAATTACTATCTTTACACCGACATAAAACTTTATGCAAAATCACTCCGTAATACCAGGCTAATAGTCCAATAGACTTATTCCACGTTTTCGCCGGAAACCCCTTTATTCGACAGTGATTTACCACATTATACACCATGCCACCGTCAAATTACTGTCAGCGAGTATGTGTTCGCATGAAAAAACCTCCGCCGCGTGATGGGTGGAGGTAAAATCAACTAACCATTAGCAATAAGACTGATACATTTTCTTAATAACTTCATCATGATTTTTGATTAAATCAGTAAATATCCAAGTGCTATATTGCTTGTAAAGTCAAATTGAATAGTAGATGTATCATACACCGAAAAATGCTATTGCAAAAATTTCACAGAATGTGGCTGCGGCAAGACAAGCAAGAAGATGGTTCCTGTACCTCCAACGTGCTCGAATCGATTTCTTAGAGTAAAACTCAGACGCAAGTAAAATAAAGGCCGTGTTAAAGATGCTGATCCAAAATACGCTCAAATTAGCTATCACCTCTTACTACGACTCTTAGGATACTTTTTATTATGTTAAATATTGCTTTAAGTTAGCCTCCTCTTATTAAATGATAAGGTATTAACTAATTTATCTGCAATTTTGAATTCTTAAGAAAATCGAAGAGAACAGGAGAAAGTATATAAAAATCCCCCAGAGAGCAACTATTCAAATTTGGACTTTTTTGGCAGTTGCATTTTAGTCATTCTAATTAATCATTGTAAGGTGCTGGATTCCGGTTAGGTTGTTTGAGAGTTGGTTGAGAAATTGAAGATTAACAACTAATAATACTGGACAGGGGTTCGATACGATCTTAGTCCAAACATCTTATCTTTGCGAAAGTACCGTCAGTTGCGTCTTGGTGACGCTCTTCGACGGTACTTTTTGTTTAAAAGAGTTGCGAATCTAAGAATCTAATTAACCAATATTAATTTATTTTCGATAATTTAAGATATTTGAAGGAAACAGGAGATTTCAGGAGTTGTTCCCATGGAGAGCATTTGAACGAAAAATCGCCTTTTTTGGCGTTTTACAACTGAATTGCAATCATGACATAATCAACACATGTTCTAAAGATAATCCTTTAAAACTCACGTTAAGCCAGTCTGCCACATATGAGGTAGAGCGTTTGACAAGTTGATGGGACATGTAAGGATGGCACTACAACTTAAAGCCAAGGACTAAAAGTTCATTTACAGATTGGATATGAACAAGGGTACCCTCTCTCAGAGGACCCGTACCAAACTGTTGGATGCTGTGGAACGCCATTTGAAACGTTAGTCATACATACGCTACTCCAAAACAATGCAGGCACCCAGTTTCAATTAGGTAATAAGGCAAGAGCGAAGGACAAGATTAGTCCTCAAACATTGCATACAATCGTAGCCAAAAACAAATTCAGAACTAAAAGGAGAACACTAAAATGAATAAGACTTATGGACAAAAAGGTATCGTTGTAGCAATTCCGAAAGAAATTGACATAATTGAGATTTACGTCGGTATAGAGCTTACAATGGTAGGCGAGCTGGCCGACATGTGGGTAGTAGAACGTGAAGATGGCTCTCAAACGTACCTGCCGAAGGATTGCTTCAATGCACTTGAAGATATCGATGTCAATGATGCGATCAATGATACTTTGGATAAGTTAGACTTCACTATCTCAGTAGCTACCGCTCAGAGCAAAGATCAAATCGTCACGTTTCTAGAGAGCATTAAGGAACAACTGAATGATCTAACTATGGAGGAATTGAAATGAATGCAGCAACTATTGGGGGAACGGTTAGGGTAACCACACCCCCTAACCCTTTCTTCGTCAAAAACGAGGAACTTTATGTGAAAGATGTCCAGACAACAAGAAAGGCACTGACATCCTGCTGTCCAATCTTAATTGTGAGATTATCAACCGTGAGTGGAAGGAATGTCGCTGCCCTAACTGCAATGCTCTGGTCTTCGAGTACGATAAGAAATCCTATGTCCCCCACTCTGTACGTATAAAATGCCGTATGTGTAAAGAAATAATCGTCACACAAGGAGGAAGAGACTTGAGATACACAGAAAACAAGTCACTGCTCTAATTACTCAAATGAAGAGCAAGGTAGAGACAGGCGAGTACCACGTTTACAGAAGTAGCTATCACTCTGATTGCTATGTCTTGGGCGGGGAAATTAACAGAGCAACAAGGTCAAGAGATACTCAAAGCTGTATATGATGGTAATGAGTTTGAAGCTCTAGCAGTTCTGGCCCGCGCCCGCCAATTGATCACACCAGACTAGATTGACGACATCTCTAAAGATTCTGGGCAGTAAATCAATTAACGCTGTTTTCGTATCTTTCTAATACCATTTTGCTAATCAAGCTGCCTCCCCAAACAATCTCAGCATGACACGGCGGCGAATTGTTGATTTGCCAAGCCACGGCTCACCTCCATATAGAGAACCCGCTCACTGAGCGGGTTCTCCCTGTTTGTGAACAGTTTTGTAGACCGTTTGTAGACAACAGATTATAGGGAAGATTTGAAGGTAATCATCTGCAATATCAACAGCTGAACCAATCAGTTGTTCCCTACCCCCAGCATTAACTTTTTTTAGTTTTCGATCTTTTTATGGATACTCTTTTGTCTCCATTCATTTTTTCAACTAGTAAACTGGGTGAAATTGAAATAATTCAATACCTACCTCTTGTGGAAAAGTGATCTATAGGAGCGGGTATTTATATTCGATAACTGCATAGTATCTCTATTATATGAAGTTCTGGTTCTTAACGACGTGTGAGTACAGGGATCTAACTACAATTCGGTGAGAGTCTTCTCAGTACGAAGTATACGGCACAGTAACCACAAGCACTATTGATTCTAAGCCCGTTTCGTCTTCATTTCCATGGTCTAAAATGAAGTGCACCCCAATCATGAGGGGATTTCAAATTATCCAGCCCTTTCGCATAATAAAACATGGACGGTTCAGTTTATGTTAAATATCTCTACTCTTTGTTTTTTCAGCTATTAACTACATTTTCCATCCCTGTGATCGGATAGGTACGTACTATCTCCACAATCCTTCAATGTATTTGCGCAACTTCTTTATGAGAAACTCTTCTGAATCTTGATATTCCATGCACTTAGCTCCTTACTGAACACTTTATTATTATCTGTTTAGGTTCCCCAAAATGGATGCCAACCGCCAAATAGAACCGATGATAAAGCTCTCTTCTTCAATCGCCGCGGTGCATTGCACATATTTGAGTAGTTGAGGCCGTTACATGCTCCAACATGCCTAGAATGAGATCCATGATACTTCGTTTGTCCAGCAAGCAAACATAAGTATGGCAAAATGATGAGGGTACACGCTGGATTCGACTTGAATTATTAAAACCTCCCATTATTCCCTAATACGTCTAGCTGGTGACTATCAAATATTGCTTCATGGAACAATCTCCAAGAAATACTTTTATGAGAGATTAATTAGACTTTAAACCATTCTATTAACTTATCCCAACACAACATAGCTTTCATTCCTAACAAAATAAAGTCCCGATTCCTTCACCGTACACCCAAAAGTCCGCTCCCACTCCCGAGCATAGGTCATCACCTGCGGTCGATAGAAACGAACAAACGCCTCTTCATTCCCCGCTTCAAAATGGTCCGTCTTGAAGTCAACAATCACCCATCCGTCCTCTTCTTCAAACAAAAAGTCGATGACACCTTCAACATAGACAGTACGCACAATGTCTGAAAGCATCCCTTCTTCAATAGAAACAGCAACTTCCGGGTCAGATACAGCATCATCATCGATCTCTTCTGAACTCTTCTTAATTAAAAGCCTGACTTCATGCAGACGTGTTTTCGCTCGAAGCGCTCGTTGCCAGAGCTCACTGTTCGTGAAAGCAACCACAGCAAGAACTGCTTCTGCTATGAAGTTTTCGCACACCTTGAGCTGACCTGCCAGCATTCCCATATAGGCCGCAAGCTGTTCGCCTTCCATGCCTTTGCCAGCAGCTTCAATCCCCATATGCACGAGGCTCCCATAAGCCATCCCACGCCCTTCAGATGACCATTTAGGTACTTCCCCCGAACTCTTAGTCAGACCTGTTACAGATGCACGTGAGTAGGAAGGCTGCCCAAGTCGTACCACATTCGCAGCTCGGTTCGCCATGAATCCCGCTACTTCTAGCTGCCCTCTATACTCGGAACGCCTTTCCGCCTCAAAGGCAGGAACTTCAAGCTCCGGAACCCCATCCATGCCTAGCAGGAGCGGGCTCCACGGGCATTTAGCTGGCTGCTCAGGATACTGGCTGATAACCAGCATTTGCTTCGCACGAGTGGCTGCCACGTACAGGAGTCGATCCCTCTCAGCGTTCATAAACTCTCGCTCTCTGAGGTTCATCGCATCCCAGCCCACGGGTTGAGCCAAGATTTCTTTGACGAAATCATACTTTTGCTGCGAGATTGTAAAATAGCCAACGGCCGGATCTACGGTCCGGTCAACATATTCTGTTGCATCGTGATCCGATTCGCCACAAGGGCATGCGAGGAATATCACAGGCGCTTCCAGACCTTTGGCCTTATGAAGATTCATAATACGAACAGACTGATTCCGCCCCGCATACAAGCTTGAGGTTTCGACACCTCTACCCTGGCACCACTCCGCGAGTGTCTCTGCTAAAGCACCCCATCCCGCGGCGCTGTTGATTTCATCTTGTAACTGCTGCAAAAGCTTAATTAGCGTTCCCGCGCGTGTCGATCCCGCTTCTTTCTGTGAGGCATGAACGAGCAGCCCCATATCCTCCATAATACGAGTTAACGCAGTTACAGCAGGAAGCTTACGAGTCCACGCATAGTAGGTGCGTAGTTTCTCCAGCACAACGTATACTGACATCGCTTCCCGCAATTCTACGCCTTCATCGGGTATAGCCAGATAGTGGAAGGGATGCCCCTCCTTTTTATAATCATAAAGCTCCTGATCACTGATGCCGAACAACTCGCCTCGCAGCACGGATAGCAGTGCAATTTTATTCGAAGGATCTGCTAAACAGGCAGACAACTGTGCCAAACTAAACATTTCCGGATAGATGGCCGCGCTGCCAGCCGTATCTGCCGGAATTCCACAGCTATCCAGTGCTTCCGCATACAGACTGATAAACTCTCTCGTTTTCAGCAAAATAAGAAAATCACTCGGTACAGCTCTCCGCACCTTATATTCGCCATTCGAATCTCGCTCTTGAATATTCAGCCCGTTCTTACCACAAGCCCAAGCTATATAGGAAGATACTCTTCCAGCATCTTCGTTTGCAACAGCTGCTTTGCCTCCCGCAATTTTCGGATACGTCAAAGTATGGATGCCATGTGTAGCCTTTTTCTTAGCGCCAGGATTAGGAGACTGCGTCTGCATTTTCACGAAGGCAGCCTGTTCCTCGCTCGCTTCCTTCGGAAATTTAGACTCAAACTGATAGTTCACATAGTCGCCAATCGCCTGCACAGATCGGAAGTTTGCATGAAGTTGCAACACATCTCCAGACTCTGCGATTCGGCGCTTCACTTCGTTATAGATAGAAATATCCGCACGCCGGAAACGATAAATGGATTGTTTGGGATCCCCCACGATAAATAAGGAGCCCGGACGCGGTTGCAGCTTGCGCCAATCCTTTTCACCTTCGCGCTCTCCTGTACCGGTCAAAAGGAACATCATCTCCGCTTGGATCGGATCAGTATCTTGGAATTCGTCCACGAGCAACCGCTGAAATCTGCTAGAAAAATAGTCGCGTACCCCAATGGATTCCCGTAGCATAGCTGTCGCCTTTTCGAGTAAATCCTGAAAGCTGACAACCCCCGACTCTGTTCTTCTCTGCTGCGCATAGGCAACGGCTGGCATGACAAAACGAATGAATTTCGGATACAGATATTCACGCCAAGATCTCAGGAATGGAAGTAATACGGTTATCTGCCAGTCTTGGAATCGATCTCGTATTTCTTTTGCCATTGCCTTTTCCGTCCAGCGATTTTGCGTGACCTCCAGCTTCTTATCGAATTCCATTGCCATTGAGAGTACATGAAAGTCGTTATCCCAGCTCCAATTGCGCTCCTTTTGCTTAATTAAGCGTAGGACTTTTTGTAGAATATCCCAACCTCTTTCCGGCTCATAAGTCGGCATATAGGGCCATGCCTCTGCCATCAACCGTGGCAAAGACAAGCGAATCAAATCGAAATCGGGACGCGCCACTTCAGGCGCTTCGATCTGCACATCACTGAACAGTGACACACGGTCATACACAGCTTTTAGTGTATTCACGTTAATGCCATACCGCTGAAGCTCCTCTAACTCGTTTACTCGACCCAACTCTACAAGCTGTAGTAGATAATCGTCCCAACAACGGCTTTGGAATTCTTCCCCCGCTTGCTCATCTAACTCCCTAAAAGCCGGGTCTAACCCTGCTTCTACAGGACGCTCACGAAGCAGCATGCCACAGAAAGAATGTATGGTTCCTATGAAATTCTGATCGAGCCCTTCCATCGCAGCCGTAAAACGCTGTTTTTCCCCATCATCTTCCGCGCTGCTCAGTGACTTTTCTAAAGCTAGGCGAAAACGTTCACGAAGCTCATCTGCCGCTTTATTCGTAAAAGTGATCGCGGCAATCCGTTCAACAGATGCGCTCCCTGTCCGAATCAGTGACACCATTCGTCCTACGAGACTCGTCGTTTTTCCAGAACCCGCTCCCGCTTCAACTAATAAATTAGTCTCAAGATCATCAACGATACGTTTTCTAGCTTCCCAATCGCTAGTTCTAGTCAATGGCTTCCACCTCCAAAAGCTCTTTCAGCCTCACGGCATTGTCCGGATGTTTCTTCTTATCTGCCATAACGGAAGCATGATTCACACAAACTGTCGCATAATCACAATATCGGCAGCGCTTCGCTTCCTCTGTCGGTATGTACACGCCTTGTTCCATGGAGGTCAACAAATTTCTTACAAGTCCAGTCAGTACCTCACGCTTATTTTGCAAACGCACTACTTCCCGACCAACACCTCTCGCTGTTGGAAAATAGTACGCTGACTCCGTAACCTGAGCTTCCTTATCTCTTCCCGTATCCTTCAACCACTGCTCCGCGGCTAGCGCATACAACGCATGTTGAAGCTGCGTTCCGCCTGCCAAATACGCATTGTCGCGATATTTACCTGGGCTCCCCGTCTTATAGTCTATGATCCGGTAGGAATGTGGCCCGATTTGATCTATCCGGTCAATAAATCCTTTGATTGTCAGAAAGGAACCATCAGTCAGCTTTAACTGCATGGGTTCTCCATCAATTGTAAGCTCTTGCTCGAAATAGAGAGGGCGTGTCGTCTTTGTTAGTTCTTCGTTATAGAACCATTCCACATCTAGACGGATCTCATCAGACTCTTTTTGGAGGATAAGCTGACTTGGCGCGGGAATCAACCGCTTGTAATTCGCCAATTGTTCTTCTGTTATGGACTGCATAATACTTCTGTCATGAATGGCTGGTAGTGAACCGCTCGCCGTAATTCGATTCAGATACTCATAAAAAATACGATGTAATAAGTTCCCGCGATCCATGGGTTCTAACCAACGCGTTCGGTCAAAGGAAGCTTCATCTTTTGACCATATCCCAAGAACATAACTGAAATAGAATTTCATTGGGCATTCGGCATACCGTTCCAACTGACTTGCACTAAATGCACGTTGCCCCATTTCAGAGGCCAACGTGTCTGATTGAATGAAGCCATCATGCGAAGAGATCGTGTTCGAAACGCGATTCAACACAGCTTGACTACCTCTGCTCATATGAGGATACTCAGCATTCAACATGTCTCTTCCGTTACGCATCCGATTAGACCCATCCCTCAACGCTGCAGTCCACAAATCCGAACTATCTACATGCAGGAAGTTCTCCTCATTGGGTGCCTTATGGGATAAATAACTGACTGGCATGCCGAGTGCTTCTCCCATAACACTGTAATCTGCATCCGACATTTTATGCTTGTTTCGGAAGATTTGCAGAAGCTCAAATGCAGGACTCGCTTGCTTTCCTTCCGCTATCTGATAAGAGGAGTAGCTCAAAGTTACATTCCCTGTTATGCTCCCAAGCCTTTTATGTTGATCAATTTTTGAATGTCTGCCATTTACTGATGCCAGTGTAAGATGAGTGCTGATCATTTGCCTTTCTTCATCTAAAAGAACTGGATCCTGACGTGAACTAACTGACCAGTTATGTTCATCCATACCGACCATATACGTGAATGGTCTTCCAGTTAAGCCACCACTTGAAGCTGATGATACGTGAATGGCACCGGGAGATGGTGTTGCATTTGCTTTCACACGAATACCTGATAGGAGTTGTGCAACATATTGTAATGCTACTTCTTTCTTCATCAGAAATGGCGATATCGCATCCACTGAAGTGAGAGAGGCTACCAATTCATCCATTTCCTTTACAATAACCGCATCATCTTCGTTCTGAATCGTACCGTATTTCGTGACGATCTGTTGTAACCATCTCATTATAAAAGCTGGACTCCATGTGTTTTCACTTGGCCACTTCGCAAAAATCCCTTGAAATATCTTACTGAGATTGACTAGTAGAGCCTTCTCTTCAGCAGTTCCACCCTCTTCAATAGACTCGAGTAACTCTAAATACCGCTCTTTACCCCACCCAATATGAAGTTTCTCTAATGTACGTATCCACTCCGACGATCGAATACTGTCATCCACATTCCGAAGCGTTAATCCTCCATCACGTAACAAAGCAATGAAATCCGTAATCGGAAAGTCATTTTCGATCCAATGAACCAGCTTCAGTAATGTACGGCCCATTCGAGCGTATTGAAGTGGCAATCCACCTCCATACGTACAACTTACATCCAACTCAGAGCTCAGCGTATGAATCGCACTCGCATATGCTTCATAGTTCGATGCAATGACTTCAACCTGATCAAGCGAATTCGCATTGGATAGTACTCTTCTCATTACTTCGCGAACCTCAGCTAATGTACCCGTAGCATGAAATAACTGGGCTTTATCTGCAGGGAAATCAGATTCGGGTGCTGTGAAAGGTAAACCATATTTCGGCTTCACTAAGCTTTCTCCAGCTATCGTCTGAAGGATTGTCTGCTGTACTTTGGTAAGCAAGCTATTCTCAGGCATGATAAAGATCGTGCCATCCTTTTCAGCATCTACTAGCTGGGCTATTAGCATTTGATCTACGAAATGGTGCGCCTGTAACATCTTCTCGTATCGTAGAAGGACTTCTCTCAAATACGTACCTTTACGGTCATCAATGAAATGAGATAGCTCTAAGTCTTTGGCATGGACAAATGCTTGCCGTAAATCTTCTATAGAACGATGAAAACAGGAAACCATGCCAGGCGTGATCATCGCCTCCGTTAGATAGGGATCCTCTCCCTTGGTCAGTTCCATCATGATCTGCTGAATGATCCAGAACGACTGCTGGGGGCGAATAACCGTTTTCTTTTGCTGAAAAATCTTAAGTGCAGCCTGCTTTAGCGCTAGGCTTTCTATTGTTTGTACCTCAACATTCAAAACGTGACCGTAGGCACGACATACTTGATGCAGCCACATCTGTCCATCAGCGAACCGTGGCGCAATAAGTACCTTTTTGGTTAAAGGAAATGCCCGAAAGCTCTCATGTAAGTTACGAATAAAAGCTGATACCATTCTATTTCACTCCTTTTTACTCGTATAGGGTTCTCCATTGATCAAGCTTCTGCTTCATGATATCCCGATACACTTTGGGTTCCAGAATCTCCGCATCCGGTCCATATTGACTTAACCAATTCAAAAATTCACGTTCATGATTCACCGTCACTTCAAAAAGTAGACTTCCATCCTTCTGAGGCGTCAATTTCGGCTTCACAAAGAGCTCTTCTTCCTTTACATAACGAGCGATATTGGGATGAAATTTTACTTTAAAACGAATATGGTCTGCACCGCGTTCAATGGACCATGTATTCTTCATATAGGATTTCAAATTAAAATCGCCTTTATCGAATGTATCACTTAGCATCTTCACATCCCGAAACCGACTGATTCGGAAAGTTCGAATATCCCCTGCAGAATGACAATAACCAATTAAGTAAAACCGATGGTCTCGAGGTACTAAATAATAAGGATCTATATCTCTCTGAGACTCCTCATTGCGGCTTTGCGTGTAATACACAGTTCTTATCGTTTGCTGAGATAACCTGGCTTGAATTATATCGTAAAGGAACGAAGCACTTCCGTCTTCCTCGCGATAGGCGGGTGTACCCATTTGGATGACATCCGTCACATGCTGCAAAATATCGGCTCGCTTCGATTTCTCTTTCTTATGAACACCCATGACCTTTTCCAAGGCAGAGTCAAAACCTTCCGGTAGTAATGACTTCATTTGTTCCAGTACAGAAGGTAACATCGAGAATGACAACGCTTCCTGCTCCGTCCAATCTAGCGGATACATGGAGAAATTACTAATAAACGCATAGCCTTTCCCATGCCCGTGATTCGAGATAGGGATATTCATTGCGTGTAGTGCCAAAATATCACGATATATGGTCCTTTCGGTTGTTTCGCATCGATCCGCTAGCTCTCTCGCCAATATACCCGGTTTCGATTGTATCAAATTAATCATTCGCATTAGCCGTATTAATCGTTCTTTCACGAAAACTTCTCTCCCCTATAGTGCTTTTGATTCAAACTACTAGATATAGTAAATTCGACCTATGGTTAGGAGAGTCCTGCCTATTTCTTTCTTTTCATTTGCCTGTATTTCTGTTCGTGAAGTGTCTTTCTTGTCTTGCTTGAAAAAGTGAAATTTTCTAACTGGCTGTATAACAATTGTGCTTCCTCACGTAACTCAGCATCCTCTGATTTAACAGCTGCCACCAACATTTCATCAGCTTTCTGCTGAAGAAGCATTTTCCCCATTTCCTCATCACCTTGGTCGAAAGCGATTATCGCATGCTCTATTACCATAGCCGATTCCGTGATTTTAACCTGTTTTTCAACGTGGGGGTTCGATGAATGCATGATCAAATTGAGATCATTCGTAAAATTGGCTTCGATTTTGTATTGGATCGTACACAGCTTTGCTGCTTCAGTCACATCGACATAGTCCCATTGGACATTAAAAACTTCGTGATTCCCAAAGGTATGAGGGAGAAACGAGACTTCAAGCAAGATTGACTTTACCTCTTGGTCGAAAATATCTCCCATGGACAGCTTCAGTCCGTTATTGTCTTCTTCAGCTTTATAACCATAGATCCGGGTAATGCGTGTTGTTTCTGAAGGTGACAACGTTAGCTGTACATTTTGGGCAACAACGGATAAAAGACCATCCAATTCTTTGGAGAAAATACCAGGGATGTCTTCCGGCTTCTCAATAAAATAGAAGTTACCGCCGCCATGGTCCGCAATTCCTTCCATTAGTTCCTCGTCGAACCCGTCCCCAACGCCCATTGTTGTTACACCGATACCTAAACTATGAAATTCCTTTGCAATAGACTGAAGTTTCGCTCGATCTGTGATTCCTTCATTCGCATGTCCGTCGGATAATAATAGAACTCTGTTGACACTACCATCTACTTTTCCCTGCACCACATACTGAATCCCCTGCAGCATTCCCCCACTGAGGTTGGTACTGCCGCCATCTTGTATATTCTCTATCTTTTGTTTCATGATATCTTTGTGCATTGTATTCTGAGGAGCAAACACCGTAGCTACCGCATTATCAAATGCAACCATACTCAGTTGATCCCCTGGGCCCATTTGATCCGTTACGAACTGGCAAGCCTTCTTACTATATGCAAGCGGCGCCCCAGACATAGATCCGCTGCGATCCATCACTAGCGATATATTCATTGGTGCTCTGTCAGCGCGAGTTCCGGCATTTCCTTTTAACTCGAGAAGCAAGAATGCTTTTTCTGTCCCTCCCATTGGCCAATATTCCTTATTCCATGCATGGGTCGTTTGGATAGGTGAACTCATGTGCAACATCCTCTCTCATTTGATCTCTTGATAAGAATGTAGCATAGGCTTTGGTCAACATGATGTCAGAGAATGTTCGTTCGCATAAAAAAGACGCTGACCCAAAAGGGTCACACGTCTCATTTAACATTAGTACCGCTTTTCTTTTTCTCGAACTTACGATTGCGTTGGCCATATTCAAGAAGCCGGAAACATCTGCTCCTTCATTCTATTTAACTTTCAGCAGCTGAAGCTAGGTAAAGCCGAAGCTCTTTAGAGGACTATATCGATTTTAAGGGCTACTTTAATAAACATTAACACAAGCACCACTTTTAGAGTAATCATATACTGCTTACGATTGTCCATTTGGAAGGAAGTGGTAAATTTATCGTAATGGAGAGAAGCACATCGAGATTAATTTCTCATAATAAATGGGCAAAGAATACTATTCTTAAAAAAGAAAAAAAACTTGATCCATATTTGCCTCAAACACTTCGATTTTCTCAGCAGAGTTTTTGGGACTTTTTCGAAAAATATGGTTCAGTTATTCTTAAGCCGATCCGTGGATTTTCCGGATATGGGGTGATTATGGTTACTTCACTCGAGCCAGAAAAATATTCAATGCAATTTGAAAATCACAAATTCACAATGGATAGTAAAGAAACAACCATGGATGAAATAATAAAGCAAACTGGCATCCGTAAATATATTGTCCAACCACGTATAGCATTAGCTGAAATAGAAAATAGACCCTTTGATTTAAGAGTTATGGTGCAAAGAAAAAAGCAAGGGTCTTGGAAAGTAACAGGTATGTTGGCAAAAGTAGCCGCAGAGGGTTATTTCGTTACGAATGTGACGCAATCTATTCTTACGGTTGACAGCGCAATACATCAATCACTAGGTCATTCATTTCCAACACAAAGATTACTAGAAAAAATAAATAGAATTTCTTTAATAGCAGCAAAGCAACTAGGTGATTACTATTTTTATCAAAAAAATATTGGTTTCGATATTGGTATTGATGATGAATCCAATGTCTGGATAATTGAGGCAAACTTTAAACCCAGTATACAGCCTTTTTTATTACTAGAAAATAAAGCAATATTTCATAAGATAAGAAAATATATGAATGAAAATAAAAAAAAGAATTTCATTTGAAAGCAAAGGAGCAATTATAATGGGAATAAGAAAACCAGAACCACCCTATCAAAATTTCACTATAAATGTTGCGATTTTTCGAGTTGCTGGGCTAAGTAGCATACCCATAATTAGAGATTTTAATGAAGTAAAGAGACAGTGGAGTGGTATTACAATTAACCAACTAGGAAAGATTGAGACCTTAGCAGAAGGTGTGGCTAACTATCAATTCAACTCTACTGTTCAAACTTTTGCAGAAATGAAACCTGAATTACTTCAAATAGCAATGAAAATTATCCCCAACGCAACCGTGTATGTATTCTATGTTCAAGGCGAGAAATTTTCTGAGGACCCAGGGACAGTTATTGGGAAAGCTTCTGCAGTACCGTTTATAGATAATATATATCCCAATGTAATTGTAATTAATCAAGGTGCAGAAGACTTCCCTCAGGCACTGACTCATGAATTTGGTCATATTTTCTTTATTACTAACCGTTCTGGGAAAAGAGCACTAATGCCTAATCCATATAATCCAGCCGATCACCCCGGAGACACATCGCCGGGAATTGATGACTATCATAGTAATGACGCGAACAATATAATGTTCCCTAGAAGCGGTTTTGGTTTCACGCAGTCATTAACTGCCGAGCAGTTAAGAATTGCAAAAGAGAGCAGATTATTATCCTCTCCACTAATAGTTACACCTGGATTCTTATTAACATCACCAGGTGAAATTGTTGTAGATTAAAGAATTCATACCAATAAGGTAGATAAAGCAAAACCACATCCTCAAGCGGATGTGGTTTTAGATTTTCCGCGGCAAATTGCATGCCAACTTACAGCGAAAAAAATGCTCTTCGGAAGATTACACAATTTGTCTTATTTATTGGATTGTCATTGCTTTCTCAAACTCTGGATAATTGATATGGGGTGAATCTAATTATGGTCTAAAGTTAAAAGATTTCATCCTTTTCCCATTCATTGATCATTGCTTAACTCTGCCTTCAATGACCCATTCCCAATGTTCTAACACACTGGATGGATCGACGAAGTTTAAACGAACCTCGCGTTGCTTGATCCGCGTGACTACACCATGAATAGTTCGTGTCTGAAACTTGTCCGAAACTTCAACCGTAGAATATCCTACTCTAATAAACAGAAGCTAGCCTATCTGGCTGAATAAGGGCCTTTAAAAGAAATAAAATGCATGGATTGTGGGTATCCACGTTTACGAAAGTTATGATCCGAAATCTCCTTTCTTAACATTTCAATGTTTATACCTTGCAGAGAAGAATAAACAACTGGATCCAATTGCTGTAATAAAGCTTGCTCAAGAGATTCTTCTCGCGGTTCAGCATATACAGTAGCTGCTCCAAGAGCAAATAGGGAACTAGTTAATATAATTAATAACTTAGTATTAAACGAGCTCAACCGACATCACCTCAGAGATAGTTTCTCCAGAAATATGACATAAGTATGTGAGAAACAGGGTACCATCAATGCTCACAATGCGACATCAAATTGCCCATCTGGGCAAACAAAAACAGATCGGCAACGAATCGCTCATAGACAAGAAGCGTGCAGATTCGTTTGCTGTGCGATGATTCACCACAAGCAATCATATAATAATTACGAGGTGATTTTCATGAGTACCATTGTAAAATTTCCGGTTCAAAAGAGCATGAAAGAGGTCATTTTCGATAATCGTACCAAGCGACTAGCTGAAACGAAGCAGCTAGAAGCTGAAATTGAAGAATTGAAACGTAAAATATGCATGAACAAGCTATTAACTTAGTTAATTATCTGTCAGCATTAAATAAGAGGCAGCCCTAGGTTTCCCCAAAGTGCTGCTCTTTTTATTAATTCTTCTCAGGATAGTTTGTCTCGTGGAAATTTTGCAAAGCAAACCATTAGCAGAGAAGGCTACCGTTATATTTTATCGACAGCCTTCTTCTGATGTGTATTGCGCTATTGATAATTCGCCGTTAAGTGAATCATTTCATAAGTTTTTTGGGGTAGAGATCTTTTTTTTTCCACCCTGTCAGGGCTGTTGTAACTTTATCTTCATAGACTCAAAAATTTCTTCCTTCAAATGATATAACCAAATTATTCATGGTTAAACATTTCATTTCCTGTGCTATTATTGAGCCTGACTATTGAAAAAAGAGAAGGCAATGAGGGTTATCAACATGAAATTATTTATCGTTATTGGCTGGATTTTCATTCCGTATATTTTGATTTTTCTTAGATGGAAGAAGATCGGCATTGTAAAAAAAGCTTTTGGTATTTTTTGGTCAATTATCGCACTTCTTTTCGTTTTAGCTATCCTTGTACCATCACAACCAACAACGCCGTTAGGTTCACCCCCACCAATCTCAACCAAGGAACCAGAACCGACTGCTACACCAGAAATTGTGGCAAGCACGCGCCCTACTGCAACGCCAGAAGTTCTGGCAATTTCGAGACCTTCTAATACACCTGAAGCAATTAAGGCGAGCTCTGAGCCTACACCTACCGAGCAAGCAAAAAATCCGCAGGCAATCGAAAGCAAGAAATATGACATTGTTCTTCAGTTCCCAGCAGATAAATTCCCAGAAACAGCTTCTCATATCCAAACTGCAATCAAAAAAGGTGAGTCATCTATTTGTACGATTGATCGTCCCGGTGCCGACGATAATCGAGAGCAATCGCTTCAAGGCATTCCAACAAAAGATGGATATGACCGTGACGAATGGCCTATGGCAATGTGCGATGAAGGGGGAAAAGGAGCCGACGTTGCTTATGTTAAGTCCTCTGATAACAGGGGTTCAGGATCTTGGGTCGGTAATCAGCTCGAAAACTACCAGAATGGCACGCGCATATTGTTTGTTATCGACAGCGTAACGGGCAACGTTAAAGAAGTCACGAAACAAGCACCCATTAATACTCCTGTTAGCGCTCCGACATCTACACCAGCTACTGAAAATCAAAGTGTATATTATGCCAATTGCTCTGCCGTAAAAGCAGCAGGCAAGGCCCCAATTCGAAAAGGTGACCCGGGTTACAGCACCAAGTTAGATGGTGACAAAGACGGAGTAGCTTGTGAGAAATAATTGGTGAGAGATGTGAGGAAAAGGCTGCCGAGATGCCGGCTGCCTTTTTCCGGTCCATAATTCTATATTCGCGATAGTTCATCGTACGAAATGCTTCCTCGAACACCAGCAGCCTATCTTTAATGTGCTTTGGTACTTCCTTACGTTGATCTTAAAAAAACTCTAGCTCTTGAATAGCATCAATGAGTTCTTTACGTAGTTCCCATTCAAAGTAAACGTCCTTGTGTCTACCGTACATAACAATTGTCCAATATGTGTTTTTACCGTCTGTTCCAATTGCTTTAAAACGGTTCAATTCCGACTGAACAATCGATCTTAATGATTTTGGATCTATATCGTACTTCATTCCGATTTCTTTACATGACCCCTTGTGAGCGGGTTCGCTATACCATTTCCTAATCGTTTCCAATCGTTTATGGTTGAAGAGAGCATCGTTACGCAATAGGCTTTTCGATTCGCTATCTGTGATGTCGATGTCACAAACATATTCTTTTCCTATTCTCGTAACTTCTTTTGTAATCATTTGTTTCTCTCCGTGTTTTCATTATAATTGCTTGCTATAATTGTTACCGTGGGTCACTGCTGCTCACAGGTATGGTCACCCTTCTCGGCATTTTGCGTCAATCTATTTCTTTTCCGCAGGCTAGCTCCCCAACAACACTATAAAGCAAATGATCCGACAATTAACAAAGCACTCATGGCATAACAGATCCAGCCAGCCCATTTGAAGTTACTTTTACTCAATCCATACCATCCAACCCATGCCCACAAGCCTGCCAGAATAAGCAGGAAAACAGGTGCATAAGATACCATATTAATTCCCAGTAGATACAGTAATCCGAAGATTACCAATGCTACAAATAATCCAGTGAGTAATGCAAGGATAATAGCTTTTCTACTAACTATCATTAATGTTCCTGCCCCTTTTTTGCATGGAGAATGATTTCTGATCCATAAACAGCTTTATTAAATAAGCGATCGTTTGCCACAAGTTCCCGTGCTCGTTGTTCATCAGACTCAGCCATGATCCTTATTCCCGACATTAGTTGATCTGCCATGTATTCTCCGTATGTGATTGCTGCACCATTCCTAGCAGCAGTCTGAACGCCTAGAGCAAAGAAATATTGAGCCATGCCTGTGTAGAACGTCGTGCCACCAATTTCTTTTGGATTTGTTTTCATGCTGTCAACGATGCTTAAGTGCTTGTCCATTCTAAAGCCCCCTATTGTCCAACTTACAATGCAAAACGTCCTTCAAACACGTTATAAATACGCAGCTGCGGTTCTTGATCAAGCGTCCCCAGGTCTTCTCTTAATACGTATGCAAAAGCAGGGTAAAGCTTTGTCAGCCCTAGTAAAGTGGCAGGCTCCGTCGTCTCACTATTCAAAATGCAGTATCGGTCAGAAAACTTGCTATGCCCTGTGGCTTTGAATTCCAAGTAATCAGTTCGTGCTAATTCGATGTCAGTTGAAACTACTGGTACGTACATCCTGTCACCTCACTTTATGGTCTATCATTACACTTATTATACAAGAAAGAAGACAATTATTACCCATTTTTGTTGGATACAAATTGTCTTGATTAATGAAATAATTACTAGCTGTACAACTTTTCTTGTTCCAAATACATTGTGTTTACAATAGTTTCCATTGGTTGACCCTGTTTCACAATCAATATATACTCATCTAACTGGGTAAGTGTTACTTTTTTTGTATAAACAACGGTACTCTTATTGTCATTATTCGCAAACTTGATATTAATTACTAATCATCTCTTCAGCTCTTTTACTCGCCGATCTACATCGGATTGTAACTGATCCCTGTTTTTCTTTACGATCGTCAGCGTAGCGTCAATGACTGCATTTAGTTTAGGGCTCCAATCGCTAGCCCCATTCTTCATAGCTAATCTTGTAATTAGTAATTGATAAGGCTCTGCTCCCTTGCTCATGCAAGAGCTGCAATACGAGGAGGATACTGGGGCAATCCTTGAACTGTATACCCCTTCGGCTATTTGTATCTTACAGACATCGCATAAGGGCTGGGTGCTTTTTTTTCCACTTTGCATATCCATTTTCTGCTCTATGCCTTTTAACGCGGCCGAAAACGGAGCTCGAATTAGTAAATCGAAATGGTCGTCCATGTGGGTCGGTTCCCGATTTATTAAAATCTTTTTTGTGCCTTGAGCCATCAATGGAATGGTATTGGCGGGAGAAACCTGGAGTGAAGTGCCTGCAACCAGTAGTATATCTGCTGCTTCGGATATCTGTTCCATCTGATGAGTATGCCGGATAGGATCGCCAAACAGGACGATATCTGGCAAGAGAAAGCCATCGCAAGACTGATGTTTCACGATTTGAGTACATCGTGGAACATCCACTTGAAAGACCTCATTTAGTCTTTGTTTATAACCGCACCGGATGCATCTCACCTGACCTAATTCCCCATGAATATGATGAACATTTGAAACTCCAACACGTTCAAAGAGGTTATCGACATTTTGGTCAAACACTTGGACATTTTTGTGATAACGCTTTTGAAAGTTGGCAATTGATTCATGCCCAAGTGATGGCTTCAGCAACGACAACGCACGAATGAGATTCGAGTTAGACGGGAACGGAAGAACGTCGTCCATAACACGGTGAAGGAGCTCAATCTGACTCTTCCAAAAATTAGCTGGGTTAGTATCTCTATTGCTCGCCTGTATATCAGTTAGCAGTGTTTCGTTCGACCATAATTTTTGAGAACTGGAACGAAAATCCGGGACTCCACATTCCGTGCTGGTGCCTGCACCACTTAAGAGCACGATGTTGTGGGCATTCAAGATCCAATCTGCTGCTTGCCGGTACTGCTCCTGAAGATTTTGATTCACGCTGGCTTCATCGGACTGCTCCCATTGCCGTTTATAACTGCGTTTCCGAAGTTCGATATTCCATCTAATGTCCCCATCAATTGCTTTTTGTGCGCGATCGACAAGCGTTTCTGTGTAAGGGAACGGAAACTCGTTCTCCTCATTTACTACGGGAAGCCTCCAGACAGGGTCTGAGAAAACAGGGATCTCAAGCATTTCCGCTGGTGTAATTGCTTTCCCTTCATACCCATCTTTTTCGACAGTACAAGAGATTGCTTCAGCATTGGAGGCCCCCTCTGTCTGGATCAACTCCCAAGCTTCGTCACATGTATATCCTCGAATTTGACCAGTAGTGTGATCAAGAAGAGCCATTCCCAACGAATCGTGGCGGTTAAGGGACTTTCTCCAGAAGGTCAACATATGCACGACTTCAAAACGTCCATGTCTGCTTGTTTCCATTGCATTACCTCACTTTCCGATTCGAATATGTTCGCGTACGGAAACTCCTCTTGCCGCTTGGCTTAAGGCGGGCGGTCATTGCAGGTGCGAACGAGACGACCGCCATTAATGCTTCTGGTTCTTATTAATTTATGCACCACTCTAATGAAGCTTGAGAACAATTCCTTGGTTTTGCAGTTCCACTGCTCGTTGAAGCAAAGAGAAACCGTCGAACGGTATGGCGTTAGGATCTACGCCTAGGTCGAGTAAAATTTGGATAAGTTCTGAGCGCTTATGTTTTTCAGTCAAACGGTAGATACGTGGGAAATACTGAATATTGAACCGTACAAACGATGCGGCTAGCTGAAGATTGCCATTCTGAAGAGCAAGGCTGAGCAGAGGTTGTTCAGACAGTAAAGCCATAGATATTCCCCTCCATTTAAGGATAAGGGAAGTGTACCACTCTGCTGTGAGGAACCGTGCTCACTCTCTAAATCAGTCAATTTGAGTAAGCAGGTCTCTCATATCGGGTGAAAATTTATTGAAAAATTCACCGGCGACACGTAGTGCGTTGGATTCTACATTAAGTATGAATTCTTTAAAAATACGGAATGTGACATACTCACTGTGTTCCATCCCACATGTTTTTTTATAGGATAACAAAAGCTCCTTCAATTTTCTTTTTTGCTCCATGTTCAGTCCACTCCATGTGGTATCAAATCCAAACTCGACTCGAATCCGGGTGTGATTTACTTCATGATAATAATGTCGAAGACGAAGCATACAAAAATCTTTATGCCAGGGAAAGGAATTCTCCAAATACAGATGACAAAAGTTGAAATGGCTTCCGTGTTTGTAAACTGCTTTGAAATCTTTTACAGAATCCGCCATGAGTACTACCTTCTCCAGTACCTGCATACTAATACCTCCTCTTTATCCTTAGGTTTATTTGTGATAATAGTTTTTCAGCAATCCCATCAATGTTTCCTAGTACGCACAGGTTTACGTCAGACGCGGTAGCCCCAATCTGAATACGCTTTTTCCCTTCTAGCCCCGCTGCTTTCCATAACAAAGCAATATCAGTGTTTTCAGAAAACTCTTCAGTTGCCAGAACTACATCTGCCCCTTGTAGCAATTGAGATGCTTGCTTAAATCGTTGCTTTGTTAATTCTACGTCTATCATCTCTGAATGAAGAGCCGTCCCACAATGGCATCTAGGACGTAACCTAGTAAACTTTTCGTCGAGTTTGCTACGCAGTCCGCATTTTGGGCAAACAAGCATATAGATACTGCCATTTAGCTCGATTACTTTATTACATTGGGCTGTTTGAAAAAGCCCATCAGGCGAAGAGGTAATGACAGCGGAAAGTTTTTTTGTATTTTCGAGAGTTAACGCGAAGTTATGGATACTATTCGGGCGAAACGCTTGAATTGCTTCAAAAATAGTATCCTTACTAGAGACCACCGGCATATAGGGTTGGAATTCGGATAACAACTGATTCCGAAACAAGCTCCAATCTGTTTCAGGTGACATTCTAGATATAGTTTTCATCTCTGGAAAGCCGCTTTCAAAGCTAATAGAGGATCCTGCTAAAACAAGTATGGACTTTGCCTTTTGTATCCATTTTACAGCCTTATGTGCAGTAATTTCATCGGAAGTTTTTTGAACTGAAGTTTTTCGTTTTCGTAATTCCACTGAAATCTGGCCGCGGATTCCACTGCGGATGATCCGTTTTATTTGGCGTTTAAAGCGTTCTGTGCATTCGAATTGGATACATCCATTTTCGTCAAGAACCGGTATTGTCCAATATTGGCAATCAAACGGTGGCAACCCTTCGATTGCGTCCAAAAGACGGGTTTGAAATTGTCCAAGCATGCTTTTTGACGCAATTGCATTCGTGGCTCCATGTTCGAAAACATGCATCCAAGCTTCATCAAAAGACCAGGCGTGACACGTACTCTTAGAAATATTTTTAACTAGAAAACCTGCCTTTTGCTTAAACTCCAGACTGTTAGGTACATACAAGAGATGAAGAATCTCGAATGATCGCTCTAAGGATGGCTCTAAACCATACGTTTTTTTCCATTGAGCATGCCACTCATCTTCTTGACCAGCTAGAGCCATTAAACGTATAAAGGTACCTTTTGGTGTGTGGAAATCTACAGAATCGATAACCCAGGTCTCATCCATATAGGTGAGCAGATCTCCCGGTTGGCAATCGTATGTGATATCCCTTGGTGTTAACAGAACTGATCTTTTACCATCGACCAGAATCGTCTTATCGATTACACGTACTATGACTACGCCTGGCCCTTTTTCATCCTGATAGTTCGGATCATCTACGCGATATGGATTCCCATTAAATTGAACAATCTCATTTTTTTGTACTGCCCTCCCCAAATCACTTGGGCTTATGATGATAATCTTGCTCTCAGTAATTACATGATGTTGATCCAGGTGAACCACTCCTTCCAAATACTATGAAGTGTGTTCATCGTAGCATATTGCTGTGATTATCTATTCTCACATTCAACCCCATACGAGCGCTTCTTTAGCAGCCCTAACGCAAGTTGCGGATAGCAGAGCAACTGTAATCCGCTTGTACGCGTTGGCTGCTGCATGGCGACTCCATGTTGCCGCATCTTCCTTCTGCGTACATATCATACTTGACGACATCGTACACGACTTCTCTTTCACCGGACCAGTACTGACACGCTCCACAGCGTGGGAAATTAATTGGTACAGCTGTTTCTCCTGCCATACTAGACTCCTCCTTTTGATAATTGAGAGTATTTGCTCTCTACACATGTTAATTGAAATTTAAAAAGTAAATTTAAGTTCACTTAGTCATGCTCGTTCTTGATTGGCTCAAAAATATATGTTCCCCCAGGATGATTCCACTTGTAATGATTAGACTCTGGACTAATAATCGCTTTGCTGGAATCAATTTTTCCGTTGGAAGCTTGTTCGATCCATCTACGAATTTCTTTGATTCTGGTTCTTGCTTTGCCGCTCAAGGACCTCATATTTGTATTTTTTAGATTTTCTGCTGACTTTTCTTTGTCACCGCTATGGTTCGCTGCTTCCAGTAGTTCCATGATATGAACTTTATCTGGATTTTTGATCAATGTTTCTAGAACTGCCGTTTGACTTTTGGAAACTTTACAAGACCCTTCACTTGTCCGCAGATAAGCTTGATGATTCATCGAATCTAAAATGAGAGGAACGGGGTCCGATAATGAGTCAGTAAGATTTGATAAATAGAATCTAGCCTCAGAAACACCGCGTCTTATCCAGGCTCTGCTACTCATGTTGTAAATCCTTACGTCACTTGATGTTCCCATCAAATCGATATAAAGTCGCAAAAACTCCAACTTATGATGTCCATCAAAATCCAGCGGGGAGTCTTCTAGTTCGAAGAGAACTTCATCAATATCTGCTGCTTTCCTAAGATGAGCGCAGCAGATTGCGTATGCTAAGTACAAGTTAAATGAGTGTTCTGGAGCTATTTTATTGCGATGTTGAAAAGCGTAAGTTAGTCGCTCATATGCTTTATCCCATTCCTTTTTCTTGATCCAAACCATTCCAAGGTGGTAGGAGACATTTGGTTTTTGTTCTTTCGGGGCATGCAGGAGTGCTTCTTCGTACATCGCAAGGCCGCTTTCTGGGTTCCCTTGCATTTTCATCGTACGTCCTTCGGTCAAAAGTAGATTTGCTAACTCCATTTTCAGGTTCGTTTCGTTTGTAGGATTGAGCCGAATTTGTTGCTCCAAGTTTTTAATAAGTTTGACTCGACCTGCTGAATCTGATCTCACGAAATAGCTCTCGTATTTTGCGCGTAATATCTTGAGATAGTCAGACCGGGACTCTGGATCAATTGTATTATGCTCTAGCATCAACTTATAAAGATCTGCGAGTGCTTCGCTATGAGGTTGCTTCTCACGCATCATTTGTGCTTGAATCTTGACGTATTGTTTGAATAAATGTCTACGCTCTACCGATTCTTCAGTGTTTATCGCGTCGACTAAAACCTGTAAAATCTCCTTTCGCAACTCATAAGTTAAATTTGGAAACGTATCTGCCCCTATTAGATAAGAAATTTTCATCTCACAAACACCCGCAAACAATCGCTTAAAGATTAAACTTGTTGAAAACAAATTCGTTAATTGTCTGGAAACACTAGCCATTGCTTGTAAACCTTCGTATGTCAGTGCGAAGTCTGTAGTCTCTGGTATCCCTGATAGTATTCTAGTTATTTCTTTCGCCGCTGCGTCATACTGTACGGAATCCGGCCATAGAATAACTTCCGATGCTTCTTCAATGATGCTTAGTTTACTTTCATAAGTCTCTGGATTGCTATCTTCCAGAAGTTCACGATTGAGCCCAATAATCTGTTTTGTCAGGTTTTCTCGTGTATGGGACTTCTCCGGCTTTTCCTTAAACTTTTTTCTGTCCGAATGAAGAAGTATTTCTGAAAAGTAGCTGGTTTCTTTGTTCATTTTAACGCATCCTTTCTTTAAACCATCTAATTGTATGATACTGACAGATGTGAGGATCAATTCTCACACTGCATTGTGACTTTTAAATACCGTTATCATGCATTCCAAACATCTACAAACTCTCTATTAATCCCATAATAAAAGAAAGCCGCCTGGTTCGTAACGAACTCAAGCGGTATCTGATTCAGACAACATTATCCATTTATTTCATACTTATAAGAAAATATCTTGCGGCCCAACCTTTTCCTCGGGAAATAAGCAAACAACAATGCCATTGTCCTCATCCCAATCACAGTCAAATAACATTCCATAGCTACCATCCCGTTGGAAGACGAGCTCTGTCGGTTTTACTCTGGATTGCAGAGAATGGAGGATAGCGTCTGCACCCTTAAGTGAGTTGTAATATTGTTGTAAATGAGTACTGATTTTTTTTTCGATATTTTTTTGACTCTCAAGAAATGAACGGTAACTTTTTTGCTGCAATTCTACTATTTCTTCGCCTTTATATGCTGACGCAACACAAGAAATCCGATAGCTCCGATCCCATAAACACACTTCAATTGGCTTTGTCCATCCATAGGAATAAGTTACTTCTCCGAATACAAGATCCATTTGACTCATTGGATATCACCCTCCGATTTATACTTGGTTATCATTTATTTTTTTGATCTCAGAAATACCACCTGTGTGGGTAACATTATTATGTACTTCGGATGGTACTTTCTGCATTGTCCTACAATTACTACACTCATGCCAAGTATACCCGTTTTCTTCACGCCATTTCTTTACTTCTTCCGGGGAGCATCCTCGTTGTTCAGCAAGTTTTTCATCGGCTTGTGTAAAGTTCTTTCTTCTTGAATCCGAAAAATCTTCTATATCGACGTTCCCTTTGGATATTTCACTAAAATCTGGCTCCCCGTCTTTAAAGGCTATACTATCTATCCCATACTTACGAAGCACTTCGTCCCACGTTACATTATCGGGGTTATACCTTGGAAGCATTGCATCCTTATCAGGAATCCATTCGGAATTCCCGCGTTCCCCGCTCCAATTCCCGCCATTGCCTTCAATTGGGCACCCTTTTACTTTTTCTGCATCCAATGCAATGGGGCGATCCAGCTCTTTTATATCAAGAGATTTATTGGTATAGGACTTAGCAACTTCAGAAAGGGGTGATTCTTGAACATTAGTTTCTGCAAATTTAAAGAATGCGTTCATTACAACCACTCACCACTCTCTACGGCTTGCATACGCCACGCGGCATAAATCTCTAATCGATCTGAGTCCTTCTGTGAGAAATGTTTCATTAAACATTGAGAAATGCTTAACTGGAGTTCATCAGAAAGATTTGGAATTTGCTTATTTATTAATTTATGAAGGGAAGAATTCAAAGCGGTAAAGCTTTTCTCTGTACTAACTAGTGATTCAATCGCTGTTCGACTGCATATCAATTCAGAAACAAGCTCCGCAGCTTCAGCGAATCTATCATCACTCCATATTTTTAGTTGATGCGTCTGTTGATACTCATCGATTAGGCTATAGATTCCAAGTTTATTTTTTGTGGAGATATTCATCTGATCCACAGAGCTTTGAATAAACAAAATGTCATGTTCCATTTTTTCGTTGATTCGTTTGGATAATAGTAACTCGATTAATTCTTCTTTAAAGCGGTACTCATCCACGCCTGACACTTGTTCGGCAGGCACGTACTGATACACTTGTTGAGCTGAATCATCAAACTTCTTTACCTGACATAATACGGGCTCTAACCAATCGTTCTGATAGACAACCGCTACTCCGCGGGGAAGCTTCGAAATTTCATCCAACTGCTCATCCTTAAGGGCAGCCGATTTTCCAGCAAGGCGCCTGTCCGTTTCCTCAGGCAATCGCATGATGATTTTCGTATTCGTATTTCGAATAGCTGAAATATCCACTGCATTTGGAGATTGGTCGGCAATAATGAAGCCTTCACCGTAGGTTCTCATTTCGGCAATCGCGTTCGCCAACATCTCGACGGACTTCCCTGCTACATTTGAACCTTCCGAGCTCTGTTCCGTCGATGTGCGTTTAAGGATATGATGAGCCTCCTCCAATACAGTAACATGCTTTAATGGAAGATTCATGCCCTTGGAATAAGCCATCCTATGCTCATTCAACCTCATGACGAGGATACCCATTATTAATGACTTTGTCTCCAAAGATCCTACTCGGCTCAGATCAATGATCACATTCTTATCGAATAAAATCTCATTCGGTGTTTCATCAGCGGCAAAGATCTGTCCGTTAAGGCCATTAGTCAATGACTTCACTCTTGTTACAAGCGAGCCTATATAGTTGCTCTTTAATTCTTGGGAATAGGCGGAGCTCTCAATAACTTGGACCAATTCGGCCTGTAGATCAGCAAAAGTAGGGAACAAATTATCAGAGAATCTGTTCGTGGAATGCACCAAATCCCAACCACATACCTCATAAGCTTGAAGCACTGCATCCTTCAATACTGCAGGCATTGCAGCATACATTGGCCAACATACGTTGAAAATTTCGATCAACCGGTCAACGTGCTCCAAAATATGGACCCCTGTAGGAAACCGGAATGGATTGATTCTCAACAGTTCACTGTATTGCGAATTGGTTCCCAATACATGAACGTCTTGTCTATTGCCAAATACATGCTTGTATTCGCCCTTTGCCGGTTCGATTACCATGAATCGAATATCCACTGCGTCAAGCTGACGAAGGATTTCGTATACCGTATTACTCTTACCGGACCCTGTAGAACCAGTAACAAACGTATGCATGGATAGTGTATTTCGATCAAGTTCCACTCGATTCTCACAGACGCTGCCCATATTAAACAGATTGCCCAAATTAACGATATGCGTGGCATTAGAGCCATGGTATCTTACTACCTCTTTGCCAAAATCAACATGTTCGATGACAGGAAATCCACAAACAGACCGTCGCGGCAATCCCATGTGCAAAGCCAGCTCATTACCGCTCACCAAGGAGATAGGGGTAACAGGAATATTTCCAGCAATATTATTATAGGAAAAGACGGGATGAATAAAGTTCGTTACATACTCCCTAATATATTTGGTTTTGTCTCCATCATGTTTGCCCCATGAGTTAATCGCGGAGATTTCAACACCAGAATTCTCTCCTCGCATCAAAGCTTTATAGGTTGAGGCGGCAATCTCGGCAGCGTATGGATTATCCGACATAAAATACGCAGCACATTCCCACATACCCAAGCTTTCAAAATCCTGCATTCGCTTCAGTTGTACGTCGATTTTATCCAATATATTCATAATGGTTTTATCCGTCATACTTAAAGTCATATTCTGCGAATCACCTGATTGCAGACCTTGGGTCGTGGTGCTGCTTTCATTCGTACTAGTAGTCACCCCATGGCTAGTGCCATTCGTCTCTGTGAAGCTCACAGTGTTTGAGTTTTGAGAGGACTCACTGATCGTATTCGTTTTTTGGATAGCTGTGCCAAGTATCCCCAAGCCACCGGATACAACGCCACCAGCAGCCAAGCTTATCCCCCCGGTAAACGGTGCAAGAGCTGCCCCTATTAATCCCGCTGCTGCAGCCACACCTTTTACCGCCTTACTGCCAAAACTCTCTTCGGAAACGGACGTGGATGTGTTACTTCCAGTAGTTGTAGTCGAGCCATTAGTGGCAGATGAATTCTCACTATATGAGTTTCCAGTTGAGCTTCCAATGGTCATACCTTCCGATAGATTATATGATTTATTCATGGAATAGCTAATTTGTGTGGTGGCAAAAGGAGAGAGCTGGGTATAGATTTGTTCGTAAGCCCTGCGGATTTCAACTAATTGGCCTTGGGATGTTCCATTGGCCAGGATAACAGCAGTGTACTTCTCTCCCTGCATGGACAATGCCAGCTTTTCCAATCCCTGAATGAAAGATTTATTCGATCTATTGTCTTGGTCTTTGTTGTTAGCAACGGATGAAACTGCCGAAATGTTGTTGGTTTTCATGCGCTTGACAACATCACGCATATCTTCGTCCAGGTAATCTTTGGTCTTAATGCCAGGGAATTGACCGGTAATCGCACTTTTCAACGTGTCCTTTAACGAATTGGTTGTGCGTTCCGAATCAAGGGAACGAATACCCATGTAGAAATCCGTTTTTTCGCCATTACTGTCGATAATAATAAACACTGCACAGTTTGCTGTAGATAAAGCATTAAATACACTAGCAAATTTATAAGTGGAGTATTCATCTTTCTCGTATACCATTTCTGTAATCTTAAAAAACCGCACATTATCTACTAGATTGGTCTCCAAGGTTTGTTCATCCAGCGGAACTACATCTAGTTCTTGAAGCCTGGAGATGTAGTTTTTCAGTATGATATCATCGACAACCGTCAAAGCCGATGCAAAGCTTGCTGTTAACTGTTCGTGCTCCGGAATGGGGTATTCCTGAATCGTATTCTGCTTCTCCCCGAGAGTCATGGAATTCATATAAACCTCCTTGGCTTAACCTTTGCAATCATAACTCCGCCGACAGCGGTCAGGGCAATTCCAGTAGCAATAACGAAGCATTTGGGAATAGCCGCTCCTGCAATAATGGTCGCAACTCCTGCAACAGCCAGACCAGCTCCAATCAGTTTCTTTGCGTCAGATTTTTTTTTTTTTGGAGGTCTAGGTATATATACAGCTTGGTTGACACTGCTTCGTTGGTTTCCGAGTCCAGATGCTCTGGATGTGTTTGCCTGAGCTTTAGGTAAACTCGCTTGTTGTTGAACTACTCGACCTCCGTATAAATGCTTACAGACGTTTTTCAAAAGCGATACGCGCTCTTTGGAAAAGTTATATAAAACTTTAACCATCTCAATATCCATATAGTCTTTAGTCCAAAGGGCAGATGATTGCTGCAAAGATCCCCCATCGTGATCATCATACAAATGTTTCAGACGTGTTTCCGCATAGGAAATCAATTCATTAAACTCTGCCTGAGTAGGATCCACGATAAGACTATCCTTTAACATGATCCGAACCCTTTTCATATTCTGTTGGAGCACTGCCTGTTCAAATTCCTTGTTGATCATCTTGGTTGTCCTCCTAGAAGTTTCTTTTTACTATAAAGCCTAGATATCAAGTATCGATTCAATCCTCATTTGAATATTTTCCAGCCATGCTAAGCGTTCTGTCGTCTCTCGAATCACTTGCTCTACATTGGAATGATCCTGAGCACACGCAGCCAGTTCGTCAAGCTTTTGTTGAAGCACATAGTCGAGCTCATCGAATTTCATATCGAAGTCGTTCTTGATCTTTAGGGCTGCCTCTTGGGCATACTGTACTGCACACTCTGTATTTTCAAGTTGACGTTCTTGAATAGGGGCAAAATATTGCTTAGCAAGCTCGGATGCACTGATATATTCCTGGTTATCATATATTGCTTTGTAATGTCCGGACTCTTGAAGATAAGTCCAGGGTTTATACCATTTTTTATTCGTATTAGGGACCCATTCCTCGCCAACCTTCACAGTTTCGGTTTTCACCAAACCATCGATCAGAGTAGCCGGGTCTGACAGCCTTTCAATGTCACCGTTCAATAATTCGAAAGGTTTGATAGACACAGAACCTATCTCGATATCCTGAGCTAGATCGGCAATGCGCTGCCGATACTGATCCAATAAATCCTGAGCATTCTTCTGGACGTGATTTGTAATTGCATTCTCAAACTTCACTTCAACTTCTGCTTGAAGGTTTTCTGTAAACTTTTCAAATACGAGACAAATGCTTTCCGCATCTTTTTTGGTTAACTTAGTATCTGTGGCCGCTTCCAATTGGGAAGAAATCTTCTTTTGAGCTTCGTAATCAATCGAAAAAGCTACGTTTGTAATTTCTACGTCATAATTAATTGCTTGTACCTTTTCCTTAAACTTCTTTGCTTCTTCTCCATTTTTTAATTTGCTGCTTATGGCTTCAATTTGCGTTAAAATTTCTATTTCTAGGTCTTTATTTCGTGCAATTTCCTGCTTAGTATGTTCAAATGACCTGGCGCTTTCCAGCTTCTTAGCAAATGTGTCGACAATATTTTTGATTTTTGCAGTTTTGGCGTATTTGGCTACGTACATTCGAATCGCTGCTTCAATTGGAATGATACCTGAATGGATTAATGCTTCTGCTTTCATTGCCTCAGAACGAACCATACGATCCCCATTAACCGTTGAAGTTGAGTACTCTTCCAGTGCAGCTGCAATCTCCCCTCTAACACTCGGAGTAAGAGATGAATAGCTTTCCAAGTGCAATTCTTGATTACGATTCATTTTCCTCATTTTTGCAATAGACCCAAATACCTCAGAATCTAACTCATCTAACTCATCTTGTGATAAGCCTTCAGTTTGAACGTTTTTCAACGTCGTCCGAATATCAAGCGCTGTTAGGGCGGAAGCAGGATAAATGCTCGGATTTGTAATTCCTTTATCCTCTAAATACTTCCTCACCTTGGCGATTGAGCTGGCTACGTTATCCTCACCCTTTTTGAAATCGTCCAACTTGTTCACGACGAAGATAAAGCGATCTTTCGATTGCTTGCCGCCGATAGACATACTCTCAGCAATATACGACAGTAAGTTACTGTCATCATTTACGCCTAGTTGAGTCGCATTTAATACGTACAGAACTACTGTTTTGGATGATTCAGAAAGCATCCGGTATGTTGTTGCTTTATGCTCTGGATCACGAGAATTATTAGGTCCCGGAGTATCAACAAGTACTAATGAGATATCATTAGAAGATACAAATGGAATATTCCCTTCCGCAATGATGGTAGAAACCTGGGGGTTAGAATTAAACTGTTCCATTTTATCAAAAGTTAATTCCGGTTCGGTTGCCAGCAACTGCTTGTTTTTGTCAAAAACGGTTGCATGGAAAGATCCCATTCCGTTGTCCTTAATTTCAGTAATCGTGGCCGTACAAGCCTCTTGCTTCGCCGGCATCAGTTTCTGCTGGAGCAGTGCGTTAATCAGCGTAGACTTGCCCGCACTCATAGTCGCTACTACATTTACGGGAAACTCGCTACTGTTCGCCATTTCAAAAGCTTTTACAACATCTGGCTGCTTCAGTTCTTCGAAAGGACCTTCCTGAATGTTACGGAAGATATCTGCTATTGCCTGCTCCTTGTCTTGAACCTCTTTCGCTGGAATATGCTCACAAGTGATGCGGATACCCTCAGCTTGAGCGTCTTCAGCTACAGAAATCAAATCTTCAAAGTCTAGAAGCGTGCCGTGGAAGCGAATTGTAAATTCCCTGGTATTGCATTCCTCAACCAGACGATGTGGAAGCTCCTCCACCCATTCCTGTAACCGCTGATTACCTACATTTAACGCACTGTTTTTCTTAATATTTTTGCCATCGATTGTAACTTCAGTTTCCACTTTGTAAGGGTTGTACTTCATATGAATATTTCTCATTCCGACAATCACTCCTAAGTTTTACTTGGTGCTCATTAGCCTTTCTAATGAAACGATTCCTGCCTTCTCCAGCAGTTCCGTGTACTTTTCCACAGTCTTCGTTGATGCATTAGCTGATTGATAATAATGATAATTGTTGGATTCCTCCACAGAAGGGTAGAACCGGGACAAGTCATATTCCGATTGTTTGAATTTACGAACGAAGATGGAAAGCTCGTCTTGTTCATCCTCATTCAAATCCTCGGAGTACAGCCCCTTCTTGGCAAGTAAGCCTGCGTAAGCGGACACAGGACAAACTTGTGGCTGTTTAAATCCAAGCTGAATTAGCTCCTGTACCAATGTCTGCATCGTGTTCTCAATCGAGTCTTCACCTAATTTGTATCGATCTAACTTGTTTAAGACAAAAATCACTTTCTCCTTCGGAACATGCTCCTTGATAAAATCAAGATAGTATCTATCGTCAGTGGAACCAATGTTTTCACCGTTAATAATATAGATCAGCTTGTCAAATGCACCCTCTCGGATGGCGGCATAAGTCAAAAGTTTGTGATCCTCGTTTAACGAAGAATTAACTCCTGGTGTATCCATCATACACATTCGCGTAGAACTAAAATAAGGTGATCGGAAGTAAGTGCCTGCATAAACTTGTTCATTAACATTGTCAGGATGGTTAAGCATCACATTACTTTGGTCTGCGTCCAAATCAAGCGAATAGTCCCATTTCGAATTCAAACCGTCTTCAAACGGTTTATTGTAAATATAGTGTAATTTCGCCGTACAAGCCTCACTTTGGGTACGATTGATCCCTTTACCGATAAGCGCATTTATTAAGGATGACTTTCCTGCACTCATATTCCCCGTTACGAGCAAGTTTAATGGTTTTTGAGACATGAATTGCCTGTTCGTACGCCAACTCCGTAATAAATCACTAATGATATCGTTATGGGAGTAGGTCAGACCTTCATATAGTGCTTTAAATAACTGCCCCATTTTTTTATGGTAACGTGGATGGAATAAATGTTCCATCTCCTTCTTAATCTGGATCGCTTTATGCTCATCCAATATACAATTGATGAAGCAGCAGTCCAAAAAAAGATTATAGCGATAAGTAAAAAGCTTTAATTTTCTAATTTTGATTCTGGTTGCCTCTTTCACGCTTCTATGGACCCCTTGCTCGCTGTAAGAAGTTCTTGCATTAGGTAACAGCTTCTTGCTGAAGCTTCGAAGTACCTCCATTGCCCAGATGTCTTCACGGGAATACTTATGGGTTATGTAAGCCAATACATGCAGATAAGCCGACTTGTACTGCTCTTTCTCTTTCATTATGGGATGTTGCTCAATATATTGTGCAATACCCAACATCTCATGTGCCAACCTTGCATCCTCCCAGTTAATCAAGTAGATATTGACTTAACTCTAATAACGCCCTGTCAACTAAACCACCTATTTATGCACTTAGACTATTATCTCTATCGTAATTGAATAGGTCTTCCATCTTTCTCCTCCAATATCCAGTCTGCAGGTATGAGGTCCAAAACAATCCACGTATATGACACCAATAAAGGATTTAGTTTCTAAATACAATATACGATATGGTTTAGTCGATGTTTTGTCAGGGAACAAATGTTTGTAGGCCAATTTACTTTCAAATCATTCTTAAAATGAGATATTAGAATATAGGAATATTTAACTACACAATGTTGTGAAGTAAGACAAATATACCATAATTGATGACTAATATTTGTCACATATTGTCGAATGTATTCGGACTATTATTTGACATAATTTAGAATATCGATAAATCTACTAGATGAACATTTTACCGTATATCTAAATGATAAATAGTTTTCAGAGAAACGTATGTTTTACATTAACCATTCAATCAATAAGAAAGTTTATTCTGTGAAAAGATAAAAATACCGAACGATTTATGTACCAATTGCTCGGGGTTTTTATTTAGTAATTTAACAGAAGTGCATTAAACCAAAAAACGAATTAGGGATTGAAGCTTTTCGAGAAAGACACTTTCAGCCTTGTTGAAATTGCTCGTCTCTTCTTAGCCGACAACGAGTTATTAAGTATAAATATAAAGTAAGATAGGCTCACTAACGTTTGATATGTAAGGAGCCAATCCAAAAAACTTATTTTCTAAAGATGTTATCACGATGCCATTTTAGATATTCAAGTAGTGGTTGGAAATCTTTGTGATTATTCAACCTCTTGTTTTTATATGGCAATTTACGCGCGTTTTTGGTCTTCAAATCTTATATGGAACCTTTTCTATCCATTGACGAGCCTTATAGAGAACATTATCTATTTACTTGGGTGTTAAACGCATCAAATCAGCCGCTTCCTGCATACTGTAACGTCCTTCGCCTTCTGTTCAGCTAAACAGTTCGCTTACAATCATTCAACAAAACAGTCATTTTGTTTGACACGCCAAAAAGAAAAAGAACCCCTTTCGGAGTCCTCTTTCAGAGATGGGAGTAGATGTCTTTTTTAAAACAACAAACAACCTGTGAGACTCGAGAAGAAAAAGCGTAAGTTCTTTCATTCTCAGCCCCGTATCTTAAAGTACGCGAATCAGAAATATACCCTATGTATTTTTTTGCAATGCCTATTCTAATGCGCTGAAGAACGTGGATGCATTAGGAACAAAGAATATAATGTTTTATCCTCGATTTATCGTATCAAAATACCCATCCAACTTCACTTGTCTGAATCCCATTTTCATCTAAAAAGTATTTAAATTTATGTTTGTAATCAGAAAAGAATTCAGATGCCTTTTCCATTTCAGAAATGGATTGTTTTATATCACCATTTACGTATAAATTAGCACTTTTAAAATGCTGTTTTAAAAATTGGATATAAATTTTGTGAATTTCATAGATATCTTTAGGTGGTGTAAAGTCGGCTTCAATTAGTATTTTATTTAGATTATCAACATCAGTTACTGTCTTTTTAGGAATTTTGAATATTTCCAAAAACTTATTATGTATTACCATAGTTTTATTTACATATTCTATTAATTCCTGTTTCAATTGTGCTTTTTTAGCTTCAACAATTTGCATTTCATATTTCCGCTTAGCGTCTTGTAATAGGCTAGTTATTTCAGGATTATTAGGTTTCTGCACAGATGCTTTATTAAAGGCTTCAACGGCTATATCATATTTACTTGCAGTCATTGCTTGCTTTCCTATTTCAAGCTCAACTTTAAACTGCTGATTACTACATCCAACAAAGATTAAAAGAATAAATAACATCAAGATAAATGTTATGATTTTGATTTTCAAAATACGTCCCCCTGTAATCTTTATTAATGTGATTTAATTTGTTTGATGAAAAAGATTAGCACAAGCACAATTAGTAATTTTGTACAAATAAGCTATGCTTGCATTCTTTTTGACCAATAGTGCACGTAAATCCGAAACTGTAGTCGACGATTGTGATAATTTAACATCAACACTGTATGCATCTGCATCCCAAGTTACATCTGCACCCAAATTACGTAGAGCTGCGATTGGAACCATTGTTTTCCCAACGTAGATCATTGCATGAACATCGCCAGTATCGACCAATGATCCGTTTGTTTTTAACTTCACGATGGGATTGCCGTTACGCCAATGACGATGTTATCTCGTTCCATGATGCATTCCAGAATGGCCAATGCTTCTTGCATGAGTTCAGGAATAGGATTGGTCATTTGTTCACAGTAGTTAGAGTAGGTCCCGTAGTTCAACTTTGGTTAAGCTCCTTAGCAGAGAATGGGGGAAGTGCTGCTCCCGTTGTAATTATTACGAAATCTGCTTCACCCTTTGATGATTTCCTTGACGGTATCCATGCCAACTACGTTCCAGGCAATCAACAATGCATCAACGACAAAGAGACAAGCCATTAGAGCTACCAACACACGGCTACGTCCCCAGGCTTGATAGATGGTCCAGACGCATCCAAAGAGCATGAATACGCCGCAGGTGGCCATGATCCGTTCTACAGCATGTTCGTTTTCTCTGAAGATCAGTTTAATGATTACGCCAAAGAACAAAGTCAGGATGAAGGTTTTAGCCATGATGGCTGCTAACTTCATTTTCATACAAAACAGTCCTTTCTTTTTGGATTAGCTCTTGCCAGTCGTGCTATGTGCTGACGTTGGATCTGATCCAGTTCAGTGCCTTGAATGTACCTGTCTACTTATTCTTGCTAGTAAAATCTCGATATACCTTGATTGCCTTATACGGTGCCATCCTCAGCTTCTTATGCTTCGCTAGAACGTCGGCAATCTTCTCACGATCTAAGCCAGCCTTCTTCATGGCAGAGATGTACATCCTACTTCGGCTTCCCAAGTCATCACATCATCAACTAATGGATCAAGTTCTTCAATTGGAGGGGATGCCGTCCCCCATGTTTCTTTGATTAGATTCCCGTCAACATCAAATTCACGGATCATGATACGTCCATCATCTAGTGGGATAAGCTCAACCTTATCTGAACCAGGCGCATTAACTTCTTGTTCCTGCGCCCGGTGCATCGCACGCAGTTCACGTTCATTACGGGGTTCACTGCTACTCAAAAGTCCCACCTCCACCTATTATAATGCAAACCGTCCCTCGAATCTCTTGAATACCTTCATCCTGGGCTCTTCTTCTAACGTTCCCAGATCCTCTCGCATAGCGTAAGCCCATGCTGAATAAAGTTCTGTCAACCCGCGTAAGGTTTCAGCGGTGTCCGCGTTCTTTAGCATGGCGTAGCGTACACGGTATTTACTGTCACCAGTCTCTATGTATTGTTTGTAGTCAGCCCTAGCTATTTCCAAAATATCAGCATCTACAACTATATATTCCATTTGTCATTTCACCCGTTTCTCCAATTTATATATTACATATTTGTCTTAATTGTAATCCCGTTCCAATGTCCAAAACGTTGAAATAAGTGTTCCACGAAGAATGTAGAAGGAATAAAATCTTTGAACCATAATGTATCTGTGAGAATTTCTGTGTAATCTACTAATCTCTAAATCTATGAAAGTAGTATACAAGTCTATTATCGCGGCAATACTATGAGTATCATTCTTAGGAGGTCTCACTTGGACAATGTAATCAAATTAAGATTCAAGCCTAAACTTAACCCTACGCCTACAATTGATATGTACATCCACGCAGCTCGTCTGCAAATGCTAATGAAGATATATCAGGATACCGTTGAATTTTATCCTTTACTTCCTTCAAATGACCAAGCGAAGATTGATGAAATCGAATGTGAGATAAACCAAATATTAGTTGCACTGGATCATTGCCGAGCTAAATAAAAAAAAAGCGCTAGGCCAACGATAGGCTTCGCGCTTTTTTCATTATTACGCGTACCTCACTAATCACACGCCTAGTAAGCTATAATGCTCAGGAGGTTAATTAATCGACTTCACCATACCAATGAAACCTCTCACTTTCAAGTGGTCTGGAGTTCCTTTTCCAATGCCGGATGACAAGTTAGCTTCTAGCGTAACTGTATCATGAGGCTTGACTTCGAAAGAAGGAATACTATAAGCACCAGTGTCCCCATAGACTTTGGTTCCATCCGCGTAGTATTCATCCCAACCGAGTTGTATTGTGGTAAAAGTGTACACGGAATTATTGGTAATCGTATATTTATTACCATCGACCTTAGCGTTGGCAAACATGTCATCTAATATTTTTTGAGTGTTAACTCTTTCCTCACCCAATAAAACTGTGTTAGTTTCTCCTTCCCAACCAACTTTTAAACCAATAGCTTCCCCTGCTGCACGAACAGGGAGATACGTGGTCCCATTGTAAGTTATTGGGTAAACAGTGTTACCCTCAGCGTCCTTGGGTGTCCATTCGATACCATTAATCTTAATGTTCAGTCCCATGTTCAAATAAGCGGATATCTTCTCCAAGTTCGTTGCAGCATATGCCCCAATCGACATTGATGATAATGAAATTACAGCACCTGCCATTACTAATACTAATTTCTTACGCATAATTAGAGACTTCCTTCCTATTACGATAGCTTTCAGAATCATTTTTCTGGCTATTTGTGGTATACGGACAATTGTACTATATATTTTACATATCCGATATTGGATAATATTACCTACGGCATCTATTCCCTCTAATCCTGGAATCTATTAATAAAAGGCTGTTTTACAGAAATAGATTGTATCGAAAAAGAATAAAACCCAGCTCGAGCTCGACTGGGTTTTTCGTATGACTAGAACATAGGCTTAATTCATTAATTTCATTATTATCCTTTTTTATTAACCACCTATTTTTGTATATGCCATCTGAATATATTGAAAAGCTAAATCTAATTGACTTTCGTCATTAATAGTAATTTCAATGTTTCCTGTGCCGAAGTGACCTATATTAGTAACGTCCCTCGCGTTATCAGGGAAATTGTTGAAATCAGAATGAACAAGTTTTAAATAAAGTAATATTTTAGACTTTTGAATTTCTAAGCATACAAAATTTTGCGCGATCTTATAAGCTATGTAATTCTTTTTTGGTGCTTCTTCAATTGCTTCATCAAGTGTTAAAATGTATTCACGAATGGATAATAATAAGTTTTTAATTTTTTCATTTGAATGTTCAATATGCTGATCTAACGAATACGTTCCTGTCGATCTTGTTATCGCTGCTTTTTGTCCAATTGTCAATCCTGCATTTACAGACGTTCCTCTTCGAAAGACTTCTTCTAGGTACAATACGCTATTATTAAATAATCGATACTGCCACAATTCAATATTTGCTCCCATCATTTGAACTGCATGTAAGTCATATTTTTTGTAACCCGGCGCTAAACAAATGACTCTAATTTCAGACCAGTCAACATTAATATTTCCCCCCAAGGCTTTGCTCGCAGCAACTTGGAAATCACCACGATGATCACTAAGCCAAGACAAATAGTAAAGACTTTGCGTAATTAATTCTGATGATTCTACTTTTTTATATTCGATAATAACGGGATTATTATCTTCGGACAAACCAAGTGTATCAATTCGCCCCACTTGTTCAACTGTAGACAAAGTGTATTCAGAGGCTATGAAGCGACAATTAAATACTGTTTCTAGATTCATTTCAATTAGTTTTTGTAGGTCTTTTTCATAATTGAAATTTATGATTTCTGCTAAGGTAAGCTTTTGATTATTGATTTCAAATAAAGGCATAGAATCCCCCATAATGTTTTATTCATAGTATATCGCTTATTAACTATATTTACCAAATCAAATCAATAAATAACTCAAACAAGGTGGCGGTTAATTCCCCGCCACCTTGTCTCTTCGGCTTTTCTTTTATCCACCATGTCCTGTCCGTTCCCGCCGGTGTGTGAGTACAAACGTCGGCGTGCCCGTTTTAGCACTTCCTTCACTCCACTTTCCGTCATGCTTAGATGCGCCGCAGACTCCGCTGAGCTGAACGAGAATGCATCGATCAGGATGATGTGAGCACTATCTGCCTGGGATTTAGATTCTGGATCCGACGCTGGCCAGCATCTGGGATCCATATACATCATACGAAATGATTAGAAGCACCCAAGGAGTCTGTTTATTTCTCAAACCTCGTAATTCCTCATACCCGCCTTTCAGGTCAAGTAGAGTAAACGTGACGCTTCCAACCAAGTTTCCGCAAATCGCCTGTTGCGAGCTGTATTATTCCGGTTCCAAATTGCAACAATTTTCTTAGGCATATTGCTCAAGAACCTAAAACCGAGTTTTCAATCAATTTGATGAATGGCAAAAGAAATAGGCAACTAGTCAAGATATACACACATACATACACCATAGATATCACATAGATTAGTACAAAATCTAGAGAATATGAGTGAGTACAAAAGGGGGAGCCTTCTAATGGCAGGCAACCAAGAAAGAAAACAAATGGTTCCTATTGATCGTGGACATCCAGCAAAACCGATGATTTCGATTATATTTAATGTCGCTTGGGGAAATGAATTTCTGAAAGCAGTATTGGAAATATTGAACATCTATCAAACGAAGGCTACTTTTTTCCTACAAGGCTCTTGGGTACATCGATTTCCTAATGAAGCTTGCCATATCAGGGATGAAGGACATGAAATTGGCAGCCACGCCTATACACATCCTGACATGCGAGAACTCGACATCAAACAAATACAATGGGAATTGAAACGTTCCAATAAAGTTATTAAAAAAGTGCTTGGAATTAAACCGACTCTTTTTTCGCCTCCATACGGGTATTGGGATCAGCGAGTTATTGAGATTTCAGCTCAGCAAGGAATGTCTACTATTCTATGGTCATTGGATACGATAGATTGGAAATTGAAACATTACCAAGACATTCTAGCAAGAATCCTTCCAAATCTACACAGCGGCGCATTCATACTCATGCATCCGACAGAGTCATCCATGAAATCACTTCCAATCATTCTTAATACAGCACATGAACAGTCCTATATGATCGTTCCAGTAAGCGAAATGCTTAGTTCGAGCACAGATCTAAGTAAAATCAATCCAATCGAAGGTGGACTCGATGAGCAGTAACTATGAGATGGAATTTCAACCTTTCATTCGTTGTATTCGAATGAACCATCCAGAGCTGGCCAACGATCAATTTCAACTAGTCGACTCTGGTTGGTCCAATTATATTATTAATGTAGGGAATCGCTATATTTTTCGATTTCCAAAAACAAAGAATGCAAGGAATGAGCTAGAGTTAGAAAAACGTATTTTGCCCAAGCTAGGTAACAGATTAACGATTGCCATCCCTTCATTTAATTACTCCTCAGGCTCAAATGAGGCAATAGCCTATGTTTGTTACCCATTTATTCAGGGAAGCAAATTATCTCAGAAAACCTTGCTCTCCCTAACGCATGAACAAAAAGCACAGTTGATACAAGATCTTGGTGCATTTTTGTCCACTCTCCATTCATTCCCATTGAAAGAAGTATATAAGTCCACTTTCACATCAGTACATGTCAAAAAAAACTGGGAGCACTTCTATAAAAAAATTCAAAGAGAAGTAAGTCCCCTTGTGAACAGAAAGCTAAATAATGAGATTCAATTGTTATTTGAAAATTTCCTGTCAAATCCAGCCTTTTTCAACTTTGAACCTTGTCTATTGCATGCAGATTTAAAGCCGGATCATCTATTATTTGATTTAGAAAGTAATCGTCTATCCGGTGTGATCGACTTTGGAGCAATGGAAGTAGGCGATCCCGCTTTTGAATTTGTAGGTCTATATAGAGCATATGGCGAAGAGTTTGTTAGAGAAGTATTGAACTCCTATACGGGAATCATTGACATCACTTTTTGGGAGCGAATCACCTGTTTTTATTTGAAAATAATGAGCTTCTATGGTGTGTTGTACGGAATTGAAACAAGGAATGCAGAAATGATCCAAAAATATTTATCCAAACTACAAAATTTAGTCAAAAGTAGTACGGATGGTCACGAGATGACTTCAGACAAAGGTGGTTAACATGCGCATACTATTTCTAGAAAGTCACCCTATGTGGGTACACGGCCTTCCCAATGGATTCCGTGACGCGGGACATACGGTACTAATTTCCGGATCGCTTACAGAACAGAATATTCCAGATATGATTACTCACTTTCAGCCAGATCTAATCATTTCAATAGGATGGACTGCAGAGCATACACCCCAAAAACAAAAATGGGTTCGTAGGTACATGCAACAATTCAAAATCCCCCATGTGTACTGGGCCACGGAAGATCCTGGATATACGTTAACCTTCTCATTACCTTTAATCAAAACAGTAGAACCAGATTTTGTATTTACCATTTGTCCGGAACGGGTGGAATTTTATAGATCACTAGGCATTAATTCGGCAAGGATGGACTTTGGTTTCCACCCCAGCGTGCACAATTCTACGGACATTGTAGAACATTACCGCTCCCCTCTCGCCGTTGTCGCTAAAGCTTATCCGCAGCTTTTTGCAAAATACCCTGAGCACTATCGTCTAACCACTTCCATGCACACGTTAATTCGTCCCCTGCTCGAGAAAAATATAAGGATCGATTTTTATGGGCTTTATTGGGATGAGATGAAGCCGTATTTAGGTATGGATATACCTCAGGATTGGATTCATGATTATGTCCCTTATACAGAAGCAAACAAAGTGTATAGTTCATCTTCAATTATTATAGGATTGCAAAATCACCCTACCCAAATGACACAGCGGACATATGAAATACTTGGATCCGGAGGATTTCTGTTGACCAATGACACCCCTGAAATTCGGCGTGTGTTCACCCCAGGCCACGATTTGGTCGTCACTTCTTCACCTGAAGAAACTGTACGTCTAGTGCAGCATTATCTGAACCATCCGAAAGAACGAAGTCAAATAGCTGAGCAAGGCAAACTTGCCGTTGCCAAGCACTCGTATCGTCACCGTGCGGAATATATGATTGAGGTATTGCAAGAACAGGGGATTTTCAGTGGAAACAAAAAATCATACGACTTGAATGCAATCGAGCAGGTTCTCCATGAGGACATAACCAGTGGAATTTATACCGTACGCCACGGGGATACAATGTGGAGTATCTCACACAAAGTTAATCTCTCTATAGATGTAATAAAAAGCTTAAATGGACTGAAATCGGATCGAATTCATGTAGGTCAATTACTTAAAATTCAACCAAGTCTTACATGACGAAAGGAGTCTATATATGCTAGCAAGCAAAGAGAATCAAGAAAAGCTCGATAATACTAAAATTATTTATCAAAGTCCTAAGCAAATCGCTTTAACCTTCGATGATGGCCCTGATCCGGAATATACGATAAGAGTGCTTAATATGTTGTCTTACTACGACGTGAAAGCAACTTTTATGTGTGTAGGAAATCTTATTTGCAAACATCCTCAAGTTCTGAACCAAATTGTGAAAGATGGGCATGTCGTTTGTAACCATAGTTGGGATCATCCCTATTTGACCACCTTGTCTCTTACTGATGTACGTGCTCAAATTAAGATGACAGCGGACGAAATAAACCGGGTTGCCGGTATTAAACCACGCTTGTTTCGACCTCCTTACGGAGATTTGAATCAAGATGTTATACAGGTAATAGCCTCACTTGATAATTCGATCATTTTATGGAATATTGACAGTTTGGATTGGAAAGAGGAGCTCAGCGGACCACAAATTGCCAGCAACATACTTGCCGAGATTAGTCCTGGATCAATAATTTTACTACATTGTCAAGGCAAGGCTACAGAAGGCACCCTTCAAGCGCTTCCGTATGTAATTGAAATTTTATATCGTCAAGGCTACTCGTTCGTAACAATTCCGGATATGCTCCACATTCCAGCTTATCATTCAGATTAACCCCTCGGAGGTGATTATATGCGTGTTTTGTTTTTGGAAAGTCACGCTATGTGGATTCACGGACTTCCGAATGGATTTCGGGACGCTGGACATAAAGTGAAAATATCTGGTCCACTTACCGAAAAGAATATACCACAAATGATATCTGAATTTTGTCCTGATCTTATTATAAACATGGGCTGGGGGCCTGAAAACACAACCATTGAACATCAGAAATGGATTCGAGAGCATGTAACCGCAAGTAAAATACCACAAGTATACTGGGCTACAGAGGATCCGACCCATACTCATACGTTTACAATGCCGTACCTAAGAAACGTTCAGCCTGACTTTGTTTTCACCATTTGTTCTCCAAATGTTGATTATTACAGATCTTTAGGCATAAAAGCAGCCCATCTGGATTTCGGCTTCCATCCCAGTGTTCATTACCCTTCAGGCATCCATGCTGCATATCAGAATTCGGTTGCTGTTGTCGCCAACGCGTATCCAAAAAAATTAAAGATATATCCGAAGCATTATCGTCATCAATCTCTACGTATACTCCTCACCCCCCTGCTTGAAAAAAATATACAGATTGATCTTTATGGGCGATATTGGGAGGAAATGAAGCCTTATCTAGGTACTGATATTCCGCAAGAGTGGATTCACGGATATATCCCTTATACCGAAGCAAACCAAGTATACAGCTCATCTTCGATCATATTAGGATTACAAAATCACCCTACCCAGTTGACACAGCGGACATATGAAATTCTTGGATCCGGGGGATTTCTTCTGACCAATGACACTCCTGAAATACGGCGTTTGTTCACCCCGGGACAAGATCTTGTCGTTTCTTCTTCACCTGAAGAAACTGTACGTCTGGTGCAGCATTATCTAGAACATCCGAAAGAACAAAGGCAAATAGCTGAGCAAGGAAAACTTGCAGTTGCCAAACACTCGTATCGCCATCGTGCGGAATATATGATTGAGGTATTGCAGAAGGAAGGGATTTTCGAAGGAAATAAAAGCACGTACAACTTGAATGCAATCGACAAAGCGCTCCATACAGATAACAACAGCGGATTCCATATTGTACGTACTGGAGATACATTGTGGAGCATTTCAAAAAGATATACGGTTCCTATCGATCAAATTCAAAAATTAAATGAACTGGAATCGCACTGGATCTTTGTAGGTCAGTTTCTTAAAATATTTCCATAGATGTTATTAATGAGGTGTAGCGATTATGCGAGTTCTGTTTCTTGAGAGTCATCCTATGTGGATCCATGGGCTGCCTAATGGATTTTGCGATGCCGGACATAAAGTAATGATCTCTGGTCCGCTGACCGAATTGCATCTGATAGATATGATTTCGATATTTCAACCTGAATTGATCATTACGATGGGATGGACGACGGAACATACGCCTCAGAAGCAGCAATGGATCCGCAAATATAGCCACGAGTTTGCAATTCCCCATATTTACTGGGCAACGGAAGATCCTACCTTTACACTAGCTTTTTCTCTTCCACTGATTCAAAATGTACAGCCTGACTTTGTATTTACTATATGTGCAGAAAGGGTGCCGTTTTATCAAAAGCGGAGTATTCGTGCTGCCCATATGGATTTTGGCTACCATTCCAATGTTCATTCCCCTACGAATATTGTGGATAAATATGAAAGCAAAATTTCGATCGTTGCAAATGCCTATCCACAGGTCCTCGAACAATACGCGGATCATTACCGCCATACCTCTCTACAGACGCTCATAGTTCCACTACTACAAGAAAAAATACACATTGACTTTTATGGACGTGATTGGGATAAAATGAGCCATCTCCTAGGGGTGGACATTCCGGAAGATTGGATTCACGGATATTTGTCCTACACGGATGCCAACAAAGTCTACAGCTCCTCAGCCATCATCATCGGTTTGCAAAATTATCGGACACAAGTAACGCAAAGAACGTATGAAATTCTCGGCTCAGGCGGATTGCTATTAACAGACGATACACCAGCCATCCGACGATTGTTTTGTCCTGGCAAAGATTTAAACGTGTCTTCATCGCGTGAAGAGACACTCCGATTAACACAATATCTTCTGGAGAATCCTGAAGCGCGCCGGCATATAAGTAACCACGGACGAAGAGCAGTTTCTAATGACACCTACCTCCATCGAGCACATTATATTCTTCAGAAACTGCAGGATGAAGGTATACTGACCCAAATTAGTTCGGAGAAATCAGGTGGAGAGCTTGTTCATTATACCGATTATATTAGAAACAAGTATGAGTATCATATCGTGATTCCAGGAGATACACTTTGGGAAATATCAAGAAGGTTCGGTTTGTCAGTCAAACAAATTAAAGAAGCTAATGGACTTACATCCGATATTATTTATGAGGGAGAGTTTCTCAAAATTAGAAACAGAACATCTTCATAGTTCTGTACTTATTGCTTATCAATGATCGAATGAGGTGGGAACAATGCGAGTATTATTTCTAGAGAAAAGTCCGGTATGGATATATGGCTTGCCGAACGGATTCAGTGATGCTGGACATCATGTGATGATCTCAGGTCCACTTACCGATACTAACATTCCTTGTATAATCTCTGAATTTTGCCCGGACTTAATTATCGTAATTGGCTGGGGACCTGAACAAACGAAACAAAAGCAATTATTGATTGAAAAATATGTTCACGAAGCTTCAATACCGCTTGTTTACTGGGCAGTCGAAGACCCGGCATTCCTCGAGGTCTGGTCCTTGCCATTGATTCAGACGATTAAGCCAGATGCTGTATTCAGCATTTGTCCTTCTAGTGTAAATGTTTACCAAAGCCTTGGAATTCGCGCTTTTCACATGGATTTTGGCTATCATTCAAATGTACATTTCCCTACAAATATTGTAAATAAATATCATTCCCAGATCTCGGTCGTTGCCAACGCTTATCCTCAAGTTCTCGAAAAATACCCTAACCATTTCCGCCACACTTCTCTCCAAACACTAATCCTACCACTACTGCAAAACAATCTGCGTGTTGATTTCTATGGACGAGATTGGGATAAAATGAGGAATTTTCTTGGAATGGATATTCCTGAACAATGGATTCATGGATATTTACCTTATACTGAAGCAAACAAAGTCTATAGCTCCTCCTCCATCATCATCGGTTTACAGAATTACGAGACACAAGTAACACAACGGACGTATGAAATTCTTGGATCCGGTGGATTCCTCCTGACAAGTGATACCCCAGGAGTAAGGGATCTATTTACACCTGGCATTGATCTGGGCACTTCTAGCTCGGCAGAAGAAACCTTAAGGTTAGTGCGTTACTACTTGAAACACCCGGATGAGCGAGAACAAATCCGGAGGCAAGGTAGAAGAGCTGTTGAAGCAGATTCTTATCGCCACCGGGCTGAACAAATGATTCAAGCTCTGATCGAGCATGGTGTGCTAAGAGAAGATGCAGCCTCCGTAAGCGGTGAAGGAAAAGTAGAAAATTATTTTGTAAGTGATAATGAAAAATATGAAATATATCTGGTCTGCCCTAGTGATACGTTATGGAAAATCTCTAAGAAGCTCGGTGTCTCCATAAACCAAATCCGGCAGTTGAATGGGATCATAAATGATACAATTTATACAGATCAATATTTGAAAATAAGAAGTAAAACAGATACGGAGCTCCTGTCTTTTGCGAAACAGGACATCTCACAGCAAGTGTCACCAGAGATTGCTAAAATGTTGAGTAAGGCTAGCGTCTTATTAAATTTGGATATCAAACTTCTTTATGGAATTGCCTTTGCAGAAACTAATATGGGTAAAAATAATACCGTAAGCAGCGCTGGGGCATACGGCATTATGCAGCTCAAACCAGAGACTGCCGAGGAAATGGGCGTAGACCATACCAAGCCGTGGCCAAACATCCTTGGAGGTTCAATGTATATTAAAGAACAGCTAATAGAGTTCGGCGGAGATGTATCCAAAGCTCTAGCAGCATATAACTGGGGACCAACCAATGTCAAAAGGATAGTGCAAGACTATGGTTCTATCTGGTTAGAAAATGCACCGGAGGAAACGCGTAGGTACGTAATAAAAATATTAACATTCATGGAAATCGTTCAATAAATCCCTCTTACACCTGAATTCCGTGAGGAGTGTTGTAATGTATTATAAAGTCGTTAGCGGAGATACACTCTGGGACATATCACAAAGGTTTGGTGTCCCTATCGAACAGATTCAACAACGTAATCATATGCAGACACACCTCATTTACCCATCACAGCTTCTGATTATTGAAATACCAGAAGCGGCTGAAGATGAACTGGCCTCAAGTCAGTATAGGGTTCGCCTTAACGATACATTATCGTTAATCGCTCACAAGTTTGCTACGAGCGTTGAGAGATTAAGGTATTTGAACGGATTGAGCACTGATTTAATTTATCAGGGTCAAGTCATTAAAGTGAGGAAGAAAGCTCCCTCTTCTTCAGTTCCCCCTTCTCTTCTTGTCGTCAAGGGAGATACCAATCGAAGACAAATTGCACTTACCTATGATGCCGGTGGAGATGCCGGCGTTTCATCAGAAATTATGGATATTCTTAAAAAGTATGGGGTGAAATCGACCTTTTTCTTAACAGGTAGATGGACAGAAGATTTTCCAGAGCTAGCTAGACGTATTGTTTCTGAGGGGCATGAAGTTGGCAACCATACCTACAACCACCCTGATCTTACAAAGCTATCAGGCGAGGAAATTACTGATCAGCTTGATCATTGTGAATTTGTCATACATCGTACAACATCCGCGATGGTCTCTCCTCTATTCCGTCCTCCTTTTGGAGCATGGAATATCGAGGTTCTTCAAGCTGTCGGCAATGCCGGGTACCCAAATTGCATTTATTGGAGTATTGACACGCTGGATTGGCAGCATCCTCCTGCAGAAAACATCGTTCGACGCATTTTAGAAAAGGCCGGAAACGGTGACATCGTTTTAATGCATCTGGGGGGACATTCTACAGGTTATGCTACGGACCTGGTAATCCCACAATTGCAAGCTAGAGGCTTCGATTTGGTAACAATTAGTAAAATAATGGATTGAATGAAAAAAAACTTGATTCACACGCAACATGATCTGACTCATTAGAATAAGGTTGCTACCGTCGATATTTAATGAGTTCTGTATGCACGATCGATAGGAGCGGTGCGATTACAACCGTCAGCCCCATTCCCTTACTATCTACTAGGATACCGAAAATAGGTACACTTTTACATTCAATCCTGCGACCTGCCGAATCAACAAATGGTGCATTGAGCCATCTTTCTATATACATCAGTACACATGGCTCTTTTGAGTGTTTTCTCACTGTCTCCAACCGTTGGAATGCCAAGCCCTCGCGTTCCGCCGGATTTTCATGAGAGTGCATTTGCACATGCAGCTCGTTGTGCTGAATGCTGTAAAGGCATGATGTTTCGGAAAGACCATCTAAGGAAATAAGACGGCGTGAAACATACATCATCCTATTGTTCTTCAGATGTCATTAGCAATAAAATGTTAATAGATACTGTATTAGACGAATGGTAGCATAAAGATTCACTACAATATCGCCCGGCCCATTCCTTTTGGAGCATAAACATTAAGCGGAGGAAATCAATCCTCCGCCCATTTAAGTAACACTGAACACTCCACATGTGCCGAGTTGACAGGGAGTACAGGCAATTATGGAATAGTATTTGCTCACTGAAGGGCGGTAAGTAACCCGCTTCTTTTTTAAACTTTACTGCATCATTAAAGACGTGTGATGTAGTTTTAGTTTATCCAATATGCTTAGTTCTTCTTGCGACTACGACACCATTTTCCGCGGAAACATAGCTTGTCCAACAAAACTACATCATTTTGTGTCCACAACCTCGGGTTATCGCCTAGAAGTGCTTCAATTTTTCGTCATTAGATAGCAAAAAACTCTGTATATCCCTACTGTGCGGTGAATGACCTTTGAATTCATAAGGTACTAGTTCAACTTGGAGGACATGCCAATATGGCATGCAACCAGCTGCCAATATCATTATATCGACATCGAATTTATGCTCAAGCTTTCCAAGATCCTCTAGGACCATCCAATAATTTTGTGGGTCGGTGGTTTTAGCGTAATAGTTTATCCTTGATATGCGGACCTCGGGGATTCGAGAGCAAATGTTCTCTTGAACCTATACTTCTTTCCAATATTAGGACAATTGGTTAGTGGTTTATAGATATAACTGTTTACTTTTTGTTCAAATGGACTTTGATGCGCTCTACACGATCACCGTTCCGGCCAATATAGATTACTTCTCGCTCGTGTGGGATTTCGTATCTGACTTCTCCAGATTCTGAAAAGATTAAAACGTTCGGATTTACCATGTTTGAACACCACGTTCTGTTCTTTTAGGAACTCACAATTTTATGCTCTCCTTATAATTATCTTCTGAGGAGTGATATCCACTAATTCTATGATTAGTAGATTAATAGAGAGCCAGCTGCATAGTAAACCGGTTTTCACCGTTCTCATGCGATACATTAATAGTTCCCCGGTACTTTTTTGTTAGTCGCGTTACAATAGCCAACCCAAGTCCACGGTTCTTTCCGCCCTTTTTTGTCGAAAAACCAGATTCAAATATTCTATTCACAATTTCATCAGGAATGGGATTGCCTGTATTAGTTACGTTGATGTCAAGCAGACCGTCGTGTATCGCAACTTTAAGCTTAACTCTCTTTTCATTAGAAGAATTGTCCATAGTAGTTGCTTCAAAAGCATTGTCGAGCAAATTACTAATAATTTTCACAACTTCAGTAGCTTTAATCGCGCTATTACCAAGCTCCTCCATGGTATCGAGTTCGTGTTCAAAGGCTATTTTTCTATCAACCGCCTGTGCGGCCTTTGCTTGTATTAGAGCACAAAGCGCTGGATTATCGATTTTAATAATATCGTTAATTTCAATGGTTTCTCCAATAATCTCTTTTGCGTATGTCTTTAACTCTTCCAATTTTCCAAGCTCAATTAGAGTGTGAATTGTATTGACATGATTCGTAAAATCGTGTCTTTGTTCTTTAATAGAGTTGAATAGTACATCAATGTTGCCTGTATATATCCCCTGAGCGTCTAATACAGCTTCTTCTTTGGATCTTTTTACCATCTTAAGTGTAAGAATAAGCACGAATAAACTAATAATGGTGACGGCCAAAATAATTAAAAGTAAGTTCACTTGTTGTTTAAAAAGCGTGTTTTTTATTGTTTGATAATCAGTGACAATACAGAGAAGTAATTCTGCATTGTAGGGTCCCTGAACTATATTTTTTAAAGATATGTATGTTCTCATTATTTCTTTACCTTCAACTTTAGTGAAAGTATTGACTTTCTTACCGCTTTTCAGGTCGTTGAAGTCAGAGTTCGTATTATTTGTAACTACATCCGGATATGAATACTTACCAAATTGTACTTCGCGTTGTTGATACCAATTTGGATCCATAGGTACTTCTTGCTTTTGTTCATCTATTAGATGCTTTATTACACCGATCTCAATAAGCCACTTATTTTTCTCAACCAGTTGGGTTATTGTTGCATCAACACCAGTAGCTTTTCTAAAGTTAAGTAGGTGAGTATCATGTACATAAGGATCTATAAGATAATTAGTTCCGCCATCATTATAATAACCCCATTTATCAATGTTTTTTGTATTTGTAGATGATGTATCAAATGGACCACTCCAATAATGCGGGAGAAACTGTCCGTATTTAATTAAATCTCCTTTCTTCGCTTCATGATTATCGAGCAGTTGATTAAAAGCTGGAAACCATCCATCTGTCCAACTTTTTGTACTCATTCCTATCTCCTTGGGATCTGTTGAACGATATCCAACAATATCGTCACCCTGTCTCTTTAATAGAGTAATGCCATCTATCAATAGTTTGTTTTTTATTTCAACAAGTTTTTCATTTTCAACTTTTTCAATATCTGCGGGAAGTGCATATTGCGTAGCCACTGCAGCGGTCCGCAAGTTTAAGCCAATCATATCCTCGAATAGTTGCTCGCCTTTGCTGGAATTTTGTATTGCAGTAGTCATACCATTTACAATGGTTGAAATCTTTTCTTCCTGTTGTGAAACAAGTGCACTTTTAGTCGTGTAATAGTAAGTAACATTAATAGCAGAAATAATTAATATTACAAAAGCGATGTATACAATTGTCATTCTTTTCAACGTAAATTCCCTCCAGTACCTTTTCCATGTTGTAATTAATAAAATATTTGTTAGAGAAAGGAGAAAGATTATTTCAAATGTATTCATTTGGGATATTTACATGCAGAGCGAAATTTCATATAACTTGTTCCCTATGAATTTGAATCATGTTTTGAAGAGTATGATTGGTTTGCATTTAGCATCTGTTGTTAACGCATGACAACAAATACAATAGGTTGTTTGCACGTTGTCACCTCCGATTTTTGTTTGCTTCTCGTGATGTTGTTCTGTCTCCTAAAAGCCAATAACTTTGTCCTCTCCTATTGTCTTAGCTGAATAGCGGGACTTGCTGTATCCTATGCACAAAGGAAAGAAGCCTTCAAGTCTTACTTTAGCTCGAAAGCTTTCTGCTATTTTATATTAATTCAGATAAGCGGGCATACCATGCCTCAAATTCTTTTTTATTTCTTCTTGATAAATCCACTTCAACATCATTAAAGTCCATTTTCACTTTACTTTTACCAAATACAGATGTGCACGGGTATACCATTTTTATATACTTGAAGTTTATCAAGTTAGATTGATTTGGAGAAAAGACATTCTCAGAGCATTGGGCTAGAATGTCCGTTAGTGGTGTTGAAGTTTCAATTTCAGACAATTTATCATCAACAAACACCTTTACTTTATGCATGCCCCTGAGTTTTTGGGCATATATAAGTTTATTTTCATTTACCAATATGGTTCTATAATTACTTTTCATTTCAATAATCTTGCCCGGTACTGCTTTAGTAAACGAACTGTCTCTTTCAATGATTGCCTTTGCTTTCTCTACCGCCAATGTAAGCCGTTCAAAAGTAACTGGCTTACTTACAAAATCAATACAATTCATTTCAAGGCCGGCGAGCACCAAACTATAGTCTTGCGTTCCCGAGACCACAATTAGATACGGATTAATCCCCTTATCCAGTATTCTCTTGTACGCAGTAATCCCGTCTGTTCCTTGAAGACCTATATCAAGAAACACGAGATCTGGTACGAACTTTTCGCAATCTTCAATAAACCATTCTCCCGATCCTGATGTGCTTAGAACTTTAAGATCCAGACGCCTGGCATATAACTCTAGCTTTTCACGATCTATTTCCTGATCTTCAGCAATTACGACAGATAGTTGTTTATTCATAGACAAGACCTTCCTCCAGCTGCAAATTAAACTGGAGCCTCAATCCATCGGTTTCCACATGAATTCTGAGCATCTCTGAATTGTTATCTACCATATAATGACCCTCCTTAAATTTTGGTTTTATAGGCAATTCGCCTTGATAATTTGGATGCAAATTCCCACGCTTTCTTTATGATTATTTATTGTTTCTTTGTGTAATTTTTCTTGTTTTGATCGCATTCGACATATATCGACATAATTTTTGCTGCATAGGCTTAAAATTGCACCATATAGGCATTTTGCAACTTATGTCCTAGATACGGGATATAATTGATGTATAGTTAGTACGAAACAACTACAAAAAATGCACCCGTCATCAATAGGAGGAAAAAATATAATGTCTATGAACTTTACTATTTTACTTGAAGAGGATTTTGCTCAAAAAAATTTTGCAGCGTATGTACCTGAACTCCGTTTAAATGTGGTCGGTGATACAGAAGAAGAAACATTAGAGTGCATTCGTGATCTAATCCAAATTCAACTTGAGAAATCACCAAATCATAAAAAATTCTCCTCTAAAGTTGTTACCATACAGGTGGATTTCGACGCTACACTTAAAGCCGTTCAAGAAGCAGTTTAATTAGCAATATTCATTGAAACCTTTAACCATTCTTCGCCGCCTGCAGCAGAGCAAGCGGTTTTATTGCATTTAAAAGTGAAAATGAAAAAGGGCAGTAGGCAATCTTCCACATTTGTTGTTGTGGGAAGCAGCCTAATACCAAAGGTAGAGTTAATGTACTTCGGCAACCAGGCTGCCATGAATTCTTTGAGGAACTTTTGAGCAAAAGCTTTGCGTCCTTACCTTTCAGTAAGTTTGCCATATCAAACATCTACATAAACTATAGAATCCCGCTCCTATATTGAATAAATTGGTAATATATAGTTCGTATTTACTATAATATCACATTATTCGACAAATGGAACAAGGATTTAAGGCAATTTTTACCGAAAATATGGTATTTAGTAGTAAAATCCGCCTAAAATACAAGGCGGATTTTATAAATTTTGACTGTTCGAGATTTAAGATTTTCCATCAAATCTCTCAAGTAATTTCACCACAAAATCCGCGGTCACTTTGATAGTGATGGGGAAATCACAGGAATTGTAATACTTAAATTCAACATCGTAGCCGTGCTATCCGATGGAATGCTCCTGCCTTGCATCAGACGTGTCTCAATTTCCATCAACAGCAGATCCTTCGCATTCTTGCAAACGTCATCCCACGAATAGCCGTGCACGCCAAGTCGCAACGCTGGGATATATCCAACATAATCACCTTGTGCTTTATCTTCTTCAATTAATACTTGGAAACTTTGCTCGTTCTTCATAATTTGCCCTCCTGAATGTTAGTGATATTGTTCGGCCAAACGGGCAGCCTAGTCAGAGATTAGAAGTAGGATCATGTGGTAGTCCACACAAAATTGCTTCTATTCCCCTCAAGATGTCCGTTATTACACGACGGATAATAGGAGACGGTTTGTAATAGGTGAGTGCCGTAGCTATAAACATAGCAGGCAAAAGTACCAGAGCCGCTGTTACTTTCCATCATCGCTGTATCGTTAATCTCAAAGTCCAAACGGAATTTAGGGCTAACAATGACTGTTTCAACAATGTCTCTCATCCTAGCAACTAGTTTCGGATAATGAACCTTATTTACGTTTCTTACTTTGAATATAGACATAGAATTGCCTCCTAAGTATTTATTCTATATGGGACCTCTGTCACTAAAAGAGGGTAAGACTCTTGCTCCGGCAAGTTTGTCGTTAAGCTGGACTGATTGATACGCATTTTCCAATAGCTCCTCTGTTTTAGGCGCAAAAAAAGACCAGAGAAAACAAAAAAAGCGGACCTTAATAAGGTACACTTCTGTTCTCCTGGTCATAATTGCTAATTATGCAGCATAAAGTCTGCCTGCAAGCTCGTTCTTCGCACGAAAATGTATCGGCGTAGAAAAATCTGTTGATTCAGTAATAAATTTAGTATAACACATCTGCTTATTCTATTAAAGAAAAACATAGATGGCCCCATGTTCGCAACTGAATTGGCGTGCTCTAAAGTCCACTGTTGAGGTAATGCGATATCATAACATTTGAGTGATCAATCTCCATGCCTATACCGCAGTGTTATTTCTATTTATATACGTGGGTTGCAGCAAGCATTGAAGTATTACCGCTTGCATTTTTGGGCTAGATCTTGCGTTTAGTTTGCGTTATATGTTGTATATATGTACCATCAAAATTTTCTCAGTAACGTTAAGCTCATTCCCGAGTTCACTGTTACTTGTCCATTTAAACGATTTTTAATTGCAGGATTTCGACCTACCTTCTCGTGAGGTTATAGCGTTTCCGAATTACTTCAAAGTAATGATTCATTGTGGTTCCTGACTGCAATAAAGTTCGGTCGATCATAGCATAAAACTGCTTTCAAATCAGGTAATATTACACCATGGCGAAAAAGGACGAAATAAACGAGCGCGAATGTTAACATAATGAACCCACCTTCAACTACAGAACACTTCATCGTCCCTGTGATCATAAGATCCCATTTCAAACGCCATATAAACGGAGGTAGAGGCTTAACCCCGTGATTCGTCAATGAATCTGCCAATAGATGAAGCAGATAAGTTTGGCCACCGGCAATCTGGCTTTTTATTCGCTCTTTCCTCTAACATTCATTGAAATCCCTTGCATTTTACTTCGTGCCGTGGCACTGAACGATTAATCTGTTGTTTCAGTTGCAGCTGTTGCATTTAGCATCTTCTACTCGTTTATTGGGTTCATTTTCACTTACAATGATAATTGATATTGAATCGAGACTGGATAATTAAATGGAACTTTATTTTTTCATACTTAGGTTCTATTTGTGTAATGTGCTGTATATGGGTAAAAAAAATAGAGCTGCAGATGCAGCCCATGTTGGTTAGCTAAAAAATTATTCTACAAAACGATGGCGAAGACGCAGTAACTGTTTTTGTCAGTTCCTAGTTTTTTCATCTCAGTCAGTGGCTCGTCACGGTTGCGTTCTCTTCTTGGGAAGCGGAATAACTCTTCTCGCGAAGAGATATGTCTTCTTCCAATGCGCTTTGTTGAGGTTGGTCAAGAATACATTTGAAAATGGGATGCAATGGATCATTCGTTGATCCCCAGCGTAGATACCTACATGTCCAACAATATCCTTCGTTGGATGCTTATCAGGAACGTAAAAGAAAAGGAGATCGCCAACTTGCAAGTCAGTTTTATCAATTTCAATACCTTGTTGTGATTGTTGTATGGTCGTACGTGGTAGCTGGGTGCCATATTTGGCGTACACATTTTGGGTGAAGGATGAACAATCCAATTGTAACCGGGATGGATATTTTTTATACTGCATGCCGATGAATCGTTTGGCGTATCGAACAATCTTCATTGAACTGGAACGCTTCATTTAATCAAACCACTTGGTATACGAAATATCTGGCGTACTTGAAGTTTTATTCTTATTTCCCCTACTTAAACACATACTGCATTCTCCAGCCATATACGAAGTGTACTTTCCTGATGGGTGCCGATATCCTTCACGGTGAAGCCAAGCATGTTGAAGTGAACCTGCAAGCACTAAAGTAGATACACTAGTATTCGATAAATTTGTTGCATTGATTGTTACGGTAAGTGAAGCAGTTTCAGGATCTGAAGCATTAACTCCCTTGATTGTAAAAGACCCAGATTTCTGATACATGATGTAGGCTTTCGCCGCGCGGTTAAATCCATTAGCAGCGATCATTGTAGTGAACCCATCCATCTGAACCGCTGCTGCTGCTGCTCCATGAGCTAGCTTCTCCTCGAACCAAACTGGGGCTAGATTAAACCGTGCGTATTTATTGACACAACTCTGATATCGAGAACGGGCTGCTCCATTGTTCAACTCATCAAAATGGCCAAACCATTCTAACAAAACTATACCGATCATCTGCTTTATCCGATTAGTTTGTGCCGTTGTAAACCGTGTGTCCACGTAAAATGTCATTGTTGACGGTAATGCAACAGGTACTGGTGCGGTTGGTACGGTCACTTTAACTGTTTTATACGTTGCCATATTGTTCATCCTTTCCAATTCAGCATGATAGATTAGTGTATGCATCAATTGGTGGCGTGAACTGTACAGGGTAAGCCAAAAAAGGTCACCACGGTTGCTTCCGATTGGTGGCCTTCTATGTTCAGTCAGTCTTATACTACAAAGCGAACCGACGAATTCAATACCTTTGTATATACAGGCTAGAGTGGTTCTTGATAAAGCACCCGTTCGAACTAAGTCGACGGCATTCGCGCTAATAAAAACCAGGTTTATTTGATATGTCTAAAACCTTAAGTCCCCTAGTTCTTGCTGTAATTCTCGCATTGGTGTCAAATGAAACAAATAGTACGGATGCACGCTGCTTACCTTGTTCTTCGAGATATGCTGCTATTATTCGATCATCCGCACTAGCTGGTTCCAAATTTTGTTGTGCCATAAACTTATTATCATGCATAAGTATTTTCAATCGATTGGATTCCTTTTGCATTTTTTCAATTCCGTTCGAGATTTTTCTGGCTACACCACTTAATTTCGGGTCTTTTTTTTTCTTGTCTAGTTCGTTTATTACTGTCGTTGTTAACATGAATGAACAATGCGGATTTAATTCCTCAAGCAACATCGGATGTTTTATGAGTACATTTGTATCAAAACATAATTTATATCCGTGAGAAGCGAAAGAATTAAGTGTAGCAATAAAGTTATTCGCATTTACCAATATCTGATCTTCTTCTCGATCTATTGCAGCACCAATTTTGATCGGAGCGTCTAATGTTAATTTAGCGGTTGTTTTATTAGTAGCGGCTCTTCGAGCTTGTGCAGCAAATAGACCACCGGAAAGCAGACCACTTTCGGCTGCGTTATCCATTGATTTTCTTAACACATCAATAGGTCGACTCACTTGATTAATTTCTTTCTTCGGTGTAAAACTTCGAAGAGGATCTACTACCAGGTGCCTAAGGGACGTATGAGCTTCGGATACCGTATTCCTCTTGAAGTAAGAATTCGCCTGCCGAAGTACTTCTGAATCAAGTCGCATTTGAATCCTATCTTGATGGGATTTTTGCTTTTTCTTCTTTGCCACTCGAAATGAAGAGTAAAAGGAGATAAACCATGTTATCAAAAGACCAAGAGTTACCCCCACTAAAATTAAAGAAAACCAAAACCAGATGGACCACTGGGAATATTCATTTATGAGTTCAGCTAAAAAACTTCCCATTTAACACCTCCTTGAAGTCGTGACATATGTATCACTACTTCGCTTAGACAGTGTACTTATCCTTTTTATCTCAATTACTTTGAACTCATAGCAGAAGCTCAAACCACTCGTCAACTAAGCAAAAATTGCATCGCGGTCAATACAATGCCTAAAAAAGTTATATCTCGCGTAAATTTTGTCACTTCTCATTCTGGAAATCAACAACCACAAAAATCACATTTCAACCACAGCTGACTTTTAAGCATTTACCTCGAAAGCTCTCCCCCAAACATCCAAGTTATTTAGACTCCACACTTGTCCGGCGCAATTCAAAACCTCTACGCAATTCATCAGACAACTTACGTTTCATATGTGACGGCAAGTGATCATAGCAGTAGGTCATCTTTTCCCTGTTCAAATTAGGGACTTTCCCAAGCACATCCCACTCGTCACGCGTGAGCTGTGTTCCGCAATTGGCAAAGATACAAGTACGATCAACCTTTGCGTTTGGTTGATTTTGTAAGGAATCAATGTTGGTCTCGGCTGGAGCGGATTGAAGCAAATGCCGAAGTGCGGGATTACCGCCCCAATCATTCTTATTAAATTCAGCTAAGTCAGACCATCCTAATTGCCAAGTATCCAAGCATTCACGGATCGCTTCATTTGTAGCCTGGTCAACCTTATTGGAAAGTTGTTTCGCCTTTCCTCCCGCTTCCGTGCTGATTTCGGCGAATCCGACCCCTTCGCGGTGATGCTGACCTATCGTTACGCGTGCAATCACTTTGACATATCCGTGAGGAATGTTAATCTCAACATCGCGAATTTCAAGATCCCAACGTCCGCCTGTCTCCCGCTCCACGCGATCGGTATAGACTTGATTTGGGATATAGGCACGATCATTGTCCTGGCGTCGTTGGACAGTGCCTTTTGGGAATCTCGCTTTAAGCCGCTCGATAACCTCTAGATAGTTAAACTCTTCCAAATTGGATACCCCCTTACTATAAATTCATCTTCCCGAATTTACCCATATAGTTATCGAAGAGGGTGTACACCCGCTGCGCCATCTTCACTCGATCTGGCAATTCCCGAAGCAAACTCTTGAAATACTCCTCGCCAGAATCAGTAATCTCGTAGAAACGATTATACCTATTGTCCCCTTCCCATCGCCGTGTAACGTGGCCACTCTCAGTGAGTGTTCTTAATCTCTGACTGAAGTAAGCGTCGTTAACACCAACTCCGTCTAGGGTTGTAGTAATAAACTGTTCCATTTCGCTGTGATAGCGGCGGCCATTCATTAAATCAGAAAGAACGATAAAGTCGATAACTTGTTGAACCTTGACAACATTGCCAAATGACTCGGTTTTTTCGATAGGATTTTCATTGCGCGGCATACACGGCACTCCCCTCTAAATTTTCATGATCATACATCTTCAAAATTGTAATTACCTCAATATTCAAACAGTGTTCATGTTCTTGTCACTAGTCCCTTGCAAAAGCAATCCTGCAGGCGATCGATCTTTACTTCCAAAATTGTAGTTGCAAAGAGTGCAAGGGTAAAAAATGTGACGAAGGCGAATGAGGTAAAAGAGGGTTTCGGGGACCGCAAGGACCTCAGGGTGATATCGGGCCTCAAGGTCCTCAAGGAACTTCAGGGTCAGGAGTTACACCTGTATATGGTTCTCTCTATGAACCAGAATTTTCAAATACAGCATCTTTCAATACCTACGTGTGGTTTTCTATAGCCGGTCCATCCTGAGGAACTATTCTTGACCTTAATGATGGTTCGATAACAGTAGAAAGTCCTGGGTTATGTTCAATAACATTTTCAACACAGCTTTCAACGGAAGCACAACCTGGAGCATCCGTATTAATTTAATCCTACCAATATAGCAGATATTCGATATAATTATGACAGCTCTACGATTGCAGATTTATAAAACACAACTACTGTTTCTAAAACAGCTCTATTTCGATTAAATAATAACGACTAAGTACAGATACTAGTTAATACCGTATTTGGGAATCTTAAGTATTCAGGTGCCTCGCTAGTCATAACAAAAGTGGATGATTAACCTAATTAATTGTGTTTAAAAGCTTTGGGGTACAGAACTTCCAGAGCTTTTTTCTTTGTAATTTAAACATTCAACCTGTAATTATAATCGTAGACCATTCCCAAGAACCTCAATATTCAGCGAATGTTCATCAGAACAAGCTTAATTGCCCTGTATTAAAATTCATAAGCAGTATCACGTAGAATTTCCTTCATATTTCCCATAATTATCTAATTATTTAGCCCTCGCAGGCAAGATACATAAGCATATCTTATTATATCCAACTGTGGAAAGGAATGATAAAAAATTAAATTAATACTAAATCACTTCTATGGGATTGTTTACCGAAAATCCAATAGAACCACAACCGTTTTAAACGGTCTTGCTGTTGCCCGAGGTCGTACTTTCATTATAATCAGATTTATGAATACCAAAGGAGTAGTTGTTTTTAGAAGACTTAATCATCACCAAATTATTAGATTTATCGCCATTGATGGTATTAAAGCAAACTAGTGTGGCAATTGCTAATAATTATACTCAGTTCGATGAAAATAAAATTTAATCGAAATATTTGTAATATAAAACTTGCAAATTAGTTTTCTTTAGCAATCACACATTCTATAGCCTTAGCCTGGCAGAATCAGTATTATATTTGCATATCTGCCTCCCTATTCGTTTGATTATATTATTAAGGTATTCAGTAATCATTTGATTGCACATGTATGGAGGCTCCCCATTATGACAAATACAAGTCCTAAGCCTGATATTTCTCGTGATATAATTCGTTTCGCACGTTCCTACAGAGGTAAACTCAGGTACTTATTTGGCATTAAAAATATTAGATCTTGTTATGGAGACTGTTCAGGTTTCTGCCAACATGTTTTTCTGAAATCGACTGGTATTGATATCGGTGACAATACTTCTATTCAGGTTAAAAAGGGAAAAAGAATTCCAAAAACAAATGCGCGTGCTGGTGACCTTGTATTCTTTAAAAATCTATACAGACCCGGTGTCTCCCATGTTGGGATAATTGCTAGGCCGGGTATATTCATCGGACTACAATTATCAGGATGTAATGAGCGTTCATATCTTAAAGGTTATTGGAGGAGGAAATTTATGCAAATTCGTCGTATGAATAATACAAATAGAGTAGTTGTAAGTAATAACCGTTTATCCTTTGTAAACGTTTATGCTGTCGTAACGACAGGAAACCCCATTTCAGATCAAAGTATAAAACTGGATTTACTACGTGCGAGTAAGATTTGGAGTAAAAGTGAGATTTCTTTTCGTTTAAAAAAAATAGTAAGACTCACAAAAGATTCTTTTGAATTTAAAGATGGTGAGTACTTCACGGGTGTTTTCTTAAATAAACAGCCCAAAAAAGTACAACGCCTAATAAAATTCAACCCACCAGGAAGCACAAGAAATGATGTCGTTGTAATATATATGAACTCCAAAACATTCCTCGACGTGCCTGCTAACAATTATACAAAAGGTGGAATTTTCTTTTTTAATCAAACAAAAGGTCCACGAACAGCAACTATTGTGATAGCATCTCGCTCAAAAGAACGTGCCCAAATGTTAGCCCATGAGTTGGGTCATGCATTATTTGTAGATCCTCGCACTGGTTTAGCCGTCAATCCTAGCCCTACCGGGAATCGTACACATGATACTGATCATAGAAATCTAATGTACTCAACACCGCCATCTAAGCCGTTAATTAATCGTGCTCAGATTGAAAAGGCTAAAAAGAGCACGTTGTTAAAAAATGTTTAAAGATTACAAGTGTTCGGAGAAAATAAAGTATTTTCTTAGTGCCATTACATGCTACCCGCGTATGTGTGTTAATTAATCGGATCAACACAACGTCAACTATTCAAAAGATGAACTTCACCCCCATTTGATACTCTTCATGTTTTTTGAGCTCCCTTGGTTCGATTAAGGCTTCTCACGTATGCGTTTATTTCAGGATTTCACCCATGTTAAAAAAATAGAAGGTTTAGAAGAGAGTCACCGAAATAGACCTTGCAACATGAAGGCGCACTGAAACAGAGGGCGATGTTAACATCCTATATATGTCCATATACTGCACACATTCTCCACACCGCCCCTGGAGGTCTTCACTCCCATGTCTCAACGGGTCATGGCCCTCTAATTCCTTCGTTACACATGTCCATGAGGTGGAGCCACAGTCTTGCTAACGTTACGGGTCTTTGCCATTTGGTTCAATACATCCGGTACACTCTCGTCCTCCTCCATTTCGCATGCACCATCTACAGAACGATTTGGCTGGATTTTTTTCTTTTCCGCACTCGCATGAATCTCTGCAAAGTAATAATAAGTTTAAATTTATAGGTTTTCTTCGTTCATCTCGGTTAACATGAGCCAATATATGGCCTTACATCTCCGGCAGGGGAGGAGAGGAATGGTCTATCGTATCAATCACGCCATCCTGCACGGCACCAACATCATTCAAATACATGTATGATCGTGTCCAAACATGCTTATAGGCAAACACGCCACCAGTCTCATACATGAACATATAGTTACTCATCACCAGTTGCTGCTGCGCGCCGGACAAATTCATCTTCGCAATCGCAATCAAAAGAGGATCGAACGTGTTCTCACCTGATACATTAATCATCGTAGTACACCTCCAACATACCGAATGTATATTCGTATACCCATATTATACCACACACACGAGTCTATTCAATATACTTGTTTACACCCATTCCAATTTGGCCCGCTTCTGCTACTTCTTTTTTCTTTTTCTTTGTTTATCCCCTTCCGACCATTTCTTCTACTCTTCTGTACCTAGAACCGAACCAAGAAGCAGAACTATACTTCTGCCACTATATCCGTGTTTATTCTTTTGCTCTTTTCGGATCAAGTAACAGAACTCCTCCCTACTCCTTCATACGTACCAAGTTACAGAATTCGAATGACCGGGGGGCCGCTCCGCGCGCTGCGCGAAAACCTTGTTTCAAAGGGAAAAACAAAAACCAAAGGGGAAGTCAACAGAAAAGTTAGTAGAAGAACATCATAGGGTGCAGGTTCCGACAGATCGTCGGTGGAAAAATTGAAGGTGAGAAGTAGGATTATTAAATATAATATAAATAGGATATAAATGCAGAAATGGGTTACGCGATGGCGAAACTAAGGAAGCGGGCTGAGGTAGGATCGTAAATAAATGAGCTGTGGCGCGGCAGCCGAACCTCCGAAAAGACGTTGTGCGCAGAGGCGCGAAAGTTGCAGGGCGAACATGGCAGTTGGCAGGGAAGATCACAATATGAGTGTAAACAAGTATATTGAAAAGAAGTGTATGACTTATATAAAGTTAACAGACCACTGCCTGACTTGTAGGCGGATAGAGTTGAATTCCTCGTAAGAACAGCCTACATTTGAAACTGTTCAATAGGTAGATTACATGATTAGAAGTGTTTATTTACGAATATACTCAAGAACTAGTAATGGTTTGAAACATACCTGGGATGTAGTAAAGCTATGGAAATATTCCGAGCAATTCCCTGTTCAAAAGAATCGAGATTAATTCAATTCGGGATATTAATCCTGATTGTTGGTTCCAACACACTGGAAGCACGCCAGTTCCTAGCATTCGCGCTGTGGCTTGGCATTGCTAGCGAATCATTAAAGCGAATTGGAGTATCCAATTATATTATCTACTGAAGTTCATTTAATTGACAGGTCACTTCGCGTTGCGAAAGCGATTATTGATGGACAGGATAAAATAGATGCAAGAATTGTTACGATCCCCCCCCCCCCGATAAGAGTGTAAACAAGTATATTGATAACGATTATTTCGAAAATATTGAGATGGCAGCCGATTTCGAAGAGAATCGACCACCGTCTCAAACGGAGCGGGACTTTTATCGGTTAAACTACACTTCCAAATGATAAACAAAAGAGGAGCTGCCGCGAAGCAAGCCCCTCAACTATAGTTCCTCGATAGTTGAATACGTTGTTTAATCTTGAGATAGATATTTCCAGTTGTCTTTGAGTACATTTTTAAAATCAACGTATTTGTTTACTATATCTTCCAAAGTCATTGCGATATCCTCTTTATTGCAAACTATCCTTGTTTCCTTGCTCATTTTCCAATCACAAAACCCTTGGTCAACATTACTAATCAAGTCCTCAACTAATTCTAAAACCTCATTAATTTTAACGTAATCAAGTTCTATTTCAGATACAGTAAATACTTTTATAATATTCTCCCTTCCATCTACATCCCTAAAACCCCACCTTTTTGAGGGGACCACCTTCTTACAAGTAAAATGACTGTCAAAATAATTAGTAACATGGAAGGTATTCCAACACCTATCATTACTACTGTAGTAATTAGGTCAATCCCGCGTTGAAAGTTAGCTGTCGATCCAAGAATGAGCCAGATAATCCCAGATAAATTAATAAAAACGGTGAATATCCAGAGAATCTTTATCCATTTAAGTAATACTTTCACCCTTCTAATAAGACTCTAATATTTTGTGTCACACACAGATTACTTTATGTTCCAGTTTCCTCTACTTTAACATAACATACCTATTTCGACGATATGCCCTATCAAGTTCTTCTGCCCGTTAGTTTAATGCCCCACGATATATTTATTATGTGACTTTGTTGGCAACCCGAGATATTCTTCGACTAGATCGGCAATCGGATCAAATAAAAAAGCCGCCATTTAAGCGGATATTAATCGGACTATTTTCTTGTCACCAGACATTTATACTGAAATGTTGTACTTGTCATTGAATAATCCAATTATTTGCCTTAACTTGAGATCGAGTCTTAGCATTACTTCGGATATAATATCGTTTGGTATTTCCTTATAGTAAGCATGTGCAATACCACCTGTAATACAAGCTATCGTGTCACTGTCTCCACCAATTGATATAGCCTTTCTAATCGCATCTTCAAAATCTGTTGATTCTAAAAATGCAATTATCGCTTGTGGGACCGACCCCTGACAGCTTGGATCAAAAGCATAGTTTGGCCTTATGTCGTCTAGTCTTTGCTTGAGATTATACTTGAATCTCTGCTGAATAAATGATTGAATTTCATCTTTTGATTTATTATTTCTCGCTAGAAAGACTGCACAAGCTACGGCTTGAGCACCAATGATACCTTGCCTATGATTGTGGGTTACTAATGCTGATCTTCTGGACTCAATCATCACTTCTTCTAAAGAGCTAAAGGCAAATCCTATTGGGGACACTCTCATAGCCGATCCGTTACCATAACTTCTGTATGGTTTGGGGTTGTTACTCAAAACCCATTCCTCAAACTTTTGACCATACCCAACGTTAGGATACCATCTAGCGTATTGCCTTAATTTATTAGCATATAATCTCTTGCTTGCGTAATAATCAAACAGTTTATTACTTTGTTTTTTCTTGTTTAGAATAGCATCAGCTAGGGCTACTGTTAAAACAGTATCATCTGTAAATCTCGTGAACCTATCATAGAGTTTAAACTCAGTAGATTTGGTATTATGCCACTCAAAGACTGAACCAATTACATCCCCTATAACAGCACCTAACATAATCCACCTCTTGCCAAAGCCTTATTAACTTTTGCCATATTCTTATTATTCGAGAAGAAACTAATTTTTCATTTAAGCTATCTCTACTCAGTTCTAGGATTTGTAAATAAACCGATAATTTCAATAATCTCGGCTTCAGCAACACGTCTTGGTCCCTCCATGAAATATCCTTTAAGTCCTACTTTAATGTCATGAATATGTCTTTCCTTTCGTGCTTTAGGAAATAATATCCACATTCTAGCGGTGCCTAATTCTAATACTGAACGTGTCTCATTAATAATTATTTCTCCGTTCTCATCTTCGAACTCTGGGTGAATGACTCTCAACTCAATCCCTGTCTTTAAAAAATCATCTTCTAAAGCAAAATCACTTCTATATCCTTGTCGAGGAAGTATTTTCCTACCTCCTTCTTCTTGCGTAAAAAATCTATACTTCACTTTAAAATCAGGTGGAAACCCGCGAATTACTTCATTCGATATCTACAAATGAATACCCCCAAAAGTGTTTTATGAAGTTATTCTCTACATTAGAAATATTTCCTTTATTTGTAACTAACCTGCCCGTTACTTGAATGAACAAAAAAAGAGCTTCGGCGCAAGCTCCTTCACTATCGTTCTCCGTTGGCATAAGCATCTGCTGCTGCGATAACTGAGAGTCAGTTGATCTATACCGGCTGCCACGTTACATTGGATATTTAGCTTTCGTTCCAGTATAGGTTGTTTGATTTCCAGAGAGGTGTTACTACTTATCTCATAGCTCTGGAGGAGTTGGTACCTC
>NZ_JCAUAV010000016.1:0-136656 GCF_059692115.1 Paenibacillus sp. J31R30 | reverse complement strand
TGATGGCGGAAGGGATCCACGCGTTCCCATCTCGAACACGACCGTTAAGCCTTCCAGCGTCGATGGTACTTGAACCGCAGGGTTCTGGGAGAGTAGAACGTTGCCAAGCAATTGAAAGAACCTTACCTGGTTTGTTCTAGGTGAGGTTTTTTTGTGTTTGTTTTCGTCATTTTCACAAAAATATAAGTTGAATGCTAATAATGGGCTCATTTTATAATACAATAAAGCTTAGTTAACTTTTTGGGGAGTGATACATAGTGGAGAACGCCTATGTTCAGATAGGAATGGCGATGTTCCGGACGGGGATTTTGGGGTATGGCGGCGGGCCGTCGATCGTGCCATTGATTCGGTATGAAGCGGTGACGCGTTTTAAATGGATGAAGGATGAAGAGTTTATGGAGGTACTCGCGATCGCGAATGCGCTGCCGGGACCGATCGCGACAAAGCTGGCGGGTTATTTGGGGTATCGGCTCAAAGGGAGCTTGGGGGCGCTAATTGGTCTGTTGGCTCATATTTTGCCTACTTGTGTGGCGATGGTGGGGTTGTATTCATTTATTACGTTTTTCAGCACGTCGCATGTGATCAAGGGGATGATTGCAGCGGTGGTGCCGATTGTCGCTGTCATGTTAGGCGTGATGGCGTATGAGTTTGGCGAGAAAGCGATTAAAGGGTTAGGCTGGCCAGCGGGGATTACATTTTTCATCGTAGCCTTTCTGCTGCTACAACCTTTATCGGTGCACCCCGCTATCGTGATATTCATGTTCCTCCTATATGGAGCCTTCCATCACAAGCTAAAGGACAAGTGGACGAAGAGCAAGAAGACGCTTGGCAAAGGTGATGGCGTATGATGGATTGGTGGCATCTGCTCGTTAGCTTCTTTCTTGCGAATGTGTTTGGTTATGGCGGCGGACCTTCGTCCATCCCGCTGATGTTTCAAGAGATCGTGACGAATCACAGCTGGATGAACAGCAGTGAGTTCTCCAATATGTTGGCGCTGGGGAACGCGCTGCCGGGGCCGATTGCGACGAAAATCGCCGCATATGTCGGCTACCAAATCGGCGGCTGGATCGGCGTGCTGATAGCGGTGGCGGCAACGGTGGTTCCGTCGATCATTGCGTTGATTATTCTTTTGAATATTTTGCAGAAATACAAGCAATCCCCTGTGATTAAAGGCATGACACTGCTGGTTCAGCCCGTTATTGCAATCATGATGGTGCTGGTCACCTGGAGCAGCTTGGTGGAGTCGACGAAAGCGATCGGGTATCTGCAGTTTTTCGGGATCGCCGCGGTAGCCTTTTATTTGATTCAAATGCGTAAGATTCATCCTGCCTTTGTCATTCTTGCGGGGTTCGTGTATGGTGGGATTTTTCTGTCCACGTAATCTAAGCTCACATTTTTTGGCGCTAAGCACAAAGCTAGCGCCTCTTTTCGTTACGACACCAAACTTGGTGTCATGTTTATTGACGCTAAAGATAGGCGGACCGTATAGTGTTGAAAGAGGGATAAACTTATCAAATCGGCCATATCGTTTTCCTTAAACAGCAAATCCCTAGTTGGGAGATGCTGTTTTAGCTATATAAGGGTGTCTAACGGAATAAGGAGGTCGGTGACCTGTGCGTACACAAGAGAAAGATGCTGTCGAGATGGTCCAAATCGTCAAGCAGTTCGGTTCCGTGCTGGCGAATGATGAGGTGGATTTCCGAGCGAGATCGGGAGAGATTCACGCGCTGCTAGGCGAAAATGGCGCGGGCAAAAGCACGATGATGTGCATGCTGTCCGGCGTGTACCGTCCGACGAGCGGGGAGATTTACATACATGGTGAGAAGGTGCGCATTCGCTCACCGAAGGACGCGATGAAGCTCGGCATCGGCATGGTGTTTCAGAACTTCCGCCTAGTGCAAACCCTGACGGCTGCGGAGAATATTGTTCTTGGGGAAGCTGGCTCTTTCTGGCGCGGCCCCGGATGGCTCTCGAAGAAATCGGAGGAAATCGAGGCGATTTCGAAGCGTTTTGGGCTGCTGTTTCCCGTAGATCGGCCCATCTGGCAGCTATCTGTTGGCGAGCAGCAGCGAGTGGAAATTGTAAAGACGCTCTATCGGGGAGCGGATTTTATTATTTTGGATGAGCCAACGTCGGTGTTGACGCCTGGAGAGGTTGATCAGCTTTTTGAGACGCTGAACCGAATGAAAAAGGAAGGCAAAACGGTCATTATGACGACGCATAAGCTCAAAGAGGTGATGTTCGCGGCGGATCATATTTCCGTTATGCGCAAGGGCAAGATGATTGCGACGATGGCGAAATCCGAAACGAGCGAACGCGAGCTTGCGCAGTTGATGGTGGGCGAGATGAGCTTAGCGGGCCGCGCACAACAAAGAACGCGAGCGGAGGAGAAACCGATGCTCACGGTCAAGGGGCTTGATGTCTATGCGGACCATGGACGCAAGGTGCTGGATGGGCTTCATTTTGAAGTAAATGAAGGGGAGATTGTCGGTGTTGCAGGCGTCTCTGGGAACGGGCAGAAGGAACTAGCAGAAGTGCTGACTGGACTGCGTGTTTGGAAGCAGGGGGAGGTCCATTTTGACGGAAAGGCGTTGCGGAATGGTTCGGTTCGGGGAGCGATTGAGCTTGGAATCGGGCACGTCCCGGAGAATCGGATGCGCAGCGGTCTTGCGGGGAGCTTGGACTCGGTGGATAATCTGTTGTTCAAAACGTATCGTTCGTCAGAACGGTCGCGGTTCGGTTTGCTGCGAACAGGGAGCAATCGGAGTTGGTCTCAGCGGTTGGTTGAGATGTTCGATGTGAAAACGTCGGGAATCGATTCGCCTGTTCAATTTATGTCGGGTGGGAATCAGCAGAAGCTGCTTTTTGCCAGGGAGATTGATCAAGAGCCGAAGCTGATGATTGCGGTGCATCCGACACAAGGCCTTGATGTGGGTGCTTCGGAGGGCGTGTATCAACTGTTGGAGGATTTGCGCAGTAAGGGGCGTGGTGTTTTGCTCATTTCGGAGGATTTGGATGAAGTGCTGCAGCTGGCTGACCGTATTCTCGTGATGTACGATGGCCGCATTGTGGGGGATATCCCGAGGGAAGCGGCGAGCCGCGAACATATCGGTATGCTGATGGCGGGATCGGAGGAGGATGCAGGATGAGTGAGCAACGAACAGCAGGCAGCATTCCGATTGAAAAGAAAGTGATTGGGCGCCGAGCAGGGTTCCGCTTGCCGTACCGTTTGGAAATCGATCCCGCAGGGGCGAATAGCCCTTGGTGGGTAACGATCATCGCTATCGTATTGGCGTTGGTGGCTTGTGGGATTTTTATCGCGCTGAATGGGATGAATCCCTTCGTGGTATACGGGAAAATGGTGAAGGGGGCCTTCGGCTCCACCTTTGGATTAACAGAAACGCTGGTGAAGGCGATTCCTTTGCTGCTTTGCGGGCTGGGCGTGTCGATTGCTTACCGCATCTCCGTGTGGAACATTGGGGCGGAAGGACAGTTCGTGGCAGGGGCGATGGCGGCGACCGCGATTACGGTGTATTTTCCACATCTGCCGGTGTATCTGGCGATTCCAGCAATGATGGTCGCGGGCATCGTGGCCGGCGGCTTCTGGGGATTGCTGACGGCAATTCCGCGGAACTTTTTTCAGGTAAACGAATTAATTACTTCCTTGATGCTGAATTATGTGGCGCTGCTCGCGCTGAACTATGTGGTTTTCGGGCCGTGGAAAGATCCAAAAGGTTTTAACTTCCCGGGATCACCAATGTTCACAGTTGCCCAGTCCTTACCGACCTTTGGTACAACGCGGCTGCATCTAGGGCTGATTTTTGCCATTATCGCTGTGCTGATCTATGCCTTCGTGGTCCGGTATACGCGGTGGGGCTATGAGCTGAGGTTGATCGGTGCCAATAGTGAGGCGGCTAAAAATGCTGGTATTCGTATTTCCAGACATGTGCTGCTGGTGATGGTGATTAGCGGCGGATTGGCGGGGCTTGCTGGCATGGGGGAAGTCTCTGGTGTGGCGCACCGACTGATGTATGGGATCTCTCCGGGATATGGGTACACGGCCATTATTGTGGCTTGGCTAGCGAAGCTGAATCCGATTGGGCTTGTGATCGCCTCAGTGCTCTTCGGTGGGCTCATTGTAGGTGGATATAGTGTGCAAACGATTGGGCTTCCGTCGTCGACTTCCTCGATGATTCAAGGGGCGATTCTGTTTTTCCTTATTGCTGGGGGAATGGCAGGGAAATTTCGTATTCGTCGGAACAGCTGATTGAGGCGGTCTCTGTGAGTTTGCGTGCGTGGATGACTAGTTAGTTAATGGTGTTAATGAACGGTTAAATAAGGGGGTGTAAGAGATGGATGCAATCACACAAATCATTGTTTCGGCGATCTCTTCGGGTACACCGCTGCTTCTGGCCGTATTGGGCGGCATCTTGATTGAGAGATCGGGCATCATGCAGCTAGGCGCTGAAGGCTTGATGTTAATGGGTGCGGTGACATCGTGCCTTGTCTTCATACATACAGGAAATTTAGCGTTGGCCATTCTGTGCGTGCTCGCGGTGAGTGGGGTTCTCGGGTTGCTCCATGGATTTCTATGCGTGACACTGCATGCGAATCAGGTCGTTTGCGGGTTAGCGATGACGATATTCGGCGCAGGGCTTAGCGCGTACTTAGGGAAGCCGGTGAGCGGTCAGCCACTTGTGGGTGCAGTACCAAAGCTTGATATGCCGTGGTTGGAACCGGTGCCGGTGATTGGCAAAATTTTTGCCCACATGGATTTGTTTACATGGTTAAGCTTCGTACTCGTGCTGGCTATGCACTTGTTCATTCATCGCACGTCATGGGGGCTTCATCTTCGGGCAGTTGGGGATAATCCGGCGACGGCGGACGTGATGGGGATTCCTGTGATCGCGATTCGCTACGGGTGCATTGTCGTGGGCTCGATGTTGATTGGTATTGGTGGCGCAGATTTGCTGCTTGTATATACACCGACATGGAACGAGGGGATGACCTCCGGACGCGGTTGGATCGCGGTGGCGCTCATTATTTTCGCGAGATGGAATCCGATTCGTGCCCTTGTGTGTGCGTATTTCTTCGGTGTGTTGGATAGTCTGGGGTTCCGTGTACAGCTGATCGGCAGTCATATTCCTTCTTACTTTTTGAAAATGATTCCGTACGTCGTCACCATTCTGGTGCTGATGTTCCTCGGTTGGCGGAATAAAAATAAGCCATCTGGGGCGCCTGAGGCGCTTGGAGTGCCTTATATACGTGAGCAGAGATTTTAAAATGCGGGAGCAACAAGGGGCAAAAATAGGAGGGCCAAACATGAGTGAATTTGAGGTTCATATTCCTTATTTAAAAAGATGTGTAGAGCTTTCCCTGCTAGCGAGAGAAGCTGGCAATACACCTTTCGGTTCGTTGCTGGTTGGTCCTACTGGGGAGATTTTGCTGGAGCATGGCAATGTCGAGGTTACTGAATCGAATTGCACAGGGCACGCGGAAACGATGCTAATGGAGGCAGCCTCCAACCGATATAGCAAGGAAGAGTTGTGGGCATGTACGTTGTACACCTCAACGGAGCCATGCGCGATGTGCGCGGGAGCGATCTATTGGGGCAACGTGGGACGCGTTATATTTGCAATGTCAGAAGCGATGCTCGCGGGGCTGACAGGGGATCATGAGCAGAATCCGACGTTGATGCTGCCTTGTCGTGAGGTTTTTGCCAGAGGGAACAAGCCGATCCAAGTGATCGGTCCTGTTCCTGAGGTTGTGGACGCGGCTGTTGCTGCGCACAGCGGGTATTGGGGTTGAAAGGGAAGCCGCCGGGACGATTGTTGTCTTGGTGGCTTTTTTTGGTTTGTGTGGGGATAGGGTTGTGGAAGCATGTGCTGCTGAGGTGGGAGAGAAGGGGGCGATAGGGAAGGGAGATGAGGATGAAGATGAAGATTAAGATGAAGATGAAGGTAATAGGATATTGATGGTTTCGATGTTGTAATTTGTACAACATTATTGATGGTTTTTGCCCTGAAAATGGGATGAAGTTGTATTTTGTACAACCTTTTAGGCATTTTTAAGCGCAAATGGACTGAAATGAAGAATAATGTTGTACGTTATACAACTTGCGAAGCGATTTGGCGTGTTTAAGGGCTTCGATGTTGTATGAAATACAACATAGGAGTGGGTGAGGAGTGGAAGGTGGAGTGTGGAAGGTGAAAAGTGAAAAGTGAAAAGTGAAAAGTGAAAAGTGAAAAATAGAGTAGAAAGAGGGGGGGATGAGTAGTTTGGATGATTAATGTAGTTAAGGAGTTAATTTAAGCACAAGTTCATGGCCGGTAATGGTGTGTGTCTTGATAAGGAGTAGAGCCGCTCAGTCTGCCTATTTTAGCAAAAATACAAAAAAACTTAACGTTGTTATGAAAGATTACAAACTTCTTTCATATAAATTGACCCATAGGGATGGCGCATTTACAATGAAACAAATCTTGGAAAAGAATGCATGGAATTTAAGGCTGAAATCGAGGTGGCGGGGCTATGAAGATCACACGGAAGCAAGTCAATGACATGAACCAAGAGGCGTTCATTCTAGCGTTTGGTCCGCTATTTGAGCACTCGCCTTGGGTGGCAGAACGGGCTGCAGGATCTCGGCCATTCACCGAAATCAAGGACATGATTAGCGCCCTTGAACTACAGGTGGAACGAGCGAGTCATGAGGAGCAGCTGGCGCTGCTACGGGCCCATCCCGATCTGGGTACTCGCGTGCGGATGACCGATCACTCCGTTCAAGAGCAGTCAGGTGCCGGTCTGAACCAGCTATCCCCTGAAGAATATGAACAGTTCCTTTCTTTAAATAAGCAGTACACGGATCGATTTCAGTTCCCTTTTATCATGGCGGTGAAGGGGCAGACCAAAGACACAATACGCGAGGCGTTACGCCAGCGCATTCAAGGAACTCCGGGAGTGGAGCTGCGTACGGCACTGCAAGAGGTTTGTAAGATTGGGCGTTTTCGGCTGGCAGATCTTGTGATGATTGAAACGGAGGAGAAAGCGATGGAACAAGCAAAAGGCGCAGAGAGAATCATGTACTACGGGAAAGGTGACGTCTGGGTCTATCGTTCTTATGCCAAGCCGTTGACGAATATCACGCTGATTCCGGAATCGGGCTTCACAGGGCGAGACAATGTGCTGTTCGGCATGAACATCAAAGTTGCGGTGAGCGGTGAGAAGCTGTTCACGTCGTTCAGCGAGGGTGACAACACCAACGTCGTGGCGACGGATTCGATGAAGAACTTCATCCTACGCAAAGCAGGTGAGTATGAAGGGTCTACGGCAGAGGGGTTTTTGGCTTTCGTGAGCAGGCTCTTCCTAGAGAAGTATCCATGGATGACGGGGATTAAAATGAGTGCAGATCAAGTGGCTTTCGAGGTGCTGCCAGTTCCAGGGGAATCAGGCTTCCAAGCAGGAGATCTTGTGTACCGTTATTCGCAAAATGAACACCCAACCGCATTTGTAGAGCTGGTTCGCGCCGCAGATGATATCGTCGTCGCAGATCACTCCGCTGGCGTAGCAGACCTTAAACTAATCAAAGTCAAAGGAAGCTCCTTCGCCGGCTTCGTTCGTGATGAGTACACGACACTGCCAGAATCATCGGATCGTCCGCTGTTTATATTCCTAGACATAGCATGGACCTATGAAACAGCTGAAGATGCCTTCGATGCCGATCTAGGGCGCTATGTAGCCGCTGAGCAAATTCGTGATATTGCGCATACCGTATTCCATGAGCAGCATTCGCCTTCGATCCAGAACCTCATCTATCGTATCGGGCAACGCTCCTTATTGCGCTTCCCGCAGCTCAAAGAAATTCGCTTCGAGTCCAATAATCGGACATGGGAAACGATTCTTGAGGAAGTTTCTGTAGGTGAAGGCAAAGTATTTACAGAGCCTAGGCCGCCGTATGGTTTCCAAGGCTTTTCGATGACAAAGCGTGACCTGGAGGGCCTATGAGCGTAGGGATTACATCGCACGTTCTGGATATTAGCAGCGGTCGACCGGCAGTTGGAGTAAGGATCGATTTGTTTCGGCTGGAAGGTGGGGAGGCAGAACTGCTTCGCTCTGACGTTACGAATACAGATGGCAGGCTGCCAGGGCCGATGCTGAGTGGGGAAGCTTTTATAGTTGGGACGTATCAGCTTCTGTTTCATGTAGGCGACTACTTCAGAGGGAAGGGCGTGGAGCTGCCAGAGCCAGCATTTCTAGATCAGGTACCGATTCGTTTCGGAGTTGCCAACAGCACGATGCATTATCACGTTCCTTTATTAATCGCACCATGGGGGTATAACACCTATCGCGGGAGTTAATCCGAAGTAGTTGGCGTCAAACGAACAGACAGAGAGCTTCGAGGGAGGTTTCGTAGGATGAATCAATTGGATCTTATCGTACGCAAAGGAAATGTAGTCCTGCAAAATGAGTGTCGGCAGCTAGACATCGGTATACGGGACGGCAAGATTGCAGCACTAGGTAAAAACCTCGTGTTCTCAGAGCAGACTCCTGTTTATGACGCAGCAGGCTTAACGATTCTCCCCGGGATGATTGATGCACATGTTCATTTCAACGAACCTGCACTCGGCCATTGGGAAGGCTTCGCTACAGGTTCTGCCTCGCTAGCCGCTGGTGGATGCACAACCTATATCGATATGCCGCTAAATGGGGTCCCGCCTACAGTTCGTCTCAGTGCGTTAGCGATGAAGCTGGGAGCAGCCGAAGGGCAATCTTACGTAGATTATGCGCTGTGGGGCGGACTTGTCCCTGGCAACATTGGTGAGTTGGAAGGGCTTGCTCAAGCTGGCGTGATTGGCTTCAAAGCCTTCATGTCCTGCCCAGGCGGAGAGGGAGAAGACATCTTCACGGAAGTGGATGACGAGACGTTAGTTAACGGCATGAAAGAAATTGCTCGCTTGGGGCTGGTGCTAGCGCTTCATGCTGAGAGCGAGGAGATCGTCTCCAAGCTCGCTGCCGAGGCCGTGCAAACAGGCAAACGCAGCGCATTGGACTTCATCGCGACACGGCCGATTGCCGCCGAAGTGGAAGCTGTAAACCGAGCATTGGGCTATGCGAAGCAGACAGGCTGTAAGCTGCACTTCGTACATATCTCCTCCGCAGAAGCGGTACAGGTTATCACGGAGGCGAAGGCACAGGGAGTGGACGTTACCGTGGAAACGTGCCCGCATTATTTGGCACTAACGGATCTGGAGGTCGAACGCCTCGGACCTGTTGCGAAATGTGCGCCACCGATACGCACGTCGGAAGATCAAGCTCGTTTATGGGAAGAGTTGAAAGCTGGGCGGTTCGACATCATCGCTTCTGATCACTCACCTTCGCCTAAACACATGAAGCAGGGTGATTTCTTCGCAGCATGGGGCGGTATTTCGGGGGCGCAAAGCTCGCTTGAGCTCATGCTGGATGAAGGACATCTGCGCAGAGAGATTCCTTTAACTGAGCTAGCTCGTATGCTGGCACTAGAACCAGCTAAGCGCTTTGGCTTACATCCTCGCAAGGGGGAAATAGCCATAGGTGCTGATGCGGATCTGGCTTTGGTGGATTTGGCAGCAAGTTATACGCTGCAAGAGAGTGACTTACTGTATCGACATAAGCAGAGTCCCTATGTTGGCAAAACGTTTGGCTGCAGTGTGAAAGCAACCTTCCTGCGGGGAGTCAAGGTGTATGAACGAGGTGTGGGTGTTCGAGCAGCGTTAGATGGAACTTGGTTGCGTCATCGTACATCGATCGGAGGCGGGCTAGATGGCTAAAATGAAACAGCACCCACAAGAGGAAATGCTCGCTCAATACGGGGAGCGTATGCTGCGAGCCTTGGAGTGGCTGGCGACCTTTGGCGCCGATCCAGAAGGCGGCGTGACTCGGCTGCTCTATGCAGAGCCATGGCTCCAAGCGCAACTAGCGCTGATGGACAATATGCAGGGCATGGGGTTGAAGGCAGACTTTGATGAAGTCGGCAATGTATACGGTAAATTGCAAGGGTCTGACCCTTCGTTAAAGCCGCTGCTCACAGGTTCACATATGGATACCGTCAAAAATGGCGGCAAATACGATGGAGCCTACGGCGTCATCGCATCCATGATGGCGCTGGGTTATTTAAAGGCCGTGTACGGGACGCCGAAACGGACATTAGAGATGGTCTCCTTTTGCGAGGAGGAAGGGAGTCGGTTTCCCTTGGCGTATTGGGGCTCCGGTCATGTGACAGGGGTGCTATCGCTAGCTGATGGTATTGGGCTTGCTGATCCAGAGGGAGTCACACTAATAGAGGCGATGGAGCAGGCGGGATTTGAAACCTCACAGAATCAGCCCTACCCGGCGAAAAGAAATGATATTGGCGCCTATATTGAAATTCATATCGAGCAAGGCGCAGTACTTGAATTTAAGGAGAAGCAGATTGGTGTCGTTACGGCGATTGTTGGTCAAATTCGAATGACCGTCGTCGTCACGGGCACGCCAAACCATGCAGGAACGACCCCGATGACGATGCGTAAAGATGCATTGGCTGGCGCAGCCGAAATGGTCGCGCTCACAGAGCAGATGGCTCATGCAGAGGGGGAACCGTTGGTAGCCACCGTAGGACGCTTGGAAGTGAAGCGTGGAACATCGAATGTGGTGCCCGGCGAAGTCGAATTTACGTTAGATATTAGGCATACTGACGAGCGGAAGATTGAGGCTTTTCGTGCGGGACTGATATCGCGGTTTGTGGAAATCGCCGTGCGAAGAGAACTATATATAGATACAGTTGAACATCTAAATGCTTTACCAGTGGCCATGGATAGCGGGATATCGGCAGAAATTGAGGCTGCCTGCGACTTCTATGGCTACGAGCATATACGGATGCCAAGCGGGGCTGGACATGATGCGCAGCTGTTCGGGCCTATCTGCCCGTCGGCCATGATTTTCGTGCCAAGTCGGGCTGGCATCAGCCATAGTCCCAAAGAGTACACGAAGCCGGAGGATCTCATCGTCGGCTTCCAGACACTCGTTCATGTGTTATACCAATACGGCTATGGGGGAAAAGCAGATGAAAACCTATAAAGATTTATCACCCTCCCTTCGAACAATTATGACCCCTGGGCCAGTTGAAGTTGACCCTAGGGTGCTGCGCGCGATGTCGTATCCCATTCTGGGTCAATTCGATCCGGAGTTCACCGAGTTGATGAATGAAACGATGGAGATGCTTCGTGAGGTTTTTCAAACGAATAATCAATGGGCGTTTCCGATCGATGGGACTTCCCGTTCTGGTATAGAAGCCGTAATGGTAAGCATCATCGAGCCAGGAGATAAGGTGCTCGTTCCGATATACGGACGATTTGGAAATTTACTGGTAGAAATTGCGGAACGCTGTGGGGCTGAGGTGGCCATTATTGAGAAGGAATGGGGGTCCGTGTTCGACCCCTTGGATATCATATCAGCTATCGAGCGGGAGAAGCCTGCCATTGTGGCCATGGTTCATGGAGAGACGTCGACAGGCTGTATCCAACCATTTGATGGGATCGGGGTCGCTTGCCGTCAAGCAGATGCACTCCTCGTAGTAGATGCTGTAGCCACAATAGGCGGTGTTCCTGTAAAAACAGACGAATGGCTGCTGGATGCAGTGATTGGCGGAACGCAAAAATGTTTATCCGTTCCATCGGGCATGTCACCAATTACGTACAACGATCGTGTCGAAGCGAAGGTGCTTCGCCGCAAATCGATCGAGCGGGGACTGCGGGAGAAAGGCGCCCCTGCTTCCACGGTTAAGGCTGTGGCGAGCAACTATTTCGATCTCGGCATGCTGCAGGACTACTGGAGTCCGAAGCGGTTGAATCATCATACCGAGGCGACAACCATGCTGTATGCACTGCGCGAAGGTGTACGGATTGTGCTGCAGGAGGGGTTGGATGAGCGCTTCTTGCGTCACAAGCGTCACGAAGAGGCTTTGGTTGCTGGGCTGCAGGCCATGGGGTTGACGCTTTATGGTGACCCGTCATGTAAGCTGCCGGTTGTCACCTGCATTCGCATTCCGGGGTCAGTGGATGGTGAAGCCGTACGCGCGATGCTGTTGAACAGCTTCGGCATTGAAATTGCCTCTTCCTTCGGTCCATTGAAGGGGCAGATTTGGCGCATCGGCACGATGGGTTTTAGCTGCAATCAGAAGAATGTGCTTCATGTCCTTGGGGCGCTGGAAGCAACACTTCATTGGCATGGTGTGGATATCTCGGTAGGAAAGGCGCTGCAAGCTGCACTAGCGGTATATGCTCATAAACGGGAGGAATAATCATGTTAAACATCATGCCACGAGCAGAGCGAGCCATGATTGCTACGCCGCATTATTTGGCTAGTTCAGTGGGGAGCGCGATTTTACAGCAAGGAGGCAATGCCTTCGATGCGGCAATTGCCATTAGTGCGACCCTGGGTGTCGTTTATCCGCATATGACGGGGCTCGGCGGAGATGCTTTTTTCCTCATGCATGATGCGGCAACAGGCGCATATACCGGCTTTAATGGCAGCGGCAAGTCGGCTGCGAAGGCAACGCCAGATTTTTATAGCGAGCAAGGGATGGAAAAGATTCCGCAACGCGGCATTTTAAGCGCGATTACGGTTCCGGGCATGGTGGATGCTTGGTGGCAAGTGTGGAAAAAGCACGGCAAGCTTCCTTGGGCGAAGTTATTGGATGCAGCGATTGGATATGCGGAAAAGGGGTTCCCGATCTCGCGCAATTTGCTGTTCTGGATGCGCAAGGATGAGGAATTCATTCGGGCTTCCGCACAGCTCAGCGCCTTATATTTGCGGGATGGCGAGCTTTTGAAGGAAGGCGATCGGCTGATTCAGCCTGACATAGCAAGAACGCTGCGACTGATTCAGCAAGAAGGTAGAGATGTGTTTTACTCAGGCTCGCTAATGCAAGCGATTATTAATGGCGTTAAGTATGATGGCGGTTTGCTGGAGGAAGAAGATTTCCGCAGCTTCGCTGGAGAATGGGTGGAGCTGCTATCGACGACGTATCGCGGATATGAAATTTATCAAATGCCGCCGAACTCGCAAGGGTTCACTGCGCTCATGATGATGAATATGCTAGAACATATTGAGATGGCAGCTGTGCCAAGGGCATCGGCGAATTTCTATCATCTTATGTCGGAAGTGATCAAAAAGGCGTTCAAAGATCGTGATCGCTATTTAACAGACCCTTATTTCAGGGAGATACCGCTTGAAAGGCTGTTGTCCAAATCGTACGCGCAAGAGCTCTGGCAGGACATTCAGGCGAATCCAATGAAGGTCAGTGATCATCTCTCGCCAGCGATCGGTCAGGACACCGCTTATGCAGCTGTTGTGGATGAAGAGGGGAATTCTGTTTCTTTTATCCAAAGTCTCTATTTTGATTTCGGGGCAGCTTACGTTCCAGGTGATACCGGCATTATTATGCAAAATCGGGGCTCCTTCTTCTCGCTCGATCCTGCATGCGCAAACGTGCTGGAACCACGCAAAAGATCGTTCCATACGTTGATGCCTGCTATGGTAAGTAAGGCAGGTAAGCCGTATATGCTGTTCGGCACGCAGGGTGGAGAGGGTCAGCCGCAGACGCAGCTATCGATACTTACGGGGGTCTTGGATTATGGTTTATCCATTCAAGAAGCCATTTCACTTCCACGTTGGGTTTATGGACGTACTTGGGGAGAAGAAGGCGACGCGCTTAAGCTGGAGCACCGACTTGAACCTGAGGTATATACAAGACTCAAACAGTGGGGACACCGCGTGGAGCCCGTGAAGTCTTGGGATGGCATTATGGGGCAGGCGCAGGGCATTGTCATTGATGAGCAAGGGTTTATGAGTGGTGCGGCGGATCCGCGTGGCGATGGGTTGGCGATTGGCTGGTAGTGGACCCACGAGGAATAGTGTTGGAAGATCAACTAGACATGTGCTTTAGAGATGAATGGGATTAAGCAGCTAGGTAAGCATTTATATAAAGAGGGAGCGATGAGTGATGGAGGCCTATGACATTTTGCAAGCTGTGGGAAGTAATACCAAGGCACGTGTATTGGCGACAGTGATTCATGTGGAAGGCCACGCTTATCGCAAACAAGGAGCTGTCATGCTGTTAATGGCAGATGCCAGCACGGTGGGGAGCATATCTCCTGGCTGCTTGGAAGGGGATCTCGCTGCTTACGTGCCAGGTGTGTGGGAATCGCAAAAGCCGCAAATGGTCGAATACGATATGAGACCTGCGGATGACTTCGGCTGGGGAGAGACGATCGGGTGCGGGGGGTTGATTCGGATTCTGCTAGAGCCGCTTTCTGGGGAATTATTGGTTAACCTGCTCGTGGTGAAAAATAAATTGGATCGCGGCGAAGCCGTGGAGCTTATTCGCACCTATACCGATGGGTATTCGGATATTACGTATGCGCTTCGGGGATCAGGTGAGTACGAGCAGGGCCTTTCTGCCCCTTTAGCTATGAGAGAGCCGATTGGGTTCATGACGAGCACAGTATTTGTGCCAAAGCCAAGAGTCATCGTGTTCGGTGCGAATCCGGATGCAACTCCACTCGTACAAATGGCCGCAAGCAGCGGTTTTCGTGTGGTGGTTGCTGACTGGCGAGAGGCATTCTGTAATGCAGAGCGATTTCCTGAGGTAGAAACGATGGTTGCCTTTCCAGAAGCATTAGTCGAAAAGCTTGCGCTGAATGAGCGAGACTACGTCGTCATCATGAGTCATCAGTTCGAGAAGGATACGGCCTTCTTCCGAGGTGTTATGGCCTATAATATCCATTATCTAGGGATTATGGGCTCCAAAGAGCGTACAGCGAAAATGCTGGAAGGTTACGAGCGCCCTTACTGGCTGCATGCGCCAATCGGCTTAAACATCGGCTCGGAAGGCGCGTTCGAGAATGCGATCAGCATCGTAGCTGAGTTGATTGCGATCAAGCGCGGTAAACATGGAGCGGAATCATGGCAATCCCCCTTAGCTCATGGACGGGATGTCCAAAGCTTCAGCTCATGGTGAAGCCGGTGAAGAAAAGGGTCGTCGGCGTCTACCTGGCGGCGGGGAGCAGTCGGCGCATGGGGACTGCGAAGCAGTCCCTGGAGCTGGCTGCATGCGTCAGCCTAGCTAGTCTGGCGCTGCTGAAGGCGCTCGCCTGCTCAGAGCTAACGCAGGTGATTGTCGTTGTACGCGAAGGAGATACGCTGGCATGGTTGCCGGAAGAGGCTCGTGGTCAAATCGCGAGTGGTAGATGCCGCATAGTGGTATGTAAGGATGCTGGTCTAGGTATGGCCCATTCGCTTCGCACCGGTATTCAGGCAGCAGAGGAGCTGGGGGCTGACGGTGCAATGGTCATGCTGGCTGACCAGCCCTTTATTGATGGAGCAGGGCTAGAGAGTCTGATTGATGCCTTCAATCTGGAGGCTGGTTATGACTTCGTTGCTAGCGGTGATAGCGGAAAGCCTAAACCGCCTGTCATTCTGGGGAACGGGATGTGGTCAGCTATTGCGGCGTTAGAAGGAGATGCTGGAGCGCGAGCTTTGTTTCAATTGCCTGCTTTTCGCGGGCAGGTGATCGAGATGGATTCGTTGACATTTATGGATATTGATACCGTCCAGTGCTTTGAAGAGGCAAAGAGCATCTTTATGATTAAGTGTGTGTGAAATTAAATAACATGAAATTAGCTAGAGAGTGCATTGTTACGAATGATGCGCTATTTTTTTATATAAAAAAACAAAATGATGTTAAGTTAGTTGACGTTATTTTCGAATATTGTTTATAGTAGATCTAATTTATCAGAACGATTGAAGATGACGGTAAGGCTGAAGCGGGCAAGGGGCTCGTGAAACGGAATGAAGCTCAGTAACTCGTCGCATGAGGCGGAATCGGAGAAATAGCGGAACCACGTTCCGCAGGTAGGAGTACGAACGCATACGGGCACCACGCAGCAAGCCGACATCTCGCGGTAAACTCAGAACGCATAACGAGCACGTGGTCATTCAGAAACTCTGAGGAGGGTTGAATATGTCAGTTCCTATGCATCAGCTGCCTGAGCAGCAACCTTCTGTATGGCAGCCGACAAGTGTGGAGGAAGCGATCGAAATGAAGCGCAAATGGGGCGAAGATGCCGTCATTGTCGCCGGAGGCACTTGGCTTCGCACACGTTGGGAAAACGGTCTCGCACCGATGCCGCAGCATTTGATTAGTCTTGGACGTATTCTTGTCCTGTCGGGATTAACAGTTAATTCCCAAGGTCAAGTTCATATAGGCCCTGCCCTGAGCATAGCAGATTTGATGAAAAACGAGCTAGTTCAGCAAAAGTGCAGTCTGCTCGTGCAAGCTTGCGCAGAGATCGCAGCTCCGTCGATTCGAAACCTAGCCTCCATTGGGGGCAATGTGATGACACGTACAGGTGATCTGATCCCCGCATTACTTGTGATGAATGCACAGATTCGGTGCATGGATGGGCAGAATGAACGAACGGTCTACCTGAAGGATTGGCTCACTGTTTCGCCAGACACTTCTGAAGAGATGATGATAGGGATCATGGTGCAAACAGAGGCGGTGGCTGAAATCGAAACTGAAAATGAAAATGGAGCTGGAGCTGGAGCTGGAGATCAGCTAGATGCCACAGGAGAAGCGGGAATTACGCATGAGTTCTACCTCAAAGTTGGACGAAGAGAGGCGTTTACGCCATCGGTAGTTACGGTTGCGGGAAGGCTTTCCCTGCAAGCAGATGGGAGGATTGTAAGATTTGCCTTGGCGGCAGGTGGGGGCAATGCGATTCCTGCGAGGTTTCCAGCTTTGGAAGCGGAAATGCTCGGTAAGCCGTTATCGAAGGCAGTTTTGCAGACACTTCATAAGGGCGTGATGGCCGACTTTAACGCTGTGCCTGATGATTATGCTGGCGTGGCTTATCGAAAGCAAACTGCGGCGAATTTGATTGTTTCGGAGTGTTATAAAGCTTGGCGCAAAGGGGGCGGAGCCTATGCTCCTAAATCGTAATGCGAAGAAATGGATCATAAGACCTGATGGCAAAGAGAAAGTGACTGGGGAGCTCCGTTATCTCACCGATTTAACCGCCCCTGGCATGCTGCACGGCAAGGTATTGCGGAGTCAATATCCGCATGCTTGGATTCTTTCTATCGATACAACTAAAGCCAAACAATTACCTGGCGTGCGCGCGGTCCTGACAGCTGACGACGTGCCAGGGTTGAACTTATTCGGTATTGCTTTTCCGCATCAGCCGGTGTTCTGTCAGGAGCGGGTTCGTTATATCGGGGATGCGTTGGCCTCCGTTGCTGCAGATACAGAGGACATAGCGGAATACGCACTAAGCCTCATTGAGGTCGTGTATGAGCCGCTTCCCCTTGTAGATAACCCAGAAACCGCGTTGGAGACGGGTACGATCCTGCTGCATCCCGAAGGGAATCTGCTTCATCAAACCTCCCTGCAGCATGGGGATTCGAACATGGAGGCGGTTTTTGATACTTGTGCACACGTTGTGGAAGAGACCTATTGGACACCTCGCCAAATGCACACGTATATGGAAACGGAAGGTGGTCTCTTTATTCCTGAGGCAGACGGGCGGCTTACCGTTTACTCGCCGACCCAGCATGGCTACAAGGATCGGTTCCAGCTTGCGCGAATCCTTGGGATTCCCGAGGAACAAATCAGAGTCGTATCCAGCCCGATCGGCGGATCGTTTGGCGGCAAAGATGAGCTCAATGTGCAGCCTTTCGGTGCACTAATGGCGTTAAGGACAAAGAAGCCGATCAAAATGCACAATTCCCGTCGGGAATCGGTTATTTCGGGAATCAAACGTCATCCGATGCGGATCGCGATGAAAACAGGGACTGACCAACAAGGGCACCTGATCGCGCATCAGGTCCGCATTCTGGCAGATACAGGAGCCTACGCGACATTAGGCTGTGAGGTACTCAATTTTGCAACCGAGCATGCGATTGGTCCTTACACGATCCCACATGTCGATATTGAAGGAAAGAGCGTCTACACGAATAACGGAGTGTCCGGTGAGTTTCGGGGGTTCGGCGGCAATCAGGTGATTTTCGCGGTGGAGAGCCAGATCGAACGCTTAGCCGAGAAGCTCGGCATGGACGCGTGGGAGCTGCGCAAGCTCAACCTGCGCCAGCCAGCAGATCCTGGCCCGATGGGCCAGCAGATCGTGGCCACCGAAGGCGCCGCCCAAGTGTGGGCGAAGGCGCAGGAGTCGCCGCTCTGGGCGAAGCGCGCCCACCCGCAAGCGGCTGCGCAAGAGCCGTGGCTGCGCCGAGGCGTCGGCGCTGCGCTGGTGATGCACGGTGCCGGGCTCGGCCTCGGCATCCCGGACCATTCCGGCGGCCGCATCGAGCTGACGCCGGAGGGCAAGATCCAGGCCTCCTTCGGCTTCGAGGAGTTCGGCCAAGGGCTGTATGCAGCACTCACGTTGATGCTGCAAGATTGCTTCGGCTGCGCCGTCGATGACATCCGCATCGTCATCGGCGATACGGACCGCGTGCCCAGCAGCGGTTCGAGCACGGCCTCACGCGCCACCACGATGATGTGGCGCGCGCTCCAGCGGCTGAAGCCAGCCTTCGTGCTGGCGCTGCTGGAGCAGGCTTCGCTGCTCTGCGGCGTTCCGGCCGCAGAGCTTGCAACCGGCGCAGGCGGGATTCATCGCAAGGGTGATGAATCGGGGGAGCCGGTTGTCACGTATGCGGAGGCCGCTGCGGCAGCAGCTGCGCCGATCCTCGCGCATACGGAGTTCGACTACCCGACGACGCCCGAAGGGCGGGTCGGGGCGCACTACCTGTACTCCTATGCAGCAGCCATCGTAGAGGTGGAAGTCAATATGCTGACCGGACGGGTTAAGGTGCTGCAAACCGATCACGTCATTGCCGCAGGCCCTGTTATTAATCCGATGGGCTTTCTTGGGCAAATCGAGGGCGGCAGTGTGATGGCCTTGGGCTACACGTTGACCGAGGATGCTGTCATGAAGGATAGCCGATATGTCAGGCATAACTTGGATACGTACCTCGTTCCCACCTTCAGCGATAGCCCGCTCAGCATTCAAGTTGAGGCGATCGAAGAGCTTCCCGAAGGGGATACATTCGGCCCTCGCGGCGTTGGAGAAATCGGTTCTGTTGGCTTAGCGCCTGCGATTACGGCGGCAGTGCGGCAAGCGACAGGCATTTGGGTGAATCAGCTGCCCATATCACCAGAAGACATCGTGCAATCCATCGATTGGTTAGAAGGGGTGGAGGCCAGTGATTAATACATCTTTTGTGCTAGAGTGCTCCATTAACGGGAAGGGAGTGTCCATTCCAGTCCCTGCATCCAAAAGGATGTCAGCTGTTCTGAGGGATGATCTGTTGATGACCGGCACCAAGGTTTCGTGTGAAATTGGGCGCTGCGGCGCTTGCATGATTCTGCTCGACGGTCAGCCTGTGAATTCCTGTCTACTGATGGCTTATCAAGCATCGGGCAAGGAACTGACGACCATAGAGGGTATATCAGCAGGTGAAGAGCTGCATCCGATTCAACAAGCGATGTTAGAGGAGGGGGGATTGCAGTGCGGTTACTGTACCGCCGGCATGGTTGTCACCTTAACCGCGTTGTGGGAATCGAACCCTGCTCCAACGAGGGCTGAGGCCGAGAAAGCACTGTGCGGGAACATTTGCAGGTGCACAGGATATGAGGGGATTTTCAGAGCGGTAGAGAAATGCGGATTGTCCATAAAAAGAGAGGGGTAGAAGCGAATGAGAAAAATCATACTGTCCTTAACTGCTATTATGTTAGTCATTTTAAGCGCCTGCTCCACAAGCACGACAACTAGTTCCACAACAGCGCCAGCTTCCACCACTGCAGCATCTACGGCAGCGACAACAACAGAGAAAAAGCTGCCTAGAGTTGCTTTTGTCTATATCGGCGTTCCGGGGGATGGCGGTTGGACATTTGAACACGATCAAGGTCGGTTAATGCTGGAGAAAGAGCTGGGGATTAAAGCGACGACAGTTGAAAATATCCCAGAAGGCCCTGACGCAGAGCGAGTGTTCGAGGAGCTGGCTCAGAAAAATGATATTATTTTCGGAACCTCCTTCGGATACATGGACCCGATGGTTGCTGTAGCGGCAAAGCATCCGAATGTGAAATTCCTGCACGCCACTGGCTACAAAACAGCGCCCAACCTAGGTACGTACATGGGACGTGAATATCAAAGTGCTTACCTCGTCGGTATGGCTGCAGGGAAGATGACGAAAAACAATCATCTGGGCTATGTCGGTGCTTTCCCGATCCCAGAGGTGATTTATACCATTAATGCTTTCACGCTTGGTGCGCAAAGTGTAAACCCGAATATTGATGTTCAGGTTGTGTGGAGTAATACTTGGTTCGATCCTGCCACAGAGAAGCAAGCTGCGATTTCCCTGCTGGATAAAGGTGTGGACGTATTGGCGGCTTACCAAGATTCACCGGCAAGTATTCAAGCGGCTGCTGAACGTAAAGTATGGGGCATCGGGAATGACTCCGATATGGGCAGATTCGCACCTGAGACGTACATATCGAATCCGAAATGGAACTGGGGCCCGTACTACGTGAAAACGGTGAAAAGCATCATGGACGGCACATGGAAATCGGAAGCTTACTTCGGCAGTATGAAAGAAGGCATCACGGATATTGCCCCGCTAGGCAAAAATGTGCCAGCTGATGTGAAAGCAGTGGTGGAAAAAAAGAAAGCAGAAATTCTGAGTGGTACATTTGAGGTGTTCCAAGGACCCATCGTTGACCAAGATGGTAAAACTCGCTTCGAATCAGGTAAAAAGATGACAGACGAAGAAATCTTGGGCACGACTTGGTTTGTTAAGGGCATTAAAGGTGTCATTCCTAAATAAACCACGAAGGATGTGAGTGGCGATGACAATACAAGATATCGCATTAATTCACGAGTGGCACCCGGTGTTGTTGTCGTCAGCACTCACGGAAAAGCCGGAAGCCGTTGTTGTACTAGGCGAAAAAATAGCGGTATTCCGCACCACGCAAGGCGTCCACGCGTTCAAAGACTTATGTATTCATCGCGGTGTGCCGCTTTCACTTGGGAAAGTAAGCGGCGATGAGCTTGTATGCGCGTATCATGGCTGGTCCTATAATGGCTGTGGCACATGTACAAGGATTCCCTCCTTGCCGAAGGAACAAGCCATCCCATCGAAAGCCAAGGCCTTCGTTTACGCCTGTGTGGAAGCGCATGGTCTGATCTGGGTATGTCTTGGGACACCCGCTGGGCCGCTGCCGAAAGTGAGTGCCTATGTGCCCGAAGGCTTCAAGGAAGTGTTCATGGGGCCTTACACGCTGCAAGCAGCAGGGCCGCGCATTATAGAAAATTTCCTCGATGTGTCCCACCTCATGTTCGTGCATGAGGGTCTGCTGGGGGATAGTGATTTCGCTGAAATCAATGATTATCATGTGTTGGAAGAGGATGGCCTTCTGCGTTCCGAGGAAATCATCGTGTATCAGCCTGATGCCGATGGGACTGGACGTGGCGTGAATAGTCGCTATGTGTATGAGGTATTCGGTCCGTTATGTGTAGCTTTTACGAAGAGGGATGACGTATCTGATCACATCTTTCGTCTGTTTCTGATGGTGCTGCCGGTTACGGAGCAGACTAGCGTGGCTTATATGCTGAAGCAAAGAAATTATGCGTATGACGAGCTCGATGAAGTGTTCATCCAATTCCAAGATCGGCTCATCGAGCAGGATCGGGTTATGGTAGAGAATCAGAAGCCGGAGCTGCTGCCGCTAGATTTGCAGGCTGAGCTGCACCTGAAGTGCGATCGCTTGAGTATCGCCTACCGCAAGCGGCTTCGTGAGCTAGGCGTCACTTTCGGAACAGCGTAGCAAGAAATTTGTTGGATTTTGGCAGAGTAGTGCGAAGGACATGCATACGAAATAAAAAAAGGATTGTATAATTAGCTAAAGCTAATATGCAATCCTTTTTTATATTGGTAAAATAAGACTAGTAGAAATGCTGATTACCACCAGTAGAGAGATCTTACTTCTGCATCCTTTGCTCTTACGTCAGTAGATGTTGTGAATGTTTTGAGCAGTGCAGATGTTTCTTGCGCAGACAGTGGTTGAGCAACCATGAAGGAATCTGCTTGCTTGCGTAGTTCTGCGCGTTTTGCAGCGTGAACGGAACGTTGTAGTTCGGAATTTAGTTGGATAACTGGCATGGTTTTAGCTCCTTTAAGAGAATGTATAACTGCATACACATTATAGCAAAATATTGGAATTCAGGGGAGAACTATTTGAAAATTTTAAGAAAAGGGTTAGTCACTTTTTTTGTTATTCTATTTATAGCTTTGCAAGTATGGTGTTCTTATATCACTTTTCACTTTCCATACAATGGCATTTACTTGGAATCTACGCCAACGAATGAGTGGGTAGTAAGTAAGCTTGAAGCCAATAGTATGAATAATGAAATTCGAATTGGGGATAAAGTCTTAGCCATTGATGGGAAACCGCCTAAGGACTCCCCTGCCGTACAACGGTGGAATATTGTAGGAAAAGCTAGTGTACTAGCAATAGGAAGAGATGGCATTGTAGAATCTATCGATTTGAGGACGAGTGAACCTTCTATTATCGATATTATGTCGCTTGCCGAGGAATTCGTGTGCTTATTTATGTGCGTTCTTCTATTAGTTAAGGAGAGTCGTTCGCCTTCTGCACGATTACTAGCTTTCTCTTTTCTTTGCGCAGCTTTGATTTTTATGAGTTTGGGAGCTTCATCGCGAGGCGACTTGTTAGCTAAACTGGTTATTGCCAGCTCCATGATGTTCTTACCCATTGTGTTTCTCCATTTCCTTGTCGTGTTTTTCAAAGAAAAGGGAGATATGGGGCTGCCCAGGGGGCATTTTAAATATTTATATGGCATCGCTACATTAGCGCTGCTATTAAGAGCAAGTTACTTTTTTCCTTCGATGGTTTACGTCTATCGGTATGATGGAACCTTCACAATGGGATTCTTCATTATCGTGATTTCCTTAAATATTTCGCTGTTAGCGACGCTATTTCTGAAAATTAGAAAAGTCCAATCACCGCTGACTAGTATTATTAAAAGCGTGTTTTACTCCTTGCTTATTTCATTTCTGCCCATTATCTGTCTATCCTTTCTTCCACAGTTAATCATTGGCGGCTGGATATTGGACCCGATTTATACGAGCGGATTGCTGCTCATTTTTCCAATTACGTTTTCATATTTAATAGCTTCCGATCAGTTGTATGATATTGGACTTGTGGTACGACGCATTGTTTTTTCCTGCCTGATCGCGGTGCTGCCTGTCTTATTGTTTACAGTTGCTTTTGCACTCGTTTTTCATGGTGAGACGAACAGTAAACAGCTTTTATTTATCTTCAGCGGCTCGCTTTTCCTTGTTTCCATTATGTTGTACGCAGCCGAATATTGGACGACGCGGTTGGAACCTTACTTATTCCCGAGAAAGTACATATTAAAATCCGCTTTGAAAAAGATTTCCAAGAATTTAGGTACGATATCAAGCTTTCGCGATTTGAAGGATATCATCCTCGTCGATATCGTTAACACGCTGCAAGTGACGGGTGGAGCTATTGTTTTTCGTCATAAAAATGATGTTGAAATCATCGGTGAAGGTGAAGTCGATACGGCGGAAATTCAACATTTGGTCAATTCTTCGGAGATGCTTGAACATCCGTACTATACCTTTATGGAGATGAATTGCCACGAGGAGTATACAAGCTACTTGATTGTGACTCGGAAGAAGACGAATACACATATTGCCAAAGAGGAATTACAGTGGCTGCAGCTGATTACGTCCTATTTGGAAGTAGGGATGGAAAATGTTTATCTAATTCGTAAGCTGACTGGCAGGCTCCAGCAAATGGTCTCCCATCTTCCGCAGGAAGAGCATCTCTGGTTAAGGAAGGTGATGTTCGAGCTGCAGGAGGAAGAACGGGTTCGGATCGCAACTGATCTTCATGATACGACGATGCAGGATTTATTTTTCCTCAAACGCAGATTAACCACGCTGGCAGAGAAACCGTCGATGCGCCAAGAGGATCGTGAACAGCTGAACAGCATGAACAACTTTGTGGAGATGATTAATGCCAGCTTGCGCCAAAGCTGCTTTGAGTTGAACCCTCACCTGTTGAAAGAGGTAGGCTTGAAGCAAACCTTGAAGACGTTCGTTGAGAAGGAATCGTATACGACGCCGTTCGAGATTTCTTTCCGCGCAGAGCAAATTTCCGACATCGAAGGAAAGGATTTATCGGCCAAACGACATATCTTCCGAATTGTGCAAGAATTACTTAACAATGCTAAGAAACATTCACAGGCTGCCAACGTTAGCTTTCATTTGTGGGAGGAAGGGCCTTTCTTCTACTTAAGCTATCGGGACGATGGCGTAGGCTTTCAGGTGAAGGAAGAGGTTGCGGTTGAGATCGCTGCTTCGGGAATGGGGCTTACCTATATGCGAAGCCGCGTGCTGCATGTGGGTGGAAGCTTTGAATTGGAGACAGCGGAGGGTAAAGGAACCCATATCCTAATCACAATACCAACAGAGGAAGTGATATCAGCATGAGTGAAATCGTTAAAACATTAGTGGTCGATGACCATCCATTATTTGCGCGGGCGACGAAGTCGTTGCTAGATGAAATAGATCGTATCGAGGTTGTTGGGGTTGTTAGTAATGCGAAGGAATGCTTGGAGCATGTGAAGCAGCACCAGCCTGGACTCGTATTTCTGGATTATCAGCTTCCTGATCAGACAGGAACAGAAGTTGCCGCACAGCTTAAGCAGCTTTATCCGCACATCCATATTGTCATTTTCACAGGCATCGAGTTGGCTGGTATTTATAATAAACTCATTGAAATGAAAGTAAGCGGTGTTCTCTCGAAAGAATCGAGTGAGCGAACGATCAAGAATATGGTGTATTGCATTTTAGATGGATATACGATGATTCCACTGTCCTTCTTCAACCAGATGCAGTTAAATGAAGCGGATGCTGGGGAAGAGTGCGAGCTGCAAGAGGAAGAAGTGCTCATGATGAACATGCTCGTAAAAGGGGCTACACACGAACAAATTGCTGAGCGGATTTTCATGAGTAAGCGAACGGTAGATAATTATTTGCGTAAAATTTATGACAAGTGGGGCGCGAAATCAAGGACTGAGGCTTTGGAGAAGTTTATTAAAAGTAAATACTATACCTGAAAGTAGGCGCTTTGCATGCAGGATATTCGGCAGCATATGGCACGGATGATGGATGATTATATGTTTGATGAGGATTTGAAAGATTTGCTGAGATCCTGTATGTCTGATAAGGAGACCTCGAGTCTTTCATGGTCCAATCTCACGCTGTGCACACACGCCATGCTAGGTGGCGGCTCACCGAATATTCATCGCCGAGCGGCATTGACAGAACTGGTTGTGCTCATTCTGGATATCGTCGATGATCTGCAGGATCAGGATAGTGAGAGTAAGCCATGGATGAGAGTTGACGCTGCGAATGCGTTGAATGCGGTATTAGCACTAATCATGGGTGTGGTCGGCGAATTGGGAAGGTTGAATGCCAGCGGAAATATGCTGGTAGAAATCAGCAAAATCGTCGCTAGATCGATTAACGGCCAGCATAAGGATGTGACCAATGCCGTCACGACCGTGGATGAATATTTGTGGATGACCCAAGAGAAATCGGGTTCGTTATTCCGCCTAGCTTGCTTCATGGGCTATTCCGATACCACATGTACGGAAGAAACAATAGAGCAGCTGCATCAGATGGCGGACTGCGTGGGGCTGCTCCACCAGATTCAAAATGATGTGCGAGATCTTGTTCGCTATGATGAGAAAAGTGATTTAATGGCGAAGAAAAGGACATTGCCGATCTTGTATTTAATCGCCCTTGAGGACGAGGCCTTTTCACCAGTGAAAGCCTATTATGCTGGAGAAATCACGGCTGCGCAATTTGTGGAGAGTGAAGATACGGTAAGAGAGCTGATACAGGACTCTGGCTGCTTGGAATATGCACGTATTGTGCAGTCGGTGTGTATTCAGAAGGCTGAGGAGATATTTGGGGAGCTGCAGGCGTTGTCGCCATGGAAGGAAGAGTTCCGAACGCTTACGTTAGGCGATTTCATCAAGCTGGGTGTGGAAGTAGAGCAGGCATAGCGCCTGCTCTTTCTATCGTCTAGAGAAAGGGTGGGAAATGATGATTACAGTTGCAGCAGATGGAAGCGGCGATTTCATTCGTATTCAAGAGGCTGTCGATCATGTACCTGTCGAGCGAGAAGAGCCAGTGACCATCTATATCAAAAGTGGTGTGTACAAAGAAAAATTGGTGATCGATAAGCCGTGGATAAGACTGGTTGGGGATGGCGCGGATCAGACCGTTATCACATATGACGATTACGCGAAAAAGTTGTTTCCAAACGGGGAGCCATATCACACCTTTCATTCCTATACGGTTTACATAGGCGGGGATCATGTAACGGTGGAAGGCGTCACGTTCGAGAATACAGCGGGGAGAGGCGAGGTCGTTGGGCAGGCGCTTGCTGCTTACATCGATGGAGACTGCGTCGCCTTCCGAGATTGCAGGTTCCGTGGATTTCAGGACACGCTGTTTACGGGTCCATTACCACCGCATCCGAGAGATCGCGGCAGCTTTGGCGGTCCAAGGGAGGATGCTCCGAGACGTCCCGTCAGGCAGTATTATGAACGCTGCTATATAGAAGGGGATATCGATTTTATTTTCGGCTCGGCAACAGCGGTGTTTCAGGATTGCGAGATATACTCCTTGGGGCGAGGTTGGATCACAGCCGCGTCTACCCCTGAGGATGTCCAATTTGGGTACGTATTCTTGGGATGCAAACTGATGGGGAATGCGCCGGAGCAATCGGTTGGTTTAGGTAGACCGTGGAGGAATTATGCGAAAGTGGCGTTTCTGGATTGCTGGGTAGGGCCGCATATTAAGGCTGCGGGTTGGGATCGCTGGAATGAGCAGGAACCGGTAGATGAGGTTAAGTACATGGAGTTTGGGAGTAGAGGGCCAGGCGCTGTAACGAGCGGGCGCGCAGAGTGGGCAAGTGAGCTGAACGTGCTGGAAGCGGAGAAGCTGACCGCTCAGCGTATTCTTGCAGGCGAGGATGGGTGGGATCCGACGGTTCCGGCCATCCGTACATAATAGGAGCGTATATGAAAGAGGGGGGACCCAAGGCCATGTATGGTGGCGGGGACCCTCTTATTTGCGTTTTATAAAGCTCGTTCGTGACGAAAAATGCGAAAAGGCATCTTTTTTTATTGAAATAACTTCTCGAATGAAAATACTTGCGAAAAGGCAACTATTCCTGCTGGTATTCATCATTTGGGTACATTTGGGCACATTTTCGGCCCTAAAGGATGCCTTTTTGCATCAATTTATCTATATTCAGCCATTTACTCCGAAAATAAGTGTACTTTAGCATCTTTGACTAGGATTGGGGATGCCCTCTATTTCCTTTTAGCGGAGAGTTTGTTGACAACCAATCCCACTAAATTTATAATAAATATTATATAGTAATTATTATAAATAAATTGAAAGAGGAGGTTACCCTAATGGTCAAACATGATCTGAATCAAGCGCTCCAGCGGATTCGGGCCAGAAATATCCCGTTAACCCCGCAGCGGCGAGCTTTGCTTGTATTTCTTTATGAGCAAGAAGGCTTCACAACAGTGAAAGACATTTGCGAGGCGATGGTCGGTCAATATCCACATCTGAATGCGATGACAGTGAACAGCTCTCTGCACGTTTTTAAACAGCTAGGATTAGTGAATGAATCGACGGTTAGCGGAGCCTCTTTACGATATGAAGCGGCGATCTGTTCTTAATAGTTTAAAAGTCGACCAGCATCGTGCCATTGTCCATACATTTTATTCACACGAGTATGTTCAATAAACTTGGCTAGTCGGTTCTGAAATAACGTTTCATCTTTCCGTACGGACTGGATATTATCGAGCTTGATTCTCACATAGAGTGCAGGTAAGCCTTGAAAATGGCGATAGAGTGCTTCGTCCTGACTTAATTGCGCTAGGATCTCTTCATCTATGATGAAAGATTCAGTTCTCATGTCGGGCAACACGCGATATCCTGCTTCTGTCATGAGGCCTAATTTATCTAACCTACGGACGCGTTCTTTATTGAGCTCAGTCCAGTTACTTTTCTTTTTTCTTGGCGAATATCGTTGTGCTGTTTGAGTATCATCTAATTTTTTAATCGTGCTATCAATCCAACCGAAACATAATGCTTCTTCTACAGAATCTAAGTAACTTTCGGAATGACGACTTGTAGGAACTAACCAACAGTAATCCTCCGTGCTGTGATGATCAGTTAGCCAATTTCGCCAATCTTGTCGTGTGTGAACTTGTACGATTTTATCTATGATCATAAGATTTCTGGTCACCTCTCACTATCATTATAAAACAAACGCACTGACACCTGTATGTCAGTGCGTTTGTTTTTTCGAAGAACGAAGTTGTGTCGAAAAATATAAGGCTCGTCTTACTAGTGATTTTGAAGTCTAAGAACAAGGGATGATCTCATATAGAGATGTTGAGAAACGCATCTTCCGTCTAAAACAGGTAAAAGATAGAAAATGTGCCGAAAAAGCGAACTATTTAAAAGAATAAAGTAATAAACGTTCGTTTTTTCAAATTGACATGGCACGTTAGTTGGTAGTAAACTAGGAAAGCGGGAAATGAAGCCGCACTAATTGAAAATGTCGAATCAACTCGTATAAAATCAGGAATAAGGCCTGGAAGTATCTACCCAAAAACCATGAATTTTTGGACTACGAGGAAGCGAATGAGGGGAACCATAGGAAATGATGGTCTTTTTGCATTCGGTTCTTTTGCTGTCCAGCGTATAGAATCGTGAATTCTAGCTCTGGGCATTTTTATTTTTATAGCGTATATGATTATAAGTCGACGTTCAGAAAGAGGTTTGTGATGACGGTACGTGTTGGTGTAATTATGGGAAGCCAGTCGGATTGGGAAACGATGAAGCATGCTTGTGATATGTTGGACGAACTGGGTATAGCCTTTGAGAAAAAGGTCGTATCCGCGCATAGAACACCGGATTTGATGTTTGACTATGCAGCATCGGCCATCGAACGTGGCCTACAAGTGATTATTGCCGGAGCAGGCGGAGCGGCGCATTTACCAGGAATGGTAGCGGCCAAAACGGAGCTTCCGGTTATTGGTGTTCCAGTCAAGACGTCTACTTTGAACGGCATGGACTCTTTGCTCTCTATTGTACAAATGCCGGGCGGCATTCCAGTTGCTACAGTTGCTATCGGTCATGCAGGTGCAACGAACGCAGGCTTGCTCGCTGCGCAAATTCTGGGCGCTTTTGATCCGGAGATCCAAGCGAGAGTGAAAGCACGCCGCGCGCGTATTACGCAAACGGTGCTAGAAAGCAGTGACCAGCTATGAGCGAGGCATCCAGCGGTAAGGTCATCCAGCCAGGAGGCACAATCGGCATCCTTGGCGGCGGGCAATTAGGGCGCATGCTGACGCTAGCCGGACGCAACATGGGGTATCGCTTCGTGACGCTCGATCCGACAGAAGACGCACCATGCGGCCAAGTAGCCGACGAGCAGATTCAAGCGAATTTCGACGACGTTGAGGCAGCTAGAAGACTTGCGGCACTATCGGACGTGATCACGTACGAATTCGAAAACGTCGACGCGCACGTCACCAACATCTTGATGGAAGAGTCATATGTTCCACAAGGCAGTCATCTTTTATACACGACACAGCACCGTCTTCGTGAGAAGAGAGCGATTGAAGCGGCAGGCGTACCTGTTGCGCCATACGCGGAAATCACAAGCGAAGCGGAGCTGCGAGAAGCGGCAGAGCGCTTCGGTACGCCATGCGTACTCAAAACCGCTACGGGCGGTTATGACGGCAAAGGGCAGTGGGTGCTTCGTTCGTTGGATGAGGTCCATGAAGCCTACGAAACCTTAAGCCGCGCCAAAACCGAGCTGGTGCTCGAACAATTCATTCATTTTGACAAAGAATTATCCGTTATTGCAGCTAGAAGTCCACGCGGCGAGGTAAAGGCATTTCCTGCTGCTGAAAATATACATGTTCTTAATATTCTGCACGAATCCATCGTGCCGGCACGTATTCCTGTGCCCGTGCAGAAGGCGGCCGAAGAGCTGGCGATTCGCATCGCGGAGTCTCTCGGTGTGATCGGGCTGATCGCGGTTGAGCTATTCCTGACCAAGGATGGTCAGCTATACGTCAACGAGCTTGCGCCACGCCCGCACAATTCCGGCCACTATACGATGGAAGCCTGCCGGACCTCGCAGTTCGAGCAGCACGTACGTGCGATTTGCAACTTGCCTCTGGGTTCGACTGAGTTATTGACGCCAGTTGTGATGGTTAATTTGCTGGGTGAGCATATTGCTCCTCTGCATGATCAGCTAGCTGAGCCAGGCTTTTTGGAGAATGAAGAGCTTGGCGTCTCCGCCAAAGTTCATTTGTACGGCAAGAAAGAAGCGAAAGAGAAACGCAAAATGGGTCACATTAATCTTTTAACAGACGATGTCGAGAAAGCGTTGACTTGGATAGAACAGACAGGCATTTGGGAAAGTAAGTAAATGAAACTCATTGGAGGAACGGAATCATGATCGAACGTTATACACGCCCCGAGATGGCACGCATTTGGACAGAAGAGAATAAATTTAACGCTTGGCTGGAAGTTGAAATTCTTTCTTGCGAAGCTTGGTCTGAGCTGGGTGTAATCCCGAAAGAAGATGTGAAAGTATTGCGTGAGAAAGCAAGCTTCAACATCGATCGTATTTATGAAATCGAGCAAGAGACACGCCATGACGTGATCGCCTTCACTAGAGCGGTTTCCGAAACGCTAGGGCCAGAGCGCAAATGGGTTCACTACGGCTTAACGTCCACAGATGTTGTTGACACAGCACTGGGTTACTTGCTTCGTCAAGCGAATGAAATTTTGGACAAAGATATTCAAAACTTCATCGAGATCCTTCGTAACAAAGCGATTGAACATAGAGATACAGCAATGATGGGCAGAACGCATGGTGTTCACGCAGAGCCAACGACGTTTGGTTTGAAAATGGCGCTATGGTACGAAGAAATGAAACGTAACCTGGAGCGTTTCCGCTTTGCCGCTGATGGCGTACAATTCGGTAAAATTTCAGGCGCAGTTGGCACATACGCGAACATCGATCCGTTTGTTGAAGAATACGTGTGCGGCAAGCTTGGTACGAAAGCAGCACCAATCTCCACACAAACGCTGCAACGTGACCGTCACGCAGAATACATGGCTACGCTAGCATTGGTAGCGACGTCGCTTGATAAATTTGCAACAGAAATTCGCGCACTTCAGAAGAGTGAGTTCCGCGAGGTTGAAGAGCCGTTTGCCAAAGGTCAAAAAGGTTCATCCGCTATGCCGCACAAACGTAACCCAATCGGTTGCGAGAGCATTTCCGGTCTTTCTCGTGTCATTCGTGGACACATGGTGTCCGCTTACGAGAACGTCACGCTATGGCACGAGCGCGATATTTCGCACTCCTCCGTTGAGCGTATTATTTTGCCAGATGCAACACAATTGTTGAACTACATGCTGAACCGTCTTGGCAACATCATCAAGAATTTGACGGTGTTCCCTGAAAATATGAAACGCAACATGCGCAGCACATACGATGTACCTTTCTCCGGCCGCGTGATGACGAAGCTGATCGACAAAGGCTTTGCTCGTGAGCAAGCGTACGATACAGTACAACCGAGAGCGATGCAAGCTTGGGAAGAGCAACGTTCCTTCCGTGAAATCGTTGAGAACGCATCGGTAATCACCGAAGTGTTAAGCCCAGAAGAAATTGCAGATTGCTTTGATCCAAGCTGGCATTTGAAGCATGTAAGCACGATTTTTGACCGTCTTGGTTTGAACTAGAAGATACAATTAACGGGGAAAGGGAGTGGAATTCGTGGCAAACGCAAGCGCGATTGTGGGTACAGCAGAAGAAATGATTAATGCGCCTCTGGTGCACAAAGGTAAAGTACGTGAGCTGTATGATCTTGGCGATAGCTTTTTGATCGTAGTAACGGATCGCATTTCGGCATTCGATTATATTCTTAAGCCTGGTGTTCCGGATAAAGGATATGTTTTGAATGCGCTCAGTAAGTACTGGTTCGGGATTACAAGCGGTTATATGAAAAATCACATCATCCATACGGACGTTGAGAAGCTTCAAGCGATTATTCCAAGTGCCGAGGATCGTGAACTGCTGAAGGAACGTATTATTGTAGCAAAAAAGGCAGAGCGTATCTCCATCGAGTGCGTGGTTCGTGGTTACATCACAGGGAACGGCTGGAGACAGTACGAGAAAACCGGGGAAATTAACGGCATTAAATTACCGGAAGGTTTACGTAAAAACCAACGTTTCCCAGAGCCCATTTTTACACCGGCAGCGAAGAATGATGTTGGTCACGATGAAGACATCTCGCTTGAACAAATGAAAGAGCTGGTTGGCGAAGAGCTAACCTACGCACTGCAAGAGCGCAGCATTATGCTGTATGTACTGGCGCATTCCATCTGCGAGCAAAAAGGCATTATTTTAGCAGATACGAAGTTTGAATTCGGCTTTTATGCGGGCGAACTTATTATCATTGATGAGATTTTCACGCCGGATTCATCCCGTTACTGGTCTGAAGATAAATATGCCTTGGATATCGAGATTGATTCCATGGACAAAGAGCCTGTTCGCACGTACTTAGCGGGATCAGGTTGGGATAAAAATAGTGAACCGGACGAGCTTCCAGCATCCGTTGTGGAAGAGACTTCGAACCGATATAAAGAAATTTTGCACCGCTTGGTTGACTAATATTAACGCTGAGGAGCGATTTCACGATGAAAGCAACAGTTTATGTAACGATTAAACAGAACGTATTGGACGTACAAGGAACTGCCGTACAAGGAGCACTTCACTCCATGGGCTTCGAAGAAGTTGGCAAAGTGCGTATCGGTAAATATTTGGAGCTTGAGCTAGGTACAACAGACAGAGCAGAAGCAGAAGCACGCGTGAAAGCAATGTGCGAGAAGCTGCTTGCAAACACAGTTATTGAAGACTACCGTTACGAATTGGTGTAAGAGACACGGGGTTAATCCAGAACTTTTAGGAGGAAGAAGTCATGAATTTTGCGGTTCTTGTGTTCCCGGGATCGAATTGCGATATCGACTTGTACAAAGCGATTGAAGACACGATTGGTCAACCTGTTGACTATGTATGGCATACGGACGGCGACTTGTCCAAATACGATTGTATCCTAGTACCAGGAGGATTCTCTTACGGGGATTACCTGCGTTGTGGAGCGATTGCTCAATTCACGAACGTGATGAAGGCTGTCGTAAAAGCTGCGGAAGAAGGCAAATACATTCTAGGTATTTGTAACGGATTCCAAGTGTTGACGGAAGCTCGTTTGCTGCCAGGCGCTTTGCTGCGTAATAACGGCATGAAATTCCGCTGTCACCAAGCGGTTCTGAAAGTTGAGAACAACACAACGGCGTTCACGCGTGATTATGCCGAAGGTGAATTAATCAACATTCCGATCGCACACGGTGAAGGCAACTACTATTGTGACGAAGCTACACTCAAAGATTTGCAAGAAAACAACCAAATTGTGTTCCGTTATGAATCGGGCAACAACCCGAACGGATCACTTGATGATATCGCAGGAATTAGCAACAAAGCAGGAAACGTTGTGGGTATGATGCCCCATCCAGAGCGCGCCATTCATGAGATTCTTGGCTCCGCAGACGGTAAGAAAATGTTCACATCAATTCTAAGTGCTTGGAGGGAAAAACATGACGCAGCAGCTATCCGCTAAGGAACCATCAGCAGAACAAATCGCGGAACAGAAGATCTACAAGCAAATGGGTGTAACCGATGAGGAGTTTGCCAAAATTTGCGGCTTCCTTGGACGTAATCCGAACTATGTGGAGATCGGCGTATTCAGCGTAATGTGGTCCGAGCATTGTTCTTACAAAAATTCCAAACCCGTACTTCGCAAATTCCCAGTGACAGGACCTCGCGTTCTGATGGGACCTGGTGAAGGTGCAGGGATTGTAGATATTGGGGACAACCAAGCGGTTGTTTTCAAAATTGAAAGTCATAACCACCCTTCCGCAATCGAGCCTTACCAAGGCGCGGCGACAGGTGTGGGCGGTATTATTCGTGATATTTTCTCCATGGGCGCACGCCCAGTGGCATTATTGAACTCCTTGCGTTTCGGTAAATTGGAAAACGATCGCGTGAAGTACTTGTTCGAGCACGTTGTCTCTGGTATTGCTGGATACGGTAACTGTATCGGGATTCCGACAGTAGGCGGCGAAGTGATGTTCGACGAGAGCTACGAAGGGAACCCGCTCGTTAATGCAATGTGCGTGGGTCTCATCGACCACGACATGATCCAACGCGGTGTTGCCAAAGGTGTTGGCAACCCAGTCTTCTACGTCGGCCCGGCAACAGGCCGCGACGGTATCCACGGTGCGACATTCGCATCCGAGGAACTGACAGCTGAATCCGAAGCGAAGCGCCCAGCGGTTCAAGTTGGCGATCCGTTCATGGAAAAGCTAGTTTTAGAAGCTTGCTTAGAGTTAATCGATTCCGGCATCGTGCTTGGAATTCAAGATATGGGTGCAGCGGGACTTACATGTTCCAGCGCTGAGATGGCAAGTAAAGCAGGTAACGGCATGGAGCTGTACCTGGATGAAGTTCCACAACGCGAAGAAGGCATGACAGCGTATGAAATGATGTTGTCCGAGTCCCAAGAGCGTATGCTATTCGTTGTTGAGCCGAAGGATGAGGCGCAAGCGAAAGGCATTTTCGAGCGTTGGGGCTTGCACTGCGCGAAAGTCGGTAAGGTAACTGACGACGGTTTCCTTAAGCTAATCCACCACGGTGAAGTCGTGGCGAACATGCCTGTAGGCGCACTCGTTGACGAGTGCCCAGTTTACAATAAGCCAAGCAAAGTGCCGGCTTATTACGAAGCAAGCGCAGCGATCGATACAACTCGTTACCCAGAGGTAACGAAGTTGACGGATGCGCTGAAATCCGTACTCGCGTCCCCAACGGTAGCGAGTAAAGAGTGGGTTTACAACCAGTATGACTACATGGTTCGTACAGAAACAGCTGTGCGTCCAGGTTCAGACGCAGCAGTAGTAACCATCCGCGGTACGCGCAAAGGTCTTGCGATGACGACGGATTGTAACGGACGCTACGTGTACTTGGATCCAGAAGTGGGCGGACGTATCGCAGTATCCGAAGCAGCACGTAACGTCGTTTGTTCCGGTGCTGAGCCGCTTGCTGTGACGGACAACCTGAACTTTGGTTCCCCTGACAAGCCGGAAATCTTCTGGCAGTTGGAGAAGTCCACTGACGGTATGGCGGAAGCTTGCCGCTTCTTGGATACGCCGGTTATCGGCGGTAACGTCTCGCTTTACAACGAGAACTCCAAAGGCGCGATCTACCCTACACCAGTAATCGGGATGGTTGGTCTTGTTCATGACATCGACCACATCACGACACAAAACTTCAAAAACGAAGGCGACATCATCATCCTGTTAGGCGAGACGAAAGCTGAGCTCGGCGGCAGCGAATTCCAATATGTGATTCACGGTGTTACAGAAGGCCGTCCTCCTGAGTTGGACTTGGCGACTGAGAAACGCCTGCAAAACGCAGTACTCAAAGCGATTCAAGAAGGTCTTGTTGCATCAGCGCATGACTTGTCTGAAGGTGGACTAGCTGTAGCACTTGCAGAAAGCTGCATCAGCGGCAACATCGGCGCAGAGGTAAATGTAGCGTCCGATCTTCGTCCTGACTTTGCATTGTTCTCTGAAACACAATCTCGTATCGTGCTTAGTGCGACACCAGATAAAGCGGATGCTCTGAAACACTGGATTGCTTCCCAAGGCGTTCCTTATCAAGAAATCGGAATAGTAACGGGTTCTTACCTAACTGTGAAAATCAATGACGAACAGCGTCTCCAGTCTCCTGTAAGCGAGCTGGCGAAAGTCTGGAAGGATGCGATTCCATGTCTAATGGCGTGAAACAATCCAAGGCCCTGAAGCTTCCTGTGGCTCCATTTGAACAACTTGAGAATGGGCAGCATGAGCTTTGGACAGGTGACTATTACAACGAAGGTATTGGCGGCCAAGGCGGATTGTTCGATAAGCTGAATGAAGAGTGCGGTGTGTTCGGGGTGTATGGTCATCCCGACGCTTCCTCCCTGTGCTATTACGGGCTGCATGCTCTTCAGCATCGTGGACAAGAAAGTGCCGGCATCTGTACGGTCGATGGAGGCAAATTCAATTATTACCGTGGGATGGGACTTGCGAAGGAAGTTTTTACAAATGATAATTTGCATCCACTTACGGGCTCAACGGCTATCGCTCATGTGCGTTATTCAACAGCAGGCGAAAGCAAGCTAGCGAATGCACAGCCGCTTGTTTTCAAATACCGTGAGGGCGATCTCGCGATCGCGACGAACGGGAACCTTGATAATGCCAACATTATCAAGCGTGAGCTGGAGCGCAAGGGTTCCATTTTCCAAACAACAAGTGATACTGAGGTTATGGCGCATCTGATTGCTCGCTCGGAGCATGATGATATCGTTGATGCGGTGAAAGATGCGATGAATCAAGTCATCGGCGGCTTCGCATTCCTTATTATCACGAAAGATAAATTGATTGCTGCACTTGATCCGAACGGCTTACGTCCGTTCATGATCGGTCGCCTCGGAGAAGCCTACTTGTTCGCGTCTGAGACCTGTGCGTTTGATGCGGTTGGGGCAACCTATTTCCGTGATGTACAGCCTGGCGAGATCATTGTAATTGATCGTGATGGCTTCCGTTCGGAACGTTTTGCAGAGGGCGGTAAGCGTGCGATTTGTGCGATGGAATACATCTACTTCGCTCGTCCAGATAGCGACATCGACACGGTGAATATTCACTCCGCTCGTAAACGGATGGGTAAACGATTAGCGATGGAAGCTTTCGTGGATGCGGACATTGTAACAGGCGTGCCGGATTCCAGTATTTCAGCTGCGATTGGCTTTGCAGAACAAACGGGCATCCCTTATGAGCTGGGTCTGATCAAGAACCGCTACACAGGCCGTACGTTCATTATTCCAAGCCAAGAGCTTCGTGAGCAAGGTGTCAAAATGAAGCTGAGCGCCGTTCGCAAGGTGGTCGAAGGCAAGCGTGTCGTGATGATCGATGACTCCATCGTTCGTGGGACAACGTCCTTACGCATCGTCAACCTGCTTCGTGAAGCAGGAGCAACGGAGGTTCATGTGCGGATTTCTTCGCCGCCTTTTATGAACCCTTGTTACTACGGAATTGATACACCGGACCGCAAAGAGCTTATCGCGGCGATGAATTCAATCGAAGAGATTCGCAAAGCGATCAACGCGGATTCGCTTCATTTTCTAACGAAGGATGGCTTGTTGGATTCAATCGGTCAAGGCTCCGCAGGCAAGGAAAGCGGATATTGTACGGCTTGCTTCGATAACAACTATCCAACTGAAATTGTTGATGTGACGAAGGTTGGCTGTGCTTGTGATTAATAGATGATTCTGTGACTGCCTCGCGGTCACGAATTCAGCTAAAAGTAATAGAGAGAAAACGGGGGTCTAACGACCTCCCCCATATATAGACAAACTAAGGAGTGTTGGTCAGTGTCGGATGCTTATAAAAAGGCTGGCGTCGATATCGCGGCGGGGAACGAAGCAGTAGAACGGATGAAAAAGCACGTTAAACGGACATTCCGTCCTGAAGTGTTAACAGATCTCGGTGGCTTCGGCGGGCTGTTCAGCTTGAACAAAGACAAGTATGAGGAGCCTGTACTCGTATCGGGTACGGACGGCGTGGGCACGAAGCTGAAGATCGCTTTTGCCATGGATAAGCATGATACGATTGGGATCGACGCGGTTGCGATGTGTGTGAACGACATTATCGTTCAAGGCGCAGAGCCATTGTTCTTCCTAGACTATTTGGCTTGTGACAAAGTCATTCCAGAAAAAATTGAAGCGATTATTAAAGGGATCGCCGACGGTTGTGCGCAGTCTGGCTGCTCATTGATCGGTGGCGAAACGGCGGAAATGCCGGGCATGTATGCTGAAGGGGAGTATGACATTGCCGGCTTTACGGTTGGAATCGTCGACAAGAAAAAGATCATCGACGGAACAACGATCCGTCCTGGAGATGTCGTGCTAGGACTAGCTTCAAGCGGTGTGCACAGTAACGGGTTCTCGCTTGTGCGTAAGCTTTTGCTTGAAGATAACGGATATACGCTTCAAGGGCATGTCGAAGAGCTTGGCGACAAGCTTGGTAACGTGCTTCTGGAGCCAACGAAGCTGTATGTGAAGCCAGTTCTAGCTATGTTGGAAGACGTAGCAATCAAAGGCATGGCGCACATTACAGGCGGCGGTTTCATCGAAAATATTCCGCGCGTTCTGCCAGATGGCGTAAACGTGGATATTCAATACGGATCATGGCCGATCCTTCCGATTTTCTCCTTGATGCAGCGTGTAGGTAACATCACGAACAATGATATGTTCCGTACGTTCAACATGGGAATCGGGATGGTTGTGATCGTGGCAGCTGACGATGCAGAGAAAGCGATTGCTGCAGCGGAAGCGCAAGGCGAGAAAGCGTATCGTTTAGGCGTTGTAACTGAAGGCGAGCGTGTAGTTACGTTCCAAGGAGCTGACGTTTAATGCAGCCTTATCGCATCGCGGTTATGGCTTCAGGCAGCGGCTCGAATTTTCAGGCTATTGTGGATCAGGTACAGAAGGGGAAGCTTGATGTCAGCATCGAGCTTCTTGTCTGTGATCGCCCAAAAGCATTCGTGGTTGAACGTGCCAAGGAAGCGAAGGTGCCTGTCTTTGCCTTCAACCCGAAGGAATACGAAAGCCGTGAGGCGTATGAGACGCTGATCTTGAAAGAGCTGCAGGATCGCCAGGTCGATCTGGTCGTGATGGCAGGGTACATGCGGATTATTACGAATGTGCTGGTTGAGCCTTTCTTCGGACGAATGATTAACATTCATCCATCTTTGTTGCCTTCGTTCCCCGGCGTGCGCGCTGTGGAACATGCGGTTGAGTATGGCGTGAAGCAGACTGGCGTCACGGTGCATTTTGTCGATGGCGGGCTGGACTCCGGCCCGATCATTGCACAGCGTGCCGTGGAAATCCACGAGCACGAGACGGCTGATTCGCTCACGGAGCGAATCCATGCGGCTGAGCACGTGCTGCTGCCGCAGGTTGTGCGGTGGCTGCGCGAGGGCCGCGTGAGCCTGGATGGCCGCAGGGTTAGCGTGCGGAAGTAGGGTTTGTTTGCACTGGGAGGGGCTGCTGCGCCTGAGTTAGTCGATTTTATCGACTAACAGCTGTGAAAGGACGCCGCTGTGCCCGAATTAGTCGATTTTATCGACTAACAGCGCGAAAATAGCGCCGCTGCGCCTGAGTAAGTCGATTTATCGACTAACAGCGAGAAAAGAGCGTCGCTGTGCCTGAGTAAGTCGATTTTATCGACTAACAGCGAGAAAAGAGCGGCGCTGCGCCTGAGTAAGTCGATTTATCGACTAACAGTGCGAAAAGAGTGCCGCTGCGCCTGAGTAAGTCGATTTTATCGACTAACAGCGCGAAAAGAGCGTCGCTGCGCCTGAGTAAGTCGATTTTATCGACTAACAGCGCGAAAATAGCGCCGCTGCGCCTGAGTAAGTCGATTTATCGACTAACAGCGAGAAAAGAGCGCCACTGCGCCTGAGTAAGTCGATTTTATCGACTAACAGCTGTGAAAGGACGCCGCTGCGCCTGAGTAAGTCGATTTTATCGACTAACTGCTGTGAAAGGACGCTGCTGCGCCTGAGTAAGTCGATTTTATCGACTAACTGCCCAGACCGGCCATAAAAGCTATTCTGTTTCTCCATTTTTTTTAATATTGAACTTATTTCATTCACATACAATCCCATTCCCTAAGGAGGAAGCATAGTGGCAATCAAAAGAGCACTGATCTCCGTTTTCGATAAAACGGGCATCGTTGAATTCGCGAGCGAGCTGTCGAAGCTGGGCGTCGAGATCATTTCCACAGGCGGTACGCTTAGTTTGTTAAAGGATAAAGGGGTACCGGTTATCGGTATTTCGGAGGTTACAGGATTCCCGGAAATCATGGACGGACGCGTGAAAACACTTCACCCGAACGTACATGGCGGACTTTTGGCTGTTCGTGATAACGAAGAGCACCAAGCAAGCATGAAAGAGCTTGGACTCGAGTACATTGACCTCGTTGTCGTGAATTTGTATCCTTTTGCAGAGACGATTGCTAAGCCTGATGTTACTTACGAAGATGCGATCGAGAACATCGATATCGGTGGTCCTACCATGCTTCGTTCCGCAGCGAAAAACCATGCTTTCGTTTCCGTTATCGTCGACACGACTGACTATGCGAAAGTGCTTGAAGAAGTTCAAGAGACTGGCGACACTACGTTGGCGACGCGTAAACGTCTAGCGGCAAAAGTGTTCCGTCACACTGGTGCTTACGATGCTTTGATTGGCGACTATTTGACTGGCCTTCAGGGCGAGCCTTACCCAGAGCGTTACACAGTTACGTATGAAAAAATGCAAGAGCTTCGCTACGGCGAGAACCCGCACCAAAGCGCAGCGTTCTACCGCACGCCGAATGCGGCTGCTGGCAACATCACAACAGCTGAACAATTACACGGTAAGGAATTATCGTACAACAATATTAATGACGCGAACACGGCTCTTCAAATTGTAAAAGAGTTCAGCGAGCCTGCTGTTGTTGCGGTTAAGCACATGAACCCTTGCGGCGTAGGTATCGGTACGAATGTGCTGGAAGCTTACACGAAAGCATACAGTGCTGACCCGACTTCCATCTTCGGTGGTATCGTAGCAGCGAACCGTGCGATCGACGAAGCGACTGCACAATTGCTGCATGAGATTTTCTTAGAAATCGTCATCGCGCCAGATTTTACACCAGAAGCACTAGAGATTCTAGCTAAAAAGAAAAACATCCGCCTACTTAAAGTAGCCGGTTTGGATACAATTGCTGGTCGTGAGTCCCAGCCAGTGATTACAACAGTTGAAGGCGGCATGCTGGTACAAGCTAGCGATGCGTACCAACTGACAGAAGCAGATCTAAAAGTCGTTTCCGAGCGTCAACCGACAGCGGAAGAGATGAAGCAATTGCTTTTCGCATGGAAAGTCGTTAAGCACGTTAAATCCAATGCCATCGTACTTGTGGCTGATGATATGACAGTTGGCGTAGGCGCGGGTCAAATGAACCGTGTTGGCGCAGCGAAAATTGCGATCGAGCAAGCTGGCGACAAGTCGAAAGGCTCCGTTCTTTCGTCCGATGCGTTCTTCCCGATGGGCGATACACTCGAAATGGCAGCAAAAGCAGGCATCACTGCTGTGATTCAGCCAGGCGGCTCCATTAAAGACGAAGAATCCATTCGTGTTGCCAACGAAAATGGCATTGCGATGGTCATGACAGGCGTTCGTCATTTTAAACACTAAAACAATTGAGAATGCTCACGTTTCGTTAGGGGACCGTGGGCATTCCCCATGAGAGGGGATTCCATAATGCGTGTATTAGTTATTGGACGTGGCGGACGCGAGCATGCCATTGTATGGGCGCTAAGCAAAAGCCCAAAAATCAGCAAACTGTTCTGCGCACCAGGAAACGGCGGGATTGCCGGTTTAGCGGAATGCGTGCCGATTACGGAGCTTCAGTTTGAAGAGATCAGCACATTTGCGAAAGAGCAAGCGATTGACTTGGTTATGGTTGCGCCTGATGATCCGTTAGCGGCAGGTTTGGTTGATCATTTGGAGTCAAAAGGCATCGCAGCATTCGGCCCTCGCGCTAACGCTGCAATCATTGAAGGCAGCAAGGTGTTCATGAAGCAGCTGCTCAAAAAATACAGCATCCCGACAGCCACTTACGAGTCGTTCGACGCGTATGAGCCGGCACTTGCTTACTTGCGCTCGCAAACAGCGCCAATCGTCATCAAAGCAGACGGGTTAGCCGCTGGAAAGGGTGTTACGGTTGCGCAAACCATGGAAGAAGCGGAAGCTGCGCTAAAAGACATCATGGTGGGTCAGGTTTTTGGGGCATCGGCAGGCGCAAGCGTCGTGATCGAGGAGTTCCTGACAGGACAAGAAATGTCCTTACTGGCATTCGTGGATGGTTCTACGGTGCGTTTGATGGTGCCTTCGCAGGATCATAAGCCGGTGTTTGATAACGATAAAGGGCCGAATACAGGCGGAATGGGGACGTATTCCCCACTTCCACATATTCCAGAGTCCATCGTGCAGGAAGCACTTGTGAACATTGTTCAGCCTACAGCGGATGCGATGGTAGCAGAAGGCCGCCCGTTCAAAGGCGTGCTGTATGCGGGTCTGATTTTGACTCCGAACGGTGTGAAAACGATTGAGTTTAACGCGCGCTTCGGTGATCCAGAGACGCAGGTCATTTTGCCGCGATTGAAAACGGATTTGCTGGATATTTTCCTAGCGATCAACAACGGCACGTTGGCTGAGCAGCCGATCGAATGGAGCGAGCAAGCCGCAGTATGCGTGATCGTGGCTTCGCCTGGATATCCTGGACCGTATCCGAAAGGATTGCCGATTACAGGCTTAGATCAAGTGCAGGATGCCCTTGTGTTCCACGCGGGTACAGCTGTTGATGAGAACGGACAAATCGTCACCAACGGTGGACGTGTGCTTGGGATTACTGGCCTTGGCAAAGATATCGTTGAAGCTCGTCAGAAGGCTTATGCGGATGCGGATCGGATTCATTTTGAGGGTAAGCATTATCGGACGGATATTGCAATGAAGGCATTGAGATAGGTTGTAGGAACAAAAAACACAGTCCTCAGAGAAGCGATTACCCGATTGGGCGTGCGCAAGGGGGACTGTGTTTTTGCATGTAGGAGTCTAGGTAAATAATGCAGAAATAGCTGTAGGTTACCCATCTACTTTTTATCCCAGCCACGAATGTACTTGCTTCTGCCCTTGTAGACGAAAAAACACGCCAGTAAGGCAAGAATAACTAATGCAATCGACAACCAGTGATCAGTGATATAATGCCAGAGTGCCATCGTGTGACCTCCCGAATGTGGAGAAGCATGGTAGCGTTAGTTTCGTGAATGCTGGGTGTTTTTATGCAGAACATAGAGAAAAAGGGGAATCGTTAGATGTGTTATAAAAGAATGCTGCACCTCGCTGCGGTCATTGTGTTAGTTGGTGTGATGGCTGCCTGTGGGGATAAGCAGCCGCTGATAGAGACTTCGCCTACAACGCAGGCTGTGCAGAGCGCTGCGCCTGTTTCGCAGGGAATGGCGGTGGCAGCAGCTGCAGAGGTACAGGCGGCGCCTACCAATACGCCAGCACCGTCACCAACGGTGACTCCAACACCGGCTGCGACGATTGGAACGAAGCCAACGCCATCTATGGCACCTGCTCCAACTGTGGCCCCCGTCAAAAAACAGAGCAAAAATCTCGTGATGATCGATCCAGGGCATCAACGGGTTGGTAATAACGAACCCGAGCAGGTCGGGCCGGATACGCGTGAAACAAAAGCCAAGGTGAGCTCAGGAACTGTCGGTGTACGCACGAAGAAACCGGAGTATGTGCTTAATCTGGAGGTATCCGTGCTGCTGAAAGCAGAGCTGGCTCGGCGGGGGATCAACGTTGTGATGACGCGTGAGACGCATGATGTAGATATCAGTAATAAGCAGCGTGCGGATATGGCGAATGAGGCAGGAGCTGCGTTGGTTGTAAGGATTCATGCGGATGGCGATGCCTCGGCGAGTACGAAGGGGTTTTCGGTATTGTACCCGTCGGCGGGACAACCGGCTGTGAAGCCCATTGCTGCTGAGAGTAAGCAGGCGGCTGGGTATTTACTAGTTGGCATGCAGCAAGCAACAGGTCAAAAAGGACGTGGTCTTTCGGCACGCGACGACCTCAGCGGCTTTAACTGGTCGAAGGTGCCCGTGGCACTCGTTGAGCTAGGGTTCATGACGAATCCCGAGGAGGACGAGCTCATGTCGGAGGCGGCTTATCAACAGAAGCTGGCGGCAGGCATCGCGGATGGGATTGAGCAGTTTTTGAACGGTAAGGGATAGGGACAGAGCGCCGAAGGTTTTATTTTCACAGATTCGAGAATAATGTAGATAATTGGCATTGCATTGTGGGGGAGGAGGTGTTGCTATGTTGCCGGCATTTTTTATTGCGCATGGCTCACCGAGCTTGGCGATTGAGCAGCATGCGTATACGGAGTTTTTGCAAAGACTTGCGATATCGATACCAACGCCTAAGGCCATTGTTTTGTTCAGTGCCCATTGGGAAAGCCCCGTGCAGAAGATTAGCTCGGCAGTCGAGCCGGAGATGATGTACGATTTCTCAGGTTTCTCGGAAGAACTTTATGACATTAACTATCCGGCAAAAGGGGATCTCCCCTTAAGCTTGCATATTCAGCAGCTTTTTCAGCAAGAGGGTATACGCTGTGAACTCAATGACAGGCGGGGCTTGGATCATGCTGCTTGGGCGCCGCTCTCCATTATGTATCCCGATGCGCAGATTCCCGTCGTGACGCTTTCGGTTAACCCGCGGCTAACGCCGGAGGAGCATTATCGGATTGGCGCTGCGCTAGGACCCCTACGGGAAGAGCAGGTGCTGATCATTGGCAGTGGCGGAACGGTGCACAATCTGCAAAAATTGGATCATAACAATCCAGTGCCGCAGCTGTGGGCCGTTGAGTTTGACGAGTGGCTGGCGGAGCAGCTAGAAACGTGGAATTTGGAGGCGCTGATTCGCTACGATGAAAGAGCGCCGCATGCGCGGGAGGCGGTGCCGACGCCGGAGCATTTTGCGCCATTACTGATCGCGCTTGGAGCTGGCGATGCTACACGGAGCGCGAAACTGCTGCACCATAGCTTCCAGATGGGTACGCTGAGCTTGTGCTGTTGGATGTTCAGCGGCGTAAGTTTGCGCAAAAAGGACGGTTAGGCGGAGGCGGTTGCCACTCAATCCAAGAACCGTCCCTTATGCTCCGGCTTCGGCAGCATGCAATGCTCGGTCTTACCGAACCAGCGATAGCGGTTACGGGCGATGAAGCTGTATCCGAGGTTGCGGATCGGAGGCGGGATCACGATGGCCACATAGGCCAGTGGCCACGCGCCACGCAAGCGGCGGGCAATACGCAATGCAGCTGAGCTGCGTGTATAAGCGCGGTCCCCTTCGACCAGCACAATGGTGCTTAGTTGATCTAGGGGCAGTTTGTGCTGGGCAAGCAGCTTTTGGCCCGACTCAGACTGGAGAGAAGCGAAGTGAAAGACGCCCTTCGGATCGTTTCGCAGGATGAACTGCACCGCACTGCTGCAGAGCAGGCAAACACCATCAAATAATATGATAGCGTGATGTTGGGTCGTTTTAGGCATAAGATTCTCCTCCGTGCTGCATGGCTTTTACTCTATTTTAAGTATACCTCAATGTAGTTTTCCAAGTTAGCGTGTTGATGCTACAATATGAGGATAAAGTGAAAAAGTAAGCGATACAGCTCAGGAAAGAGGCCGTTTATGGATAGCAATATGATTTTTAATATCGTGGCACTTGGTTTTATCGTGTGGTTTTTTTATTCCCGGTTTGCAGGGGTGAAGGGGCTGCGGAATCTGTCGTCCGAGCAATTTCAGGAAGCCATGGCAGCGGACAAAGACAAGCATGTGCTCATTGATGTGCGCGAACCTGGTGAATTGAAGCAAGGCTACATTCCGGGTGCGGTGAATATTCCTTTGTCACAGGTGGGGAAAAGATTGAGCGAAATCCCGAAGGATCGTCAGATTTATCTGTATTGCCGCAGTGGCATGAGGAGCAAGCAAGCTGCCAGAATGCTGCGAAGAAATGGTTTTAGCGAGCTGACCCATCTGAAGGGCGGCATCATGAGCTGGAGAGGGCAGCAGACGCAATAGGTGGTTGTGAAAAAGGAGGGTGTCCCAAAAGCCATGGATATGGCGGGGGCACTCTTTTTATGTGAAGGGCAGCTGTGATGCAGGCAAAAGTGCAAATGTGCAACCTTTGTTCTCGAGTTGACCACTCGATCTGAAATGCGTGCGAAAGTGCAACAATTTCGGCTGGTATTCCTCTGTAGGCACCTTTTCGGTGCAAAAGGATGCTCTTTTGCACTAATTTAGCTATGTTCAGCCGTTTTCCCTGAAAAAGGATGCTCTTTCGCATCTTTGCGCCCGTGGGACAGCCTCAAATGGCCTGTCAGCGGATGCGCACTCTACCCTCTACAGTCGAATTCCTCTCTGGCTTCTACATTTCATGCCTCTAGCATATACATTTCATAGATCGATAGTCCACGAGAAGAAGAGGTGCAGCCCCCCATGAAAACATTGCCGTTAATTCGAAAAAGAACGCTTACCACATGGCTCATACTTGGATGCTCTGTCCTGACCCTTTCTGGTTGCAGTAATACAACGTCCGTTATATCAACGGCGACCCCGGAAACCGTCCCTGTGACGGCCTCGGTCACAACAACACCTGCGACGCAGCCCACCACGACAACAGTGGAAGCGCAGCTTCCTTTTAAATTCCCGTTAACCGGTTTGCCTACCGATCACGAGGTGAAGACTCGGCCCTACATGGTCATGGTCGAAAATGCTCCACAAGCCCGGCCCCAAACCGGCCTCGACCAGGCAGACATCGTCTATGAGATCCTAGCCGAGGGCGAGATTACTAGATTCGTCTCTGTGTTTCAGAGCCATGCTGCTGGAGCGATTGGGCCCGTGCGCAGCATTCGGCCTTATTTTGTAGAGATTGGCGACGCGCTGGACGCGATTATCGTGCATGCTGGCTGGAGTCAGGATGCGATGGATATGATGGCGGGCCGCAATCTGGCTCATCTCGATGAAGTGTATGGCGACGGCGCCTACTATTGGCGCTCCACCGATCGGAAGGCACCGCACAATCTATATACCTCTGTGGATAAAATGAAAAAAGGTGCCGAGGCGCGCAAGTTCCGCACGGAGTGGAATGGGCCTTTGCTCACGTTTGCCAAGGCAGGACAAAGTAAACTCACGGGCGCAGCCGTTCATTATATCCAAATCCCCTACCTCATGGGGTATTTTGCTTCCTATGATTACGAGGCTGCAAAAGGTGTCTACATGCGTTCGATGGAAGGCAAGCCGCATCTCGATAAGGAAACGGGCAAGCAGCTGCAGACGAAGAATTTGCTTATCCTTGAGAGCAAGCATCAGATCATCGACAAAGAGGGGCGCAGGATTGTCGATGTGTTCGGGCCGAACAAAGGGATGATCTTCCAAGAAGGCATGTCCCAAGCGATCACCTGGGAACGCAAGAACGGCATGCTCCGCGCCTACGCCAGCGATGGTAAGGAAGTGCCGCTGCTGCCGGGCAACACATGGGTACAGATTGTGCCGGAGGGGACGAAGTTGAAGGTGGAGTAGACATGTTTAACAATACCTTTACATTCCCTTAATCACAGGCAAACATTGAGATCCTATGATTAAAAGTCATAGGAGGGATAAGATGAAGATATTTCAACGTAACATTTCGATACCCGCTTATTTCATTATCCTTGTGCTGCTGTTCGGCATATTTGGCATTTATTCGGTGTGGGGGCATGAAGAAGTGGTGAAAGGCACGGAGGCAGGGGATGCCGCTGAAGCCGAACCATTCGTTAATGGGGTTAAGAAAGTAGTCTGGTGGCACTCCATGAGCGGCGAGAACGGTCAAGTGGTGGACAGGCTCGTAACAAGCTTCAATGCTTCACATAAGGATATTAAGGTGGAGGCCGTATTTCAGGGCTCCTACTTCGATAGTTTGACCAAGATGAAGGCATCTATTGGTTCCAATCTGGGTCCAACGATGATTCAGGTGTACGATATCGGAACACGATTCATGATTGATTCCAAGGAAATTACGCCGATTCAGAGCTTCGTTGATCAGGACAAGTATGATATGTCTCAAATGGATGAAGCGATTATCGATTATTATCGGGTGGAGAATACGCTGTATTCCATGCCTTTTAACACATCTAATCCGATTCTGTATTACAACAAGGATCTCTTCAAAACTGCTGGATTAAACCCCGATAAACCGCCGGTTCTCTATACGGACATCGCCCAAGCGGCGAAAAGGTTAACAAGAGACGGTGTGACCGGCGCCTACTTCGGCACGCACAGTTGGTACATGGAACAGCTTATTGCCAATCAAGGCGCTGAGCTGGTGAACTTGGGCAACGGGCGCGATGGCTTAGCAACGCAATGGCAATTGAATGGTGAAGAGGGAGTCAAGGCGCTTTCTTGGTGGAAGGGGTTAATTGACAGTAAGTCGGCTATTCACTCAGCGGGTAAGGGCGACGATTCCAAGAAAGCATTCGCGGAAGGGAAGGTCGCTATGATCTTCGATACAACGGCTGCGCTGCGAGATATCCTCGATTCTGTTGATGGTAAGTTCGATGTCGGGACGGGCTTCTTTCCCAAGCCAGCCGATGGCGACGGTGGTGTGGTGGTAAGCGGGGCAAGCAACTGGATCCTGAACAGCAAGTCGGATGCGGAGCAGCAGGCGGCTTGGGCATTCATGAAGTATTTGTCCGAGCCAGAGCAGCAGGCGTTCTTCCATGTAAACACAGGCTACTTCCCTATTACAGAGAAGGCTTATGAGCTGCCGATCGTACAAGACAATATGAAACAGTTCCCACAGTTCAAGACAGCTATTGATCAGCATAACGCTGCAAAGCACAATCAAGCGACACAAGGCGGTGTTCTAGGGGTCTATCCAGAAGCGAGAAAGCTGACGGAGAATGCCATCAGGCAGGCGCTGAGCGGGCAGAAATCGCCACAGGAAGCGCTCGATGCAGCAACCTTAGAAATTAACGCCAAAATCGATGCGTATAATAAGTCGTTAAAATGAAAAAACGAAAGCCGGGATATGAACCGGCTTTCGTTTTTTTTATGCTCTAAGTAAATATGTCCTACGGTACTCGCCAGGGGAAGAGCCTGTGCGGCTTTTGAACATGCGATTAAAGGAAGAGATGTTTCGGTAGCCCACTTGAATGCCAATGTCTTGAATGTTCAAGTCGGTATGGACCAATAGTTCTTGCGCGTAGCCGACTCGTCTATCATGCAAATGTTCCATGAAATTGGCTCCTGTCTTCTCTTTGATATACGTAGAGAGGTAGGAGCTGCTTAGAGTTAGTTGATCAGCGAGAACATCGAGAGAAAGATCCTCTGCATACTGCTCCTTAATGACGCTAAGCACATGATCAATGATGGGATCATTCGTCTCTTTCTTCTCACGGATGAGCTGAGTGACGATACGGAAATAAGCCTCGAATGTTCGTTTATACTCGTCTAACGTACAGCATTCCTCTAATTGAAGCAGGATGGACCTCAGCTGCAAGGTATCGTCAGTCTGAACTTTGTAATGCTCAAGCACCATCTTGGCCTTATCGGTTACAGCAACCACCATATGCTTAAACATATCCACAGAAGCTTCCTTCAAGTCAAGTTCATCCAGCCACGGAAGAAAGAGGTCCAGCGTTTCCTGTTCTTTGCCTAATTTTAGCGCTGTAGTCAGTTCTTGCTCCTGTGTAAGGGTAAGGAAGTACGTAGCGCGATCTGAACGATATTCAACGACAATTTGCGTTGCTTCCAGTAACCGGGCATGTCCAGCTAACTCTTTCACCTGTCGGTAGGCATGACCAAACTGTAGAGAATGCTCGAACGCTGAACTGATGGCGGCAGTCACCAGACAGTAACGAAGGTCCTTGTCGAGAACCAGCTTCAACTCTTCGAGCATCAGAAGGATGCGTTCACGCTCATTGCCAGGGAACACCGTTAGAAACTGATGATGTTCCATCTGCAGTGTATGGGAATCAGGAAACCGCTCATCTGTTATTCGTTTGAGGTGTTCGCCGATCGTTTGCGAAATATGTTCTCTGCTCATCGGGATTTGGGTGAAAGCTGGTGAACGGAAGCGCAGCTCGTACAGAACGATGGTGTAAGTCCCCTCTGTACCTTGAATATGCTGCCATTCATCGGGAACCGGATGGATATTCTTCAGCTTATTCATGAAATGATAGTTGATTAACTCCGATTGCTGATCCTGCAGCTCCTGCTGAATTTCACCTTTTTCTTGGATCAGTTGTCGGACTGGTTTATGGATTCGTTTGCTGAAAAAGAGAGAGACGATGAAGGCGATGACAATAGAAGCGCCTAACAGAAACATCATGAGAGTGTCCAAACGAAGAATTTGGGATGTAAATTCAGGACTTGTGATCTTCATGACGTAACGCAAACCGTTTTCATCTTGATATTCAATCTCAACCGGCCCTTGGAGCTGGCGTGAATCCTTATTTGTCTCATAAATGATCGATTGGTTCGGCCCTAGTATCGTGATGTCCAGATCGGGATTTTCTTTCAGAACCGCGTCGCGCAAGCGGTTGCCGTCGATCATAGCAATCATCATATTGTCAGCTAGAGCAGGCTTAATGGAATAAGGAATTAACATTCTTCCTGTTGACTCTCCTGCTGATGAGGGGCTCCCAAATAAAGTCCCCGGATGAAGCACGTAATTGTCACTGCGATCAAACTGCGATTGCCAGTAAGTGAGCGGATATCGTGTGCTTTGGTAGATGCTGCTGAATAAATCGACTGTTGTTCCAGGACCGAGCTTACTCAGAGTCAAATTCGTAGATCGGAACATCAGGATCAAATTATCGACATATAGGTCCGAATCGCTTGCGATACTCTGCATGTCCAGCACAATAGGACGGGTAGGAAGTGACTCGGGATCCTTTTTTAAAATCACTTGATTGTTAAGTGTAATGACGTTCTTATCTGTAAATTGCTTATACAAAGCTTCTCGCACTTTATCCAATTGAATTTGATAGCGCTCAGCCACTTTCTGCAGAGTAAGACGATTCTGTGCCATCATCTCGCTGCGGAAGTGGTTTTTGACGAGCCAAAAAATCAAGAGATTAAACGAACAGAAGATGAGAATCAAGATCATAAAGCTGGCTAGGATGCTTCGAAATAAAGATTTTTGCATGGAGAAAATATTCATAAGTCGCAGGCTCCCTCTTCTTGTTACGCTGTTTGCTTCCGGCGAGTTATACACACTTTATTGTAGATCATAAACGATTTGAAAGGTATGGGCACTTTTTGGGAAGCTTGCCGTTTTTACTTGTTTGCCCATTTATAAAAGCTTAAAAAACGAATCGTAATAATCGTCGAAGATCCAAAATGATGTGTATAGGCACGGTATGTGGTTCTGGATATGATGAGCAGGTAACACAGGTGCTTGCAGAAAGGAGAGTCAAGATTGACGTAAGTTAGGCACAAGCAAATGAATAATGAGGGGAAGACCACATGCGCAAACGAACAAAGTTGAACATCAAGATGAGCTTCTTCACGTTGGTTTTGGCAGTAATCGTACATCTAAGCCTAGCAGGTTCGGTAGGGGCGCATGCTTCTTCGAGCGGTTACTCAGATATTAAAGTAGGCTCAGATACGATGCAGTATCATCTATCTCTAGCCGAACATGACCTGCTACAGATTTTTCCCAATAAAGCAGACGGCGGAGACAAGATCAGTGATAACCAATTATCAACCTCCTTGGAAGCATTAACCAAGCTCGTAGATGATGGGATTATTGTGACGGGGGATGGCAAAGTTGGAACGGCGGTCGTTCTTAGCGCTAAGCATGAGAAACGAGCCAGCATGGATATGATTGGCATGGATATCCGTTATAAATTTGCTGCCCCAGTGAAGCAATATCTCGTGCAATATAACTTCTTCTGGTATAGCGGAATCGATCCAACTCATAGCAACTATGCCACGATTCAGGTGGGAGGCCAGACGATTCAGCAGGTACTTGGCAGTCAAAATTATATTGTGCAGATCCAAGGTCCTGGTGCAGCTGCAGGGAATCCTGGCATGACTGCTGCGTCAGCAACGAGTAAACCAGTTGTCGACGTAATCGCTAGTGATTCCTGGCAGAATACGCTAAAAACCTACGTTCTCATGGGGATGGAGCATATATGGTCAGGACTTGATCACATGCTGTTTCTATTCGGGTTGCTGCTGGCATCTGAACAAAGAGTAATGAAAATTGTGAAGCTGATTACGGCTTTTACAGTAGGCCATTGCATCACGCTGGTCTTATCTTCACTGGAGATCGCCTATCTGTCGCCCAAAATTGTCGAGCCTTTAATAGCGTTAAGTATTTTGTATATTGCCGTTGAGAACATATGGAAGAAAAAAGAGAGCGCTCGTGTAGCGGTTACCTTGCTGTTCGGGTTAATACATGGCTTCGGATTTGCTGAGGTGCTGCGAGGTACATTGTCTGGAAACATGGCGCTGCCTTTATTCTCCTTCAATTTAGGCGTCGAAATTGGACAGCTTGTCGTTGTCGCGGTAGTAATTCCACTTCTTATATTGCTCCGCCGCGTACCGCTGAAGATCAATTGGAACTTATATGCGTCCGGCATCATTGGCGTATTCGGCATGTACTGGTTGTTTGAGCGAATTCTTTCCCAATAAATAGTTAATAGGATTCATTTGAATTTGACGATGAGAGGGCGTTACTACGTGTATAAAAAAGGTTTAAAACGATTGGTTTCCGGGATGACCGTATTCGGGATGATGTTCAGCATGCTGGCCCCGATGGCTAATGCGGTGGATAACGACGTACAAGTTAGCGCTGTGGACTACTCGAAGATTCCTAAGTTGCTAATTACCGAGCTATTACCGGATTCTACTGCTAGTGTGGCTGGTGCGGATGCCTATGAGTTCGTTGAAGTATATAACAACTCGAACAAAGTGCTAGATTTTAAGGATTACAATCTGGTTTACCGGATTTCAGGTGCGGATACCGTCTGGGCGCCTTATAATAACGGGAACATAGGTGGGAGTATGCCGATTCCTTCGCATTCCTCTATCGTCTTGTGGGTGATGAACACGAAGAACAAAAGTTTGACTGAAGCTGATTTCAATGCGAATAATCAAACAACCCTAACGGAAAATGTGAACCTATTCCGTGTTGACGGAAAGGATGGCATGGCTAATGCGAGTCCAAGAGGGCTCGTTATTCAGGAGAAATCCGGTAGTGATATCTCGATTGCAAGCTACCAAACAAGCTACCTAAATGGAGACCCGAAACCGGACAAAGGTATTTTCTATCGTTATCCGTCTGACGGTACGAAGAATATGGCGATGTATTCTGTAGGGGAATCTGCTGCAACGCCAGGCGTTGTCGATCCCAGTCAAGTTCCAACGATCCCGCGGACGTATTCGGAGCCTCCGGTTATTAGCCACACGCCGGTTACGCAAGCGGATCAGAAAGTAGATTTAACGCTGCAAGCTCAAATCGCGAACCCTGAGCAGAGTGAATCTGTGTCCGCGGCTGTGTATTTTAAAGCAGGTTCTCAGACCACTTATGATTCCGTTCCTATGACCGTGACAGGCAGTACCCAGTATCAAGCTACGATACCTAGGGCCAAGCTGACCGACACCCCGCTCAAGTATTACATTCAAGCGGATGACGGCTTTAGTACGATTCGCTCAAACGTTTATAGTGCGACCGTTAAATTAGATAATACGGATTTCACGAAGATTCCACCGCTTCTCGTTACAGAAGTTGTGCCTGATTCTGAGAATGTGGGTACCGCAGATGGTTATGAGTTTATCGAAGTGTACAACAACACAGATAAAGCGATTAATTTCAAAGACTACCAATTAATCTACCGTTACACAGATTCCGGTCCAGATGCGGATGTCATTTGGCCAGCAGATAAGGAAGACATGGTAATTCCATCTAATGGTACGCTTGTTTTCTGGGTGATCAATGCGCAGAATGCGAATACACCTGTGGCTGATTTCAACACCAACTACAACACTAATTTGGTTGAAGGCACGAATCTTGTACGCATACATACCGATGGTATGGCAAATAGCGGAAATAGAGGCATTCTAATTGCTACGAATACAGGTGTTGAAGTCTCATCCGCGTATTACGTAAGCGGCGATTCCAAGAAAAATATGGGCATCATGTATAAATACCCGGTTGATGGCGGCAAAACAATGACGAAATACAGCGCTGCAACTATGGCTGCAACACCTGGAACGCTTGATCAGGTTCAAGCGCCGCTTCAGAGTGTCATTGTCAAGTCAGATACGGTTAAGCCGACGCTATCGGATTTAACGAAAGAGATTAGCATTGCGCAATCCAAGGATCTTGAGATCATCGCGGATGCTAAAGATGAAACATCGTTAAAGACAGTAGCGCTCTATTATAAAACGGAAAAACAGACGAATTATACGAAAAAGTATTTGCAAGAAAGCTTCGCAGATACGTTATATCATTATACGGTGTTCTCACCTGAGCTTATCGGTAACAAGTACTTGGATTATTACTTTGTGACTTCGGACGGTCAGAATGAGACTACGACGGCTACGAAGCGCGTTGCCATCACGGGAGGCTCGGATCACTCAGCCCTGCGTCTGAATGTGAAAGACGGCGATGTGATTGCAGGGTCCAAAGTAATTAAAGGAACAGGCGAAGGGCTAGGCGCTGATGACCTAAAGCTGGCCATTGATGGCAGTGAATTAACGCAATCCACCTTCCATGCCGTTGAACATGACGCCTATATCGCATTCGAAGTGACAGGCGTAAATTACTATTTTAAAAATGCGGTCACGCAAGATAAAGATATCCTCTTTACGTTCCAGGACACCGTGAATAGCTATACAACGCTATCTACGACGATTCAAGCAGACCGATTGAAGCAAGGCAGCAATGTATTTTCCATCCGAGCGGGTTCGAAGGCTTCGCCTTTCGATGATCGTCCAGCGGAGAATAAAGATAATTTTGACGTGAAGAACGTACGTTTAGTGCTTGATGATGGTACGGTGATTTATGATGCGAAGTACAATGATCCAGCCAAAGTTATTAAAATGGGTGATTCCTCAGGGAAGCCGCCAGTTGTTGATTTCGATTTCGTCATTCCAGCAGAGAAGTTGGCATCCAAGGCTCATGTTTGGAATACAGCATCTACGAGTGATGGTCAACATGAGATTGCGGTAAGTGGTGGTGTTAGTGGAACCGTTAAATCGACGGTGAAAGTGGATAATACAGCTCCTGTTATCAAGCCTTCCGTTAAAGAGGGGGTCATGTACCGTGGCGACTTCAGCCTGGATGCAGCCATAACTGATGCATTAGCTGGCGTGGACAAGGTAGAGACTAAGCTCGACACCCAGCCAATTACGTTGCCATATGCCACATCATCTGCGCAGCTGCCTGGCGGTAAGCATGTATTCAGCATCAAGGCTGTTGATAAAGTTGGTAACGTGCAAAATGTGACCATCAACTTCGAGGTGCCAAATGAAATTCCGAATGCACCTGAGCAAGTGGCACCAGGGCAAGGCGTTGTTGACGTAGATCGTAATGCTCCTTTGAGCGTTAAAGTATCGGATCCAATGAATGATGAAATGAACGTAAGCATTAACCAAGGCTTTAAATACGATGCAAGCGTGCAGGGGCAATTTGCAGGGTTCCGCAATGCCGTAGACACAGAGCCTCCTAGACAGGAAAAACCGAGTGGAGAAACTGCCTTTACGCAAGAGGATTATAATAAAATTAGTGCCTTGGACGGGCAGTATCTGGTCGATGATTCTGACGAGAAATTCCCGTATCAGCGATTTGAAATTTCCTTGGATGATGCTATTAAAAGCACCGATAAAGTGGAAATTAACTGGAAAGGGAAGTCCCTGGAAGGCCGCAAAGTGACCCTGTATGCATGGAGTCCTAGCGCGCAAAAATGGAACGCTCTGAAGACTGTTATAGCTGGCACTGCAGATTTCGAGTTGCAAGCTACAGTAGCTGCTGGTACGTATGCCAACAACAAGAAGATTCAAGTGATGGTACAGGATGAAATTGCAGCTGCACCACAACAAGCTACCACAGATGCAGCAACAGATTATGATTTCTCATTCGTATGGATGTCGGATACACAGTATTACTCGAGGACCTATCCGTATATCTATCAAGAAATTGTGAAATGGATCGCAGATCACAAAGTAGATAATAAAATTAAATATGTGATTCATACAGGCGACATCGTGGATATCGCAGACCAGGAATATCAATGGATCGAAGCAGATAAGGATATGAAGGTCTTGGAACAAGCCAACATTCCATACGGCGTATTGGCAGGTAACCATGACGTAGGCCATCAAAACAATGATTACAGTTACTATTCCAAATGGTTCGGGGAAGATCGCTTCAAGAATCAGCCAACATACGGCGAATCCTACGATAACAATCGAGGCCATTTTGATCTCGTATCCTCCAACGGGAATGATTTCATCGTTGTTTACATGGGTTGGGGTTATGGTGACAAAGAGATTGATTGGATTAACGACGTTTTGAAAAAGTATCCGAACCGGAAAGCCATCTTGAATTTCCATGAATTCATGCTCGTTTCCAATAACCGCGCGCCAATGGCGGAAAAAGTATTCGAACGCGTTATTAAACCGAATAAGAACGTTATTGCGGCACTTTCCGGCCATTATCACGATGCAGAGTTGAAAGTCGATGCGATTGATGATAACAATGACGGCGTAGCAGATCGTAACGTGTATCAAATGCTTGCTGACTACCAAGGGGCGCCAGAAGGTGGACTTGGTTACATCAGACTTATGCAGTTTGATATGAAAAATAACAAAATCAACATGAAGACTTATTCACCGCATTTGAATGACTACAACTTCTATGATCCAGCTGAGTATCCTGGCAAAGATGAGTTTTCCATTAATCTGAATTTGCAACCAGTAACGAAACGCGTTGCTACGGACTATTTCGGAGTGAATGTGTATACGGACAAAGTAATTGGTACGGTTAATCACGTGAAGAGCGGGGAGAATGCCGGGACCATCTGGAAAAATCTAGCTCCATTATCTAGCTACCAATGGTATGCTGCAGCAACGGATATGTATGGTGGCGTGAAGAAATCGGATATTTGGAAATTCACAACGGGGACGATGTCGACTGAATATTTGACCGGTCTAAGTCTCAGCGGCGGAGATCTGAATGAGGCCTTTGACCCCACAAGAAGGAGCTATACCCAAAGTGTGGTTAAGAGTCTTAATAGCTTGAAAGTCACACCAACGGTCACGAACGAAACAGCAAGCGTAACGGTGAACGGAATCAAGGTTATCAGTGGTCAAGCGAGTGCTGAGATTCCGTTGAACGAAGGAGACACTACGATTACGATTGTCGTTACGTCAGGAGATAGCTCGACAAAAACGTACACAGTCCTTGTAACAAGGATGAGTAACAATGTCTTGCTTTCCAACATCGCTGTAAATCAAGGGAGTTTGTATCCGACATTCTCTGCGACCCAACGTGATTATAATGTAGAGGTGTCTAATAACATCTCCGAGATAAATCTCTTCATAACCAGAGGGGATCTCTACGAAAAGCTTACAGTAACAGGTGCCGTGTATACGGCTGTCACAGACAATGTATATGCATACAAAGCGACTAACCTAAAGGTTGGGGCTAACCCAGTTGAAATTATGGTTGTCGCGCAAGATGGTACGAAGAAACCGTATAACCTGACGGTATACCGTGCTGAAGAATCATCATCGGAACCTTACTATCCAACTCCGCCAACGAAACCGATTGACGATAAAGTGACCTCGACAGATGGTACACTAACGCTACCAATTGGTAAGACAGGCGAAGTGAGTTATAAGGATGAGGTTTCTGTCTCAATTCCAGCAAATGCTTCTATGAAAGAATTAAAGTTAACGATAGAAAAATTGTCAGGGACAGATCAGCTATTAACGAATCATGAGATTTTAGCTAGTCCAGTCTATGAGATTCTTAAGAACTTCACAGAGAACTTCAGCAAGCCGGTCACGTTGACGTTTGCTTTCGATCCATCAAGTGTGAAAGCCGACCAACAAGCAGCTGTCTTCTATTTCGATGAAGTCACTCAGAAATGGGTGGAAGTTGAGGGTGGTAAAGTCGATGGTAATCGCATTACTGTAGACGTTAATCACTTTACGAAATATGCAGTCATGGCTGTTGATCAAAAACCAGAGGTACCCGTCAAGCCACCAGTTACACTGAGCGATATTGCGGGACACTGGGCAGAGTCCAACATCAAGCAAGCAGTAAGCAGCGGCATTGTGAGCGGCTATCCAGACGGTACATTTAAGCCTAGCCATACCGTCACACGCGCAGAGTTTGCGGTTATGCTGATGAATACGCTGAAACCGCAAGTGGATGGCGTAGCCTTAGCTTTCGCAGACAAGGCAGCGATCGGAGATTGGGCACAGAAATCAGTTGCCCAAGCGGTACAAGCAGGCATCATTTCGGGTTATGAGGATGGTACATTCCGTCCGAATGCCGAAATTACACGAGCAGAAATGGCTGTGATGATTGCCAAAGCATTAGGGAAATCGAACGAGACGACAGCAGCAACAGGTTTTGCAGATGATAAGGTTATTCCATCATGGGCGAAAGGTGCAGTCGCAGCGCTTAAGAATCTTGGCTTAGTAGAAGGTAAGAATGGGAATGCATTTGATCCAGCTGGCCAAACAACAAGAGCAGAAGCGGTAACGGCACTATTGAAAGTTCTAGCATCACGCTAAAATGAGTTGAACATGCAAAGGCTCCTTCGTCTATAAAGACGAGGAGCCTTTTGCCCATAGATAGACAGCATAGAGGTCTATCTGCGTTTCCGTTTAGCTGTGCTTGGGCGGGAGCCAACTTTGCGTCTTCTGGCTTTGCCGGATTTCTTACGGCGTTTGCGCTTTGGACGGAAGACTTCCTCTACGTCGCCGGAGGCTACCTTCCCTTTGCCTATAGAGCCAATAAGAGTTTTCACCATCGGTGCCATTTGTTGAAAAGTAGACATGAACTTCTGAACTTTGCCCATCGTACCAAGAATGCCGTCAATACCACCCATCCGCTCAACGAAGCCGGTGATTTGCTTCATATTTAAGCCGCTAAGTGGGTTCGAGCTGCCTCCAGCACCGCCGCCGCCGCCAAGGAGATTGCTTAGGAAGTTACCGCCGCCACCACCACCGGCATTGCCACCGCCACCGCCAAATAAACCACCGCCTGGATTGCCGCCACCGCCACCGCCGCCAAAGAAGCCGCCACCGGTATTACCGCCAGCAGGAGGGCCGCCGAAGAAGCCGCCACCGCCTTCAAAGCCGCCGCCACCGAAGGGATTGCCACCGCCTAAGCCTGGGTATTGACCGAAGCCTTCACCGGGAAGGGTTAAGCTTCTTGTTTCGACTTCAGGACGATTTCCGCCATTACCAATAATTTGTTGTCTTGGGTTGGTCACTAGGATTCACGATCCTTTTTATCAGATTTGTCTCCTACAGGATATGTCACTTGCCTACCTTTGGTATGGACGAATGTCACGGGTCTTGGGGATTTGTTGTGCGAATGCTCATTTTATACGGACGTTTGCCATGGTTTTGTCATTGTTTACCTCATTAACGCATAGAAATTTTAACGAATCGCAATCCTAAAGGAAGGATTTATAATCGTTACGTCGAATGATACACAGGAGCTTAGAGAACCAATGAGCCAACATGCTTTTTGACCGGGAGTTGACAGCACATGCAATTAAAAAAATTAAATGATAAAGCCATAGACCAGCTTTTCGAAGCTGTACTAACGTTGAAGGATATTGAAGAGTGTTACGTCTTTTTTGATGACTTGTGTACCGTGAATGAGATTCAGTCGCTATCGCAGCGCCTTGAAGTGGCTCGTATGCTGCGCAAGGGATGCACGTATAACCAGATCGAAGCGGAAACAGGGGCTTCAACAGCAACCATTTCGCGGGTCAAAAGGTGCCTGAATTACGGGAACGATGGTTATGTACTGACATTGGATCGTTTAGGTCGTTAAAAATTTTTGGGCTTGCAAGTAGTAAATAATCTTATATACAATTGCACGTATATTGTGGATATGTTACAGTAAACATAATAAAAGAGAGGTGCGCTAACACCTCTCCCGTACAATAGATTACCTCAATGGTGATCGGCCGCAGTTGAATGATAATAGACCTCCAAAGCCGCGAAGCTCAAGGGAGGTCTATTTCCGTTTGTTAGTAAGTATTAACACAACCAAAGTCGCAAATGTAATCATGAGCGATAATGCTTGGTATACCTCCACGGGCATCACCTCCTTAAAGAGGCTAGCCGACCAACCTTGAAACCGATTCTATTGTCGAGATTGATTATAGCATATTTTGGGATAAATGGTTGATATTTAATCGAAGCTAAAGCCTTCTAGAAGGATATTCAGAGTTGGTTGAACAGCAGAGAGCAGCTTCAAATTGACATAGAGGAACACATTCTGTAGCATAGGAAGATAGGCTTAGTTCGTACGGGTGGGGGAAAAAAGGAATGAGTCAGTATGGTGTGCTTATCATTAGCCATGGATCCCGTGATGCGGGTTGGGTACAGCTGGTGGAGGATGCCGTGAATGCGGTTCGGATGCCTGAGAATGTGCCCATTTATGCGTCATATCTGGAGCTTGTCGAGGGTAGATTGATACAAGATGGGATAACCAGCTTAGAGGCGCAGGGCGTCACCGATATCATCGTCGTTCCGCTGTTCGTGTCTTCTGGGAGTACACATATTGACGAGATCAGCTACGCGCTAGGTGTCATTGCAGAGCCGTCGCTTGAAACCGACATGGAGCTGCTGGATATTCGTGCGCGAATACATTTTACGTCGCCGATTGATGATCATCCCGATATTGCAGCTATTCTTTATGGCAAAATCAAAGAGTTTTCCGAGTCGCCTGGTCAGGAGATACTCCTGTTAGTTGGGCATGGAAGTAAGGAAGACGGCTTCCACCAGAAGTGGCACCAAGGGCTTGAGCAGCTCGCGGAGCGGGTGAAGACGCTAGGCGGCTTCGCCGAGGCGGATATTGCCATGCTTTTGCCAGATCAATTAACCGAGAAGATGGCATGGTGGGCACGCGAAAAGCCGTCGTATACAGTGATTGTGGCACCGCTTTTTCTTAGTGAAGGGTATTTTACGCATAAAGTGATTCCTTCCCGTCTGGAAGGGTTCGAATATCGATATCATGGACGGGCCTTATTGCCAAGTCCGCAAATTTCCAAATGGATTGAGGGGCAGATTGCCTCCGTATTCCCATAAAGTGAACAGGGGATGAACTGAGTGGTCAAACGAGCACGATTGATCTATAATCCGACTTCAGGCCGGGAAGAAATGAAAAAAAGATTGCCCGAAATCCTCCAGCGCTTAGAGCGCGGCGGGTTCGAAACATCCGCTCACGCAACCATCGGTGAAGGAGATGCCACACTCGCAGCGACCGAGGCTGTGCGCCGTGGGTTCGATTTAATTATCGCGGCGGGCGGCGATGGCACGATCTGTGAAGTCGTCAACGGCATGGCCGAAAGAGAAGGCAGGCCGCCGCTCGGCATTTTGCCGCTGGGGACGACGAATGATTTTGCGCGTGCGTTGGGGATCCCCAAGAACTTGGAATATGCCTGCGACCTCATCATTCAGCAGTATACAACCGCTATCGATGTAGGCAAAATCAACAATCGCTACTTCATCAATATCGCCGGCGGCGGCTCGATGACCGAGCTGACGTATGAAGTCCCGAGCAAGCTCAAAACCATGATCGGCCAGTTGGCCTATTATATGAAGGGACTCGAGAAGCTGCCTAGGCTGAAGCCGATTGAGCTCTACATCAAAGCAGGCGATCGCGAGATGCATGAAGAAGTCATGCTCTTCCTCGTAGGCAACACCAACTCTGTAGGTGGCTTCGAAAAGCTAGCTCCGGAAGCCAACATTAATGATGGCATGTTCGATGTTATTATTTTGAAGAAATGCAATCTCGCAGAATTCATCCGTATTGTATCACTGGCGCTGCGCGGCGAGCATTTGAGTGATCCGAATCTGATCTATTTTCAGACGAATCATATCGAAATTAATTCCCCTGACTACGTTCAGTTGAACCTTGATGGTGAGTTTGGCGGGACATTGCCTTGCGTGATGACGAATTTGCAGAGCCATTTGCAGGTGATTGTGGATGAGTCAGGCCAGTCGATTTATAAAAAGAAGTTTCTTGAGGCTTTGACCACGCCGTTTCATTTGAAAGGGCATGGGAATGGGCATGATGAGCATGAGTAGGGAAAAAATCTTCTCCCACCTTTTCATCCTCAACCCCGCTGCTCCGATGAAGAGATAAATGATTAATTTTAGCTAGAATTAAGTGAGGTTATTATGAAAACAAAAGGTACATCTGGCTCAGCGCCAGGTAAACATAGAGGTAGTGGCAGGTCGGGATCCGCTGGAAGAGCAGGGAACTCGGCAGGGAATAGAGGGAAGAAAGAAGTGCCAGCTTGGATGGCAGGCTTGCCTGTGCAAGTCGGGCAGCAATACGAGGCTGAGATCATTGGGATCAGCCATGATGGTGAAGGGGTGGGCCGTGTGAACGGCTTTACCCTTTTTGTCGCGGGGGCGCTGCCGGGTGAGCGTGCACTTGTACGCGTCGAACATTTGAAGAAACAGTATGGGTATGCTGGTTTGGTGGAGCTAATTGCAGTGAGTCCGGATCGCATTGCTCCCGACTGTGTGATTTATGATGAATGTGGCGGCTGTCAGTTGCAGCATTTGAGTTATGAGGCGCAGCTTCGGGTGAAGCGGCAGCAGGTCGTGGATAATTTGGTGCGGATTGGGAAGTTGCAGGTTGCGGGAGAACCGGGGCAAGGTCAAGACCAAGGTCAAGGGATTGTTGTTCATCCGACGTTGGGGATGACTGATCCGTGGAGATATCGGAACAAGGCTCAGGTTCCTTTTGGGGAAGAGCGGGGTGGCCTCATCGGCGGATTCTATGCGCAGGGCAGCCATCGCATCATTGATATGGAGGCTTGTCTGATCCAACATCAGGCGAACGATGAAGTCGTTGCACGGGTGAAAGAGATCGGCTCGCGCTTAGGGATTCGCGCTTATAGTGAAGAGACAGGGACTGGACTGTTGCGCCATGTCGTCGTCAAAGTCGGCTTCCGCACGGGCGAAGTCATGGTCGTGTTGGTGACCAATGGGACGGAGATTCCGCGTGCGGATGAGTGGATTGCTGGCATTCGCGAGGCTCTGCCTGCGGTGAAGAGTATTTGTCATAACATTAATGTGAGACAGACCAATGTTATTTTTGGGGATGAGACGCGCGTCCTCTGGGGCAGCGAGGTTATCTATGACTATATCGGCGAAGTGAAATTTGCCATTTCCGCGCGATCCTTCTTTCAAGTGAACCCCGTCCAGACGGAAGTCTTGTACGGGAAGGCACTGGAGTACGCCGCTTTGACAGGCGGCGAAACGGTTGTCGATGCCTATTGCGGCATCGGCACGATCTCCCTGTTCCTGGCGCAGCGCGCGGGACAGGTGTACGGCGTCGAGATCGTCGAAGAGGCGATCTCGGATGCACGTAAGAATGCCGAGTTAAACGGCATGACGAACGTGCACTTCGAGGCAGGACCCGCCGAGGTTGTCCTGCCGGAGTGGACACGTCAGGGCGTTCGTCCTGACGTGATCGTGGTCGACCCGCCGCGCAAGGGCTGCGACCCGGCGCTGTTGGCGACCATCCTCGAGCTGCAGCCGCGGCGCGTGGTGTATGTGTCGTGCAGCGCATCGACACTCGCGCGCGACCTGCGCGTGCTGGTCGATGGCGGGTACGGCGTCGCGGAGGTGACGCCGGTGGATATGTTTCCGCATACGGTACATGTGGAGTCGGTAGCATTGCTTGTGCGAAGTGATGAATAAGCGTAAGTAGGGCACGTTTTAAAGAAACTGCTTAAGTACTTAACAAAAAGAACCCGAACGCTTGATACGTCAATTGTTCGGGTCCTTTTTACGTTTTTGAAAGTTGAACAGATGGAACATATTAGGAAATGCCTGCTGCAGGATATTTGATAAACAGCCCTAACCAAGGGCTGTTTATTTGTTTTTGAGTAATTAGATCGATGACGCATATGTGGGAAAGTCCGTACGTATCATTGAACATACATAAATAAAGATTTCGTTTGAATTAATTTTGTGCATAGGTGGAAGGAGTGGGTTGAGTGTCTAAAGTTATCTCTATGCTTAATATGAAAGGCGGAGTCGGTAAGACCACCTTGACCTACAACCTTGCTTGGTATACGGCTTATAAAAAAATGTATAAGGTATTAGTCGTCGATCTTGATCCTCAGTCGAATCTAACTCAGATATTTATGGGGGGCGACGGTTATCGTGATTATTTAGAAAGTCCTAGACAGTCTATTGTTGACATTTTTGAAAACAGCAGCAAAGTTACATCCACTATTATTCATTCTGTTGAAGAATGGATAGATGGCAGTCTCCTACATCTAATTCCTGCGAGAGCAGAGTTATCGAAAACTTTGAAGAATCCAACCACAAAGGAGCATAAACTGCGCCGATTTTTAGCCAAGATTCAGAATAATTACGATCTGATTTTGATTGATTGTCCACCGACTGACTCCATATTATCAGTGGCTAGCTATTTAGCTAGTGATTCGTTAATTATTCCAGTAAAGCCTGAGAAATTAGCAATCATAGGATTGCCGTTACTAAAAAGAAGTATCGAAGATTTTAATGAGGACAATGAGGGAGAATATAAAATTTCCGTTGCCGGAATTATTTTCAATAACGTAGAGACAGGAGATATACCGGAAAATCGTATTTCAAAGAAAGAGGTTTTAGCTTTTGCTAAAGAAAATAACTGGCATGTATTCGAAAATGAAGTTAGAGAATCGAAAACGTATGTCAATGGTATTCGTGAAGGAAAGCCGATGTTCAAGGATAATAGGGCGCGAAGTCATATTACGGAAGAGTTTTACGCGGTAGGAGATGAGTTTTTACGGAGCGTGGGTATTGAATGACGAACCAGTCTAAGGAGCTGTTACTTGATTTGCTGAAGTTAAAGGTGCGGTATAGCGGTAAGGAATTCGAAGAGGTTGCTGATGCGCTAAAAACCTCCGAGCCATATCTAATTTATATCATTAAGTTAGTACAAGAGCTAGATGGTATTTCTGGAGAAAAACTAATTGTTACCAATAAAAAGGAAGCGGTTTCGATTTATCCGGAAAGTTATACGCATGCAGATCCTGAGACTCAAGAACTCCTTTTTGAGATACATAAAATGCTTTTGTCTAAGGATGCGTTCAGAACGGTAAAAGAGCTACAGAGCTTTGTTTCCCGTAAAGTCATGCTGACTGCCTCCAAAAATACAAAGGCTGTACTTGTTAATAAGTATATGAATTATATATCTTCTGGACCTAAAGATGAATTACTCAAAGAGCGACAACTACTAAAAGATTCAGGTGATGATGTATCTAGCTTCTTAAACATGGCAAATGCAATCGTAAGTTCCAGAAATGAAATACGGTACTAATGATAAAAAGGGATGTGAGACTTTGGTCCACGTCTTTTGTGTGCGAAGAATAGGAGTGATGTTGGTGACAGCCGTGGAAGTTTTAACAGTCGGTCGGAAGCGTATGCATACAATATTCGGGGCAGGAATCTACTAACCAAGGTCGAATTTACTATGTCTAGTAGTTTGGAAATATGCTGCTATAGGCGATTCAAATGGCTTGCCTTTCGTTTGCAAGTTTCTATATATGTGGGCTCGAGAGATTTGCCACTATAGAATGCATTTGCATGTTGAGTGGTGAGATGACATGAGGCAAATCTAAACTAATACCGGACGACTAAACAAACTTGAGGCAGGAGCAAATCAGATGGAGGCACTACAAGAAAAACTAATCGTTAATTCAGATAAAGGGAATTTATTAAAAGAGTTAATCAGTTCGATGCGAGAGTGTGAACGATTTTATTTTAGCGTAGCTTTTATTAATTATAGTGGTTTGCAACTACTTCTCGATCCCTTATTAGAAGCAGAGAATGAGGGGATAAAAGGTAAAATTATTACTTCAACTTATCTTAATTTTACAGATGCAAAGGCATTAGAAAAAATAAGAGAGTTTAATAACGTTGATTTAAAGGTGTTTGTCACGGATAGAGAAATTGGCTTTCATACGAAAGCTTACATATTCGAATTCAAAGATAATTATAAGGTAATTATCGGTTCATCTAATATTACCCAAAGTGCCCTGAAAAGTAATATTGAGTGGAATGTTCAACTTATCACAAAAGAGAATGGTCGATTTATCCAAGAAGTTATTAAGGAATTTGAATATCTATGGAATATGAGTACGCTAGCGGACCAGGAATTTATCCAGAAATACGCAGATTTTATAAAAAGCTTCAAGAGAACGCAAAAAAACAATCAATTATTTGAATATAAAAAACAATATGTTGTACAAAATCGAATGCAAAAACGAGCTACTGAAAATTTAGAAAGAATCAGGAGTTTTGGGGAGAAAAAGGCGCTAGTAATTGCTGCGACAGGTACGGGGAAAACGTATATGTCAGCATTTGATGTACTAAACGTAAAACCTAAAAAACTTCTATTCATTGTACACAGGGAAGAGATCCTAAAAAAAGCCAAAGAAACGTTTGAGTTCCTTCTCCCTAATGAGCGCTTAACTTTTGGCTTACTAACAGGGAATCACAAACAAAAAAATGTGGATTATGTGTTTGCTACGATTCAAACAATTTCTAGATGTTATCACGAATTCGATAAGGACGAATTTGACTACTTAGTTATTGATGAGGCTCATCATGCGACTAGTCCCACCTATCGTACGGTTTTAGATTACTTTGAACCACAGTTTACCCTGGGGATGACGGCTACCCCAGAGCGAAGTGACGGTTCAAATGTTTTTGAACTTTTTGATAATAATGTTGCGTTGGAAGTCCGCTTACATGAGGCTTTAGAGGATGAGTTAGTCATACCATTTCACTATTTTGGGATAACGGATATTGAGAGCATTGATCTAAGTGATGTAAATATTGACGACATTGCTGAAATCACAAAACGCCTTAAAGTAAATGAACGCGTCGATTTTATTATTGAAAAAATGGATTTCTATGGTCATGACGGTGAGAAAAGGAAATGTCTTGGTTTCTGCGCGAGCGTTGAGCATGCCAATTATATGACTAGTGAGTTTAATAAAAGAGGATACAAAAGTGTTTGCTTGGATGGTGATGATTCATCAGACACACGCGTGCGATTTATCAATCGCCTCGAAAATGAAAATGACGAACTGGAATTTATCTTTACCGTTGATATTTTTAATGAAGGAGTCGACATTCCTTCGGTAAATTCCGTACTTATGTTGAGACCAACGAATTCTCCAATTGTATTTATTCAGCAACTTGGAAGAGGATTGCGTAAGCATGCAGATAAAAGTTTCTTAACTGTCCTTGATTTTATCGGTAACCATAATAAGACTTTCCTAATAGCTCTCGCACTAAACGGAAGTCGTTACTATGATAAAGAAAGTTTGAAGGTAGCGATTGCGACGGGGTTTGCTAATATACCAGGATGTACCCATATCCAAATGGATAAGATCTCCCAGGAAAGAATTTTGGCGCAGATTGATAAAGAAAACTTCAATTCAATGAAATATTTAAAGGAAGCGTACTTTGAATTTAAAAAGCTAAATAGTGGGAGAATTCCTTATTTATTGATGGATTATATGAAGTTTGACGGTGCACCTGATCCTGTTAAATTTATTGATCGCGAAAAAAACTACTTACAATTCGTGGCCAATGTAGAGAGAGATGATGATTTAAAGGAATTATTGAATAACGATACATTTGAAGGAACATTAAAAGAATTATCTAGCAAGCTTCCGCTAAAAAGGATCTATGAATTTGTTATCATTCGATATTTATTAGATCACGAGGAATTGAATCTCGACATCGCAAGGCATCAGATCCTAAAAATGATTAATGAAGTGGATGATGATAGTATTCTGCATGCGTTTGAGTGCATGAATCAAGATTATTATGATAGTGTTCAACTGAAGAATAAGCCTAAATTGGCTGAATTTCGTGATGGAAAGCTTGTTAGGAGTCCGCTGTTTAGAGACTTATTAATCAATGAGGAATACCGGAAGTATATCGAGGATATTGTGAATTATGGCATTTTTCGCTATGAAAAAGAATTCAAACAAGAATTCTTTGGTGTTCCACATTTTAAACTGTATGAGCAATATCAAATGGTTGACGCTGCTTTATTATCTAATTACCGTAAAACCCATAGTTCTTATAGAGGCTCTGGGCTTCTTACAAATGGTAATAGCTACTTCTTGTTTATCGATCTTCACAAGGAGGAAGACATTAAGGAAAGTATCAATTATAATGATAAATTCATAGATGAGTGTTTTTTCCAGTGGCAAACACCCAATAATACTTCCCAGAATACGGATAGAGGGCAAAACATCGTTGATAATAAGGTTCGTGGTATTGTGCTACATTTATTTGTAAGGAAGTATAAGGTGATTGATGGACAGAGTGAGCCATATATTTATATTGGAACGGGTGATACCGTCCAGTATGAGGGGGAGAGACCCATTACAGTAAAAATCGAGTTGCACAACGAAATACCGTCAGCCTTATTTACGGAGTTTACGAAAAAAGTATAGTTCAGTGAAAAAAAGTAGTCTTCTCATTTCGAGAGACTACTTTTCGTTTATTAATTGTTCTACTGCAGGGATGTCAGCGGGAGCCCATTTGAGTGAATCTAGATTCTCCCTTTTTAGCCAAATTAGCTTTGAATGCTCACTGGGTGTTGGAGTTCCATCTACGACTCTACATTTAATTGACAGTAAATTAATAATGAATTTTTCATACTCATGGGTATTATCATTGAATACTTCTTTAACTGTCTCAATTTTACATTCGAGTTCTTCAGTGATCTCTCTTTCTAAAGCTGAGTAAAGATCCTCACCAGCTTCAACCTTGCCACCAGGGAACTCCCACATATTTGGAATTGCCATTTCGGGAGATCTTAAGGCGCATAGAATTTCTTGCTGATCATTTTCGATAATTGCAGCAACCACTTTTACGAGTTTCTTCATGAGTGCCTCCTAATAAGTACATTCCGTAACATGATATCACTTTTCTTGGAAAGTTTCATTTAAGTTTCAGGAATTGGAGATGAGGTTTTACTAGAGCAAGGTGTTTTTAAACAGTTTCGCTTGTATTCCTATCTACCCCTCCACCAAATCCACAATCTCCCGTATATCCTCAATCGCCAAAGCTTCAGCAATTCTTACTATATGACTAAAATTAATATTCTCACGCTTTCCGTTCGCCAACTCACTCAGCGCGGCGTGTCTCACATCCGATAATCTCGACAGCTCACGCAAGGAGATATTGTGCTTCTGAGTAAGTTCCGTGATTTTAACAACGACTTTTTTTGCCATAGGGGATCACCTTTCACTTGTTTGGAGGTTGACTATACGCGATAACGTACCATATAATATTTTTAAAACTGGTACGCTAATACGTATCATTTTATCCCGGAGGCGATTCCATGCACCCCATCCAAACCCAATACCAATCCATCATCCACGAAGAAACCACACTCACGCAAAGAATCTCCCTCTGCAATGTCTTCATCGATATCCTACTTGAATATATCTCCAGCCACGCCGATTCTATTCACATCCTCACCGCTGAGGATATCGTCACGACGATTCACACGATGGCACAGGATCTCGACACGGGCTGCTCCACGTCAGATTCGAGAAGGGGATCCTCGAGAACAAGCTCCAGGGGTTGCAACTGCAAGCCGATCTCTCCACCACCATGCAATCCAGTTAATCTCCTCAAATCATGTAGTGGGAGAAAGGCGACACGGTGAAACGACTTTTATTATTTTGACAATGTTACTGAAGACTGCGATTGCTGTCGTGGAGCGGGTTTGGGGAGTTGAACTCATTCTTGAGGAAATGAATAGATTAGTTCGAAGAACACCTGATACCCAAATCAGGTGCCTTTGCTTTTTAACTAAGCGCTCTCATTACGCATCCATGCTGTTAACTTGTCATTCTCCATACTCCCCCAACATCCGCCAAATTCACCCCTTACATTTCCCCCTAACACTCCCATTTACACAAAATTATCCCCTTTTAACAATTTGGTCACAATCTTTTAAACATCCGATAACACAATTCAAATAACGAACACAATGCTCTTAATTTCCTCACAATGTTTAACACTTTGAAAACAGACAATTGCACTTTCCTGTCGTACCATGGCAATAGACAGCAGAATTCAGCAAATTATCGAAGGTGAATAGAATGCGCTCATGGCCGAAATTATTGATAAAGATAGGACTTGTCATCGCAATTGTAGCCGGGGCTTTTTATTACTGGCTGCGGCCGTTGTTGGTCAGAATTGAAAGCACGACGTTGGCTGACGGCATACATGTGAAGTTTAGGACACAAGGAATGAATGTCGAAGAATACACGAATGAAGCCTGGCAGCCCTATTTTGCCAAGGGGATCAATATGGGGGCGACGATCCCTGGACATTTTCCCGGTGAACTGGCCGTGTCGGAGGACGACTACGAGAGATGGTTCGGCATGATCCAGGACATGGGAGCGAATGTGATCCGGGTGTATACGATCATGATGCCTGAGTTTTACGAGGCGCTTTCCAAATACAATATGAAACATCAGGAAAATCCGCTTTTCTTTCTTCAGGGCATTTGGAGTCCCGAGGAACAATTGATTGAAGGGCAAGATGCCTTCGATCCCAAGATCAAGGAGAAATTCGAGCAAGAGATCAAAGACGCGGTTGCGGCAGTCTATGGAAAGACGACACTCACGCCCGAGCCGCATTCGGGAAAAGCAGGAGGTGCTTATACCTATAATGCAGGTCCTTATCTGATGGGCTGGATTGTCGGGACGGAATGGGATCCGAAGATGGTGAAGGGGACCAATGATTTGCACAAGGACACCCCAGACTATGTCGGGAAATATTTCCGCAGTAAGCCGGGGGCGAACGCTTTTGAAAAGTGGCTGGCTTTGATGGTCGACACGGCAGCGCAAACGGAAATTCAGTATGGCTGGCAGCATCCGATGGCTTTCGCCAATTGGGTGACGACGGATCCGCTCACACATCCGGGCGAGCCGCTGGTTGAAGAGGATCTGGTTAGCGTCGATCCGACGCATATTGAGGCGGCGAATTGGGAGGCGGGCTATTTTGCCTCGTATCATGTGTATCCGTACTACCCGGATTTCTTTGCATTTGATAAGTCGTTTCAGGAAAAGACCAATAGCAATGGTGAAATCGATAGTTACTACACGTATCTGAATAAATTAAAAGAAGCGCATCCCAATCTGCCGGTCATGGTTACGGAGTATGGTGTGCCGGCTTCCTTAGGCGTAGCGCACTTGGGCACGCTCGGCCGCGATCAAGGCGGTCATAGTGAGAAGGAGCAGGGAGAAATCGATGTGGATTTGCTGCAGCAGATTCATGGTTCTGGCTACTCTGGAGCGATTTTGTTCACGTGGCAGGACGAATGGTTCAAAAAGACGTGGAACACGCAGCGCTACGATGAAGCGGATCGTCGGGCGTATTGGTATAACACGCTGACGAATGAGTCGTTCTTCGGGGTACTCGGGATGTTCCCGAGTAAAGACAATAAACTCTTCATCGATGGGGACGCCTCGGATTGGAACAAGTTGAAGGATAAGACGAAGCTCGATGTGCAGGCTCCCGGCTTTGAGGAGATCTGGGCCACGCAGGACGAAGGTTACCTTTATTTGCAGGCCAAGCTATCTGAGCCTTTTGACCCGTCCAAGGAAAGCATCTATTTCGGGGCGGATACGCTGCCCGGTGGTAATCGCCACGGACCAGAGTTTCACGGTATGACACTTGATGAAGGATTGGAAACATTAATCGAGTTGTCGGATGAAAATAAAAGCCGCATAACGATCGCTTCCAATTACGATATTCACGCTCGCTTGTATGAGCGTACCGGACTGCCGGACATCAATCCGAAGGAAAAGCAGGATGACTCAGGGATTTTCAAGCCTTGGAAGCTGGCGGTCAATTATCTGCTGGAATATCCCGACTCCCGTGTGAACCACCCTTTCGGGGATGTAGAGGTTGGCCTTTTAGAGAGAGGCTACAGTGATCCGTCGCGTCCCGAATACAATTCGAAGGCGATGTGGCAAGTTCAATGGCAGGTGCTCGAAATGCGAATACCGTGGATGCTTCTGGGATTCAGTGATCCAAGCTCGCTGAGCGTTATCAACTACAACCTGCCGAGTAAAAATAAATTTGAAATGACGCACGTGAAAGGCGTTCGCTTTGTTCCATGGATTGTGAAGAATGATGGGGTTGTTGGTCGGGATAACACCGCTGCGGCGCAGCTGGTTCCGGTGTCCACGATGCCGCTATACACATGGAAGGGCTGGGAAGATAAGGTGAATTACGTGGAACGGCCGAAACAAAGCTACTACATCATGAAAGAGGCGTTGCATAAGATCAACGGACCCGTTACCCCTACAGATCCATCGGGCAGCTGAAAAAGAGGAGAGTGCAAGAGTGTACACCAATCTTAATGCAGCCATACAAGCTTTATATATCATTTTGGCTTTTAATCTAGTTTGTGTGGTCATCATTTATGCCATCAAGTTAAGAAGTATAAGAAGGAGAAAATTGAACGGCCGATTCCAAACGAAGTTTAAGGATTACCTAACGTATGTGCAAGCGAATCTGGATGGGGTAGAGCCGTTAAGAGTCCCTCCCTGGAAGATGAACCCGGTGGAAAGGGAGGCGATGCAGGAGAAGCTGAATGATATGATGGAAATCTTCTCAGGCGAACAGCGGCACAAACTGGCTCAGCTTTGCGAAGATCTGGGGCTCGTGCAGCACCATATGGAACGTTTTATCAGCCGATCTTATCGGGTGAAGCTGGATGCCGCGTATCATTTAGGATGCATGCGGGTGAAGGCGGCGGTGCCAGCACTACTGGATCTGTTAAAAGAGCATCCGCTTAATTCGTCTCTGTTTGTGGTAGCTCGAGCAGTCGCCAAGTGTGCCCGCAGCCAGCAGGATCTCGAAGCTATGGTTCAGATTCTACTTCAGCACAACAAGAAATGCTACGAGCTGATTGTGGATATGATCGCCGATTCGGAAGTGGATGCCGGTTCCTTGTACACGGGCTATGTGAGTCGTCAGGATCAAGCTTACGTTCGGATTGGGCTAATTGGGCTCAATGTCTACACCGATCCGGCAGCGGCCTCTGCGGTTTACCGTCTCATGGATTCCAAGCATGAAGACATTCAAATCAAAGCGGTGGATTTGTACCTGAAAAGCTCCCGTTTGCTGCCTAGAAACGTTGTTAGCAAGCTGCTGAGTCATCCCAATCTTGGCATTCGCCGATTGACGATAGAGGCTTTGGCCAACATCAAGAATACAGCTTACATCGAGCTGATGAAAACCAGTCTGAGCGACGCCGATCAGCGAATCGTGTACGCGTCGGCCAAAGGGTTGCTCCATTTGGGAGAAGCAGGTATGGTGGCGCTTTGTGAGAGTGCAGCAGCGGTTCAAGGGAAGGAGCGTGGGCAGTTCATGCAGCAGCTGATTGATGATGAGATCAAGCATCTGTCTATGCAGCTGCACAATTGGGATAAGCTCATGCAGTATAACCTACTCATGTACACCTATGACAAAGTATTTAACAGGTCCAAACGTATATATCGTGTTGTATAGGAGGGTTGCGTAAACATGTGGGTTTTTGGATATCAAGTGGTTTTGGATTCATTCTTGAAAGGGTTAAGGGAGTTTTTGCTCTATTACAGCTACGCCGCGCTCTTTTATGTAGTTCTCGTCACACTGCTCTATTATTTCATCTTCGGATTTTCGATTCGGCATATTTTCTCGATCAAGCGGGGAATTCAGTACAATCGGATCAATAAGCTATCCAGTTCCAGCCAGCTCCCGCCAGTTTCCCTGTTGGTACCGGCCTACAACGAGGAGTTAACGATTATTGAGAACGTAAGGTCGCTGCTGGCGCTCAATTATGCGGAATATGAGGTGATCGTCGTCAATGACGGTTCACAGGATGGGACCTTGAAGTGCATGCTTGAAGAATTCAATCTGGAGCTCATTCATCCGGTGCTCTCCAGCAGCATTAAGACCGGAAAAATCAGAGGGGTTTATCATAATTCCGAGTATCCCAATCTATTTTTTATAGATAAAGTAAATGGAGGGAAGGCCGATTCGCTAAACGCAGGCATCAACCTTTCCCACTATGCGTTGATCTCCACGATTGATGCAGACTCTTTGCTTGAAAAGGATGCCTTAACGCGGATTGCCCGGGTCTACATGGAGAACCCCGAGGAGACGGTCGCCGTTGGGGGCAATGTTCGAATCGTCAACAGCTGCACGGTGGAAGATGGCATTGTGAAGGATGTTCAATTTCCTCGTAAGCTGCTGCCGGCACTGCAACACGTTGAATATACGAAAGCCTTCCTCGGGGGCAGAATCGGTTGGAGTGCGGTCAATGGTCTCATTATTATCTCGGGTGCTTTTGGTGTGTTTCAAAAGGAAAAGATCATCGCAGTCGGCGGTTACCGTGGGGGCTACCCTGGTGAAGATATGAACATTGTCATTAAGCTTCACCGTTACTGCTTGGACAATAAAATTCCATACCGGGTAGCGTTTTGCCCGGATGCCGTTTGTTGGACACAAGCCCCTGATTCGTACCGAATCTTGAGCAGTCAGCGCAAGCGCTGGGGGCGGGGAAATCTGAAAAATATGATTGAAGAAGGTATTCACATGGTGCTGCGCCCGAAATACAAAATATTTGGGCTGCTGACACTTCCCTATAACATTGTGTTTGAAACACTGAATCCGTATTTCCGCCTCAGCGGCCTGTTGGCTATATTGGGTTACTGGATGCTGAATATGACGGACTGGTACACCGTTGTTATCTTTTCGTTAGTCAATTTATTTTCCTGCTTTGCCTTAAGCCTGGGGGCCTTGTTTATTGAAGAAACGGCCTTCAGCCGATATCCCAAGCTGCGTGACCTGAACAAAATGATCTTATATTCGCTCTTGATGTTTGCAGGTTATCGGCAAATTGGTGTTTGGTGGAGGTTAAACGGACATGTCCAATTCCTGCGTAATAACAACTCGTGGGGAACGATGGTCCGCACCAATTTTAATAAATAGATAAGAGGAGTGGAGAAGATGGCGGTACTAGTTCATGATCCGATTCAAGAAGCAATGTTGCAATTAGCAGAAAAAGTTCAGGCTTCCTATGAAAAGGGTGCTCCATGCGGGATGATCCTTGCGCCATGCGCAGCGGTAAGCCAGAAGGTGCTGGAACAAATGCAGACCTATGTGAGCGGCTTTGAGCCGGAGGCAGCCCTTCATTGCTTCTACCTGGATCCAAGCGGCCTTCTCGGAATCGTTCTGTCTGGGCAAAAACTTATCAATACCCACTACGCATCGCTCGTGCTCAAAGAGTTCCTGGACCAGCAAGATTTGCTCGAAGGTCAGACGGTCGTCGCCAGTTTCCCAGAGAGTGGGGAGCTGACGGAACAGTCGATGTCACAGATGCTCCAGACGACGCTGCATGGAAAAGGGGAGAGCAGAGATATTCACTTGTTCATGAATCATGGGGTTCAGCAGGGCATTACATCAATTCTCATCGCCGATCCGGACGAGGTGAGCAGAGAGTTCGTCAAGCTGCGGCTTGAGATCAACGGCTACAAGGTAGAAGAGGCCAAGGACGGCAGTGAAGCGCTTGAGAAATTTGAGAAAACAATGCCGAACTTGGTGATCACGGAGCTGAACCTTCCGATTCTTGACGGGTACCAGTTGATCGACAAAATCAAGAGGAATTATGCCGACGAAGGACAAGTCATCGTTCTTACGGATAAGCAACTGCCGAAAAGTATGGACCGTGCCTTTGAATTGGGCGCATCTGATTATGTGACGAAGCCCTTCTCCATTTCGGAGCTGGAGTGGAGAATCAAAAAACTCAGTTCCCGTCTGAGCTAATAAACGAGAAAACTTGAGAGGGTGGAATCATAATGAACGCATTTAACCAATTAAAATATAAATTTCAGACAAAAACGGCCGAAATCGGGGTCATCGGTCTCGGCTATGTAGGGCTGCCTCTCTGCATGGAGATGGCGAAGGGCGGGTTTACGGTATACGGCATCGATCTCGATTTCCGGAAGGTTGAGTCACTTCAAAGCGGCCAATCGTATATTCAAGACGTTCCGAACGAGGAAGTGGCGAAAGCGATCGAGTCCGGCCGATTTATTCCGACCGACGACTACCACACGGTTCAAAGGCTGGATGCGATCAGCATCTGTGTACCGACGCCACTCAGTGAAAACCAAGATCCAGATACCTCTTATATTCAGAGTGTAGTCCGGGAAATCAAGAAAAATCTCAAGCGCGGAGCTTTGATCATCCTGGAGAGCACCACCTATCCGGGAACGACGGAGGAGCTCATCCAGTTCGAGCTGGAAGCGCAAGGACTCAAGGTAGGCAAGGATTTCTTCCTCTGCTTCTCGCCGGAGCGGGTCGATCCGGGTAATCCCAAATTCAACACCTTTAATACGCCCAAGGTTATCGGTGGTACGACGGAAGCGTGCATCGACCTCGGCGTAACCTTATATAGCCATGTCGTGAAGGACGTCGTACCTGTCTCCTCGCCGAAAGTAGCGGAGATGTCCAAGCTGCTTGAGAATACGTTTCGCAGCATTAACATTGCGTTCATTAACGAAATGGCCATGATGTGCGACAAAATGGACATTGACGTCTGGGAGGTCATTAAGGCTGCGTCAACGAAGCCGTTTGGCTTTATGCCGTTCCATCCAGGACCTGGCATCGGCGGTCACTGCATTCCGCTCGATCCGATGTATTTATCGTGGAAAGCGAAGGAATTCCGCTTCTACAGCAAGTTTATCGAGCTGGCGCAATCCATCAATGATAATATGCCGGAGTATGTCCGGTATAAAGCTTCGCAGATTCTCAATATGTATGCGAAATCGATCCGCAATTCGAAGATTCTTATTCTAGGTATGGCGTATAAGCCAGATGTGGATGATCTCCGTGAATCCCCGGGGCTGGAGCTGTACGAGCTTCTTCGGGAGAGCGGAGCTCATGTGGACTATTATGATCCACATGCCGTTTCCTTCCTCGATAAAGATGGTGATACGGTACAATCTGTGAAATACGATCTGTCCGCTTTTGCCGAATATGACGGCATGGTGCTGATTACGAATCACCGCTGCTTCAACAACCGTGAACTCGCGGAGCTAGGCGTGCCAATTATCGATACGCGCAACGCTTTTGTCGATATTCAAGGGGACAACATTTATAGATTGGGGACGGGTATTCGCAAGCGAGAAGTGAGGCTCGCTGTAGGCGTTTAAACGCATCCTAGAAGAGAGAGGAGAAAACAACGATGTGTGGCATTGTAGGATATATTGGAAGGCGAGATGTACAGCCGATTCTGCTGAACGGATTAAGCAAGCTGGAGTACAGAGGGTATGATTCTGCGGGGATCGCTGTACTCGTGCAGGATCAGGTCAAGATTAGCAAGGCGGAAGGACGTCTGGCGAACTTATCGGTTCAGCTGGAAAAGCAGCCGTTGAAAGGATCGATTGGCATCGGGCATACGCGATGGGCTACGCACGGCAGACCGTCGGATGTCAACTCCCATCCACATACGGATATGTCGGGCAAATTCACTGTCGTGCATAACGGCATCGTGGAAAACTACATGGAGCTGAAAATTGAGCTGGAGCAAAATGGCGTCACCTTTGCTTCCGAGACCGACACCGAGGTTATTGCTCACTTGCTTGCCGAGCATTATGAAGGGGACCTCTTCACCGCCATGCTTGCGGTTATTCAGAGACTGCAGGGGTCTTATTCCCTTGGTGTCATGACGGAGTATGAGCCGGATAAGCTTGTCGCGGTCAGACAATCGAGTCCGCTTGTGATTGGTGCGGGTCAGGGAGAATACTTCATGGCTTCGGACATCTCCGCTCTTATTGAGCATACCCGTGAGGTCTATATTTTGGAGGATGGCGATCTGGCCATCCTTACACACGAGGGTATCTCCATCATGAAGGTCGAGACAGGGGAGCCGGCGGCGTGTAAGCTACTGCATATTGATTGGAGCGCAGATCAGGTGGAGAAGGGGCCGTTTGAGCACTTCATGCTGAAGGAGATTCACGAACAGCCATTAACGCTGCGCAATACGATGCTCGGGCGTATCAACGACCTGAACGAAGTGATTTTCCCAGAATTATCGCACGCAGCAGGCGCGTTTCAACATGTGGATAAAATCTTTATTGTGGCTTGCGGCACCGCCTATCATGCCGGATTGGTCGGCAGCACGGTCCTTGAGAAGCTAACGCGAATCTCGGTGCAGTGCGATATCGCATCAGAATTCAGATATCGTGACCCGATCATCACGGACCGAACGCTCGTCATCGTGGTGAGCCAATCTGGGGAAACAGCGGATACACTTGCTGCTCTGCAAGAGAGCAGAAGGCAAGGCGCTAAAGTATTGGCCATTACGAATGTGCCAACCAGTTCTGTGGCGCGTGATGCGGACTATGTCATCGCAACGAAGGCTGGCCCGGAAATTGCCGTGGCATCGACGAAAGCATATACCGCACAGCTGCTCGCCTTTTATTTGTTCAGCATTTACTTGGCCAAGGAAAGACAGACGCTGTCTACCGAGCTTCATTCGGAGCTGGTCCAAGGCTTGAAGGCACTTCCCGTTCAGGTGGAGAAGGTGCTGGAAAACGCCAACGAAGTGAAGCTGTATGCGGAATCAATCAAGGATGCCGACAGCCTATTCTTTATCGGCAGGGGCTTGGACTACGCTGTTGTGCTGGAAGGCTCTCTCAAATTGAAGGAAATCTCGTATATTCACTCGGAAGCATATGCAGCCGGAGAGCTAAAGCACGGCACATTGGCTTTGATTGAGAAGGATACGCCGGTAATTGCGCTGGCTACACAGATGGATCTGTATGAAAAAACAGTTAGCAACATTAAAGAAGTCAAAGCTCGTGGAGCATATGTCATGGGGATAACGGTGGAAGGCAATGTCGGTCTGCTCAACGCGGTTGATGAAATCTGTTTCATCCCGCCATCTCACCAGCTCCTGGCACCGATATTGGCCGTCGTGCCGCTTCAGTTAATCTCCTATTACGCCTCCCTGGCTCTGGAGAACGATATAGATAAACCGCGTAATTTGGCCAAAAGTGTGACGGTTGAATAACCAACCATACGGAGAGGAGCTGTACCACATGGAAGCATTCGCTATTCTGTTAGCGGCAGGGAAAGGCACACGGATGAAGTCGGAGCTGCCCAAAGTGCTGCATCCCGTTGGAGGCGTACCGATGATCGCCCGTTTGGTGGGCAAGCTGGAAGCGATGCCGATCACTCGGATTGTGGCCGTGATCGGGCATCGGGGAGAGCTGGTGAAGAAGTGCTTGGGAACGCGGGTTACCTACGTCCAGCAGGAGAATCAGCTTGGAACGGCACACGCCGTTCATCAGACGGAGCGTCTGCTCAGTAACCGCAGCGGATCAACCTTGGTGCTTACGGCAGATACGCCGCTCATCAGGCAATCCACCATCGAACGGCTGCTGGCGGCCCAGCGGGCAAACACCAGTGCTGGTGTGGTGTTGACCGCGATCGTTTCCAATCCAACCGGCTATGGAAGAATTATCCGAAATCCTGCAAGCGGCGAGGTTGTCGATATCATTGAAGAGAAGGACGCAACGCCCGAGCAGAAAGAGATTAACGAAATTAACACGGGGATTTTCTGTTTCGATAATGAAAGCTTGTTTCAAGCACTACCTGGCATTACCAATGACAATGCACAGCAGGAGTACTACTTGACCGATATCGTGAGGGTCATGCGACAGACCGGTATTTCCGGTGGTCAGAAGAAATTCGAGGCGATAATCCTCGACGATCCGACAGAGGTGATGGGGATTAACACCCCTGAGCAATTGGAGGAGGCGAATCGAGCCTTTTATGAGCACATGGGGATTTTTGCCTAACAAGTTATTGGGAGGAGAGTTGATATGGAAGCTATTTTCGGTACAGATGGCGTCAGAGGGGTCGCCAATCGCGAGTTAACGCCAGAGTTGGCTTTTGAATTAGGGCTTATTGTTGGCTACATGCTGTCGCGCAGCTGTGAAAGTAAACGGCCCACCGTTGTCATCGGACGGGATACCCGTATCTCCGGACACATGCTAGAAGCAGCATTGGCTGCCGGGTTACTATCGGCCGGGGCGGATGCCGTAAGGCTGGGCGTACTACCGACGCCGGGGGTGGCTTATGTCACACGGCACTCAGGCATGGATGCAGGGGGGATGATCTCCGCATCGCATAATCCGGTGGAGGATAACGGGATTAAATTTTTTGGCAGGGACGGCTTCAAAATGCCGGATGCGTGGGAAGCGGAAGTAGAGAGCCGCCTGCAAGGTGACGAGCATCGAACTTCCCGCCCTACGGGGGCGGGGATTGGTACTCTGCGTGATGATCCGCAGGGCTCGCTAGACTATTTGAGCTACTTGAAGTCGACGGCTGCGGCAACGCTGTTAGGCTGCAAGATCGTGCTCGATTGTGCGAACGGGGCGGCTTCCTTGCTAGCTCCGCAGTTATTCGCCGAATTGGGTGCGGAGACCATTCTACTGTATCATCAGCCGGACGGTTTAAATATTAATCAGGATTGCGGCTCAACGCATCCGGAGCATTTGCGTAAGGCTGTGCTGGAACATGGGGCCCATGGGGGACTTGCGTTCGACGGTGATGCAGACCGGCTGATTGCGGTTGATGAACGGGGCGAGATTTTGGACGGGGATCACATCCTCTATATCCTTGCCGCTCATCTCGCCAAGCAGGGACGGCTGAGTCACAACACCGTCGTTTCTACTGTCATGAGCAACCTCGGCTTTCATCAAGCACTGCAATCCATCGGTCTCGACTCGTTAAAAAGCAAAGTCGGAGACCGGCATGTCATGGAAGCCATGCAGAATGGCGGCTACAACTTGGGTGGTGAGTCTTCTGGACATATCATTTTACTGGATCATTCAACTACAGGGGATGGCCTGCTATCGGCCATTCAACTGCTGCAGGTCATGCTTCAGGAAGGAAAGCCTTTGTCCGAGCTCGTATCCCCTGTCGTCAAATACCCTCAGCTGATGGTTAATGTACGAGTAATCCATAAATACAAGCTAGAAGGCAATCACCGAATCGATGCGGTAATCCGTCAGGTAGAAAGTGAGATGGCAGGGCGCGGTCGTGTATTGGTGCGGCCTTCGGGCACGGAATCACTCGTGCGTGTGATGGCGGAAGGGCCGGATGAAAGGGAGTTGTCCGGTTATGTTGATGGCATTGTAGAGGTGGTAAAGGAAGAGCTTGAATATAGCCTGGTTTAATCTGCTGATCCCAATGAGAAAGACGATTGTATGCTTAATTTTTATGCAGATTTTAACAAATATCCCTTTATTTTTCCCCGTGTACTCTCTTAACACTGAGCTTGGGGTGGCGGTCAACGGGGAAAAGATAGCCTTTACGGATGTCCAGCCATACATCGATGAACAGACGGGTAGTACGATGGTGCCGGTAAGAGAAATTGCCGAAAAACTGGGTGCTGAAGTGACATGGAATCGTTCCTTGGAACAGGTAACCTTTCGCAGTCAGCATGCAACAGCGTTATTGACCATTGGTCAAAATGTAATTTCGGTTGACGATAAGCAAATCGAATTAGACTCTCCGGCTGTCCTGAAAAATGACCGAACCATGGTTCCGCTGAGAGCGGTTAGTGAGAGCCTCGGGGCCGATGTCGATTGGGTGGGAGAACGCAATTTGGTATTGATCACTTCGGCGGACAAAGCGCAAAGGTCCACTTGGATCTGGGACAGCAAGCTGATTGAGACAGACGGTGACCGCATCCTCCAGTTTGCGGCGAATCAAAAACTAACTGTCATCTATCTACGCTATGAAAAAACGTACCCGGGTCAGGACGTTTATCGGAATTTCATCCGCAGAGCGAATGATCTGGGCATCAAGGTTGAGGCGCTGGCCGGCCAATCGGATTGGATCTATGACAATAATCATATCTATATCCGGCAATGGATTGCAGCGGTTACGCAATATAACGCTTCGGTAGGTGCGCTGGAACGCTTCCAAGGCTTCCATTTCGATATTGAACCTTACACCTTGGGCATGTGGAAGACCAATCAGACTTGGGTGCTTGAGCAGTGGATGGCTACGATCCGATTCATTGAATCGGAAGTGAAAAGCACGGATCGCAGCATGACGATGGCCTTCGATATTCCATTTTGGATAAACAGCCTTACCGTACCGGGATCCAGCTATTCCTTTAGCGCTTGGCTGTTAGAGAAGGCGGATAGTGTTGTCATTATGGCTTATCGTAATACGGCACTCGGCAGCAACGGCATCATTGCCACAGCCAAATCCATCATTTTAGAAGCAGCTACGCTGAAGAAACAGGCGGTTATTGCAGTGGATACGTTGCCCAGTAAGGAAGCCGATTACACGACCTTTTATAAGTCGAGTTCTTCGCTAATGGAGTCGGAATTGCAACAGGTCAAGGAAAGCCTCTCCCCTTATCCGAGCTATATCGGCATCGCTATCCATGATTATGTGAGATGGGTCGAACTATTGAACGCTAATCGCTGAGCGGGTTCGATGAACTAGAAGGAGGAGGATGCAAAATGAAAAAAACGGGTTTAATGATCTCTCTGTTGGCTGGTGCGGCTCTCGGTGTCTCAGGGATGGCCTTCGCAGGCGGCAATGAGAAGACCGTAGCCTTTCAGGAATCGTCTTTATCGGGGGGAGGCCTTGAGGTCCCTCATAATGATCGGATTCATCTCTCTACCGATAAGCAGTGGATCTCCTCGGAAGGCCACTTGTCGGATCTCATTCGGCTGCAGTGGACGAAAGACCGAGCGAAGCCGGCCATCGCTTGGCTGGATGAGAAGGGAAAGGACAAGGCGGCTATCATCGCACATGCCAAAGCGAATAACCCGGAGCAGCACGATCATAATCATATGTCGTTTGAAACAACAATGGCACCTGACGGCAAAAACGCGAATGAGCTGTTTACGCGTCTGGAAATTCCGTTCGACCAGGATGTGGCTGAAATTCGGACGCATTCCTCTAATTTCAATGTGATGGATGGGATTTTGAGAATTGCCGGAACCGGTGGCGTCAATCGTGATCTGACTTGGGCCAAAGCGGATGATGGGAACGTGACGACACCTCGCTGGGCGATGCGTGCAGATACCTCTGAGGAAACAGGAGGAAATGCCGGCTCTAATCTGCAAATTATCCGTTATTCGGATGACGGTAAAGCACTGGACAATCCGTTAACCATCAATCGCAGCAGCGGCAATATCGGCATTGGAAACTCGGATGCCAAGACCAAGCTTGACGTTAGCGATGACAGCATCCGCATCCGAAAATCGATGACGCCAGCATCGGCTACAGCCCCCGGAGAAGTGGGGGAGATGGCGTGGGATGATGGGTATGTCTATGTGTGTGTGGCACCCAATACATGGAAAAGGGCGGCACTATCTTCGTGGTAAAATAACTCCTTTAAGTCCTCTATTTCATAGAGGGCTTTTTTGGGTACCCCCTTAAAATGGAAAAAGTTGCAGAAATCTATGAGAGGATCATAGAAAGGTGTGAACCGTTTGTGACTTGGAAAGTGTTGATTGTGGATGATGATCCGAATGTGAGAGAAATCATCCGGCTCTATTTCCGTCAGCAGCTTATCGAATTAATTGAAGCCCCTGACGGCGTCGCGGCCCTGACCATGTTAGCGGAAGTTAAGCCTGATATCGTGATACTAGATGTGATGATGCCGGGGCTCGACGGTTATGAAACGTGCCGTGAGATTACCAAGCGTTATGATGTGCCGGTCATTATGCTGACCGCGAAGAACGATGAGTTTGATCGGGTGCTGGGCCTTGAGCTAGGTGCCGATGATTATATGACCAAGCCCTTCAGCCCGAGGGAGCTGGTGGCGCGCATTAAAGCGATTTTTCGCCGAATGCAGAAGGGACAGCCGATTATTGAGGTGGATGCACCCATTCAATATGAGTTTGATGATTTGGTTATTCATGTGAACCGCCGAGAGGTGCTCGCGGGGAGTATGAAAATTGACATGCGCCCCAAGGAATTTGAACTGCTCGCCTTTTTTGCGAAATCTCCGGGCGACGTGTTTACGAGAGAACAGCTGCTGGAGCAGGTGTGGGGATATGATTTTTTGGGCGATATGAGAACGGTAGACGTTCATATTAAAAAACTTCGTGATAGGTTAAGCCCGTGTCAGCATGTTTGCATTCACACGGTTTGGGGAGTGGGCTATAAATTTGAGGTAGCCGCATGTACCTAAATCCAAATAAAAGCATTCTCCGCAAAATGTTGACCAGCTCCATCGTTACGGTGCTTCTGGGGCTATGTGCGGTGGGGCTCGTTATTTCGATATTTGCCAAAGATTATATCGTCAGCTCCAAAAGTAATGAGATGATCCGGCAAGCCAAGCAGGTTAATCTCGCCATTCAAAATCAGACGGGACCGAGTGATAGATTTAAGGAGCAGTTGCGCTTTTTCGATGAAGCATTTGATTCGCGTATTTGGATATTTGATATGAACGGAGACACCGTTACTACCTCTTCAAAGGATGAGGTGAACGTAGGTAAGGTCGTCAGCACTGAGGTGATCAACCAAGTCCTGAATGGTGAACCCGCCGTATGGAATCAATCCGAAGGTTTTAAGGAAGGCATGCTTTCGGTTGCCGTCCCATGGGGCAAAGACAACGACGTATATGGTGGTATTGTCCTGCATTCGCCTCTTAAAGGGATGAATGAGACCATTGCTCAGCTTAGAGAAACCATCCTTTGGGTTACCCTGCTCGGTATCTTCTTTTCATTTGGTGTATCCTCCTATTTATCCTGGTCCATTACCCGACCCATCCAACAGATCGACAAGGCGGCAGCCAAGATTGCCATCGGTGATTACAGTGAGAGAATTCAAATCGATTCCAAGGATGAGATTGGTGAGCTGGCGACGACCATTAATCACATGGTGGAGCAGCTTGCACGCGTTGATCTAGAAAAGAGACAGCTAAATCAGCTGCGGCATGACTTTTTGGCCAATGTTTCCCATGAGCTGCGAACGCCGCTTACGGCGATGCGGGGTTTCTTGGAGGCACTTCAGGATGGTTTGATCGAAGAAGGATCGCGGGATAAATATTACGAGATCATGTATAACGAAACCCTACATATGAACCGGCTGGTCGATGATATTACCGACTTAATGAAGTTGGAAAATAAGGAAATCGATCTTGTGTGGTTGGCGGTCGATGTTCAGGCGATGATGTCCAAGCTGGCCTTTAAATTCCAACCGGAGGCAGAACTTCGCGGGACGGTCATTCACTGCCTTGTGGATGAAAATTCACCACAGGCTCACGCCGATCCGGATCGACTGGAACAAATTTTAAACAATTTGATCAAAAATGCTGTTAAGTTTACCGAGAACGGAACAATCGAATTAAAGGCGATGGCAGTTCCATCGGAAGGGTGTGTCCTCATCACGGTAACCGATACGGGAATCGGTATAACACCGGAGGATCAAGGGCTCATCTGGGAGCGTTTCTTCAAAGTGGAGAGAGGCAGACCCGTGAAGCATAAAGGCTCATCCGGTCTGGGGCTTGCCATTGTGCGAGAGCTTGTCGAGTTGCACAACGGAAGCATTCGTGTGCGAAGCGAACTCGGGGTCGGAAGCGCCTTTGAGGTCAGAATTCCGCTTTATGACAGCCGTCCGTATGTGCAGCCGTTGGTGAAGTTGGCTGGTGTTGGGTAGATTGTGTATTATAGAAAGACCGCAGAGAAGGGAGGGTTCCTTTTCTGCGGTTTTTTTTCATTTCACAGGTGGCAAAAATGCAAAAGAGCATCCTTTTCAGGGGAGTTCACTTCAGCGTTTTAAATAAATGCAAAAAGGCATCTTTTGGTGGCGACAATGCTTAAACAGAGCTGGAAATGCAGAAATTGATGCCTTTTTGCATCAATTTTATCTGAAATCGTTTATTTGATGGAGAAAGGTTGCACTTTGGCATTTCTTATCCAAGAAGAAGCCACGCTCACTGCTCCACGCTCACTGCTCCACGTCAAATTCGTGAAGGGGATCCTCGTGAACAAGCTCCACGGGTTGCAGTTGCAAGCCGATCTACCCACCGCCATTGCGCAATCCAGTTAAGCTCCTCTATCCAAAGCACCTACCCATCCCCGCAACCGGCGTGCTATCATAGGTCTAGATTCTATTTTTCCAATTACTCCCTATTACTCCAATTACAAAAGGAGAAGCCATGAACATTTATTTTACGGTAAAAAGTATTGGCAAGCGGAAGCCTTTTCTCACGAAGAAGGCGTACACGCTCACCTCCGCACCAACCACCCTTCGTGGGCTGATTCAAGAAATCGTTACGCATCACGTTCGGCTGTACAACGAGCGGGCGGAGGACCAGCCCCTGATCGCCTTTCTTACGCAGGAAGAGGTTGAGGCTAGGGGGGCCGAGGGCAAGGTCGGCTTCGGTACCCGGTACGACGACCGTCAGGCGAATGAAGCGGATGCGATCGCTGCGGCGATTTTGGCTTTTGAAGATGGGCTGTACCGCGTGTTTATTCGCGATGAGGAAGCTACGGAGCTGGACGCCAGCATAGACATGAGTGACGGGGATGACATCGCGTTCATCAAGTTTACGATGTTAGCCGGCCGACTATGGTAAAGGAGGGGACTTGAGGTGTTATTTTTTCAGCGGAAAGACGAGGCCACGAAACAGTTGGAAAGTCTCCTATTGGAGAATTTGGACAAGGTGACGCACGAGAGGAACCTGCATACCAGGGAGATCGGAACGCTTCTAGACCAATTAGCTGTGGAAGGGAAGCAGGAATCGTATTTTGCCCCATTGATCCCGATCATTCAGAAGAAAGCCGGCGCTTATCCGGGTGAGATCCTAAGATACCTAACAAACCATATTACGGAGTATCCCTATAGTGTCGGGTATTATCGCCGGCCCTTCCGAACTCGGAATCCTCGCGTCCACATCGAAAGTGTGTTGCGGAAGCTGTACGCCCTGTACGATTTATCCAAACTGAACTTTTCTCTTCTTACTTATCTCACATCGCCAGAACAAAAACCGACAGACAGCTCGATGATCTCTTACATACTTGCTTATGAGTTAGACGGCAATAACCCGAGTATTCTTAATGCCCTTAAAGATATTCTTTACGGGGATAACAATACAGCACTTCTGAACCGAGCGATGATTCGCGGCATGGTTTTCTGCCATCAGGCGGATGTGCATCACATGCTCGGCCAAATGCTGATCGCGGCACGCCTGCAAGAAGGGCTGCGCCAAAGTATCGTGGAGGCGATGGATGAGGGCACGATGGAGGCTTTTGCTTCGCTGCTCAAGGTTATTATTGAGCATGACTTTATCCGCTACAGCTCGGTCGTTCGGGCGCTGGACGTCTGGACCGGGCTTGGCCTTGAGGCGGCGAACACGCGGATCGTGAAGCAAGGTATTGACTACGCGTACAAGTGTATCAGCGACAAAGGTCTTTGCCAGGAATGGGCGAACAGCAACGATGTCCAAAAGCTTTATTTTGCCCTATGGGCGACGGCAGTCAGGGAAGAGGAACGTCTTCCTGATCTTCTGAAGCACATCATGGATCACGGGGCGACGTATCAGCAGATTGCGGCACAATATTTTCTCGTGCAGAGTCAAAATGACGAGCTTCGCTTCTCTCTCTCCGCCCCCTACATAGCTCAGTCGAATCTCGAGCTGCAGTCGCTGGTGCTGACGAACTATGTGTACCGTTGGTCGCGAGCATGGCGGTCGCATCCCGAGTACGAGGAGCTGCTGAACAAGCCGATCATCGATCGGGTTCCATTGCTGGAGTCGAAGGAGGAGCGGGTGCGCCAGTTCGAGCTGCTTCGCACGATGCTGCTCCAGATGCCGAAGGCGGAGGTGGCGGAGCAGTCGCAGGTTTTCGAGTGGCGGACGTACACCCACAGCACAGATACGATAGCGAATAAGATGCTGTACCTCGCCGCCTACGACCTGGACCCTGAGCTGATCGCGCAGGTGATTGCCCTCAAAGAACGCGTGAGTCCGAATCTGCGCATCGGGATCATTCAGTCTTTTATACAGGATGTAGCCAATCCTATTCAGAGGCAGTACCTTTTTGACTCCTTATCGGACAAAAGTGTATCCAACCGCGAGGCGGCTCTCGCCCGCATTGGTGAAATGGCGCTCACCCCACAGGACGTGGAGCTGGTGCAAGGGCTGTTAAAGCTGAAAACGGGTGCGCTTCGTCAGAGCGCTATTAAAATTTTGCTGAAGCAGGACCTCGAGCAGCTGGATCATGCGATTGAAACGCTCGTGGAAAGTTCGGTAGAGCTGCAGCGGCTTGGCGCTTTGGAAATGCTGTGCATTTTGAAGGAGGACGAGAAGCGGGGGGCGCAATTCGCGCAGGTGAAGCGGCACATTGCTTCGATTCAGGAGCCTACGAGCAAGGAGCAGCCTTTGATGGAGCGCCTCGGACAGAAGGAGACCAAAGGGCTTCATAACGGCTTCGGGTTATTTGACCCAGCGAAGGAACAGGCGCTACATCCCTTGCCGGACGATGACGGTGAATGTGTGAAGAGTGTGCTCAATCTGTCGTTCACCGCGATTCAGCGTTTCCTTCAAGGCTTGTCGGATGAAATCCATGCGCATCGGGATTATGAATATACGGCGGAGCGATATGCAGGTCATAAGGAAAGCTTTTTGCTGGGGGCTAGGCTCGAGCGATTAAATGGCTACTACAAGCAGGAGCAGGAACAGACGCATCTAGAGGGCTATCCGCTGGCGGAGGTGTGGAAAGAGTACTGGGAAGCGAATGGGTGTTCGGTGTGTGATCTGGTGCAGATGATGTTTTATTTTTCCACCGACTGGCTTTATAAGTACAACAGCGATCAACTGTCAAGCTGGGAGAGCCACCGGTACAAGAGCTTGGGGGATTGGGGCAAGGCGTTTGTGACGGAGCTGTATCCGATGGAAACGTTCCGTGCATTCGCTGAATGGCTCCCGACGCTTCCTTATGTGCAGCAGGTTCGGCAGCTTGTCTCTGTTTATTTTCACGATAGTGAACAAGAAGAGCGCTTCGCAATATCGAGCCAAATCTTGAACAAAATCATCCGCGCTTTGCAGCAACGGGAGCTGGAGGAGAACAGCAAAGCCTGGGCGGTGCTTTCCTCGCCATGGCTTTCTTGGACTGGCAGCAGCGTGTATGACGAACGCTCGTTCTTAAATTATTTTGCCATGAAGCTGAATTTGGATCGCCTCACACATTATGAGGATTTCCATCCGGAGCTGGGCGAGTTTGTGCGGGCGCTAGATCTGGGGCTGATCGATGACGATGAGGTCTATAAGGAGCTGCTGACGCGCAAAAGAAGCCGGCGGCACATCTCGACGATCACTGGAACCCGGGTGGATTTCGTGAAGAAGCATCCGACGATGGGTCGTTTTAAGGAGCAGGTGCTTGCCGTTATTCTGGAGCTCGAACTGAACCGTGGTGATTTGCCGACGGAGGTATCGGATCTGGCGATGGGCATTGACCGTTATGAGGGCATGGCCGATTTTATCGCGATTTTGTCGGGGCTGGACCGGGAATCGTTCGTTCGGGGTTACATCTATGGCAGCAGGACGAAAAAGGAAGCGCTTAGCCATCTGCTGCGCGTCTGTCATCCGGCGGAAGGCGATGATGTGAAGAAGTTGGCCGGGATGCTGAAGGGGAAAAAGATTGCCGACAAACGGCTTCTCGAAGCCGCTATGTACGCTCCGCAATGGCTCGAGCTGGTTGCCGAGCACCTGAATTGGAACGGGCTGCGCAGCGCCGCTTGGTATTTTCACGCTCATGTCAATGAGAGCTTCTCAGCGGAAAAAGAAACGATTGTCGCGCACTACTCGCCGATCTCGCCGGCCGATTTTAACGATGGCGCATTCGATATTCGCTGGTTTAGGGATGCTTATGCAGAGCTGGGCGCTGAGCGTTTCGACGTGCTGTATCAGTGCGCGAAGTACATTTCGGCGGGGTCGAATCATCGGAGGTCGCAGCTTTTTGCTGTTAGCGTGCTTGGGAAGCTGGATTTGGCGGAGATGCGGGCCTCGGTGGAGAGCAAGCGGAACAAGGATCATCTGCTGAGCTACAGCCTCATTCCGATAAGCGGGGAGGAGCGGGATCGGGATGTGCTGGAACGGTATGAGGTGATTCAACTTTTCCTCAAAGAGAGCAAAAGTTTTGGTGCTCAGCGCAGCGCTAGCGAAGCCAAGGCTTCGGCGATTGCCCTCGATAATCTGTCCCGCAATGCCGGCTATCCCGACGTGATTCGGCTGAAATGGGAGATGGAAGCGCGCAAAATGGAAGAGGTGCTGCACCTGCTGGAGCCGATGGCGATTGAGGAGATCGAGGTGAAGCTCGCCATTGATGAGAATGGCCGGGCTGAGATCGCAGTCGCCAAGAACGGCAAGGCGCTGAAGTCGCTTCCGCCCAAGTACAGCAAGCATCCGCACGTGGCTACCTTGAAGGAAACCGTCTCGAGTCTGAGAGATCAGTTCAAGCGGGCGAAGGTGGAGTTTGAGAAATGCATGGAGGCGGAGAGCAGCTTTACCTACACGGAACTGGCCAATCTGATGAAGAATCCGACGATTGCGCCTCTTTTGCGGACTTTCGTGTTTAAAATGGGATCGTCGTTCGGCTTCTACGAAGACGGCTGGTTGGTGGATGCGACGGGCGAAGCCGTATCGCTGGAGGGAGCGGATGCGATCTATATCGCACATCCGCTGCATTTGTATGAGAGCGGGGCGTGGAGCCGCTATCAAAAGCTCTTGTTCGACCGGCAGCTGAAGCAGCCGTTCAAGCAGGTGTTTCGGGAGCTGTATCTCCCGAACAGCGATGAACTGGCGAGCGGCGCGGTGTCGCGGCGTTATGCTGGGCATCAGATCCAGCCGAAGCGGGCGGCTGCTCTGCTGAAGACGCGGCTGTGGACCGTCAGCTACGAGGAAGGCCTGCAGAAGGTGTATCACAAAGAGAACATCATCGCCCAGGTGTACGCGCTCGCGGATTGGTTCTCACCTTCGGAGATGGAGGCGCCGACCTTGGAGACCGTCTCGTTCATCGATCGCAAAACGTATCAGCCGATCGAGCTGAGCCGGATTCCCGGCATCATTTTCTCCGAAATTATGCGGGATGTGGATCTCGTCGTGAGTACGGCACATGCCGGCGGCGTTGATCCAGAGGCGAGCTTGACGACGATTGAGCTGCGCAAAGCAATCGTCACGGAGTCGCTGCGTCTGCTGAAAATCGCCAACGTGCGGTTGGAGGGGAACTTTGCGCGTGTGGCGGGAGCGCTTGGCGAGTACGGCGTGCACCTCGGCAGCGGTACGGTGCAAAAGCAGGCGGCCGGGACGCTGTATATTCTGCCGGTCCATTCGCAGCATCGCGGCAGGCTGTTCCTGCCATTTATGGATGAGGATCCGAAGACAGCGGAGATCCTGTCCAAAATCGTACTGCTGGCGCAGGATACGAAGATTAAGGACCCGCAGATTTTGGAACAGTTGCGGGCGGGGCAATATGTGTAAAGAGTGGGAGCAGTGGAAAGCCATAAATCGAGGGTTGATGAGGAGAATTAGGTCCCATTGAAGACGAGATGAATCATTAACACGATAAAAGCCAGAGAAGAAGTTTTAACTTCTTTCTGGCTTTTAATGAGTGATGAATGATTTCTTACTTTTGATACTCTGTAGATTCCTTTTTTTGGTAGATTGATTGTAACAGATGGATTGGATGCTTTCTAACTGTGATATAATGGTAATAAAAGTAGGAAGGGAGGGGCAATATGAACTTTGATAAAATTGATCTTTTAAAAAGTGAATTAGATGAATTACGTCCTTTGCCAGCGGCTGCAGTAAGAAATTTAGAGCAGGTTTATCGAGTCGAGTGGACGTACAATTCCAATGCAATTGAAGGTAATACATTAACGCTTTTAGAAACTAAATTGGTTTTAGAAGAAGGTTTAACAATAGGTGGTAAAAAGTTGCGTGAGCATTTTGAAGTTGTTAACCATTCAGAAGCGATTTATTACGTACAAGATGTAGTTAATAGAAACATGGAATTGAGTGAGTATGTCATAAAATCAATTCATCATCTTGTGCTTAAAAACATTGACGATGAGAATGCAGGGCGATATCGAATGATCAACGTTTTGATATCAGGCTCTAGGCATACCCCTCCAAACTTCTCAGTGCTCTCGGAAAAAATGGAACAGTTAATTCAATGGTATAATGAAAACAAAGATAAATTGCACCCAGTTGAACTAGCCACGGAATTTCATTTCCGTTTCGTTTACATACATCCTTTTTCTGATGGTAATGGGCGTACAGCACGGCTTTTAATGAATTTAATTTTAATGAAATATGGATTTCCGCCGGCCGTTGTTAAAGCTGCAAATGAAGCTCGATTGAAATATTATGAATCATTAGAATTAGCAAGTATGGAGAATGATCTAAAGCCTTTCCTGCAATTAATTAACGACTGCGTTGAAGAGAGTTTGCAAAAGTATATAGGTGCAGTAAAGTGACTATGTTATTTAATCAATATAAACAAAATGAACAGTGGCGATCTAGGGTGTGTTTTCACGTCCAAGATTGCCGCTGTTTTTTTGTTTGTTGAAAAAGAGTTCTCTTGTTTTCGTCACATTAACGTTAATAGGGTCATGTTAGTTCGTAGTTGAGGCAATTTGATCAACTATATAATGATGAGGCTAGCCGACTGCATGGAAAATTTAATTAAAAGGAGTGAAACATGAAATGTTAAGGTTTAAAAAGGAAATTGCTTTATTCTGTATTTTTGCTTTGTTTGCATCCTTAATAAGCATGAATCCAATGGCAGCCAGTGCATCGTCTCTAACCTCTTACTATGTGGATTCAGTAAATGGAAATGACAGTAATAGTGGAAGGAGTCCAGGTGAAGCTTGGAAAACTTTAGATAAGGTAAATAGCACGGATTTTGTGCCGGGAGATCATATTTTGTTCAAAGCAGGAGGCAGTTGGAATGGCCATCTAACGATTGACGACTCCGGTTATGGTGCAAACCGCATTACATTTGACAAATATGGTGAAGGTCCAAAACCGATTATTGCTGGTGGAGGCATTCCGAAAGCCATTTCTGTACATAATGCGGAATATATCACGATCAAAAACCTTGAAATCACGAATGACGCGCCTGAAAATGATCACCGTTATGGTATTTTTGTGTCTAATGACACAGGTAGGACGTTAAGGAGTTTACACTTCGAGAGTCTAGATATTCATAATGTGAAAGGTAATTATGCAGGCAGCTTACGTTTTTGGTCAGCGGCAATCGGATTCAATGCTTATAAAAGCAATTCATCGTATGATGACTTTCTTATAGCGGATAGCCGTATCTATGATAATGAGAGCCATGGTATTCAAAGTGATGGAGATGAAGACGTTAAACAGGATACTTTTTTCACGAATGTCGTTATAAGAAATAATTATTTTGAAAGAAATGGAAATGGAGATATTGTTGTTGGTCTTTGCGACTCTCCTTTAATTGAATACAATACTGCCTATGATCAGGCTGGCGGTTTTGAAGGGTCTGGCTATACGGTTTCCATGTGGGAGTGGTTAAGCAAGAATGCCGTCTTCCAGAATAACGAAGTTGCTTACACGAATCATGACCCGTTGCAAAATAATAATGATGGGGATTCACAAGCTTTTGATGCCGACATTTCGACTGTTGACTATGCTACCTTTCAGTACAATTACAGCCATGACAATGCAGGCGGTTTTCTATTGGTTATGGGCAATGAACAAGAACGTTATAAAGGTTCAATTGTAAGATACAATGTTAGTTTTAATGACCATAACAATAACCTCAACGATAATTCCACCATGGCAATCAATCACGCGGGTTCCATGGGTTCTTACATTTATAATAATGTGTTTTACAACAACATTGCTAATGAAGGAATCCATTTGAAGTCTATTGGTAATGAAACAGGTCATGTTTATTATCAGAACAATATTTTTTATGCGAATGCAGCTTCGACATATCCTTCAGATTCCAAAAACATTTTCGACTATAATGGCTACTTTGGAACTGGAAATATTGCTCCAGCAGCAGACCTCCATGCGATAACCTCAGATCCCAAATTTGCTGGACCTATACCAACGGTACCTACAGACGGTATGGAGGGTGCTGATGTGTTCAAGCTGAGCCCGGATTCTCCCTATATTAACGCGGGAACCGTAATTGCAAATAACGGAGGCAGAGATTTCTGGGGGCACACCCTATATAATGGTGCTCCTGATATTGGGGTACATGAGTTTGGAAGTCCCAAAGCGGCAACGGTGACGCCAACTCCGAAACCATTAGTGATTCCCGATTCGAAAGATTCGGTGATTCACGCCGGAAGATGGTCCTTGAAAGCAACTTCTACAGCTGCAGCTTCAAATAATGAAATTAAGCAGACCATTTCGGGTATACAACAGAATACGAATTACGAGGTAAAGGTTTGGGTAAAAGGTACGGGCGGATATACATTATCGGCTGGATCTGGAAGTACCGCTATAAGTGAAGTAGCCTTTGAAGCTGCAAGCGAATGGACTGAAATCAGTTTGCTTGTGAATAGCGGCAATGCCACTACGCTGGTTTATGCTTTAAAGGAAACAGGCGGAGCAGCTGGGACAGCATACTTCGATGATGCTTATCTCGGAATGGCAAATGGCGCAAATTTGTTGGAAAACAGCAGTTTTGAATATGGAGCAATGCCTTGGACATTAGGCAGCGTATTTTCTCTTTATCATACGCCTGCACCTGAAGAACCTACGCCTCCAACACCGGAGCCTGTAGTGCTTCCGACAACGATAGGTCAAGTCAACGATGATTTCGACAGCGCTGATTTGAATGCAAGGTGGAAATGGATCGGAGGAGAAGATGCAACCAAATGGAGTCTATCTTCAAATCCTGGGAAAATGAAAATAGCTAGCACCGGCGGGGACGTCGATTCTACTAAAAACCTATTGCTCCAATGGGCGCCTAAAGGCGACTTTACGATCGAGACCAAAGTGTCCGCAACCCCAACGGCGAATTGGGAGCAGACAGGATTGTTGGTTTATATCGATGGTGCGAACCACATTAAACTTAACCGAGTACATGACGACAAACTGAAATTCCAGTTTGGATATAAGAAAGATGGCGCATGGAACAGCGGTACTTATACCAATATAGATGATGCGAATATTACCAATCCCGACTATTACCTAAAGCTGAAGAAGACAGGCGCTACTTATACAGGGTACTACTCACAAGATGGTACTACTTATACCGAAATAGGAAGCTACACGATTTACTTCCCTGGCGATAAACGGATAGGTCTGTATAACTGCAATGGAACCAATGTCATTGCTAATTTTGATTATTTCCATATGACAAGCTTGGATAACCATGCAGTTGAACCTGAAGAACCTGAAGAACCGACACCAGCACCGACGGTTGTTAACGAAGTGCACAGCGGCGATTATGCCATAAAACTGGATAATAATTCAGCTGATAGTGCTTGGAAGTCTATGGGATATAGCGACATAGCGGTGACGCCAAATACTCAGGTGGAATTTAAGGCATGGATAAAAGGAAGTGGAAACGTAGTATTTGTCTTAGACAATGCGAACTGGTCTACATTAGGTGAGAAAAGCGTAACTGCAACTGGTGAATGGACGGAAGTAAGCAGCGGCGTGTTTAATACAGGAACTAATACAGTCATGCATGTCATGATCAAAACGACAGATGCGTTTAGCACTTTGTTTATAGATGATGTTTTCTTAGGAACATCCGGCGGGGCGAACGGCATTTCGAACTCCGATTTTGAAAATGGGTCGGGTCCTTGGTGGAATGTGAACGCGCCATTCTCCTTAGTAGCAAAAACAACACCGAATGTGCACAGCGGGACCCAAGCGATCAAAGTGGATCATAATTCGGCTGCTAGTGCTTGGAAGTCTATGGGATACAGCGATATTGCGGTTACACCGAATACCGATGTGGCAGTTAAGGCATGGATAAAAGGAACTGGAGTCGTAGCCATTGTCTATGCCAATGCGGATTGGACTACATTAGGCGAGAAAAGCGTAACAGCAACCAGTGTTTGGACGGAAGTATACAGCGACACGTTCAGTACTGGATCTAATGAAGTCATGCACGTTATGATCAAAACGACGGATGCTTTCAGTACATTGTTTATCGATGACGTTTTCTTAGGAACATCCGGCGGGGTAAATAGACTCTCCAACCCTGACTTTGAAGGCGGGTCGGCTCCTTGGTGGGGCGTGAATGCTCCTTTTACCCTAGTCCAAGAAACGCCTGCAGTAACACCGAATGTGCACAGCGGGACCCGAGCGATAACTGTTGATCATAACTCGGCCGCCAGCGCCTGGAAGTCTATGGGATACAACGATATAGCAGTAACACCAAATACCGATGTGGCAGTTAAGGCATGGATCAAAGGAAGTGGAGTCGTAGCCATTGTCTATGCCAATGCGGATTGGACTACATTAGGTGAGAAAAGCGTAACGGCAACTGGTGTTTGGACGGAAGTCAGCAGCGGCACGTTCAATACCGGATCTAATGCTGTCATGCACGTTATGATCAAAACGACGGATGCTTTCAGTACAATGTTTATCGATGACGTTTTCTTAGGAACATCCGGCGGGGTAAATAGGCTCTCGAACCCTGACTTTGAAGGCGGGTCGGCTCCTTGGTGGGGCGTGAATGCTCCTTTTACCCTCATTGAAGTCATCGATCCTAATGCAAGCCATAATCCAGAATTTTTCAAAATGAGAAATAAAACGATACGTGAAGGTAACCCTTTACTATTTACGATTCATGCAACCGATAAGGATGGAAATCCATTGACTTACAGTGCGGAAAATCTGCCTGCAGGTGCTGAATTTAACGCTTTATCCCGTATATTCAGCTGGACGCCTTCATATTCACAAGAAGGCATCTACAATGTTACGTTTAAAGTAAACGATGGAACCAGCACGGTTTCTTCAGTTGCCCAAATCACTGTAATCAATGGAACAACAACGACACCAACAGCGCCACCAGATGATCCAACAGCACCAACAGCGCCGATCCCGCAATCAGGGCCTGTGAAGATTGAAGCAATCCCTGACGGTAACGGAAAAGCTGTTGTCAATGTGAAGGCAAATGAACTTCAGGCAGCTATACTTGGTGCGAAAGACTCTATTGTAGAAATTAACATTCAAGGAGCAGAATCAGCCAAAGAAGTAACCGTTAATCTTACTGGTGATTTTATGAAAACGGCGCTCGACAATAACATCAAGCAATTAAATATTCGTACAGGTCTTGCCGTGATCGCGATTTCAACAGAATTATTGAAAAATGAAGACGGTACTACCGGGAATGTTCAACTTTCCGTTTCGAATGTCGATTCCACAACCCTTTCGGATGAAGTGAAGGAGGCTATCGGAAGCAATCCGATATACGACTTCAATCTCAGCGTTGGCGGGAAGAAGATCAGCCAGTTCGGGGATCAAGCCGTGACAGTTAAGTTGAACTACACGTTGAAACCGGGAGAAGACCCAGATCAAATCATCATTTATTACATCAATGAGAATGGCAAGCTGGAAATCGTGAAGAATGGCAAATTCGATGAAGCAACGGGTCAAGTCATATTCAGCACGGTACATTTCAGTAAATATGCAGTTGCTTTTAACGGAGTAAGCTTTAACGATATTGCGAATGTATCGTGGGCACAAGACAGCATAGAAGCATTGGCAGCAAGAGGCATTATCAATGGAGTCGGGGAAGACCGTTTTGAACCCGATAATCAGCTGACTAGAGCACAGTTTATTAAGATGCTGATGAATGCCTTTGATTTAATTGACAGTCAAGCCACAACGTCACTAAGTGATGTGATGAAGGACACATGGTATTACAGTGCAATCGCATCGGCACAACAACTCGGTATCGTTAATGGTAAATCGGACAGCATTTTTGGCATCAATGATCCGATTTCGAGGCAGGATATGGCCGTCATGATTTACAATACAGGGTTATTAGTAAAGGCAAACTTAAAAGGAAACGGAGAAGCAGCTTCATTCAATGATAAGTCTGAAATCGCGGCATACGCTGTAAAGGCGGTAGCAGCTATTCAACAAGCTGGTATCATCAACGGTGTAGGGAATGGGAATTTCGCACCTCAAGGTGTGGCAACAAGAGCACAAGCAGCTGTTATTATCTGGAGAATGTTTACGAAAGCTAAGTAACGTCACGGTAGAACATGAAGTCATTCATTCAAGAGATGGCCCTTTTATTCAAAGGGTCATCTCAAGAAAGGAAGAATTATGTATGGGGAATAAGGTTACATACAAGCGTTTTGCTTTTAAACTCAAACATGTGTTGATCATTATCGCCGCAATTGTGGTTTCCTGTACGTATTTTATAATAGAAGGCCATGCAAATGATGAAAATTGGGAGTCTAGTGTTGTAGCAACTGTAGACGATGAACCTATAACTGTGAAAGAGTTAATGCCCCGAATCGTAGCACATCGATCAGAAGTATTAGCGTATTTTAAGAAGCAACATAATGCTGTACCTGGAGAAGGTTTCTGGACTAGCAGTTTTGATGGCGACATACCTGCAGAAATGTTAAAAAAGTCTGCTTTGGATGAGAGTATACATATAAAAGTTCAACAAATCCAGGGAAAAGAGATGAAACTGGTTGAAGATATCAGCTATTCGCAATTTCTTGAAGAACTTAAAATAGAAAATGAAAGACGCAAAACGGCTATCGAAAATAAGAAAGTCATTTACGGTCCTAGGCAGTATACCGAAGCTGTTTATTTTTCAAAATTGTTCTCAGATCTGGTGTTTAAGCTAAAGGGAAAAGTAGATGAACAGCTTATCGTTTCGGAGGAAGAGATCAAGCAATATTATGATAAAGCCATAAAGGAAAATAAGTACAAAAAAATAGGAAAAGTAAAGGTAGAGAAAATGTCCTTCGCTTTTACATCTAAAGATGAGAAGAGTAAGAAAGCTGCAAAGGAAATGGCAGAAGAAGTACAGAAAAAAGTCGCTAATGGGGACAATTTTAAGGATTTGTCCGATAAGTATGGAAATAATTCAGTCATTCCTATTGAATTCGGTGAACAGATATTTGATTCCACGACGAATCGTGAAGATTATATGTACGCAACTCATGAATTTACCGAAAATGCTGTTGGCTTATCCGTAGGACAGGTGAGTGAGGTTTTCGAGCACAACAATGCTTATTATGTGGTTAAATGTATCGAAAAGACAGATGAAGGATTCAACAAGCTGGAGGAAGTTCATGCATCTATCACACAATTATTAAAAGAAAAAGAGTATACCTCTTATGTTGATGATTTGGTAAAGAATACAACCGTAGTAATAGATAAGGAAGTATATAGAAAGCTTGAAATGTATTAGGTTGGAGCTGAGCCTTGAATAAGCGTGACAGGATAAAAGCCAGAGAAGAATTTCAATTTCTCTGGCTTTTTATTTTTCCGGAAAAAAGAATTGGCTATCTAGGCGTGACGAAGTGGTTTATCTTATCATACAGTGATATTGTGCAAAAGGGGAAGCCCGCTTTTCGCATCATGTCTTAAGGGCTTCGCCAAAATATAAGAAAACTTAAGTTTTTTACTTTCTTCCACTTTGCATGAAAGCCACTTTCTGTTAGGATATAAAGAAAGGCGATAGATTTAGTAAGAATTAAAAGGAGGCACCTTTCCATGGAAAAACTGATACTTGATTCTATAGATGAAATGACGCATCTGGATCAACTCGAGGCTGAAGCGATTTATATTATCCGAGAAGTAGCGGCGGAATGTGAAAAACCTGTGATGCTGTATTCAATCGGGAAAGATAGTTCCGTGATGCTGCATTTGGCGCTGAAAGCTTTTTATCCGGAAAAGCCGCCATTTTCTTTCATGCATATCGATACAACGTGGAAGTTCAAAGAAATGATTGAATTCCGCGACCGCAAAGCCAAAGAATTCGGAATCAACATGATCGTTCACTCCAATCAGGAGGGAATTGAGCAGGGGATTAACCCGTTCGATCACGGTTCCGCGTATACGGACATTATGAAAACCCAAGCCCTGAAAGAGGGATTGGACAAATATGGATTTACAGCTGCATTCGGCGGCGGAAGACGTGACGAGGAGAAGTCGCGTGCGAAGGAGCGGATTTTCTCGTTCCGGAATAAGAACCATGCCTGGGATCCGAAGAATCAACGGCCGGAAATGTGGAAACTTTTTAACACAAGAATTAATAAAGGTGAGAGCATCCGCGTCTTCCCAATTTCCAACTGGACGGAAAAAGACATCTGGCAATACATTCGCAGAGAAAACATTGATATTGTGCCGCTCTATTTTGCCAAAGAAAGACCTGTACTCGAACGCGACGGACATCTCATCATGGTTGACGATGATCGCATGAAGCTTGAGCCTCATGAGAAAATTGAAATGAAGAAGATGCGTTTTCGCACATTAGGTTGCTATCCTCTTACTGGCGGTGCTGAGTCGGAGGCGAATACGATTGATGCCATTATTGAAGAAACCCTGGGTGCGGTGTCATCCGAACGGACAACGCGGGTGATTGACCAAGAAGCGGCTGGAAGTATGGAAAGACGTAAACGGGAGGGTTATTTCTAAAATGAAGAGTCTTCTTAAATTTATTACTTGCGGAAGCGTGGACGACGGAAAATCCACCTTGATTGGACATATGCTTTATGAGGCAAAGCTCCTGTTCGCTGACCAAGAAAGAGCATTAGAACTAGACAGCAGACTTGGCAGCCGCGGCGGCAAAATTGACTATTCCTTGCTGCTTGATGGGCTCCTAGCAGAGCGTGAGCAGGGCATTACGATTGATGTGGCTTATCGGTATTTTACGACAGATCACCGTTCGTTCATCGTAGCGGATACACCTGGACACGAAGAATATACCCGTAACATGGCCGTTGGCGCATCTTTTGCAGATTTGGCTATCATTCTTGTGGACGCAAAGAAAGGGGTTATTACCCAAACCAAGCGCCACACTCGGATTTGCGCACTTATGGGCATTAAACATCTTGTTTTAGCAGTGAATAAAATGGATTTAGTGGGCTTTGATCCTAAGATATTTGACGCGATCAAACAAGAGTTCTTGCAATTGACCGCTGAGTTTCACTTTGACAGCATTCAGGTGATTCCTGTTTCTGCCACAGAAGGGGATAACATTACGAAAAAATCGCCAAATACCCCTTGGTACGAAGGCCTTGCCTTGCTGCCGTATTTGGAAAATGTGGACGTTCATCAGAATGACAATGCGAAGCAATTTATGATGCCGATTCAGCGTGTATGCCGTCCGGATCATACATTCCGCGGTTTCCAAGGTCAAATTGAGGCTGGGCGTATCGCGGTTGGCGATGAGCTGACAACGTTGCCTAGTCATGAGAAGGCGAAAGTCAAACGGATCCTCGTGGGAGACCAAGATCGTGATTATGCCTATGCTGGACAGCCCGTAACCATTCAATTGGATCGGGAAGTCGACGTTTCGCGGGGCTGTGTATTCACGAAGGATAGTCAAATCCAAGAGGCGGATAGATTTAGTGCTACGATTCTTTGGATGGATGATTCCGTTCTGACGCCAGGCAAGAACTATCTGGTCAAAGTAGGAACGAAGGTCCTGCCAGGTACCGTAACGGCCATTACGCATAAAATCGAAATCAATACTGGAAAAACGGTTCCAACCGATCATATTGTCAAAAATGAATTAGCCAAATGTGAGTTTTCCTTATCTGACGCTATCGTTATTGATTCTTTCGAACAAAATAAAAGCATCGGCGGATTTATTCTGATCGATCGTGTCACCAATATGACGTCAGCTTGTGGAGTGATTGAGCAAATCCTTCAAAGCTCCGACAATTCTGCGCGGTTAGATACGGAAATCACCAGAGATGTTCGTGCTCAGCAAAAAGGTCAGAATCCGTTGACCCTTTGGTTCACGGGTTCGGTTTCAGATCAATCGGCCCTTGCGAAGGAAGTCGAGAAACGTTTGGTATCGACAGGCCACCATACGATGTTACTGGGGAATGGCCACGGAGAATCGTTGCAGCGATTAGCAGAAGTTGCGAAATTGATGAACGATGCTGGACTTATTGCATTGGTATCGAGTGATTCCCCGATCGGAAACGACCATGAAACTGTGCGAGACATCATTGGCAAAGAGTATTTTGAAGTTTATGTAAGCTCCAGCACGAATCATATACCTGGGAACCCGGAAGTTGTGATCGATTCAAGTAAGTTTTCAACCGAAGAAGCTGCGAGTTATGTAGTGAAACGAATTATCAAATATTTAATTAATGAGAGTAGTGTCGGGCAATTTCTTAATTTTTAAGAAGTGAAAGTCTCCCGTACACAGGCTTAAGCAAATCGACGCAACGAAATAGTTTTTAAAAAATAGTATCCCGACATCACCGAGAATAGTGATGTCGGGACTTTTTTTGTGTCCGCGGTATGGGGCCCTGTTAAGGGGATAAAAAAAGATGATCCCTGCTCAATACAGGAATCATCGACTGGATAAATATGTTTCTAATTAATAGCAGTCACCTGAAAATTATAGGCAGTTATGGACTGGGCACCCTTTTTTATTTCACTGGTGCTTGTCCATTTTCCGGTTACGACTGCGTTACCGGGCTTCAATGACCCTGATGAGCTAGTGAGCAGAACGTACTGGTCGTTCAAAGCAACAACAGCGTTATTACCATCTGCAGTGAGAATTTTACAAGTAAAGCGGACTTTCACGTTCCGATAATTACTTAAATTCTCCAAAGCAATTTCAATATAATCTGGTTTAATTCTTGTGAACGTGTATTTTCCGCCCTTATATTCGTAGTACGACTGTTGATTCTCTCCGTCACCTGGTATGTTGTCGATAAGCAATACGCCGGATCCCTCACTATTAATTCGGTCTGCATCTACATCAAGTGTTTTACGCAGTCCGTCTTCCGCAATTGCATAGGCCATGTAGTGATGCTGCCGTGTTCGGGGAGCCGCTTCAATTAGAAGTGCCTGCTGTCCTTGGGCAGATAGCTCAGGAGCAAGCCGGGCTGATTTAACCTGTATACCGCCACCCAACGTACCTGCTGAGTAACTTACATTGCCGTTAGTCATTAAACGTGCTAAGCCGATTGTATCACCATCCGTACCAATAACTGAGGCAAGTGCATCACCGCCTCCCTTAAAGGTGCCGATGACAGTGAAGTTACGATCAGGTGCAGCTTTCTTGAGAAGTTTTCCTGGATCGCTTTCGAGTATTTTGAATTCTATGTTTTGAATTTGTCCAGATGTGTCCGTCACTGCAGCGAGCTGTCGATAGAGCGCAATGCTGTCGTCGTGTTTGCCGGAATCATTAAGCTGTGCGGCTTTGGTTAAAAGATTTTGGACAATAGACTTGATGTAGTCAGGCACTGTGGATGGGGAAGAAGCCCACTCTTTACTTGATTGAAACACTTTGACCTTGGCAGCAAAATCAGTTAAGTCAGCTTGATCTGACGCTTGTTTCAGTCCGGCCTTGACGAATTCGTCGACTTTTGCCGTAAGCCATTCGCTTTTCGCACCATTACTCTTAAATAAGGTAAGTAATTTTGTAGCTTCCTTCAATGATTCATCCATACCCTTGTCCTTGAAAATGTTGTCTAGTTTTCCCTTTCCAAATTCCTCTACCAACGCAGAGCCTTCGCCAATTCGTTTGGCATCATGATGATCATATACATTATGGAGCTGTAGTAGGTTGCTCAGATTATGTTCCTCTGAAAACGCTTTTTTATTTAAAGCATTTTGTAAACTTTTCATGTCCTTTTTTCGAAAATCCTCTAGTGCATCTTTAAATACGGTATCTAACGAATAATATGTAGTAGCTTCAGAATAAATTTTCTTTGTGAAGTTGTCTTTTCCCGCATATTCCGCCGTTTTTTTAACGTAATCCTGATAAATGCTTAGTAGCTTAGTGACATCATCTTCGTCACTTGCCTCGTCTGCCTCTGTTTTGATCGAGTTCAACATGGTTTTAATGCCTGTTATTGGTTTTAATGCGTCTAAAGCGGCTTGTGTTTCGTTGTCTTTATAGTGTAGGGCTGTAATCTCCGAAGCAGCTCGAAACTGTTCTTCCGCGGAGATTAATCGGTCAGACTGGCGATTCTTCTCAGCTTGTTGATATAGCTCGATTTTTAAAATGCCTCGGTACGTTTTGTATGCGGCCAAAAACAGAAGTGGAATAAGGATGAGCGCGATGATTCGGTAAAGCCAAGTTGTATGTTTATAAGTTAAGAACATTAAACTCATCCCTTCTAAATGACATCTTGGAATTCAGGATCAAATTGATGTTTCAATTTGACTACTTGTTTAGCCTTCTTGACAAGTGAAGGATATGCCTTGAGATCCTCACTAAGTAACTTGCAAAGGCGAAGTAGAGCGTCACGATGAAGTAAGCTTACATACTCTTCAATAAACGCGTGATACCTTTTTAGATATCCTTTAACAAGCAAGATAGCCGAAGCAATTTGAACAAGTAACTCTTGACCTTGCTCCATGCTTTTGATGCGCTCTTTTTCACGAAGTGCGAAGTTGATAACTTCTACATTAATGAGCTGAGGGTTTATCTTACCGACATCCAGGAGGTAATTAGCGTAATCAGGATCAAATTCATTAGGGATTAGTGTCGCAAGCTCCAACTCCATATCACGGCGAAGAATAAAATGTTTGAGACATTCAAGCTTAAGCTTACGGATATCGTTATTGTCGATTAGCATTGAAATTTCGCGGAGCTTTTCATAACCGTCTTTAAAACGTTCTTCTAGCATATCGTTAACCGAGATTTCGATTTCTTTTTCTAGGCTCTTTTGTATCCATGGACTACGACTAGCCAATATTTGGTAGAGACGATATTGTTCGACTTTATCTTGGTAACGCTTAGAAAACCAGCGATAGACGAAGAAGAATGTGAGGCTAAGCGCAAAAGCAAGAATCAAATCAGGCACTGTTCGAGCTACGCTAATGCCTGCACAGCCACCTAGCGCAATAATCAGGATATCACTACGCAGGACACGCTGATTAATTCTTTTGGCCTGCTCGCTCACGCTAATGAATGTCTTTTCACGGTTACATGCTACGCAGCGTTCATCCCAAAGCGTAGAGTATGAGCCGCAGTGCCTACAGTGACGGAGACGTTCGAAGCGGTATCTTGCTCTCTTGATATGTCGAATGTGTACAGCAATCTTTTGGCTCATTGTTGTCCACCCTTGTTATTCAGTAGTTTTAATAATAAATCATCAATTTGAGACTTTGAGGACAAGTTACGACTTGCAAATACAAAAAATAACGCTTTGCCAAGGAGATAAATAAATAATAGTAAAAGAATAAGATATGTAAACGTCATGGTTCTGGCTCTCTCCCTAGTTATAATATTTAGTGGTTATAAATAAGTATAAAGTACTAGTATTTTAGGCATGTAAATTGTAAAATGAAAGGGGATTAATCCCAAGTATTCTATCATTTTACTACGCAGACTGCTATTATTCTATCATTTAATTGGTACTATTGTCTCATTATTGTCGTATGAATAAAACGAGAGCACCTAATTTTATTTACGGAGGAAGACACCGAGTGAAAGTAATCAGAAAGCTGCTACTATCCACCATTGTTATTACCATGTTGTCGTCGTCTCCATATTGTATGCAGAGTATTCAAGCTGCTGAAAAGGATACGACAAAAATTGACGCTGTTCTGGCTATGGACGTCAGTAATTCGATGAACGAAAGCGACGTCAATAAAGTTGGAAACGAAGCAATGAAAATGTTTATCGATATGTCTTCTGTCGAAGGAGATAAGATTGGCGTTGTTGCATATACAGATCAAATTGTGCGTGAACGGGCGCCTTTGAAGCTAGATGGAGCAAAAGCTAAAGGAGATTTAAAAAGTTTTATCGACCAGCTTTCACGCGGTCCCTATACGGATGTTGCAGTAGGAGTAGACGAATCAGTTAGAATTTTAGAAACGGCAGGAACAGAACCTGGACATATTCCAATGATTGTACTGTTCACCGATGGCAATAACTCCTTGAGTCCGAACAGCACGCAGGAAAAATCGGATTTATTATTGCAAGACGCACTTAAACGAGCAAAGGCTAAAGGGATTCCTATTTATACAATTGGATTGAATGCGGATGGGAAATTAAACCGTGATCCGCTTCAAAAAATTTCCGATGAGACGAACGGGAAATCTTTCGTGACAAGCAGCGCAAGCGATCTTCCCAAAATATTAAGCGATATCTATGCCGACCACTTGAAATTGAAAGTTGTCCCGCTTACTGGTTTAACGGCAAATGGGGAATTTCAGGAGGTAATAGTCAACATACCGAATTCGAGTGTTATTGAAGGTAATATCTCGTTAATTGCTGGTAGTGGCGTGGAAGTTAAACTCTTTGATCCTACAGGTAAAGAACAGCAACTACCTTCAAACAATGCTCAATATTCCGCGTCTACATCATACTCATTAATCAAAATGATTAAACCGATGGAAGGCAATTGGAAGCTGCAGGTAAAAGGTGTTGATAAGGAACACATTGATATTAATTTGATTTATAACTATGACATCAGCTTGATGGTTAATCCGTTACCGAATGCTGTGTTGAAGGTGGGAGATCTAGTGCCCATTAAAGCAGAATTGGTGGCCAACGGGCAGCCAGTAACTGATGCTAATCTATATAAAAATTTAAAAGCAAAATTGATGATCAAGGATGTCGATTCACAGAAATCTGTAGAGATGCCACTCACGGTAGGACAGCAAAGTGTTCAAGGCTCATTCCAACTGCCTGAAAGCCATGATTATGAACTTATCGTAAAGGTAGAGGATGCTAACTTTATTCGCGAATCACAAGTTATGAAAGTTTCGGCCAAAACGGTGACGGCCTCAACGCCTGCCCCAACAGTACCCGTACAACAGACGACTGCTCCGGTCCAGCCTGAAAAGCCGACACCCTGGCTTATATATGGCGCCATCGCTGCAGGATTACTTCTTTTGGCAGCACTACTAAGTGTATTGCTAACTGTCAGAAAGAAAGCGACACGCGGATTTGTTGGACAACTTGTATTGGAGCTTAAAGACGAGGAATTTGGTGAAAAAAGCACTCCGCAGTACAAAAGATTATCCATGTTTAGAGGGAAGTTTCAATTGCATCAACTGGTACAACTTGCACCAGAATTCTCGGAGACCAAAGACATCTGGTTTAAACCAGGTAAAGGTGACCGACTTGTTTTATGGAACAAAACCGACTGTGTTGTCGAAAAGAGCGGTCGTGTAATCGACGCAAGTAAGGGCTTTGAACTGAATGCAAACGACCGAATTCGCGTATTGCTGAAGCAAACCAACAAATCAATTATGTTAGAGTATCTGCGCTAAACATATTAGGAGGCATAACAAATGAAACCGACGGTTAGAGATCATATCCAACAACTTGACGTCTCCAAAGGCGGCGGCGGGATTGTCAGTGATAAAATTCGTGTCGATACGATCGCAAATCCAATGCTAGTGATCGGGTTGGGTGGTACAGGAATAGACGCGCTGCTACGCGTTAAATACAACATAAACAGAAGATTCAAGCTTCCTGAAGATCCTGTATCGAAGAAGAAAAAAGATAAGCCAGACAATATCGAATTTATTGCATTCGAGACCAATGAACACGACCGCAACAAGAAATATAACGGGATGGGTTTAGACCCCCAAACGGAGTTTGTATTGCTCTCCAACGCAGAAATCGGAGGTGTATTGCAAGACCGATCATTGCTTGAGCCCTATATAAATGAATGGCTTTCTAAGGAATTGACCATCACTGATGGTATTAATGGTGCTTCTGGGGTGCGACAGGCAGGACGTCTGCTTCTCTTCACCAAGATCAATCAGGTCGTTCAGACGATCGAACGCAAAATCAACACCCTGACTGTCGGGACAGAGAAGAAACTCCTTGTCTTTTTATTAACTGGCTTGTCCGGCGGTACCGGCAGCGGCTGCTTCTTGGACATTTCTTATATTGTTCGCGGTCTCATGGAGAACAAACACGGCACGGCCGGAGTCGATAAGGTCAATCTGCTCGGGTACTTGTTTACCCCGGATGTCAACTTGTCGAATAAAAGCTTATCCGAACATACACGCGAATACATTCGCAAAAACGGCTATGCCGCACTGAAGGAACTGGATTATTGGATGAATGCTGATGAGCGTGGTGACCGCTTCAAGCAGCAATACGGCAGCATTTTGAAAGTCAATTCCAGAATGGCACCATTTAATTTGGCTCATTTGATTTCGGCAACCAATTTGGATGGCAAACTGTTGGAAAACTCCTACGACTATTGCATGAATGTAACTGCAGAGAATATCACTAACTTTATGGCGAGCGAGGAAAAGCAATCCGGGGAAGAATTCGCCATTCATGATTACATTAGTAACATCAGCACAAACATCAAGCAAATGCCTCGTCAGTATGCGGCGAACTATCAATATAATATTCTCGGGGCGTCCTCAGCGGTTATTCCTATTGAGGAAATGACGACGTACTTAGCCTTTAAAGTATTTGAGCATATGTCCAAGATGTTTGATGCCGTACCGTCAAAGGAAGATATTGAAGTATTTGCCAATAGACTAGGCTTTGATCCAGAGTCTCTGCACAGGGAGTTGAATAAACGCGTTCCTGAGCAAGCATTGGAAGGTTACCAACACAGTGATCGACTCAGTTATAACAATGTCGTAAAAAATCAAGTCATTAACTTGGATACTGAGCTAGAGCAGAACTACTTGTCTCGTGCGCGGGAAGAGTACATCAAATGTCGGAAACAGCTTCCAGGTCAAATCAAAGATCGCTTCTCCAATGTCATAGCCAAAATTTTTAAAAATCCGACACAAGGCCCGTACTACGCATCACGGATGATATACACCGACAAAGGCTTTAGTATTCTAAAGTTGATCGAAGCTTATATTTTCTCGCTAAAAGAGAGCCAACATCGCATTCCGCGAGACATTAATGCAGCTAAGGATAACGCGATGGCTAAGTTTGGCGAGGCACGGAGCGCATTCATTTCGAAGGATCGCCGCAAAGATGCCTATATCGAAGCGAAAATACAGGAATATACGCTTCACGCAGACCGTGAGCGCCTGCAGCAAATGATTGAGTTGTATGAAGAATTGTATCATTTGATAAATGAAGAGCATTCACGAATTTATGATGTGTTCACTGAACTGCTCAATGAGCTGAATAAAATTTTCCATAGTAATGCCGATATTCTCGTTAAATCGCAAGAAGAGCTTGATCATCGAGGTAATCGTACCTATTACTGGAACGTTGTCAGTGTTCCTGATGTTGCGAAGCTTATTGGCAAAGTACTGGAGGAACGCGATGCAGATAATTTGATTCGCGAATTTTCCGAGGCCCTTATGGAGCAATCTAATCGTTGGGTAAGAGAGACGGAAGTCGATATCGTTGGTTCAATCTCAGAATTTTTAGGGGAACATTTTGGTGAGTTAATTACACGCTCGATGGAGGATTACTTGCGAATTAAGTTCGGAGGCGACGATTCTCTGGATAAAATCGTAGAGCAACGAATTGCTGGACGCCTGTATGAAGAGGCAAAGCCAGTGTTCCATCTGAACAACAGTATGGGCAACTACAATTTCCCTTCATGGGGGCTCATTTCCGTACCGGTTAATGCTACACATATTTATAAAGGAATCAAAAGCTTTCAAGATAACGCAATCGCTAATACGAGATTTACCATTAAGGAAAGCCAGGTCAAGAATCGGATATTTTGGCTTAACACACAGAACGGAATTCCGCTGTTCCTTTATACACCGCTTAAGCTGTATGAACAGAGCTATGAGAAAACGATCTTGGAGCCAGAAGGTATCGGCCGTCACTTGGTTATGAACGAAAAAGTTAATTGGACGAATTTGCCTTCCCCGATCCCTGAGAAATCATGGGGGGATACGTATTCCAACGATCGAATTAAGAAATATAATCATGAAATTCGACAATTGTTTGCATCTGCATTGGCACAGGGCGTTATTCGTGAGAAGACGACAGATAATGGTGCGATCAGCCGTTATGAGTGTGTAATTACGCAGTCGTTCGATCTAAAGCTCCACTTGGCAGATTACCAATTGCAGCTTCAATCAGAGCGACCTAATCTCGGCGAAGTAAAACGTTGCGTAACGGATCTTAAGAACTATGTGACACAAGGTCTGCCAGTCGAAGGGAGACGCGATATTTTCGGCAGTGTTGACGAAAATTGGGCCAAAGAGAACTTGATTCGTACACCAGACATGATCCGTATAGTTCGCGGAGAAATGGTGAAATATGCTGAGATCGAAGCGCAGATCGTAGAGTTCGAGAAGCTTCTCGAAGGATTCGCAGACGAGGAGAAGCAAGTTCAGTTGTTCATCGAAGCCATGTATACAGAGACGATCCGTAAGAAAGGCGCTGTGTACATCTTCGATCATGATGAGGGCGAAGAGTCTTGGGAATCATTTGTAAATGTCATGCAAGTTAATAAATTCGTAGAGTATGAAATTTTCTCCAAAATTCGTAACTTGGATTTGAAAAAAACAACGCATCTGCAGCGTAAATCGTCGAAGCGGGCAGAGCAGCTTAGCGCTTCGGAGAATCTGGGGCCGGTAATCACTGCTCTAAAGGAAATGGCAGCGTCAGGAGCAGAATCCATTTCCAAGCTCGAATACGATCGGGCTGAATGGGCAAATGGCGAAGATATGTACCGTTTCTATCGCAATGTAACGAACAAAATCAAAGATATTGTGAAGGTACTGAACTAGAAATAGAACATTGGAAGAAATGAGTGAATGACATGCGCAATATTTGGACTACATTCGCCAATGACTACGCTTTGCGGATGGATGACGTTCACGATGAAGGAGATGAGAGACGACGGATTAATAATCCGATCGTCTTCCTTTTCCTTGGGGACGAAGTAAGCGAGGCACTTGAAGTCATTCATGGGATTAATAGTCGTAAATGGCTAAATAGCTCTGGTGTCGTCTATTTGCAGGTTCATACATCTGATCATGCGACTATCGAGAGAGAGAACGTGTATAACTGGAAGTTGCCGTTACCGCAGGAAGATAAAAAGACACTGCGTCCTGCGTTGCATGAGCGGTTTCATCAAGATGAAGAGCAACTTTTCGAATTGAACGTCCTGCTTCGTAAGATGTACAGCAAAATTGCTGAGTATGGGCGTATGTATGCATCGCTTCAACGAGTCAATATTGCCGTTGTTACGCGTGTCGATGATCCATGCAACGTTCTGTTGCCGGATTTGACGGTATTGATTGAATCGCTCTTTCAAGAATCGTTTCGATCTGTGCAAGTAGATCTGTTTGCTCTGTTAAATACGAATTCAGGGGAAGGCTTCGGTTATGCTTCCTCTATGGGGCTCGGATTTCTAAGTGAGGTTGAGATGTTTCAACGACGTGATTACAAATATGAGAAATTACTCCAAGTAACGCAGGATCATATAAAGCTTCCCTGTATTCATGGACCTTCTCCCTTATTCGATCTCGTGTTCCTGCTTAGTAATCAGGATGAGCGCGGTATTGTATCCGAACATGGCATTCGCTATAACTATGAACTTATCTGCCATTTAAATTTGCTGAAAAATAGGGATATATCCAAAGGTGTTGTTCCGGAGCTAAATCCATACAATAATCAGCAATTTAAACAGAACTTGTATATTGATCAGCAAGGTAGCGGTAATTGTTATGTGTCCGCAGGATTTTCACATGTGCGTAGACCCAATAAAACGATTGCTTTAACGGTCGTACGTCATTCATTGAATAAATTAATTAACCGTTTAGAAGAAAATAGTTGGCTGGATACATCACTTGTTCTAGATGTCCTAGGATTACGCCCGATGCAGATGGAACAAACGGTGAGAGAGCTATTGCCTCCTCCGGAAGAGATTTTGAATCATATGTACGGTCTCATCCATGAAGATATTTCATACGACACGTTAAAACACATGTCAATGGAGCAGGCGGAGCATCATTTGTATGGCGATTCTGCAAAGGCATTTTTAAGCTCCTATGTAGATAAGGCAGAGGAAGCATACCGGGAACGTCAAGATGAGGAACAATTTCGAAAAGGGATTAGAGAGCGTGTGTTAGATGATCCCAACCTAGGGTTTTATTGTTTATCTAAATGGATGGACGCGAAAGGTAAAGACAGCGTTTTTGCGGTGCTTCAGTCTTTAGTATTAGCCGCTGAGAGCCGTAAGGAAGAGCTAAAAGCGAAGCTTGATTTGCTGGGGCAAGAACGTGTCGAGGTGCAGACCTTCTCCCGCATTCGATTACTGGGATGGATGTCCAAGAAGTTTAATCTATCAGGATTTACGCAGTCATTGCTAGAGAAGGTGTACGGTCTTCATTATGAAATGGCTATTAATGAGTTATTGCTTAAACATATCAAAATGCACATATACGTACTAGAAGAGTTTCACGCACAAGGACTGAGATATGTTGAGCAATTAAACGGTATCCGATCGCTATTATCGGAACTTAGCAGTACTGCAGCCAGTGAAACCAGCGGGTATTTGGGTTGCAATATTGACGAGTATTACCTTCAAGTCGTTGATACGGTTATGGGTGAATGGGAACAACGGTATGGGAAAAAATATCTGTTTGATGATCGTTTTTTTGGCAGTGTCATGCTTTTACTTGAAAAAGATGAAGATGCCTTTGCATGGAAGCTGATCGAAGTAGTCAATCAGGACCTATTCACGCATAGGTTATTTCTTCAGTCATTCGAAGACGAATTACTGGATCGTGCTAATGTAGCAGTGCGTTACGAAAGTGATGACGCGCTTACGAAATCAGGACTTTTCCGTGAGTTGTATGAGACGTTAGAGAAAGAAGCTTCTATTCGTTTGGACGTCTATCAGTCAGGCCATAAACATCGATATGAAGAAAAATACTTGATTGGCGACTATAAAAGTGAATTCATACAGTATGCCTTTCAAACTGACCACAAGAACCTTTCCTGCAAAGTGGGCTGTGTGGACGAACGGATGCGTAGTGGCGTTGAAAAGCTGAATTTAATGGGTGGGTTTAGGCTGCAAGATACGATGTTTTATCGAAACGCCAAACGATATTACGTTACATATGTGACCAGTGGTTATGAGTTTCACCCGCCATCTTTTCATATGGCAACAGAACGGAACAATGAATATCGGGAATATGAGGAAGCCTAATGTTTAGAGAACTCAATATCTTGCTCATCGTTGCAAGCCTCGTTGGAGGAACTGTCGGTTTTGTAATTGGCGAACTTTTGCTTGATGGTTTAGGCGGACATTTGCATTCCGTTTGGTTAATGGGGTTATATTTTGGTGTTTTTGCACTGACAGTAAATTTTGCGTGTTTAATTGCCGAAACAATATCCCCAGACTTGAACGGTTCCAGTTGGCGCGTTCGTTATTCAAGAGAGTCTTGGAAACTATGGATACCAGTATCACTTGGCATGCTTTTTGTAGCTGGTGCATTGCTTCAGTTCATCTATGGATTATCATTTTCCGGTATCAAGCCGCCTAAAGATTATTTCTTAGTAATTGACCGATCAGAAAGTATGTTGCAAACAGATCCGGATCGATTAAGCATGAAGTCTGCGGAGTATCTCATTGATCGAATGGCCTCGGATGTGCGGGTATCTATCATTCTATTTAATAACCAAGCCGAGCTGTTGCTGCCAGTAACCGCATTAGCCGACGAAGCGGCTAGAACGGATGTCAAAAATAAGCTTGCACATGCAGCTAATCCTAGTAACGGTACAGACATTGGAAAGGCACTTGAGATGGCTCGTACTCAAATGGCAGGAAGTGGGGCCACACAAGGTCAGAGTGCCATCATCTTACTATCGGATGGATATAGTGACGTGGATACTGCGACAATGCTTGCTCCTTTTGCGGATAGCCATACAGCCATTCACACTATCGGAATGTTGGGGGGCGGGGACGAGGGAACCCAGCTCCTCAAAAACATTTCGTCCCAAACGGGAGGACGTTACTATTCGGTAAAACGAGCTGAGAAGCTAGAGAACACCATGAGTCAGATTTATTCCGGACAAGATGATCGGATACTTGTAGGAGAACGAGTGGGTATGGCGGGCCAAAGCGTATGGTACGCTTTTATTCGAATTTTGGCACTAACCATTATTGGTCTTCTTTTAGGTCTCACGTTAGGAATTATTTTTAACAACAAGCACTTGGCACGCCGTTTTATTGTTGGAGGAACTATCGCAGGTATTGTCGCAGGTTTGGTATTAGAGTTCGGATTAAGGGATGCGCTCTGGCCAGCGGGCTATCGTGCAGTTGCAGATCTTGTTCTGGCACTGATCGTCACTTTCTCTATGGTTGGAAAGACATTGACAAGACCAACCCCTGTAGAATCTTCTTATCGGGAGGATGAGTTTCGACGTGAAGGAAAGGAACAGTTCGCAAATCAAGATAAAAACCGGAGTAAAGGACATCGACAGTTTCGGTAATCATGAAAGGAGACCGGTATGATGCAATGGGGGGAGTTAGGGGAGCAACAACGAATTACCAAAGCAACCGGACAGCGTTATCAGGGAGAATGTCAGTTGACCTGGGAATGGCCAAAAGATATTCAATACGTATATATATATGCCTTTAAACTTGGAGAGGAACTACCATATGAGCAGCTCTCTCCTCGCAATTTCAAGCTGCTTACACGAGAAGAGTACAAGACAACGATTGGATTTCGCGAGCGAAGCGAGCATATTGGCGTTATCATGTATCGAATCATACCATGTGTTCGTGAAAATGGTGAAATAAAGCCGTTAAAGCAGTTTGACGATCATAACGTGATTCGGATCGCCGGTTCCCGTGCGCAAATCCGCTACAAGGTGAGCTACGGCCGCGGCTGGTTCCAGAAACGAAAACCTGTTACCTTGGAGCTGTTTTGTGAAATACCAGTACCACGTAATGTATTGTGCTATGTGAAGAAGCAAGGGGAAGAGCCATTTGGACGTGAAGATGGCGTTGTATATCCGCTGCTACGAGAGTTTTCATCAGGACGTCAAGTACTGCCTGATTTTGAGATTGGTAAGGATGAGTTTGTAAGACTTTTCCTAACCGATGGTAAAATGTATGGCGAGTTTTTCGAATTAATTAGGGAGTAAGAGGTGTATGAGATGGTCAGTTTTTTAAAGAGAATTTTTGGAAGTAAAGAAAGTACGCTAGTTAAACCACCGTTTTACAGCATTGTTTGCCCTTATTGCTTTGAAAAGTTCGAACCTGAAGAAGTTGTTTTCCGGGCAACACATATTCGTGACGATGATGATGCGTTTATGGAGCGTATCGATGATAAGCTTAGTAAATGGCGAAAGCGTTTTAATATGGGGGAAAGTTATGAACACGCAGTTATAGATCCAAATACGATTCCCGATGAAAGTCGGATATATTCCGAAAATGTATTGGTTGGCATTGTTGATCGCCATGGGGAAACGAGTCGAAGAAGATTGTGTCCTCATTGCCATAATGAACTTCCGGTCGTCGCGGGCAAAATTCCAAGCAACATCATTTCTATTGTAGGTGCATCTCAAGTTGGTAAATCTGTGTTTATCGCCTCTCTTGTTCATACATTATTGAATTCGACAGCTGCAAACTTTGATGCTGCTTGCGTACCGCTCACTCCTGAGGTCAGCAGACGTTTCAAGGATCGTTTTTCGGACCCCATATTTAATCGCGGTCAAATGGTCTCGGCTACTGACCCAAATGAACAAATGGAACCCTTTATCTTTCAGTTTAAATTCAAGGACGAGAAAAAAGAACCTTTAATGTTAGTTTTTTTTGATGTTGCTGGTGATGGATTGACAAGAAGGGATTATATGGAGCTGCAGGCAGCGCATATTAAAAACTCGGCAGGGATTATGTTTTTGGTTGACCCTCTTCAAATTAAGACGATACGGGAGAAAATTCATCTTAACCAAGGAGAAGAACAGGGTGAGTTTTCCGAGCGTTACGATGAACCATTGGATGTTGTTTCCGCTTTGTATGAAAATTTCATAGCTCATGAGCCAAATGGGAAAACATCCATTCCAACCGCTGTTGTTTTGACGAAAAGTGATATGCTGCAATATTTAAAGGAAGACGATAGTGAGTACATTCGTTCAAATAGCAACGTTTTCCGTAATATTTCCCACAAACAATTTCTAGATAATAATGAGTTTGAAAACATTAACGGTGAAATTGAACGGTTTTTGGAAAAGGTTGACCGCCCATTCAAGGGTGCTGTTGACGTTTATTTTACTAAGAAAGCGTACTTTGCCATATCTTCCTTAGGTTCTAATCCTGTTAATCAACAATTGTCAGGTGTTGTTACACCGATTCGTGTAGACGAGCCGTTCGTATGGCTGCTGCATCAACTTGGATTCGTTGATAGGAGAGATGTATCGTGACCGTAAGAGACCCTATCCTACAGCATATATACACGCGTGATCGTGAGGGAGTGTTTCGCACAACCGAAGGTTTCGATACCGTAGCGATGTCGCCTTCTCTGGACAGGCGATTCGTACAAAGTGTACTTCAGCCATATTGTCTTTACAAGGCGCCGAAGGAACTTCTTACACGTCCCGATGCGGACGGCAGTCAATTTCCTGATTCCACTACTGTCTTTCCGGCAAGTAACGGAATGCTGGTAGCAGGCAGAAGTTTATATGTAAGTGCTGATTTCACAGGGCAAAGAAGCAGTACGTTTACACATCAACTGCTCATTCCCGAATTAAGAAAAGATGAATTTTTGCAGAAACCGGAGAAGTTGTTTCACATTAATAGTTTTGTCAGTAGATATGACATTCGAGAGGGCAAGCAATTGGCGGAACTGTCAAATGTAACATGTACTAGTGAGCAGGTAGATTTTAATCTGCTTGAACAGATCGGCTTTAACGAACTTTTATTTAAACAACTTGTATATGCTGTAATGGCAGCCCTTTCACCAGTAAAAACAGGCCCGAGGCGTAAAATTTATGTCTCGTTAAATAGTGATATTTCGGCATGCTCCGACGATGCGAAAAGGCTATGTATTTTGCTCTATAAATTGCTGCCTTGGGAAATGAGACGCCAGCTAGGCGTAGTTACGTATAATAACGAACCGGAAAGCCGGCAAAATATCCATCTCATGTTTGTGGAGAAGGGCAGTATAGCAGCTGCTGAGAAAGGCTTGGAGCGGGATGTGCTTTTTGACATCGATGCCCAAAAATTTCGAAATACGGAACTGCCTGGTAAAGAACATATTTATTTGGATTACGTATGGGAACAGCGGTACAACGATGCCATTTTAGATAAGTTTTTCAACTTCTGTGACGAGGCTGTCGCTGACTTGCCAATTGAGATCAAGCATTCGACTCAGAGTTATTATAACCTTTGCGGGCTTTATCAGATTCAGGAAGATTCACAAAACCCTTCACTTTATGAAAGTAACCGTGCGGGTCATTTGAATGCAATATCATCATTTCTTAGTAAAGACAAAGAAAAGCCTCAACTACTAAGCCTTTACTTGAAATTACTTAAGGCAGATGCTCTTAGTAAATATACGCCAGATCTCATTTATATTCAGAGTTTTATGGGCAATTACGGGAAATTGTCAACATCTGATCAAGAATACGTTCAAAAGATGCTTTCCCTTTTTATTCATAATATTGCAGAGTATGGTCAAGGTGCGAGCCCGGCTTTCGAGATGCTGCACGTTGTGAAAAAAGACAACATTGCTTATCTGAGCGTTATTCGCTTATTGCTTGGCATAAATCCTAAGCTTATTGAAAAATACTTTTCGCAAATATTGGAACAGGTTGATTCCACCCAAAAGCTTCATAGTGAGCTTACTTTGTTCAGAACTGTGGGCAATTCGTTATGGAGGAATAGCGTACTTATACAAGAAGTTGAGCGGACAGCCCAACGCTTGATTCGAAAAAATCAGCGTAATCCGATTGCCGTATCGATACAGTTAGATGTTCTTATTGACACTCTTTGTAGAGAAGGTCAAATAGACGCCGATATATTGGCACCGATGTTGGAAAAAGCTATATGCGGGGAATTGCTAACGCTGTTAACTCCAGAGCAACTCAGCGAAGAAGAGTGGAAGCAACTAGAATTCCTTATTCATGTGGATTCTCGTTCCTGGAAGGAATGGGATATTTCCAAACAGGACGAGGACAAGCTCATGCTCATCAAGTTTATATATGGTGTAGTTGTGTTGGACCCTGAGGACCGACTTAACAGCCTTAAGCTTGAAGGGAATTGGGAAATGTTAGATGGGCAGAGCTTAGAAGCCCGTTATATACTGAAGGACTTATTTAAACTGAATTTAGACGAAAATACATTTCATATGCTTTTATTTGCGTTTATTAGTGGTCAACAAGATGATAGTCATTATGAATATCCCCAACTGATTCGATTTGTTTATGAAAAGGGTGGCAGTGAGGCTCTAGGACGTCTGGTCTCATGGGTTGACTACAGAAAGCCATTTGACAGAAACGTTGAATTGTTTTATTCAAGTCTTAAAGCATTTTTCACAAGAACAGAGCCTACGCTGCTTAAGAAGAACAAACTTCTCAAGAAGAAGCTGAAGGGCCTCAAAATTGATTCAAAGACCACACTGCTTCGGCGAGTGAGTAATGAAAGCATAATACAGCAATTTCTCAAAATGTTTAAACTCAAGAAATGGAAAAAAGAAAAGGCAAAAAGGGGCATCAACAAATTCTGAAACTAAGGAGGAGATCCCTTGAGACACATGACTAGCAAATTGCTCCTTACAGTTTCGATTGGATTAGGCCTTGTACTGGGCTGGAGCGGCGGGCACAAAATTGAAGCTGCACAAACACCTCTAACAAAATCTTTTTCGGATGTGGGCTCGGATCACTGGGCGAATGATGCAATTCAACATATTGTGAAGCAGGGTGTTGTAGATGGCTATCAAGATGGAACATTTCATCCTGAAAACTCGTTAACACGCGAACAATTTAGCAAGTTGCTGACACTCGCAATGGATGCTGATTTACCTAACGTTACTGAATCTACATTCTCAGATGTAGCGAATAATAAGTGGTCTATGCCTTATATTGAAGCTGTGAAAGATTATGTAAGTGGTATCGATGCAGGTATCTTGGCATTTTTCCAACCAGAGGAAGTGATAACAAGGGAAGATGTAGCAGTCGCTCTTGTTAAAGCCTTGAAGATTAATACGGATGCTATTTCTAATCCAGTAAGCAAGATTCGTCAGAAGTTTGCGGATGCTGATCGCATTTCATCGGGATTAGAACCTTACATAGCAGCCGCGATTGAAAATAAATTGCTTGATGGCTATGAGGACGGGACGTTTCAGCCAAAGTCCGGGCTGACTCGGGCTGCCGCTGCGACGTTGCTATCACGTTTAATGCAGTCTCCACATATGCCTGTGATGAAGGATATTCAACTTTCTGTAAATGTAGCAGACAGTGTAGAAACTCCTAAAGTGAGTATTTCTGGCAAAGTGGATAAGTTAGTTAAAATTTATGTGAATGATGAACAAACACCTAACTATAATGGGACTTATCAAGCGGATAACGACCTCCAAGAAGGTGAGGGTACCTATCAATACGAGGTTAAGGCTGTAAAGCCAAATGGTAGGTATAAATCCTATATATATAAAGTTGGGTTTACAATTCCTGCCCCTAAATTGACGGTAGAAGCACCGCAAGAAACGGATCGGCAAAACGTGAAACTGAACGGTAAATTGAGCGATATCAACGATACCAAACCTATTTTGAGGATAAATAATAGAGAGGTTTCTGTGAATGGTAGTGGTGAATGGTCATATACCCTAGCATTGGATGAAGGGGTAAATAACATCTCAATTGAAGCATTCAACCAATTCCAGAAGCGCACGTTAGTTGATAGAAAGATTCGCTTCAACGTTGCTCCTCCAGAACTAAGTATTAATTCCATTGAGGATACAGTCTTCTTTAAAGCATTAACCGTGAGCGGAAAAGTATCGGATAAGAACGATTCGGCACCTGCAGTTACGTTGAACGGAACAAAACTTGAGAACGGATCGTTCCAATCAACATTGAATCTGGTAGAAGGTGAGAACCAAATCGCATTTCGAGCTACAAATAAATTCGGTAAAGTTACGGAATGGTCGAAAAAGATCACATACTTAATTAAACCACCTAAGATTAATGTGTCTGGCTTATCGGAATATACCGTGTTCGATACGGCACCTATCACGATATCAATCGAGGATTTATATGACAGGGAACCCTCTATTTATGTGAACGAAACCTATAAAGGGAAAGGCTCAGTTACCACTAGTCTCTCTTTTAAGGAAGGTGAGAACGCGGTTACAATCAGAGCCGTTAGTTCTAGCGGTAAAGAAGTACGTTCAACAACGAATGTGGTATACACGATTTTGCCGCCAAGTTTGACGGTGGATTCAATTCCTGAAACGACGTCAACGAAGACGATTACCGTAAAGGTTAGCGCAAGCGATGTTTACGATCGCAAACCTGATATTTACGTAAATGGCGGATATGTCGGTGAAAGCAGTATTTCATACACGCTAAATTTAATTGAAGGTATAAATACGATTACGTTTAAAGCGACGAACGATAAGAGCAAAACCACCACAGTAACAAAAACGGTTACGTACACATCGCCACCGCCGACACTCACGGTTGACGAACTTCCGCTATCTACAGGTGTGGCTACAATCGTTCTGCGAGCTAGTGCACAAGACGTAAACGATAGCAATCCACGTTTGTTCTTAAATGGCAAAGACGTTGGCTCGAGAAGTATGGAGCAAACCGTCACATTAAGAGAGGGAGCAAACGTATTCGAGTTTAAAGCAACGAATAATCTAGGTAAATCAACGGCTACTGTCGTTAAAACAATTACTTATGTTATTCCTGGACCGACCTTGAATGTAAGTAATATCCCTGATACAACTACAACAGCCAACCTTTCATACACGGTAAGTGCAACCGATCCTAGCGGTGGCACACTCCAAATTTATATTAACGGTAAGATAGAGGGAACGTCTCAGGTTACCAAGACGATCACTTTATCACCGGGAGCAAATCAAATATCGATCTACGCTAAGAATAGTGCAGGCAGGGTCAGCTCAACCTACACGAAAACAGTCATTTACACACCACCTACTCAGGCAATTGCGCCATAGTAGGTATAGGTAACCAGTAACACTGAGGAGCCGCAAGGCTCCCTTTTTTATACAAACAACCGGATAATGGGGAGAAATGCAAATGGCAGGGAATTTCGAGTTCTTGAACGAAGCAAAAGTGCCGGAGGACGTTGTAGATTACTTCAAGTTAGCCGAGTCTAAAGCTAAAACGCAACCAAATACCTCAGTAGATCTGCTAAGAAAATCATTGGAAAATTGGTTGAAGTGGTTATGCGAGCAGCATCGGATTCAGTTTCCTATAGGGAATCAGCCGACCATTCAAAATCGAATTGATGCTTGTACGCGACTAAATTTGTTTACAAGCGAGCAACAATCCGCTCTTCATATAACTCGTAAAAAGGCAAATTCTGGTGTTCACTCGAAAGAGTTCAACCCATTTGGGACCAAAGAAGCGCTAGATTTAATAAAGAAGTTGCATGAAGTTGTGCGCAATTATTATTACAGGTTTCATAAAATTGTGACACCACCTTGTAATGAGGATGTTATGCCTATTTTGAATGTTATTCCTCTACGTAAACTTGAGAAAGATACAGGCGAGGCTTGTGATGTCAAGTATCTGGGAGAAAGAGTGAACCCAACTACAAACACAAAAACGACCTGTTTAATCAGACAATTCCGTAAGTCGTCGAATGATTCAAACTCAACATTTATTTTACGTGACATGTATGCGCTTGAATCCCGTTGGAACAGCGAACCGGTACCGCAGCATATTGTGAAGACCTTTCTAATTGAAACGGAGCCAGACAATGATCTGTTCTTTACTTGTTATGAATTACCAGGAGATGCGGTAATGCTCGACAAGCTGTCACTTCAGGGTATTACGTTAGGGGAAAGATTAGATCTTCTTATTGGTATAGCGAAGGGTATTGCAGAAATGCATGGAGGTGAAGATCCGATCGTTCACCGTTATTTGAATCCCTCCAGCATCATGATTACTAGAGGGAGAAACGGCAAGCGTGTGCCAAAAATCGGGAATTTCGAATATGCGAAGTTATATCATCCAGAGGTAGAAACCGTCGTCAGTCAATACATGAACCGTGCGGACATATATATGCCGCCAGAGCTTGATTTACGAAAAGATACATCATGGCCTTCTGTTGATATTTATTCGTTTGGCTTACTTGTTCTTTATATGTTTGGTATCAACGTTGCCGCCGTCAAGAATGTAGCACAACTTTCTAAGCTGCGCCTTTCGAGAGAGTTCGTTGATACCATTTCCTTGGCGATCAGCCCAATAGCAGAAGATCGCCCTGCCATTGAAGCCATTCTGAGCATGCTAGAAAAGGAGGCGACGGCCCATGTATGATTTAGAGTTTCGAAAAGAGCATAAATATCGTTTCGAACGAGAGCTTTATAGCGGTGCCGGATCTACCTTCGTCGAAGCTTTTGATGAGACGGAGAAGAGAAAAGTTGGAATTAAAATCCTCAAAGTGGCAAGAGCGGAGCTGCAAACCGCACGCACTGAAGCCACTGTTATTAATAGGTTATCCTCAATAAGTACACATGTACCTGTACTTTTTTCATCACATTACGATTCTGAATTGGAAACTTTTTATCTTATTATGCAATTGATTCAAGGAGGACAGACACTCGAGCGTCATATGTCCGTCAAGCTAACTTTTTTGGAGTCAGCAGATATAATAATAAAGCTTTGTCATGTGCTTATACCACTTCATCGAAATAAATACCAACATCGCGATTTAAAGCCCCAGAACATTATGCTGAAGGGTGAAGACATATATATTATCGATTTTAATTTAACAGCGCGAGTACCGTTTAAAGGGGAGGGGACGGTGGGGTATCAAGCACCCGAACAAAATCGTTATCATAGCGGTATTGGTAGCGACAGAGGGGATATCTTCTCTTTGGGGGTAATCTTGTATGAACTGCTTGTCGGCGAATCACCCCGTTTCGGTATTGATTATGTGAGTCGAGGAGGTTCCGCTGGGTGGGATCGATTTGTAACTCCATCTGAGAAGGATCCGACAATCCCATTAGAACTTAGTGAGGTTGTCACGAAATGTATGAAGCTGAACCCAAATGAGAGATATCAGGACGCATATCAGCTAAAGAGTGCTCTTCTGCAAGCTAAGAAAATGAGGAGATTATGATGGACAATACGGAACAGAGCCTATTGAAGCAGGAAATGGAATTGATATTGAAACAAAAATTACTAGATCTTAATGGGGAGCAGTTACCTGAACGGCTTGAGCCAAAGTACAAGGAAATGCCAGATATCAAGGAGTTGTTACTAGGTGAATAATGAGCCGTTATATTTATTTGCTGAAGAGGAAACGGTCCGCTTAAATGGCCCTGTACCCATTGCTTGCACAAAAAGTATGATTCGCCGTTTGAAGGAAATGGGTTTTGATTCAGATGAGCTCTTAAAACGATTTGCTTCTCAACAAGTGTATCTATTGCATATGACGAAGACGAAGGATCGCGAGGGAAATCCGGTATACAATATGTTATCGGATAGAGCAGTATTAAGTTGTATCATGTCGGAGCAGGGGTATTTGCTTGCCATTGATGCTCAGAAGAAGACGGTGCGGAGGCAATACGAGTTTATTCGTAATGCTGTTAAGCTGCTTGCTTCAGAAGGAGCGGTTATTTGGTACGATGACAAGGGAGCGGGAAGACGTGTTTGGGGGTCTGTCTCTCATTCCCCAACTCATGCCATGGATGCGTTCACCGCTATGAAGGAAAGATTGTTGGAGAAATTGAACGAGGGAATGACGATATCCTCAACAAACCTCGATGAAATGTCGGAAGATAAGAGGCAGGGACTTAGAGGTGAAGCCGAACAACTTTTGGAAACAGCGGAGTTTTACGTAATTGCTGAGGATGAGATCGATAAAGCTGAGGCACAGTCTGGGCAGTATTTGAGTTATTTCCGGGTTAGCGCGGATTCTGACTATAGGCGAGTGGAAAAAATTGCGTACCGATTTAGCATTTCGGAATTAGATGAGCGGGAATACAAAAAAGGAACAAGAATCGTCTTAGACTTATCGAATGGAGAGAAAGCAACCGGTGTCATCACTAAGTTATTCAAGATCGGTACAGTCTGGGAGCTTGTCGTCTTATTTGACAGGTTATTTGATGTGAACCTTTTGCAGCCAATTGGAACTTTAACCCCCGAGTATAATTCTGTGCAGCGAATTGTGCGGGAGTCGGTCATCCAAGAGTTGCGAAATGGAAGTGCTAAAGCAGCAAATTTCGGTGATATTGTGAGCGGTCATCCACTACGTCCGGCGCATACAGGGAAGGCTGAGGCTTTCATACAAGAGTTAAGGAATGCTGAGCGTACTCCAAATGAAAGCCAACTCGAGGTCATCCGTAGAGGAATTGAGGTCGAGGATGCACTTCTTGTACTTGGTCCACCTGGAACAGGAAAAACCACTGTTATCTTGGAGTGGGTTAAATATTTTGTTAAACAGGAAGGTAAACGAGTCCTTATTTCTTCACAAAATAATAAAGCAGTTGATAACGTATTAGAGCGTTTCGCTAAGGAAGCCGATATTGATACTATCAGGATAGGCAGTGAAGAGAAAGTACAGAGCAATGTCAAACATTTAATGTTTGAGAATCGCGCCATTGACCTTCAGCATCAGATTGCGAAGTCAATGGGGAAGTGCAGTAAGCAGCTTGATGAAAGTGAAGGTCTTATTCAACGTTATGCGGCACATGCTGAAGCGGCGGCTGAAGTGACCCATATGTTGAACAGAGCGGCAATCGAGTTGGATAAGCAGTTCCAACAAGTAAGAGAGGTTAGACTTCCGCTACTGCGGAGTCTGTACAAGGATGTATTGGCTACTCGTGCGAGACTGGAAGACATAGAGAATGGAATTCATACGATCGCGATAAAGCTTCGTACTATGGAGCGATCAGCTTGGGCTGTTAAGATCTTGCAATGGCCTATCCGACTATTGGAGAAAAACAAGCTTAAGAAAAAGTTGGAGGCGCATAGGATGTTTGTGACTAGGGAGAAAGAGTTGGTTCTCCTTTATAACGAAGCCTATCAGTCTCTTTGTACAGCAGCTCTTGCCGAAATTAAAATACATACCCGACAGGCTTACTGGGATATCAGGGAGCAATGGAATGGAGCTATCGAGCCTCTCTTACATCCGCCACTATCGGAGTTGAGAGCGCTGAACATACATGCACCGAATTTTAGCCATGATTCAGAGCAAGCGCTTCAAGAAGTAAAGGAGCTTGTATGGCAATCCGAGGCCAAAACTAAAAGTATTCACCTTATTCGGAGTGCGATGGATCGTTGGAGCGAATATGTGGATCAAAAACGAAACTATGCATTAGCTCAGGTATTGCTCGAGTCTGTTGACTTAGTCGGGGCGACCTGTATTGGAATTAATAGTCAACAGCGCTTTAAGGATTTGGATTTCGATGTCACGATTATTGATGAGGCAGGGCAAATTCAAATCCATAACGCTATAGTTCCGATGAGCAGGTCATCTAAAGTCATTATGCTCGGAGACCATATGCAGATTCCACCGATAGCAAGTGGACAGGTCATTGAGCGCTGTGAACAAGCCGGGATGGACGAGTCTCTTCTAAGCAAAAGCTTTTTTGAATATTTATATGAGCGATTCCCAGATAACAATAAAATGTTATTAGACACCCAATACCGTATGCCAGCGCAAATTGCTGATCTGTTGTCTGAGTGGTTCTACGAAGGGAAATATATGTCGGACAAAGTTAAACGTAACATGCCCTCCGCTTTGCCTAGCTTGTTTCTGGATCCATTCGCGATCGTATCCACGTCAGCAGCACCGAGGCGCAGGGAGATACGAGTTGGGAGAGAGGGAGGGGGGTATTATAACGAATATGAAGCACGGATCGTTGCTGCCATCGTTAGAGAGGCACTGCGGACTATAAAGCCTGGAACCTCAAGGTATTATCATCTATCAGAAATCGGAGTCATAGCCCCATATAACGCTCAAGTTAAACATTTGCGTTCAACATTGTCAGGGTTTCTGTCCGAAACTTCAGAGGACGAAATGGTTCAACTCGTTGCTACTCTGGATAGTTTCCAAGGTCAAGAGCGGCCAATTATTATTTATAGCTGTACACGAAGTAATAGCAAACCACCACATTTGAAGAGATTAGGGTTTTTGAAAGAGTTGAGACGTTTAAACGTGGCTCTGTCTCGTTCTCAGATGCAGCTTGTATTTATCGGCGATTTGGATTTCCTCCGTGCATGTGAATACGAACAGCTCGATACGTTTGGTTTACCCATGACGGACGAGTGGGGCAAAACGATGCAGGGCACAAGTGAAAAGCAATTTTCAATGTTTATTAATCTTTTGCTGGATAAGGCTATCAAAGGTAACGGTCAACTGCTTAATGCCGTAGACCAGTTTAATGAGGTGCAACATGTCTAAAGCGTTAAAACGCTCGCCATTCACTCTTAATCAGAGTGTACTCAAAGATTTTGCTCGTCGCTATGACTTCATGTTCCAACTGGGCAGTTTAACTCAATTCGCATGTTTGTATTACCCCGTTGCCCACTTAGAATTAAACATTAGAGAGATGACTAGTGAAGAATTCGATACGATCGAACACGTCGTGTTAGAGTTGTATGCAGCGGGTTTGAATAGTAAGGAATATATCGCTGATGTACTTGGCATTCCTATTGGTTATGTAGGGAAAATACTTAGGATTTTAGAGGGATACGGCCATATTTCAAATGGGGCTCTAACCGAGCTTGGGCATCAATCGTTGTCGGAGGAAAAAATGGTTACCCGATATCTGACCAGACAGAAAGTCCAGGCCGATCCGCTTGCAGGACTCGCATTTTCAAAGGCGATGTATCAGTCTAACTTATCTTTGTTTTCTCCGGAGGACACCAATCCTTGGATTAGCCATTTGATGCCGGGAGCATTCTTACAGTCTAATCTGTTTGATAAGCTGAAGTCTAGTATACAAGAGATGAAATCTAGTCAAAAGGGCATTTTTCACGTCAATGTCGAAGAAATTGTTGATATCGTATCAAGGGAAACGAAGTTTACGTATGCGTTTCTTGTGAAATTCGATTATTGTCTTCCTTTCGTTATTGTGAAATGCAGGGAGTTTGAGCCAACCAAGGGAGCACCTATCAACTATTGGAAGCCTATCGCCATTGCTTCATCGCTCTATTCACTATTGAAACAACGGGGCATACAACATGATTTAGAAACAGCTTCGGACGCTTATTTTGAGACATTATCCCAGCAGTCCGATGAGATAGAACGCAGGGCTGCTGATATCATGCAGAAACAGGAGTTTCAAGAGACAGAACTTCCTGAGATGATTACAAAGTTGCAAGATTATTTAACAATCGACCAAGAGTTCCCCTATTACGTAGGATTCGCTAGAAATGATCAATTGCCTGGGATTGTCTATGATTGTAATAAAGGATCATACGATGATAATTGGAATAACATAATGAGGAAAGTTTTATAATGGTGGAGATGAGCAGATCAGATGCGGTACTCAACCAACATACCTGTTTAATTATTCCTTTTGGCTGTCGAAATACCCAAGAGATGCAGACTGCTTTGAATCAAGAATGGTGGAAGCTAGAGAATTTGAAAAAAGAGCGTCTATATGAACATATTAGTTTATTAGTGAACGATACCAATAAGGCGGGAACTATCGGTAGAAGATATCGTCTGCAGAAGCAAGGAGCAACTCATTATTTATTACCTATGAATGAGCGCCTTTCTACACGAACGAACTCGAGTCTGTGGCTCATCAAAGAAGTAGTGCTGTTTGCGTTTGAGACGGATGTTTGTTTTCTTTCAATAGAAATAAGCTATACGGATGAAGCCGATATAGCTAAGTTAATTCGCGGCAATTATGAGTTAAAGAGAATTAACACGCTGCCAGTGCAGTTTCAGAGTGCCTTGATGGCCATCCTATCAGATTTGCAAGCGGAGGTTTTTTTCGAAGGCAGCAAGGACAAGCCGACTCATGCTCTTGTCTTCAGCGCAATGTTGGTTGATATGGCAGAAACAGAAAGAGAGAAAAGTATAAATCAAATTCAGCAGTATTTATTTCAGGCTCGGCGTTCTTTTAATAGTTCGTTTCAAACGAGTCGTGATGAGTACCTCCTAGATCGTAATAAGGAAGTCATGCAGCCTTTCGAAAACAGTTTTTGGGGCGTTTCACTGGAAGGCTTATGTAATATTGTCTCGACCACACGAGATCAACAAACAAATGACTTTTTTAGCTCGACCTATTTCAAACATATAAGAAATACATATTTTTACTTATATATTCTTGCATTGCATCAACGATTCACATTGCTATTCTTATCTATTAAAGCGGCAAGATTACCCTTATCTCTTGTGGAGCTGGAATCCAAGGAGATGATGTTGGCTGAGCATTTAGTTGCGATATCCCGTTTAAAAGAACAAATGGTTCTATTTACGCTCCGCAGCTCGCATACACAGGTATCGCCAATTACACATCAATCGAACATGTACACGTTTTTACGTCAAAATATGAATGTATTTGAGCTGATGAATGAGCTCCACTTTGAACTTGAAGCACTTTCCTCAATGGCGGAACTTCAGCAGCAAAAATCGATGATTCGTCAAACGGAAAAAGATCAGATTGTCAAAGAACTTAAAGTAGAAAGAGACGCTCGTTTTCAAAAACTGATTCTTGTACTAACTACCCTTTTTGTCGTCATCTCCACGTCTGCCGATGCTTGGAACTTGTTCTCCAATTGGCTTGATAAGAAATATCCGATACCGGGATCTACTCCTTTTTATCTTTTTTTTGTAGTAGAAACGATTATTTTGTCATCAGGAATTGTAATTGCAATTATTATTTTTGTGAGTTGGTTAAGGAAATTGTGGGGAAAAAGGTCTATATAGGCAATGTTTCTTTCACTATTTACTCCCGATGCCACTACCATATCCTAACCCTACTTTGGTACAATAGGGGAACGAGAAGAGGGGATTCCCTTTTCTTTATCCGTTACACAAATCCCCTTACAGAAACGATGATACCCATGAAAATCGAACTCGATACCACAACCATAGACGTTAACGTCCAATACGGCATCCGCAAAAAGCTCTACATCCACATTAGTGACACGGGTTTCATCACCGTCAAAGCGCCTAACGACACCAGTCAGGAGCTAATCATTAACGCTGTTAAACAACACAGCAAGTCTATCCTAGACAAGCTAAATGCCATCACCAGAGCGCGGCAACCCATCCCTAAGGTAAGGGAGTATGAAGACGAAGGCAAGTTCCTTCATCTCGGGAAATATCATTTCCTCCATGAGTTAATCGAAACGAGTGGACTCACCGAGGAAGAGTTGAAAATCAACTTGAAGAAGTTCTATTTTGCTAGCTGCAAGAAGGTTATTGGGGAGCGGATTAAGTCCTATCAAACACAACTCAAAGTAAAACCCAAGACGATTGAGATCGATGAGTCGCGGACGAAGTGGGGGAGCTGCAGCTCGGACAAAAAGCTAACGTTTAATTACCGTCTAGCCATGGCGCCAGTGGAAGTGATTGACTATGTCATTGTCCATGAGTTATGCCATCTTTTGCATATGAATCATGATCGATCTTTTTGGCGGCGAGTAGGCAGCATTATGCCGGATTATAAAGAGAAGGAAGCGTACCTAGCCCGATATGGGCAGGCGATGACACTTTAACGCAAGACAACAAAAAGGAGTAAGGTTCTTGGAACCTTACTCCTTTTCATCCTGTACTCGTCCGCCACCCCTACAGATCATTCTCATGCAAATAAGCAATCGTCTCCGACCTTCCAGAAACATTCAGCTTCTTATAAATGGCACTCAAATAATTCTTCACAGTCCCCGTTGTCAAAAATAATTCAGAAGCGATAGCCTGATTCGATTTCCCTTGCTTCAAATTCCTTAGAATGTTCCGTTCCTGTTTGGACAAATCTGGCCGCTTGGCGTCCTGCTGATGCTCTGAAATGAGTTTGTTACTTCCCCCGAATTCTTGTTCCTCATGTTCCTCTGATGTACGTAGAGCTTGGACAAGGCGCGGCTGGATACTAATGGGGTAAGTTATGCCACCATCTAAACAGACCTGAATGGTAGCTAATATTTTCTTCGTCTCGACGCCTTTAACCAAATAGCCGCTAGCACCATGACGGATCGCTTCCCAGATGTAGGCTTCATCCTCAAATGTGGTCAAAATCAGCACCTTTGTATCAGGAAACTCTGCCTTTATACGTTTCGTTGCCTCTAAGCCGTCTAGCTTCGGCATACGGATATCCATTAAAACAAGCTGAGGACGATGCAGCTGCACCTGTGCAAGGGTGGCCAACCCATCACCCGTTTTGGCTACGACGGTATATCCTTCTTCCATGCTAAGAATAGCTGCTAAACCGTCGCGGATTAAGGGTTGGTCATCTGCGATTAGAATGGTTATTTGGGACAATGCGGTCACTCCTTCCTATCCTTTTCGACTGAAGGGTATGGTAATTTCCAGGGTTACTCCGCCAGCAGAATCTTTGTTATTTATTGAAAAAATCCCTCCAACATCTTCCACACGCTCTGATAAATGGTCAGCTCGATAATGGGTGTCAGACCAGGCATTATCGTGTCTGTTATGTAAGCGATTTCCACATTCGTTTGCTTTTTCGTATCATCGATCAACCTGAGAAGTTCGGGATTGTAGGAGTGATCTGGGAAGTTTTCGCGCAAAACATGAACAGAACTTCGTACGTCAACCAGTCCTCTAACTATTGTGAAGATAATGGCATGTTTTTTGCAATCTTCAAGACGTAATCCCGCATAAGAATGACAAATGCTATATTTTCCCTTCATTTTACCATAATTATGACTAAAGTCATACGATACAGGCGAAAAACGACAAAAAACTGCATTTTCAGTGAGCTTCTTCATCTAGAATAGGCCTTTGGTAGGATATATAATAAAGTAGAGGATATTGAATTTCAAGGGAGGCGTGTCCAAATGTTGATGATATTATGGAACGTATTAGGCGGCATTCTTCTAATCTTGAGTTTGTATTTACCCATTCGATCATTACTGGAACGTAACCCTGATTAGGAGGGACTACGATTTGAAAGAGGATGACCCAACAGGTACTTCTATGGATAGTTTTGCCAATAGGTATAAAATAACGAAGCGAGAATCGGAAATTTTTTTGATGATCGCTATCCATGGTTTTTCAAATCAAGAAATTGCCGAACGCTGCATGATCAGTGAGAAAACAGTCAAGATTCATCTTGCTAATATAATGAACAAAACGGGCATCACATCGATGCGGAAATTACTTTCTTTGTTATTTAATCATGTCCTGTACTTTCGGGAAGGCAACCGATAATACGAGGAAAAGTAGGAAATGTCATTATCTTCATTATTTTTCACATTTTCTCAGCGTAACTAACTCTTTCTCATTACGTCTATTATAGTGTTGCTATAAATCTCAATTCTAGCAATCGCTGATTTAGAGGGAAAGGAAAGAATGAGATTATGTTGAAAAAGACAATCTTAATGGGCATGCTGTTTGTTCTGTTGTTTGCAAATAACGCGTTTGCGTACGATGTACAACTCAAGCCCTTCAAGGATGAAGAACAAGATTATGCCAAGGATCCGATATACACATTATCCGCATTAGGCATTATTAACGGCTTTGAGGACCAAACCTATCGTCCCAATGACGACTTGTCCAGAGAGGCTTTTATAAAGTTACTTGTCATGGCAGGCAAAATAGAGAATCAAACCGCCATTGGGCATATTCCTGCAGATGTTGCGAAAGACCGTTGGTCGGCACCTTATATTTCTGTTGTCTACGATCGGAAATGGCTGGATAGCTTGCTAGATAGTGAGGGATTGCTTCATCCTGCGCAGACGATTACTAGAGAAGAAGTGGCTATGCTCGTAGGGAAATCGTTGCTAGAGTCTGAAAGTGAAGAGGCTCGTCAACAATGGCTGGACATGGATTGGAAGAAGGAACAGAACACGAGAGGCTTTAAGGATGATTCGGCCATAGATGAAGCTATGAGACCTTACCTTTATTACGCCGCGCATCGTGGCATTATGGAGGGAGATCAGGCAGGATTTAATCCGAAGGAGTCTCTGATTCGTAAGCAGGCAGCTGCAGTTATTTATCGTCTAATTGATAAAGTGGTTGCTGATCAGAAGCTCGACTTCACAGGTTATTATGCCATTCAGTCCTACTCCGCGATGAAACAACTGAATAAGCTTTCTAATGTGATCTTAGGCTGGTCTCACCTGGCATACAGCGCCGCTGGAACGGCTTCTTTGAACATCAGCTCTTCGGAATATCGGGTTCCGAGTGGTTATGAGGAAGTCATTGCCACGGCCAATGCGGCTCAAATCACGAAAGAACTGATGGTTTTCTATGATGGCGCTAATTTAAAAGACTTCCTGAAGGATCAATCCTCCAAGAATGCCTTTATCGCATCATTGCTTAGTACTTTGAAAGATCCAGCCTACTCGTTCACTGGAGTAAGCATTGATTTTGAAGGCTTGAAGGATGCGGCGAGTGCAGCCGACTATATCCAATTTCTTCAGGAATTAAAAGGTCAGTTGGGCTCGCTTACGTTGTCCGTTGCTGTTCCTCCGACCTATTATTATAAGGGATATGATTTAAAAGAAGTCGGTAAGCTAGCCGATACGGTAATCCTTATGGCTTATGACTTCACGCATGATGATAACATGTTGCCATCGGCTCCATTGCCACTAGTGAACGATACCGTGCTTACAGCGCTTCAATCTATACCGAGTGAGAAGCTGGTGCTAGGCATATCCAAACAGGCTAACCAATGGATCACCACATCTGGAGTTGCAGGAACTGCGCTTAACCCGGCCATTGCAGATGTAGAAAAAAGACTGGCTATGCCAGGCGTCGACAGCTCGTGGACAATGCCTTATTTCTTGAAGAAGGCTGCATTCACGGATGAACGAGGTAGTCATGTGCTTTACTATGAAGATTCACAGAGCATAGCCAAGAAAATCTGGCTCGCTAAGTTCTATAAGCTGAAAGCTGTTTCCTTATGGTATATGGGCAACTATACAGCATCGGATTGGGAGCGGGTCGGAGCAGGCGGCTAAGGAATAGCTCTATTAACAGATAGGGAAGAGGCAAGAAGAGAGAGGATCCCAATCTCCCTACCTCTTCTTTTTTTATACCAAAAAACCATCACCAGTCTAGCTGTTGTGATTAGTTTGAATAGCGCTCAGCATGCCAGCGGCATTGTTTTAGTCCTGAGACGGATACCATAACAATCAAAAAATCCAGATTATATCAATGTCAATTCAGTATCCAGCTTTCAAATGTGGCATTTCCACCGCCAAGTAATCCTAATCCGCTCGTTCGTTTTGAGTTGAGAAGGAAGCCTAACATTAATTGAGATATCATAGCCAAAATATTACGAGACTTCGTCCAATGGATGAGGCCTCTTTTTTATTAATAAGGTTAATTAAATCGTAAACTCTCACAAATTAGATATGGTAAACTATAGGTAATATATACGAAATGAAAAGGCGCTGAAATCCTCCATGCTCTATTTATATCGATCCATTCTACGATACCTAGCGAATAGCAAAAAAATATTCACTGTCTTCCTAATAGCACTATTATTTGAACTCTCTTTTGAATACTTCACGTCATTAAGTATCAAATATTTAATCGACGATGCCATCACGCCTCGGAATATGACCATTTTCTTTGGCCTGCTCTTAGCACTTCTCATTGGTGGGGTCTTAAACTTGTTAATAGGCGTCGGCGGCGATTATGCGATGTCCAAATTAAACGAGACGATTCTAATTGGCTTACGTAAGGATCTCTACGAACAGACGCAGAAGCTTTCTGCTCATTTCTTCTCGCGGTATCGGATCGGGGATATTGTCGCGCGATTCACTATGGACATTCCAGCTGTGGAGCACGCGATGATGCAGACGTTTTCGACGCTTATTTTAGCTAGCTTGAGCATGGTCGTTGGGACGGCGTTGTTGTTTGTTTTGGAGTGGAAGCTGGCGATTGTTGCGTTTGTCGGCATTGTGTTCATGTTTGTTCCACAGAAATTATTGAATAAACGAGCTCAGCGATATAATGAAGATTACGTTGGCATTGTAGAGTCATTTTCTAATAATATGGATGAGGAAATGAAGGCTTTTAAGGTCATTCGAGGCTTTCAATTGCAGGAATCTATGAAAAATAGGTTCAACAAACAACTGCAAGTTTGGTTCCGATTAGGTGTGAAGAGGAGCTTTATTAACTCCAATCTTGAGCGACTTCCAATCATGGTGTTATCCGTTATTAACGTGATAATCCTTGGTTTAGGGGGCTATATTACGTTCCAAGGAACGATGACTATCGGTGATTTAATTGCGTTTTATTCGGTTTTCGATACAGTGGGCATCTCGGTAATTCAATTCATGGAGGTCGTGCCTGACCTGATTGAAGGCGAAGTGGGAATCCGTCGTATCAACGAGGTGCTCGAGATCCAGCCCGATCTAGAGGATGACGAACAGGCTGCTCAGAATCCCTCTATTACAAATGAGATTAAATTCGACAATGTGACCTTCGGCTATACGGAGGCGCATCCGGTTATTCAGGATCTATCTTTATCCATTCCCGTGGGCAGCTATGTGGCTTTGGTGGGTCCTAGTGGTTCAGGCAAAAGCACGTTGCTCCAACTCCTCATGCGATTCTATGATCCGCAAAAAGGCTCCGTCCAGGTCGATGACCTCGATCTACGCAAAATCCAGCTGTCATCGCTGCTTGCGCAAGCTGGCGTTATTTTTCAGGAACCTTATCTCTTCAATACGACGATACGCGATAATCTGCTAATTGGTCATCCCGATGCCACAGAGGAGGAGCTTCTTGAAGCCACACTTGCGGTGGGAGTTCACGAGGCGATTATGCAAATGTCGAATGGCTATGATACCTGGATTGAAAATGATGGAGCCAATCTGTCCGTTAGCCAGCGGCACCGGATATCGATCGCGCGTGCGCTGCTTCGTTCCAACGAGTTGACCTTCATGGACGAAGTCGCGGCTTCCCTAGATCCCGAGTCAGAGATAGCTCTGAATGAGACCATCTCTCGGGCCAATCAAGGTCGTACGGTTGTTGCGGTTTCGCATCGATTGAAGACTGTTTCACATGCGGATTTGATCTATTACATACATGAAGGGAAAGTTATCGAATACGGGACGCATCAGGAGCTGCTGGAACGCCAAGGGGCCTACCATAGTCTCTGGCAAAAGCAGCAAGGCTTCCAACTATCTCACAATGGAGAAGTTGTCATTGAGGTTGAGCGCTTGAGACAGCTGCCTTTCTTTGCTTATATGAATGAGAAGCTTTTGCTTGAAATCAAGGATTTGCTGATGACGGAGAAAATCACGAGCGGCCAACATGTTTTCCGCCAAGGTGAAGCGGGAAATAAATTGTACATCATTGCCCGGGGCAAAGTAGAAGTGTCGAAAAGAAATGCCAAAGGCGAGAACGTGCGGGTCGCTGTTCTTCAAGACGGAGACCATTTCGGTGAGATCGCGTTGCTGAAGGATGCCCCTCGGAATGCGAATATCACAGCGTTAACTGATTGCACTTTACTGTCGCTAACCCGTAAGCAGCTGCTGCCACTATTGGATCGCTATGCGGATATGAAGGCGAGGTTGTATCAGTCTCTGTCGGAGCGGAGTTAGTGCATCGAAAACTTTTTTGAAAATGGAAAAATAAAACATTGCATTAATTGTCGAAACCATGCTATATTATCACTCCGGCCGCAAGATAGGCAGGCGAGAGTAACTGAAAGTAACTCGAAAAAAAGTAGTTGCACATTAAAAGTAAACATGGTATATTACTTCTCGCTGCTTCGGTAACACGGCAGTGAGCGAAAGAAATTGATCTTTGAAAACTGAACAACGAGTGAGTAAGCACAGTCGAGTAATCGACTATAAAAGAGATTGCAAAATCTCGCTAGCTTCAAATGAGCAAGTCATCTTTCTATTATGGAGAGTTTGATCCTGGCTCAGGACGAACGCTGGCGGCGTGCCTAA
>NZ_JCAUAV010000015.1:0-138345 GCF_059692115.1 Paenibacillus sp. J31R30 | reverse complement strand
CACGGCATAACGCTCTTGCGCACAAGTTTTGTGCGCTAGCATGCTGCCGATGCACGGCATGTCGCTCTTGCGCACAAGTTTTGTGCGCTAGCATGCTGCCGATGCACGGCATAACGCTCTTGCGCACAAGTTTTGTGCGCCAGCATGCTAATGCCTCTGGACCTCCTCTGCAGGCGAGTTAATCAGTATTTCCAAGGTTTTTCCACCTAAATCAACTCCGATGATCGACTAGTCTTCGCAAGCACTTTAACTGCTCCTTTCGAGACAGCCCCTCCCCATCTTTTTCTGCCAAGACATTCACCTATCGCCTACTTGCCGAATAGGATATAGAAAAGTAGGCTCGGATACAGTCATTTCCGACTCCCCATCTCCTGAGCCTCCCACTTTGGGCGTCTCAGATGCGCTTTAACAAGTTTCACAAGCTGAGACTGCCCTAACGGAGGCTCGGCTATCTTTTTCAAGGAGGAAAACCCTATGCAAATTCACGTTGTCCAAAAGGGGCAAACGCTGTATCGCATTTCGCAAACCTATGGCGTGTCGGTCGAAGAGGTGGCAGCGGCGAATGAGTTGACTCCCAGTCAATCGTTAGTCATCGGACAGGCATTAGTGATTCCGATTGTCGGCTCTTACTACTGGGTGCAGCCTGGCGAGGGCCTGTACCGAATCGCACAAAAGCTTGGCATAGATCTAGACACACTCGCTTCCGTTAATGGACTTACCTTATATCAACCCATTCCTAGCGGCTTTCGTTTGTATATCCCCCCAACCCCGCGCAAACAAGCTGAGGTGAATGCTTATATTGAGCCTAGAGGCGCGGATGTGTCGCCCGTTCTCGTGCAAGCTGCTCGCGAAGCAGCCCCTCATTTGACTTACTTAGCTCCCTTCAGCTTCCGTATTAATCGAGACGGCACGTTGGTCAACCCGCCGCTTAACAATATGCGAGAAATCGCGCAGCAGCATGGCGTCACCCTGATGATGGTGCTTACCAACCTGGAGAATGATCAATTCAGCGCAGAGCTTGGGCACGTGATCCTAAATGACGAGGCTGTTCAGAATCGCCTGCTCCAAAATATCGAAACAACCGCCGAGAAGCTCGGATTTAAAGATATTCATTTTGATATTGAACATCTGTTACCTGCGGATCGTGAAGCCTATAACAGGTTCCTGCGCAAAGCAGCGGATCGCTTTCATCGCAAAGGGTACCTGATCTCCACGGCACTCGCGCCGAAAACAAGTGCTACTCAAGCCGGTGCCTGGTACGAAGCCCATGATTATAAAGCGCATGGCCAAATAGTTGATTTTGTCATCATTATGACCTATGAATGGGGTTATAGCGGCGGACCACCTATGGCCGTTTCCCCGATTGGCCCTGTTCGTAAGGTGCTTGAATATGCACGCAGTGAAATGCCCTCATCCAAAATCATGATGGGTCAAAATTTATACGGCTACGACTGGACGTTGCCCTTTGTCCAAGGAGGCGCCTATGCCAAAGCGGTTTCACCGCAGGCTGCTATCGATTTGGCCCGTAAATATAACGCGCAAATTCTGTACGATTACACCGCGCAGGCTCCGCATTTTAACTATTGGGATGATGCTGGCAAGGAGCACACGGTCTGGTTTGAAGATGCACGCTCTATTCAAGCCAAATTCCGTTTGATTCAAGAGCTCGGTCTCCGCGGTATTAGTTATTGGAAACTGGGACTCAGGTTCCCGCAAAACTGGTTGCTGCTTGAGGAAAATTTCAAAATCGTAAAACGCGGATAACGCATAGAACCCCCTTCCTGTAACTGCATGCAGAGGGGGATTTCTTTTTTTCGACATAATCAACAAAATCTTTACAAATTAAATCCCCCTTTCCCTTCATTTTCCTTCATGAAATGCCGATGAAAATAGATATCTATTTTCACCAAGCAGATTCTAGCAACAGCTTTAAATGGAGGGAAATGAAGCATGAAGTTTAGTCGCAGTAAGTGGTTGTCTCTGGTTATTATTTTTGTACTACTAGCAAGTCAGGCCATTTTCACAGGAAGTGCTTTGGCAGCAGATGAAATTTCGAAGCTGGTTTTGAACAAAAATGAACTCAGCTTACAAGTCGGCACTACAGCCAACTTATCGGCTACAGCTATATTTGTCAGCGGTTCAACAGAAAATGCAACTGTCAAAACAGACTGGAATTCTGGATCAGCAGATGTGGCATCCGTGTACGCAGGTGTCGTCACTGCCAAAAAAGAAGGAAAAGCCGTCATTACGGCTACGTACTTGGGCAAAACGGAAGTTGTTACCGTGACAGTCACCAAGAAAGTGAAATCATTAACTACGGATAAGCAAGCTCTTGATCTTCGTCTCAATGCGACAGAGCAAGTGACAATTACGGCTTACTATGATGACGGCACCTCGGAGAATGTGACAAGCAAGGCTGATTACACCGTGAATGCGAGCTCAATCGCAACGGTGACGAATGGTTTAGTCAAAGGACAAAACCCTGGCAGTGGCACCATTACGGTTACCTATATGAACCAGACCCTCGTTCTGAACGTGGATGTCGAGGTTGTGCGTCGTCTAGATGCGGAGAAAGCGAATGTTTCCTTACTTCTAAATGGTACATCGAAAATTAAATTGATGGCGACCTACCCTGATGGCTCTGTTGATGACGTATCGAGTAAAGCGGTATGGACAACAGATAAATCAACTGTAGCCGATGCCCTCAAAGGGACGATTACAGGCTATAGTGTTGGTAAAGCGACTTTGACGGCTACTTATGGTACGAAATCTACAACCATCACCGTTGATGTTGATAGCACAGTGAAGCTTGAACTAGATAAACAAAGTATTTTGCTTAAGAAAAATGGGACAGGCTCCTTAAAGCTAACAGCCACCTACGCCAATGGGACCACGACGGATATTACGGATCGTGCGGAATGGACCTCCAGCAACGCAGATATCGTGAGCGTCACGAAAGGCCAACTCCTTGGCAGTGCGATCGGTGAAGCAACCGTATCTGCCAAGTATGGCGAGAAAGTCGTTACGGCTAAAGTAGACGTTGAAGTTCCTCGTCGTCTTGTCGTGGACACCGATCTTGCTACATTGAAAACAGGCGACACACAACAGCTTGTTTTACGCGCAACCTATGCCGATGGCACTACGGCTACCGTTACGGATAACGCAACTTGGAGTGTCGACGATGAGACTATCGCCATTGTCGTCAATGGTAAAATCACAACGTATAAAGCTGGTATTGCGAAAGTAACCGCAACCTATGGCGGCAAAACAACAACCACACAAGTGGAAGTTGATGTGCCTACAATGATTAAAACCTCACAAAAAATCGTCAACATGCAGATCGGTGATTCCGCTAACGTTGAGTTAACCGCTTATTTTAAAGACGGCCGCGAAGTCGATGTGACGGACAAAGCCACTTGGAAGACTAGCTCGAAAGATATTGCAGAGGTACGCGGCGGAGCCGTTACAGGAATTGCTACAGGCGCTGCTACAGTAACAACTGAATACGGGACACGGAAAGCCGTTATTCAAGTTTCGGTAGGCGAATTGAAGAGTCTGACGATTAGCGAAGAAAAGCTCATCATGAAGAAGGACGCATCCGTTACGCTAATAGCCAAAGCTTTGTATACCGATGACACAGAGAAAGTTGTTACCGATGATGTGATTTGGAGTAGCAGTAATATTAAAGCAGTCACTGTGGATAAAGGTGTCGTGAAGGCCATTGCATCCGGCGTGTCTACGCTGACCGCTCAACTGGATGATACAACGGTCACCATCCCTGTCCAAGTGGATATGGCAAGTGAACTGACAGCGAATGTGTCTAGCCTCATTTTTGATCTGAACGAAACACGAATCATCGCGCTTACAGCAACAGATGAGAACGAAGCATCACGTACAGTAACGAACGAGGCCGAGTGGAAATCAAGCAACAGCAGCATTGTTACGGTATCCAAAGGTCTCGTTAAGCCAGTTGCCCGCGGGAAAGCAACCATCACAGCGACCTATGGCGGTAAAAGTATTACCATTCCAGTAGAAATCGGCGTGATTGATGGACTAACGGCTGATAAAACATTCTTTGTAACCAAAAGCGGCGTTCAAACACAAGTGAAATTAACCGCTACATTGTCCGATGGTACAACGAAGGATGTCACTGATATCGCGATTTGGAAAGTTAGCTCCTACAAACTCGGTACGATCGACAAAGGACTTTTCACCGCAACAGCTTCAGGAAAAACCAATATTACAGGTTTCTATGGTGGCAAAACCGTATCGATTCCTGTCGAAATTGATTCTTTGAAATACTTGAAGACCAGTGTCGTTAAACTTACGCTGAAAGAAGGCGAAACAGCGAAAGTGGAAGCATTGGCTACGTATACCGATGGCTCGGAAGAAGATGTGACTAAGCCGGCACTATGGACAACGTCGAACATCATGAATGCAGACGTCAAAGACGGCATTATCAAAGCAACTGGCAAAGGGACCGCTCGTATTACCGTTACTTATGCCAACATGAAAACAACGGTTCAAGTAACCATCACGAAGTAAAGCTACTCCAGAACCGTTGCCATCCTAGTTATCTAGGGGGCGACGGTTCTTTTTACTTTGCCACTACGCCAACCTCCGCACCTCTCCATATCTCCATGCATAACTTCTCGTACACGGGGGAATATATGCTTACCTACACGAATGACCCCTATCTACTAAATACCTGGAGGTATGGATAATGGTTACCCGATCTTTCAAATTAGCTTCTATTTCTTTCCTTACTTTTTCTCTTCTACTCGGCGCACATCAATATCGGCTGCATGCACATGGTCACGACCAGCACGTTACACAGACGGATAATCTGCATAACTTGAAGACAGGCTCTGCCACGATGTATCAGACCAATCCCTTCGGCATGCCAGGGGCAGACGCACGTTTACTCCCTGCGAACAACCTGAACGGCTATGCTGCTGCTTATGGGATTACGCCGCCAACAGCCTTGAACGTATCGACGCTGCAAGCTCAGTCCGTCGCCGCTACACCAAAAAATAAATCCAAGCCTTGGTACGCTTACCTCGGTTTATTGGGCTTACTCGGTTTGCTTGGACTAGGCTCCCGCTCCAATTCCTCTTACTAGGAATAAAGCCAGAGCATGCTTCCTAGGCCTTGGATACAAGAGTTTCCGTCTGTCGTCTTTCACGAATGTGTTATTCACAACTTAAGGAGCCTAGTTCCTGATTGAGGAGGAATGGGCTTTTTTCGCATGCAGTAATAGACAAATGTTTATTTGATAGACTTTTGTTTTGCGTTGCGATAAAATAAGGAGAGAACGACGAAGGAGGGGGAGCTTAGCTTGGATCGTGAACAGCAAATTCTAGCGCTTATCCGTCAAAACCCATTCATTTCTCAGCATGAAATGGCCGGCATCATCGGTATCTCCCGATCCGCTGTGGCCGGTTATATTGCTTCGCTGACCAAGAAGGGAACGATTCGCGGCAGAGCGTATGTCACCTCGGATGATCAAATGGTTTTCTGCATCGGGGGAGCAAATCTCGACAGCAAAGCCGTTAGCAAGCAAGCTATCCGATTAGCTTCCTCCAATCCGGTAACGGTAACTGAGTCCTGTGGCGGCGTTGCTCGCAACATCGCTGAGGCTTTAGCTGGACTAGCTTGTCCAACAGCCCTCTTAACGGTGGTTGGTGACGATAAAGCAGGCCAGTGGGTACTGGCCGAAACCAAGCGTCGAGGCGTCGACGTCAGCCGTGCAATCGTGCTAAAAGGCGAGAACACGGGGTCATACACCGCCCTCCTAGACACTTCAGGCGAGATGTTTCTCGCTTTTGCCAATATGGACATTTATGATACATTCACACCTGACTTGCTCAGGGACAAATGGCCTCATCTTGCATCCGCCAAGCTCGTGATCGCGGATACGAATCTGCCAAGTGACACCTTGGAGGAACTGATCCGTCGCTGTCAGGAGGAGGATATCCCGCTCTTCATCGATCCTGTTTCCTCAGAGAAGGCTAAGAAGCTGCCGACCGATCTTTCTGGTGTAACAGCTATTTTTCCAAACTTAGAAGAAGCCGTACAACTCGCCCATACGCCCCTTACCATGGACCAAGATGTAATTGATATGTTCTATTTAGAACCTGACCATACGAAAGTCGCTGGTGTCATTCGAGATCGAGGCGTGAAGCATGTGTTCATTACGCTCGGCAGCCAGGGGGTTCTCTATGTAGGTGAAGAAGGTGAACAATTCTTCCCTCCGATTCCGACCAAAGTGGTGGAAGTTACAGGTGCAGGCGATGCTTTCTTAGCTGGTATTGTCTATGGCGTTACCCGTCAAGAATCGTTTCTGAAATCCTGTGAATACGGCCTTGCTGCCGCTCACATTACCCTGCAGACCAGTCAATCCACGTCCAACGAGCTGAACGAGGAACGCTTGCAACTTACGATAAACACGATGACCAAAGGAGATTAAACCCATGATACCTAACTCATACTTAACTTTTACTGACGAAGTGAAAGAAGCACTCGCGAACAATAAACCGATCGTAGCGTTGGAAACAACGATTATTTCTCATGGCATGCCGTACCCGCAGAATATCGAAATGGCGAAAAAGGTAGAGCAAATTATCCGCGATAATGGCGCTGTTCCGGCAACAATCGGCATCATGGATGGCAAAATCAAGATCGGCTTAAACGAGCAGGAGCTCGAAGCCTTCGCCACGAATGGTCATGTCGAAAAAGTGAGCCGCCGCGACTTCGCGTACATCCTCTCCTCTGGTAAAATCGGAGCGACCACAGTATCCGCGACAATGATCGGTGCTGCCTTAGCGGGCATCGAAGTTTTCGCTACTGGCGGTATTGGCGGTGTCCACCGCGAGGGAGAATCCTCGATGGACGTCTCCGCTGACTTGACGGAGCTTGCGGCGACCAACGTCGCCGTCGTCTGCGCCGGCGTGAAGTCGATCCTCGACATTGGACGAACGCTCGAGTATTTGGAAACCCACGGTGTGCCCGTGGTTGGTTATCAAACGAGCGAGTTCCCGTCCTTCTACGCCCGCGAGAGCGGCTACGGCGTAGACTTCCGCCTCGATGAGGCGGCCGATGTAGCTGCTATGCTCCGCACGAAGTGGGAGCTAGGCCTCAGCGGCGGCGCCGTCATCGCCAACCCGGTCCCAGCGGAATCCGCTATGGACCATGTCGAGATCGAAGCCGTCATCCAGCAAGCGCTGAATGAGGCCAAAGAGCAGAACGTGACCGGTAAGAAGGTCACGCCGTTCTTACTAGCGCGGATTAAGCAGCTGACTGAGGGGCGCAGCCTGGAGACGAACATCGCGCTCGTTTACCACAACGCGCAGACCGCCGCAAGGATTGCGGTAGCGTTGAAGAACTAATAGACTGAGGTGTCCCACACATACCATGTATGTGGCGGGGACACCTTTTTACTTGGAGGAAGACATTCCTCCAAATAACCTTATTCGTGTCTTGAGACAAATTAATCCGAGGGTATTTGCAAGAACAAAGGAGCTAAGCGCAAAACACGCTTAGCTCCTTCTCCATTTCAATATGGGCTCATTCTTTTTCCCTGCGATTATTCATTTTCGGAAGAACTCGCATTAGAGGATGAATTTGCTTGAAATACCTCAGCAGCTTCCTCAGCAGAAAACTCTGTATCATCTTGACCAGGGACAGGCAATTTATTTAATTCCGTGGATTGAACTGCTGCTTTGCTTGCCTGATTATTGGATTGGGGCATTACTGACACCTCCCTCATTAAATTCACAACAAAGGATAGTTTGCCACAACTATCAATCCATATACAGCGGATTACTTACAGCCGCGAGAAGTGTCTCTTGAACCTCGGTGAAATAGCGCCATACCTCTGCCCGGTAAAAGGTTCTTCCTTCCATTTCACCCAACAGCTCCAGCGATTGCTCATGGTACGCTACACACGAGACCTCTACGCCTCGGTCTGAGATCAGTTTCACGTTATCGCCTACCTGCAGCTCATTGACAACAAGCTTAACCTTCCCCTGACGCTCTGGTGCCTGTGCAGGCACAACGTCGCCCATGTGATATGGCCCTGCGTTAAGCTCCAGCGTAGGTCCTTCTGGCGAGAAGCTTAGAAACACTCTACCAGTGTCGATCCCCTCCAGTACCCCTTGGGCTGTCCGACTAGCTGCATACACCCAGGTTGTCGGCATGCTGTGCCAGATGTAGCCTCCTTGACTATGGAAATCACTGCCGCCTACAGCAATCAAGCGTTTGCCGCTGCACAGCTGCTCATGCCACCAAGTTAACGTTCGTTGATTCGCTTCCCGCCAAGGACCATTCCAAATTTCTACCCAATCGTAATCAACTGTCCAAGCCCATTCCCAATTACAATTAGGACAATGGGGATGATTGAGTACAATGCGCGCGCCGTTATTTCTTGCTTCTTGCATACGTTCCTGTACCTGCTCCGAGCTTACCGCGCGGAAATCTTCGACAGGGCGAACCGCTCCCAGAAAGTTGGCATGTCCATGATTCGTGGTTAGCTCCATACCAGGGATCAGAACGATACCCGTCTCCCTCGGATATGCAAGGTTCTGACTGTACGTGTTATGATCGGTCATCGCTAGAAAATCACAACCTAGCTCCGCCATTATCTTGGCATTCTCAGCCACGGTCAGCGCCCCATCACTATGAACCGTGTGCATGTGGAGATCGCCCTTAAGCCAACGGCCTTGCATCGTTGTGCATGTCACCTCTACTCGCGCCGTACAACCCGCAGGCGGAATCCGGTACGTCCCTAGTAATACAGACCACTCGCCCGCCACTAATTCGCCGGGGATATAACCAGGGGTCGCTTGTTCTACTTCTATGAAAAATTCAGAGCGCGCGCCCCCGCTCCAACCTCGTACACGCTCGGAATCCTTAACACCTAAATCAATGACACAATCCCCTGGTCCATTCGCTTCCACTTCGATACGAACGTGAATGCGTTCCATATTGCTAGTAACCTGAAAGGGCACCTCCAAATAACGATCCATTTCCTCATTTGTAATCAGACGAGTTATGATCATTGCGCTTCACTCCCTATTCCTTCGTAGCTCCTACCATCAGGCCGGTAACGAAATATTTTTGGACAAACGGATAGATAACAACTAACGGTATCAATGCCAACATAACCCCAGCCATTCGTACATTCGGTGTCATGAATAAATTACTGCTTGTGGAATCAGATTGAATAACCAATGCGCGCAGCGCTACTTGCAGCGTATATAGCTTTTGATTAGTAATATACAATAGCCCCGGCGTAAGCTGATTCCATCGGGACACGAATTCAAACAAAGTAATCGTCGCCAGACCTGGTTTAGCTAGCGGCACATACATGGTGGAGAAAATTCGAAACTCTCCTGCACCATCGATCTTGGCCGATTCTGCCATTTCATAGGATACGGCGCCAAAGAAATTCCGCATTAATAAAATACTGAAGCCAGAGATTAAACCATACAGAACTAATGCGGATACTGTATTTAATAGACCAAGCTCTTTATTTACTACGTAGAGCGGGATCATAACCGCTTCATTCGGCACCATCATCGTGAGAAGAATAAAGCTTGTCAGCAGCTTCCGTCCAGGCAGGCCCTTATGCAGCAGCACATAGCCCGCCATCGCGCAGAGCAGCACATGCGCGAATGAGCCGAGTACCGTGACGAGTACATTCATGCCGAATGGTCTCCACAGCTCGATGCGCTGCCACACCGTCCGGTATCCTTCCATACTTAGCTCCGATGGCCACAACCGAAGTCCTGCATGCATAGACGAGATATTAGAGGAAATCGAAATCATAAAGGTATTCCAAATCGGCAAAATCATGGTAGCCACGAGCAGCAGCAAGAATAGACCGTTGGCTAATTGAAAGGGGAAATCTTGTCTATTTAACGATTTATTCCTCATACGAATTCACTCCTCGTCATAACGGATTAATTTCCTAGTCATAAACACCAGGATTAACGTTGCCAGCACAACCAGAAAGCCTGCTGCTGAAGCGACGCCCATGTTAAACTCAAGGATCCCTTTTTGGTACGTGTATGTCATCAAGACATCAACCTTCCGAGCAATAACAGGATTACTCAGAATCATCATTTGATCAAACATACGAAGCATACCAATCATATTCAGAAGTGTAACGACCTTCATGGTCGGAATAAGCTGTGGTAAGGTCACATAACGAATTTGCTGCCAGCGTCCCGCACCATCCATCCGAGCAGCTTCATATAGGGAAGGGGAGATCGAGACTATTGCAGCTAAGTAGAGAATGCAGGTAAAGCCCATTTCTTTCCACGTATTCGTCAGTATCATTAAATATCGCGCATAATCAACCTCTGCAAAAAAATGAATCGGCTTCGCTGCTCCTAGCAGCTTCAACAGCTCATTGACAAATCCGCCGTCTGGCGACAACATCATGATCCAAATCCCGCCTACAACAACCCAAGAGAATAAATGCGGTAAGTATATGATCATTTGTGTCAGCTTTTTGAACCACGTCTTTAGTACTTCATTCAAGGATAAAGCCACAATAATTGGGGCAAAGAAGCCTAATACGAGCATACCCGCTCCAATCACTACAGTGTTTTCCAATACGCGCCAGAAAATCGGATCATGCCAAACCGCTTGGTAATTCTGTAGTCCAACGAAAGGACGATCCCCGATCATACGGAATTTTTGCATCGATATTTGTAGTCCCTTAAACAACGGGAAATAAGAGAAAATCGCAAAATAGATCACAATTGGTAGCATCATGACATACAACACACGATAGCGAGCCCATGCCGTCACTTGTTATTCCCCCTTGTCTGTGAAAAGTAAAGCGGCGGCTGGGGAGTAGCCCCCGCCCCCGCTTCTGCTCATTTAGTCAATTAAGTTCACAGCTTTCAGCTCATCATGCATCTTCTTCACAGCATCTGCCGCTGGCATTTTGCCCATCATCGCTTGGAACGCATAGTTCGTCACGATTTTCTCAGCATTAGGCCAATCTTTCGTGGAGTTCTCAATCGTTGCGTTGTTATCAAAAATGATTTGGCGCCCTTCGAGTGCACCCGGCAATGTGCCAATCGGATTCTTAAAGTTAGTGTTGTTCGGGAATGGTGCTCCATGATCCATCCCATGGCTAAGACCATCAGGAGTTAACGTGTATTTCCCGTCTTTCACTGTGTAATCTGTCCCTTCAATCCCTAGTGTGCTCAGGATATTACCTTTGTCCGACTGCCAAAACTCCAGGAACTTCACAGCGGTATCCACATGCTCGGCATTCACTGGAATTCCCCAAACACTTGGATCTCCACGACGAAGCATCACTTTGCCATCAGGGCCAACAGCACCTGGAATTGCTTTCGCTTTAAAGTTAGGGTCATCCGTTTTCTTCATATTGTTAAAGAGACCTACCCATGCATCCCAGTACGTAACCATACCTACACGGTTCGTTAGAAAAAGCTCTCTCATTTTGCCAGAATCATTGGTCGCAAAGTTGGGATCTAAAATGCCTTCCTTATACAGCTTTGCAAACCATTCGTAGATAGGAACCGCTGCATCTGTCGCGTAAGGAATCGTACGCTTACCAGCCGCATCAACCACATATTTATATTTCACACCTGCTGCGCTCATAAAGCCCTGAATATCATATAAGCCTGCCGTAGACAATCCGTACGTATCGTCCTTGCCGTTGCCGTCTGGATCCTTCTCTTTGAACGCCTTCAAGGTTTGATAGAAATCATCCAGTGTCTTCGGCTGCTGCAGCTTCAGCTTGTCCATCCAGTCTTGACGAACAGTCGGCAGTGTGCCGCCTTCTGATTTATTAAATACACTGTAGATCTTCCCGCCATTGTAAGTAATCATGTCCCATTCTTTGGTAGGAATGACTTTCGGATCCGATAATACTTTAGAAGCTTTAATTTTATCGTTTAACGGAAGCAGAGCTCCTTGATCAACTAGAACGTCCATATTGCCTTTCCCCATATAGACGAGGTCATACTTCTCGCCAGCTGCTATTGCTGCATAAAGCTTCTTATCGTAATCTGCTGCTGGTTTCTCAATCGTCACCTTAATCCCTGTCAAGCGTTCAACTTCCTTCTCAAATAACGCATTCTCTTCTGGCGTTTTCCCTCCGACAACACCACTGAGAATGCGCAGCGTTTCTTGCTTGGCTGGCTTGGATGTCTCACTAGGTGAGCTTGCCTGTGATTCTGTTCCTGTTTTCGTGCTGCATGCGGTCACAAGTAAACTTGTAGATAGGGCAACAGCTGCGATCATTCCTGCTTTTTTATTCAACATGGGTATGGCCTCCTATTTGGTTCTTCTCTATTTGTTAGTATCTGTTCTCACTTTGGCACATGAATCTCTAAAAACGAGGCTTGCTGGAATTAAGATGCGTTTGACAATGGGGTTCGGTTCACGCAGCTGTTCAATCAGCAGCTTGGCTGCTTCACTCCCTAACACTTCTCCATTCAGCCTAACACCCGTCAGCGGCGGTTTAAATTCAGGAGCATAAATCGAATCGTCGCTAAAAGCGAACACAGATAAGTCTTCTGGTATTCGCAGCTTAAGTTCATCGGCAGCTTGGTAAACGCCTAATGCAACTTTATCTGAATCGGTAATAATGGCCGTAATCTGCGGGTAAGAAACCAGTAGTCGCTTGGTCATCTGATAGCCATAAACCGTCGATGTTATTTTCCCATCCTTATAGACGATGAGCTTAGGTTCAAAAGACACACCTGCCTTTTGGAAGGCTCTAATGAAACCCATTTCGCGATCTTGCGATACTGTTCGTTCCTTCTGTGTGTTCAGAAATGCGATGTGCGTATGGCCTAACTGCAGCAGATGTTCCGTAACAAGTTGTCCCATACCAATGTTGTCGTTATCGACATATGACACACGGGATTCGAACTCTCGATGCGGTCTTCCAATGACTACGAGCGGTAGATTTCGCATGATTCGTTCTGAGATTCGTTCATCATTTTCAACGGGATCGAGAAGAATGTCGCCATCAACAGGGTCTGTCGCTACATACTCAACTTGCTTGGAGAATTGGGTCGACAGTGTGTTTACAAGCAAACGATAACCCTGGCTATAGCACTCTTTTAACACACCATTAAAAAGGCCAAGATGAAACTGACTAAATTTCACCTGTTCACCCGGCATATTAAGTCCAATAATATTCGTACGTTTGTTCGCTAGACTTCGAGCCCAATAATTCGGTCTGTAGTTCAGATCCAGAGCAGCATCCAGAACGCGCTGTGACACCTCCTTGCTAATGGGTCTCTTCTTACTAAACACGTTTGAAACGGTGCTTTTGGACACCCTAGCTACTTTCGCAACATCATCTATGTTTGCCATATGGGCTCGCCTCACTTCTCTTTAATAGTAAACCGGTTTTATCAAGGCAGTTTCATGGCTGGTTAAATGAATTGTAAATAAAACAAGCTTTGTAAATAGGGAGTTTCCACTAATTTCAAGGGTTTTCTAGGTTTTTCAGCATAAAAAATGAAATAAATCATGAAACCGGTTCGACGATTTCCTTTATTACGTTAAACAAAAAAAAGAAGAACCCATGGCTTTTACTCCGCCACTAGTTCTTCTTCCCATTTCGAGTTATGGACTCTTTCATCTTCTATTCTACTCGCTAACTTGCAACAGCCTGCTTTTTCTTTTTCCACGGCCGAAACACCGAAATACAAAGGATAAACACCGTAACAGCGACTTGCACGTAGATCGCATATTGACGCATCGTCTGATTGTGCAGAAACTCTGGATTCGTTAATGCCAGTGCTTTTTCCGTTTCTAAAAGCGTCATATTGGCCAGCATTAACTTATCCACAACGAATATGCCCATGATGGTCTGTCCGACAAAAAGAATCCATTTCACGGTGACCCACCGATGCTTGAAAAACCCCCAGCTTGTCAGCAGGCCATACAAAAAGCCTACAAGCAATGTGCCCACCGCCCCCGTTCGAATAATGCTGTCACTGATGACCACAATCCTTTTATATGTTGCAAGTGTGTCATCATAGGTGGCAAGGCTAATGCCCATATTTAAGGCTAATGAACTCATGATGCCGCCAAAAAATAGCGAAACAAGCGAGATATGCACAATTTTCAACCATTTCATGCCGACTGGACTTAATTTTTTCATTGATAATCCTCCCCATGCGTTAACTAAGGAGCATTATACCTTCACAATGTTGTGAACTTGTGAAGATGCGTTGCGATTTGGATGAATGTCCCCACAAGCTGGTAGAGTAAAGGTATACTAAGTTTAATTCGTTATGGAAATGAGGATTATGGGCATGACACATACGCTTTTACTCGTCGATGATGAGCGACAGGTGCTTGAATTCATGGAGCCCTATCTGCGGCAGGAAGGCTTTCATATTGTAACAGCTACAACGGGAACGCAAGCTTTGGCGCTCGCCCACGAACATAAACCTGCACTCGTTGTCCTAGACTGGATGCTGCCAGAAATGAGCGGAATCGAGGTTTGTCGGCGTTTGCGCAGCGGGTCCAGCCACGTCGGGATCATTATGGTTACGGCGAGAACGGATGAGACGGATAAAATTGTGGGTCTTGAGGTCGGCGCCGATGATTATTTGACGAAGCCATTTTCCCTGCGGGAGCTGGCAGCCCGAATTCGTTCGGTCCTGAGAAGGCTCGCTTTCCATGAAAAGGGCGAAGCGGAGGAACTACAACGCGGCGATTTGACGATTCATGAGGCGAAATGTCTGGTCCGTAAACGGGGCCAAGAGATCTCGCTCACGCCAACGGAGTTTAAGCTGTTAATCACATTGGCAGCGAGACCAGGGATTGTGTACAGCCGACTACAATTGCTGCAAAGCGCGTTGGAGGATGACTTTCTGAACGACGAACGTACCGTAGATGCGCACATTAGTCACCTGAGAAAGAAAATTGAGGACAATCCTTCATCTCCCCTTTTCGTGCAGACGGTATATGGATTCGGCTATCGGTTCGGTGATCAGCTATGAGTGTAAGGCGCAAGCTGTTTATTACGATGATTTCCTTCATTGTGGGAATGGGCATCATCTTTGCAGTGGTCACACAGTTCTTGACGAAGGATGTGCTGCAGGTGATGGTCGAAGCCTCGCGGCAGGATGAAATCGGCGAAGTTTCACAGTCTCTCCTGCAATACTATCAAACGACTGGAGAGACATGGACGGGGATTGAATCTTATTGGGCAGCTCACCTTCCTAAGACATTTAGGGAAAAAGGGGCAAGTGTGATCCTGATGGCTCCGGATTCCCATGTCGTGTTGACGAGCGGGGATACTCCGGTTAAAAGAGTCCGAACCTTCGGCATTCGCAGCAACCTCATGTTGGGTGACGAACGGATTGGCACATTGATCTACCATGATGCAGGTGCGGAAGTGATGTCCCAGCTGCGCATTGGCGTTCTCAGCTCGACCCGTTTCCTGCTCATCGCAGGGACTTTCGTCTTCGTGGTGTTTTCCTTCTTCCTAATCTATTGGCTCGCTAGACGACTAACCGCTCCTCTTCGTTCGCTCATTCCTGTGCTCGATCGATTAGGCAAAGGCGAATACGGCATTCAAGCGCCTGTGACCAGCCGAGATGAGTATGGCAAGGTAGCTGAAGCCTTTAATGTGATGTCTGCGCAGCTCGGGCAAGCAGAGATGCTGCGCCGGAACATGGCCGCTGACGTGGCGCATGAGCTGAGGACACCGCTGACTATCATCAGCGGTAAGCTTGAACTGCTCCAGCAGGAGGCGCATCCCATTCTGCCGGAAGTGCTGCTGCCGCTGCAGGATGAGCTCATTCGCTTAACGCGGCTTGTTGATGACCTCCATCAGCTATCGCTGGCAGAAGCCAAAAAGCTTCCGCTAGAACGGAAGCCTGTTGATATGCATAGTCTTCTAGAACGCATTGTGGAACATCTTGCGCCAGATGCACAGAGTAAGGCTGTGAAGCTCTCACTTCATGGCGCTGTGGAGAATACCGTTCTCTGGGTCGACGCTCATCGGATGACGCAAGTGTTCTATAACTTGTTGACCAATGCCATCCGGTATACGCCCGAGGGTGGTGAGGTCAAAGTATGTATAGAGAGGTTGGGTGATCGTCACCTTCGTCTCTCCGTTCGCGATACTGGCATGGGCATCGATGCCGCGCATCTGCCGTTCCTGTTCGAGCGTTTCTACCGAATGGACGAAGCTCGTGCCCGTAATAGCGGCGGTATGGGGCTTGGTCTCGCCATCGCCAAGCAATTGATTGTGGCCCATGAAGGGACCATCGAAGTGAGCAGTCGATTGGGGGAAGGCTCCGTGTTTACGGTCACGCTCCCCTTCAACACGCGTGCTATATCTAATTTGGTGACGGGGTGATTACTCCGTTACCCATTGCGTTTTCAAGGCAAAAGGAACACGCGCCGCCTTCGTTGGAATGACTTCCGGATAACCAACGTAGATGAAGCCGACCATCTCTTCTTTGCCTGAGAGACCGAAGTTCTCTTGCATTTTCGGATGATACGTGGGATCACCTGTACGCCAGATCGTGCCCAAGCCCAGCGCATGCGCGGCTAGCATCATATTCTGTACAGCGCAGTGCACAGCCGCATACTCCTCAATCACGGGTACGACCGGCTTCTCGGACGGAGACACAGCTACAGCGATCACGAGCGGAGCTCGAAACGCTTTCTTCTCAGTGCTGTTGCGAAGCTGCTCTTCTTCTTCCTCCGTCAGTGCCGCATCTGCACCTGACTTCGCTTCCGCAATGGCGACCTCGGCGTATCCGCGCCCTAATAGTTTTCTGCCTTCGCCCGACATCACCCAGAACCGCCAAGGTTCCGTATTCGCGTGATTCGGTGCCCAGACAGCCGCTTCCAATATCTCTTCAATCAGCGCGTGCTCGACGGGATCCTGCTTGAGTTTCCCAATACTGCGCCGCTGGCGAATCGCTTCTTTCACTTCCATGCTTCCCACTCCCACTTTCAGCTAATATCATAACTTAACTGTACATGTTCCCACACGCATTTTCAATTTCCGTCTTCATCGGACACGATGGCGCAGTGCTCATACAGCCAACAATCTAAGCAAGGGACCCTCCAAGCCATGAATATGGCGGGGGCCTCTCTTTTGTGAAGGCTGCAACAGTGCAAAAAGGCAACCTTTCCAGCGGCTGGACCGCCCGATCTAACATACATGCAAATAGGCAACTATTTCCGCCACCACGCCACTTCTGAGCACCTTTTCGGTCTAAAAGGTTGCACTTACGCACTTATTTCCCACCGTTTCGCCGTTTTCTCCCAAAATAAGTGCCTTGTAGCATCTTTGACCACTTACGCGCAAAAAAAGGATCCCTACGAGCCTAACCTCGCGGGATCCTTTTTCAAATCGTCTATGTATCATACCTTATTTATCTTTTTTCGCGTGTGAACCGTCGCAGTTCCCCTCAACATTTTGCGTGTTTCCGCATGCACATTTACCCATGATCTCTACCTCCTCCAAATGTTATCTTGTTGAGTTCAGTCTACCTCAACTCACTTACATTTGTAAAGTAGTTAATTAAAAGTTAGCAAATGAGGATAATTATCATTCTCAGTGGACCAATTTCACGCAAGTCAGACGTCCTATTCAGTGTTCTATCCGTCGGAAGGAAAGATAACTTCACATGAATTTAGCACTCTCTTGGTTCGACTGCCAGAAATTTGACAGTGACGTGGATGCTCAGGCAAGCTATAGTTGTAGCAACAAGACAAGCACGTGAAATACTAGATGTCCTGATCTGCTAGAAACACAAATCTAGTAACATGCCAAGGAGGCCTTCCTATATGAAATCTAATAAAAAACTTACACTGATCTCGACGGCTGCCATGGCTTTATCCTTATTCACTTCTCTGGCACTCGTTCAACCTGCCTCCGCTGCCGTTAAAACAAGCGCTGATTTTACAGATTTAGCTGGAAGCAACGCAGCTTTGAAGACCAAAATCGATCGTATGATCGCTGATGGTATTTTCGAAGGCGTCTCGGATACAACTTTCGGAATTGCGCAAAATATGACTCGTGCTCAATTCGCTAAAGTGGCTACGAAAATCTACAATGTCCCGGTTGATCTTACTATTAACGTGTCCAGCTTCACGGATGTTCATGCGAATGACACGGCTAACGGTTGGGCGATCCCTTATATTGAAGCGGCCAAAAAAGCCGGTCTCATCGACGGCGTTACAGATACAACCTTCCACCCTGGCGAATCCGTTACCGCGGCCCAGTTGGATACCGTGCTTCTTAAAGGATTAGGAAAAACAGTTTCTATGGCCAGTTCGCCTTGGTACACTGATGCGGTTAAGCAGGCCACTGCACTAGGTATTCATCCAACTAGCAAAGGTGGGGACCAAGCCGCGACTCGTGAGGACCTCGTTCTTAGCTCATATGGGGCTCAAGATGCATTTAACGCTCAGAAGCCGCCGGTCGTATCACCATCTACCCCAAGCAATGTATCCATTGTAGGTGATTACCATTTAGCTAGTGTCATCGATAGTGGTTTAACTAACTCGGCTACAGGTATCATCACAAAAACGATAGCTGAAGATCCTACTCAAAGTAAATTTGCAAAAGAGATCAAAGTAAAATTCACATCACCTGCTGGTGAAGATGTTGCCATTCCGGGAATTGTACAGTCTGTTGTCTCTTTAGATCCTAGCATTGCCAAAGTAGGCCTTACTTCCGACCATCATGCCTACGTGCTGGGGATCAAACCAGGAACTACTGACGTAAGTGTTATTGTGCAAATTGGTACAGGGGAAGCCAAACAACTGCATGTCAGCGTAACTGTCCAGAGTGATCCTGTTACTGTGAAGACTTTGACTGCAGGGGAAACTTCCATTACTGAACTCATGGCAATAGATGTAGCTGACAATGTGTACAAAGCTAATTTCAACGCTTACACAGCCATGGATCTTACGGCTACAGATAGCTATGGAAACATTTACAAGGGCCTCGACATTCCTAATTACAACTTTGCTCTAGGCACTTTATTTATCACGAATGATGTGCGAGGCGAAGCAGGTTCCACTGTTGGCTCGGTATCCGTTGATTCCGATGGCATCGTGCATGTAACGGGAAATGTGACATATTTTGAACTTACAGCTGTTTCAGCAACGGGTGTAAAAGTTACTAGTTACGTTACACTAACGAAATAAAGTGAAGTTGAACGAAGGAATGCAGCTCCCCACCTGGGGAGCTTTTTTTGTACGAGGATGCACACTCGCCTACATCATACATATATTGCTAGTGCCCATCATTTTACAGAAAGGGGTCGGTCTCGATGTACAACGACCCAACCTTGTATCCTTATCCCCCAGTTCAGTATCATCTGTATCCAGTTCATCCCTATCACTATGCACCATACTGGGCGTGGGACCGCGACTTTCCGCCAGTGGATACCAAAATGCTTTCTAATTCAGTCGTGATCTCTGAGCACTTGCTAAAGGATGCCTCCATGGTCGTCAAAAAGCTCACAGACCCCTCAATCGCACAGCAATTAATGACGAATGCTCAAAGCGGCAACAAAAAAGAAGTAGATCGTATCGTTAATACCTTCGGTAGTGACTCGAATATCGAAACTAGCTACTCTCCCAGTGCTGTACAGTTCGTGGTTGGTCCACGCATCACCGGAAATCCATGCTGCCGAGTCACCCTAATGCTCAAATGGGGCGAATAATGAAAAAGAGCAATCCAATCCTCATAAGGGGTTAGATTGCTCTTTTTGATTTACTTCTCCTACACAATCAACGGATATCCACACTGCTCAGAAGCGGCCACGTTACCGCTAGCCAATGAGCTGCTGCAATGAGCATGACCCAGTAGAGGCTGTAATACACATCCAACTTGGAGTAGGAGGATACATAATAGTACGTGCGTTTACGACTCATCGAAAAACGCTTCGCTTCCATCGCCACCGCCGTCCTGTGGGCACGGCGAATGCTTTGAGCCAGCAGCGGAATGGCGATCATCCGCATCGTGGTGTACCACGACGTCAGCGGATTCCGCTGCTTGCGCTTGCCCCTGACCTTGAGCGCATAGCGAAGCGTCTGCAGCTCTTCAAGGATGACTGGCAGCATGCGCAAGGCCGCCAGGAAGCTGTACGCATACTTCGGCGCGACCTTCCACTGCTGCATCATCGCGTAGAACAACGCGACAGGCCGCGTGGTCAAACTGAACAGCAGGCCTACGGCGGCCACCTGCATACCGCGCAAACCAAGATGGATGCCGCGGTAGAAGCTTTCCTCGGTGATGCGAATAATCCCCAAGTGAAACCATAGGGTCTCTCCGTTTCCGAACATCATCATCCCAGCTGAGGATGACACAAAAAGCAGCAGAAATGGCGAAGTATACAGCAGCAATCTTTTGGCTGGATGACCCGACAACAAGGCTAGCGGGAGCAATGCGCCGATCGTCAGGAACAGCATCATGTTGATATTATGGGTGAAGACGACCACGATGAATAGCAGAATCGACAAGACGAGCTTCACCCCCGGGTTCACCCGGTGCAGCCACGTTTCGCGAAAGCTGAACGTTATTTGCATAGCTGCGGCTCACCTCCCGTGGCTAATCGAGCTGGCGCGGGCGCGCCTTCCGTCACGCGCCCAGCTTCGACCTGCCAGACGCGCGTGGCCCAGCGCTGGACGATCTCGTGATCGTGGGTCACCATCACGATCACGGTTCCGCTGGCGCGCAGCCGCTCCAGCTGCTCGAGCATGCGCAGCGTGCCGCGCGCATCGAGCCCGAAGGTGGGCTCATCCAGCAGCAGGATCCGCGGCCCGCGAACCATCGCGGACGCCACACTGAGCCTGCGCTTCTGGCCCATCGAGAGCTGGAACGGGTGCCGCTCGCGCAGCGCGAGCAGGTCGTACTCTTGGAGTAGCTGCTCAGCCGCTGCCCACTGGCCCCTCTGCTGACCCTTTGGCAAGCCATAGCTCAGCTCTTCCTCCACGGAGTTCGTGACGAACTGGAACTCTGGGTTCTGAAACACGAAGCCGACTTGCTCCGCAAGCTGCTCGACTTTGTTGCCCTTCACACCCGCGATCACACAGCTTCCGCGGGTCGGGATGAGCCGCATGATCGCGAGGAGGAGCGAGCTTTTGCCAGCACCGTTGGCACCGATAACGGTGATCCAGTCACCTGGATAGACGCTAAAGTTATCCACAGAGGTCCTGATCTGCCCGCCGCGAAGCCCTGCGAAATCCTGAAAAACCATAACGGGCTCAAGGGACTTTGCGCCTTCTGGTGCTCTCCTCGGGTCGTCTCTTCTCACTCCCGCTAGCTCTTGACTGATCCCCTGTTCCAGCACTCCCGCAACAGCCCTATTTCCTTGCTCCTTGGCATAATCCTCCCACACCGCGGGATACCAAATGCCATATTCCCTCATTTGATCTTTGTACATCTCGAACATGGCTTGCGGCGGTCCATCTGCTAGCACCCTACCCTCGGGTGTCAGGATGATCAATCGATCGAGTAAATCCAACATGCCGCTAATTTTATGCTCTACGATGAGAAGGGTTTTGTCCCCGCTTATCTTCCTGATCGTGTCCCATACTTGTTTCGTGCCCTCATCATCTAGCAGCGCCGTGGGCTCGTCGAGAAAGAGCACCTCTGGCTCTAGCGCCAGCACACTAGCAATCGCTAGCCGCTGCTTCATCCCTTGAGACAGCGTACTTATCAGCGTGTGCGCATCACTCATCTGCAGCCCAACCAAGTCCAAATAATGCCGAATACGCGCAGGCATCTCTTCCCTTGGCACTTCCTGATTTTCCAGCACGAACGCGATCTCTTCGTCAATATAAGGCATACAGAACTGTGTATCCGGATCTTGAAACACATACCCCCACCGGCTAGGTCTGTGAATCTCATCCGCTTTCAGCGGCAGCTCGATCATGTCAGGCACGATCCCGCTTAGTACCTGAAGCAGGGTCGATTTGCCGCAGCCGCTTGGCCCCAGAAGCAGTACTTTCTCGCCTGGCCTGGTGGAAAAGGAAACCCCCTGAAAGATCAGGGGGGCGTCATCGCCAGGATATTTTAACCTCAGATTCGTAACGCTCATTCCCTCACTCATCTTGTTACCCCAGTACGTCGTAATCTTTTTTGGACACCGGACGAATCAGATTCAGTACACCTGTGCGAGACAATGCACTCGTTAAATAGTACGCGAACACGCCAGCGATCAAAGCGCTGCCCAGTAATCGCAGGCTAATGAACAATACGTAATTCCAGAAGCTGAGCTGTTCAATATAGCCATAATAGGTATCCACGAAGATGGACATGATCGCTGAAGCGAAAGCCGCGAGGATGGTTACCCCAACATTCGTACGGCGATAGCGGAATGCCGCAAACACTAGCTCCGCACCAAGCCCTTGAAGTAAACCAAATACAAGCGTCCCCACTCCCCAATGCCCGCCATACAACGCCTCAATTGTTGCTGCCGCCAGTTCTGCTAATAGGGCAACTCCTGGCTTTCGGATAACGAGGAACGCGAAGGTAGCTGCCATGAACCACATCCCATAGCTTAACTGCTCCACATGCAAGCCTAGCGGCTTCATCAGATCGTACAACGGTCCCCATACCCGATAAATCACACCGAACACCGCGGATATCACAATCGTGATCAAAATATCGGTCAGCTTCAACCCTTGTTTTCTTGCTTCCTTTTGCGCCATCTTCTACTCGACTCCTTTTCCCAAATCCATATTTGTCAATGAGATAGGCGAACACGCCAACCTTGGATACATGGTCTTCTTCGCCCCTTGGGACAAAAAAAGCCCGCCGGATTAACGGCAGGCTTGAACATTCGTGCATAAAAAGCACATAAGGTCTCTACGCTGGCATTATCCAGATCAGATTAACGGTCAGTGGCATAGGGCCACTATCTCAGCCTGACTTCATCAAGCACCCGTGTTGCTATTCATTTGGCTTAACTGTAGCGGATTAGCCGCTTTTTGGCAATCCTTTTTTTCCCAAAGACTGAAAGCATAACGCTTATTTCTCGATCAGATGTTTCAGATCCTGCGTTAACCCGCTCAATTGACGGATGCTGTCCACAATATCCTGTACGCGGTGCTGCTGAACTTCAGCGCTAGCCAATACTTCCTGAACGGAAGCTGCCGACTCTTCTGTGATCGCTGCAACGGACGTCATCTCTTCTGCGACACGCTGTGAGGAGACTTGCAGTTGTTGATTCATGCGTTGCAGATGCTCTGCTTGCGCCATGACTTCCACTGTATTCGTGTTGATAACCTCGAACAATTGGTTCACGCTATCTGTCGATTTCTTACCTGATTCTACGGCTGTAATCCCAACGGCAACCTTCTCAACAGCTGTCACGACTTTCGCCTGAATCGAGCCGAGGATTTCCGAAATATCAGTCGATGCGATGTGTGCATTTTGCGCCAGCTTCCGAATTTCATTCGCCACAACGGAGAAGCCCTTCCCGTGCTCGCCTGCACGAGCAGCCTCAATCGAAGCATTCAACGACAATAAATTCGTCTGATTCGCGATCTCGGCAATGGTGGAAACAATGTTCCCAATTTTCACGCTCTCTTCATTCACTTCATTCATAATGTCGGAGGTCTCAGTGACGATGACGGTTATATCATTGATTTTGAGCGACAAATCTTCCATCTGAGTCTTGCCCTCGTTCGTCATTCTCGCCGTATCCCGCGACCTGCTGCTCATCGTATTCGATGCCGCAGTGGTCTGTTCAACCGTCTCATTCACATTCTGAATGGCTGATGTAATATCGTTAATGCTGGACGCTTGTGACTCAATACCGATTGTAATTTCCTGAAAAGCAGCAACCACTTCCTCCGTAATTCTACCTGTCACAGCAGCATTCTCTTGCAAGTTTCCACTTGATGTACCAAGCACTTCTGTCGTCGTACGCACGCCTGAGAGTACTTCATCTGTTTTCGACCGAGACAGTTCGGATTCTTTTGCGCTTTTGGCAACATTCGTTAGCATTCTTGTACCGATTTGACCTTGACCGATGAGTGTCATGATCGTGAGCAAATAAAAAGCATTCACCCCGATCGGATCCACCGCTGGAGTTAGCGTTGTTATGTAAAAATTCATATTGATAAGACCCAGCACACCATTCAGCACAAGCGGCTTATAATCCATATATAAAGAAATGAGGGCTAGACTTAGGTACAGAATAAATAGACCAAATAACGAAGCACTATTCGACATGAAAAAATAGGAAATCGCGCTAAGCCCGACCGCAATAACATACTTCGTATACGGAATCGCAATCTTCTTCCACGTTAAAATCGTGCATAAAATGGCAATCGGTACGCCAACCGAAGAAAGGGTTATCATCATAGATACAGATGTATACGCAGCCGCGACCCCAAGTGCAAGACACGCCCATAAAAGCTTAACCATTAAGCCATTTCTTCTGTTTAATTCGAGCAGTTGCTCAGACATCGTTACTCCTCCTATTGCTTTCTACAAATTCAGACATTTTCCAACACTATTCCACAAAGAGGTCCCAAAATCCTCTATTTGAGCTGCCGAAATCTGGTTCATAATAGAAGTTGACTTCTACCCTATATAAAAACTACAATTTGTAGTGTCTTCATTATTTTCTCAATTAAGAAAGCTTATCTAGGAAGGATCATTCCACCATACAGGAAGGGACTGAAACGATGACAATGTTGCTTTATATCGGACTAGCCATGCTGATTGCAGCGATTATTGGCTATGTGCTGGCAGCAAGAATGAACAAAGATAATACCTCTCGGTTGAAAAAAGCCGAAAAGCAAGCCCTGAAAAAGAAGCATAAAACCTGGCTCCTTATTTCACACGCCCTACTCATTATCGCTATTGGCAGTGTAGGTACTTCACTCATTCAAAGCTCCGCCGGTAAGTATAGTCTAGACAAGCTTAATTTCCACGCACCTATTAAGGTCACAACAGATAAGGACTTTGGACGGGATCACAAGGATGGCACTTTAATGTACGAGATGAAAATACCTACCTCAGGCACACACAGCCCTCACGATCTGAAGTTTGGCTTCTATAAGGAGAGACCGGGTTATGAGAAGCTTGTCCACAATCTGGAGCACGGCGATATCATCATCCATTACCATCCCGACGCACCGAAAGAGCTGCTCGATCAAATCGAATATATGACTCATTTCGTGACCGCTGGTGCTGGCGTTCTCGCTGTACCTAACCCAGATGTACCTGCAGATCAAGAAGTTGTCGTGACCGCTTGGACGAAAACCATGGCGCTTGCTAAATACGATGAAGCCAGCGTGGGTACATTTATTTACGACTATATCAACAAAGGTCCTGAACAAATCCCTGCTAACGTGCGACTCGGCGGCGGAACGATGTAGTTATTTGCGGATCGCTTCACGATCTGAAACTAGCTCGGTAGGCACTAAACCCGTAATTCGGCGGAAGACACGGTAAAAATAAGAAGGGTCGTTATAGCCGATAAATTCGGCTATTTCGGTTACGGTCAGTGCGGAATGACGCAGCATATAGACGGCTGTTTTGATCCTCGTGACGTGCACGAAATCACTGATGGTCTGACCTGTGACCTGGCGAAAAAGAGACGCCGCATAATTCGGAGATCGGCTGATGCAGGCGCCTAGCTCATCCTTGGTTACATGCTCGCGGTAATGATTCTGGATATACCCCTTCATTTGCTCTACGAGAAGTGCGGTTGCCGAGGTCGTGGCAGCTTGATCCCACTCTCGCTGGAGATACACAAACAGCTCTTGCAGATGCGCTTCACATAGCGCCATGTAATAGGGCTGTTTGTCTTGCCATCCGCGATAGATCAGTCGCAGCCTATCCGCGATAATGTCAAATTTGCCTGTCTGACGAAAGGTATGGGACGATTGCTGGAACAGCGGGAAAATGTCAGCAGCTGCTTGTGCATCTATATGGAGCACAAATTTTTCATGAATTTTTGTAGGCACACTTCGACCATAATAGGGGATAGCTCTCGGAATGAGCAGCCATTGCCCCTTCTCAAGCATTTGTTTTTTCTCGTTGATCCAGTACACACAGCGGCCATAGATCACGAAAATAAGTGTCCAATCAGGGCGCTTATTGGATTGTTCCTCGTTCCATGTGCTGCTTTTATCATAGTGGAAGCCTGTTAGCTGCATGGGATCATCGCCACCTCATTACAATACTATATTACACTCATCATACTATAGTTCATAGAAACTTACATCAATAAGGCATATAATGAAGCCAACTAATCTCTTACATGCGAAAGGAAGTCCTTCACGATGCGTAAAACGAAAATCATTTGTACGATGGGTCCCGCGTGCGACTCCGTTCCTACTCTGAAAGAATTAATTCGCGCTGGTATGAGCGTTGCCAGATTAAATATGGCTCACGGTGATCTCGATGAGCATCGCGGTCGTATTCAGCGTGTGCGCCAAGCTGCGCAAGAAATGGGTGTTATTATCCCGATTCTCATGGATATCAAAGGGCCTGAAATCCGCATCGGTCAATTGAAAGATGCTTCTTATGACTTGCAAATAGGCGATCGCATCGTCTTGACGACCGAACAAATTATCGGCGACTCCAGCCGCGTATCCGTGAACTACCCAGGCTTGCCGCAAGATGTAAAGCCGGGCAATCTCGTGTTAATCGACGACGGCTCCATCGAGCTGCGCGTTGAAATGATCGACGGTACAGAGGTTACTTGTACGGTTTTGAACCCTGCTCAGTTGAAGCAGCGCAAAGGCGTTAACTTGCCTGGTGTTCGTACTTCCTTGCCGGGTGTGACTGAGCGCGATGTGATGCACATCAAATTCGGCGTTGAAGAGAACATTTCGATCGTCGCGATGTCCTTCGTTCGTAACGGCAATGATGTTCGCGAAGTTCGTGCTCTTCTGGAGCAGCACGGCGCTGGCTTGACACCGATTATCTCCAAAATCGAAAACGAAGAAGGCATGACGAACTTTGCTTCCATCTTGGAAGCTTCCGATGGCATCATGGTTGCACGTGGTGACCTTGGGGTTGAAATTCCGACAGAGGAAGTTCCGATCGCACAAAAAGATATGATTCGCGCTTGTAACTTAGCTGGCAAGCCCGTTATCACAGCTACGCAAATGCTGGATTCCATGCAGCGCAACCCGCGTCCTACACGCGCTGAAGTGAGCGACGTGGCGAATGCCGTACTTGACGGAAGTGACGTAGTCATGCTTTCCGGCGAGACAGCCGCAGGCAAGTATCCGATCGAGTCCGTGACGATGATGGCGACCATCGCTGAACGTGTTGAGCAAACGATGGATCACAGCTCCATCGTGAATGCACAGCTTCAATCCAACAACGAAATCACTGAGGTGTTGTGCCAAGCGGTAGTATCCTCCGCGAACAAGCTGCATGCAGCGGCGATTCTAACACCAACCGAGACGGGCTTCACGGCGCGGATGATCGCGAAATATCGCCCAGAAGCACCGATTATCGCGGTAACGAACAGCCTGCACGCGATCAGCCAATTGAGCATGGTGCAGGGCGTAATCCCTGTTCTTGGCGAGTTCTGCGAATCGACAGACGCGATGATTCGCTCTGCGATCAACCAAGCGGAGACGCTTGGTTATGTGAAAAAAGGCGACCTCACCGTCGTCTCCGCCGGTATTCCGGTTGGGAAGTCAGGTACGACCAACCTGTTGAAGGTTGAGCGCGTTTAGATGGAAAACCTCCATAATTCCGGCCGTTTTGGCTTGCGAAACGAAATAGTGGGAGAAACTCCCTTTAATTTCGAGTAATCGCTAGGAAATCGGTGAAATGCGGAGAAATAGATGGGCATATACTTGATAGCCTCCCTTCCACTCTTGTCCTGTGGAATGGGAGGCTTTTTGTCATGCTGGCACCAAGTTGAAATTCGTGAGAAAGCTAGCTAGAAAAAAGGGTACACTAGAGTAACACTTTACTATCGAGTAACGGAGGCTGCACGTGATTATTCGACTTGGATTCGTATCCACCGCAATGGCGATTTTCAACAACACACCTAGCTCGACGTTCACGTACAAGCTTTTCTCGGAGCGGCCGCGCGAGGAGGCCATGCAGCGTGCCATTGACATTGGCCGCAAAAACCTCCAAGCCACACAGCGCATTCTCTATTACAATGCGGCTCATGGCATTCGGTTGTTTCGGCTGTCATCCGCGCTGATTCCGCTGGCCACCCATCCGGATGTGCGGATCGATGTAGCCGCGGAATACGCGGATGAGCTGCGCAAGCTCGGTGACTTCGCGAAGGAGCACGACATCCGGCTTAGCATGCATCCGAATCAATTCACGCTGCTCAACGGAAGCGATAAGGTGGTCGATGCCGCCATCGACGATTTGAATTACCACGCTGCCATCTTAGATGGCATGGGATTGGACGAGACCGCCATCATTAACATCCACGTTGGCGGTGTGTACGGCGATAAGGCCGCTGCGACGCAGAAGCTGCTCGACAATGCACCGAAGGTGCCCGAGCATGCGATGCGGCGGCTTACATTCGAGAACGATGACAAAACGTACACGCTCGAGGAAACGCTCGCCGTGAGCCAGCAACTGCAGCGGCCGTGCATGCTGGATTTGCACCATGACTGGTGCAATCCCTCATCTGTATCCCCCATCGAGCTGCTTCCCCAGATCGTCCAGACATGGGGCGACCTTCCGATGAAGATCCACGTCTCCTCGCCCAAAAGCGAGAAGGAATTTCGCTCGCACGCTGACTACATCGAGCCAGAGATGCTGACAGCTTTTCTGAAAAGCTGCAAAGAGATCGACCTCCCTCGCATCGACGTCATGATTGAAGCGAAGGTGAAGGATTTGGCGCTGTTCCGTTTAGCCGAGCAGCTTGGCAAGATCCGCGGCGTTAAGCGGCTGGAGGGTGGGGTTTTGAGTTGGTGAATGCTAGTACTGTTAGTCAGGTTCGCACAACACTAGGCTCCATTCACCAGGTAAATGTTAGGCCTGCTGTTCAAAATGAAACGCGAAATGCAACCTTCGCTCCAAATCGTCCGTTAGGCGTACCCTCATATCCAACGCATAGTACACCTTTTCTTGCCCAAAATGGTTCAAGGACGGCAGCGGCTCCACGACCGGCTCCATCAACGTTTCGTCATAGTTCAATACAAGTTTGAATGCAGCACCCACAAGCTCGACCCGACCGGCTCCAGCAACCACAGGCTGCACTTGGCAAACGAAACGCTCGGTTAACGCAGCGCCGGCTCGTTCTGAGAACACATATTGATCCTCCAGCTCCAACCTAGGCAGTCCGTCGTTTTTTCGCCAAGTCCAGCTTCGCTCCAGCTTCAGCAGCCCCGGGATTTCATAGGCATCCTGCAGCTCTACGACGAACCGGTCATAGTCGGTAGTAATCTCGGCCTGTCGTACGATTGCCTTATAAGCTGCACCAGCCTGTTGGCTAACTCCATCCATAATAGGGACGGAGTGCCCCAGCGCACTGTTGCAAATAAAGGAATACCTCGTAGCGGGCGCGAAGTACGGCTTCGTATATAACCCAGCTCCGATATCAGCCAGGAACGTCTCTTGCCCAGCTAGGACGATGAAATGCCCGACATCGTTATGATTATGGGGCTCGTCGTTATAACCGCCTTTGGCGGCAAAGCTGAACTTCCCTTCCTCCTTCTCGACCCGCGACACTATCCATTGCGCATCCGCTAGATATATCGTCTCCTCCTTCCATCCTTCCCCCTGCGTCCTCGGCTCGTACCAAATCATATTGCGAAACGCAGGCGCCCATCGGCCGCAATGATCGTACACCGCCTTATCCTGAAACGTATATTCTGGGAGCAGCACTTCCGGAAACCGCCGCGCCATTTCATGGGTCAGCCCGATGTACACATCCCATTCCTCGGGCGAATCGGAAAAATTAACGATCTTGCGACCATGAAGGAAGCAGTTCTGCTGAAATAAGGCTACCTGCTTCACCTTAGGAACAGCGAGTAAATCTACCGCCCCGTCAGTTCTCCGGTAGAGAAGCTCTGCGAAATACGTATAGAAACCGAACCCATACCCCCAATACATATATCCTTCCAAGCAAGCCCCGTCTTCTCCATAGCCTTCCAGGAACAAATTGACCGTTGGCAGCGCTTTGTTCAATACGAGAGCCAATTCCTGCTTATCCTCTATTAAGTAGATGGCTGCCGCACCGATCGAACCGGCACACACCGCCGCCCAGTTATTGCGCACATGCTCCCAGAAGTAATCGTTCACTAGAAAAGGTGTAAACACGCGGCGGTACACTTCTCTATATACACGATCGCGTATGGTTTCCGGCCAACTATGCCCCGTCAGCATCATCACCTCAGCCAGTGCGAAAGCAGTCTCCGCAGCGAACAGATCAATCCCGATTCCTGGGTCCTGCACATATTGCTCATGCACGGAATATCGATCCGTACTGAGTCCAGGCGGGCTGTCAAAACTGACTGGTACGCACCAGGAAAATTCTCCGCAAATGGCCCACACCGTATCCAAAAGTCCGTCTCGGTAATCGGAGCGTTCAGGCATGAGCCAGCTCAACAAGCCAAATGTCGTTAGTCGTTGTCTCCTGGAGAAAAAGACGGGCTCATATGTTTTGCGGAAGCCATCCTCCCAAACTCGGCGGAATAGCGTCCAGGGCAATTCAATAATAGGCTGCTCGAGAAATCGTTCTCCATCCGCAGCCAATCGTTCAAGAATCGGCTGGAATACGGGCTCCGACATTATTCGACTGCGTACGGCTTCCCGATCTTCCCGAAAGAGCCAATTGCTGATTCCGGGGCTGCCGTCGGCTAGCTGCTCGTAAATGGAATTGTGAATCATAGTCTCCACTGCCTCCCTGTTAAGTAAACTACTTGAACTAACGGTATTCACCCTCAAGTATAGTGCAGTGGTTAGGACCCCTCTATCGGGGGACGTGACTAGATTCTTGTTTTTATGACTTACCTTTGTCAATAAAATAATAAAGAACCGTTCTGATCATCTCAGACGCGGTTCTTTGTCGTGGTATCGGTGGGGGAATTCGCCGAATGTTCGTTTCTCACATGCCGCAAGGCATTAATTTCGCCGCCGATAATAATAATGAGCGCAGAGATGTAGAACCAGGTCATCAACACGATGACCCCGCCGATACTGCCGTACGTCGCGCTATAGTTCGTGAAGCTGTTGACATAGAAGGAGAAGCCCAGCGACGTACCTTGCCAACCGGTAGCAGCAAATAATGCGCCTGGGAGTACACTTTTACACGTTAAGCAGGTATTGGGGGCGATGTAGTAGATCCCGATGAAAACGACGAAAATGATGATAAAGTTAATAATCCACCTCAGATGGTTCCACAACTCAATATGTGCTGTCGCGATATGAACATGCTCCGCCGTCCAATCCCCAATCCTATGGCCAAATACGCTGAGCAGCAGCGCCGATACGATCACTACTAGCATGCCTAACGTAAGCATAACGGCTAGGAAGCGAGAATGGATGAAGCTTTTACGCGCGGGCAGTCCGTACGCTTTATTCACGGAACGCACAATCGCATTCATTGCCGCACTAGCACTGACTAAGGCCAAGATTAATCCGAAGGAGAGCGTTCCGCCTCTTTTGACATTGAGCAGATTACTAAGCGTTTCCTCGAGCCAGCCCGCTACGGCACCTGGAATATACTCACGGATTAAACCAATCACATCGTCTGACGAGAACGGTAAGTACCCTAATAGACTCATCACAAACAGCAGCAGCGGAAATATAGAGAGCAGAAAGTAGTACGCGCACTCAGCGGCGAGACCCGTGGCATCGTGTTCGTTAAACTGTTTCCACAGCAATTTAGCGTAAGATTTAACCATACGTCTATGTTTCCTTTCACACGGCTATATTTGTGGTATAATCGATGGTTCAGTCATTCAAAAGTATGTAAGAAACATTGTTATGAAACAGGTGGTCGACACATGAATCCCATGCCTATGTATACAACGCCGTTAGGCTTTAAACCAACTACTGAGCGCCCCATACCACATGCCAAAATGGCGCTTCTTACAAATAGCAGAGAGCTCGTACCCGATACCGATCCAGATCGTTACTTTTTCCGTGATCTAGAGGATCACGGCATCTTGCTGAATGAAGCTCAAATCAAGGCCGTCAGACATTTCAAAGGCCCTCTGCTCACGCTGGCTGGCGCAGGTTCGGGGAAAACGACCGTACTTGTGTGCCGAGTCGCTTACTTGCTCCGTGTCCATCAGGTACAAGCTGCGAATCTGCTTCTTATTACGTTTTCGAAAAAAGCCGCCGAAGAAATGCGCGAACGTCTCACAACGATGCCTGGTCTTCATTCCAGTATGGCTAACGTGATGCAGGTGCGAACGTTTCATGCTTTTTGCCTGCGATTACTGCGCATGAACGGACTTCAGCAGGAGATTCTGAGTGATGGGCGCTTTCAGCAAATCGTTTTTAAGCGAATCATGCTTAGTATGGGCTTACAGGATACGTATCAGCCTGAAGTGCTCATTTCATTGCTTTCCTCCTATAAAATGCAGCTCATCGAGGTCGAAGATCTCCCAGAAGGCACGGAAGAGGAACAAGAAGTAAAGAAGATTTTCTTACAGTATGAACAGTGGAAAATGGAGCAGCTGAAGATTGATTTCGATGATATTTTGATCAAAGCGTACCAGCTCTTACTCCATAATCCCGATATTCTACGCTCGATGCAACGGAAATTTACGTACATCAGCGTCGATGAATTTCAGGATACAAATACGGTGCAGTATGAAATTATTAAAATGATTGCGGCTGCCCACCAGAATTTAATGGTTGTGGGTGACGATGACCAGACCATTTATTCGTTTAACGGGGCGAGAAATGAATTTATTTTGCAATTCCATGAACAGTACCCTACCGCAACAACCGTCACGCTGGATATCAACTATCGGTCAACGTCGAGTATTGTTGGTTTGGGGAATGCGATTATTAAGCATAATGTGCAGCGTAAATCCAAAACACTCCTAGCCACAAAAGAAAGTACCCAAACACCGCATTATGTGAAACCAGCAAACAGCGACGACGAGGCGGATTGGCTGATCAACGACCTTCGGCTCAAGGTTGCTGAAGGCGGCTGCCAGTATGGAGATTTTGCGATTTTGTATCGGACGGCGAGCAACAGTCGGGCCATTATCGAGCAACTCATCCTGCATAACCTCCCTTTCGTAGATTATGGCACTAGTGATTCCTTCTACGAGCAGTGGATGGTGAAGCCGATTATTGATCATTTGCGAATTGCGCATGAGCGGCGGAATTTCGAAGCCATCGAAGGTGTCCTCCCCTCATTATATATTGGACGAGACCAAGGCATGCGTATTATTCAAGATCAAGAAGCGATTCAGGCGAAAAAGTGGCCCTTAATCCACCTGCTTGGGCTTCCGCAGCTGAAGGATTTTCAGAAAGACAAGCTGAAAGCCCGCATTCGTCTGATCAAATCTCTGGTAGAGATGACGCCGCTGGCTGCGATTCAGGCAATTCGCAAGGACTTCTACGATACTTTCTTGGAGACGAACAAGCGCAGCAAGCTCACGCAGCATCGCGAGATGCTGAAAGAAACGCTGGACGAGCTGGAGTCCTCTGCCAAACGTTTCAATACGGTGGAGCAATTTCTTTATTTTATCCATGAAGTGGCGGAAAAACGCACGGAAATGGGTCGGCTGCCAAAAGAGCAATTCGCTGATAAAATCTCGCTCATGACGATTCATAAATCGAAGGGGCTGGAGTTCCCGATCGTGTACCTGCTCTGTGCGATTGAGGGCAATATGCCGCATAGCTCGGCACTGGATGCTAGCCATTTGGACGATGTTAAAATGGCGGGCGTTGATGCGCGGAATAAGTCCGGGGCCGCGCTGGAGGAAGAGCGGCGACTGGCTTACGTCGCCGTGACACGGGCAAAAGGCGAGCTGCTGATCAGCTCGCCGGCGTTTTATCGCGGGAAGAAGGCAGAGCCTTCCCGCTTCCTGCTGTCCGCGTTCCCTGGCGCGGACGCCGTTGTGACCAGCCGCAGCAAGCCGGCTGGCGGGTTTGGCTCGGCCGCTGGCGTAGCTGCGGCCGGAGGGCGTTCAGCCACCGGCGGAGCCGTGGCTGGAGCTGGAGCTGCGACCGCGACCGAGCGGGTCGCGGCATGGTTGTGCAGCGCGACCGGCTGCAAGGCCTGGTCGCGGATCTCTTCGCCGCAGGAGGCACGACTCGCGGCGAAGGCGTGCCCGCTCTGCGGCGCGGGCATGGTCAAGGGCAGCCGCGAGATCGCGCTGGCGCGGCGGTAACGAACGGAACCACGGGGCGCTATACTGAAGATTTCGCCCCATAAAATCAAACAAGAGGAACGTGAGTACACTATTAGGTTGTTTTTAGCCATTTTTCGGCTTAAAACAGTTAAATAGCGTATCTACGTTCCTCTTCTTGCTAATTTCAACGGTTTCCGCTGAAATAGCGCCCCTACGTTCCTTTTTCGTTCACTTCAAGGTGATCAGCCTCTTATACTAACTCCCGCAATGCACTTAATGCCGCATCATAATTCGGATGTTCCTTCATTTCCGTCAAATACTCCACATAACGAACCGTGTCATTCGCATCTACAATGAAAATCGCACGTTGGTCCAACTGAATTTCTTTAATCAGCACGCCGTAAGCTTGGCCGAATGAGCGATTTTTGTAGTCAGACAAGGTGACCACTTTATCAATGCCCGCAGCGCCGCAGAAACGGCTTTGAGCAAACGGTAGATCCACGGAGATCGTTAAGATCACAACATCATCGCCGAGTTTATCGGCTTCCACATTGAAGCGGCGCGTCTGAGCGTCGCAAGTTCCCGTATCCACGGAAGGGACAACGGAGATAAGCTTTATTTTGCCAGCATAATCAGCCAAGCTTACTTCCGTCATCAGATCCTTATTTACTCTAAAATCGGGCGCTTGATCCCCTACTTTGATTTCCGGCCCCAGCAAAGTGATTGGGTTTCCTCCAAGTGTAGCTACTCCTGAGCGTTCTTGTACGTTTGTTTGTGTCATTTGATAATCCTCCTATTTAGGTTATAACTTGCTGATAACGCAACGGCTGTTCCTGCGAACAGCGTTATGCCGTTACTAGCACACTTTCTAGGGAAATAGAATGATAGCATAACGCTATTGCTAAAGTCTTAACGCGGGTTTATTTTTCACCCCACCTTAAACCCCTGCAATAACAGCCTTCAACTTCTCTTTACTCTGCAGCCCAACCAGCTGATCCACCACTTGCCCATCTTTGAAAACAAGTAAAGTTGGAATGCTCATCACGTTATACTTTGCAGCGGACTCTGGGTTATCGTCGACGTTGATTTTGACAATTTTGGCGGTGTCACCGACTTCAGCAGAGAGTTCATCTAGAATCGGAGCAATCATTTTACAAGGGCCGCACCATGGCGCCCAGAAATCGACGAGGACGGTACCAGTCCCAGTTTCATTTTGAAAAGCAGCATCGGAAATGTGATTAACGGACATAGCTCATTCCTCCTTGAAGTGTTTGTTCTTCTTGCTCTTGTGAAGCATGCTCCGAGATAAAGCGTTCGGCATCAAGTGCTGCCATACAACCACTGCCTGCTGACGTAATCGCTTGACGGTAGATACGATCCTGCACATCGCCGCAGGCGAACACGCCTGGTATCGACGTTTGTGATGTGCCCGGAATCACCTGCAAATAACCGAGTTCATCGGTTGGCAGCTGCCCACCCAAGAAGCCCGTGTTCGGGGTATGCCCGATCGCGAGGAAAATCCCATCCGCCTCTAGCAGCTCCTCTTCGCCTGTTACGTTGTTCTGGACTTTCAGTCCTGTCACACCCAGCGGCCCCGCAACCACTTCAAGCGGTGTACGATTGAGGCTCCATACCACTTTGCTATTGCCGCGAGCATGGTCCTGCATGATTTTTGAAGCTTTGAGTTCGTCTCTACGATGGACTACACGCACTTCTGACGCGAATCTTGTCAGGAATTGTGCCTCTTCCATTGCCGTGTCGCCGCCGCCGATGACGATGATTTTTTTGTTCCGGAAGAAGAATCCGTCGCAGGTTGCGCAAGTACTAACACCTTTGCCGATATTGTCCGCTTCACCAGGAATCCCTAATTTCTTAGCTGTTGCACCTGTCGAAATAATGACTGAGTCTGCGGTCAATCGTCCGCCGTCCTCGAGAAATAATGTAAATGGACGTTTGGAGAAATCCACCTCTTTTACACGTCCTGACTGAATCTCAGCCCCGAAGCGCAGCGCCTGTTTCCGCATGTTGTCCATTAACTCAGGTCCTGTGATCCCATCCGGGAAACCTGGGAAGTTATCTACCTCTGTTGTCGTGGTCAACTGACCACCTGGCTGTATCCCTTCAATAACAAGCGGCGACATGTTGGCCCTCGCTAAGTAAATGGCAGCTGTTAATCCCGCGGGGCCTGTTCCGATAATAATCGCTTTATGATGCATAGGAATTCCTCCTTTTTCGGTGCGGTTATGCATGATGTCATTTTTACATTTTACACAATTTAATTTGCAACAACCTTTATGAACAAATCATATCAATCGTAACTAATTTTGTCAACAATTAAATTGCACACAATTTAATTTGTCGTACCAAACACGTATTAAGCTGATCTTCAGCTTACGCTCATACTCTCTTCAGCTTGGACAGGCATAATGGGTTACAGAACGAGTACGGCACAAACAGCCACATCACGAGAGGAAGAATTTACATGAATTCAAAAAATAATCGCACATGGGTATGGACATCATCCGTACTTTTGGTCAGCTTGATCGCTTATGTCTCCGTATTTCCACCTGTTTCTAAAAATAACGATGCCAAAGCCGTTGCCAAAGTCAACGGGATTGAAATAAGCACGACCAAGCTATATGACGCATTGGTAGCTAGCGGCGGGGCGCAAACACTAGACTCCATGATCACAGAAGAGCTTATCGGCCAAGAAGCCAAAAAAGCTGGAGTTCAAGTAACAGATACAGATATTACGAATGAGATCCAAACAATTAAAGCCACATATGGTTCTGAAGACGAGTTTAACCAGGCACTTAGCAGCTATGGCATGACAGTGGACGATTTGAAGAAAAACATGCAATCCCAAGTGATGCTCAAAAAGATTTTGGAACCACAAGTTACCATCACTGACGATGAAATCAAGAAGTATTATGATGAGAATTTAGAATCGTTAAAAACACCTGCACAGGTTAAGGCTTCTCATATTTCCGTAGCAACAGAAGCTGAGGCTAATGCTATTCTTGCGAAGCTGAAAAGCGGCGGGGATTTCGCAGCTCTTGCTAAAGAAAGCTCCACGGATACAGCGACAAAAGACAAAGGCGGAGATCTTGGCTATATCTCAGCAGGACAAGTAGATCCAGCTATGGAAGCCGCGGCGTTCGCTTTGGAGACAGGCAGCTTAAGCTCAGCCGTACAAACGGCTACAGGTTACGATGTTATTAAAGTAACGGATCGTAAAGCTGCTTCAACACCAACACTTGCGGACAAAACCGCAACGATCAAGCAAAGCCTAGTGGATCAGAAGATCTCAACGCTTTCCCAGACCTGGTTGGAACAGAAAAAATCAGAAGCGAAGATCGAAAATAATTTAGCGGATATCGCTAAAAAAACAACCTAACTATAAAGGACCGTCCCACAAGGTATCATTACCTTAAAGGACGGTCCTTTTCTCTGTGATTTAAGGTGTACGAAGCTTCATCTCATCCAGACTCTTGAATTGATACCCTTGCGCACGGGCAGCATCAATGATTCTGCCAAGCGCTTCCGTATTATCACTGGATACGGAATGCAGCAGGATGACAGCACCTGGATGCAGCTGGGCCATCACGTTTTTGTAGGCATATTCCCAGCCCTTCTGCTGCTTAGGCTCCCAGTCGCGATACGCAACGGACCAGAATACATTCGTGTAGTTAAGCCCTTGGCTGACAGCCAGCGAACGGTCACTGAATATGCCCCGCGGCGCTCGCAGATAGTGCATTTCCTTTTGCCCAGTTACCGCGGCGACCTCATCTTTCACTTGGTTGAGCTCTTTCTGAATGCGTTCCGCTGGAATTTGACTCATATCGGGGTGGCTCCATGAGTGGTTACCGATCAGATGTCCCTCCGCCGTCATACGCTTTAACAGCTCCGGTTCTGTCCGAATATAATGGCCCGTCACAAAAAATATGGCCGGTACCTGCTTCTCTTTTAGCACATCCAGAATTCGACCTGTGTAGCCTTGTTCATACCCGTTATCGAAGGTTAAGTACAATTCCTTTTGCGACTGATCGCCTGTAAAAACTGCCCCATGCTGCTTCAACAGACCCTTGAAGCCCTCTTGATCGATGGATGGCGGCTGACCATTGACGCTCTTTTTGAATCCAAAATGATACGCTCCATCCGCAGACACCATGGTCACTTGCCCCGCCAATAGAGCCAGAGAAAGCAGTAGAATTCGCAAGATTTTCACGTGGATATCATTCACTCCTTGCTTGGTATGATGAGTTGTGGTGAGTTACTGCCAACTTGGACTGTTACTAATATGCCACACCACGGCAGGAGATTATGTGTAACTCGCCTCGGTTCAACTCACATTAAATTATTTCTCACCCGAATTCTGTGATATCCTCCCATTCCACTTGGCTTTCATCTGAATACAATAGAGTACATGATCTGTAGGGGTGGAGATTTCGATTCGTAGACGTGATACTAAACCAATCAAAGAAGATTTACTGCATATCCTGAAGCTATCGTCCGAGGAAGACATTTATACAGCACAACATAATGGATTTTCACTAGCCGATATCGCGAGAGCTAATCAGGTTGATGTACAGAAGGTCATTGAACTCCAATTAGCGGAGCTAACGGAGCAGCTTCAGTCGCGCCTTTTCAATGGCAGCATCACACCCGAGCAATATTTAGCCCAACGTGCTGAGCTGCCAGAAATCATTATTAAAAGTGTCTATGCTATGTGAGCGCGGCACCCCTCATGGGGTGTTTTTTTTAGGTGTGATAGCTTGTTGCCGCCCAATTTTTGTGTCAATATCTAAGTACACCGCTTCGAGAGGACTGCATGCTTTGTGAATTTCCATCAAATGATCCTGCTTGTCCCGCTAATTGACCATATTCAGATGGGTTCTTCCGCATTAGCAGTCACAAGCGCACTTGGAAAATACCAGCTGGTGATTGTCCGCCAAGGTCATCTCACCCTACACTTCGCCGGCCATGAACCTATTATTTGCTCGCAAGCGTATGCTTGTCATCCCGATCAAGGTGATTACACTATTCAAGTACCGAAAACCAAAGTCGTCGATTACGTAATCATTACATATACCATGCTGCCTGAGGATCATGCCTGGACCTTGCAGGGGCACCTCACAACGTTAAGTGAAATTAAAATTCACTACATGCTTGATGAAATTATCCGGCGCACACAGGACCTTGATCCTTTGACTGCCTGGGAAGACACGACTCATATCATGCGAATGAGAATGATGCTGGAACGTATACTGTTTATCTATATCCACGAATCCGATTTGACCCAGGAGAAGAAGTCAGCCACGGAATCGATCGAAGGCACAATCTCCTATATCAACGAGCATTATATGCTCGAGCTTACGCTGCCAATGTTGGCTAGACGTGCGGGAATGAGCGTGGGGTATTTCACTGTTTTATTTAAAAAGCTGACCGGGACGACGCTGATGAGCTATTTATATGCGTTGCGTATTGAGAAAGCGAAGACCATGTTTCTGCAAACGGATCTGCTTGCCAAAGAGATCGCCAACCGCGTTGGCTTCATCGATTACTTCCATTTCAGCAAGGTTTTCAAGAAAAAAACAGGCTATACGCCTTCCGAATTTGTCACCGCCCACCCCAAAATCTAAAAATAAGACATGTTCAATCTGCATATTGGACATGTCTTATTCATCCATTATTCGTTATTATACTCATTGAGAATAATAATCATTGTCACGGAGGAATTCTAAGATGAAATCCCTATTTACCCGTATTAGCCTTATCGCACTGATCAGCGTTTTTGCACTAAGCCTCGCCGCTTGTGGCAAAACGACGAATACCGAATCAGCTGCAACAACGACCCCAGCGGCTGCTAGCCCTGCCTCTGCTGTCAAAGCAGACGGAAAGATCACCGTTCAAGATGCGGTAGGCACGGTTGAATTGCCTAAAAAGCCTGAACGCATCGTGGCCATGGAATTTGGCTTCACAGATATCCTTGTCTCACTTGGCGTACAGCCGATTGGTGTTGCGGACGATAGCTCCCCAGACCTTTTGATGGACTCCGTAAAAGCCTTATTGAAAACTTACACATCCGTAGGATCACGCTACGAGCCTAACATTGAACTGATCTCTTCTCTTAAACCTGATCTGATTATCGTTGACATTAACAAACATAAGGCTGCTATCCCGCAGCTCAAAGGTATTGCACCCGTCCTTGTGCTAGATGATTTCCAAGCTGATTACAATCAAATGCTGAAAAACGTAGGCATTATCGCACAAGCGGTTGGCAAAGTTGAAGAAGGCAAGAAACGCCTTGCTGAGCACCAAACAAAAGTTGAAGCGATGAAAAAGAAGCTAGCCGCATCGAACCTTAGCGTTCTCCCTGCGGTTGTGAATCCAAAAGGCTTCTTCGCACACTCGGATCATGCTTACAGCGGCTCCTTCCTCTCGATGCTTGGCTACACTGATCCTGTTAAAAATGCGACAGCTTATCCACAGATTACCCTGGAACAATTGGTTGAGGCGAATCCAAAAGTCCTATTCGTGATGCCGACAGAGAAAGTAACGATCGTGCAAGAATGGGAAAAGAACCCGCTATGGCAGAAAATCGATGCTGTTGCTAACAAAAAAGTATACACAGTTGAGAGACGTGACTGGTCCTTATCCCGTGGTATGATTGGGTCCGAGAAAATCCTCGACGATATCGTGAAGAATTTGGGGCAGTAATTCTATGAATCATCCGATTAACCTTGAGAAGCAGAGCCGTAAATGGCCTCTGCTCTTCCTGTTTTCTGCGAGTATAGCAGCCATGCTAATTGGGATTATTGCTAGTTTAAAATGGGGCCAATCCCCCGTGTCATGGCACACGTTGTACGAAGCTGTGACCTATCAAGGCAGTGATAAGGCTCATCTCTATATCCAAACGCTCCGCTTACCGCGTGCCATCATGGCTTGCATCGTGGGGATGCAGCTTGGGCTCGCTGGGCTGCTGACCCAGCTCACAACCAAAAACCCGCTGGCCTCGCCTCACATATTCGGCATCAATGCGGGAGCTGCTTTGGCGGTTGTGGTTGGACTTGTGTTGCTGCCGCATTTCGGCAATATGGGGTTGATTGCTTTTGCCTTCGTCGGCGCAGCACTAGGTGCTCTGCTGGTCTGGTCGCTCGCGGGAACGGGAAGCAAGCAATACGTCTATATTGCGCTTGCTGGTATTACGATCCACTTCCTGATGGCGTCTTTGACGGAAGGACTTATTATTCTCAATCAGCATGCGACGGACAGCATGATTTTCTGGTTGGTTGGCTCTCTAAGTCAAGCTGCTTGGACTGAAGTGCGCGTGATTCTTCCGTTTTTTATCGGGGGCATGCTGCTGTTTGGGTTCATGCTGCCTTCCTTTAAGCTGCTGCTTGTGGATGATGAGATTGCGACGGGACTTGGCCAACGCATCACATTGGTGCGCGGCATCAGTGTGTTGCTCGTGATTGTACTGGCTAGCTCCGCGGTAGCCCTATGCGGCCCGATTGGCTTCGTCTGCCTGATCGTGCCGCATATTGCGCGCGCTTTGGTTGGTACGAACTTGGTCGTACTCGGACCATTGACGGCTTTACTGGGTGGGATTCTGTTGCTGTATGCCGATTTCTTCAGCCGTTTTATTGCTTTTCCCTTTGAGTCACCTGTTGGAATTGTAACCTCCCTGATTGGTGCACCCTTCTTCATTTACTTGGCATTAAAGCAAGGGAGGGCACGCGGATGACACTGAAAGCATTGCGGATCCCCCTTGTTTCGTTGATCATTGCTTTCGTACTGATGATCGTCTTAGCCATCATCTATGCGCATGTTGGCGCGGTTCGCATTCCTTATCGCGATGTATGGGCGGGTCTTACGGATGCGAAGCATCCTTCGTATTTTATCGTGCACCAACTGCGTTTGCCTCGTATTCTGGTTGCTATTCTTGCAGGGTTTGGACTGGCGGTTGGCGGCGTGATCCTCCAGAGCGTCATTCGCAATCCGCTCGCGAGCCCCGATGTTATCGGGATTACCAAAGGGGCTGGCTTTATGGCGGCGGGGGTCATTTTCTTGTTTCCTAAGCTGCCTAGCTATTACTTACCGATTGCTGCGTTCGTCGGCGCATTCACTGCTTTCCTTCTGCTGTTATTATTAAGCCACCGTTTAACCTTGCGTCCTTCCCATCTTGCCCTTGTGGGCATTGCGATTGGGACGATTTTTCAGGCTGGCATCCAGTATTTGATTGTGCGCCATCCGAGCGACATCAATGCGGCGCTGCTTTGGCTGTCCGGCAGCCTCTGGAACCGCAGCTGGAGCAACGTGTACAGCCTGCTCCCATGGATTGCCGTGCTGCTGCCGATCGTGTGGGCGAACTTCGCCAAGCTGAACGTGTTTCAGCTTGGCGAAGAGATGACCGCCTCGCTCGGCGTTCACATTGCACGGCAGCGCTTCTGGCTGCTGCTGCTCGCAGTGGCGCTAGCCGGCATCTCCGTGTCGGCTGTCGGGGCGATCGGCTTCATCGGCCTGATCGCGCCTCATATTGCGCGGAGCCTCGTCGGCGGCCGGCATCAGTGGTTGATCCCGCTCGCCGCCTTGATCGGCGCGGATCTCATGCTGCTCGGCGACTTAGTCGGCCGTGTCATTATTCTCCCACGGGAGGTCCCCGTGGGGGTCATGACAGCGGTCATCGGAACGCCGTACTTTATTTATTTGCTGCGCCGCGAGCGGAGGCGGCGGTAACAAAGGCATTAGCTGTATAACCTACAGTTAATTTTAGCGAAACAGATAGGTTTTTAGGACTCCATCAAAATCGTGAAATACGGCAGAATTAGATGGAGTAAATCCAGTTAGTTGCTGAGCTCGGGGGAGAGTGATTCAGGTTCGGGTTCGGGTCGCCTCTGCGCGAGAACGGCCAATACTGCCCAATGTGATACTATGAACACTATCCCATTGGCTCAGGAAATGGATTTACTCTTGCTGACCTGAGCGAAAGGGATAGTGGCGATAGGTACTGTTTAGGGCTTAATTGGGAGCCCAGCCCCCAATCCCAATCCAAAAAGGATGCCAACCCGTACCACGGTTGGCATCCTTTTTTCCACGCTAGATCATACCTCGCAATCGATCCGCTATGACACGCATCATACTGCGCAGCACATCGATGTTCTGGAAGCAGAAGCTCAGCATCAGATCTCGATGCAGCTGTAGCAGAACAGTTGGCTCCTTCGCCGTGCAATCCGCCGAGCGAGGACCGCTGTCGATGATCGCCATTTCGCCGAAGAAGGCCCCTTCTCGGAGCGTCGCGAACTCTTCGCTGCCACGATGGACGCGGATACTGCCCTCGACGATTCCATACATGGTATCTCCGAAGTCACCCGCGCGACAGATCGCCTCGCCAGGCTCGTAGGCAACCTCCTCAACCATTTGAGCCAGCCAAATGAAGTCATTCGGTCCCAGATGGGCAAAGAGGTCGATCTTCTGCAGCACGAGGATCCGCCGTAAAATGATTTCGTCCCTCGTCAGATTCTTAGTACTCAGAGGCTCCTGCAGCGTCCCTGCGGCAGCCTCTGCCAAGGCAAGTCCAACCTCCGACTGTGCCACTTCAAGCTTATCTCCCGCTTGCTCCACCACGGAAGCGGAGGTCTGCCCTGTCCCTTGACCTCGCTCCAGCTCGGAACGCAGTCTGCGGGAAAGCAGCTTCATCATTTCAACAGCAATGCTTGTCTGATCGAACATCATATCGTAGAACACAGATGAGTCCAAACGCCACAGCACCATATTTGCTTCCGCATTAATCGTTGCTGTACGCGCGCTGTTCGTCAGTATGGCCATCTCTCCAAAGCAATCGCCGAGATTCAGTTCTCCAAGAAGCTGATTCTTGCGATACACGCCAGCTCGACCTTCATCTACCAGCATAAGGGAATCCCCTGGATCTCCCTCTTTAATGATGGTATTTCCTAGTTCAACGACCATTTTATGCAGTCGCTTCGCAATGACAGACAGGTCTCTACTCGTGAGTCCCTGGAACAATGAAACACGACGAAGCAGCTGCACCCGATGCATCAGATCCGCGAGTTCGATGTTCACCGCCCCAGCTGATTTTCGAAGTGTATGATACTGGATCGTTTGGGTCAGCCAATCGTCCCCTTGCTCTGCCAACCAGCTCAAATGCAGATTCAGTTCTGCCTTGCTTACTGATACCTTGGCAAGCTTCCGCGAGCCTGCCATGAATTTAGCCATTTCCGTACGCAAAGCCCCTTGCAGCGTCTGATCGATAACCTCCTCTGCATTGGCCTGCTGACGTGAGTCGCCCTCCGACCAATCCAGATATACCGCCTGCATCGTTTGCCCATCATGTATGAGCGCCAGCAATAAAAACACACGCCGAGTAATCGCTGTGCGAATCTCACCAATGATCTTCTCTATATCCGCATAGTCTTCTACGCCAATGATGCATGCACCATGCTCAGCGAACTGTGCATAGAGCTGCAACTCTTGGAAAATATAGGCCTCCACTTTCCGGCTATCGGGCTGAGGCAATTGCTTACTCATGCGTTGCAACGACTCCAGCATACGGTCACGCAATGCATAGCCGGCTTGCTCATAACAAGCAAACAGCATGTCCATCGCACGTTGTGTACCTATACGTTCAAACACAGCAGGTACATACAAGCTGATTTCACGATCCTCCAAGTAGGGCTCCAGCTGCGGCAGCACATCCTCTTCGTCATACGCTGCAAGTGCGTCAATGGCGTATCGCCGGGTTTTGCTATCTTTTAGCATACCAATAATCGGTACAAGTAATGGTGGCACGTGAAGGATCGCGGCTGACTCTAACGCACGAATTCGAACTTGCGGGCTATTATCTTGCAAAAGCGAAATGAGCGGCTTGTAGAAGTTTTTCACACGGATCTGTCCGAATAGCGCAGCCATGGCGATCCGTTCCTCTTCGTGTCCGCTCTCCATCATCGCTTTGAGCTTCCCAACCGCGCGGAACATGCCCTCTATGCTGTAATATTTGACTAACCCCGCGATAGCTGCTGCTTGAACCTCAACCGCTTGATCTTCCAAATGCATCGTAATCTCATCTACATACTCTTCTTTCGCATAGGCTGATAGAGCAATGATCGCTTTCGCTCTAACTTGTACATGTTCGGATGCTATCAGGGGCTGCAGGATGGGTTCGAATCCTTCTGGCACCTTCATCTCTACATACGCCAAGGCTTCTAAGCGAATTTCCGGTATGGGATGATACAGTAAACTGTCCAAATGCGGTGTGAGGTCGAATGAACTTGTCTCTTTCAAAAGTCCGAACGCATATAGCGCTTGCTGCTTGTCCGAGCCGTTCAAAGCGTCGATCAAGATTTGTCGAGTAACGGAATCCATGAGGTTAAGCTCGACCTTTTGCAGGTCGTCGCCGCCTGTTTTGAGATTCGATAAGAGCGTTGTTAAGTAAGCTTTCTTTACCTTGATGCCCGCAAAAATCCCCACAACGAGCAAAACGAGCACAATATAACTCAGCTTCTCTGGGGCTACGAATCGGGTAACGAGGAGAAGACAAATCGCCGCCAGTCCTTTGGCGCCATTTCGAACAATCCCGTCCAAAAAGCCTTTCGCTTTATTCCGCCACTCCGGAGGAACAGGGAACATCACCAATTGGCTCACTGAGGAGTAAATCGTGTCCCCGACGACCTTATCGCTTCCTTTGACAACAACCGCCATAGCAAGGATCGGCAGCACTAGAATACCTAGACTCCCTGCAAAGAGGGCTATCGGGAAAATCAACAGCGCCGTCATCACACCGAAGCGCGTAATCACACGCCCTGATACGAACAATTGCACACAGAGGGCAATCAACCCAGAGAAGCCGTAGAAGCTTCCCATGAAGCCGGCTAATGCCTCATTTTGCAAGGTGCCGCGCAGAATGACCTTGAACTGATAATCGATTAAAGTTAGCGAGACAACTAGCGCAGCCGCCAATATCGCCACATATTTGAGATGCGGGACGCTCGCGAAGAGGCCGCCTTTTTGCTGGACAGATGACGGCCTTGATGCTGCTTTGCGCACCTGTGCCGGCTTCGGATCACCGCTGTCTTTGGTCATCCCCAAGATGACAAACACGGCGACAAGCCCGAGTATTTGCAGACCAGCATACACATAGATTAAATTCGCCGTCCCTACGAGCGGAACCAGAACTTTTAGACCGAAGCCGCTTAAAATCCCGCCCATAATTCCCCCGCTGCCAACGAGCCCGATCATCTGCTTCGCTTTCCGCTGGTCCATTACCGATGTAGCAAACTGCCAGAAACAGACGATCATCAGAAAATTGAACACATCATAGCCGATATAAATGACAGGAAATACCCATCGCAGCTCCATCCCCACACCGAATCTTGAGATCAGCACGAAAGTTGAAATCAATGGAATCATCAGCTTTAGGAGAGTTTCAAGCCGTACCTTGGGAGAGAAACGTTGGAACAAGACGCCTGCCGTAATCATCACTAGTGCCTGCGGCAAATACATCAAGGACAAATAGGAATTGTCGAATCGACTGAGGAAGAGGGTATCCGCCGCCGTTCGCCCAATTGTTGAAGCAGACACCACAAAGAACAAGTAGGCAAATAACAGAAATACCTTCCTGTATTCCTTCTTATCCTCGGTGAATTTATCTAAAAAAGATTGATACCTCTTACTAATACTGATGCTCACACGACACCTCATTTTTCAAATCAAACCATCAGATTCTATCCTAAAATTGTACCAGAAGTCCTAGTAAAAAATAACTACTTTATCTACAATTTGTCGTCAGAACGCACAAAAAAAGACATCATCCGCAGATGTGTCTTCCTCTAGTAGACATCTGTTATATTCTAAAATTGTCGCCTCGCCAGCTGCGAATCGCTTTCTTAATCGCATCCGGGGCCATCCGCTCCGCTGCTGCCTTTTTACATAGTGCAGGAAATTCCTCATCTGATGCAAAACGCAACGCTGTAATTTGACTCATCGTCAGCTTCTTATCCAATAGCTTCTGGGTCAGCACGAAGTGCCGAAGGTTCTCTTCTGCTCGAATCGCTCTGTCCTGTGCCTTAATCGGGTAGGAACGGATCAGCAAGAAGATCACAACCACAATCACAGCCAAGAGTACAAACATGATCGCAGGCAGTACCTGATCGTCGCCCTTTAAGGCGCTAACTAGCTGCATGATGGATAGCACCACTAAGCCTAGCGCTAACAATGAAAAAATGTAATGAAACAACGGATGCATACGCCGATGATTAACATAATTTTGAACCTTCATCTACTTATTTCCCCACAATCTCAGTAATCTCTCTCTCTAATAAGAGATAACGATGTACACTTCTCATGATGGGCACCTTCGTTAGATTGTTTTTATCCACGTATTGCTTCATTTGATCTTTCGAGAGACCCAAAATTTTACCCGCTTCCATCACCGTCAGGACAACTTCGTTGCTTGTCGCGTTGAATGTTGTCTTCACCTTTTGATTCCAGTCTTCAAATGATTGCATGTATTCGCACCCTTCTCATTCCGATCTCTCTATTATAGCACGAAAACACCTGCATCACCCAATTACCTTCATCTGCCATCTAGGACTCCTCTTCGCTCATAAGAGCCAGCAGTGCTTTCGGCAACGCAAATTGCTGATTGCTGATCATAATCTGATTCAAGGCATCCTCAGCAATATCCGCCTGTTCTTCCTTAATCAAGCCGATCTCCGCATGCAGCCGCTCCATCTGTGAATCGAGTGCCGCAGCGGAAGCTGCTGCTTGCTTCAACTCCTCTAAGAGACGAGCAGGTACAGCTTGGTTGCCTTCACTAAATTTATAAAATATCTTATGCTCCAAACTCGCCCAACAGTCCATGGCAATCGTACGAATTTGAACTTCCATACAGACGCGCTCTTCGCGGTCTGACATATGTACAGGCACTTCAATCAGCAAATGCAAGCTTTGGTACCCATTCGGCTTCGGATTTTTGATGTAGTCTTTTTCGCTCAAAATATGAAGATCATTCTGGTTTCTCAGCATCTTAGAGATGACATAGATATCGGAGACGAATGAGCACGTTATCCGCAGGCCGGCAATGTCCTTCACGCTGCCCTTAATGCCTTCGAAAGAGAGCTCACCGCCTTTGCGCATCAGCTTTTGAAAAATACTTTCCGGCGATTTCAACCGAGACTTCGTGTGTTCAATCGGGTTATATTCATGCAGCATCTCGAATTCTTGGACGAGGATATCAATCCTAGTCTCCATTTCATCCAGCGCAAACTTATAGGTCATCATGAAGCGAGTAATGTCGTGCTTAAACTTCTTCAAGTCATTCATTGAAAGCTGATTGCTGATCATATTCATACCGAATTCCATCCTTTGGTCATGGTTATTTTCCCATTCCTTGCTAGTTTAAATCATCGAGATCACTCGAAGCAAATGCAGCGATGAGAAAAGACACCCCTAGGGTGTCTTTCGTGTCTGTTGTATGAATTAGTGCATTTTATACGTGTTAATCACGTCTTGTAAGTCTTGAGCGATGCTTGCAAGCATCTGGGAAGATGAGGTGACTTCCTGTGAGGAAGCTAATTGTTCCTCGGTGGCTCCGGCCACATTTTGCGAGAGCTCTGACGTTTTCTTCGCTACGTGCTCCATGTTCGTGACCGTTGCTGAAACTTGCTGCGAGCTTGCTGCCATTTGCTGCGCTGCCGCTGCTGTCTCTTGAATTTTGGAAGCCACTTCTTCGGCTGAACGAACGATTGCTTGGAAGCTTTGCTCCGTCCGATCGACGGATTGGAGTCCTTTGTGTACCTCAGCGAGCCCGGCATCCATGGCTTTGACTGCCTCTTGCGTGTCCTGCTGGATATTGGTGACCACGCCTCTGATCGCGCCAACCGACTCTCCCGTTTGCGTAGCTAGCTTGCGAACCTCTTCTGCGACAACCGCGAAACCTTTGCCAGCATCACCGGCACGCGCCGCTTCAATCGCCGCATTCAAGGCGAGCAGGTTCGTCTGGGTCGCGATCTCGCCGATCATTTGCGAGACCTTCCCGATGTTCTGCGAGTGCTCAGCCAGTTGGTGAATCGTTTGATTCGCCTGTGTAACCGCGCTGCTTAAGGCGTTCATGCTCATCGTCACATGGTGAACGTCCGCTTGGCCGTTACGCGCCTGCTCGGATGCGTTGATCGACAGGTACGACACGTCTGACGTTGTCTCGGCAATGCGCTGTACGCCAACCGCAATCTCGTCCATCGCACGGGCACACTCCTGCGCGTTCATGCGCTGTGTTTCCGCTTCCGCGGCAATCGTTTGAATGTCGACCGCGACATGCTGGGAAGCTTCACTATTTTGCTCCGAGCTGGCAAATAACTGCTCCGAAGAGGAAGCTACCGCGGTGGAGGATTCCTGCATACGGCTCATAACCTCGCGCATCTGACGCGTCATACCATTCACCGCTGTAACAAGGACACCGATCTCATCTTGGTTGCTGAAGCGGAGCTCGGAGACGGTTAGATCTCCTTCTGCCATGCGATCCAGCACCTTCGATGCCGCAATAACAGGTCTCGTAATGTTTCGAATCATGATCCAACTAATCGCAATGGATAACAGCACTGCGCCAATCAGCAAAATAATCGCACTAACAATACTGCTGCGATACAACGAGGCGTTCTCCGCAACACTTTCATTCGCACCTTGCTGGTTGAGGGTAACCATCATGCGACTAATCGTTTGTACGCTATTGTAACTCTGGGTTAGCTCCTCATATAATCGGTCCAGTTCTTGCTTATCTGGTGCTTTGGTGTATTTGAGGTAATCGCTTTTTAGCGTGCCCCAACGCTCCTGAATCATGTTGAAATTTTTCGTATCTTCACCGCTGGTGAGCGTATCTTTGTAGCTTTCAAGCGCTCTATCGCCTTTGATCATTGTCGCTTCAATGTCACGTGTTAATTCCAGCTTCATTGCAGCATCTTTCGGGCTATGGATACCAGAGAGATCCTTCGCAAAATGCTCCGTCAAATAACTAAACTCTTGAATCAGCTGCGTTCCCATCATCCAGTGCTGAGCAATATCCGTGATATCCTGCTTCATATTCTTCATTCTTACCAAATCGGTAAGACCCAAAATCCCCATAAACAGCAATACCACCGCAAAGGAACCGATTAGCTTTTGTCTCAAATTCATTTTCAATCTCGTATTGCTAAACCATCTGACTACATTCCCTGCCAATTTCATGTATATCCTCCGAAAAATTCATTTTATGAGAGCGACTTTCGATCCCAGTTTACCTTATCGGAAAAGTATGAGGAGAATTCAATAGAAAATATTAACCATGTGTTAATTTTCTTAATAGATTTCTCGGGATGGACACAAAGGTGTCATATCCGTCGGGCCGGCACTTCCTCCTCCCCTCCCGCCAAAGATGACCATAAAGCCCATTCTTTTTCTCAAAGGTTGTACATAGAAATGGTAGAAGACACCCCCGAAAGGATGTGCTTTCCTACTATGGTGATGCAACACCTGCTGTCAAACCAAATGGAGCTCTTCTTGCAATATGGACTAGCCATCTTTTGGACAATCACTTATATCCTCATCATTATCCAAGGATTCAAGGATCGCGCCTGCGGCATGCCGCTGCCAGCTATTTGCGCTAATATCACGTGGGAGTTTCTGTTCGCGTTCGTGATGCCTTTTCACCCGCTGCAGATGATCATTTCGCTGGTTTGGTTCTTGCTGGACTGTGTCATTCTGTTCCAAGCCGTCTACTATGCAAACCGTCAATTTCCGCCACGCCTACTCTTGCCCGCGATTTTCTCCTTACTTGTTATTTCTCTGCTGCTACATGTGGGGATGGTTGTCGAGTTTCATGATCCAGAGGGGAAATACACCGCTTTTGGCATCAATCTGATGATGTCGGTTCTGTTTATCCAGCTGCCTTTCAAGCAAGGCCTCAAAGGACAGACAATCTACATCGCCTACTACAAAATGATCGGCACCTTGTGCGCATCTGTGCTCTGCTACTCGTTGTTCCCGGACTCTTTCCTTCTTACGATTATGTGCGTGTTAGTGACCATTGCGGATGTTGTTTATATTGTGATCGTTCATCGGGCGGTGGGTTTGGCGAGGAGGGGTGACCAGCCTCAGAGCACAGCCCATAGCAAAAAAAGACACCCCTAAATAAGGTGTCTTTTCTTTCCTATGCCTATGGCAAAATCGGCAGCTTCACATGGCTCGGATACGCCTCCGAGTGATAGATCTTCTGCGTCACCACAACCGGCTGCGGATCCGCATACGGATTCAAGCCGGTATTGGTGTTCGGGAACGCGATCATTTTACTGGACGAAGTCACAGTGAAACGTAAGCGGTGTCCTCGCGGGAAGGTGTGCGCGATATTTTGCATAAAAATCGCAAACTTCTCGACCTTCCCTGGCGTGAGCAGCTCCGGCGCATCCAAGCCGTTGCGATACTTCGCGCGCACGATATAGTTGGACAGCTTGATGGAGTTCCCCTTCGGGTCCACATCGCTTAAGGTCACAACCCAGTCCGTGTCGACGCCGCTGCTCGACGCGTACAGCTCACAAGACAGCTCGCCCGCCACAGTCACATCGTCCGCCAAAGTCTCGCTCGTATACACAAGGATGTCGCTGCGCAGCTCATGCTTCCGCATATTCTCCGGCTCACGCTCGCCGCTGTCCGCCACGGGCTCCTCCGGATTGTACACGTACGAATCCGCTTCGCTTTCCCCATGCGCCTGCGTCCCCAGTGTCAGCATGCCATCCCCTAGGCTGGAGTTGGCTCGCCCGGCGCTGCCCAAATACCACTTCGTCGCCGTCGCCTCGCTCGGCGTCCAATCATCCGAGGTCCGCCACTCGTTCGTGCCGACCACGTAATAACTAGCCCGTGGCTCCTGCTCGATGCCATTGGCGATGCCCTTCAAGAAGCGGTCGAACCAGCGCAGCACGTTCACATCGTAGTTATACACAACGGCATCGTTGCCGAAGCTCGTGTCGAGCAGATCCCGTGCACGATTCGGGCCGTGTTCCCACGGTCCGAGCCAGATTTTGCGGTTCGGCACATCGTGCTTGGTGAGCATCCGCCATGTCTCTGACACGCCCGCACTGTCGCCATCATACCAGCCCGAGATGACGAACATCGGCGCTTTCACATGCTCTCCGCGCTCACTATACGTGCAGTCGCGCCAGAAATCATCGTAATCCGGATGCTCGCTCCACAGATCCCACGGACCCGAGGCCCGACCGATCATCTGCTGCGGAATCTCGCGAATCGGTCTCGCATCAACGGCCTTCTCGGGGCTCACGGTTTTGCCCGCGAAAATATCAAAATCCGTCCGCGTCCCCACCGACTGCGCCAACGTCCAGCACAGCAAAGGCCAAGAGCACACGGTGCCGCCCTTGCGCACCGTATCCACGAACGGCGATCCGACGTTCACTTCGTTCACGACGGCCTTCAAGTTCGGGTGCCCGCTAGTCGCTGCGGCTGTTACGACGTAGCCGAGGTAGGACGCGCCCCACATGCCAACATTGCCGTCGGACCAGTCCTGCGCGACGATCCAATCGATCGTATCCGCGCTATCGTCGCGCTCATAAAAGAACGGCACGAGTTCGCCTTCTGAGTCGGCGCGTCCGCGAACGTCCTGGTTGACAACGGCGTAGCCTTTTTTTGCCCACCTCTTGAAAAATGTCTTCCGCATATTGCGGTCATAGCACGTGCGGATCAGAATCGTCGGCAGCTTAGTTCCTGGCGCTACACCTTCCGGCAGATAGACATCCGTCGCCAAACGAACGCCATCGCGCATCGGAATCAAGTCCGTTCCGAGGTCATTCACCCCATATCGCGCCTCCGAAAGCAGCGGATCTGCATATTCCACAAGCGGTGTCACAGCTTCATAACCATCGACAACCAACACTTCCATGCCATAGCGGTTCGGTGCCACAAGCGCCACGATACATCCATCAACCGTCACGATATCAAGCGCCGTATCCTTACGTAGAGCCCATACTTGCGCAACGACCTCTCTGCCCGCTACTTCACCCGTGTACTGGATATGCTTCTTATACAGCTCACCGTTCCCCAACGTAACGGCATCACCCTGCCACTCAGCACCAGCATAATGCGACTGATTCACACTAATTTTGTGCAAAGGAAGAATAAAGCCTGCCTGCTCCGCCAGCACATTTTCCTGCATTTGCGTCCGCCGACGCGGATCGACTTTGGCATGCATAATTGCGTTCTCCGTAAAACGAATCGTACCCTCATACACACCCGCCGCATACAGCTTGTAACTGCTCGTCCATCGCTCTCTCGTCATCTCTGCCATCTCCTATCCGCACACCGCTTCAAACACGCGCAGCCAGTTTCCGCCCATCATTTTGCGAACATCCTCATCGGAGTAACCTCTTGCCACTAAACCACGGGTAAAATTTATAAAATAGCTATATTTCTCAAGCCCCTTCACCGTTTCCGTCGAGGGTCCATCCCCTTTGGCAAACCCAATGCGAGGCGCAATATGCTCTTTAAAATACACCAACGACCACGCCACATCACTCATTGGCCAGTCTGTACCAATTCCGACATGGTCCACGCCGACCAGTCGGACGAGATAGTCCATATGATCGAGCACATGCTCAATCGTCGTATCATTCGGATCCCCGTGGACGAACCACGGCATTGCAAACACGCCAATTACGCCGCCGGTTGCGGCAATGGCCTTAAACTCCTCATCGCTTTTGCAGCGCTTATGCGGGTAGATCTTCTCCACCCCCGTGTGCGACGCAATCACTGGCGCTGTAGAAAGCCGACACGCGTCCAGCGTCGTTTGTTTCCCACAATGGCTCGTATCGACAATGATGCCTAGCTCGTTCATTTTAGCAATGAAACGCGTACCGAACTTGCTCACGCCGCCGTTCGCCTCTTCCATACAACCGGAAGCAATGTAATTCTGATTGTTATACGTAAGCTGCAGCACTCTCAGCCCAAAATTGTACATCGCTTCGAGCAGCTCCAGATTTTTGCCTAAGCCGTCTGTTTCCTGTGCGGTCACAATGCCCGCCTTCAAGCCGCTAGCCTTCGCTGCGCGAATCTGCTCCGCTGTCACAGCCTTCACAAGCCAATCGTTCGCATCAAATTGACGCTGAATGTCGCCCATGCTGATCAGGATTTTCTCGATGCTGGACACGTCCAGCTGACGATTCCCTGCCGTGATACCGGAACGGTACCACTCGTCTTTGAACTCGGAGATCTCTCCGCGCGCCGCCATGTCATGAATGATTTTGCTCGGCATCGCGCTGTATGTCCATGAATCCTCTTTATAAGGCTCACACGCCTCCCGAATGCTCTCGGAAATATCCTCTGGAATAGCCTTAGGGGACAGCGGTCCCTGGAACAAAAGATCAATAATAATCGAGCTCTCATGCAGTTCCCGTGCATGTGCCTCTTGCTCTGGTGTAAGGTTGAATGGATAAAGTCCTTCTGTCGAATTCATCGATGCTCACTCCTAGAAGTCAATGTGGGTTCCTCTGTGCGTGCGAATTGCTTCTTTGTAAATATAAGTTGCCGCTGCCAGATCCTCGCAAGCAAGCCCTAATGATTTGAATAATGTGATAGACGTGGCGGAGCGTCTTCCTTCTTTCGCGCCTACCAACAGCTCACCAATTTCAGCTAAAATATGATCTTCACTAATAGCTCCCTCCTGCAGAGGGATCAGGTAATCGCCCGCTTCGTTCACAGCGGACTCTGTGCGGTCCACGAACAGCTCGGCTCGGCGCACCAGCTCGGTATCGAGCTCGCGATCCTTCGCTCGGCAGGCGCCGACGGCGTTCACATGCGCGCCTGCCTTGAGCCAAGCCCCCTGCACGATCGGCGTCGTCGACGCCGTCACTGTGCAGATGATACCCGCCTCCGCAACAGCCTCCTGTGCGGATGATGCACTCGAGACAAGGACAGCCGGATAACGGCTTGCTGTCTCTGCTCGGAGCTTCTCGGCATGGGCCGGATTCGGCCCCCATACCTTGATCTTCGTGATCGGGCGCACGAGCAGCATCGCCTCGATGTGCGTGCGGGCTTGCTCGCCCGTGCCGATCACGGCAAGGGTTGCGGCCTCGGGCTTAGCCAGCAACTTCGTTGCTGCTGCGCTGACCGCAGCTGTTCGGATGGCCGTGATTCGGGTGCCATCGACAATCGCTTCCAATTGACCGTTGGTCGAATTGAACAGTGAAACAAAGCCTTGATGCGAAGGGAAGCCATTGCCATGATTACCAGGAAAAACGGTGATCACCTTGGCGCCAACCTTCTCATCTCTTTTTAAATACGTCGGCATCAGTCCCATCACATTGCCGCCTTGCAGCGGAACAACGGATCGTAACGTTTGTACAGCTTGTCCATTCACCAAATCGGCGAGGACCGCTTCCATAATCTCGATGCAAGCTGGCATCGCAAGCAGTTCTTGCACTTCTGTTGACTTGATCACTAGAATGGGACATCACCTGCTTATATGTAGTTTTTAACATTATAGCAAAGTCAGAGGGCTTGGGGGAGTCTCGGGATAGACGAGAGCCCTGATAAAGCAAAAAAAGCACCCTAGGGTGCCCTTTTGAGATAAACTATTTTACCCAGCACTAACTTTGCGGTACTTGAGGAAGCTGCCAATCCGCCATACACAGATGTACAAATACGCCATGACCATCGTCAATACGGCGAATTCCGAAGGATCCAAGCCTTTGAAATACTGGGATAAGATCAAACGGACCGCAATGACGGCAACGATCACATATTTGAAATTGGGATTAGGCTTCGCATAAACCAAACCATCCTCACGCTTTTCATACCCGGTATGGTACAACATAATACTGCCAAGCCCTACACCGAGCACGCCTGCACAAAGTAGTTCCCAAAGAGCTGGGATATGGAAGGGTTGGTTCGGGATATGGGTCAGCGAGTTAAGGCTAAGTCCGAACACAATGAGGAGCAGGAAGACTGGAATCAGCATGCCTCTTCCTTTGTTCCGAATCGGCTTCGCTTTGCCTCGCGTTCTTAGCCAAATGACTAAAATAATAACGACAGCACCAATTCCATAACCGATGAGTGTTTCAGCATTCATATCGTAGTGCTCCTTTCACTGACTAGTCGTACGAAAATTATACGGTCACTCGTCAGAATTTACCTCCGTCTTGAGACCGACACGAATCACTTGGATGAAAAAGCACCCCGTTGGGTGCCTGTTTTTCGGCTGTATGTAGCTTAACTTTTCCAGACTAGGATCGAAACATTTGCTTTACTAACTCTTTATTACGCTGTTTGAATGCTTGATTATGCGAAGAGACCATTGCGAACTTCTCTGCTGTAGGCTGGACGTACTGTTTGGCTTTATTCACCGCATTCGCCGCATCTTGGAACGCTCCCGCAATCAGATGGACTTTGCCTGGATGATGAAGAATGTCACCAGCTGCATATAGTCCCGGCACAGAGGATTCACTGTTCGCGTTACCAGCGATATAGTAATTTTCTGCTCGTTCGATCTCGATTTCACTGTTTTCAAGCAAGGTCGTGTCACGATCATAGCCATGGTTGATAATCACTTCATCCACCTGAAATGAGGTTACTTCACCTGTTTCATGGTTCGTTAACTCCACGCGTTCAATGGATGCGTCCTCACCAGAAGCAAAAAGCTTCGTAATCGAAGTGTTCAAGTAACACGCCACGGAGCTGTTCTGAAGCTGTTTCACTTGGGCTTCGTGTCCTGTCAGCTGATCTTTGCGATAGCTCAGGATGACTTGCTTCGCAAAAGGCTCCAGTTCATTGGACCAATCCACAGCCGAGTTGCCGCCGCCCGAGATGACGACAGTCTTGTTCTTGAAGCGCTCCAGCGACTTCACCGTGTAGTTCAAATTCGACACTTCGTAGCGCTCTGCGCCTTCGATCTCCAGCTTTTTCGGATTAAGGATGCCGGAGCCGACAGCGACGATTACGGTTTTGGAGTAGTGAAGCTGCCCCGATGTCGTACGCAGGACGAAGATATCTTCTTCATTTTTAGCGATAGCTTCCACCTTCTCATTCAAAACAACCTCTGGACTGAACGTAAGTCCTTGCTCAACAAGCTGCGTGATCAACTTCGCCCCTGGAGTCGGCGTGATGCCTCCTACGTCCCAGATCATTTTTTCGGGATACACATGTATTTTTCCGCCTAGCTGCGGTTGGAATTCAATAATTTTGGTCTTCATTTCACGAAGTCCACTATAGAAAGCCGAGTAAAGCCCTGCAGGGCCCCCACCAATAACCGTTACATCAAACAATTCTTTCTGTTCCATGCTTATTCACTCCTTGCTCACCAATTGCGATTGAGAATCATTATTAATGAATGATACTGCGTTTTGATGATTTTATCAACTTAAAAAATGCTGAACGCGCTGCGATGGCATCCTCTAGCGGAACGTCGTTCCGCTTCACCTAGAAGTCGCCGCCTCGCCAGCCCACAGTTCGCCCGGAGCAAATGCTAGCGGATCGTCGTTCCACTCCTCACGGAACCGCCACCCTATTGGGCAATCTCCGCCAAAAAAAGGGACCCTCCAGACCATGCCTCTCTTGTATGCAGCTGTGAAGGCTGCAAAAGTGCAAATAGGAAACCTTTTCTAGCGGCTAGACCGCTCGATCTAAAATACGTGCAAATAGGCAACTATTTCCGCCGCCACGCCTCTTCTGAGCACCTTTTCGCTCCAAAAGGTTGCACTTTCGCACTTATTTCCCTCCATTTCGCTGTTTCCCCCGAAAATAAGTGCCTTGTAGCATCTTTGACCACTTACGCGGTCACTTCAACCCCTTCCCTGATTGCACCTGAACAACCGTCCAATCTCGCTCTTCACCAGCCATGGATACAGCACCGACCTCATGCAGCAAAATGCCTGACTGCCTCACTTGCGAACCTTCACATCCCCTTGAGACATCTGATGATTGGCTTCTACCCAGGCGATGACTTCCGCCAACGAATAAGGGGTAAGCGAAGCTTACCCCAAAACATATAAATTCTTTTCTTCCCAACAAAAAAAACGCCTGAGCACCAACGGTGCCCAAACGTTTCTGCAACTCTCCTACACAGGGATCCGCACACGAAACGTGCTGCCCACACCCAGCTGGCTCTCCACATGAATGTGCCCATGCGCCGCATCCACGAGATTCTTCGCGATCGCAAGACCAAGTCCATGGCCGCCAACCTGACGCGTTCTTGCCTTGTCCTGCCGGTAGAATCGGTCAAAGACACGCGGAAGCGCCTCGGGCGCGATTCCCATACCGTTATCCCTCACGTCGACTGTAAGAGAGCGGACGCCTTTCTCCATCTTGTCGGCAAGCGTGATATGCACGTCTCCACCATCCAGCGTATATTTGATCGCATTGTCGATGAGAATCACCAGCAGCTGCGTCAATTTGCCCCGATCCCAATCCACCTTCAGCTCGTCTGATGCATGCACCTTCAGCGTCATGCCCTTAGCCTGCGCAGCAGGCTGCAGCTTCGTAATGACACTTTCGGCGGCTGCCTTCACCTGAAACACAGAGCGCTCCAGCACGAACTCGTCGCTATCCGAACGCGCCAATTGCAGCAGCTCGCTGGTTAGCCTCGTGATGGCGTTCACCTCGTCTTTCATACCCTGCAGCACGTTATTCATGAAGGAATTCGCTTCACACTCCGCCTCGAGCTGAAGCGCCTCAATCGAGGTAAGCATCACGCTCAGGGGGGTACGCAGCTCGTGCGAAGCATCGGCAACGAATTCGCGTTGACGCTCATACGCTTTGGCAATCGGAATAATCGCTCTACGCGCCATCCGATGACTGAACCATAGCGCAAGCACAAAAAAGAGCAGCGCCATGCCTAGCATCAGGATGAGCAATAAGCGAAAAAGCTGATGCTGGAAAGTGACCTCTTTCCCCACATATAAGGTGCCAATCAACTGCCCTTTCTTCTTGAGCTCCCGATTGGTCACCAAAAAACGAGCATCCTTCCCGATCTGCGGTCGTCCTTGGACATCAGCCGAGGGTTGGTCGAACGTCTGCAAAGTCGCTTGCTGAGTCTGCTCTCCCTTGAACTGGCCCTTCGCGATTAAAGCCATCATCTGCTCTCGCAACTCCGGCTGCGTCTCATCACCTAATTGCACATTGCCCGTATCGGAAATGAGGTAATAGAACGATTGATCCGCACTAATGGAGAAAGCTTCCTCGACAGATTTAGGAGGCAGTCGCTTCGGATTGGTATCCCCATCCACCCATTTCTGCAAAACCTGCAGCTCACTATTCGTCAACTTTGTTAAATGGGACCGCTGATCATTCCAGATGAACACATACAGCAAGGCATATACAATGACAACGAATAGCCCGAGAAAAATCATCAACACACCGCTATATTGCAGCGTTAGCTTATTGCGAGTCTGGTCAAATAAATTCCCCTCATATAGACGCTTGTTCAGCCAGCTCTGGTTACGCTTCAATTTTATACCCTACACCTCTCACGCTCTGAATGAGCTCCCGGGCATCGGAAGACTCCAGCTTCTTACGGATTAACTTGACGATCGCGTCGATCGATTTTAAATTTACGTCAGCATCTAAGCCCCATACTTTATCCAAAATAACTTCACGCGTTAACGTCATCCCCTTGTTCTGCAGCAAGATGTCCAAAATCTGAAACTCGCGCGGGGACAATTGAATCTCTTGGCCGCCCTGCCGAACCAGCTGATTCGTCCGCTGCAGCTCCAACTCTCCCATTCGCACAACATCATCCTGCAAAGGAGCAAAGCTTCTGCGCATCAAAGCCCGCAAGCGTGCCAACAGCTCATCCATTTCAAAAGGCTTCACCAGATAATCATCCGCTCCCGCATCGAGTCCTTCCACACGATCCCGTAAGGCGTCTTTGGCCGTCAGCATGAGAATGGCCCCTCGGTACCCAGCCTGGCGCAGCTTGGCACAGGTCTCACGACCATCCCCACCGGGCATCATCCAATCCAGAATGACCACATCATAGCTAGAGGCCATGGCATAGTCGAAGGCATCGTTCCCCGTGCGCACCCAATCGACGCTGCAGCCGGTCTTTTTTTTCAGCATATAGGTCGTTAGCTCGCCCAATTTCACATCGTCCTCCGCTAATAATAGCTTCATCCTATCCGCCCCTTCTCTCGTTCACACTATTACTAGTAAGTATAATCTATTGCTTTTGGGCTTTCACCGTAATTTCACCAAGTGGGGTTAAGATAGGTCTCAAGGAACAACAAAACTTAGAAAACGAAGGGAAGATCCCCATGAACACAAAAACAAAAATCATCCTCGCAAGCGCATTAACCGTTGTATTAGCAGGAAGCGGCGTTATGACTTTAGGCGCTGACAGCAAGGCATTTGCTGCACCAGAAACCGAGCAAACCACAACAACACCAGCACAGAATAAACCTGGCAAACCGAAACCAAGACAAGGTGAAGCTGGCAAGCCCGGAGGTCCTCGCGCAAATGGGGGGCAAACACCCCCTTCCAACCATGACGGTATCGATTGTCCTGACCATGCAGAGTCAACGCTACCAATGACTCCTGGCGGTTCTGCCCCAACGGGTGAAGCAACCGGCGGAATCACGAATCCATCCACCTATTCGGTTGTGATTTCGGGTGGACTCACTACGGTTCCTCAGGACAAAGGCCGGCCTGTCGTGCTGATTGCTGCCGCTCTCGGCGTACCGACAGAGGTTTTCAGAGAAGCTTTTAGCGGTGTGACACCCTCTGGCTTAGACAGCTCACCGAGTCAAGAACTGGCGCAACGAAACAAAGCCGCTTTAATGAAGGTGCTTGGGCCTTATGGCATCACCAACGATCGCTTGGATGAGGTTTCTAATTTCTACCGCTACAACGGAAATAAAACGGCAACTTGGCAAAAAACGTCTGCAACCGCAACAGCTATCGTGACCGATGGTGTAGTGACGGGTGTGACGATTAACAACCCAGGTGCTGGCTACTCCTCCACGCCGACAATTACGATTACAGGACCTACTGGCACTGTAACGGCCAAAGCTGTAGTAACTTACACGCAAGATTTTACAACCAATGGAAGCATTACCTCGATTACCCTCGATTAATATAGGAAGGAGCCTGCCACGGTTATTCTGCGGCACGCTCTTTGTTGCGTTAACATTTGCCACAACTGGAACCAATCGTCCACTTAACTGCCTTGTTTCCGCACGAAGATTGGTAGTATGATAGGGGGATACTTATATTAACCAGAGGTAAATTAAACAATGAAGATTCGAGATTGGGACATTAATTTAAAAATCCGCCTCGGCGGAGAAACCGCTTTTAACGTTATTTTTTGGGCATTCTTTCCGTTTTTAGCCATCTATTTTGCCAATTCGTTCGGTAAAGGATGGACGGGTATTCTTCTGATCTTGTCGCAGGCGCTTTCTGTTTGCGGCAATTTATTAGGCGGCTACTGTGCGGACCGCTTCGGGCGGAAACGGATGATGGTTATCGCGGCATTGGGACAAGCGCTTGGTTACGGCATCTTCGCAGTCTCCGCTTCTCCATGGATCGCCATGCCAAGTATCAGCTTCATGGGCTTCAGCTTGGCTAGCTTTTTCGGCTCCTTGTACTGGCCAGCCAGTCAGGCTATGGTCGCGGATGTCGTGGATGAAGAGCATCGTGCCAGTGTGTTTGCCATCTTCTATACAACTGCCAATATGGCTGTCGTTGTAGGGCCATTACTCGGCTCCCTCCTCTATAAGGACAATCCTTATCTCGTGCTGATCGCGGCTTCTGTGGTTTGTGTGTTACTGGCGCTTATGATGTCACGGCGCTTACACGAGACACTGCCCAAGCAGCTAGCCGATCGTCATCGCTCACAAGCGGATACACCTTGGTACCAAGCCATTGCCGCGCAGCTTCGCGATTACAAAATCATTGCAACGGACCGCGTGTTCCTGCTGTTCGTCATCGCGGGGGTGCTGCTTTCACAGACCTTCATGCAGCTGGACTTGCTTTTTCCTGTATTCTTGGAAGAAACCATGCCGTTAACGACAATCTTCTCCTACAACGACTGGGATCTCCAGCTAACAGGTAAGCAGCTCTTCGGCTTGATCGTCTCCGAAAATGGTCTATTCGTAGCCCTCTTTACCGTCATCGTGACCAAATGGATGCTGGCTTACCGCGATCGCTATGTGTTCATCGGCGGGGCCCTGTTCTATGCGTTGGGAATGGTGATGTTCTGCCAGATGTCTACCTTCTGGGGATTGACCATCGCGATAGCCGTCTTCACGCTTGCCGAGCTCATGTCCGCAGGACCACAGCAAGCCTTTGTGTCCCGATTGGCGCCAGACCATATCCGCGGTCAATATTTTGCAGCCTCTAGCTTACGCTACACACTCGGACGCACGATAGCCCCGTTATCTATCCCGATTAGCTCTTGGATCGGCTTTACGTGGACGTTCATCTTGTTAGCGGCACTTGCTGTTCTGTCAGCAGCCATCTACAACATGATGTTTAATCAGTATGATAAGCAGACTGCGGCGCAGTAGGATCGGAATAAGTACGTGGATCGCCACATCCTAGGCTCACTCTCCAACTTTGTAAATTCATTGAAGAAATCCATCTAAACCAAATAGCACTCTAAGGCTTCTGCCTCAGAGTGCTATTTTCGATGAATCGGCAACGAATACTACTCACAAGCAACGCCATCATGATCCCCATCCAGCTTCGCGCTGTAACCGGGCTCACCCTTTTTAATACTATACGCCCCCGCCGCATTAGCCTCTTTGCAGGAGTTGTAGGTCACGGATGACTTCGGCTGCGACGTAGTTACGGGTTTCGGTGTAGCCGTTATGGATAACTTCGGAGATGCCGCAGCATTCCCCTTCACCACACCTTCATGATACCCATCCTCTTGTGCATAATTTTCTACGCTCCAGATGTTCACCCCTTTTTGCTGGGCTTTCTTCTGAATCGCTCGAAATTGATCGACATATTTCACATTCGGCGGGTAAATATACGCCACGCGGGCGTAGCCATTTTCGAGCAGCAGCTCGTTGAACATGTTATCTCCAATGTATAAATAGCACAGCAATCTGCCGTATTTGTCCCGCTCCGATACATCCAACTCCAGCTGGACGTCTTTGCCTGTCAGCATCGTTTTGGCATAGTTCGATGCTTCCAATGCAAAAGGCTGAACCGGCTTTTCTGGATCTACACTTTCCGGCGTGTCCACTAGGAGTAGACGAATCGTTTCTTCTTTAACTTTGCCGCCTTCGGTGAATGACACTTTCATCGTGTCTCCGTCGACGACGCGGACCACTTTAGCGGGGATGCGCTTGCCGTCCTGGTTGGCCGGTGACGTTGACCCTGATGAGTGGCTAACCTTTGCTGCAGGCGTAGCTGCCCCAATATTCTCTACTTGGGAAGCACTGCAAGCCGTTGCCAGCAGGATAAGTACACTGACTCCAGCAGCTATGATCTGTCTTTTCGCTTTTGTATAGATGAGATCAGTTAGCATTGATACAACCTCCATGTGATGCTGTTTCTATCTGTCTATGAAAGTATATCAGACTTCAGACTAGGATAAATTCAATTAACATAAAAAGACACCCTTGTAGGTGTCCATTTATGGAAACGTGCCTTCCTATACTTATATTCTACCTGATCGCACCATACGCTCTCTATTGTAACCGTGCGCCTCTTTGGCAATGCTTCTTACCTGATTGAAATCGTTAGCAAGCAATGCATCATAGATCGATTGATTAATTTTATTTGCGGAATAGTGCGGCTCATGAGGCGTAACGATATAGTTAATTGTTGCATAGAGGACCATCTTATTAATATAGAGATCCACGACCTTCGTCATGCTGGCATTACTTAAAAAGCCTATCATCCCGCACATAAATTGCATGCTATATTTCACATATAAGTAATAGGCCTTCTGCTCTGTTGCCTCATATTGCAGATCCAGATATTCTTTGAGCTTTTTAAAATCGGGCCTATCCCCTTGTTGTTCCATTTGATCCACAGCATACATTTGAAAGGCATACATGACTTCCATCATGTCCATGGCTTCCTTCATTGAAGGCTCCTTAACTAGAATCCCTCGATTTTTCAGAGAAACAACCAATCCCTCATGCTCCAGCTGTGCGATAGCCCCTCTAACTGGTGTTCGACTCATGTTCAACGCGTCTGCAAGCTCATTCTCGGATAATAAACTGCCTGGCATGTACTCACCCTGCATAATTTGTGTATGAATAAACTCGTATGCGGTTTGTATCAATGATTTTGAAGCCATTTCGGTTGTCCCTCACTCTAAGAAAATGGAATTTGTCTAGTAAGTCTAGCACGGATTTTAGGCCGCGTGAAGGCATTCCAGCTACAATTCAACATTTACAAAACGTTCATTTCACGAAGATATTCTTCGAATACTCCTAGGGTAGAATTCAACTTGTATACAACTTGCACGTTAAATTAGGAGGGTATCATGAAGAAGACAATTTTATTAATGCTTACTGCACTAACTTTCATTTCACTACTAGCAGGATGCAGTACATCAACCAGTTCGCCTAAAAAATTCGTCATTGCCTATCTACCACAGGAAAGTGATGAGAAACGAACAGAGATTAATAAAGACTTCGAAAACAAACTTTCTGAGAAATTGGGTATTCCAGTAGAATCCTATAAAGCTACAAGCTATAACGCTGCTATTGAAGCCATCAAAAATAATAAAGCCGACTACGCATTGTTCGGTCCATTCTCTTACATAGTGGCTGTTGATCGCGCTAAGGTAGAACCTATTGCCGAACTTACGATGCCAAGTATGGTTGGCAAACCAGCTTCTGTCATCATCGTTCCCAAGAATTCTCCTGCCAAAACCCTCGCAGATTTGAAAGGGAAAACCTTCGGATTCGTTGATCCCGTATCCACAACTGGCCATTTATTGCCGAAATCCATGTTCGTGAAGCAATTAGGTATTACACCGCAAGATCTAGAAAAGGGCTTTTTCAAAGAAGTTTCTTTCGCAGGTGGTCATGACAAAGCGGTTCTAGGGGTAGTAAGAGGTCAATACGATGCTGCAGCAACTTCAGCTATGATTCCTGCAACCCTTGAAAGCAAAGGAATTATCGAGAAAGACTCCTACCGTGTTATTGCTGAATCCGAATCTTTACCAGGAACAGCGATCGGTATCCGCGGCACGATTTCACCAGAAATCAAAGCTAAAGTGAAAGAATTCCTTTTAAGCTATAACAATCCAGATTACTTCCTAAACGCTATCGGATCTAAAGACGCTAAGTTTATTGAAGCGAATGACAAGAACTATGACAAGATTCGTGAAACAGCCAAATCACTGAACCTTAGCCCAGAAGATTTGCTTAAGTAATCGTAAGACATCTAGCAGCTGGAAAAGGAGAAGTACCTGCCATGCATCCTGACATTATGCTGAAGCAAAAGAAGGTCAAGCGACGTTTGTCGCTTTTCCTCTTTGCTGCTGCCCTTATATTTTCCGTCTGGTATATCAAGTTTGATTTGTTGGAATTCCTATTGGGCATTCCCCTCTTTATCCGATTTCTGTTTGTTGATTTCATGCCGCCCAATGCATCTGATGTGTCCAAATATGTACAGCCGATCCTAGATACGCTGGCCTTTGGGGTGGTTGCCACATTTATCTCGTCTGCCATCGCCATTATCTTAGCCTTCTTGATGGCTAACAATACGACGCCTCATCCCATCCTGAGATATGTCCTGCGGGGTATTGTCTCCTTTTTCAGAAACGTCCCGTTCCTGGTATGGACTTCTTTCTTAGTTATCCTCTTCGGGGTAGGCGCATTACCGGGCATATTCTCACTCATCCTGTTCGGCGTTGCCTTCCTTTCTCGTGTATACGCAGAGGCCATAGAAGAAATCGATAAGCATGCCGTAGAAGCACTTGATGCCTCAGGTGCTACGTATTTCCAGAAATTAAAACACGCCGTCCTTCCACAGTTTATGCCCGGCTATATTTCCTGGACATTGTTCATGTTCGAAATTACCATTCGCGCATCAGCCGTAATTGGACTTGTAGGCGGAGGCGGTATCGGCAGCGAAATTAAGCTCACGATGGATCTGTTCCAATACAGTAAGACCGCTACCGTGATCACGATTCTGATCCTCATGATTTTGGCTGTTGAGTTCCTGACGCAGCGAATAAGGGAGCGATTGATTTAACATGAAGACCGCCATAGCCCATAAGTCTACACAGCGTAAACAACAGTATTTTTTCTTAGGTATGCTCGTCCTGTTCATTCCTTGTTTGTTCTATCTAGACCTGAGTTATACGCAATTTCTAGACGGGGCCCAGCGAATTCCAAACATTATGCAAAAGTTCATGCAAATTTCCTTCGGCGAGCTGCCGATGCTTCTTGCAGAGCTGCTAACTTCCGTGATTATCGCGTTTCTCTGCGTGGTCATAAGTGTGATTATTTCACTCTTGCTCGCATTCGTGATGGCGGATATTACAAGACCTAATCGGTATGTTTCCATGGTGCTGCGTACATTTGTCGTTATTATTCGAACAATTCCTACAACCGTATGGGTTCTACTTTCTGTCGCCAGTATGGGGTTTGGACCAATGGCAGGTGTGCTCGGGCTCATTTTCCCAACCGTATCCTACCTGATTAAAGTATTTGCCGCCCAGATTGACGAGTCAGGTAAAGATATCGTGGAAGCGATTCGGGCAACTGGCGGAACTTGGTGGCATGTCGTATTTAATGGCGTTCTTCCTAGCCTCCTAACCGCATTCGTCGCTTTAATCGCTTTTAATTTTGAAATGACTGTCGCTGAAACCGTCATTCTAGGTATGGTTGGCGCTGGCGGTATCGGGGTGCTATTACAGGAGTATATCGGCTTCTATGACTTTGCCCCACTAGGTATGGGTATTCTGGTCGTATTTATTACCTTATTCTTGCTCGAAATGACAACGAATCAGGTTCGCATCCGCCTAGTTGGAAGAAAACGCTAAGCCGAAAAGGAGATCACATGTATGTCGACGCTATTAACGATTCGAAACTTGAAAAAGAAATATAACAGTTCTACGACTGCTTTAGATATAACCGATTTGCAAGTAAAGGAAAAAGAATTCATTGCTGTCATCGGACCCAGCGGTGCAGGAAAATCCACCTTACTTCGCTCAATTAATCGTTTAGTCGAGCCAACAGAAGGTCAAATTGATTTCCTTGGATATCGCGTTGATCAAGCGGGTGCCAAAGATCTGCGCAAAGTTCGCTCCCAGATCGGTATGATATTCCAACATTACAATCTGGTTGAACGCCTTAGCGTACTGGAGAATGTCCTACATGGCCGCTTAGGGTATATGAGCTCATTGGCCGGTGTATTTAACCGCTACAGTGAAGCCGACAAACAAGAGGCGATTGCCCTGCTTCATAAGGTAGGTTTGGAAACCGAAGTGTATAAACGTGCTGATGAGCTTTCCGGTGGACAAAGGCAGCGTGTCGGCGTCTGCAGAGCGCTTGCGCAGAAGCCAAAGCTTATATTAGCAGATGAACCTATAGCCTCCCTTGATCCGCGCTCATCAGCGGTTGTCATGGATGCCATTCATCGCAATTGCACGGAGCAAGGAATCGCTTGCCTAGTAAACCTCCATCAGGTTGAGGTGGCTAAGCAGTATGCGAGTCGAATTATCGGCATCAAAGGCGGCAAGCTCGTTTTCGACGGACCGCCTTCGGCCCTGACAGACTACCATACCTCCCTTATTTATGAAGGTAAAGAGAGCGAAATGTTTCATCAACCCCAAGAACGTATGTATGCCTAAACAACTTAACTATTAAACTACTAAACGAGGAGCAACTCCTATGACCATTCAAATCGCTAACTATCCCGATAACCGTGTTCTTCCCTTTGAAGGCGTATTAAATTTCCGCGATATGGGCGGCTACGAAACTGTTGATGGCAGAAAAGTGAAATACGGCATGATCTTCCGCGCAGCTGAGCTGACAGGGATGACAGAGCAGGACTTCGCCTTGTTCCAATCTCTAGGGATCAAAACGATTTTCGACTATCGCACAGATACCGAAGCCGAGCAAAAGCCAGACCCAGCCATTCCAGGCGTAACGAATATTCGTATCTCCGCTATGAAGCAGGACATTCCAGCTGACATGCGTGAGCTTATGCGTCAGGGCCATTTCAAGAGCATGACGCCTGATTTCCTAGCGAACATGTACGTGGAGATGACGATCAGCAACGCATCCTTTCAGAAGCTCATGCACACGATGATGAACCCAGACAATATGGGTATTCTCCATCATTGCGCAGGCGGACGAGATCGTACTGGCGTCGGCGGTGCTATCATTCTGCTTGCTCTGGGCGTGCCAGAGGAAACGATCATCGAGGACTACTTGATTTCGAACACGACTCTTAAACCTATGAATGACAAAATGAGAGATCAACTCTCCGAATTCATGCCACAGGAAGACGTGGAACTAATTATTGCGAATATGGAGCTTCGTCGCGAATTCATGGAAGCCGTATTCACGGCTATTCATGAGAAATACGGCAGTGTGGCTGCATTCCTTGAGCAGGAATTCGGCATGACAGATGAGAAGCGTATCGCGTTTCAGGCTTCTTGCTTAGAGTAGATGAACGAGAAAAAGCACCTCTCTTGGGTGCTTTTTTCATTCGCTCATAGAATCACATCATATTTCACATAGATCTGGTGACGAATACTGGCTCTTAGACTATCTAGTATGTGCATTCTTTCGGATTCCATTTCTAGAAACTCAAAATTTTGTATATTGTTCAAAGCTTCTAGACGCTCTTTCGCCATCCAAATTTCTTCTACGTGTCTGCGCGTTTTTACTTTTAATCTGCTGGCCATTGTAATCATCTCTCCATCTCCCATGTCTACTTGTCATTTGTTGTTGCTGTTGTGACAAGCATACAATCGAGATGTGTCAAGATCTTACACGAATAATCAGTGAACATTCCGTGGAACAAATCTAACTTGAATGAATGAAAAAAGCACCCCTAAGGGTGCTTTTTTCATTCGTTCAACATCCTACGGTGTGCCTCCACGATAAGACAGCGCCAAATCCAGCACATGCGCCGCTTCGTCATAGGAGCCGATATCAACCTTCCGATTGCCATCAAAATCAGCGACGACACCACGCCTGCCTTGGCCTTGTGCCCAGGGACCAAACTCGTTGTCCAGCGGCTGGAAGCGGTTCTCCCCCTCATATTGGAACACTCGCCAAATGCCTGTCTCCGCCGTATAGGCGATCAAATCGCTTCGTCCGTCACCATTCGTATCGCCGACTAGCAGCTGGTCGTTATCCCCAAAGGAAACACCCTTTGTCGCCTCGAGCTTCCCAAACATTCCGTCCCCTTGGTGATTCAAAATGGCTACTTGCTTCTCCTTGCGGGAGACACAAAGAATATCATCCGCTGCTGGATCCTTGAATTTGGCTGTAAAAAACTCCGTATCCAGCGGGAGCGACAAGTCTAATTCTGTATAGTCCAACTGCTGATTACGCAAGTGGGCTAGTACAAGACCATTCTCTCCTCTAGCCATTAAGCCGGTGCCTGCGGTAGTACGCAGCGCTCGCAGGGAGCTTAAGCCTACAGGTAATAAACCGATGGACTTCACTGGTAAAAACTGCTGCTTATCCGCTAAAGCTACACGGACATTTCCCGTTTCGGCGTTATAGGCGAGCAGATCTTGCTTTCCATCGCCATTGGCATCGACGAGCAGGAGGGTTTCTTCCGCGGTAAACGCTTCTCGCAACCAAACTTGAGAAGCTTCCTGCTGCCGATTCCTCGGCGCAGCGTAATTCCCTGGAATTACAACAACGCGATGCAGCTGTCGCAAGACCACATCCGCGTGTCCGCGACCTGTGACATCGCCTAGCATCACATTAGGCAGCTTTGTTCCTGGAGGCAGCGTAACACGGTGCGCAGGAGTGAACGGAACGACATCGTGCAATGACATCCAGCGATAGTCCAACTTCTTGAAGCCCGAAATCAATTTATGGAGAAAGGAAACCGTCTCCCCTTCTTTATATTGATAGACGGGTACGCCGTCTCTCTCTACCGGTTTGCCATCCCCGTCAACGACAGGCTCCAGATGGGCAAACTCCAAGAAAGGATGAAAATAAAAGGAGGCTAGCTCATCATCTGATGCAGCCTTTTGCAACATCTGATCAACCGAATTCGCATCGCTTATGTAGCGATAGGGCGCGGGAATATAGACAGAGCCCAAACTATCTTGGCCGAACGTATTAACCGTATCATAGGTATTGATATCGTCGCGGGCATTTTTGGCATAGAGATCTGGTTGATACATAAGACCGACAAAGGAGCGGAACACGCCCTGCTGCTCACGCGTATCTTTGTAGTGCGGAGACTCCCAGAACGCTGGATGCAAATCAGCCCTAGCAAAAGCCGCTAAGCTCTCTTTGATCCGCTCCGCCGCATAGGAGATTTCCTGCGTTTCTGGAGCCCCTTTGATATTGAATTCAGAACCTGTTCCTGAATTATGCTCACCATCGGAACGATATGTCTCTCCATACTGATGACGGTATCCGTGCATCCCCAATACACCGCCATGCTGCTCAGCCTGTTGGAGAAGCTTAATAAATGCGCTTACAACCTCGTCCGGATTAGGGTCGTCAATCCCTTTCTCCTTCCATACACCGTCCGCTTGCAGACTCATCCTTCTCGGAATCACAGCGACATGAAATGGCACATGCTCCGACTCCACATATTCCATCACCGCTCGCAATTTACCGAGACCTTCCAGGGTGTTGTAATCACCGCCAAGCCCGACATCTTCCAGACGGATCATCACGTGACGTTTATCCCTATTAGGGGAAATATTCGACTCTGTATTCGTAGGGATATAAGCGGCCAGCCCAACGGCTGCGATAACGCCACCAACGATGCCTATTCCAATTTGCTGCCACAATTTACGTTTCACGCTAGACTGCTCCCCCATTTATGTAAAACGTAGATTATCTCTATGATTTCGACATTTTCCTCTAAATTATATATGAATCTATGGCGTCTTACTAGAAGAGTTTGAACTAAGGTTAAAAAGGAATAACGCTAGGCACAGCAGCATTGGAATCGCTTCCAAAATATTCAAACTATGCAGTACACGGATGCCATTCCGACTCTCTATTGAAATGTCTTAGGGACACTAGATACGTTATTCTGCTTACCTGATGAACGAAGCCTGATTTACCTTAGCGACTTACAAGTCCGTTAGCGCTAGAGGTCCAGCTGTACGTCTGCAAGCTTCTTTATTTTCTGAATTGTAAATGTAATCTTTACGTTGGGATAATACGCCATTAACATGGGTACTCTATGATAGAGATATCTTATTGTGACGGAGGCATCTGAATATGACAGCAAAAGTCGGTCTCGTATTTTTCTGTATATTTTCCCTATCGGTTCTAGGTGTTGCTGCAAAAGAGAGTCAGCCCGAAAAGCTTTCGGAGAAACGCACAGATACGCACATTGTTCGTCCGTATTCACCTGCACTGTATAACTCCACGGAACAATTTGAATACGAATTTGAATGGCAAAATGGGAAGATTGTTGCGAATCCTCAGTAAAAGGCTATGCCGGATTATCTCCCTACATATATGAGAAAAAGCACCCGCGAGGGTGCTTTTTGTTTATTTCATTGACCATCCTTCTTACTCACGCTATACCTCTTCCCCCACTCCCCCATGCTCTCTAGGATCGGAATAAAACTTCTTCCTGCATCCGTAAGCGAATACTCCACCTTGGGAGGCACCTCTTGGTACACTTTTCGATGAACCATCTGATCCTTCTCTAACTCTCGTAGTTGCGCGGTTAATATGCCTTTGGATACACCTGGTACTAAACGTTGAAGCTCGCCAAATCTCCTTGTCTCCCTTAAATGCCAAAGTATAATGATTTTCCATTTGCCTGCAATCACATTCTGAGTTGCTGTAACAGGGCAGACTTCGATTTGTTCCACTGGAATTTCACCCTGAAACGACGTTCGGGACATACGCATTCCCTCTCTTTCTCTATGGTTCTATTTTTGTGACTAGGTCACATTATAATGACTACTTACATTTTTATATCTACTATAATAATATATGACTATAGTTAAATTTCCAACTAGAATATTCGTTTATAAATAGGAGGACATCTATTATGTCAAAAATCGTAATTACCGCAGCAACGGGTGAATTAGGCAAATTGGTGGTTCAGCACTTACTGACCAAGGTTCCGGCAAGCGAGCTTGCTGTTAGCGTTCGAAACGTGGAGAAAGCATCCGACTTTGCTGAGTTAGGCATTGAAGTTCGCCACGGGGATTTCGATGATCCTGCATCGATGGAAAAGGCTTTTGCAGGTGCATCCAAGCTATTGTTGATTTCTTCACCGCAAGATGAATCCATCAGCCGCGTTCGCAAGCACGTAAGTGCCATTGAAGCAGCTAAAAAAGCTGGCGTGAAGCATATCGTTTACACGAGCTTTGCTTATGCGGATGTAGATGCTTTCGCTCCTCTGGCTAATGTACATCTAGCAACTGAATATGCGCTGAAAACGTCAGAAATTCCGACGACAATCCTGCGAAATACCTGGTATCAGGAACTGTACATTCATCCAGGCTTGCAAGCTAATACGGAAAGTGGCCATCTGATAAATTCAGCAGGTACTGGGAAAATTAATACAGCCACACGCAACGATTTAGCCTTAGCAGCCGCAACTGTCCTTGCAGAAGATGGACATCAAGACCAAGTCTATGAGTTAGCATCTTCCGAATCTTGGAGCTATAATGAATTAGCAGACATATTAACACAGGTTTCAGGCAAAAAAGTAACTTACCAATCCGTCTCCGACGCCGACTCCTATGCAGGCATGCTTCAGGCTGGACTTCCTGAAGGACTTGTGCAGTTCTTAGTTGCCATCGATAGCAAAATGGCCGCTGGAACTGAAGGGCGTACTTCCAATGATCTTGAGAGACTTATCGGGAAAAAGCCGACTTCCATCCAAGAAAGTATTGCGCTATTATTCAATAAATAATCGTTTTATCAATTTAACATTGAGGTGAATCTTATGATGCAAGTAGAAATATGGTCGGACTTCGCTTGTCCGTTCTGTTTTATTGGTAAGCGCCGCTTCGAGCAAGCACTAGCGGACTTTGCACATCGTGATCAAGTCGAAGTGATCTATCGCAGCTTCGAGCTAGATCGTCATGCACCGAAACATGTTCCACATGATGTGTACGATATGCTCTCTTCCCGTTACGGCATGAGCCGTCAGGAAGCCATTAACATGAATGAGAAAATGCGTCAGCAAGCCGTTAGCGAAGGTATCGACTTTCAATTCAGCGGCATCGTGTTGACGAACACATTCGATGCTCATCGTCTGCGGCTATTTGCCGAGAAGCATGGCAAGGGTGCCGCGATCTCGGAGTTGCTGTTCCTTGCTTATTTCAGCGAGTCCAAGAACATAAGCGATCCTAACATCCTTGCAAACATGGCAGAAACAGTAGGGCTTAATCGGGAAGAAGCCCTGTCCGTGCTCGCGAGTGATCAGTACGCCGAGCAGGTGCGCGCCGAGGAAGAAGATGGCAGCCGCCTTGGTATCCGCGGCGTTCCGTTCTATATCATTAACCAGAAACACACGTTGTCCGGAGCTCAGCCAAGCGGCGTTTACCTGAACGCTATGCAGCAGCTATGGGATGCCCAGCAACCGCCGCAGACTGCTGCCCCGGCAAGTGACGAAGCTTGTTTAGACGGCACTTGCGCCGTTCCAGACAAGCCATAACAATGATCAAGATACAAGCTTGAACACGCACGGATACAAAGAAGAAGCACCCTCGCGGGTGCTTCTTCTACATTATTCTACTTGCTGCTGCTTTTATAATTTCGCTGCAACCAGATTGTTCTTACCTTTTCTATCCGATTTCAAAGCGTACATCTCTTGCTCCGCCACATAAAGCAAATCATCCAGTGTTCGCGCTTCGATGGGATACATAGCCGTACCAATTGAAACGGAAATCTCTAAATGAAAGTCTCTCGAAGCTGCCATTAATTCGTTCTGGATATGGCTAATCATCAGCTCTCTTTTACACGTATCCGAAGAAGTCGACAAGATCAGAAATTCGTCCCCAGCCCAACGAGCAGCGATATCCTTCTTTTGTAAGTGAAGCATTAATACATTGGCAATCCGTTGCAGGACCTGATCACCAACTTTATGCCCACGGGAGTCGTTAATTAATTTGAAATTATCCACATCGATAAAATATAAAATCAATTTCTCCTGTTTCCGGTCTACTGAAGTGATGAGCTTAGGAAAAATATCCAGAATAAATCTCCTATTATAAAGTGTCGTCAGATTATCTTTCTCCGAAAGAAACTTCAATCTATCATACTGCGTACCCAGCACCCAGCTTGCAAATAAAATAATAATACCAAACAAAGGGAATTGAAGAAAGGGAACGTTATAATAAAGCGTACCATAAGTTCTCAAAGCTACGATCATGACTACAACGAACGATATAATAACGATTCTTCCTGAATAGTTCATCCCAAATCACCATCATCCAAATTGTGTCTATGTACGTCTATAGTGACACACTTGTTCCATATATTTCAAGGAATATTTGGTTCGCAGATGCGCACAGGTTTTCTTCGTTGACAGCACACTTTGATATGTGTACGATAGCCAAGGAAATATTCTACATATAAGGGGTTTGCAGTCATGAGGAACAACTGGAAAGGATTTGTGTTAGGGGTTATTACCACCTTTCTCTTAATGGGGACTACCGTTGCTTATGCAGCAAGTGGAACACAAATTGGAACTAGACGTGACTGGCGTTCAGGTTTTACGTATCAATTTCAACTCCAATCGCAAGGGTCTCATTAATTTGATTGTTGCCGATCCGACGGTTATTCCGGCGACTCAGGCCTCCGCTTCAGCCACTTCTCCATCAACCAACGTTCAATCCGACATCATTATCGCAGAACGTAACAAGAATGCAGAATACGTTGTGTTGAAAAATCGTGGCAGTAAGACAATCGATTTGAAGGACTGGCGTGTCTTAAGCGTTAACGGCAAGCAGGCCTTTACCTTCCAGCAAAGCTTTAACTTAGGCCCAGACTCGTATGTCATGCTGCTAAGTGGCGATGAAGGTAAGACCTTCGAGACTACGGGGATTGATAGCACCAGCTTCCGAACTTTCTCGCGCAGTGTGCTTTGGACGCCTCTAGACATATGGAACAATACAGAGCTTGACGCAGCTGAGCTCTATAACCCTTCCGGTACCAAAGTGAGTGAGTACATTAATTAATAGAAGACCTTCATCTATACGTAAGTACAAATCATAAATCAAAGGAGTCCTTCCTATGTCGACAGTGATCGGTACGAAAGAAAATCCATGGCAATTAAAAACGCCGCCACAGACCTCCGAATATGAAATGTATAAAGACGAAAAAGACGGCAAGGCCATCCTTGTTTGTACGGTAGGCAAAACCGTTTTGCATTACGACTACAGCTGTATTGATGACCTTAGTGCGATGCTTAAGCAGCATGGCGATTGGATCGAGTTAGGCAGCGCTGATGAGCAAAAGCCAGCCAAAGAAGGCACGGTTGAGGCTTGGGGACGTTCTCCAGAAAACCCAATTGGCGGTTGGTACGGCTTGAAGAAAGGCTTCCGTGGCAGATTCGGCGTGTATGTCCCCCCATTAATGGAGGCACTCGGTCTTGCGGAAGTCGAGCACAATCCAAGGAACAATCGGATGCGAGCATTATAAGTAGTGGTAATAAACGCGTAACAAAATAGACCTCCTTGCCCAATTAAGGGCAAGTGAGGTCTATTTCGTTTGCTTATACAGGGTGTGAAGCTAGTCCCCGGATGAATCCTTATTTAGCTGCCTGAGTAGCTGCATTTTTCTGAGTGAGCGAGATTTGCCCAGCATGAATACCAGTGTGATACATCAATCGGCCGACGGCTTCAAGCGGTGTGGATGCTCCGATGCGGGATTCCACGCTCTTCTGCCATGCTTCCTCTGGAAGTTCACGCATCGCTGCAATAAGGTGCTCGTTCGAAGCGGTCAGTATATCCACCAATTCTTGCAAATTCGTGAAGGACGGCTTGTCCCCATCAGCTTTACGATTCTCCGGCATGCTCTTCCCAAAGAACCATTCCGCAAACATAAACTCTACTTCCGCGTTATGATACAGCAAAGCGCCAATCGTTGAGGAACCCACCTGCAAGCTCAAATCCTGCTCTGGCAATGCCTTCACCGTTTTGTGAAACCGTTCTTGAATCGCTTGCCAGATCGGCAGTACTGTCGTAAAAGTCATACGAGCTGATCTCCTTTGCTTCCATAAATTTCGATAGACAATTCGCTATTTAGTGGCTGCATCTTTCTTTTTATCCACAACAACATGAATGAATTTATTCGCTTCAACATCTAGATCGAATGCCATACCGAAACCAACGACATAACGACCTTGTAAAGGAGTCATCTCGAACAACGAGAAATCTAGTCCGCGCAGTAAATCTACCATTTTAACGCCATGATCCGCATTAAATAACTCGAAAATATCCTCATGTCCATCGTTACCGATGTTCACAGAAGTACAGCTCCAACGCACGCGCTCTGTTGCGAACTTGTTATTCGTTTCGGATTCGTCAGCAAGAAGCAGCACATCGACAAAGTCGTTGTTTTCCATATAGCGATAATGATCAGCAATCTGGCTGATATAGATATACAATTTACCATCTTTTTTAACGAAAGGTGCGTAGCTGATAAATGGCTTGCCTTCTTCGTCAATTAAGCTCAAAATCAAGTTTTTGCGCTTTGCAATAAACTGCAAATAATTTTCCTTATTTTTCTCAACATCGACCGGTCTCTGCATATTGATTCCTCCAATTAAATGGTTGTTATTTTACGGTACTTAATAGATGAATACGAGGCTTCTGTTCCGCCTTAGCGTAATTCACTTCCGCATCCATTCGGTACACTTGCCTGATCATGTCTGTCGTCATCACTTCACGCGGTGTGCCGCTCATCGCTTTCTCACCTTCTTGCACAACAACGATACTATCACTATAACAGGAGGCTTGATTGAGGTCATGTAAAACCATAACGACTGTCATCCCCATGGACTGATTCAGCTCTCGAACGAGTTCTAGCACTTCATGCTGATGAGAAATATCCAGATACGTTGTCGGTTCGTCTAGCAGCAAAATCTGTGGACGCTGTGCCAGCGCCATCGCAATCCAGGCCCGCTGCGATTCACCACCGGACAAAGAAGAAACCGTTCGATCCTTATAGGGAAGCAGCTTCGTTTTCTCCAACGCCCACTCGACGATCGACATATCCTCTTGATCTAATTTCTCGAACCATTTTTTGTGTGGATATCTGCCGTACGAGACCAGATCAACCACTGTCATATCGCTGGGTGCCTGATTTTTCTGACTAAGTATACACATCTTGCGTGCTGCTTGTTTGGAGCTTAATGACTTGATATTCACGCCATCAAGCGTGACCGTTCCCGCATGATAGGGAATCAGCCGAGATACGGCTTTGAGTAGTGTGGATTTGCCCGAACCATTCGGTCCGATAATCGACAATACCTCACCTTGCTTGACAGAGAAGGAGAAGTTTTGAATAACGCTCTTCTGTTCATAGCGGATCGAAATCCCATCGACTGTCAACATATTAGAACGATCTCCTTCTCATCAAGTATAGAAAATAAGGTGCGCCAATAACAGCCATGAGAATACCTGCGGGTATATCTAGTGGCGAGAACAAGGTGCGTCCGCCCGTATCGGCTAGCAACAAGACAAGCGCTCCTAGTCCCATGCTCATTGGCAATTGATATTTATAATCGGAGCCAACCAAGAGTCTGGCCATATGCGGAATGACGAGTCCTACAAACCCAATCATCCCAATGGCAGCTACGGAAACAGCCGACAAGAAAACGGCCAAAAGGGACAAAAGGATACGAATTCGGTTCGTATTCTCACCCAGATTAGACGCGACTTGGTCGCCCAGCCGGATAATATTAGCTTTGCGGATGGCGAACATCGATAGAATCCAACCAACAATCGCGTAAGGATAGATCATGTTTAATGCATTATTACCTTTTGCAGCGAGACTGCCATTAAGCCATTGGACCGCCGAAGGGAGTCTATCACTGTACATGATTGTCAAATATCCGATTACTCCTCCGCACAATGCATTCACCGCAACGCCAGAAAGAATAATCGTTATCGGAGTAATACCGCTCCGTCTCCAAGCGAGTGAGTACACAATGCCAGCAGCAATTACGCCACCTACGAATGCAGCAATTGGGATAAATTGCGTATACGTCGGTGCTGCGAGCATGATAACGAGTACACACGCTGCGGCACCGCTAGTAACGCCTGTTAAGCCAGGATCTGCAAGCGGGTTGCCCATGACAGCCTGCAAGAGGGCACCTGAGATGGCAATATTGGCGCCAATAATCAATGCCAGCAAAACTCGAGGCAATCGAATATCCCAAATGATCGTAGCATTCATGGCTTTGGACGGAGAGCCCATAAGCGTTTTTATTATTTCTGGTATTGAGATCGATACACTGCCTAGACCAATCGCAATGATGGCGACAATCGCTACAAGTATGAACGTCAAGATAACAATCGACTGGTTTCGAGTTCTGCTTATCACTGTGTAACTCCTCAGGTTATTGATAGAAGTAGTTGGAGATTTGAGTTAACGCTTTATCTACATTGGTAATGGACGTTACACCAAAGATGCTGTAATCCAAGATTTGAATCTTGTCATTCTTATAAGCGGAAAGTTGCTTCCAGGTGCTATTTTTTTCTACTTCTTTCTTGAACTTATCTACCGTTGCACCATGATCGCCAGAGGCTAGAACAAGTACAATGTCCGGATCAATAGCAACAACCTGCTCCATGTTAATTGCGGAATATGTTGCTGTCACTTTCAACGCAGAAGTAGCAATGTTATCGGCATTTACCTTCTTCGCAAGACTTCCCAAATACGACTTTTCACTCATCACCATGAAAGAATCTGCTGTTCCGATCACTAGCATAACCTTCGGTGCTTTCTTGCCTTTTGATTGCTTAATCAAATTGTTTTCTTGATCTAGAATCTTCGTCAGTATTTTATTCATTTCATCGGTCTTCTTAAAATAAGTACCTAACACTTTAAAGCTTAGTTTCAAATCTTCGAATGAATCTGTACGCAAGTAGGCTTTATCCAGCTTGATACCAGCCAAATTTTTGTCCAATGTGCTTTTGAGTGATTCCGCTCCAAGCAGCAGGTCGGATTCCAAGCTAGTTACGACCTCTAGATCCGGTTGCATAGGTGAGCCAATGCGTTTAATTCCGTCAAAAGCAGCAGGAAGTGGATTCGTAGAAGTCGGTACGCCTACAGGTGTAATGCCAAGTAGGTGAAGCATTTCTGCTAAAGGTACGGATGTTGTTACAATACGCGTCGGCACCTTCGCTGGGAATTGGCTTAGCGCTTGCGTAACTGCTGCCGGGTCAACCCCATCATTCGTCAAGCTATATACTTTGTCTGCATCAGCAGCATTTTTCTGAGCATCTGGACTAGCTGTAGCCGTAGCGGTACTAGCTGGAGTTGCTGTAGCTGCGCTCGTCGATGAAGCTTCCTTCGTTTGTGACGAACACGCTGTCATTACTAATAAACCTGTCAGTAGTAGAAATGCAACAAACCTTTTCAAAATCAAAACCTCCTGATGTATGTATAATGTAATTGATTGTAATAATCATTATCAATAAAAATGATAATCATTATCAGCTGAATACTATCATACTATCATCCTACTTTCAATGATAAAGATTTTTACTAGGGTCATAGAGAGCATCACGTCTACTCTACCCAGCAAGGTTTCCCCTCACATTGAACATCTTTGAAATCCGTAATCGAAGATCGTATAGTCATTTTTATTCCGTTTTATGGTAAAGTAGGTGTAATCAACATTTTTCTTCCAAATATCCAAAACTTCTAACATTCAGATGAGGTTCAAAATGGGTCTATACTTAGATTTGAAAACCATGCTGCTGACGCTAGTCATCGGGCACCTGTTCACCGCTGTGTTCATTATCGCCTATTGGCGTCAACATAAGAACGAAAGTGCAATCAGGTACTTTTTCTATGCAAAATGCATGCAAACCATGGCGTGGCTGATTTTAATTCTGCGTGGGGGGCTGTCGGATACGCTTACCGTATCCCTTGTGAACTCGTTACTTTTTATCGGTTTCGCGTTTGAAACCATCTCCGTACTGAAAGTTCAGAATACCCTGAGCAAGCTGACACGCAGCATGTATATTGCTCTGACAATCACCAATATTGTCGGCTTTCATGGCATCCTTCTTTTTCACAACGAAGAGAAGCTCCGAATTTTCTTTGTTTCCGTTGGTATGGCTGCGGGCGTTCTAGTTCCAGCATACAAAATGATTCAAAAACGAGCCGCATCCACGTTGACCTATGTCATAGGCTATTTTTATCTGATCATCTTTGCGTTTCTTGTAATTAGGGCTATCTGTGCCTTATTCTTCGATACATTGTTAAGCTACTATCACATTAACGGTAATCAGACGATGGTGCTGTTAGCCCAATATTTCGTTATGATTGCGGGAAATACGGGATTCTTTCTCTTGATGAAAGAACAAACAGACCAAGCCCTGCTGCGGCTAGCTAATTATGACGATTTAACCGGTACACTGAACCGCAGGACGTTCGTCTCACGTACCAATCAATACCTTGCCGCCTATACGAAGAAAAAGAAACCGATCAGCCTGCTGCTTTTTGATATCGACAATTTCAAATCGATTAATGATTCATTCGGTCACGATGTGGGAGATCGCGTGCTTGTTGATCTCACCACACGACTGAAGGAGAACTTGGGCTCAGATGATCTTTTCGCTAGATATGGCGGGGACGAATTTGCCATAATCTTGCCAGGCATGGATGAAACGGAATCATCGCGTTATGCTGAACGGCTTAGACAAGCCGCGGAGGAGGCGCAGATTCCTGGATTAGCTCTCACTTATACAATCAGTTTGGGTATTCTTACGAGTATCCCGGATGAAGAGACACATCTCGAAGAGCTTTACTCCACTTGTGACAAAGCCCTCTATCGCGCCAAAAGAAACGGTCGCAACGGCGTGCTTCGAGGATATGTGGACAGACAGGGTATGCATGCTTAAGAGCAATCATTAAATAGATTTGAAGGAAAAGGCTGTCGCTGTTGCGGTGGCCTTTTTGTGCTTCGCTCCATCATTGCCGACTAGCCTCCTCATGGAAATGCCGACGGCCTGACCGATGATTGTGACAAACTGTTTAACATTTCCTTTTTCATTAACTTGGACGACAATTTTCCTGATACTTTTCATTCCATTCTTGTTAACTTAATTCTAAACACAAATAACCCTGACAGAGAGTAGGTAGGTAAGATGATTTCTCTAAATGATAAGCCCATGTATCTAACACAATTCGCAAAGCTAATTCAGATGGATGAGCATCGGCTATTTCGCATATGCAAGGGAATCGAGGAGAATGGGTATCGATTTAACCGTAACGAACACGGGCATATCGATCTATCGGAGAATGATATTACGGTCGTGTTAAGTTTTTGTTGGTAAGGAAAACGCTCCTTGGTGCTGTGAAAAATGTAAAAGTGCATCCTTTTGCATCACATGAGCCTCCCCATCTGAAATGCTTGCAAAAGCGCAACTATTTCTGCCAGCACTCCTCATTTTGGCACCTCTCGGTCTTAAAGGATGCCTTTTTGCACTAATTGAATCATATTTAGCCGTTTCCCCCGAAAATGAGTGCGCTTGAGCATCTTTGACCATTCCCGCTTCTAGACAAATTGAAAAAAGGAGCTAAGCGCAAACACGCTCTTAGCCCCTTTTCCATGCCAATATTGGCCTTTCTTAGATTTAGACCAGTATCTTCAACATCATTTATGATCTTTCGGATCTTTCGGATCTTTCGGATCCTTTGGTTTCTTAGGCTTCTTCGGTTTCTTGTCGTGGTGCTTGTCGGTGTAGTCGACATTAGGCGCCTTCAACCCTCCAGCAAGAACAGTCTCTCTAATGTCTTCGCCGAGGTAGAAACTTAAATGCGGCGGCTGATTGTACGCTGTGTTCTGCCATGCGATGCCATTTCTGTAAACAGGGTCATGCATGAGCGTATAAATCCGGTACTCCGTTGGAATCGTCGTGCTGAAGATTCTCAGCTCCGAGCTGTCTATTGTAGGCAAAAGAACTTCTTCACGCCAGTCGCCTAAGATATCGGCCTGTAAGGTCGGAGTTGCCTTCGTTCCATTGTTGCTGACGACATCCGCGAAGCTTTTCAAAGGCTCTGCTTTCTTCGTAACTTGATTAAACTTCGTTATCGATATATTATCCAGCAATTCATTTAGCAAATCGCCGTCCCAGTGAAGGGCGAAGTTCACGGACACGCCTGCCGTTCTAAAGCTATCGGCTGCCACCTGGCCCTGTACGTTGTAAATGCCTCCGCCTGATGCTGGCGTTGTACCGCCAGTTCCCCAGAATTCAAATCCAGGGCCACCCGTAATATTAGCCGCCAGTCCACGTCCTGTATCCACGTAACCATTGTAGGACATCAGTGTTTCCCCAGTTGCAGCATCATGCAGCTCTACAGATGCAACAGATGGGACTTCATGTACCGCCATGACCTGAAGACCTTCCCGCGCAGGGTCGAATGCCCCTACATGAAGTGCGTCACCGTGTGAACCTTGTTCACGCTGCATTTCGCCATCCATTTCATACAGAATGGTGCCATCTTGGTCAAGGGTCAGCGAACCTGCAATGATTTCGTCAAAGCCGTCATTGTCCACATCTGCCGTGGCCAGATTGTGGAAGCCTAAGCCTGCGCCTCTTCCCGCTTCAGCGGAGTCAAATGTCCACTCCTCTTTGAGCTTGCCGTGTACTAAGCTGTATGCTACATACGTGGTCCGTTCATAATAGCCCCTACCGTATATGGCGCTAGGCTTCTTGCCGTCCAAATAAGCTAATCCCGCAAGGAAACGGTCCGAACGGTTATGCCAAGTGTCTCCCCATGATGCAACATCCCCTAGCGGGAATGCATAATCAATCGTGTCGATCTCCTTACCGGTGTCACCCTTGAAAACGGAAATATATTCAGGCCCGCCGAAAATATGGCCGAACTCATTCACCCATTTGCCATTATCCGTCGCATTGCCGATGACGCTAATTACCTTGCTGCTATCGAATTTCCCATCTGTTGTCCCGTAGACCGTTGTTGCATCCGCGGTTTTGATGAGGAATTCGCTTTTGCCGTCCCCATCGTAATCTGCGATGATAAATTGATGATAATGGGCTCCAGATGTGAGGTTAAGCCCCATATTCATCCGCCACAACAGCGTGCCGTCCATTTTATAAGCATCAAAAATCGTCGGCCCTGTCATCGCATTCTGTGAACTGTCGATGGCGTTGGATGGGTACCATTTCACAACAACCTCGTACTCACCATCACCGTCCAAATCTCCTACACCAGCGTCATTGACACTATACGTGTAGCTGCCCGTGGCCGTTGTTCCTCCTTCAGGCTTTTGCATCGGGATAGCAAGATAATCGGTAGCGGCTGCTACAGTTTCGTCTGTATCATCTGAAACTCCCTGAACAAGTGTCTCCACTTCATAGGTGTCCCCAGCAACGCCAGCCGTATCTGCATAGTTGGTCACAGACAATGGTGCCGCATTCAGCTTTTGCCCATTGCGATAAACATTGAATTTCACATCTCGCTGATATTCATCTGCAAGCAAGCGCCAGCTTACAAATACACCTTCGGTCGATTTGAGCGCAATTACGCCTCTATCCAACCACTCTATCTGCCGTGCCTTATCTGAAGGAGTCAGACGGTTGTAGACATATTGGGTGGCATATCTGCCAAAGCCATTCTCCAAGCTCGCAGGAACGGCAAGCTCCCCCTTAAACGTGTAAACGCCAGGTTCATGGGGATTCCAAGGCTTTCCAACGTTCACCCACTCGCTTACAGGTACATTTACCTTACTATTATTCGCTATGGTAACACTTACGGATTGCGGTAAACCGATAGAATGGATGTCCGTCGTGGTTTGATCAACATACACGGTATGATACCGTAATCTATCCACTTTCGTAATTCGATTGTCGGGAATCGGCTTATGATACACACCGAAATTATCAAGGTACGTCGTCCAGGCAATATTATTACCCGATGTCCGCATCCCCACTAATTTGACCGAGGCCACTGACCCGTCAAAAGCTACCCCATTCAATGATGACGTAAATTCTTGGCTTGTCCCGGCTGCTTTATCGGTCAGCTTGAATTTGACGACCTCATTTTCCACATCCAGATTAACCCCTACCGTATACCACGCTTGGGGATTCATAATGCCCGTGCTAGCGGCAGGCTGCTTGCCGGCAAAATATTGCAATGGCGCAAGATTCGTGTTGTTTACCGTAAATACCGTATTCCCAGTGCTATCGAGGATCCTGAACTCGCCGCCGTTCTCGCTAGGATTGCTGGCTGCTTTATCATTCACCTTCCCGGGGTACCAGTCGAATTGAACGAGAATCTGGCTGCCCTTTACTGACGTGCCAAAATTCTTCGTTGCCACACGTCCTCCGCTTTGGTTCGTCTGGGTGAACTGAAGCATCGGGGTGTTGTTCCCGGCCACTCCATATGTATTAATCGATACGGTAGCATTCGCTGTTGTAAATCCCCAGAATGCTGGGTCCAACGCAGCCGTATCCCCAAAATCACTATAATAAACACTGTCGAGATCAGCCCCAGTACTCCCCTCAGCAGCAGACGCCACCAACCCGTTCGGAATCAAGAGAGCGCTTGCAAGAAGTAACGAAACGACTTTTCTCCATGGTTTGCTAGTTCGCATTGTTATTTTCACTCCTTCTGTTTGAGCTATGAGAGGATCTTGCATACTCTCGGTAATTCCTTATCGTGCATGGTTTTGCATATCCTAAGAATCACTTTCTGCCATCCATCAGAACCGTTCCTTACCATCCCCTTCCGTCAAAAAAAATCCATTACAATGACCCGTACAGTTCATGCTTGTTGGTACGATTGGCCTGTGTACTAACTGTAGGACTTGACCGGCTGCGCCGTCTATTAGACATTTTTTCAAGAATGAAATTCTCTTGTTGAAAGCCATTTGACAGATATATGACATTTTTGACTAAACTTCTCTTTTCTTGATCCCGCATGTAAAAAAGTAATAAAACCATGAAAAATAGACCTCCTTAGCCAATGAAGGCAAGTAAGGTCTATTTCTTAGTAATCCCTAGCGACTACTTTGTATTCGCAAGCTCGAGCATTTTCCGCTGTGACTCCTTAAATATACGTACCAGCGATTGCACCTTATCAAATTCCTCGTCACCAGGACCATAGTTATCCATAAACATTTTCTTCAACAAATCTGCGTAAAAGGTAACTCTTTGCTCAAGCAAATCATGCTCAATTTGAATAATTTCCTCAATGGAATGATTACCAATGAATTCTTCGGTTTCATCGACGGGATCTTGCCATTGGCCTCCCCTGCGCTCTGCAGGATTAAACGCCCCTGGCTCTGCCAATTGTTCTAAATCAATGGAGGTTCTTAAACCCGAGAATGCTATATTTTCTTTGGCCAGCATAATTTGAAAATGTTTATTTTTAAATAGATCAATGATGACGAGTCTGCAAAGCTCACGATTATGGAGGAGGATGCCGTCAAAAGGGTGGATCGTCCAGTACCCATTTTTCAGAAATAGATTTAGCTTGAACAGTTCGCTGCCATACACATATTCAATGCTAATATTGGAATCCGAGAATATTTCAAAAGAGAATTCTAACATAGGCTAACCTCCTGAAACAATAACCTCGTGGAGCTCCGACGATTTGTTTACTTACTTGCTTTGCCCCACTTTAAACCCCAGTTATACGCTTTGTCCAACTCGAGATGCCCCTGAAAATGTCGGACGATTCTTTCAATACTAAACGTTTCGTTATTTACATTTTGGATCAAAGCAATGGCACACATCGGGAGCGAGTTGTCGTGCTCATCCAGTTTAACAATAATGTCTGGACCGCCATTTTGTTTGAGGGTGACAACCCCGTCCGCCTCTGACCATCTAGAGACACCCTCATAAATGAACGTAAAAATAAGGATACGTTTGAATTCCGAAATTTTGCTGCCATTAATCCGTATATTCTCGCCTGTTTTAATAGCACCTGTACGATCATCGCCATCGAGCGCAATATAAGGTTCTCGCGTTAATGATCCGAATGTCCCGCCAAGCGCCTGAATTAAACCTTTGGTACCATCCTTGAGCTCATATAGGCAAGCTAAATCAAGATCGGCCCCCTTAGGTGCGTTATTCCAGAATCCACGGTTCGTTGCTGTTTGTTGATTCCAGTTCAGGTTGATTAAGATTTCCCCTAGACCGCCCGATTTCTTCTCAAGGTTGATCTTATCGCCCTTTTTCGTTAATTCAATTTTGGAAAGGTTAATGACCGGTTGTACCTTTTCCTGCTTCGGCACAGGCGGAGGGATCACAACTTCTTGTGCTTGTATCGGTTGCGGCTCATCCTTCACCACAATACCGTAGCTCTCACAAAGCGCATGAAGTCCACCCGCATAGCCAGCACCGATGGCATTGAACTTCCATTCACCGTTGTATCTATATAATTCTCCGATTACGATCGCCGATTCTACGGAGAAGCTGTTTCCCAAGTCGTAACGAAGTATTTCTTGCCCTGTTGTTTGATTACTGAAACGGATATATACGTTACCGACCCTGCTAAAGTTTTGACGCCTTGCTTCACTTTCATAAATCGTAAGTGTAAAAGCAATCTTCTCGACTGCAGGCAACACGCGTTTCAGTTCGATTTGAAATTGTCTTTCATTGGCCTGTTTCTCTATGTAGGTAATAAAGCTATTGCTAGGGTTCCCGTAAAATATGAGATCGTCATCACCGCTTACCTTACCGTTCTGTGCAAGCAAAAAGGCTGAAGAATCGAGTTTAATGTCATTCGGAGCCTGCCAACCGATACTTACTGTTAGATTGGAAAGTCCTGAATGCGCTTTCGTTAGCTCTACCTTTTGTCCTTTGACAACAGCAACAACGGTCATGTTAACTTCCCCCTTCTTTCTAGCCTATTTAAACATCAAGGGGGCAACCTGAGTTCCCCCCTTACAAGATTATCTAGCTCAAGCCATAATTCGTAACCAGCGCTGCCAAGCCACCTGCGAAGCCACTGCCAACAGCCTGGAATTTCCAGTCACTACCATGACGGTAGAATTCACAGAAGACGACAGCTGTTTCGATTGAGAAATCTTCTCCCAAATCGTAGCGAAGAATCTCATTCTTATTAGCTTCATTCACTACCCTTACGAATGCGTGACTAACCTGTCCAAAATTTTGAGCACGTTGCTGCCCATCGTGAATCGTAACCGTAATGCCAATCCGAGAGATGGATGGTGGGACTTTGGCAAAATCGATGATAATCTTCTCATCATCACCATCGCCTTCACCCGTACGATTATCTCCCGTATGAACAACAGCGCCATCATAGGCTTTGAGATTATTGTAGAAAACAAAGTCCGCTGCTGATTTCGCTTTGCCATCTTCATGAAGAAGGAACGCAGAGGCATCGAGATCGAAATCTCCACCGCCATTATATTTATTGGTATCCCAACCAAGCCCTACAATGATTTTCGTTAGACCTGGGTTTGTTTTGGTTAGGTCAATTCGTTGACCTTTGGATAAATCAATCGACATCGTTATCTCACCTTTCAGATCAAATAGTAGACATGGATCATTGGCCTTAAAGCTAGTATATAGGGTTGCCTACATGATCTGCAACGATTCGACTCCTAAATATTTCCTTAAGAGGCACATGTCCGAGCCTATTGACTAATCAGCGGTCATTTCTTCCCATGCAATTATGTTTTCTTATACCCGTTTCCTGAAAAGCCGATTGTAAAAGCCAGTTATGAACTCTTTCTGTTCGTCACACGCTCGTCCCCCCGCTCGGCCATAGTGAAACTCTATCCAGTAACAGCCCATCGGATCCTTTATTTTCGCCTGTAACGAAGTCTTTCATGTAATACGAAAGGTAATCGCCATATCCACTGTCTGTTTGAGACAACAGTTCATCAACAAAATAAATACCTTTAGGAATTTCATCAAGCAGTAGTGTGGATATAGCTCCATAGATGCCGCATGCTACCTGGAAATAGGTGGCGTTCGTCTTGAACTCGGCAAATACGCTTTGATTACTCATGACGTTGTACATAAATCGTTCCTTATCTTTATACACGAGCAGTACACCTACCAAATCTTCCCCATCCAGCTCGGCTTCTGCAGGGTCTAACACCTTATGATTCCATTTCCAAAGCTCGTCAGCTTTGCTGAAATTTGCACGGAGTAATTCCGTTGTAACGTCATTCACCCGATATATAAAGCCTGCCTCCATGTCATATGCTTTTCCCAGCGTAATTACCTCTTCATGTGGCATCAAACATCCATAGAACTGTTTGTTTCCGAGAGATACCTTAAACGCCAGCTCATACACATCGTTATAAAGAAATACAGGCATATATCGCTTCATAAACATAGGATAGTTCAATATGGCTTCATCCAAGAAGCATTCAGGAGACCATGTGGTATAAATCGTTTTTTCCTGAGCTAATGACTGATCGACATAAAATGAATTATCATGCTCGACGATATAGCAGCCAAGCGGCGTTTCTTCTGGAGCTTGCTTCATCAGTTTCAAAGCCATCCATTGTACGACACCTGGATTCATGCCGGATCCGATAATCGCTTTCATATTAGTGAATCGTCCCCTATTTTCTTGAAAAATACGGTATCGTTCCAATAATGTAAATCCTTCTAGTTCTTCGGTCTCGTCCACCCATGTATTCTCTAAAGCAGAATTAATATACGGAATGCACAATTCATCGCAGCATTGCAGCATCTCAACGGTATCTGCCCACGAGATATCGATGACAAGCGTTGTCTTCGTACGGGTTAAATGCTGTCGAAACATTTTTAGACTACTTAAATCAAACTGATGTAACGTAATTGCATGGCTTAAATGGGGGAGCATTGATTCGTAATAGGTCACGTCCTTTTGCTTCACATCGATTAAATGAATGTCGCACCCACTGATAAATTGATGGATAGGGTCATTGACGTCTTGAAACGACTTATCTAATATGGCAAATACGGATTTAGCCACCCCTCCAGCGCTTCCAAGTATACTTATAGTTAATTTCTGGTTGTCCACATCTACTCATCTCCTATTTCTCCAACATACAATATAGTAACGATTACCATACGCGACCCCTTTCCTTCTATTTTTTGTGTCTATCATTGATAGAATATGTAGATTAATCATAGTTTGACAGAGTCAGCTATCTTGTAAGGGGTGTCATTCGACATGGATTTTTTATGACAAAATGTCAGTGACATACTCGTTGTCAAAAGGGGCCTTTCTACTTGTCGAGCTGATGCCGAATTGATGGGCTTTACCCGTTTGAGCTCCGAATTATCTCCTAGTGCACTGGTGCAATTTCTAAATCGTGTTTTCCTGCTGTTTGATGAGTTAATTGCTCGTTATCAATTAGAGAAAATCAAAACCATTGGCGATGCCTATATGGTTGTTGGCGGCATCCCTTATCCCTCGGCTACACAAACGAAGCGCATCGCAGATATGGCTCTAGAGATGATCGATGCCTTTCAAGCCATTTCGATGGAAATGTCCCGAACGGTAGGTATTCGTATCGGAATTCACTGTGGAACAGCCATCGCAGGGGTCATTGGTTCTAGCAAGTTCTCCTATGACATTTGGGGAGACACCGTCAATTTAGCAAGCCGCATGGAATCGAATAGTGATAGCGGAGCGATTCACGTGACAGAAGCGGTCTATCATGTGCTCAAGAATAGCTATGCATTCAAGCATCGCGGCCGTATGGAGATCAAGGGGAAGGGCGAGATGAGTACTTATTTTTTGGTGGGGAAAAAGCAATGATGAAAAGCAAAAAGCACCCCGGGCGGGTGCTTTTTCTCGTTATCGTGGTACGCCACGGTACCGCAACTACTTTTTGAGCGCTTTAACAATGGCATCGACGCCGTACGCTCTACTGATCGGACCGTAGCCAAAAGCAATCGAACCGTCAATTTTGTACACATGATTTTGCTTCACGGCTTTGAGCGATTTCCATACGTCCGATTTCTCCCATTCGTCCGCTAGAGCAGGCAGAGACTTATCCGTGTAATTAAAGTATCCTAGGAAAATATGATCCGGATTGATCTTGGTTAAGCCTTCAAGGCTAAGCTCTGCGCCCTCGCCCTTCGCTTGCTCCGGCGCCTTCAGGCCCAGCGGCTCATAGTAATGACCAGCGTATTGGGTGCCCTGCAGCCACATATTTTTTTCCCTGACCTGCGCATAGACAACGTTTCCTTCAACGCTTTTCAGCTGATCCTTTGCTTGATTGAACGTCGCTGAGAATTTATCGATCGCTTGCTTCGCAACATCCTCTTGCCCCAGCATTTCACCGAACTTCGTCATGACACCCTGCCAGTCATTCCAAACATCGATCTTCGTTTCGTCCAGAACAACCGTCGTCCCAATCTTCGACAATTGATCAATCACTTTTTTGTTAGTTTCCGTACCAGCGATAATGAGATCAGGTCCGTATTGCAGTAATTTTTCTAAATTAACTTCCGTATTCTCACCAACAATCGTCATTTCCTTGTATTTGCTCGTATACGGCTTGTACAATTCACTGCCTAATTGTGATTGCTTCTCGGTAAAAGGAAGCGCAACACCAATCGATGAGATATTAAAACTCAACAGGTCCTCGGTTAACCCCCAATGAACTAGAGCTACTTTTTCCGGCTTCTTAGTAATGGTTACTTGCCCGTTGGCACTGGCTACCGTTCTTGGAAAGCTTGAACTGGCAGGCGATGCGTTTGGTGAAGCTGTCGCGGCTGGACTAGCGCTCTCACTATTCGACTTCCCCGTACTGGAGCATGCGCTAATTAGTAAAAGGATAGCCACCAGCAAAGAAGCTGTCAGCAGTGGCATAACACGTTTTCTCATCATAATCTTCCTCTCGTTAATCCCGATATTTAAATGATAACGATTATCATTATCGAAGATAATCTTACCACCGCGATTAACTTGCGGAAATAGATAATTTCCCGATTACAGGATGGATATATTCTTCATTCACTCATCTTGAGAGAAGTCGGCGACATGCCGTAGTGCTTTTTGAACAACCTGCTAAAGTAATAGGCATCCGAATACCCCACACTTCCCGCGATGTCCCGTACCGAAAAAGGGCTCGTCATCAGCAACTCATGAGCCACCTTCATGCGGTATTGAATCAAATAATGGATAGGGCCTGTCCCTGTGTACTTCTGAAAGATGTGCGAAAAATATTTAGCTTTCATCTGATGCTGCTCTGCCAAGCTTTCCAACGTGATCGGCTCCATATAATGCTGCCGAATGTACTCGATCGTCTGCTCCATCATCGAATGACTTTCGCTATTTTGCAAATAGCGTTCATATGTCAACGTCCTATTCACCAGCTGGTAGAATAACGTTTTCTTCTCAAGCAGCTCAATATGACCCAGCTCGGTCGCATACCTCCTCAATTGCTTCATGACTTGCAGCAGCGTTGCGTCCAACTCGATATGAAGCAGATGGACCTCCCTTACAAGCAGCGACTGCCCCTGATCATGGGCTACCGGCAAATAATGAACAAGAAAATACTCAAACTCGGCAGTATGTACGAACATCTCAAAATGACGATTATACCCACCGATCATCGCCTTGCCCGGGCTCATCGTATAGCTGATGCCGTCGTATATAAAATCAGCTTCGCCCTTTAGGGCGATAAGTATCGCGCTTTTGGTCGTAGGCTGCGACTTATGTCCTTGATGCAAGCCTTCCCGAACAACGGATTGGTATACACCGTGTATATCTATAGGCACCTGCAGGAAAAAGGCGGCTAACGCATCGTATTGATTTTCCATACAGTCCCCCCTCTAATTGAGCGTTTATTTCCTTATTGTAAACTAGAAGTGGGGGTTGCTCAATGTTGGTTTGGGGTCTCTTTTGCCTTATGGGATAAACGATTCATTTCCAAGATAAATAACTGAAAGACTCGCGGCATGCCAAAAATCACAAAACCAAAAATAATAAATGGTTCAAGTGCTAGCGAGTCGCTTGCTTCACCGGCTTGGGTTACATATAACTGTTGGGCAACGAACCACGTCACATATCCCCAATAGAGGAAAAGTCGTCCCACTCCTGCTCCACCCGTGCGCTTTTTAAATGATAGAAGATCCCATACAAGTGCAACTGCAATTACTACATTTCCAACCAGATTCGCTATATCAACAGGAATATTCAAATGCCACACACTCTGAATCAAAATACCTACTACCACAAGTAATAAAAGATAGCTCGGCCATGCAGGCTTCTTCTTAAAGATGAGCTGACGAACAAACAGATATATCATCGCTTGTAGGAACAAGTAAAGATCCGCCACGGCAATCTTGTGGTTCATGAATAGATCCAGCACATATCCGCAATTCAAAAAGAAAGTCACTGTAAGCGCAAGTGATATAAATCTGGAGGTTTTTCTTTTAATTAAAAGATAACTACTCCATACGACAAAGAGGACCGCCATTCCAGCGTCCAACTCCCATAGATCAATGCCCTGCCCCTGATGTCCCAACACCAGTGAACTTAAGGATGTAACACCTAGGCTTAGTAGAACCCAACTTCCAGATAGTGCTGCGAAAAATGCAAATTTATACGCTTTGAAAACAAGTGCTAGGATGACAGCCGAAATAAGCCAAATCGGGCCTATGGAACCAAAGAGAATCTCTCCTATTATTTTCCCATCGATAGATCTACCAATAATTCCAATCATCATGATTGCAAAAGTAGGAACAAGCAGTATAAGGCCCGCGAGGAGGAGCCAATGCTTAAATTGAGGGGAGAAATCAAGTAAATGTCTGGGGATGAACTTCACACAACCGATCAGAACTATAAGGAACAGGACCAATGCAATCCAACTACTATCCAGAATGAGTTTACCCTTCCCGCTCCTCCAAACGTAATATCCTACTTTCATTAGAGAAACCGCTAAAAGAACAATAACAGCCCATCGATCACCTATTTTTGTAATAGTTGCACTGAGCTTGCTAGAGATCGTCTCGGATACTTCTGCGAGGTCTAGTCCGGATAGTAATAATAGAGGTACTGTCAAAAAAATAGTTTTAAAAATTAAATGATTGCTAAGGAAGTATAACCCCCGAAAGTTGCCTAAGCTTAGAGATCGTATTTCGAATACTGTCACCAAAAACCCAGCAGCAAGTACGCAAAGTGTAATAATCAAAATATGTTTATATTCAGGGAATTGCTGCCTCGTTTTTTTTCCACGCCAAAACAGCCAGTGCCAGACCTTACTGCACATTACTCCCGCTAAGATATAGATAATTGCGCTGATTAACAGATAAGTCATCAATACAATAATGGATGGTGAGTGGCTGATTTCATGGTTCTTGCTAAATAATGAAAGAGAAATACGTCCCCCAGCTCCTCCAACAAAAGCGGAAAGGATCATGCAGACCACTAACTGAATAAGTCCGTATATCAAAAGTAAACGATGATGTTTATGCAAGGAGGAAAACATTTGAAGCAACCTCAAGCTTCTTTCATTCGGCGTATCCTGATCCATATGAACCCCCCGCATACTCATTAAGTTCAATAAACTAATATTCGTTTCGAAGAGAATCTATTCCTTAACCTGCAGAGGCACAAGTGAGGGGAGTACACCCTTGAGGGTTCAACTCCCTGCTCACACACCAAAAACAAGAGACACCCGAAAGGGTGTCTCTTGTTTTTCAGTTTAATCTGCTAAAAGAGCATTGGCAATCAGTCTGTCGAACTTGCGGATATCTACACCTTTTTGCAACTTCACTTTGATATGACCTGCCCTTGTCCACAACTCAACCTCAGCATTGAAATCAAGAAAGCCACCAGCGTTCTCTGTGGACCACATATTGATAGAGGAGTAAGGCAAGGAGTATATCTCCACCTTTTTGCCTGTAAGACCTTGGGCATCTCTCACAATCAACCTTTTATTAGTGAAAATTGCACTGTCCCGAAAGGTTTTATAAGCAGCTACTGCTACTTCCCCAGTAACCAATAAAGCTTCAACATCTTGCGGAATAGGACATTCCGATACCAATGTCCATTCCAACATACTTTTAGTTTCTGCCGCCATCCAAATTTGCCTCCCAATGATCTGATGCTATAACAACTAATTATTCAACATTTTACCTAGTTTTCCTTTTTTTAAAATTTTCACTGTTACGAAGAAGCACCCTCAACGGGTGCTTCTTTCTCTTGTATGGAGGTGAGGGGAGTATTGAAATGTCCATTTAACTTACTAACGATGCCTATTCATCGATGACTACCCTAGCGGTACATTTCAATGCCGTGCTCCCTCCGCTCACGCTCCAGTCCGCGCGGGCGAACCTCGAGGGGGTCAACTCCCTGCTTTCATCTCCATACAAAGAAAAAAGCACCCTTAACGGGTGCTTCTTTCTCTTGTATGGAGGTGAGGGGAGTCGAACCCCTGTCCGAAAATATTGCCACACAGGCATCTACGGGTGTAGTCACAGTTTTGATGTCACCCGAGCATCGCCCCGTAACCGGCTATGCGTTGGGTCAGCCTGATTGTCTTCCTACGTCCGACCCCAGGCGGAGACCAAACGTCGTATCCCACTATAGTTGAGCCCCTATCCCAGTCACATGGGCGATGCTGAGTAGAAGCACGCTAACAGGTTATTAAGCTGCTAAAGCGTAGTTGTTTTGTGTTTTGCCATTTAATAGGCTTTAGCGTTTTATAGTGGACGCGGCCCCACTACCCGCAACCCGCGCTCAAACTATCCCCGTCGAATCCAAGAACACCCCCGGATTGCCTTCGTAACCGCCAGAGACGGTGAAGGTTAAAAGGACAAGCTGTAGAGCCAAGTTACACTTGAAATCTCTTCGTTACAGTTATTAGTATACCATAAGTACGAGAAATATGAACCCTAGGTTCATGGAAGACAAGGTGTTACCTTCCAATACAACCAAGCTATCTAGCAATCTTCTGCTTCTCACGCAATGCGCGTTGGATATCGCGTTGTGCGTCTTTCTTCGCAGCGGATTCGCGCTTGTCGTATTGTTTCTTCCCTTTACCAATACCAATCAATAGCTTCGCATAACCATTCCGGATGTACACCTTTAATGGAACAACGGTATACCCTTCTTGCTTAGCCTGACCTAATATCTTGGCGATTTGCACCTTTTTCAACAAAAGCTTTCGCGTCCGAGTTGGATCTTCCGGATTGCTGCGATTGCCTTGTTCGAAAGGGCTAATATGCATATTGTGTACAAAAGCTTCGCCATTCCGAATCGTCGAAAAGCTATCGCCAATATTGGCTTTACCTGCCCGTAAGGATTTGATCTCCGTGCCGGTCAGGACAAGACCGCATTCATACGTATCTTCAATGAAATAATCGTGTGAAGCCTTTTTATTCTGGGCGAGTAGTTTGCCATCGGCCTTCTTAGTTGCCACGTGAGATCCTCCTCCCGCACGCGAAAATGCAGGTAAATCTTGCTACAATGTGCAACCTATTGTAGCAAGATCAAGCCCGAAAAGCAAGAACCGGCGACTATCTCCGCCGCTTCTTGCTCCCATCGCCGTCGTCACTCCGACGACGACCACCCTTGGCGAGCGCGTTAACGCCGCTCGCCCAATCCATGCCGCTGCGCTCCGCAGCAGCGCCGGTACCACCGCCCGCTTGGGCTTCGCCCCCAAGCGAAACCCCACGGCTGCGCTCGCCGCCGCGCCCCGCACCGCTGTCAGTCCGCCCTGCGCCGACTGCCTGCAATCGCTGGCTTAAGCTGCCGCCTTCGCCAATCTTTCCGCCTTTGCCGCGTTTGTCGCTCCAAGGCTTACTGCCACCCTTGCCACGGCGCGACTTCCCTTGACCTTCTCCCGTTCCTATGCCGGCAATGTTCTCTGCCTTACTATCTCCGCCTCCAGCAAAGCCATCAGCTCTACCTTGGCCTTGACCTTGCCTTTGTCCTTCACCTTGGCCTTGCCCTCTGCCTCTAGATCTTCTACGGCCTTGCTCTGTTCCTGCCGATCCTTCTGTTCCAGCAGTACCTTCAGACTTCCCGCGAGCCGCCATCTCAATTCGACGAGCCGCACCGCTATCGGCACGCCCACGTTTCTTCCCTTGATCTGTCCCTGAGCCTCCACGTTCTTGCCCTTGAGTTCCCTCGCCTTGCCCCACTGCAGGCTGCGCCTTGGCAAAGCCGCCTCTCCCTTTGTAACCGCCCTTGCCTTTCTCCGCTCTACCCCTGCCTTTATCGGATCCGCCCTTATCTTTTCCTCCAGCACCAGGCTTGCCACGGAAACCTTTAAACCCGCCTGCGCCGTTGAACTTGCCTCCACCACCGCCGCCGCGGCTATATCCGCCCTCTTTACGAGGCTTCATATCCAGCAACTCAAAATCAATCGTATGATCATCCATATTCACGCGAGCAACCCGCACCTTAATGCTGTCACCTAGTCGATAGATTTTGGAGGTGCGCTCACCAATTAACGCATGCTGCTTCTCGTGATGATTGTAGTAATCATCGGTCAAATCACTCAGACGAATTAAGCCTTCAACCGTGTTGTCTAATTCAATGAACATCCCAAAACCCGTTACGCTCGAGATAATACCCTCGAACTCTTCGCCGACTTTATCAAGCATATACTGTGCTTTCTTCAACGCCTCTGTCTCGCGCTCCGCATCAACAGCAATACGTTCCCGTTCAGAGGATTGCTGCGCGATATCATTCATGCGCGAAGCCAAATAATCGTGACGTTGATCCGACAACGTACCGCCATTCTCCAGCACTTCACGAATCACACGATGAATAATTAAATCCGGATAGCGACGAATCGGTGAGGTGAAATGAGAATAATACTCCGCCGCTAGGCCGAAATGGCCCAAACTTTGCGCATCATACTTAGCCTGCTTCATCGAGCGCAGCATCACTTTACTAATCACCGTTTCTTCTGGCGATCCCTTGATATCTTCTAATAACGCCTGCAAGGAACGTGCATGGATCGCTCCCCCCTTGCCTCCTCGCATCGCATAGCCGAACGTAGTTACAAACTCCATGAAATTCATCAATTTCTCGGAATCCGGGTCTTCATGCACACGATACAGGAAAGGAACTTTTAGCCAAGTGAAATGCTCCGCAACGGTCTCATTCGCGGCTAGCATGAACTCTTCGATCATCATTTCCGCGACAGAGCGCTCTCTTTTCACAATATCGGTAGGCTTACCGTCAGCATCTACAAGGATCTTGGACTCTTCAAAGTCAAAATCAATTGCTCCACGCTTCATCCGTCTTGAACGCAGCCTGGCTGCGAGCTCCTCCATGCGTTTGAAGTCTTCCATTAAATACGCATATTTCTCCACGATTTCTGGTTCTGCCTCACCTGTCAGCAGCTTGCGTACGTTCGTATAGGTCATTCGTTCACTTGTTTTGATCACACTGGTGAAAATCTCATGATTAACGACCTTCAAATCCTGATCGAATTCCATCTCACAAGACATCGTCAACCGGTCTACACGCGGGTTTAAGGAACAAATCCCGTTGGAGAGACGGTGCGGCAACATCGGAATCACACGATCGGTCAAATACACCGAGCATCCGCGGTTATACGCTTCAATATCAAGCGCGGTACCTTCCCGCACATAGTAGCTCACATCGGCAATATGCACGCCAAGTCGAACGTTTCCATTTTCCAACAGCTCCACATTAACCGCATCATCCAAATCCTTGGCATCTTCACCGTCGATGGTCACAATCGTTTTCGAACGAAGATCACGACGACCTTGACCGATGATTTCTTCTTCCGTTATCGAATCTGGTGCGGCTTCTCCTTCCGCTAGAACCTCCGGTTGAAAAGCCTCTGGCAACTGGTGTTTACGTATAATGGCCAAAATATCTACACCCGGATCATCTTTATGACCCAGAATCTCAATAATTTCACCCTCAGCCGCGGAACGGCCTTCTGGATAGTTTACGATCTTCACAACAACCTTTTGGCCCGAGACGGCTCCCATAAAAGCATGCTGCGGAATGAAAATATCACGATTCATCCTTTTATCATCTGCAATAACGAAGGCGTACGTTTCTTGGCTTTGGAAAACCCCCACCACTTGCGTATTCGCCCGCGTGATGACACGCACAACTTCGCCTTCCAGACGGCCGCCGCCTTGGCTTCGCGCTGTAACCTTCACGAACACAATATCACCGTTCATTGCCGTATTCAGGTCGTTCGCATTGATGTATACGTCCGGATGCTCGCGATCTTCAGGAATGAGGAAAGCAAAACCCTTCGCATGGGCCTGCAGCTTGCCTCGCACCAAATTCATCCGTTCCGGAACGCCATAACGATCATTGGGGCTCCGTACGATATGGCCGCTTTCTTCTAATTTATTAAGCATTTTGATAAAATCTTTAAACTCATTCGCGCTTCCAATCCCAAAATGCTTCTCAAGCTCTTTATAGGACATAGGCTTATACGCCTCTTCTTGCATCAAACTTACAATTTCATTCTCTTTTATCATGAATCCATTCACCTTCTTGTTGTTGTTCTAGTCCGCCGTTCTCAAGTCCCTTACTCCATAGTATGCCACTTGCAGCGAAAGGATAAACGCAGAAATATCCGCATAAATCTGCTCCCGCTCTTGATCCAGCAATAAACCATGGGAGGATTCCTTATAAAAATGCAATTCCGATACCTGTGATCTTACGCTATTCTGAATAAACGCTGCGCTGCTAGGATGGACGACGCCATCCTTATTCCCCTGCCCGATCCAGATCGGGGCATCTACCCGAGGCAGCAACTTCTTTACTTCTTTAACTAGCTTTCTTAAGCTGACGACACAGCGAATCGGCGTTTTGGTATATGCACATGACTCGTCTAACAATGTGGAGATCTTCTTGGGTTTTTTCTCTATGTATGGCATGACATACTGCATAACCCCAGCTAGCGCCAATTTCCTTGTCGTAAAGAAAAACGGTGTAGCCAGTGAGATAATGCCCGCCGCAGCGCGCTCTCCACCCAACTTCAAAGCGAGCAGTCCGCCCATGGAATGCCCCATGATAACAACTCGCTTACAACGAGCGGCAAGCTCATCGTAACTCTCCAGCACATGCCCATACCAATCCGTCCATCCGGTGCGTCTCATATCCTCAGGCGAAGTACCATGCCCTGGCAACCTGACCGCTTGAATCGTGTACCCCTCATCTCGCAAGGTGTAGCCAATTCTTCTGAATTCCGAAGGAGAGCCTGTGAAGCCATGAATCATCAAAATGCCAGTTCCTTGGTTCTCTCCATGACCGTTCCAGTAGAAGGGCTCTGTCGACTTATAAATCCGTTCTTCGATAATGATGACTCATCCTTTCACCAACACTTGTACAAAAATGAAAAAACAGCAGGAGTATAGTTCCCCTGCTGTTATCGTTTTATGTGTGTTAGCTTTTCACTACGTAGGCTACGACAATGGAAAGAATAAAGAATGCAGCAGCAAGACCCATTGTTGCGCGCGACAAAAATAGTTCCAAACCACGAGCTTTTTGTTTACCAAATAAGTGCTCTGCGCCACCGGAAATGGCACCGGACAAGCCTGCGCTTTTCCCTTTTTGTAAAAGGACAATCGCGATTAATCCAACCGAAGCTATGATTAACAAAATTTTCATAAAGATTAACATATTAGCACCCCAATTGCCTATTCTTTGCCTTATACAACTAGCATGAGTATTTTAACATAGTTCGTCCACGAATACAACCAGAAGGCCTAATCGATGCCTCCGGTACTAATCGCGATATGATCCCAACGCAGTAGGTCCACTTGCACGTCTAGCTCTCTTGCTTCGCCCTAAGAAGGCACCAACCGCTCGCTTCGCACACCACAGCGCAAATAGCGTAAACCCGATCGCCCACACAATAGCGGGTATTCCCGTGTGGTTCGCCAGATTAGTCGCGTCACCAGCGCTCCGACTGTTTTGCAGCGCATATACGATCAATGACGCCGGACCAAACACCGACTCCTCCAAACATAAGAAGGCAAGCAGCAGGTAGTAGAAGTCACGCAGCCATTTCGGTGTTAGCGCCAGCACGACAACCGTCAGAACAATAAAACCAACCAAAAACATAACACCAAACCCATTACGTACGAATAGTACCAAGGACAGAATAGACACGGCAGCCGTCACCTGCAAGCCAAGCCGTTGCTTCCCTCTTGCGTAGGCCGAGAATAGAAACCAAGCAAATACGGAAGCCGTCATATAGCCTGCCAAGGATACGGGGATGACTGCCCATGACTTCGTCATTGTAGATAAAGTAACGCCGCTATGATCCCTATACAGCTCAATATACATAACCTTACCAGACAGCGCCAAGGTAGCCACCGCGTGCCCGAACTCATGCACCATCGTGTCAAGGTTCCGAAAAAAGGAAGAAGGGAGCCAGTGCGTGAGCACCGCAGAACCTATCAAAAATAAAATAGTTTTCACCCAGTTGCTCATACAGCCGACGCCCCCTTGATTACATAAACGAGCAGGTGACTGAATCACCTGCTCGCTAATGATCTTATTTAATTAGTAATACGAACCAACTTACTTGAAGTTTCTCAAGTTGTAGAATGCTTTTTTACCAGCGTATTGAGCTACAGTGAACAACTCGTCTTCGATACGAAGAAGTTGGTTGTATTTCGCTACACGGTCCGTACGGGACGGAGCACCTGTTTTGATTTGACCAGCGTTCGTAGCAACCGCGATATCAGCGATTGTGCTGTCTTCGCTCTCACCGGAACGGTGGGAGATAACTGCTGTATAACCAGCGCGTTTTGCCATTTCGATCGCATCAAAAGTCTCAGTAAGTGTACCGATTTGGTTAACTTTAACCAAGATGGAGTTACCGATGTTTTCTTCGATTCCGCGGGATAGACGCTCAGTGTTCGTAACGAACAAGTCATCACCAACGAGTTGAATTTTGTTACCCAATTTCTCAGTAAGCAATTTCCAACCTTCCCAATCGTCTTCGGAGCAGCCATCTTCAACTGTGATGATTGGGTATTTATCAACCCATGCAGCCAAGAAGTCAACCCACTCAGCGGATGTGAAGGATTTGCCTTCGCCTTCAAGGTGGTATTTACCATCTTTAAAGAACTCAGTGGAAGCAACGTCCATACCCAAGAATACGTCAACACCTGGTTTGTAACCAGCGTTTTCGATAGCTGTAAGGATTGTAGTGATTGCTTCTTCGTTGGATTTGAAGTTAGGAGCGAATCCGCCTTCGTCGCCAACTGCTGTGTTAAGGCCTTTTTCTTTCAATACGGATTTCAAGCTATGGAAAATCTCAGCGCCGATGCGAAGAGCTTCTTTGAAAGTTGGAGCGCCTACAGGAAGAACCATGAACTCTTGAACGTCAACATTGTTGTCAGCGTGTGCCCCACCGTTGATGATGTTCATCATTGGAACTGGAAGCGTTTTGGCGTTGAATCCACCAAGGTAAACGTATAATGGCACGTCTAGAGCGTCAGCAGCTGCGCGAGCAACAGCCATGGAAACAGCTAGAATCGCGTTAGCGCCTAGTTTAGCTTTGTTAGGAGTACCGTCAAGCTCGATCATTTTGTTGTCGATGCCAACTTGATCAAGCGCGTCTAGACCAATGATTTCAGGAGCGATGATTTCATTTACGTTCTCAACAGCTTTCAGAACGCCTTTACCAAGGTAACGGCCTTTGTCACCATCACGAAGCTCAACAGCCTCGTATGCGCCTGTGGAAGCGCCTGAAGGGACGATAGCACGGCCGAATGCACCGGACTCTAGGTATACTTCTACTTCAACAGTCGGATTACCGCGGGAATCCAATACTTCGCGTGCGTAAACATCAGAAATAATTGTCATTGTGAAAAACACTCCTTTAATAATATGAATTTAGTTTTTTATTTCTTAAGGATTGTTGCACCAGTCATTTGCTCCGGTTGCTTCACTTCTAAGAAGTCTAGCATTGTTGGTGCAATATCTGCCAGAATACCGCCATCTCTTAGTGTAACAGATTTGTCTGTCACAATAAAAGGAACCGGATTCGTTGTATGTGCTGTGTTGCGTGAGCCGTCTGCATTCGTAACCACATCTGCGTTGCCGTGATCCGCTGTGATGCAGACTACGCCGCCTTTGGCTAGGACCGCTTCTACCACTTTACCAAGACACTCATCTGTCGCTTCGATCGCTTTCACCGTTGGCTCAAGCAAACCAGAGTGACCTACCATGTCAGGGTTAGCAAAGTTCAAAATGATAACATCATGACGCTCCGCTTCTACTTCTTTAACCACTGCATCCGCTAATTCATAAGCGCTCATTTCCGGTTGCAAATCGTACGTCGCAACTTTCGGTGAAGGAATCAGCAAGCGAGTTTCGCCTGGTAACTCAGCATCACGACCACCGCTGAAGAAGAAGGTTACGTGTGGATATTTCTCGGTTTCAGCTGCACGAAGCTGTTTCAGACCGTTCTGAGCTAGCACTTCGCCAAGCGTGTTATCGAGATTTTTTGGTTTGTACGCTACGAAACCGTCTACAGACTCGCTGAACAGAGTCAGACACACGTAATACAGGTTCTTAGCCACTTTAGGACCACGATCGAAGCCGCGGAAGTCTTCATTCGTGAAGACTTGGGACAGCTGAATCGCGCGGTCTGGACGGAAGTTGAAGAAGATCACCGCATCGCCTGATTCTACAAGTCCTACCGGCTGACCATCGTCACCAACAATAACTGTTGGCATAACGAACTCGTCGTAGACGGATTTCTCGTAGGATTCAACGATCGCTTTCATCGGATCCGTGTAGGTTGGACCATCGCCATACACCATGGCGCGGTAGGATTTCTCCGTACGCTCCCAGCGCTTGTCGCGATCCATCGCATAATAGCGGCCTTGTACAGTCGCAATTTGGCCTACGCCGACTTCTTTGATTTTGTTCAGAAGCTCTTCCATGTACCCCTTCGCAGAATCCGGAGCCACGTCGCGGCCATCTAGAAATGCGTGGATGTACACATCATTGAATTCTTCTTTTTTCGCCAAGTCCAATAGAGCAAATAAATGCTTAATGTGACTGTGTACGCCGCCGTCCGAAAGCAAACCGTACAGGTGAAGCTTCTTGCCGTTCTCTTTGGCATGACGCACAGCGCCTACAATCGTTTCATTATCGTAAAATTCACCATCACGAATGGATTTCGAAATCCGCGTTAGATCCTGATACACGATACGGCCTGCGCCGATGTTCAGGTGACCTACCTCAGAATTCCCCATTTGACCTTCCGGCAAACCTACAGCCTCACCGCAAGCCGTGAGGGTTGTATGAGGAAACGTTGACCAGTAACGGTCGTAGTTCGGCTTTTTAGCATGAGCAACCGCATTCCCCTGCTCTTCTGAGCGGAGTCCGAAGCCATCGAGAATGATGAGTGCTACCGGTTTCGGTCTGGACATGTTACTTCGCCCCCTGGACGAGTTGGATGTAGGAAGCTGACTCTAAGCTCGCTCCGCCTACAAGTGCGCCATCGATGTCAGGCTGTGCCATGTACTCAGCAATGTTGTTCGGCTTCACGCTGCCGCCGTATTGGATACGAACGACATCAGCCACTGCTGCGCCGTAAAGTCCGCTCACCAATGTACGGATGTAACCGATCACGTCTTGTGCATCTTCCGCAGTGGAGGATTTACCTGTACCGATCGCCCAGATTGGCTCATAAGCGATTACTACTTGTGCCGCTTGCTCTGCGCTAAGACCAGCAAAAGCAGCTTCTGTTTGTACTTTACAAACGTCTTTCGTTTGACCCGCTTCACGCTCTTCCAACTTCTCGCCTACGCAAAGAATTGGTTTCAAGCCGTGTTTGAAAGCCGCAACGACTTTCTTGTTTACGATTTCGTCGGACTCAGCGAAGTAAGCTCTACGCTCAGAGTGACCGATGATGACATACTCAACGCCAAGGTCTTTCAGCATCACGCCGCTGATTTCACCTGTGAACGCGCCATTATCTTCAAAGTGAAGGTTTTGTGCGCCAACATGAACGTCTGTACCTTTTGTAGCTTCAACAAGCGCAGGAAGGTTCGTGAACGGGGAGCAAATTACGCTCTCCACGCCATCAACTGTGCTGCCTTTTACTTCGTTTACGAAGCTGATCGCTTCGGAAACCGTTTTGAACATTTTCCAGTTACCCGCGATAATCGGTGTTCTGCTCATAGTTAGACTCCTTTTTATGAAAAAATAATTTCTTATTTGTCGTTTAGTGCTACTACGCCTGGCAATGCTTTACCTTCCATAAACTCCAAGGAAGCTCCGCCGCCTGTGGACATGTGGTTCATTTGCTCAGCCAAATGGAATTTCTCCGTTGCTGCAGCAGAATCGCCACCGCCGATAACGGTGTAACCCTCAGTTGTAGCACAAGCTTGTGCTACAGCGCGAGTACCATGGGAGAAAGGCTCAATTTCGAATACGCCCATCGGTCCGTTCCAAACTACTAGCTTGGATTTCGCGATAACGTCGGCATAAAGCTCACGTGTTTTCGGTCCGATGTCAATGCCTTCCCAATCAGCAGGAATGCTGTCGATGTCAACGATTTGTGTGTTCGCATCTGCGCTGAATTTATCCGTAACTACGATATCTACTGGAAGAAGGAAGTTCACACCTTTTTCTTTTGCTTTTGCAATAAAGCTAAGCGCTAGATCAAGTTTCGAGTTATCCAAAAGTGATTTACCGATTTCATAACCTTGTGCTTTCAAGAATGTATAGGACAGACCGCCGCCAATCAAGACGTTGTCTGCAATGTTCAGGAGGTTTTCAATCACGGCAATTTTATCTTTTACTTTGGATCCGCCAACGATCGCTGTGAAAGGACGCTCTGGGTTGTTCAACGCTTTCCCTAGTACATCAAGCTCTTTCTCCATCAATAGACCGGAAACAGCTGGAATATACGCTGCAATGCCTGAAGTCGAAGCATGTGCACGGTGAGCAGCACCGAAAGCATCATTTACGAACAGATCAGCTAGATCAGCGAAAGCCTTGGACAACTCAGGATCATTCTTCTCTTCACCTTCGTTGAAACGAACGTTTTCAAGCAAAAGTACATCGCCATTTTCAAGCGCATCCACTTGGGCTTTCACGATTTCACCAACGGATTGATCCGCTTTGATCACGTTTTGACCAAGAAGCTCAGCCAATTTCGCAGCAACTGGCGTCAAACGAAGCTCTTCAACCACTTGTCCGTTAGGACGACCGAAATGGGCAGCTAGAATAACTTTAGCGCCTTGCTCTACTAAGAATTTAATCGTAGGAAGCGTTTCTCTGATACGTGTATCGTCGGTGATTTGACCGTTTTCTACAGGCACGTTGAAATCAACGCGAACAAATACTCTTTTACCAGCTACTTCAACATCGCGAACACTTTTCTTATTCATCGTAAAAGCCTCCTAAAAGTTTTCGTCAGAAAACTGACTTCGTAAGCATAAGCTCTCTGGCATGTATGATTTTCTTCCGGTTCTATCCTTTTACTGGGTAAATCGCACATAAAGAGGAGAATCGCTTCTCCCCTTCATGTGGTTTTCCAGTTGATGCTTTATGAAATTACAGACCTTTTTTCGCGATGAAAGATACCAAGTCAACAACACGGTTGGAGTAGCCCCACTCGTTATCGTACCAGGAAACAACTTTCAACATGTTGTCGCCAACTACCATTGTGGACAAAGCGTCGATTGTGGAAGAAGCTGGGTCACCATTGAAGTCGCTGGATACAAGAGCATCTTCTGTGTAGTTAAGAATGCCTTTAAGAGGGCCTTCGGAAGCTGCTTTCAAAGCTGCGTTTACTTCGTCAACAGTTACGTTAACTTTCAACTCAACAACCAAATCAGTTACGGATACGTTAGGTGTAGGAACACGCATAGCCATACCGTTCAATTTGCCTTTAAGCTCAGGAAGAACTAGACCGATTGCTTTTGCTGCGCCAGTGCTGGAAGGAATGATGTTCTCAGCTGCTGCACGAGCACGACGAAGGTCTTTATGTGGAACGTCAAGTACGGATTGGTCATTTGTGTACGAGTGAACAGTTGTCATCATACCTTTTACGATTCCGAAGCTATCGTTGATAACTTTCGCGAAAGGAGCTAGACAGTTCGTTGTACAAGAAGCGTTGGAGATGATTGTGTGTGCAGCTGGATCGTATTTGTCTTCATTAACACCAAGTACGATTGTGATATCTTCGTCAGAAGCAGGAGCGGAAATGATAACTTTCTTAGCTCCACCTTTCAAGTGAAGAGCTGCTTTTTCTTTTGCTGTGAAAATACCAGTGGATTCGATTACGATTTCAGCGCCTACAGAAGCCCATGGCAGGTTCCCAGGGTCACGCTCAGCAAAAACCTTGATGGAACGACCGTTAACGATCAATTCGCCTTCGCCAGCTTCAACTGTAGCGTCTAGTTTACCGTGAGTAGTGTCATATTTAAGCAAGTGAGCCAATGTTTTAACGTCTGTCAAATCGTTTACTGCCACGATTTGTACATCTGCGTTGTTCAATGCTGCGCGGAATACGTTACGACCAATACGTCCGAAACCGTTAATACCTACTTTTGTTGTCATAGTCAGTTCCTCCTAAGATTACTTGCATATTTTTATATTTCAAAACGCAGCCGATAAGGGCAAACGTTATGATGTCTAACTTCTTCGTTATACATGCTTCATAATTTCTAGGGCTGCTGCTTCATCTGTTACAAGCACGTCTTCTTGTCCATGTCTCAGTACCGAAGCGATCGCTTCACCCTTGCTCTTCCCGCCAGCAACACCAATCACAACCTCAACACGCTGCAGATCTTCCAGCCGTAGTCCGACTGTCGGCATCTTATGAACCACATTCCCTTGACGGTCAAAATAATACCCAAGCGCCTCAGCAAGTGCCCCATCGGCTCTCAGACTGCCCGTAGTCTCCGCATCTACTTTACGTCTGCGTGCCATGACCATAGCATCTCCGATACCATGTACAACAATGCGACAACTGCGCACTGCGTTCACAACTTCTTGAATCTGCGGATCTTGTATCAGCGATTGATACGCCTCTTCCCCAAGATGATCTGGCACATGCAGCAGTCGGTATTTCCCGCCTGTTTTCTTGGCCATAATGGAAGCAATCGTGTTCGCTTGCATATCCACACTTTCGCCAAGTCCACCGCGTGCAGGGACGAACCAGCTGCCTTTCATCGAAGAAGATATCGCCAAGTTATTGGCAATCTGCGCCATGGTCGATCCACCCGTTACCGCGATGATATCATCTTTGGCGACATATTTACGTAAGGCGGCCGCACCAGCGCGTCCAAGCTCTTTTTTCGTAAATACCGAAGTGTCGGAATCTCCAGGGACGATAATCACATTTGAAAGGTGAAAAGCCTTAGCAATGCTGTCTTCCAAATCCGTCAGGCCAAACGCCATCTTAATGATCGGCTGCATATCCTCCAGCAGCTGACGACCAGACTCGCTGATCTTCATTCCGCTTGCGTCAGATTCTAGAAGCCCTAGCTCCTTCAGGAAATCGACTTCACCGCGGAGTACGCGCTCCGTCATATCGAGCGAGGATGCTAGCGTCCTTCGTCCGACAACGCCGGAAACCAAGATGTGCTGCAGAATCGAGTAGCGTTTCTTCATGATGTCCATTAGATCAGGCATGAGCTGTTTCTGAATATCTAGAATCTCTCTCATAGGACGACTTTTAACGCTCCCGATCCTTTTGTAGGACGTTTTATGTCCCGGGTATACATTTTACGTCCCACCCAGGTGAAAAAAAAGTTCCTTACGCAAATCATATTTTTGTTTCTCATTTACATTTCTTATTATAACCATTTTCTTCTCAACATTCAACATTTGTTCAAACATTTTTCTCCAAATTGGACTGAAAGGGCTTACCATCTTGCTTTTTCTGGATAGCTGACATATAATAACCCTTGCTTCTCTTTTTCTAAACTATGCGCCCGTGGTCCAATGGATATGACGTAGGCCTCCGAAGCCTGAGATAAAGGTTCGATTCCTTTCGGGCGCGTCCAGTAAAACAGCTACATGACATACAGCTTAAACCTCGAATCAGCTCATCGGCTGATTTTTTTTGTGTTTAGTTTGACCTTTCTTGACCTTCGGAGGTTTTTTCGTTATCATACTTGTAGATACTGTAAATAGTATGTAACCCAATAGTAGGTAACCCAACCCCAAGGAGGTCATTCTCATGAGTTTTATTCCTATGGTCGTCGAACAGGACGCGCGCGGTGAAAGAGGATATGACATCTACTCTCGCTTGCTGAAGGACCGCATTATATTCTTAGGCACGGGTGTCAACGATGTTGTGGCGAATTCCATCATTGCTCAGTTGCTCTTCTTAGCCGCTCAAGATCCTGATAAAGATATCTCGCTTTACATTAACAGCCCAGGCGGCTCTATCACAGCCGGTATGGCGATCTTCGACACGATGCAGTTCATCAAACCAGACGTATCCACGATCTGTGTTGGTATGGCCGCTTCGATGGGCGCTTTCTTGCTAACCGCAGGTGCCAAAGGCAAACGTTACGCGCTTCCGAACAGCGAAGTCATGATTCACCAACCGCTCGGCGGTGCAGAAGGTCAAGCCTCTGATATCGAAATTCGCGCGAAGCGCATTTTGAAAATGAGAGACAACCTGAACACTATCCTTGCAGAGCGCACTGGACAATCGTTCGAGCGCATCGAGAAGGATACGGACCGTGATAACTTCATGAGTGCTAAAGAAGCAGCCGAATACGGACTCATCGATAAAGTCATCGAGCGCGTCTAATTTTATACAATAAAAAACCAGCCTGATCTTCCTGCTCATCCGAGCGCCGAAGATCGGCTGGTTTTTTTATTTTAAATCTTCCAATGGGTAGAAAATCAAATCAATCGGGAACGCCGAGCCCGCTGGAGGCGTGAACTCAATATCCAACGCATCTTCTGTGCCTGTCGTGCGCGCTAGTACTTGATAACCATCAAATGCCGTAATGACACCAGATAACGGTACAGGAATGATTTCACCGTTGATTTTAAACGGCCCCTTGAACACGCCGCCTCTAGCCATGATCATCACAGCCATTTTGCGTGGCTTATCTGCATGGATTTTGTAGACTACGCCATAATTTCCGCCATTCTCCACATTCATCTTTCGCATTACGTCGTAGCCTTTGACGAATGGGTCCGTCTTATTATCACCGATCGTTAATACGGAGGATTTCGTGAAGCTCGTGGCATCAATTTTCCACTGAATTTCTGAAACGGGGAAAGTCCCTCGAACATGGCCGTTAAAGGAGAGTAAAGGCAGCTCCTTCACTGTCGTTGACGTCAGCATTTTGTCCGTTGCAACAAAAGACATTTGCAGCTCGCCGTTCGTTTCGACATCATAGAATAAATTGACGCCTTGCCCAGGATAGAAATCAGGCAGGTTAGCATACACATAGCTTTCGTGAGGCTTAACGGTCATTTCATCTGTGTATACATTCTCTAGAAGGAAATCTACTGACGCTTCACTGCCGATTAAGTTCGCATAAACAGAAGGAAATACCTCACCTTTATTCGTCGTTTTGATCGTAATCGGTTTATCTGTGTTATTCGTTGCGAAGATCGCCATCGTCATCTTCTTTTGCGTGCCATTGATATGGTCCGCATACAAGCGCGCTTTGCCGTTAATATTGTCTTGATACAAAATACCGCTCGATGTAAACTCTTCCGGGCTGTCACTCACAAGCAGCGTACGCCCTTGCACTTCGTTGACTTCCCTAGGAAGCATAGGTAATTCATTGAAATGCGACCAAATGGTCGACCAGTTCGTTTTGATGAACCCGCCAACCGGCTTCATGTAAATCGGGTACTCCACTTCAGATAAATAGGGTTCATTTACGACAGTTACGAAGCTTTTGAACAATTTACTCACATGACCATGACGATCCTTTACCGTTAACGTAACCGGATAGGAACCCGCTTTGAAGAATGCCTCTTGCTTCCCTGTCCAGTCGTAGGAGGCAATCCCTTCCGCATCCGGATCATAGCTCAGATCTAAATATTTAACAGGCTCACCAAGCCTGTAAGTAGGCTTCGCCGTGCTAAATTTGGCAACAGGACGAGAATTACTATCTTGATCAATGTAGATGCCCTCAGGCGCCTTAAAATGTACAATCTCTACACGTCTCAGTTCATTGTTATACGTGTACTTCGCACCCATGTAATCAGCTAACCAAGTCAGCTTCACCAGCAACTTGCCATTCAGGATAGCGGCTACTGAATTAAAGGGTACATCCACCCCATTCGTGGTTACCGTCTTGTGATCAGAATCAAGCACAATATTATAACCTGGAGGTGTCATTTGAATCGTACGGGATAAATCATTCCACTCCACCTTGAAGCCTAATGTATCACCTAAGAACTTGGCTGGAACGTAAGTGCTTCCATTAATAATGGTCGATGGAGATTCGAGATGAACTTGCTCCTGATTCACGAAAGCTTCTGACTTATCGATATAAAGTAGAATAAAGGACGAGCTTGTTGATACCGCATGCGCGGCTGGTGCTGTTATCGTACTGACTAGAAATACGAGTAACGCCAGTAGGGCAATCATTTCTTTCTTTACTACACTCATTTCACTTCGGCTCCTTCTTCAAGCTTTGGATAGGCTCGTTACTTAGAAATACAAATAGCCTTATCCATCATGACTACGTTTATTAGACGTAGCCAAGCGGAAAAGGTTGCCCCATGCCACTAAATGTTAACAAATTTGACACTTTTAGACGAGTTGCGATTTACTTCGATAAATTGCAAAAAAGCCCCCTCGAAAGGTAGGCTTTTAAAGAATTATTGGTTTTCCAATTCTTCCTTACTGACTAATGTGACTAAAGCGTTTACAGCCTGCTCTGCATCCGAACCTTCTGCACTTATGAAGACTTCGGTCCCTGTGCTGATCGCAAGACTCATAATTCCCATGATGCTTTTCGCATTCACTTTCTTCTCATCTTTCTCAACAAAGATCTCGGATGAAAACTTATTCGCCTCTTGAACAAACAATGCCGCAGGTCTGGCATGAAGTCCTGTTCTCAACTTCACAACGACTGGACGTCTGGACATGGAACTAATTCCCCCTAGTGTGGAGCTTATATGGATTACTATTAATAACAGCGTTTACCTTATGTTTTAATATTATAGCATTTTTCCTTCAAGTACACTAGAAAAAATGCGAAAAACTTATACAAACGTTGTACAGCCCTAACTTATCTAAGAATTTCGGTGTTTTTCAGCCAATTCGTCTATTTTCCGCAGACGATGATTCACGCCTGACTTGCTGACACTGCCCGAAAGCATGTCGCCAACTTCCTTTAAATTCAAGTCCGGATGCGCCAATCTAATCTCGGCAACCTCTCTCAACTTCTCAGGTAAGCTATCGAGACCGATCTCTCGCTGCAGCAATCGAATATTTTCGATTTGTCTGACAGCTGCTCCGATCGTTTTGTTCAAGTTCGCCGTTTCACAGTTAACGATACGATTAACGGAATTTCTCATATCCTTCATAATACGGACATCCTCGAAACGCAGAAGCGCTTGATGAGCCCCAATGATATTGAGAAACTCGATAATTTTCTCGCCTTCTTTGATGTACAGCACGAACCCCTTCTTGCGCTCAATGAAACGCGCGTTCAAGTCAAACTTGTTCGCGAGCTGTGTCAATGCTTTACAGTGCTCTTCATAAATTGAAGCGATTTCCAAATGATAGGAAGATCCCTCCGGATTATTGACAGAACCGCCAGCCATGAAGGCTCCGCGAAGATAAGCACGCTTACAGCAATTGCCGCGAATAATGTCCTTATTAATTCCCGTCGTGAAAATAAAACCCTCAGAGACGATTTTCAAATCACTGAGCAGCTCCTGTACTTGACCGGGCACCCTAACAATGTACACATTATTCTTCTTGAGACGCATTTTCTTACGTACAAGCAGCTCCGTATGTGTATTATACGTCTTCTTGATCAGCGAGTAAATTCGCCGTGCAATCGCTGCGTTCTCCGTGGATACGTCCAACACGACACGCTGACTTGTTAATTGAACAGCACCATTCATGCGAATGAGGGCGGATAGTTCCGCTTTTTCACAACACGACTCTGAATCATTGATTAAGGTTAATTCTTTTTTTGTTGTTGCCGCAAAGGACAAGGGACTCACTTCTTCCTTAACAGCCAGCTTTCGACGAGCTGATAGATATGGTCACTCAATTTCTCTGCATCATGACGAAGATAGGTACGGAATAGAACAAGTCGATCTGCTATGACCCGATATCCTCTTTTCGTCACTTCATCCAAATCTAAATGGACCGCTTTTGAACCTTTTTCCGCATATTTGGCTTGCACCTGCGGTGGAATTTCACCATTATTCACGATCACATAATCGAACAAATGCTTACCTAAGTGATCGTAAATCGCATCTAGATGATCACTGACAGAATAATCATCGGTTTCCCCTGGCTGTGTCATGACATTACAGATGAACATTTTCACAGCATGAGATGCAACAATCTCCTCAGCAATCCCTGGAACAAGCAGATTCGGCAGCAAACTTGTATATAAACTGCCCGGGCCGCACAAGATGGCATCTGCCTCGCGTATTGCTTGAACCGCTTCTGTGAGTGGTGTCACACCCGCTGGTTCAATGAACACTTGCTTGATCCGTCCATCAGCCTTCGGTATTTTGGACTCTCCAACAACTAGAGTCCCATCCTCCATAATGGCTTTCAATACAATGGCCTGATTCGAAGCTGGAAGCACTCTCCCGCGAACAGCGAATACGCGATTCATCTCTTGCACGGCAGTAACAAAATCACCTGTAATATCTGTTAGTGCAGCTAGTATTAGATTTCCCAGACTATGCCCGGCTAAACCTGTACCGTTTTGAAATCGATACTGAAGCATTAAAGATAATAATGGCTCAACATCAGCTAATGATGTTAACACATTTCGAATATCTCCCGGAGGCGGCATCTGCAGCTCACTTCGCAAGATGCCGGAACTCCCTCCATCGTCTGCAACGGTCACGATAGCTGTGATATCAACCGGCTTTTCTTTCAGTCCTCTCAGCATGACCGAGAGCCCTGTGCCACCGCCAATAACGACTATTCTGGGCTTACGTTGTAATTGACCAAGCTCCATACTTCTTTCACCCTCTTAATGGCATAGCCGCCTATAAACGGTCCCGCTCGGCATCCCGATGACTTAGTCGCACGGTCTCGGTCTCGCTGTTCCCCATGACCTTACCTAGATATTCCGTAATCGCAACCGATCTATGTTTGCCTCCTGTACAGCCAATACCAACAACAACCTGGCTCTTACCTTCCTTCTTATACTGAGGCATCAAGAAATTCAGCATATCCAGAAGCTTCGTCAAGAATTCTTGTGTCTCCGTCCATTTCATCACGTAGTCATAGACATCTGGATCTTGACCCGTTTGGGGACGAAGCTGCTCAACATAGTGGGGATTAGGCAAGAATCGCACATCAAAGATGAGATCAGCGTCAATAGGGACACCATACTTGAAACCAAAAGAGATGACATTTATAGATATGCGATTAGATTCTAGATTGGTGAACCGGGAAATGATTCTTTCCTTCAATTGCACGGGCTTCAAGCTGCTGGTGTCAATCACCTGCGTAGCCAGACCCTTGAGTTCCTCAAGCAGCTTGCGTTCAAGACCAATTCCTTCAAGCGGTGCCCCGTCTGGTGCTAATGGATGGCGACGACGGCTCTCTTTGTAGCGCTGAACCAGCGTCCCATCTGTAGCGTCCAAGAACAGGATTTCGTAGCTTAGCGTGTAATTTTCTTGGATGTAACGCAAGGATTCTTGGAGCGCAGTGAAAAATTCACGTCCGCGCAAATCAATAACCAAGGCAACCTTGCCGATTTTACCCATCGATTGCACGATTAATTCGGCAAACTTCGGAATTAGAACGGGTGGTAAGTTGTCAACGCAGAAGAATCCTAAATCCTCCATGCTTTGAACAGCTATTGTCTTGCCAGCACCCGACATCCCTGTAATAATGACCAGTTTCGCTAAAGGGTGGTTTTCTTCCATGAATGACACCTTCCTTTGGGGTGCTTTCGCAGATCAGATCTCTTCTGTTCATCTGCGAACCCGGTCTAGCCTTCTATCGCAAATTCAGACCTGCCGCTCCTACAACACCTGCATCATTGCCCAATGTAGCAGCAACAATTTCAACGCCTTCAGCAGCTGCTTCTGGTGTGAACTTGATGAACGTTTCACGAATTGGCTGGAATAGAATTTCTCCGGCTTTCGATACACCACCGCCAATAATAAAGCGCTTAGGGTTAATGACAACAGCTAGTGCCGCCATCGAGCGACCGATATAATAAGCAGCACGATTCACGATACGCAATGCGACTTCATCGCCACTTTTCGCATCATCAAACACATGCTTAGCTTCAATTTTCTCATGAAGGGCAAGTGATGTACGCTCACCGCGTTCCACTGCTTCCTTCGCCATACGAACGATGCCTGTCGCGGAGGAAACTGTTTCAAGACAACCCATTTGACCGCATCCACACTGAATCGCTTCAATGTCAGGTACGATGGACATATGTCCAAGCTCGCCAGCCATACCGGCGGAACCTTGATAAATTTTACCGTTAATAATGATACCGCCGCCAACACCTGTGCCAAGTGTATAGCACACACAGTTCGGAATACCCGCTCCAGCGCCTGCCCAAGCTTCGCCTAGCGCAGCTACGTTCGCATCGTTATCAATTTTAACTTGTTTACCCAGAAGTGCTTCAAGCGTCTTCTTCGCCGGAACGTTATGCCATTGGAGATTAGGAGAGAACTTCACGAAACCTTCTGGAATATCCATAAATCCAGCTAGCCCTGCGCCAATTCCTGCTACTTGCTCCCATGCATAATCAGATTCTTCGACAATTTGACGTACATACTGCGCAATACGTTCAAGGACCGACTCTGCACCTAGTTCTGGTGAAGTTGGACCTTCTAACGTTTTAAGCAGCTTACCTTGCTCATCACAAATACCTACTTTAATATTCGTGCCGCCTAGATCTACACCGATATAAATTTGATTGGACATTACAAGGTCACCTCATGAATAATCATAAAATTTTCGGGCATATGCTCCTGTTCCCACTATAAGACAACCCTGCCGGGAGGTCAAGATTCATCCATACCCTGTTTAAATGAGAAAACGTGGAAAGCGTAGCCCTCCACGTTAACTGAAATGCCATTACGATTTACAACGAAATACTCCAGTCGTGTACGCTGTTACCCTCAAGGAACTTCTCTGCTTCCAACGCTGCAGCACATCCGCTTCCAGCAGCCGTAATCGCTTGACGATACTTCGTATCTTGCACGTCACCACAAGCGAATACACCTGGGATGTTCGTTTCTGTTGTACCTGGCTTCACGATGATGTAGCCATGTTCATCTGTGTCGATTTGTCCACCGAGGAACTTCGTATTCGGCGTATGACCGATGGCAACGAAGATACCGTCCGTTTCGAGGATTTCATCTTCACCTGTTTGGTTATTTTTCACTTTAAGGCCTGTAACACCTTTATCACCCGCTACAACTTCTAACGGCGTGTTATTCAGCGACCACTTCACCTTCTCGTTGCCACGAGCGCGGTCTTGCATAATCTTGGAGGCGCGAAGCTCATCACGGCGATGAACCAAACGTACTTCCGAAGCGAAGCGAGTCAAGAAGTTAGCCTCTTCCATAGCAGAGTCACCGCCGCCAACGACGATAATCTTTTTGCCGCGGAAGAAGAAGCCATCACACGTTGCACACGTGCTTACACCGCGTCCGATGTTTTCTTTCTCATTCGTGATGCCAAGCAATCTAGCAGATGCACCTGTTGAGATAATCAGTGTTTCTGTTTCGATTTCGCCTAGACCTTCTACTTGCAATTTAAATGGACGGTTCGTCAATTCAACAGAATTAACCCAACCTGTTTTGAATTCAGCGCCAAAGCGTTCTGCCTGCTTGCGCATGTTCTCCATTAGTTCAGGTCCCATAATCCCTTCGGGAAATCCTGGAAAGTTCTCTACTTCGGTAGTCGTCGTTAATTGTCCACCTGGTTCTGGTCCTTCAATAACAAGCGGGCTTAGGTTCGCGCGCGCCAAGTAAATAGCCGCTGTTAGACCGGATGGTCCTGTTCCTACTACAACTGATTTATACATATGATTTCCCTCCTAGGTGCTTTCCTGAGGAAAGCTATCTTTACTGAGCATGTCATCTTGATTGTTCCTCGGTTTACCCCGAGAAGCAATCAGTTCATCTATATGTATGAAAGCCGAGACTTTCATATTGCTTCAAGCTCGGCTATCAAAGACTCGTAAACTTATTGAAAATCGCATCCATTTTCTCACGCAAGCCGCAGGTATCGTCGATCAGCTTCACATGCCGACTGACCGTGGAAACCGTGACGCCATAGCGTGTCGCTACTTCCTGATAGGAAATCGTACGACGATGCATTTTGGCAATCAAATATTCTAACGCTGCTGCCCAGCCTTCTGATTTGTGAATCTTAGGCACATTCGGGTACACCTTCGTCAGAAATTCAACCCAAAGAATTTCTAAGTCATACTGTTGAACCATATCGTAACGCTTGTGCATATGCGATAGCGCCGTTTCCATAACTCTCTGCCAGCTTGCATCCCACACGGGAAGATGAGGCGAGTACGGAGAAGCTTCTACCATGATGTCCTTATTCTCGAGATAGGCAGGAAGGGACTCGCGAATGCCCATGCTTCGCAGCACGAAGATGGCAACCTTCTTCAAGTAGTCATCCTCTTTATGATCCAGAATGAAATCCTGAAGGGCATCTCTCACTTCGTTGTCTGCAATCAAGCCAAAGGCTTGAATGACTTGAAGCTTCGTCTCCACATCGCCATGACGTAACGCCCAGAAGAAGGATGACCGCACAAGCGGGTCTTTCTTCAATTGATCCGGGATCCCTTGCGTAGATTTCTCAAGCGCGCGGAACTGCTCTTCAAACGGCAAATGATAGTGATAGCTCCAAGTAAGCGGAATCGCTGACTTCTCTCTTACACGCAACTGCTCTAAGTAGAACTTGGAAATTTCAGCACCTGGATCCAGCTTCTGAACCTGCTTCCATAAGCGGTGCGCTTCAGCGAAACGACCAATATGGCACGCAGCCACAGCCGCATAATGATACAGGCAAGGATCTGTGCCTCCGTCACCTGCCTTCAGCAGACGCTTAAACAAATGGTACGCTTTCTCATGCTGAGCAAGAATACCCATGGTCGTGGCCAGCTTGAAGACGTGCTCCTGCTGGAACGGAAACGTCTTGCCTAACAGCGAGGTAAGCTCCGCAAGTTCCTTCTTATTGCCGAAATGCTGATGGAAAATCGCCATATTGCAGAGTGCATGCAGATTACCGGGATCGATAACCAGCACTTCTCGTATCGTTTCCATCGCCTTCTCGAATTGACCCATATAATAATAAGCCAATGCTAGATTGTTCCGAGCGGCTGTGAAGTCAGGCTGATTCTTCACCAGCTTCTCCAGCTGCCTTACAGCTTCTGCAAACTTACCTTCCTCCAGCAACGCACGCGCTTTATCATGCTCGAACAGCCCTTCTCGACTCTTGATGCTAGTGAGAGGGGCGGGACGATCAAGCTCGTAGCTCAGCATTTCCATCATCTCTTCGGATTCGTCCATGAATTGCCCTGTCGGGTCATTCTCCAAATACCGAACCAATGCCTGTTCTGCCTGCTCGAAGTTTTCCATGTTGGCATAGTTGTTTGCCATATAAAAGTGACATTCCGTCATCTCGGGATCAATGGTTTCAAGGATATGCTGCAAAATTTGGTTCGACTCGTCATAATTGCCCACTTCGGAGAGAACACCTGCGAGATTGCAGTGATTCACAGGATTATCCTGCTCATACTCTGCAGCCCGCCGGAAATATTTCAATGCCTTATCATAATGAAACCGATCCAAAGATTGAACCGCTCTCTCGAAAAAGAAGGCGGCATCCATGTTAATTGAAATAACTTTTGGTTTTGGCGCTTCGGATATGCGCTTTTTCTTTTCCATAGCAAGACACCTCCGGCAATTTGATTACACTCAAATTATACCATAGATCGCTAAGAAGCCAAAAACATTATCCAAAGGTAAGATATGGTCTTGTAAATTGCCTCTGATCCTGTTCCAATAAAGACTTATACGCCGCCGTATTTGAATAGGGAGGATAGGGAACCACCATCGGTAATAATCCGGATAGCATCGGACAACAACGGTGCTACTGAAAGCACATTAAACTTAGGGGAATGGTCCTCTGGAATTGCGATGGAATCTGTAATAATAACTTCTTTAATGCTCGGGTGATCCAAGCGTTGCAATGCTGGTCCAGAGAATACAGGATGCGTAGCACAGATGTAAACATCAAGCGCACCGCGTTCTTTAAGACTTTCCACGACGTTAACGATCGTAGTACCTGTATCGATCAAATCCTCAATAATGATTGGCGTACGACCAGCAACATCACCGATCACGTGAGTAATCACAGACTCGTTGTGCTCTGGGCGTTTCTTAATCATCATCGCGAACGGCGCATCGAGAATGTTAGCCATTTTCTCAGCTGTCGTTGCGCGACCTGCATCTGGAGATACGATAATTGGGTTTGGCAAATTCTTTCTTTTGATGCAATCACTAATCAGATCAAGCGCTGTCAAGTGATCCACCGGGATATTGAAGAAGCCTTGTATCGCTGGCGCATGTAAGTCAATCGTAACAACACGAGTTGCACCTGCCGCACCGAACAAGTCCGCGACTAATTTAGCTGAAATCGGCTCACGCGGAGCTGCTTTGCGTTCTTGACGAGAGTAACCATAGTAAGGGATGACAAGGTTGATCGTTTTTGCAGATGCTCTTTTCGCCGCATCCATCATGACCAAAAGCTCCATCATATGCTCATTAATCGGATGGGAGAAGGTTTGTACCAGGAACACGTCACAGTTACGAATGGTTTCTTCGTAAAGGCAATAAATTTCTCCGCTTTTAAAACGCGATAATTTAATTTGTCCTAGCGGCTGGCCGAGCTCTTTACAAATACTTTCCGCAAGCTTCGGATTCGAAGATCCGGAAAAAATTTTAACATTGTCGCTATGCATGGTTAATGGTTACCTCCGAAGGTTCATTAAATAGATTATATAGTCCTACTCATTATACATGATATGTGTCGAATTTAAAAAGTCACAAGATGTCGTTTTCGAGCAGAAAATGTGGCTATTTCGTTAAATCCAATCGTTTTTAATAGCTCTCTGGCCTCATCCAAATACTGAGACAACCGTTCCGGCTGGTGCGCGTCCGATCCTAGCGTCACTGGAATTCCCACCTTATGGCAATATTCCAGCATACGGCGGCTCGGAAACATCTCTTTACACGGATGACGCAGGCCCGATGCATTCAACTCAATCGCAAGCCCATACTCTTTTACGGTATCCAACGCAGCTTTCTCCAATTCCCACGTATCGCGATCCGGCACGTAACCAAATCGTTTGATCATATCGATATGACCGATATAGTCATACAGTCCGGTTCGGACTGCTTGCTTCACTGCCTCGTAGTATTGGGTATAAACAGCAAAAATATCCTTACCTTCCCAACCTGCCAGCTGTCTAAAATCAGAAATATCCCATTCGCCCAGAAAATGCACCGAACCAATCACATAATCCCAGGGGTAAGCGTTAATAATGGCCGCAATCTCCGACTCGTGACCTTCAATATAATCGCCTTCCAAGCCCACGCGAATATCGATCTGCTCCTTATATTTCTCCTTGAGAAGAAGGCACTCTTCCACGTAACGAGGAAGCTCTTCCATCGGCATTGCCATTTCCGGCCAATACGTTTGCGGGTCGACATGCAAAAGCGGCATATGATCAGAAAGCCCCAACTGGGTAAGCCCGATCTCGATGCCGCGTTTGACGTATTCCTCCAGTTCCCCAGAGGCATGACCGCAGCGCACATGATGTGTATGATAATCAATCAACATCGTGAATTCACTCCAGGTCGTTTACTTATTTTTTGACGTGCCGATTAGCCAGCTCTTTCATAATATCATCCAATGGCAATTTATTATTACGTAAAAGCACCATTAAGTGAAAAATAAGATCGCTCGCTTCATAACGAAGCTCTTCATTGTCTTTATTTTTAGCTGCAATAATAACTTCTGCCGTTTCTTCGCCAACTTTTTTGAGGATTTTATCGACCCCTTTTTCGAAAAGGTAAGTCGTATACGCACCCTCAGGACGCTCCGCGTCACGTGAAGCAATAACCGCTTCAAGCTCAGCTAGAATAGCGAAACGATCGCCGCCAGTAACTGCAGGTGCAGCTTCTTCGGCAATACCTTCCACTGCAATAGTTGCTGTGAAGCAAGTGTATGTGCCATTGTGACAAGCAGGTCCCACTTGCTCAACAAGAACAAGAAGCGTATCCGCATCGCAGTCGTAGCGAAGTGCTTTTACTTTTTGCGTATGACCGGAAGTTGCCCCTTTATTCCAAAGCTCCTCACGCGAACGGCTCCAGAACCACGTGTCCCCCGTTTGAATCGTACGCTGCAAAGACTCGCTGTTCATGTAAGCCAGCATCAGAACTTCTTTACTTACCGCATCTTGGACGATAGCAGGTACAAGCCCCTGCGCGTCATATTTAATTTGATCCACTGAAAATGTCATCGAATTTCAACCCCTTTACCTTTCAGGTCTGCCTTGACCCCGTCTATCGTTAACTCTTTATAGTGAAAAATCGTCGCCGCCAGCCCTGCATCGGCCTTGCCTTCGGTAAATACATCGTAGAAGTGTTCCGCTTTTCCCGCTCCGCCAGAAGCAATCACAGGAATCGTCAACAGCTCGGATACCGCACGTGTCAGCTTCAAGTCAAAGCCATCCTTGGTTCCGTCCGCATCCATGCTCGTCAGCAAGATTTCGCCTGCCCCCAGCTCTTCCACACGTTTCGCCCATTCCAATGTCTTAATGCCCGTCGGTTTGCGTCCACCATGGGTATATACTTCCCACTCGCCCCACTCGGGATTGAACTTCGCGTCAATGGCCACCACGATACACTGGGAGCCAAACTTCCGCGCGCCATCCGATACGAGCTGAGAATTGAGCACAGCTGCCGTGTTAATGCCAATTTTGTCCGCACCTGCGCGAAGGAGGCGTTTCATATCCTCGACACTCGAAATCCCGCCGCCTACCGTGAACGGAATCGTAATCTCGCCAGCCGTTTGACGGACAACCTCGACCATCGTCGCGCGCCCTTCAACCGAAGCGGAAATGTCGAGAAACACGAGCTCATCCGCACCTTCTTTATCATAAATCGCCGCAAGCTCTACGGGATCACCGGCATCACGTAAATTCACGAAATTTACGCCTTTCACCACTCGGCCATCCTTGACGTCGAGACAAGGGATAATTCTTTTGGCTAACATGCTCAGCACCTCCTTGAGACTATCTATTGCTTTATTTACAAAGGGTCAAAAAGTTCCCAAGCAGCTTCATACCTATATCTCCGCTTTTTTCAGGATGGAACTGCATGCCGTAGATGTTATCACGACCTACAATTGCCGTTACTGGTTGATAGTAGTCCGTCACTGCCAACAGATCGCTTTCCCGTTCCGGCTTCGCATGGTAGGAGTGCACGAAATACACATGCCCTTCCTCCATGCCTTTGAAAATAGGACTCTCAATCTGCTTAAAGCTGATACGATTCCAGCCCATATGCGGGACCTTGTAGTCTCCGCGGAAACGCACGACCGACCCAGGCAGCAGCGCTAGCCCATCATGTTGTCCATGTTCTTCACTGCTTGAGAACAATAGCTGCATCCCTAAACAAATGCCTATCAAGGGCTTCCCAGACGCCGCATACTGCTTCACAACCTCATCCAGACCCGATTCACGCAGATGCTCCATCGCATCACCGAACGCGCCTACACCAGGAAGGATCGCGCCTTCTGCCGCCAAGATTTGTTCCGGATCTCCCGTAACAATTGCTTCATAGCCGAGTCGCTCAACCGCTTTGCTCACGCTATGTAAATTACCCATTCCATAATCAATAATGGCGATCATGCCTACAGCACTCCCTTCGTCGAAGGAACCCCCTGCACACGAGGATCAATCGAAGTTGCTTCATCCAGCGCACGAGCTAACGCTTTAAACACGCCTTCAATCATGTGATGTGTGTTTTGTCCGTAGTGAACGATAACATGCAAAGTAATACGTGCTTCAAGCGCAAACTTCCAGAGGAATTCATGCACTAGCTGTGTTTCGAAGCTGCCAACGTTCAAAGTCGGATACTGAGCACGGTATTCAAAATGCGGACGGTTGCTGATATCAATCACAACTTGAGCTAATGCTTCGTCCATCGGGACGAATACGCTCGCATAGCGTTTGATTCCGCGTTTGTCACCGAGCGCTTCGCGCAGGGTTTGACCTAGACAAATCCCGATATCCTCTACGGTATGGTGGTCATCGATTTCGATATCGCCCTTCGCATCCACTTTCAAATTGAAGTGACCATGCTTGGTGAACAAATCTAGCATATGATTCAGGAAGGGAACATCTGTTTGGATCTCCGAAATACCTGTACCGTCTACTTCAAAAGAAAGTTTAATGTCCGTTTCATTCGTCCTACGGGCTACACTTGCTGAGCGAGTTCTTACTTGATCCTGTTCCGCCATCTAGGTCAACTTCCCTTCTTTTTTGAGTCGTATCTCTACCGCACGCGCATGACCTTCCAGCCCTTCATTCCGAGCCAACGTCATAATCATGTCTCCGTTCGCTAGTAATGCTTCCTTGCTATAGTGAATGACGCTTGATTTTTTGAGGAAATCGTCCACATTCAGTGGCGATGAGAATCGTGCTGTGCCATTTGTCGGCAGCACATGGTTCGGACCGGCGAAATAATCGCCGACAGGCTCTGTGCTGTAAGCGCCTAGGAAAATGGCACCTGCATTTTCAATACGCGGCAGCCACGTGAAAGGATCCTGCACCAGCAGCTCGCAATGCTCTGGCGCCAAGCGATTAACGACGTCCACGCCTTCGTCCAGTGAGTCGACAAGCAAGATCGCGCCTTTTGTCGCTGTCGAGACGGCGGCAATGGCTTTCTTCGGCAGCACATCCAGCTGCCGCCATAACTCTAGCCGAACCTCTTCGGCTAGCTCGCGGGATGGTGTCACCAGTATCGACGGTGACATCTCATCGTGCTCGGCCTGCGCCAGCAAATCGGCCGCGACGTACTCAGGATCGGCGTGCTCGTCAGCGAGCACGACAATGTCCGTTGGTCCGGCGATCATGTCGATATCGACGACGCCGAACACAAAGCGCTTCGCCAGCGCGACGTAGATGTTGCCGGGGCCGACGATTTTGTCGACCGGCGCGATCGACTCTGTCCCGTAGGCCAGCGCGGCAATCGCCTGCGCCCCGCCTACGCGGTAGATCTCTTTCACACCCGCTTCGGCTGCTGCCACAAGGATATGCGGGTTAATGCCTTCTTCGCCCGCGGTGGACGGTGGCGTCACCATCGCGATCTCTGGCACCCCTGCGACGATCGCAGGGATGGCATTCATAAGCACGGAGGACGGGTACGCCGCCTTCCCTCCAGGCACGTACAATCCGACCCGCTTCAGCGGTCGGATGATTTGGCCCAGCAGACTGCCATCCGGCTGCAGGTCCATCCAGGAGTTGCGTTTCTGCTTCTCATGAAACGCACGAATGTTAGCGGCGGCTTGACGAAGCGCCGCTAGGAATGCGGCGTCGACTTGCGCGTACGCCGCTTGGATCTCTTCGTCGCTGACGCGAAGCTCAGCGACGTCAACGCCGTCGAACTGCTTCGCAAGGCTGCGCAGCGCGGCATCCCCGTCCTTCCGCACCTCATCGATGATGCGGCGGACGGACTCATTTTGCTCAGGTGAGCCGTATTCGACCTCGCGGTTTAATTGAAATTCGGAGGCGGGCATAATCCGCATCTTCATCTTCCTCTCATCGTCGTTCTACTTACTTTGCTCTATAGCTTCACTGTCGGCAATACTGCCTGCAGCATATCACACAACCGTTGGATGGAGTCATTCTTCATCCGATAACTCACACGATTCGCAATTAAGCGGCTCGTGATCTGAAAAATTTCCTCTTGCTCCACAAGGCCATTCTCTTTCAAAGTCTGACCAGTTTCCACCATATCTACGATGCGGTCAGCTAGTCCGATCAGAGGAGCCAGCTCGATGGAGCCGTTCAGCTTGATGACTTCAACTTGCTGTCCCTTCTCGCGGAAATACTGAGAGGCTACATTCGGATACTTGGTCGCAACACGCGGGTTGATAACCTGTTTCCAATCCGGCAGTCCAATCACCGACATACGGCATCGTGCGATCCCTAGATCAAGCAATTCGTAAACATTCCGATTTTCTTCCATTAGAACATCCTTGCCTACAACCCCGATATCGGCAACGCCATACTCTACATACGTAGGAACATCCACTGGCTTGGCTAAAATGAACTCCATTTTCGCCCCGGGCACAGGGATAATTAATCGGCGTCCTTCTTCCAAATCCTCAGGAATGGGCAATCCTGCTTGTGTAAACATTTTCGCCGCTTGTTTATAGATACGGCCTTTCGGCATCGCTACTTTAAGAATGTCATCCACCGTTCCAACCTCCTCCAAACTTCCCTCATCTCGCTGTGAGGTTATCCCTTGATCAAGCGAATTACTTCATCATATCCCACTGTAGAAGGTTCGTTGATCGTATCATCCGTTATGAGCTGCGTAATGACCACAAGCTCTTCATCCCCGCTTCTCTTCGTCTTCGCCAGCTGCAGCGCTTCCTCGCGATGCTCCGCATCGTAAGCAATGAGCAGACGACTAAGTTGTTTCACCTGCTCCTTGCCTGTTACTTCAAGGATCCGATTCGTTTTCAACGCAAACCCTGTTGCCGGCGCAGGACGTCCAAACTGACTCAGTAAATTATCGTAACGACCTCCGCTGCAAACAGGGAAGCCCAAATCAGCCGCATATCCTTCGAACGTCATACCTGTATAGTAGGAGAAATCTCCAATCATCGTTAAGTCAATTACAACATGCTCACTCACACCATACGCTTTTAGAACATCCCACACTTCGCATAGATGTCGAATGGCATCCTGTGCGATTGGATGTTGGGAAACCATCCGAGCTTGCTCGCAGATCTCGTCGCCGCCACGTAGTCTTAACACACCGTTAAGCTCACGTTCAACGTCAGGTGCTAGGGATAGTGTCTTAATCGCTTCCCGGTACCCGACGTAATCACGGCTGAGCAAATGCTCCTTCAAGGCAAGTTGAGCATCCGTGCGCCCATCTAGTGTTTCTTGGAATAAACCGTTCAGGAATCCAACATGGCCTAACGCAATCTTGAATTTCTCTACGCCTGCTGCTTGAAGCGAGGCAATTGCTAGTGCCACTACCTCTGCATCAGCTTCAGATGAAGCGTCCCCGATCAACTCAACGCCTGTCTGATAGAACTCGGAATCTCTGCCCGCTTCTTCTTCAATCGAGCGGAAAACGTTCGAATGATAGGAAAGTCGTAACGGAAATGCTTGTTCCTTTAAAAGCGAAGAAGCTACACGCGCGATTGGCGCTGTCAGCTCAGAACGCAGGACGAGTGTTTTCCCCTTGCGGTCTAATAACTTAAACAGCTTCTTATCTTCTGTGGAGCTAGCAACCCCAACTGTATCGTAATATTCAAGTGTAGGTGTAATAATCTGGTTGTAGCCCCAGCGTCCCATACAGGCCAATACACGGAATTCTATATTTCTGAGTTTCGTCACCGCATCAGGCAAATAGTCTTTCGCGCCTAACGGTTTTTCAAATACTTTTGGCTTCGACACCGTCTCACCTCAATAAGTAGGAGTATAATCTGTTATTATTAATTTATTATCAAATCACTTTAGTGCATTAACGTGCTACCATACTACCAAAATAAAGAATGTACGGCTATTTTAACACGTATCCTATGGACCGTCAATCCATCTTAACCCTGTCCGAAGCCCCATTTATAGGATCGTATTAGACACGATTGATAATGAAATTCGTTTTAAGAATGGCATATAAACCCATATGACGTCAACTCAATTCGGAGAAGTGAAAAGGCATGCTGTCGCGGCAGCATGCCTTTTTCGGATGAATATCTAGATCTAGTCTTCCTCGACCTGCCCATTCGGCGTTTTACCGCCATTTGGTGCCTGACCTCCATTTAGTCCATTACCATTACCGTTACCGTTACCGTTGCCGTTACCATTTCCATTAGGTGCCTGCAATTGACCATTGCCATTTCCGTTTCCATTCGGTCCGGGTTTTTGTCCGTTTTGGCCGTTGCCATTAGGTGCAGGCGCTTGTCCATTACCATTACCATTACCATTGCCGTTTCCATTTCCATTTCCATTAGGTGCTGGCGTTGCTCCGCCATTAGGTACTAGCTTTCCTCCACCATTCGGTGCCGGTGTTTGACCGCCACTTGGACCTTGGCCACCTTCCTCGCCTTGGCCCTTGCCTCCGCCGGTGCCTTTACCGCCACCTTGGACCTTGCCTCCGCCTTCGCCTTTACCGCCACCTTGACCTTGGCCTCCAGCTCCGCCTTTACCGCCACCTTGACCTTGGCCTCCAGCTCCGCCTTTACCGCCTTCCTGACCTTGGCCTCCGGCACCGCCTTTACCGCCTTCCTGACCCTTGCCTCCACCGGTGCCATTACCGCCACCTTGGCCTTGGCCTTCGCCGGTGCCTCCACCGCCGCCTTTACCTCCGCCATGCCATTTACCCTTGCCTTTGCCGCCGCCTTGACCCTGACCGACACCCTTAAGCTTCATATAGCCATAAGTAATCGACTCGAGCGTACGGCTATCTACTGCGCCTGTTACCGGCAGCCCATGCTTCTTCTGAAAATATTTTACACCTTGAACCGTTGCATCATCGTAGTAACCGTTAATCTCACCAGAATAACTGCCTAGTGATTTCAGCATCCCTTGGATAACATACACATCGGGTCCCTGGGCTGGTTTACCGACAGCCAAGCTTGTTGTTGGCAAGGACAAAAGCAGCATGAGAGCTACTACTACGACCCACACACGCTTTCCTATAGCCCTTCCAAAGTTACCTTTTTTCACTTCTGCGATTTTACTACGATTCCATTGCTGCACTAACCGACACCTTCCCTTTTCCTATGATTTCACTGCGTCTTTACTATTCCCAATATGCCATTTGTATTAGTCGCTTTTCGCAGAATCTGTTTCCTTTACACAACAAAAAAATGGACCCAACATCACAATGACGTTGAGCCCCTCTTATTTGCCTTACTCCTACTTTGGACTACCCGAACGAATAACTTGCAAGGGATTACCTGCCACAAAGCTGTGTGGTGCCACATCCTTATGAACAACAGATCCTGCGCCAATAATCGCATAATCTCCAATTGTTACACCTGGCAGTATCGTCGTATTAGCCCCGACCATCACATGGGATCCAATTCGTACGTCTCCTAGTCGATATTCTTTCGTTAAATACTCATGCGCTAGTATCGTTGTGTTATAGCCGATAATCGTATTGCTGCCAATATGAATCCTCTCTGGAAAAAACACATCCACCATGACCATCAAAGCAAAAGCAGAGTGCTCACCAACCGTCATGCCAAGAACACGACGATAAATCCAGTTCTTCAATCGCAAGGAAGGCGAATATCGCGTAATTTGAATAAAAACGAAATTCCGCATGGCCTTCCACTTACTTACGGTTTGGTAGATTTGCCATAACGCGTTCGGGCCATCTACGGGATACTTCTCTGTCTGCCTCAATCAGCCTTCACATCCGACGATATCCCAACTAACGGCAGCAGATCAAACATATCGTCGACAATATGATCCGGGTTGTACTGCTCCAAATAGGAGCGCCCCTTCCAAGACCAGGATACACCAACAGAGGTAACACCTGCATTTTGGGCAGCTTCAATATCATAATGGCTATCGCCCACCATCATCGCTTCTTCAGTCGAGCTTCCTAGCTCTTTCAACGCTGCGATAATGCCCTCAGGACTCGGTTTTGGCTCCTTGACATCGTCTACCGTCACAATAGCACTCACATACGAATCTAAGCCACAAAGTTTTAGACCCATCAATGTAGTCAATCTAATTTTGCTAGTAACAATACCGATCTTAATACCCTTCTCATGAAGCTTCGCCATCACCGTACGTACGTTCGGAAATTCCTTGACAAGCTCATCGTGTTTAGATAGGTTGAACGTACGATACTTCGTTATCAGCGCTTCAACTTCTTTTCTACCTGTAAAAAACTCCATTTGTTCCACTAACGGACGCCCCATATTGGGGATAATAAGCTCCCGACTAACAGGCTCCGGTGTTTCACCTTCCAAGCTATGCAAGAACGATTGTACAATCAACTCATTCGTATCTACAATCGTGCCATCCAAATCAAATAGTACCGTTCGAATCATAGTTGACTCCTTTATCTGTCTCTTCCTCTTTGACTACTTTGTTTTTCTCAACCGCCAGCGTGGATACAATCGGGTCTGCATACTTCTCGTTGGCGTAACCTTTTTTCCTTCTAATGAGAATCATGATCACAGCCGCAATGACGATCAGCAGTGCAAGTAATTGGGAGAATCGAATATTCCCTCCATACGTCAACACCCCTGGCTCAAACACAACTTTCATTGGTGACCATAACGCATTCATCAATGAAGCTAACCAAGCTGGCCCATTGATGTCCAAGCTGTCCGTACGAATCCCTTCAATGAAGAAGCGTCCGATGGAATACCAGATGAAATAACTTAGAAATAGCTCGCCTGCCCTTAGGAACGGTCTACGGCGAAGCCAGAATAAAACCAGCAGCCCTACAAAGCTCCAAATCGACTCATACAGAAATGCTGGATGGTAGAACGTGCCTTCAATATTCATTTGGTTCACGATAAAATTCGGCAGATGCAAGCTGTCTCTCAGAAACGACTCCTCTACCGGACCTCCATGAGCTTCCTGATTCATGAAATTGCCCCAGCGGCCAATCGCTTGTCCGACAATCAAACCTGGTGCGAGAATATCCGCAATCCGGAAGAAGTTGTATCCCTTTGCCCGAATGTAGAAAGAAGTACCGATAATCGCTCCGATCAGCGCACCATATATCGCAATCCCACCGTGCCATATCATGAATACTTCCCATAAATTATCTTTATAATCGTCCCATTGGAAGGCAACATAGTAAATTCTTGCACCAATAATGGCAGAAGGAACCCCAATTAACAATAAATCCATGAAAAAGTCTGGTACGATTTTGAATCGCTTTCCTTCTCTGATCGCCAACATTAAGCCCACTAATGCAGCTGTTCCCAAAATAATGCCATACCATCGGACGTGAATCGGTCCTAGGGAGAACGCAACGCTTTCTAACATAGTTCCACTCCTTCATTTTCTGAGCTAAGCATCTCTCTCAATCAAAATCCTCAAAATCTTCATTCAACGATTCCGTCAATTTATTCGTAAACTGCAGCGCCGCGTTGTAGCCCATTCGCTTTAAGCGATAATTCATCGCCGCAACCTCGACGATGACCGCTAAGTTTCGCCCTGGTCGTACAGGTATCGTAACTAGCGGCAAATCAGTATCGATAATCCGCGTTAGCTCCTCATCCAAGCCTAAACGATCATATTGCTTCTCTTGCTGCCAATTTTCCAACTTAACAACAACCGAAATCTTCTTCACATTACGGATTGCGCCCGCACCGAATAACGTCATGACATTAATGATGCCTACGCCGCGGATTTCAAGCAAATGGCGAATCAATTCAGGCGCATTCCCCGTCAGTACTTTATCGCCGTTTTGTCTGATTTCTACCGCGTCATCCGCAATGAGTCGGTGGCCCCGTTTCACTAGCTCCAGCGCAGTCTCACTTTTCCCGATCCCGCTGCTTCCAGTAATCAACATACCTACCCCATACACGTCAACAAGTACACCATGGATAGTCGTGCTCGGAGCAAGCTTATTTTCGAGAAAGCCCGTTAACCGACTTGCAAAAATCGTTGTCGATAGCTGTGTTCGAAGCACTGGTAAATCACGCTTTGTTGCTTCTTCCAGCAATTCAATGGGAACTTCCAGTCCACGAGTTACAATAATACAGGGTGTTTCCTCTGGCGCACATAGCTGCTCAACCCGATTTCTCCGAACACCTGTCGTTAACATCTCGATAAACGTAATTTCTGTTTTACCCAGCATTTGAATACGCTCTTTGGGATGATAGTTAAAATATCCCGCCATCTCCAGGCCAGGACGATACAAATCGCCTGTTGTGATTGGACGCTTCAACCCGCCCTCACCTGCTAACACTTCCATATGTAGCTGTTCCATCATTTCGGAAACCTTTACTTTTTTGGCCATTGTCATAGCTCCTTCGAATTTGCTTATGTACCATGTGCTTATTTAAGCTGCACGCAGGCTTCCAATAGTTTCATCGTAATAGAATACCTAGTTGAAATCAACTACTGTGTTTATATACAAAAAGACCAGCCGATAACGGCTGGCCTTTCAGTACAATCCTATAGGTTTGGATTAACCAAAATGGATAGTGTTGTTTCTTTATCGAAGAAATGAACTTTGTTCATGTCTAGTGCCAATTTAACGTTTGTACCTTCTTTGATTCCGGAACGACCGTCAACACGAGCGATTACTGTGTTAGCGCCGATACCGTTCAAGTACAAGTACATTTCGTGACCCAAGTTCTCAGTCAATTCAACGTTAACGTTGAATACTGTGTTCGGGGAAGCTTCCAAGAATACTGGCTCTTCGTGAATATCTTCTGGACGAACTCCCAGAATCACTTCTTTGCCAACAAATCCTTTGTCTTTAAGAACTTGTGCTTTACCTGCTGGAACTTCTACGTTTACGGATCCAGCTTTGAAAAATACGCCGCCGCCTTCGGAAGCCAATGTTCCGGACATGAAGTTCATGGATGGGGATCCGATGAATCCTGCAACGAACATATTAACTGGGAAGTTGTAGATTTCTTCTGGTGTAGCAGCTTGTTGAATGATACCTTTATCCATAACAACGATACGATCGCCCATTGTCATAGCTTCGATTTGGTCATGCGTTACGTAGATTGTTGTAACACCAAGACGTTTTGTAAGCTTAGTGATTTCCGCACGCATTTGTACACGAAGTTTCGCATCCAAGTTGGAAAGCGGCTCATCCATTAAGAATACTTGTGGCTCACGAACAATCGCACGACCCAAGGCAACACGTTGACGTTGACCACCAGAAAGTGCTTTTGGCTTACGATCAAGCAAGTGAACGATATCTAGAATTTTCGCTGCTTCGCGAACGCGAGCATCGATATCAGCTTTTTTGAATTTACGAAGTTTCAATCCGAATGCCATGTTTTGATAAACTGTCATATGCGGATAAAGGGCGTAGGATTGGAATACCATCGCGATATCGCGATCTTTTGGAGCTACGTCATTTACAAGGCGGTCTCCGATGTAAAGTTCACCTTCAGTGATTTCCTCTAAGCCTGCGATCATACGAAGAGTTGTGGATTTTCCGCAACCGGATGCACCAACAAGAACTACGAACTCTTTGTCAGCAACTTCAAGATGGAAATCTTTAACTGTTGATTCTTCTGCACCAGAATATCTTTTAACGATATGATTTAAACGTACGCCTGCCATGATTTCATTCCCCCTACAAATTATCATTCAAATGCTTTTCTCATCAACATTTCTATATACACATCTTACCCTACGAACGGCGGACTGACTATGCACAATCCCTACAAAAAAATCACTTTCTTTTCGTTACTTTGTACAATAGCAAGGCCAGACGTACCAAAACCGCATGATTAAACGTTCTTACATCCAGTCCAGTCTCGTTTTTGAACTTGTCTAACCGATATAGCAATGTATTTCGATGAATATATAGCTTCTTCGCCGTTTCACTGACGTTACAGTCTAGTGTGAAGAAATGCTCCAGCGTCGTTACCGTCTCGCTATCCAGCACATGATCCGTGCCGCGGAGCACCTGCTCGAGGAATTCGGTTTTCTCCTCTTCCTCAATGAGATGCAGCAGCTTCTCAAGACGAAGCTCCCAGCGAAGATGAATAAAGCTGCCTACGTGGAAGGAGCGGCCCAGCATGATGGTCTCACGCAGCTTGAGCACAGTGGCGAACATGGACTTCGCAGGCTTCACTGGGAAATCTATGGCTAAGTGGCATTCGCCAACCCACTCATTCGCCAGCATTTCATACAATCCTGAGCCTAGGGCATCGAGCGTCTGTTCAACACTTTCTTCCTCGTCTCCATCGCGTTCCTCACTACCACTAGTAATAAGGACTTCAGGCGCTAAAATCAGCCACTCCTTCTCTAGCAAAGGAATCAGAATAATCTCCGCTTCGAAAAACGATTCCAACAGCTTCTTAAGCTCCGTATAGGAAACGCGTTGATTCTGAGGATAATCACCATACAGTAGCAGCGGAATTTTCGTTGAATACAACGAAGATTGTGAAGCAAGCGCATCGGGCAGCTCAGCATGGCTCGTACCACGTTCCATTTGCAGAAGGAGCCATTCTCTCAATTGGTTCGACTTTCTTTCATCTTCAGATAGATAAGAGCCGAATTGCTTCTTCTCTAATGTTTGTTTGGATTCAATTGTGAGTTCGACTAGCTTGCGTTCAGAGACAGACAGTATACTCCCATCCACTTGCAGGACACGAACCTCTCTATGTTCTTGAGAAACAAAGAAAAGAACCTCCTGGCCTCGGTTAACACTTCGACTGAATCCTTCCTGACGCTCTCCCTGATCCTCCACAAGCTGGTGCCATTCGGACTCAGGTATCAGGCTTATCTGTACTGGCGACTGTAAAACCGCTTCCAATCGCTCCTTGACATGCTCCCAAATCATCTGCCTTCACTCCTTATTGCCTATAGCATCTTCTATATTTTTCTCTCTATTGTACCATATGTATGCCCATTCCTGTGAATCGAAAGGAACCCTCCTGTCTTAATTGACAAGAGGGTCCGCATGGAAGAGGTTCTATTTGATTACGCGGCGAGCCGTCACGTAGTGATCTGCCCACCATTCTTTATTAATCGAGGTGAATTTGACGCCACCTTCACCATACGTATGAATCATCATGCCGTTACCAACATAAATACCGACATGTCCAATGTTTTTACCGGAATCAGGCGTTGTAAAGAAAACCAAGTCGCCAGTTTGCAAATTGCTTTTGCTAACAAAAACGCCTTCCTTAGCTTGATCACGGGAAACACGCGGCAGCGTCATCCCATATGCAGCAAATACCGTTTTGGTAAATGATGAACAATCCATTGTCTTCGTTTGACCATATTTGGCTCCAAATTCGTATGGAACTCCAAGGTATTTCTGTGCAGTTAGAATTAGCTCAGCTTTCAAGCTATCCTTAGATGAAAGAATGCTTCTTCCGCCAATAAAACTCCCCTTAAGCTCACTTACCTTACGGGTGACGACTTCGTCTCTACTCTGGGATGCCATGACCATTTTCCCTTGGCCCACATAGATCCCGGCAAACGTTGGCTTGGAGCCACTACCAAAGAACAAGACGTCACCTGGCTCTGCTTTATCTATGTTCGTAATTTTCGTTGATTTCATGTTGAATTGCTCGATTAATGTTCTAGGTACATTATAATTTAATGTTTCATACACGTAGTGGATCAATCCAGACGAATCAAACCCTGCGGACGGTGTTTCGTCACTTTTGGAGTAATCAACGCCAACCATTTTTTTAGCCAAAGAAACGGCATCCATATCATCATTTGCGGCATAGGCGGAAACGGCAGTTGTCGCTGATAGTGCGATTGTGATCGCAGCTGTAATTCCTAATGTACGGTGTGCAAGACTCTTTATCATGGTATTTCCTCCTGTAAGTGCACTCTTAGTTGAATTGGGTAAAATGGAAAACTTCTCAGTAGCTAGTACAAGATTACCATGGTAATGAAAAGTCTTTCATTCCTAAAATATTTCCTATCAACCTTGACATTGCCAATGATGCCAATTCCTTCATTACATTGCTCCCTTATTTACTAATTTCATAGGAAAAATACAACTTCATAACCAATACCCTCATATTCTTCATTGATTTGGCAATAATTGTAGTAGCACTTTTGGGATTGTATTCTCGTTAGCTATGGGGGTGACTAGCATGAAAAATCATAATCATTATCCAACCTACGATGTCATGGAAGAAAGTAAGCATTGGGATGCTCACACCAGATCTATTGTGAACGCTCGTATAATACGTGAACATGCTTACGGATATTTAACATTCGTTGAGGCGGAAACGCTTCGGGCTTGGTGTGCACTGCTTATGGACGACCATCGTGGGGAAATCATTCAATACATTATTAACCATATTGATCAAGTACTATCGGAAAATAAAGGGGAAGGCCACCGCAAGGCAGGCACGCCTCCACTTCGAATACTTATACGCCAGGGACTGAAAGCGATCGACGAAACCGGCTGGTTCGCCAATAGTCAGCCTTTCTTCCAATTGGATGAAACGAATCAACGGAACATTATGCTCCAAATCAGTGATAACAGCTATCCAACAACAAAGAATTGGGACAGTATTGCTCCCAAAACCTTATTTCAGAAACTCCTTCAGCTTAGTGTAGAAGCTTACTACGCTCATCCTTTAGTTTGGTCCGAGATTGGTTTCGGAGGACCTGCTTATCCGAACGGATATACACTTAACACTCCTGGTCAACTAGAATCCTGGGAGGCTGCGAAACGATCATGAAATGGCGCTATGAAGATGAAACAGTTGACATCGTCATCGTAGGGGCAGGTGCCGCAGGAGGGGTTCTAGCTAAAGAGCTCAGCGAAGCAGGGCTCGGCGTGGTCGTCATTGATGCTGGACCTTGGCGTGATCCTGAGAAGGATTTTGCGAGTGATGAGTTGAGTATGAAGCGCTTAGGTTGGGAGGATACACGCCTAGTTGATGCTGCCCAGCCATTCGTTAACGGAAAGCATCAATCAGGCATGGGGATTGGTGGAGGAACTCAAAACTTTACCGGCGTTTTTCTGCGATTTCATGAATCTGATTTCAAAACAAAAGCCATTGATGGCGTTGGAGAAGATTGGCCCATTCATTATAAGGACTTGGAGCCTTACTACACGAGAGTCGAAAAAGAAATCTCAGTATCCGGCCCTAAGCACTTCCCTTGGGGAAACTTTCAGGGTCCCTATCCCTTTCCAGAGTTAGATTCCCTTAGCCCCAATGCTCAGCTTTTTCACAAAGGATGTAAATCTCTAGGTATTCAATCTGCCCCTACACCATTAGCTATCCTATCTTCGCCTTTAGATGGGCGCTCTGCCTGCACAAACCGGGGTTTCTGCCTGCAAGGATGTATGCCTAATGCGAAATTCAGTACTTTGATTGTGCACGTTCCTAAGGCGGTTCAGGCTGGCGCAGAAATTCTCCCGGATTGCAGAGTCACTCAAATCGAAGTAAATGAATATGGACATGTTTGCGGGGTTCTCTTCGTCCACGAAGGCACCACTTATCGACAACGGGCCAAAACCGTTATCCTAGCTGCTCATGTTGTGGAAACAGCTCGTCTGCTGCTTCACTCGGCCACACCTCAGTTCCCTGATGGATTAGCCAATTCCAGCGGTTGGGTAGGCAGGGCCATTATGACGCATAGCAGCAATGACGTTTACGCCAAGTTCGAAGAGGAAGTTCGTTTGTACAAAGGGACACCAGTGCTAGCATCCACCCAAGATTTCTATGAGACAGATCCACGTAGGGGCTTTGTCCGCGGGTATACCCTACATGCTCACGGCTCAAGACCTATCGAGATGGCAGAAGGCATCCGTAAAGCCACTGAAGCCCCATTATGGGGTACGTCATTCAGACGAGCGATGCAGGATTACAACTTCTATGGCCGTCTCAGAATGGTAGGAGAGGTGCTCCCAGCTTGGAACAATTACATAGCACTTTCGGATGAAAAAGATGAATACGGCGTTCCTATGGCTTCCCTGAACTTCACTTATTGTGACAACGATCTCAAGCTACTTGATCATGCTGTTGAAAATATGAAATTGATTCTCCGCGCTGCTGGCGGAGAGATCTCCTATGTTGTTCCCGATACACAACATCTGATGGGTGGCTGCCGGATGGGGAATGACCCCACAACATCCGTAGTGAATTCCTTTGGTCAAAGTCATGACATTCCGAACTTGTTCATATGCGATGCTAGCTTATTTGTCACCTCTAGTGGTGGCAACCCCACGCATACTGTCATGGCACTAGCAGCGCGAACAGCCGATTACATCATTGACCTTGCAAGCTCCTGATTGTTATCCTTAACAGAAAGCATATTAACGAAGGAGCCTGTGATCCCAATGGCCATTGCTGAATTCACGATCATTCCCATCGGAACAGCCACAACCAGTCTGAGCGGCTATGTCGCTGATCTCCATAAAGAATTAGAGCGACATGCCGATATCCGCTTTCAAATGACACCCATGGGCACCATCCTGGAAGGTCCCTTAGATCGCTTATTCGAGGTTATACGTGCCGTCCACGAAGTGCCCTTCCTACATGGAGCTGCGCGTGTATCCACGTCCATCAAAATCGATGATCGCCGCGACAAACCCGCCTCTATGGAACAGAAAATGCAGTCTGTTGCAGACAAGCTCTGAACAGCAAAAAAGCATCCTACACTAGGATGCTTTTTCTTTATATATAATGGAAACAAAAAAAGACCCTACGGTCTTGTATGTTTGTTTATAAAAGTGAGTCATGTAGGATTCGAACCTACGACACCCTGATTAAAAGTCAGGTGCTCTACCAACTGAGCTAATGACTCGTAGGGAAAATGGAGGCTGATGGATTCGAACCACCGAACTCGAAGAGAGCAGATTTACAGTCTGCCGTGTTTAGCCACTTCACTAAGCCTCCAGATACGAGATACCCGTACTGCCAAAGCAATACAACCATCTCAATGGCTTTGGACGGAATCGAACCGCCGACACGAGGATTTTCAGTCCTCTGCTCTACCGACTGAGCTACAAAGCCAAATGATTATTTATAGCATGTCCTACATTAATTGTAAAAGAAATGGCGGAGCTGACGGGATTCGAACCCGCGGTCTCCTGCGTGACAGGCAGGCATGTTAGGCCACTACACCACAGCTCCATGCTACAAAAAGTTAAACCATAAAAATGGTGCCGTCGAGAGGACTTGAACCCCCAACCTACTGATTACAAGTCAGTTGCTCTACCAGTTGAGCTACAACGGCGTAAAGATGGTGGAGGCTGACGGGATCGAACCGCCGACCCTCTGCTTGTAAGGCAGATGCTCTCCCAGCTGAGCTAAGCCTCCATCTGGTGTTTTGGTTTTATGGTAGCGGCAGAGGGGCTCGAACCCCCGACCTTACGGGTATGAACCGTACGCTCTAGCCAGCTGAGCTACGCCGCCACATAAAAGTGTATATATATTTGGAACTGGCGGAGAGAGAGGGATTCGAACCCTCGCACCACTTACGCAGTCTAACCCCTTAGCAGAGGGTCCCCTTATAGCCACTTGGGTATCTCTCCAAGATATATATACGATTCAGGAATAGTATTCCCTGAAAACTAGATACGAAACTCACGTAAAGTTAGATTACTTAGGAATTTTGGTTAAGCCCTCGACCGATTAGTATTCGTCAGCTGCATACGTTGCCGCACTTCCACCTCGAACCTATCAACCTCGTCGTCT
>NZ_JCAUAV010000014.1:0-149624 GCF_059692115.1 Paenibacillus sp. J31R30 | reverse complement strand
GGCGAGGCAGGGGCCTAAAGGGTGGTTGGAGTATAACAAAGAAGCATTTAGTCAAGAAGCGAAAAACCTGTTTGAAGACGGAAAGAAGCTGGCAGGTAAGTACATCGAACGTCATGATACTTTAAAAGATATCCGTGACGTGTTAAAAGAAAGGCATGAGAAGCGGATCGAAGCCGGTGAAGGCGGAACGCTGAAAGAAATGTTCCAAAACGGTATAAAAGCACAAATCGAAGCGGCGAGGCAGGGGCCTAAAGGGTGGTTGGAGTATAACAAAGAAGCATTTAGTCAAGAAGCGAAAAACCTGTTTGAAGACGGAAAGAAGCTGGCAGGTAAGTACATCGAACGCCATGATACTTTAAAAGATATCCGTGACGTGTTAAAAGAAAGGCATGAGAAGCGGATCGAAGCCGGTGAAGGCGGAACACTAAAAGAAATGTTCCAAAACGGTATAAAAGCACAAATCGAAGCGGCGAGGCAGGGGCCAAAAGGGTGGTTGGAGTATAACAAAGAAGCATTCACTCAAGAAGCGAAAAACCTGTTTGAAGACGGAAAGAAGCTGGCAGGCAAGTACATCGAACGGCATGATACTTTAAAAGATATCCGTGACGTGTTAAAAGAAAGGCATGAGAAGCGGATCGAAGCCGGTGAAGGCGGAACGTTGAAAGAAATGGTCCAAAACAGTATGAAATCACAGTATGAGGCTGCGAAACTAGGACCAAGAGCATGGTGGGAATATAATAAAAGGGCCTTTGCCGAAGAAACGAAAAATTCATTTGAAGATGGAAAAAAATTAGCAAACAAATATATAGACAGAAATGAGAATTTAAAAGGTATTCGCGAGCTGTTTGGCGGCAAGCGATAATGCTTACGGACTACTTTCATTCAAACGAAACTATACAATTAATAATCACGAGGTGCACTTATGACAAATTTAAAAGAAGTTAAAGCACAGCTTATCAAAAATGTAATAGCGGCAGTCGTATCGGTTTTTTCGGAAAGATGCCAAGTGCCTGTCGAAGAACTACAAATTGAAAGTGCTCCTTTGGAGTACACGGGAGATGTAGGGGTACTTATTTCGTTATTATTGGAGCTTCATGATGTATTTGAAATGGAGATGCAGCTCGATCTTAATACAATAAAGGAAAGGTTTCCGACAATTGGAGATATCGTGGAATATTTTATGACTAGGATTGTTGATGAGAAAATATATGCGTAAGCACATTATCTTAGTTGGATAAACATTATATTGACGTTCTAATCATAACTACGTAATATATATATTACAAGTATACGAAATTTGGATAGGCCTTTTAGCCGGGTTAAGGAGTTGACATTATTTGATTATTGGCATTGATTTAGGAACTACTAACTCGGCATTAGCTTACATAGACGAACATGGGAATCCAGCAATCATTCCTAATCGTGAAGGTGAAAGAATAACACCTTCTGTTATCTTTTTTGAGGATGGTACACCTGTAATAGGAACAACTGCAAAGTCCATATCCATTACAGACCCGACGAATACGGTCCAATTTGTTAAGCGTCAAATGGGGAATACAAGCTATAAGTTTCCTGTTAGCAACGGTCATATATTCACCCCTGAAGAGTTATCCGCTATGATATTAAAGCGATTAATAGAAGATGCTGAAACGGCACTAGGAAAGAAAATAACGGACGCGGTTATCACCGTGCCGGCGTATTTCGATGATTCCCAACGAAAAGCTACGCAAGATGCGGGGCGGATCGCTGGACTAAAGGTGCATAAAGTTATTAATGAACCTACAGCAGCCGCTCTTGCCTATGGCTTAACCAATAAAGAAAGTTCTCAAAATGTGATGGTATATGACCTAGGTGGGGGAACCTTCGACGTAACTATTATGCAGTTGAATAAAGATGAAGTTATCGTCAAGGCGACTGGCGGGGATCGAAACCTGGGGGGCTTTGATTTCGATAACAAAATCTTTGAGCTAGTTGAAAAGCAATTTGAACAAGAACATGGGTTAGATCTTTACGACGATCTATCTGCGATACAAGATTTGAGAGAAAAAGCGGAATCGTGTAAAAAAGTGCTTTCAACACGAAAAAAATCCGTAATTACCCTTTCATCTCAAGGTTGCTCTGTAAAAGTAGAGATTACCAGAGAAAACTTTGAATATTTAATAACGCAATTATTAAATAGAACCGCACTGATTATGAAAAATGTGTTAATGGATGCGGATATGTCTTGGGGAGATATAGATAAAATCCTGTTAGTTGGGGGCTCGACAAGAATACCCGCAGTATCGGATTTTATTAAGAATGTCTCAGGACTAACCCCTTCAAATGATGTGAATCCAGATGAGGTTGTCGCAATTGGAGCTGCAATACAAGGTCAACTATTAAGCATAGAAAATTCAGATAATCATCAGGATGAGGCGAATTATAGAACAAGAGTTGTTGACGTTAATTCGCACAGTTTAGGGATGTTGATCTGCAATTTCCAAACTAATAATATGGTCAATCAAATACTATTGCCAAGAAATACTCCTATCCCAACGAGTTCGGAGAGTGTGTTCTATACAGTTCGTAATGGACAACAATTTTTAAGGGTACAGGTGACAGAGGGCGAAGATGAAGATCCTGAATTTGTTAAGGTTATTGGAGAATCTGAGCTCGAACTGCCTGAACCAAAGCCAGAGAGCTATCCGATTCGCTTTATATTAACCTATGATGATAATGGCATCGTCCATGTTTATGCAAAAGACGAATTGACTGGTGCGCACCTTGGAGAAGTACATATTGAAAGAAAATCTAATTTATCGGAAGCTACAGTTGATGCGAAGGCTGAAAAGTTGGCCGCAATATCAATAGAATAAAATAAACTAAGGAGTGAATAAATCTTGAATAATTATTATGAGATTTTACAAGTCGATCCTTCAATTAGTACAGGTGAATTAAAAGAAAAGCTGATTGAAGCCCAACGTAAGTGGCTTGGTAGAACGAATGCTCCGGATCTAAAGCGACGCCAAGAAGCCGAAAGAATGGTTGAGTTACTCGACCAAGCCGAAGGAATACTCTTGAATGAAACTAAACGCAGCGAATATAATCGGGAGCTAGAGAATGCTAAGTTTAACGTAGAGCCGGAATCCAAAGATACCATCGATCATACTACCTTAGATATTGAATCTTTAATCCTGGAGGCATGGAGCCTTTTAGAAAAAGGAAGAGCAGCCGATGCTATCATAGTGGGGAAGAGAGCGACTGAAAAAAGTTCCGGAAATGCTGAAGCATGGTCTGTACTAGCAAGAGCCCATTATATGTGGAATGAATATGACGACGCAATTTACGAGTACAAAAAGGCGATTGATATTGCACCTAATAATGATGTATATTACTATGATTTATCGAATGTTTACCTTGATTCCGAAAAGTTAACTCTGAATGAAAAGCTAAATCACGCAGAGCAAATGGTACAGAAGGCTTTAAAAATAAAGCCTAATGAAAGAGCATATCATTTTAGAAAAGCATATATAGCTAGATTTAAAGATAATTATGATCAAGCCATTGATATCCTAAAAAGGCTTATTGATGTACATGGGAAAGATCCTAGTTTGGGTAATGAGCTTGCATTAAACTATTATCACAAATGTCTTTCTCAGCTATATGAACGAAATATTAATAATAAAAATTATTATAGCTTTATTTCTAAAGAAATGGCTGAAGAAGGTTTAAAACTGTTACGAGAAGCAAAAATCTATGCAACCGATCGAAATTTGCTTGAATCCATACAAGACTTTATAGATTTAGGTGAAAAGGCACTAAAAACTAAATTTTTAGTGGGACGTTTTATAGGATTATCCATTATACCGATAATCTGGCTGCTAACTGCACTAAGTTTTGGTTCATTTATTAATATTGTTATTAGTTTATTGTTAATGTTTGGTGCTTGGAAAATTAGCAGAATACCAGTTTGGAAGGATAATAAGGAAGTTCACACTGGTGCTAGGCAACAACGAAACCAAACAATTGCCCAAGTCATACAGGCGATGGGTCGTAAATAACAGTACAGAGCTCCTTTATGAGGAGCTTTATTTTTTTACAAAGCATACTTGGAGGTTCTTATGGAAACCCAAAACCTATATAACAAAGAACAGTTCTTAGCTTTTAAATCTTTATTTGAATCGACAGTAAATTCCGGACAATCCTCGGCAGCTCTAACTCAAATAGAAGCACTCCTCAAACAATATCCAGACCATCCGGGTATTTTTTATTTGGCTGGTGTATTATACTTTCATGCCAAAGATTACAGTAATGCCAAAAAATTTCTTGGAAATGCACATAGTTTAGATTCAAACAATTTGGACTATATGACGCTTTTAGGAATTGCATGTGTTGAAACAGGGGATTTATCAAAGGCGGAGGACTTGCTAACTGATTCTTATCATGCTAATAATTCAAATATTTCAACACTGATAGGTTTAGGAAAGCTTTATATAAGGAAATCTGATTATGAGCAAGCCAGGAAATTCTTAAAAGAAGCTATTGAATATGATCCTGATGCATTTGAAGCTTATTTTTTATTCGGCAAGTCCTTATTGGATGAAGAAAAAGACCTGGATAACGCAATTTCTTATTTTGAAGAAGCCATAAAATTAGGGAACAGTATGGAACTGGATTATTCTTATGCAAAAGCCTTATATCTTTCGGGAAGGCTGGAATCTTGTCATAAGTTCTGTAATAAATACCTAATCAAAAATGCTAACTCACCATATTCTGATAAGTTTAGAGAAATGATAAACAGAGTAACTCATGAAATTGGACCTATGAATAAAAATCAACAGACTAGAAAACTGTCTCAGGAGAACAATTCAGAGCCTCAAAAGGCAGTGAATGAAATAAGCAAATATCAAAATGTCTTTAATGATGCAAAACAAAGATTGAAAAATTACATCTTGGGACAAGACGTATTTATAGAGCAGCTAAGCGATGCTTATATGCGAAGTTTTATTTATAAGCGTCCTGATATACCTATAAGAAGCGTGATCTTTATCTCTGGGCGAAAAGGGACTGGTATTGCGAAGTCTGTGAAATACTTGACCGCAATCATGAAAGAATATAATCTCTTTGACTACTCTGATATCCATCACATTGATATGTCCAGATCTTTGGGAAGCGGAAACAGTGAAAATATATTTTTATCTGATGTATATAAAGGGATAAATAGTAAATCTGACGTTATCCTTTTCGATCAAGTAGAAAAGTGTCCCCCAGAATTAATTTCAAAGCTTTCAGATCTTATCATATACGGAAAGATTCAATTGAAAGACCGCTATGTTTTTAACGCAAATTGGAATACGCTGGATAAAACATACAACAACTTAGCGGCAGATGGGATTGATACAATTGAGGGAAAAGGCAAACTTATCATTCTTGTCTCAGAGAAAGGATTTAAAGACATCCGGTCCATGTTTCCAGCTAAGGCATTGGAGAAAATATCCGATAAAGTGGAAACATCGTTGCTGTCACCAACAACTTTAAAAGCTATTACAAATCGGTATTTAATGAAATACCAAAAGCGTATTACGGATAAATTACAGGTTATTGTTCATTTTGATCAAGGTGTATCCGAATTCATCGTTAATAAGAGCGATCCCAATTTAGGGGTTCATAGTGTTAAATCCTATATTGAAGATGACATATACCAAAGAATAACAGACCTCAGGATGACTGGAAAAGTCCATCCCAGTGTTACGTATACACTCCTGCCGGTTGCTGAAGAGCTTTTACTGGATGATGGATTTGAAAAAATAATGGTTACGCGCGTAAAAGCAGACAGAGATAACCTTGAAAGTATAAAGAGTGAAATGGAAAGGGTTATCGGACTACAAACTGTCAAACAAAGAGTCTACGAATTGGAGAGTTTCTTATCCCTGCAAAAAATTCGACAATCTCGTGGGGCAAAGGGTACGAGGTTATCTATGCATATGATCTATACAGGCAATCCGGGAACCGGTAAAACGACGATTGCAAGATTAGTGTCAAAATATTTAAAGGCGTTGGGTTATCTGTCGAGCGGGCATTTGATTGAGGTTGACCGCAGTAAACTTGTGGGAGAATATATCGGTCATACTGCCCCCAAGACGCAAGCAGTTATAGACTCTGCGAAGGGTGGAATTATATTTATTGATGAGGCCTACTCCTTGTCAAGAGGCGGAGAAAGGGACTTTGGAAAGGAAGCTATCGATACACTTGTAAAAGGAATGGAAGACAATAGAGAAGATATTGTTGTCATATTGGCTGGATATAAGGATGAAATGCAGGAATTTTTAAAAACCAATCCTGGTCTGTATTCGAGGTTTAACCAACAGATAGAATTCCCGGATTATTCTTCCGAGGAGCTATATACGATTGCAGAAAGAATTGCGGGAAATGAAGGCTTTGTATTTTCGGAAGATTGTAAAGAAGAATTAATTGAAGAATTCACGAGGAAACAAATACCCGGTAAAAATGATTCTGGAAATGGCCGATTAGCACGAAACCTAGTAGAAAATGCTATTTCCAAACAATCTGCTAGAGTCCTACAAAATGTTGATCTTTCTAAAATCATCAGTGACGAAGAGTTAAGCCTTTTAACAAGACATGACTTTGGGTTCGATGAAGAAAAACATTTTAATCTAAAAGAAGAATTGGAAAGAATAATCGGGCTTGATGAAGTGAAAGATTTCATGAGAATGATGGAGCGTCAACTAGTTGCTCATAAAAAGCGAAAATCCGCTGGGATCGCTACAAGCGTAAAACAAAGTTTGAATATGATTTTTACGGGAAACCCCGGGACAGGTAAGACAACCGTAGCAAGAGTATTAGGTAAGATGATGAAGGAAATGGGTTTACTGAAATCGGGTCATTTTGTTGAAGTGGATAGGGGGGAGCTTGTAGCTCAATATTCTGGCCAAACTTCCCCAAAAACGAAAGAGAAGTTTATGACTGCTCTAGGGGGGATCCTATTTATTGATGAGGCTTATGCTTTAGCCAGTGACAGCTTCGGCCAAGAGGCTATTAATACCATAGTAAAATTAATGGAAGACCATAGAGAAAATGTAATTGTTATTCTTGCCGGATATGAAAAAGATATGAAAGAGTTTCTAAGAATGAACTCTGGATTAAGATCCCGCTTCCCTATTTCAGTAGAATTTAAAGACTATAAAGCGCATGAACTTGTCCTTATTGGGGAGAAAATGATTGAAGCAGGGAACTATATTCTCCCAAGTGACGCAAGAGAAGCTTTAATAGAAAGAATTCAGTCCGAGGTCAAGCTGTCTTCCGCTGATTCGGGTAACGGAAGAATGATTCGCAACATTATTGAGGAGGCAATAAGAAAACAATCAGAGAGAATTGCGCTGCAAGAATCGGATAAGTATGATTTTCTCATCACATTTGCACCGGCTGATTTCTTGTCTGACAATCGGGAAAAAGGATTTACACTTGAAGTAGAGCTTAAAAAGATTATTGGACTAGAGGAAGTAAAGAATTTTGTTCGTTCTCTCGAAAGGCAACTGGTAGCGCAACAACTGAGGCAAAATGCAGGAATCAGGATGAATACTTCTCAGAACTTAAATATGATATTTACAGGCAACCCTGGAACGGGAAAAACAACTATTGCACGTATAATTGGTGATTTATTAAGGAAGATGGGATTGTTAAAGACCGACAAGATGATTGAGGTCGATAGGGGGGATTTGGTGGCTCCTTACGCTGGACAAACCCCAGAGAAAGTAAAAGAAGTATTTCTGTCCGCTTTAGGCGGAATTTTATTTATCGATGAAGCCTATGCGCTTAGTACGGATAGTCTGGGCAAGGAAGTCATAGATACATTAGTCAAGCTAATAGAAGATTACAGAGAAAGTGTAATTGTTATACTGGCAGGGTATGAAAAAGAAATGGGTAACTTCATTAAAACGAACTCAGGTCTTAAATCACGTTTTCCAATAAACATTAGCTTTCCTGATTATACAATAGCTGAATTACTCGAAATAGCTAAATTGATGATAAAGAAGGAAGGGTATGTATTTACCGAGGGTGCAATAAGTGCCTTAACCAAGTTACTGGAAAAGGAAATAAAACGTTCCAAAGCGGATGCCGGAAACGGCCGGTTAGTAAGAAATGTTCTGGAGGAAACCTTCCGACAGCAATCTAGTCGAATTGTCATAGAAGGAATAATAGATAAAGAAGAAATTTTGAAGCTATTGCCGGAAGATTTTATTAAAGAACAGGAGGAGCCAAAAGAAAGCTTTGATTTAGAAGAGAAGTTACAGACGATTATAGGTTTAAATGAAGTAAAGGATTTTATGAGAAGTCTGAGTGCGCAAATAAAGATACAACAGAAGAGAAAAAGCTTAGGTTTACCGATTGATGAAGGTGCTGCCCTTCATATGATTTTTACAGGTAATCCTGGTACAGGAAAAACAACTGTTGCAAGAATAGTTGTTCAATTGTTGTATGATCTAGGTATATTACACTCGAATAAAATGATAGAGGTGGACCGATCAGGACTTGTTGCCGGTTATGTAGGACAGACCGCTATTAAAACACAAGAAAAGGTTCAAGCAGCGCTTGGAGGAGTTTTATTTATAGACGAAGCCTATGCATTAGCACAAGATGCGGGTTCTGCACAAGGGTTTGGGAAAGAAGCGATAGATACACTGCTAAAGGCTACGGAAGATCATAGAGAGGACCTTATTGTAATTTTAGCCGGTTATACATTTGAGATGGAACAATTTCTTGATGTAAACCCTGGTTTAAGATCACGTTTTCCAAATGTGATAGAATTTAAGGATTATAATATTAATGAATTAATGCAAATTGCGGAGCAAATGTTTAGTACAAAAGGATATCTTCTTACATCATCAGCAAAAGAAAAATTGATGATGCGAATAGAAAGTTCACTTGGAGAAAAGCAATTTGCCAATGGAAGATATGTGCGTAACTTATATGAAGAAGTAGTGCGTCGTCAAGCTGTTCGTCTGCAGGCCAAACATGATTTGACATTGGAGAATCTAACTAGTATTCATAGCGCAGATTTGGATTAACTTTAATTATATGTCTGGCTTTTATTGTTGGGCACATCGTATAGGGTATATATTGACCCAGATCACACCACACGTGTAGAAAACTGCTCACTACTGTGGCCGAAACGTTAGTATACGTCACATAGCCTGGATACCACCATTCTGCTTGGACATTCACCTGCTTGGCCCAACCGCATCAGCCTATTTATGGGAAAGATAGGCATTGGTACACTCTCTGGACTAGGGTTAGACGTATACTATCTCAAACTAACAGAGGAGTTGACCCAACGAAATGGCTTACCAACAACAACCGAGTACAAGTACAGGAAAACAATTTCAGTGTCCACCTGCTGACCCGATAATGACAGATCCAGAAAGAGTTGTCAGAGACTTTTATCATCCTCAAAAGGTGCAAGTGATCCATCCGATTCAAATCGTGAATCGCCATCACTGTGTACCAGTTTATGAGCATGTGTATACGTGTTCCGAAACCGATGAGTATTGCGGAACTCACCCGCATCCACATCAAGGTATGCTAAGAAAGTAACACAGATAGGCACTTCCTGCGAAGAATCATTCCTTGATTCTGCGGGAGGTGTTTTTTTGTAGGGAGAAATGATTATATAATGGAGGAAGTTGATTGTGTAACGGGGGATAGGAATAAACATGCAAGAGTTAGACATAGACTGGCCGTTGTGGATAGAACGGATACGTCCTAAATTCGATAAAGTGATCATTGCGAGAGGTTGGGCCTATTTCAATGAAGGTGCTGTAAGAGATATTCAAGTGGATGGCACCTCGATCATAAATGCATGGGTGGATGGAACCAAAAGGTACAAGGTCACCTTGGATCTCAAAAGCTTCACAAGGAGTGGTTGTACGTGTCCGTACGGCTACTATTGCAAGCATATGGCTGCTGTGCTTTTTGAAGTGGGGAAGCAAGAAGGCTATGATCCGGAGGAATTCCGGTTAGGTAAGATGAAGTTGGAGCAGTCCGCACGGGATGGTCTAAAGAAAAACAAGCAAGCGACTAGGCTGCCGGAGCCGACGGATAGCTGCGAAATGTGGCTAGCTTATTTTAATAAGCAATATAGCAATGCGAAGATATATAATGCGTTTAGCCTTGAGGAAGTATGCCTCCGCGCTTGGAGAGAGCTCAATAAGCGGGCAGACACATGGGAACCGACCATCCGATGCGTATATGACATCCAGGTGGCGCTATATGTGGTACAGCTGTGCGATACGATGGCGGGATCGAAGGCAATCACTTATGATTTTTATCAAAATACGAATTATTATGTCAAACGTGTCTTGAAGCATGCTCGAGAGCAGTTGGAGGCTACGCTATACTCACTTGATGTCGACATGGCGTACAAGCGGTGTAGTGGACATTTAAAGGAATTATCAGCTTATCTGGCTGAAATCTGTGAGAAGTGCTCGGGTATGTACCTCTACGATTGGATCGATTTGTATAAGCTGCTATGGTCACAGTTTTTTCGAGATAAAGACATGGTGGAGTACGAAACGAATAGGCTTAGGCAGCTGCTTGCAGATCCTAAAGCGAGTCAACAGGCTCGCCAAGTTGCTACGCTCGGTTCCATACATTTGGATATTATCAATAGCGAAGATGAGAATGCTTGGGAGCGGGCGGAGACGAGTGCGATCGAGATTGAGCCTAATTATTGGTTTGAATATCTGAATGGATTTGTTTTTGACAGTCAGTGGGATCGTTTATTGACATGGTTACGGTGGTTGAAACCGAAGATGGCGTGGAAAGATCGCGTATATGCGGATGATTTTTTGAATTTCTGGCGGTTGGCAGCGGAACAGCGAGAAGTAGAGAAGGAGCAAAGGGGAGTGATGGTTTCTCTTTTGCCTGCGAGTTACGATCAATATGCCAAATTCCTACTATCGAAGGGTGAGTACCAGGAATGGGCAGATCTCTGTCTGCTTTTGGATCTAACTACGGTACATATCGATGCAGCGCAGCTAAAACTAGTCGAGAAAGCCAACGTTCGATATCTTCTGCCGATCTATCATCATGCAATAGAAGCATGTATTCAGGGGAAAAATCGTGCCGATTACATACAAGCTATTAAGCTTTTGAAGAAATTAGCGGCTGCTTATAAAAAGCTGAAGCTAACCTCTCGTTTCGAAGTGTACTTAGGGCAAATCGTTAAGCAATACGCGAAGTATCGCGCCTTTAATGAGGAATTGCGGAGAGGCGGGTTCCTTATATGATGACCTTGTCACCTATATATATGAGAATGCAGAGGCTGCCTTCAGGGAGCTTTGCTCTATATGGAGAAACGGAGCAGGCGAACGAGGTTCCGGGTTATATGCTGCGTAAGCTGCTTTTTGCCTGGCATGAGCGCTCGTTCTATGGGACGCAACTGGAAGTGACTCGTATTCCGTATGGAGACGCCATTGTGCTTTCTCCTGCTATGGCATTGGATTATATGCGCGCCCCAGGTGTGCTGCTTCATAGCCGATTATCTTGGGAAGAGGGAATTGTCGAGCTGCAAAAAGGAGCAGTCATTCTGGGAGAGGCACTCGATGCTGGTTGGTATGTGCCTTCCTATGAGCTTTGGCGCGAAGGGATCAATGGTTGGAAGTTACGACTGCCTGAGGGGCAGAGCCAGAGATTTACGGAGCTTTGTTCGGGGGCTTATCCGGAAAGCTTTTGGGAGAGCTGGTTCAGTCGTATTGTTGAAGAGTTGATGGTGACGGATCAAGACTTCGGATTAGCTCGTGTGTGGAATGGTTTACTTCAAGCGAATGGGCTGCTGAGAGTTAACGAGCCAGGTTTCGAGGCTTTGCTAGAGGAATCGGCTTGGATGCAGGAAGAGGACTGGCTCTTGGCAATTGGTTGGGCGCATGACGATGCATCGTATAGAATCTGTGTCCAGCTTGTTGAACCTTATGCGGAGACATATGTCGACGGGACGACGACAGCCAAGGATAACGCTGCGGATTGGCGGCTGCGTTTCATTGCACAGGATCGCCGGGATGTGAACCGATTCGTAGAGTTCAGCTCCACGGGTAATGTGCTGACAGGAGTGGTACCTGCTGTTTGGCAGGAAGACATTGCAGATAAGCTTCATGAGCAAACGAAAAAACTCCTAAGGATGCTGCCAGAGCTTGAGAGCGCCTATCAGCCAGGTAAAATCATCGAGCAATTGTCAGATGACGAGGCATGGACATTTCTAACCGAATCGAGTCTGAAGCTGGTGGCGGCGGGTATCTCTGTCTTTTTACCATCGTGGTGGGAAGAGATTCAGAAGATGGGTCGCCCTCAGTTGAAGGCGAAGATCAAAAGCTCAGTGGGTTCTACGCGCAAAGCCATGTTTGGAATGGATCAGATTGTGCAGTTCGATTGGCGAGTGGCGCTGGGTGGCGTGGATTTGTCTGAGGAAGAATTTGGGCAAATGGCTTTGGAAAAGAAGCGTTTGATCTACATCCGTGGCAAATGGGTACAATTGGATCCTGCGCATTTGGAACACATTCGCGATACGATGCGACAGATCGAGAGAAAGAAGGGACTTTCTTTCCGGGATGTGCTGGAAATGCATCTGTTGGAAGGAGAGGAAGGGCTCGCGGCGGATGGCGACGAGAAGGCCAAAACTGTGGGGGTCAAGGTAGAGCTCAATAGTCATCTACGTGGTTTAATGAAACAGTTAAGTCAGACGAAGTCTATTCCACTTGTGGAAAGGATCGATGGCTTGCACGCTGAGCTCAGGTCCTATCAGGTGCAGGGGGTGTCGTGGCTCCTTTTCCTGCGAAGCATGGGGCTGGGTGGATGTCTGGCGGATGATATGGGGCTTGGGAAGACCATTCAGTTTATTGCTTATTTGTTGAGGGTGAAGGAGGCAAGATCAGAGACAGGGACAGAGGCAAAGTTAAAATCAAAATCAAAACCGTCGTTGCTCATATGTCCGACCTCTGTGCTTGGTAACTGGCAGAAGGAGCTGGCTCGATTCGCACCGACGCTTCAGATTCAACTTCATTATGGGGCTCAGCGAGCAAAAGGGGAAGCTTTCGAAGCGTCGCTTGGCGATGCAGATTTAGTGATTACCTCCTACAATCTCGCGCAGCTCGACGAGGAGGAACTGTCTAGCGTTACGTGGGACACGCTATGCTTGGATGAAGCACAAAATATCAAGAATGCTTATACGAAGCAGTCGCAGGCGATTCGTAAGCTAGAAGCAGGGCAGCGTATTGCTTTGACGGGTACTCCAATTGAGAATCGATTGACGGAGTTGTGGTCGATTTTTGATTTTGTGAACCCGGGGTATCTAGGGACGTTGACTCATTTTAACCGACAGTATGTGGGTCCTATTGAGAAGAATGGAGATGGGGCTAAGGAACTGACGGGGCGTGTACAGCGTTTGATAAGGCCGTTCCTGCTGAGAAGGCTTAAGAAGGATCCAGCGATTCAGCTGGACTTGCCGGATAAGTACGAGGGTAAGGCATATGTGCGCCTAACTCCTGAGCAGGGGGCGCTTTATGAGAATGTCGTGCAGAGCTTGATGGAGAAGATTGAGGGCTCGGGTGGGCTGGGAGAAATATTAAACAACATAGAGAAAAAAGGCTTGATCCTTACAGCGTTGATGAAGTTGAAGCAGATTTGTAATCATCCTGGGTTGTTTTTGAAGGAGATGGGTTTAAAAGAAGGGCGCGGCGCACTCGCCGCCGCGGAGATGAGAGCACGCTCAGCGAAGCTGGAGCGGCTGGTTGAAATGACAGACGAACTCAGGAGCGAAGGAGGCAGCTGCCTCATCTTCACCCAGTTCGTCGAGATGGGCCACCTGCTGCAGGCTACGCTTGCGCAGGCGCTGGGTGAACCCGTGCAGTTCTTGCACGGGGGGTTAAGGGCAATAAAGCGCGACGCGATGATCGCGCGCTTCCAGGACGCGACGCTCCCTGCGGAGGAGCGTTGCCACATCTTCATCCTCTCGCTGAAAGCAGGAGGAACGGGGTTGAACCTAACAGCGGCGAATCACGTGTTCCACTACGACCGCTGGTGGAATCCGGCCGTGGAGAATCAGGCCACGGATCGGGCTTTCCGCATTGGGCAATCGCGCAACGTGCAGGTGCACAAGTTTGTTACGCTCGGTACGCTCGAAGAGCGGATTGACGAGATGATCGAGCGCAAGCAGGGCCTCAGTGACCAAATCGTCGGCACCGGCGAGAACTGGGTCACCGAGATGTCGACAAGCGAGCTGCGAGAGCTTTTTGCCTTGCGGCGGGAATGGATTGAGAAATAGTTCGTATAAAAAAAGCGCCACATCACTGTGGCGCTCTTACTTATTTTGCTGGAAAAACAGATGCAATAATCGCATCAATATTTTGCTTTTCAGCCGGATCCTTCGTGATGAGCTTGTTCATCAATGCTTGATCTGGGGTACCTTGCTTCTGCAATACAGCTAGATACCAGCGGATTAATACACGGTTCACTTGGTCATCCATATTTTCAGTGATATACGGCTGAATCAGTGCGGCAGCACCTTTGTAATCGCCACGCATATAACTGATTTGGCCCATATTTAATGCCATCGTAGGTGTAACTGCAAACTCACGACCTTGCATTTGTTCTTTTGGCAGGTTTTTCAAAGAATCAATGCGAGTAAGAACATCTTTATAGGTGGCAAGAGCACTGTCTAATCGCGTGTTGAATTCTTGTATGTTGCCCTTGGCATTTGCTTGACTCGCAAGTTCAATATTCAGTGAGATACTCTTCTCATACATATCCATATACCAAGGGTAGTTAGGAATTTGAGAATTGGACCAATCGAGCGCATCCAGTTGCTTCCCTTTGAGAAGAAGCATATTTAGCTGCTGCATGGCAACCACCCGGTTATGGGGCTCTTTTTTCAAAAGCTGACTCATCAGATCCTGGGCTTGGTTGAAAAATGGCTCACTCTTCTTAGGATCATTCGGGTTTTCCTTCTGCGTTTGATTATAAACACTAAGGAGAATTCCAATTCGACTGACCTGACCAGTCAACAAGTAGTCTGGATGCGCAGGATGCAGAGAAATTGCTTTGTCGAGCGGTTTCACGATCTGATTGTAATCTTTGCTCGTTTTTACAACTTCAATAGCTTGTTTGTAGGAACTGTTGCCTGAAAGCAATTGCGCTGAAATAAAGAACATCACAAGAGATAGGACTGCGATACTGGCAGGGAATAGCTTGTGGATCATAGCTGATTTCGACTTCAACTGCAGCTCACCTGAGGAACTGTTGCTCAACATACCGCCAAGAGCGAGGAAGAGAATCGCGCCTAAGTACACATAGCTCAAATCAAAGTCGATCATACTGTGAACCAACAGGGAAATCATGATAATGAAAAATAGGAAGTGCAGGTCTCGCTTCTCCTGAGAGCTTCGGATATAGCTTCGAATATAGATCCAGCTAACCGCAATAACAAAGCCTATAAAAGCTAGAAAGCCCAAAGCGCCAGCTTCAACCAGATATTGAAGCGCAAAGTTATGTGCCTGACGACTAGTGTAGGGGTTATTTTGATACTTCTCGTAAAGGGAAGCCCATGCTCCGCCACCAGCACCAATGATGGGATAGTCTGACCAGAGCTTAACAGCATCTTTATAAAACGTTCCACGCTCCAGAACACTGTGCTGCTGGAAGTTAATATTTTCAACACGTGTTTTCACGTTCTCAGGAAGAATGTTCTTAAATCCAGTATCACTCAAGATGAGGATGGCACCAACCACGCCAATGAGAACAGCAGCAATTGGAAGAATAAAGGCAGCATATTTCTTGGCATCAAAACGTGCAGTTATGCGTTCCAACCATGGCTCACCAAAGCGTTGAATAGCGACGGACAGTCCAGCGAAAACTAATGAAGCAAGTAGTAGAATCCACCATCCATGCCAAGATTCTGAGGCGCTAGGTTGTTTCTGTAGTCCAATGCCAATATTCGTTACTTTTTCTAAAATAATAAGGGAAGTCCCGAACGCTAGTCCTAGTTGAACGAGCGCTAAGATCTGTCGACTCATTTTGAAGAAGAACATCATGATGAGGAATACCACAGGGATTACCACAATGGCCCCACGAGATAGCGTCAGCCAGAATGAAATAATGGTTGGAATAAGTAGGAATGCATTGGTGAGAACGACATACCATTTCCGGGATTTAATAATGAAGAATAAGGAGCTTAACGTTATTGTAATTAAAAAGGCTGCATATGTGTTCGCATATTGGAAAACGGATGTTAACCGAAGGCCGTTGGAGTCTGTCATTACCGCATCGCGGTATATTTTTGCATCCGTTCCATCCATAAGAGCAAACCAGCCAACAAGATGTCCTGCGAAGGTTTTGTTGCCTAACCAGTACAAAAGACCAAATAAAACGACGAAATATCCCGATATCATGAATAAACGGGCAACAATCGACACACCAAGCTTGTTTTTTGTCAAAAATACACCTAAAATGAAGAAAGTTGCATACAGCATTTGGATGTAAACCATATTCGTTGCCAAATAGTGTGAAGCTGCATTCGACAATGAAATCACATAAGTAAGAGGCATCATGAAGACTAAAATTGTAAGGAGATCTTTCTTTTCTTGAAGCTTAAAAACAAAAAATGCAAGGATCGCAACAAGCAATAGGATAATGGAGGACCACACAGAAGCAGAGTAAATACTTCTCTCAAACTCCGATGTACCGCCATTAAACAGCGCCCTTTGAAAAGGTGCCCAGAACATAAATAAGCCCGTAAACACGGCTAATACCCAAAAGATAATTGAGCTCTTATCAGTCGTTATCGTTCTATTCGATTTTGCACGCGAAGCCGCGTAGGCATTCTTACTTGCACTCATTCCAGATAGTCTCCTTCTTCGCTAAAGTTCGACTTTATTTTAGCATACTGGAAGAGGGTTTCCAAATGTAAAACTTATTCTGAAATAAAAAATACAATAAAAGAGTTCGGGTGGTTTTTAATGAGAGAGTTGTTGTTTTTTTTCAAGGATCTTTTTGATAATAAATTATTAGTATGGGATCTATCAAAAAAAGATTTTAAAAATAAATTTGCCGGATCGTATCTAGGGATTATTTGGGCATTTATTCAACCACTAATAATGATACTGATTTATTGGTTTGTTTTTCAAGTAGGCTTTAAATCCACATCTGTAAGTGACGTGCCATTTGTGCTTTGGTTATTATCAGGCATGATACCATGGATGTATTTTACAGATAGTGTTTTTAATTCTTCGAATGCTGTTGTTGAAAGTAGTTATCTTGTTAAGAAAATAGTTTTTAATGTGAGAATTCTTCCTTTTATTAAAATTATATCAGCTGCCATAATTCATCTTTTTTTTGTTGTTGTACTACTAATAATGCTGATTATTTATGGATTTAGTTTTAATTTAGCATACTTGCAATTTTTTTATTATTTTATTGCTTTGTTATTACTAGTACTAGGTATTGGTTTGATGGCATCTTCAATAATTGTGTTCATTAAAGATGTGGGTCAAATAATTAGTATGATACTACAGTTTGGTTTTTGGTTAACACCTATATTCTGGTCGATTCAACAAATTCCTCAAAAGTATCAGTTCTTATTGAAACTTAATCCAATGTATTATATTGTCACTGGCTATAGAGAAACTTTTCTTGATCATGTTTATTTTTGGGAGCATCCAGTTCTTACAATATATTATTGGATAGTGGTCCTGATATTTCTTAGTTTGGGTACTTTGTTATTTTCTAAACTAAGATCACATTTTGCAGATGTACTGTAAGAGGGAGATATTTATGAATGAAAATAATGTAAGTATAAAAGTCTTTAATATTACTAAAAATTATAAGTTATATAATAAGCCAATAGAACGATTACAGGAATCGCTGAGTTTATCAGGGAGGAAGTATCACACTGTGTTTCCTGCTTTAACAAATGTTAGTTTCAGTGTTGAAAAAGGAGAGACGGTAGGGTTGCTAGGTAAAAATGGTTCTGGTAAGTCAACTTTACTTAAAATAATAACTGGTGTTTTATCTGCTTCATCAGGAACTTGCAAAGTTACTGGTAAGATTTCATCTATTTTAGAGCTTGGAGCAGGATTTAATTTAGAATATACAGGAATAGAAAATATTTATATGAATGGAACAATTCTTGGGCTAAGTAAAAAAGAAATAGATCAGCGCTTAGAAGGAATTCTTACATTTGCAGATATTGGTGATTTTATAAATCAACCAGTTAAACTATACTCTAGTGGTATGTTTGCAAGGCTTGCATTTGCATTATCAATTAATGTTGATCCTGATATATTAATCGTAGATGAAGCACTTGCTGTCGGCGATATTAAATTTCAAACAAAATGTTTTAATAAATTTAACGAGCTTAGACAGCAGGGTGTAACTATATTATTTGTTAGTCATGACATTTCCCTAATAAGAAATTTTTGTACGAAGGCTATTTGGCTTGATCGCGGCGAAGTGAGAATGATTGGAGATACAGTGGAAGTAACGGCAGAGTACACTAAATTTATAAACAGTGATAATTCAGATTCAATAAGTAACGAAGCTTTAGATGGATTGAAGGATATTTCGCAAGTTCCAAAGAGTAAATTTGAGCCTATCAGTAGATGGGGAGAGTACTCGAATTTAATAAATTATGTTGAGCTTTTTAATAGTAAAAATGAATCAACGAACATCGTTTCTTTAAATGAAAAAATTTCTATTAAAGTCATCACTTACGTGCCAGATAGCATAGAATTGGAGAATTTGAGCGTAGCTTTTTCAATTAAAAATTCTTTAGGTATAGATTTAATTGTTTCCACAACATATGAAAAAAACATATTAATTTTGATGGACAATTGTTATGTTGAAGCCATTTTTGAATTTGAAAATTATCTTACAAATGGTGAGTATGTGATTAATGTTGCAATTGAAAATAGGAGTAATACGATTCCTGAATACTATGACTATATTGAAGGCGCAAAATATTTTAAAAGCTCTTCAAGCAAACAAGTGTTTGGAATGTTTAATGTACCTGTTGAACAAAAAATTGCTTATTTGAGGGAGTAATAGTTATGAAAAATAATGATTTGAACTCTCAAGATTATTGGAACGAGAGATTTGCTAAAGATTGGGATTCTAAAGGTGGAAGGAATCAAACTGAATATTTCGTAAATCTTGCTCTAAAACTCATTCCCACTCCTATATTAAACGTTATTCAAATGAAAAATTTTTCTGTACTTGATTGGGGATGCGCCGAAGGTGATGGGACAGCTCTTTTGGCAAATTACTTATCTTCATCGAAAGTATTCGGTTTAGATTTTGCTGAAGCCGCAATTTCAAAAGCAAGAAGTCATTATGGCAATATTACTTTTTTTGATGGTAAATTAGAAAACTACGATAATGTATATGACGTCATATTTACTTCGAATTGTTTAGAACATTATGAGAATCCTATTGATTGGATGCATTATCTTACTAAATGGACAAGCAAATTATTGGTGATTTTAATCCCTTTTCAAGAATATGAGAGAATTAATGAACACTTTTTTACTTTTGATTACATGAATATTGAATTGTCAATTAATAATTTTCAACTTTTATATCATAAAGTTATGCCTACCGAGCCAAAGTATTGGCCTGGAAAACAGATATTGTTAATTTATGCTAATAAAGATTTTAATATTTACGATGAATTAACCTTGAATATTTTTCAGCCATCGGTAAATGAAGAAAATATATTCACAGATACAATTGAAAAATTAACCGCGGAAATTGAGAAAAGAGAAGAAGTAATATCTTTTATTTCGCAAGAAAATAAAACTAACACTGAATGGATAAGCCTTCTAAAAGAAGAAGTGGAAAAACGAGATAACAGTGTAATTTTCTTGAAGAATGAAATTGAAGAAAAAAATAATTGGATTGAAACTATAACTGAAGAAGTACGGAAACGAGACGAAAGTGTAGCTTTTCTTCAGACAGAAATAAAAATAAAAGATGAATGGATTGACAATTTTGTAGAAGAAATTCGGAAACGTGACGAACTGATAAATACTCTTCAAGAAGAAGCTTCAAATAGAAAATAGATGAAATAATAATCCGAAATGAGGACAGTAAATGGTGGGATTAGAAGAAAATCAAAAGAAAATGAATGAACTTAAAACTAAAGAGTATATCATTGACAAGATACAGTTTGCATATGAACATAATACTCAATCACTGATTCAATTAACACGAGATATTGAACGTGCTCAATCCACTAAAGCTTGGAAAATTATGTTAGCAATAAGAAGGTTGAATGAGCAATTTATTAAAGGTGAAAAGAGTGAAAAAAGAAAATTCGTCAAATGGGTGTATAATAAACTATTCAGAAAACCAATAGTTAAAGACTTTGAATTATCTCACTTTAACCCCATTAAAAATATTGGTAATATAGTAAAAATTGATAGTATGCAATTAGAAGATGAAGCATTAGGTTTATTTCCGGTTACGACTTCTAATATTAATGAGGTAGAAGAATTTTTCATTGACTATTATGATTTTGATGTGTTTAGATTTCCAGTTATTGAATGGAACTTCAGATGGCAACGTCCACAACAAATTTCAGTTCAATTTGCTGAAAATGGACATCGAGTTTTTTATTTTTCAATTGATTCAACAGAATTAAATAATCCTAATTTATCCAGAAAAGAAGTAGAGGAACAGGTTTTAATTAAAAAATTACACAACAATGTTTGGGGTGTAAAACTGTGTTCTAATAATCGTTTAAATGCTTATCGGGATGTAATTAAGGATGCAACGGACTTGAAGTATCTTATCTGGTCAATTGATTTTATTAAAAATAAATTTAAAATATCAAATACGATTTCAATCTTAGATCTGCCATTTTGGGCTGACCTGGCACAAAAAGTAACAAACAATAAAATTATTTATGATTGTATGGATGATCATGAAGGGTTTTCTACAAATTCAGAAGGTATGGTCTCTAAAGAAGAATCTTTGATTAGAGAATCAGATATGGTAGTAACTTCATCAGTCAGACTATTTGAAAAAGCAATAAATAAAAATGAGAATACTATTCTTATTAGAAATGCTGGGGAATATGAACATTTTTCTCAAACTGATCAATATTCACCAGAATTGTCAGCGCTAAAAGGACCAGTAATTGGTTACTATGGTGCTATTTCTGATTGGTTTGATATTAAATTAATAGAATATTTAGCGAAAAGAAATACTCATTGGAATTTTATTTTAATCGGTGATACATTTGGATGCGATATTAGTATCGTTTCGGGCTTGAAAAATGTGAAACTCACTGGTGAAAAACCATACTCTGAGTTGCCTTTGTATCTAAATGGTTTTGATGTTTGTGTTATTCCTTTCATTGTTAATAATCTGACACTTGCTACAAACCCGGTTAAAATTTATGAGTATTTAGCAGCAGGGAAACCTGTTGTTTCAGTTAGATTACCAGAACTAGAGCTGATATCGGATGTTGTGAATCTTGCATCTAATTACGATGAATTTGAAGAATTAATTCAGAACTCATTGGAAAATAATAATAAATCTGATATTGAAAAAAGGAAAACATTTGCATCTTTGAATACATGGTCAAACAGATATGAAGTATTCAAAAATGAGATTAACATAAGATTTTTCCCTAAAGTAAGTATTATTATTGTAACGTATAATAATTGGTCGTATACAAAACAATGTTTATTAAGTTTGCTTACTAATAATGACTATCCTAATATGGAAGTTATTATAGTTGATAATGCATCAACAGATGAAACAAAGAGTCAATTATCTAGAATACAAGACCCTAGGGTTAATGTGTTTTATTCTTCAACAAATAGGGGATTTGCTGGAGGGAATGCGCTTGGCTGTAAAAATTGTACTGGGGAATATATTATCCTACTTAATAATGATACTATCGTCACTCCAGGCTGGATTCAAAAACTAATAATACCATTAGAAGAAAATGTGGAAATTGGTTTGGTTGGTCCAGTATCAAATTCTGTCGGTAATGACCAAATGTTAGATTTCTTCGTTGGAAATTCTTTATCTGGGCCTGATCCTAAGTGGCTGGCAGAATTTTATGAACAATATAAAAACAGAATAAGATATACAGAACTATTAGGTTTTTTCTGTGTAGCTTTTAGAAGAGATGTATATAACAAAATTGGTGATTTAGATAGTAATTATAAAATTGGAATGTTTGAAGATGATGATTATTGTGAAAGAGTAAGGAACAACGGATATAAATTAGCAATAATAGAGGATGCATTTGTATATCATCATGGTAGTGTAAGCTTCAAGAAGCTTGAAGATAGAAAGTATAGGGAAATTTGGGAGTTGAACAAAAGTTATTTTGAACAAAAGTGGTCTAAATCATGGACTTTTCCTAATCTACCTAAAAGTATATTTTCAGGCGTACACGATAGTTCTGACATAAACAAACACATGAAAGAACAAAATAAAAAGAATATATTAATTATTGGTGATGGCAATTGGAACAGTGATGAAAAACGATGGAAAGAAATAACAAAGCTGCTTGGTGGAGAAAACGAATTATTAATTGTTAGTTATGTAACAAAATATTACAATGAAAATATTTCAGGGATTAAAAAATATGGACCCAACATTTACATTACTAATCGAATAGATTTTTTTGAAGAGGTTTTCTTTGATGTTATTATCTATTGTGATATTCCTTTATTAGAACAATTAAAAGCACATCGTATTGTCATAGATGAACCATCGTATTCTAGTTCAGATATTGTGAAGAATTTGAAGGAAGAGAATAAACAAGCGACATTCTTTAAGAGTGAAAATCTAATCGACATTTTAAGTTAATATCAATAGAAGGAGTGCAAAACTTTGTGAATGCTGGTAAATTATTTAGGCTGATATGTAATCCTAAAGTTTTATCTAAAAAATTGTTGCATCGATTGCCTAGAAATTACCGCAACAAGCTTCTTTGCTTTCCTAATGAAAAACGTATTGAGGAACAATTAAACGAATTGATAAAAAATAAATCAAAAGAAACTATGATTATTTTTCCGTCACCTTCATGTCCATGGGGGTATTTATTTCAAAGACCCCAGCAGTTAGCGAGAGCATTTGCAAAATTAGGCTATACTGTTATTTACTTAGTTGACACAAGTTTTGTTGATTCCCCTGATTGGCGGGTTAGGGGATTGATGGAAATTGAAGAAAATTTATACTTGTACAATGATGGCTTGAATGGAAAATATCTAAAAAAATCATTGCAAGATGAGAAGATATTAATCTGGCAATATTGGCCACATCAGAGAAACAATATCGAAGAAAACATCCAACATTCAAACTCCATCCAAGTTTATGATTGTATCGATCATATTAATACATTTGATAGTTATGATAATATTCAAGCTGATTTTGAAAATTCTTTGATGGAATCAGATTATATAGTTGCAACTGCAAATGGAATCGCGACAGATTTACGTCAATTAGGATTCAGTCCAATTCTCGCACCAAATGGAGTTAATATTAAAGATTTTGAGCAATTTCAGAAGATTAAGTGGGACGATCTTAATGATTTAAAGCAAAATTCTAAAGTGATTGTTGGATATTATGGAGCAATTGCTAATTGGTTTGACTTTTCAGCAATTAGATATGCTGCTCAGATGAAGCCAGATTGGACTTTTCTAATTGTAGGTGAAGTATATAAAGATGTGGTGAAAGATGTTCAAGCTTTAAGTAAAAATTGTCCTAATGTTATTTTTAAAGCAAGGGTTTCTTATGAATTTATTCCCCAGTTACTTTCCTATTTTGACATAGCAATATTACCTTTTTTGATAAATGAAATCACATTAAATACATCGCCAGTTAAAATCTTTGAATATCTGGCAGGTAATAAACCTGTAGTAAGCTCAAACTTACCTGAGGTGAATAAATTATCAACAGTTTTCATTAGTAATAATATAAATGAATTTTATGATAAATTACTTGAGGCAGAGGCTTTTATAAATGATGAATTGTTCAAAAAGAGATTAGCAAACGAAGCAGAAGAAAACACCTGGGAAAGTAGATTAATGCAAGTGTTGACTCGAGTGGAGGAGTTACATTGAGCAACAAGAGGATTGTCCTTTTTGATAGATTAGACTCAGAAATTAATCCCGGTGGAGATACTGTACAGATTAAAGCAATCGCAAAATATTTGCATAATAATAATTATGAAGTAACAATTACGAGGAATTATGAAATGGATTTCTCTAAATTTGATGTTGCCATAGGGTTTAATCTTACTTTACCTTATGAAGCATATCTTCAATCTCAAATAGCAAAGAAAAATAATCTTTATTTTATTTTTTTTCCAGTTTACTGGGATCTTAGTCAATTAGAAATGATCGATATATTTTCATTTAGAAATTTTTTTAGAAAAATATTACCTTCTCAAATTATTTTTTCACTGAAAAGTAGACGATTTCAAAAAAAAAATTACGAAAAAATTAGATTATTAAATATTAACTATAAGTTAATGAGAAATAAAAATAGCTTAATTTCTGAAATTTTAGGTGAAACTTCACTGATATGTCCAAATTCTGTTGCTGAGCTTGAACATATTATTGAGAATTGTTCGGTTAAAAATCTACGAGAAAAATCAATGGTTATAAAGAATGGTGTTGAATCAGCAGAGATTTTATTCTCAGAAAACAAAGAACTAGATTTATGGTCCTGGCTTCCAAAAAAATTTATTTGTTGTGTTGGTGGAATAGGTCCTAGAAAAAACCAATTAAATTTAGTAAAAGCAGCGAATAATACCGAAATACCTGTAATTATTATTGGTAAAGCTTCTAAAAATGATGCAGCATATGAACGTTATATAAAAAAAATTGCAAAACCTAATGTTATCTTTCTTAAATATTTAGAGCATCAAGATTTATTTAAAATATTACGAAAAGCTCATGGACATTTGCAACCCAGTTTTATTGAAACTCCAGGGCTTTCTTCACTTGAAGCTGGTTTGCTAGGATGTAATATTGGTGTAGCAGATACTGCTCCTGTTAAAGAGTATTTCGGTGATTATGTAAGTTATTGTAACCCCCATGATGTGAATTCCATAAAAAAATGCCTAGAGAGTTTGTATAATAACGAAAAAAATAATAAATTAAGTTGCTTTATAGCTGAAAAATATGATTGGAATAATATACTTGGTGAATTAAATATTGTATTAAAGGATTTATAAGGATACCCAAGAGACATAATAGTTCATTAATTACGATGCTCATAATTCATTGAACTAAGAATGTTTCATGATTTATCAATTTATCCCACAGGAGAGTTTGTATTATGATGAACAGAGATGCGTGGTTATTAAAATCAAAATACAAAAGTTTAGGGACAATTATTTTGATTTTTGTATGTTATTTTTTTGTGTTAAGGTATATATTTCCTGGTTATTTTAAACCGTTAATACCACATCATTCAGATCTTTTTGATTATTCCTTTGATAGTAATGCATACACTCTGATCGACTTTTTGAAGTCTTCAAGAATAACTGGGGATTTTATAGTAAGTTTAGTTGGGGGATATGATTATAGATCAACCATTGTATTTGGGATAATAATAACGTTGTTAATTACTTATTTATTAACTAGAGTTATTGGTTCAATTATTGATGAACAAATAAATATTATTACTACAATTTTGTACTCTATAATTATTTTTTCTCATCCTGGATTTTATATTAATTATACGTTTGATATCTATGATACAATTTCCTTGTTGTTTTTAGTAATCCTGATTTCATTATGGTACAAGAAAGAAAAAACACTTAATTATAAATATATTGTAATTCTTTCATTGATCACATTGCTAATTTTCACAACAAAGGAAACTTATGCTCTGTCTGTGCTTGTGTTTTGGATGTTTCAAATGTTAATCAAAAAAGGAAATGAACGGAAAACCGCGACTGTAATGTTGATTGTAAGCTGTGTATTGATTATTGTCACATTATTAAGAAGTAAACTTGCTGGCAGTACTTTTGTCAGTCTTAGTGATGATGTAAACGCACCTTATTATGTTTCTTTGGAACCATATTCATTGATGAAAGTTTTCTACTATTATTTGAAGGGTATGGTTAACTATTATATTTTTCTTTTGTTAGCTCTATGTATATCTTTGAGCCTTTTCTATAAGAAGTACTTTAAAGAAATAATCATGTTCATATGTATTGGTATTGTTGCTTATATTCCATATTGTGTGTTGCCTAATCATGTTGTTCCTCACTATATATGGATTTCCATTCCATTAACATTTGCTAGCTTCATATTTATACAAGCCATATTAAAAGATTCGAAATATAAATTCCTAATTAAATTTGTTATTTTAATTTTATTGATTTTAAATCTGTCTCTAAATAATGGGTATATAAATGGATATTCTGTTAATAAATGGGCAATCGAGCCCGAAAGTATTAATGCTAATATTCTAAAAAGTATGCCATTTATTGAAGATAATATTCTTCCATCCGAAAAGATATTAATTACTGGTTTATACAAGAATGAAGAAACACCATTTAAATCATTGTATTTTATGCAGGATACTCTAGATATACCTGTGGAAATAACAGTAATAAATACAAGAGCAGAAGTTACTAGCAGTTATACAAAATTGAAAAATATTAATAATGTAGATTTAAAGGTTTTTGACAAAGTATTTTCTTATGATTCGGGAGGGAATCTGATAAAATTATATAATAAAAATGATATAAATATTGCAATGAACAATCCTAATGCTACTGCTATTTTGTTTCATCCAGAAATAGAAAAATTAATAAATAAAATGGATCAAAATCCAAGTGACTGGTTGTCAAATATGGATCTTGGGAATGAATATTTAATCATTAAGGATACAGTTAATGCTAAGAAGTACTTAAGTAGATCCTTTGAATTAGTAGAGGATAAGAATCCTTATCCGAGTTTTTTTATGGGACAATTATTAGAGATGGAAAATAATAAAAAAGACGCACTGTATTATTACCAGAAGGCTCTGAAATTAGAATCTAACAATGTTAATTTTATTAATAAAGTAAATGAACTAAAATGAATCAATTAATAGATGGATTGAACTAACCCAGAAAGTCTTTATAACTATTACTAATTCGAAACACGCATTGGGAGTTCAAACTTCTCTCAGGTAGTGGTAGCCGTACTATACACTTCGAGATTTGGAGAGGTACTCCCTTATTTGCGTACTGATGAACTAAGATGTGATAAATCTTTTGAATTATGAAATTGATTCAAATATTAATGTATTTTACTTTATATTGTTAGGAGTGTAGTATGTCACAAGGAAAAAGAGATCAATTTTGGGATATCGTTAAAGGAATAGGTATTATGATTGTTGTATTAGGTCATTCAGGCTTTCCAAATTTAATGACTTTATACATTATCAATTATTTTCACTTAGCGATTTTCTTTTTTGTTCCAGGTTTTTTATATAGTGATAAGCATTCTAGAGATCCTATGTTATACGCAGGTAGGAAATTGAGAGATATTTGGTGGCCAACAATGAAATATGTGATTGTGTTTATACTTTTGCATAACATATTTTTAAAATTGAATTTTTATACTACAGCAGTGAATCAATCGAACATTGTTCCTAAACAAGCCTATTCAGCATATGAATTATTTAGTAAACCATTTGAAGCTTTGCTTACATCGACATATTCAGTTGAATTGTTGGGTGCAATGTGGTTTGTTTTTCCTTTAATAATGGCAATGGTTATATTTTGCATAATTAGATATACAGCGGAATTAATAACATTGACTGGTATAAAGAAAGAAATTTACACTTTTGTTTTTGCAGCTTTAATAGGGGGATTGGGAGTTTATCTAACAGTAAATTCTTTGAAATTATCCTGGAGAGCTGATACTGCCTTGCTAGTTATGCCTATCATTTACATAGGGTTTTTAACAAAACTATACTGGAATAAGATTAATTTAAAATGGTTTTTAGCGATTATTTCAGTTGTAATTCTTTATGCTAGCTATAAAAGTCGCTTAGAAATCAGTTACGCGGCAGGAATAATTGGTAATCCGTTGCTCTATTATACTGCTACTTTTGCGGGTATATATTTAGTTTTATACGTAGCAAAATTGATATTAAAAGTAAAATATTTGAATGTTATATTCGCAAAATTAGGGGAAAGATCTTTTCATATTATGGCATTGCACTTCCTATCATTTAAAGTAATTAATTTTATTGATGTAAAATTACATCAAAAAGAATTATATATGATTGCTCAATTCCCTACATCCGGTCAGGGCATGTGGTATTTATATTTACTTGTAGGATTGGTAATACCTATTGTTAGTGTATATATTTATCAACTAGTGAAAGATAATTATTATAAACTCAAACTTCGCAACTTTGAAATAGGCAGGTAGGACTTGAGAGAGCCGCGGCAATACTGGAAATTGATCGCTGAGATCTGAAGGTTGAAAGGCAAGGAAAACAATTGAGTTGAATTTTGAATTTTTCATAAGAATTGAGAAGGTAAAAGATTTTTAACATAAATTGTGGAGGTTAGCCTCATGAAAGAAAGCAGCACAATAAATTTTAAAGAATTTGGTGATGAGAGGGGACTACTAGCAGTAGTAGAGAGCAACTTAGATATCCCTTTTGAAATAAAGAGAGTATTTTATATCTACAATACCGAGAATAATGTAAGAAGAGGTTATCATGCACATTATAAAACAAGACAGGTTTTAATAGCTGTTTCAGGTTCTTGTCAGATTTATTTAGATAACACTAAAAGAAAAACAAAAGTGGTATTGGATACTCCAACAAAAGCTCTTATTCTTGAGCCAAATGATTGGCATGAAATGTACGATTTCTCACAAGACTGTGTGCTTCTTGTTCTGGCCTCACATCACTATGATGAACAAGATTATATAAGAGACTACGAAAAATTTATTGAGGTGTACGGAGAATGACATATTTCAGACATGCTAACGCTCTGGTTGAAAGTGATAAGATTGGAAAAGACACGAGAATTTGGGCTTTCACACATATACTGCCTGAAGCAATAATCGGTAAAAATTGCAATATTAACGATCATACCTTTATTGAAAATGATGTTATTATTGGTGATAATGTGACCGTGAAATCTGGTGTATACATTTGGGATGGTGTGCGTGTTTCTGATAATGTCTTTATTGGACCTAATGTTACATTTACTAACGATTTAACACCGCGTTCTAAGCAGTATCCTGAAAAATTCGAAGAAACTATTATAGAGGAATGGGCCTCAATTGGAGCTAACTCGACCATTATTGCTGGGAATAGAATAGGCAAATACGCTATGATTGGCGCAGGATCAGTTGTGACAAAAGACATACCGAAAAATACATTATGGTATGGAAATCCAGCCCAAATGCACGGCTACGTTTGTAATTGTGGTAATAAATTATCAGATGAATTGGAATGTAATAAGTGTGGAAAAAAATATGAAATTATGCATGATCAATTAGAGGTGACTACATGATCCCATTCCTGGATCTAAAACAAATCAATGTTCGCCATGAGCAAGAAATTATGGAAAGTATTCAACGAGTGCTGCAATCGGGGTGGTATATTCTTGGAAAAGAAGTAGAACTCTTCGAGCAAGAGTTTAAAGAATATACAGGGACGAAGCATTGCATTGGTATGTCTAATGCATTAGATGCGCTAACGTTAATAGTCCGGGCATATGGGATAGGACCTGGTGATGAAGTGATTGTGCCTTCTAATACTTATATTGCATCAATATTGGCAATAACAGCTAATGGTGCAACTCCGGTTTTAGTAGAACCTAACATTAATTCATACAATTTAAATCCTCAATTAATAGAAAAGAAAATTACTTCAAATACAAAAGCTATTTTGGTAGTGCATTTATATGGACAGGCTTGCGGTATGGGACCTATTCAAGAATTAGCTCGCAATTATGATCTTAAAATAATTGAAGATTGTGCACAGGCTCATGGTGCCGAGTATAATGGCACTCGAGTCGGAAATTTAAGTAGTGCAGCAGCTTTTAGTTTCTATCCAGGAAAAAATTTAGGGGCATTAGGCGATGGTGGAGCTGTAACAACAGATGACGACGAGCTGGCTCTAAAGCTTAGAGCATTAAGAAATTACGGCTCAATTGCAAAATATGAAAATAAATTTAAGGGCGTAAACGCGCGATTAGATGAATTACAAGCTGCGGTGTTAAGAACTAAGTTGAAATATCTGCAAACAGATAATCAGACCAGACGAGACATAGCAAACTATTACTTGGAAAATATTCAAAATGATCGAATTGTTCTTCCTTCTGTTGAATCAGGGGACCCACTATCACATGTATGGCATTTATTTGTTGTTCGTGTTGAAGATCGAAAGATGTTCCAAGACTACCTGCATGACAGGGGGATCCAAACATTAATCCACTATCCAATTCCTCCACATCAGCAGGAGGCCTATAGAGAGTGGAATAGGGATATTTACCCAATTTCCGAAAGGATTCATAAAGAAATTATTAGCTTACCGATTAGTCCGGTAATGTCTAAAGATGATGCGGAAAAGGTTGTGGAGGCAGTTAATGAATACTGTTAAAAAAAAGTTTAGCATTGTAGTACCTATTTATTACAATGAATTAAACATCCCTCAAACTGTTCCACGATTAAAAGCATTACAGGAATTGTTGCAGGAGTTTGAACTTGAGTTTGTTTTTGTAGACGATGGTTCAAAGGATAGTTCTTTACAGTTATTGCTAGAAGAAATGAAAAAGGACGAACGGATAAAAGTTATTAAACTCAGTAAAAATTTTGGTTCTATGGCGGCTATTCAAGCAGGGCTCAAATACGCTTCAGGTGATTGTGTAGGTATCATTTCTGCTGATTTGCAAGACCCACCTGAGTTATTTGTAGAGATGATTGATCGCTGGAAGAATGGCAAAAAAATTGTTATGGCTACCCGATCCGATCGGGAAGAATCATTTTCTCAAAAGTTGTTTTCTAATTCTTACTACTACATGATGGATAAATATGCCATAAAAGGATACCCAAAAGGCGGATTTGATTTTGTTTTGATTGACAAACAAATTGTTGACGAAATTATCCATATTCAAGAAAAGAATACCAACATCATGAGTCTGATTTATTGGTTAGGACATGAACAAGATACAATTCCATATATTAGATCAGAAAGGAAACTTGGAAAATCCCGTTGGACTTTGGCTAAGAAGATAAAATTATTTATCGATTCGTTTGTAAGTTTTTCTTATGCTCCAATAAGGATTATGTCACTTATAGGTTTTTTTACAGCAAGTATAAGCTTTTTATATGGGATATTTGTTGTAGTGAACACATTCATAGGAGTTATTAATATTGGAGGTTGGGCATCTATAATGTGCATACTGACTTTTCTGTTAGGCATAATTATGGTGATGCTCGGAATTATTGGTGAATACCTATGGAGGATACTTGATGAAAGTAGAAAACGCCCTTCGTATATTATTGATGAAGTTTATAAATAAACAGTTTTTTCGATTTCTATTCATTGGATTGATAAATACTGGGATTACTTATGCGATCTATATAGCTTTGCTTAATTTCATTACATACACTTGGGCATATTCATGCTCGTTTATCATTGGAATAGGCATATCCTACGTGCTAAACTCGAAGACCGTTTTTAAAGTAAAGATGTCCATAAAAAAAGCATCTGTATTTCCAGTAGTCTATTTAATTCAATATATAATAAATATTGTTATATTGCGAATATGTATTGATAATTTGGGAATTAATGAACAATTGGGTGCGATTATTGTAGTTATTATTTCAATTCCTATTACATTCCTACTTAGTAAAATTATTCTAAAATAGCTTCTCAATTCATTGTGCCACTGGTCCTTGCCAAGTTAGTAGTGTGGGACATTAATTGGCTTACTGGGCGGCATATTAGCTCATTGCATGGGATATTTGATTTGAAGAATCAGATGAAAATGCTAGTTTATTAGAAGAGGCTCGTTAAAGTAGCAGCGACAAGCTCACTTCAGCCCCTTTGTATTACTAGACTTTTTGAGAGGTGAGGCAAATTGAAAGGCATCATACTTGCAGGCGGAAGTGGGACAAGACTATATCCCCTTACAAAAGCCATTTCAAAACAAATTACACCAATATATGATAAACCAATGATATACTATCCATTGTCTGTTCTTATGCTAGCTGGAATTACTGAAATATTAATTATTTCTACACCTAGAGACCTTCCGGTATTTGAAGAGCTTCTTCAAGATGGTAGTGACTACGGACTTAAGTTGTCCTATGCAGTGCAAGAATTACCCAATGGCTTGGCAGAAGCATTTATCATTGGGCGAGATTTTATCGACAATGATGCTTGCGCACTTGTATTGGGAGACAATGTTTTCTATGGTCATGGACTCACTGGCATGGTTCGGGAAGCAGCTGGAAGGACTCATGGAGCCACGATATTTGGATACCAGGTCAATGATCCTGTCGCTTTTGGTGTGGTTGAATTTGATGACAACGGTAAAGCCATTTCTTTAGAAGAAAAACCAAAGCATCCGAAATCGGATTATGCGATACCCGGGCTTTATTTCTATGACAATACAGTTGTAGTTAAAGCAAAGCAAATCAAGCCTTCCGCAAGAGGGGAATTGGAAATTACAGATATAAACCGTATGTATCTTGAAGAAGGTACTCTAAGCGTTATTAATATGGGAAGAGGGATGGCTTGGCTCGATACAGGAACCCATGACAACTTACTGGAAGCGGCTAATTTTGTGGCGGCTGTACAGAAGAGACAAGGTTTATTCATTGCTTGTATTGAAGAAATCTCCTATAGAATGGGCTATATCAATAGAGAACAACTACTAAAATTAGCTAAACCATTAGAGAAAACGGACTACGGACAGTATCTTAAGAAGTTAGCTAAAGATAATGATGTAATTACGAATGATTTCCATGAAATGTGAAGCTCACCAGGAAAGTCAAGGAGTGAAAATTCATGACCAAGTTTAATAAAATTGAAACAGGTATTGAAGGACTTGTTGTAATTGAACCTAAAATATTCAATGACCATAGAGGATTCTTCATGGAATCCTATAATCAGAAAGAATTTGAAGCTATTGGCCTAACAATGAATTTTGTTCAGGACAATCATTCCAAGTCAATAAAAGGGGTACTCAGAGGCTTACATTTTCAAACACAGCATCCTCAGGGGAAGCTTGTTCGAGTAATTAAAGGCAGCGTATGGGATGTTGCAGTTGATCTTCGAGAACATAGCGAAACCTATGGTCAATGGTACGGGATTCCCCTTTCTGAAGAAAATAAAAAGATGTTCTACATACCTGAAGGATTCGCCCATGGATTCATAACTTTGGATGATGAAACGGAGTTTATATATAAATGCACGGATTTTTATTACCCAGAGTATGACGCTGGAATCAGATATGATGACGATCAAATTGCCATCCAATGGCCGAATAATGAGTTCGGCATAAGAGCTGAAGAATTGCTACTCTCAGAAAAAGATCGTAAATTACCATCATTGAAAGAATATAGAAGAGTGAATGGATTAGGGGAGGCATAATGAAACTACTTATTACAGGCGGTGCTGGATTTATCGGGAGCAATTTCGTTTATTACATGCTCGATCGTTATTCGGATTATCAACTCATTAATTTAGATGCACTGACATATGCGGGCAATTTAGAGAACCTTACGGCTATTGAAAAGAGCAGCAATTATACGTTTGTTAAAAGCGATATCGCTAATACTGAGTTGGTAGACAACCTCTTCGCAAATGGTGTGGATGCCGTTGTCCATTTCGCCGCGGAATCACATGTAGACCGAAGTATCTTGGAGCCAGATGTCTTTGTGAAAACTAATGTACTGGGTACCCAGGTATTACTTGAAGCAGCTCGCAAGCATGGTGTTAAGAAATTTGTCCATGTCTCAACAGATGAAGTATACGGATCTCTTGGTGAGACTGGACTTTTTACGGAGGAAACGCCGATCGCACCGAATAGTCCCTATTCTGCGAGTAAAGCAGGTTCTGATCTACTGGTGCGTTCCTATCATGAAACTTTTGGACTCAATGTAAATATCACTCGTTGCTCCAATAATTATGGTCCCTATCAGTTCCCTGAAAAGTTAATTCCTTTGATGATTGCCAATGCATTGAGTGACAAGGCTCTGCCTGTGTATGGCGATGGACTTAATATTAGAGATTGGCTGTATGTCGAAGATCACTGCAGTGCCATTGATTTGGTTTTGCATAAAGGAATCAGTGGTGAAGTTTATAATATCGGTGGAAATAATGAGCGAACGAATATTCAAATTATCCAAACGATTCTTCGGGAGCTTGGTAAGCCCGAATCTCTGATACATTTCGTCAAAGATCGCCCAGGACATGATCGTCGTTATGGGATTGATGCTACAAAAATTACGAATGAGCTTGGCTGGAAGCCGAAGCATAATTTTGAGACGGGTATTCATGAAACGATTCACTGGTACCTTAACAATCAAGATTGGTGGAAACGAATTCAGACAGGTGAATATCAAAAGTATTTTAATGAGCAATATGGTTCGCGGTTAGGTGAACAAGTATGAGAATCGTCGTAACTGGCGCAAATGGGCAGCTTGGACAAGATATTGTTAAGCTGCTAGAAGCTCAGCATGAGGTTCATGGGCTAGCGAGAGACCATCTCGATATTACGAATGAGGATCAATGTCTAGAGGTAATCTTGCGGATAAAGCCAGAGGTTGTTATTCATAGTGCTGCCTATACGGCTGTAGATCTTGCCGAGACCAATGAATCGGAAGCATTCCGAGTTAATTCGGATGGTACCAGAAATCTGGCGATTGCCGCTGAAAAAATTGGGGCTAAATTCGTATACATTAGCACGGACTACGTCTTTGACGGGAATGCTTCGCACTCCTATCGGGAAGATGATCCCACGAATCCTCAAAGTGTATATGGCAAGTCCAAAAGAGCTGGAGAACTTAATGTTCAATCCCTTTCTTCCAAGTTTTTTATAGTAAGAACATCTTGGGTGTATGGATTGTACGGTAAGAACTTCGTGAAAACGATGTTAGAATTAGCTAAAACACGTGATTCTTTAAAGGTTGTAAGTGATCAATTGGGATCACCTACGTACACAGTCGATCTTGCCTTGTTCCTTGAGCAATTGATTCAAACAGATCGTTTCGGCATTTATCATGCTTCTAATTCCGGTATTTGTTCCTGGTATGACTTTGCTTGTGCCATTTTTGAAGAAAGTGGCAAAACAATTAAGGTAGAGCCATGTACAACAGAAGAATTCCCGCGTCCTGCTCCGCGTCCTCGAAATTCAGCGATGGAGCATGAGGCAATCCGAGCAAATGGATTTGAAGATTTACGTGCATGGAGGGAAGGTCTCAAGGCTTTTTTAAAAGAGCTAGGGGAAGCTTAACTAGGCGATGGAGAGCTATCATTATGCTTCGGTGCATAGTGATGGCTTTTTTTATGGAGAAGAAGAGGAGGCTGTTTTAGTTTGGAAGCTAGTAAACGTACAGTCAGTGTCCATATTGTCACTTATAATAGCGCTGATCATATCAATGATTGTTTGGAAGCGGTTCTGAAACAATCCCATCCCATTGACCAAATCATTGTCATCGATAATGCATCCAAGGATCATACACTTCATGCCCTGGCAAAATGGCAAGATATATGCACCATCACTCGAAATGAGCAGAATAATGGCTTCGCGGGAGGGCACAATCAAGCTATCCGGATGACGGAAACGGATTATTGTTTAATCCTCAATCCAGATGTCGTCCTTGAACCGGATTATGTGCTTAACACGGTTCTTGCGCTTCAGAATCACGCTCACGCAGGCAGCGCAACAGGGAAATTGCTTTTCAAGGCAGCACCTCACCACATAGATAGCACGGGACTTATCATCAACAAAGCACGAAGAGCCTTTGACCGCGGCGTACATCAGATGGGCGATCATTTTGAACACCCGGAAGAAGTATTCGGTGTTTCTGGTGCTGCAGCCATGTATGCACGCTCGATGATCAATGACATTAGTTTGGATGGCGAGTTTTTTGATGAGGACTTTTTTGCTTATAAGGAAGATGTGGATGTGGCTTGGCGTGCGCAATTATTAGGTTGGAAGGCACTTTATGAGCCAACAGCAATCGCCCATCATGAACGTGGCTGGAAAGAAGGCGGCAGGAGTAGCAAAACGCTATTTGTTAGAAGATTATCCTACATCAATCGCTATAAAATGATGGTGAAGAACGATGACATCAAAGCAGTGATGAAACACATCATTCCACTGTTGGCATATGAATGCCTAAGTTTTGCATATGCACTCGTACGTGAACCCAAATTATTAGGAGCTTGGTTGGAAATGTATCGCAAGTATCCAGAGCTGAGGAAAAAGAGAAGCTTAATACATTCAAAACGAAGACAACCATCTTCTGAAGTGTATAAATGGTTTATAAGATGATTACCTAAGATTAGCAGCTGCTAGTCTTATTTTTTAGGCGAAAATTAATATTCCCGTGCTATACTAAGGTTAATCAATCAAAAAAATGAGGTCATCTCTTGGATTTATCCATTATCATCGTGAACTACAAAACGAAGGATCTGACACTAGCCTGCATTGCATCTGTATTCTCGTCAACTACATCATACAATTATGAAATTATCCTTATTGATAACGCGTCTAAAGATGGCACTATTCATGCTGTGGATGAGCGTTTCCCACAAGTGGTCACAATCACTAACGCGGACAACGTAGGCTTTTCCAGAGCCAATAATCAGGGAATCCGCATCGCGCAAGGTCGTTACGTCCTGCTCCTGAACTCGGATACGATTGTTCAACCAGATACAATGGACGTCATGCTTCGTTTCATGGACGAGAACCCTACAGTAGGGGCGAGTGGCTGCAAAATCGTACTACCAGACGGTTCACTCGATAAAGCTTGCAAGCGGGGCTTTCCAACGCCTTCAGCATCGTTCTACTATGCATTTGGATTTGCAAAGCTATTTCCGAACATTCCGCGGTTTAATCAATATCAACTAGGGTATTTAAATCCGGATCAACCCTATCCCATTGACTCTCTGGTTGGTGCATTCATGCTTATACGCCGTGAGGCCATTGAGCAGGTCGGTATGCTGGATGAGGAATTTTTTATGTATGGTGAAGATATCGATTGGTGTTATAGAATTAAGGAAGCTGGCTGGGTTAATTATTATTACCCTAGAACTCAGATTGTCCATCATAAAGGGGCGAGCAGTCGCAGAAAGCCTTATAAAATTATTTATGAGTTTCATCGAGCGATGATTTTGTTCCATAATAAACACTATCGTAGGAAGTATTCATGGCTGACGAATGCGATGGTTTATGCAGGTGTAGGTGTGAAGTTTATCCTTTCACTAGCGAAAAATAAATTACGTCCACTGAGGTGATCCCCGTTTGATACGTCAAAGTCAAGGTTTCTTGACCCAATTATACGCACTGGCCGATTTCATGTGTATTCAGCTCGTGTTTCTATTCTCATGGTGGCTGAAATTCAAAAGTGGATGGATACCTTATGATTCACCTCTGCCCTTCAAACACTACGTGATGTGGAGTATTACTTACGCAATTATCGCGATTTTTATAAGTTATTTAGTGAATTTCTATACGCCGAAGAGGAGAAAACGATTCTCTTTCGAAGTTTTGAAAATCATTCAAGTACATGCGTTTAGCTTGCTTATGCTACTCAGCGTATTGTTTATTTTAAAAGAAGTCGACGTTTCACGTTCGTATCTGTTGCTGTTCCTGGTAAATAACATCCTACTCATTAGTTTTTATAGATATTTGATTAAAATCTCTCTCAAACGCGCTCGACAAAAAGGTTATAATAAACAATTTATCCTCATTCTTGGTGCAGGGTCATTAGGCCGCAAGTTTTATACTAAGCTCAAACAGCATCCAGAGCTGGGATATGAAGTGGTTGGATTCCTCGACGATTATCAGGAGAAGCATGAAATCACTTATCAGAACTATAAGCCAATCGTCGGAAAGATAGACGAGTTGGAGTCGATATTGAACGATCGCATCGTGGATGAGGTCATTATTGCCTTACCATTGGACGCCCATCAGAAATTCGGCAGTATCATTAATGTTTGTGAAAAAGTTGGCGTCAAAACGCTGATTATTCCAGACTTTTATGACTTCTTGCCATCGCGGCCGTACTTTGATAATTTTGCGGATATGCCGTTGATTAATGTTCGTGATATTCCATTGGACGAGTTCCGAAATCGATTGTTCAAACGGGCTTTCGACATCGTTTTCGCAATAGCAGCGATTATGATAACCTTCCCTGTAATGCTATCGGCAGCAATCGCCATCAAACTCAGCTCCGACGGCCCCATCATCTTTAAACAAGAACGCGTTGGCCTGAACCGCAGACGTTTCATGATGTACAAGTTCCGCAGCATGAAGGTGCTCGGGGATACCGTTTCGAATACGGAGTGGACGGTTGAGAATGACCCGCGGCGAACGAAAGTCGGCACATTTTTACGCAAAACAAGTCTCGACGAGCTGCCGCAGTTTTTCAATGTGCTTTTTGGGCATATGAGTGTGGTCGGACCGAGGCCGGAACGTCCTTATTTCGTGGAACAATTTAAGGAAGAAGTACCGAAGTATATGGTGAAGCATCACATTAGACCTGGTATTACGGGTTGGGCGCAGAGTAATGGTTTGCGGGGCGATACGTCGATCGAGGAACGAATTAAGCATGATATTTTCTATATCGAAAACTGGACTTTTCTATTTGATATCAAAATTATTTGGAGAACTGTTGTGAAAGGCTTTATCAATAAAAACGCATACTGATTAAAAAAATAATGAACATACCCGCATGATTCGCCAACATTTTCCCCATACTATTGCATATACTGAGTAGGCGGGGAGGTTATGGGTATGATCGATCATGAAGACGCTTATCAGGATGATCATTTGTCGATCGGCAAAGGCTTGATTGTCGGTGTGGTCTTCGGTTCCCTGATTTGGGCAGGTATAATTGCGGGTATCGTGTACATGTGGTAGTTGCATCTCATACAAGGTAAAGGCTGCTGGGGCTGTGAGGCCCTTGGCAGCCTTTTTACGCATTTATACCTAAGGATCAGTCTCTTACCCATAAACCATTGTCTGAGGCTTTCTACGACTCTCTTGCATATGTTAGAAACAGAGGTGAGAGAAAGTATGAAGATTACGACAACAACTTTAGCAGGACTAGTGATCGTTGAACCTGAGGTCCATGCGGATCATCGGGGATTTTTTATGGAAAGTTATCATGCCGCGAAGCTGGCAGAGCGGGGGGTTACGATAGATTTCGTACAAGATAATCATTCGCTCTCCGAAGAAACTGGCGTGCTGCGCGGACTGCATTACCAGTTGAATCCGCATGCGCAAACGAAGCTTGTCAGGGTTATATCAGGTTCCATCTATGATGTGGCTGTAGACATTCGTCCAAGCTCCCCGACTTTTGGTCAATGGGTTGGAGTTACACTAAGTGCGTCCAATAAACGCCAGTTGCTTGTTCCCCAGGGTTTCGCCCACGGGTTCTGCACGTTAGAGCCGCGGACGCAGGTGCTGTATAAGGTCGATGCCTATTATTCGCCGCAGCATGACCGCGGAATTCTGTGGAGTGATCCGGAAATCGGAATAACGTGGCCGACGACGTCCCCTATTTTATCAGCGAAGGATGAAAGGCACCCTTTGTTGAAGGATGCGGGGTTAATAATTTAGAAGCACGCTGGGATTTTACTGTAATATTTTCTATCCAAAAAAGAGGATGCATGGCTAAAGTTAAGCCGTTGTTGCCTCTTTTTTTTGCCTAGGAAATTGGATTTGATGACTGGGATGGACGTATATTAGTTGCATCTTTGAGTCCTGCCACGAGCGGTTTCTCAGCAAGTCTATAGGTCATATAACAAAGGGGAACGGTCATCGCCATAATTATTAGATCTGTGAAAAGGAAGCCAAGGTAGTCGACGATATGAGTCGCCACACTCAACTTCATTAAAATTGAAACAAACAATAGATGCGTTAGTAAAATTGAGTATGAAGCGTTTCCCAGCTTACTCAAGCTCTTTACCCAATAAGGCAACTGGAGTTGTTCTGGAACAGAAGAAGCGCCAAAAAGAACTAATGCAGAAGGAATGATGTAAAGTAGATAATTGTTATAAGGGATAAGGAGGTACTTGTTATTAATCCATATCAGCACAAAGCAAATGGCACCAATTACTAACAACAGTTTGTAGTGTTTATTTCTATAATGCTCAGCCCATTTGGCCAATAAACAGCCTGCAATAAATTCTAAGTTAACTTCACTAAAGAGAAAGCTTAGGTAGAAATGCCGATCAATATCAGCACTTATTATTGGTACATTTAGAACATGGCAAAGTGTTATTGTAATCCATATGGAAACTAAGAAGTAGGCTGGCTTTTTCCCAAGAGCCATAAGAAGACTGAACACCAAGTAAAATAATACAAAATAACTTAACGACCAAGCGACAGGCAATACCGGACCATGAGTTTGGGGGATCAGTAGGAATGATTTGATGATAGCGTCTTTATGTGTCTCAAATCCATAACCAAAGCTCGGAACGAGAAAATAAACAGGCAGCACAATGAGTGTAATTAACCAGTAGAAGGGATAAATACGTATAAGTCGATTTGTTAAGTAGGGAAGCACATTTATTTTAGTTCCAATTTTATGACCATAAGTATAATACAGTAAAAATCCAGTAAGTAAGAAAAAGAAATCTACACCACCTGAACGTCCTAAAGTGCCGATCCCTAGCCAGTCGAATTGAAAGTACTTGAGTGACATGGCTGAAATATGAAACAGCATCACAAAGAAGGCCGCGGCTCCTCGCGATGCTTGAAGCACGATTCTGTGATTATTAATCAAAAATAACTCCTCCGGTTCATGAATATGGATACAACTAAATATCATGCCAGAAGACTGTGAATAAATTATGTATACAACCTGAAAGGCAGCTGAATTATTTAATAAATCATTTACAAATGGTTTTTCACGGCCAAGCCCCAACTCGTCTGCATAATCGAACAAGTCCCCTCATATGCATGTACTATGTTGATGTTAATCATGAGTGAGGGGATGATCGAATGCGCCGGGTCACATGGGTGGTAGCAGTGGTAATGTGCGTAGCATTGGTTCTCGCAGGGTGCGGGATGGGTAAAAAGGATGCAGGATCTATCGTAAAGGATTTGGATCATGTGATGGGCAAGTCGAGCAGCTATCAAGCATCAGGTAGCATGATTTTGAACACAGGGCAGCAGCCCCAGGAGTATGCAGTTGAGGTAGCGTTCTCGCCGGAGCATTTCTATCGGATTTCCCTGACAAATGCCACGAAGGATGTTACTCAGATCGTTCTGCGTAATGAAGAAGGTGTATTCGTATTGACGCCGCATTTGAAGAAGAGCTTCCGCTTCCAAAGTGATTGGCCAGAGAATCAAGGTCAAGTGTATCTGTTCCAATCTTTAGCGAAGAGTATCATTGCGGATAAGGATCGCCAATTTACGACGGACAAGGATGCCTACGTGTTTGATGTTGCTGCGAACTATCAGAACGAACAGCTTTCCCGCCAGAAAATTTGGCTGAATAAGAAAACGCTAGCACCTTCACAAGTTCAAGTGTCGGATGCGAATCAAAATGTATTGGTGCAAGTGAACTTCACGAATTTTGAATTCGATACGAAGTTCGATAAGGATTATTTCCAAATGGAGCGTAATATGACCAGCTGGAATTTGCAGCAAACAATGCCTACATCAGCTGACGTTGCTGTCACAGATGCGGATCATCCGTCTTCAACTGGAGGCAAATCCGTAACGGACAAAAACCTGTCCGCGACAGGTGGACAATCCGATCAATCCAAAGCCACAGGTGCAACGAAACCGGATGCGACGAAGACGGCCCCAACAGCCGCCAAAGCGCAAAGTATTGGTATTGTTGAGCCGTACTACCTGCCTAAGGATGTAGTGAAACAAGACATCAGTGATATGAAGCTGGGTGAAGATGCCGCGGTGCTTTTAAGATATAAAGGGAAATATAGCTTCAATCTGATTGAGGTTAGACCGCAAGCCAAATCGGTTTCACTGCCGCCAGGGGACATTGTTGACCTCGGGTTCACGGTAGGGGTGCTCACAGGGAATGGTTCGAAGGATGTGCCTAGAACACTCACGTGGACGAACGATGGCGTTGAGTTCCGTATGTTCACAGGCGATATGCCAGTGAATGAAATGATTCAAGTCGCGATGGCGACGGATGGACAGTCAGGGAAATAAGCTCTGACCCGTGTGAGAATAAGGCTCTGCGCCCCTTGGGCAGCAGGGCCTTTTCTCATTTTATACAAATAATTTGTGATAATTTCACAAGAAGATTTAACCAACTCCCACGAACGGGTGTTTTTTTGGTATAATGCAACTTTGGAGCGAATAGATAATTGGAGTGTTTAAGATGAGTACAATTGATAATTTAACATGGGAAGAGCAGCAGCTATTCTGGGAAAATGAGACGATTGCCTTCGCGACGTATTTATCGAGTGAAGGTAAGTTAAAAGATGAGACTATCCAAAAGCATGCAGACCGCATACGTTTTGTGACGACGGATTATATGGTTCGTTATGAGAACAGTTATGAAGATCTGCAAGGTGAAATGATAGTTGATTTCTTAGGTCGATTTGCGATCAGTCATGTCCTGAACAGCACAGAGTCGGATATTAGTGCTTATTTGACTTCATTGAAAAAATGGGTGCAATTTCTAGGGTTCACATCGAAAATTTCAAAGGATCAAATTGCTTCATTGAACGAAGTATGTAAGCATAAACAATATTTTATTGATCGCTTTGAGCAATATATGAAGGCAGACAGTGATTACGCGTTGGAGCGTTGGCTGAACTCGAATGATATTGGAGCCTATATGTCCCCTTCGAAGTCATCTAAGCAAAAGCAGAAACCACTTGTGGTGGACCCAAAGCTGCGTCAGCTTTGGATGGATGGGCGGACACCTGTACCGCAAATCGTAGAGGAATTTAATGCGTTTCTGGACGCTGTGCAGGACGGCAAGAACGTCAAATTGTCTGCTGCGCGCAAGCATCTGCCGCGGAAGTTCTGGAGCGAGTTCGATGAGCAGCAGAATCTGCAGCTTTTCCGCAAACCAACATTGAATCAAGACCAAGAGCCAGTATACCAATTCTTTTTCTATGTAGCGTTAGTGCTAGGATTGACAGAAGAAGGAACACAACTTATTGTGAATGCAAAGCAATTGGCTAATTTCTTGGCGCTTTCGGAACAGGAGCAGGCAGTCCTCCTTTTAGATACACTATGGAACAAGTTAGCTTGGGGAATCCTAGAAGAACTCAATGAGGGTGGTCGCCCAGAAGATATTCAGGCTTGGAGAAGAGCCATCGCAAGTGTGTTAGCAAGCTGGCCAGTTGGACTTGAGCACAATGTGAAAAAAGAATGGGATAAGCATCGCCAATCCGGGATTCTGCTGGATACTAGCGCTGATGTATTCTTACATGCGGTAGCAACGATTTTGGTGCGTTTCGGCTTGATCCGAGCTCAATTCTTACCAGACTCCGAGATGAAATATGGTTTTGAGAGAAAACCAGTTGTGATGTCCGTACAAGAATCAGGTAACCGCGTTTTCCGTTATTTTGTGAATGAAGCGGCTTATTTATTGAAAAGTGCCCCTGCGTCTGCTTCTGAACAAAGCAAAATTGGACGTAATGACCCATGCCCATGTGGCAGCGGCAAAAAATACAAAAAGTGCTGCTTGTAAGCATATACCGCAATTAACAGCATTTTAAAATCAGGATGAACATAAATTTACTTGGAAGTGGATAGAAGAGGTGAACGCTTGTGGATGCTTTTTATCGTCCCACGTGGGTGGAAATATCGTTAGATGCGCTGCGCAGCAACATTGAACAATTTCAGAAGGTACTGCCTGCGGGCATGAAGCAGATGGCAGTCGTTAAAGCGGATGCTTACGGACACGGGGCTGTAGAAGTATCCAAGGAAGTTCTCGCCGCGGGTGTGGATTATCTGGGTGTCGCATTCTTTGATGAAGCGCTGGAGCTTCGAAATGCTGGGATCACTGCGCCAATTCTTGTACTCGGCTACACGCCGCCTGAAGGGATTAATCGCGCCCGGGAGCTGGATGTAACCATTGCGGTGTATAGTCGTGATGTGTTGGAAGCGCTGCGTGAGCAAGGACGTAAGCAGGAGAACACGGCACGGAAGAAGCTGAAAATCCATATCAAGCTGGATACCGGCATGGGGCGACTTGGCTTGCACACGGAAGCAGATGCGATCCCTTTCATTGAGGAAGCATTAATGCTGCCCGATGTGGAAGTGGAAGGCCTATTCACGCATTATGCGAATGCCGATGAAGTCGATAAGAGCTATACGCTGGAGCAATATGCTAGGTTTGAGCGGATCGTGAGCTATTTTACAGCTAAAGGTGTGAGCTTCCCTTATATTCACGCGGGGAATAGCGCGGCGGCCATTGATTTGCCAGACTTAACCTATTCGATGGTACGTCTTGGGATCTCGATGTATGGTCTGTATCCTTCCGAGGATGTTGATCAATCAAAGATTGAGCTAAAGCCGGTGCTGAGCCTGAAAACAGGGATTGTCCATCTCAAAACGCTGCCAGCGGGCTCAGGTGTTAGTTATGGAACGATTTATCACACCAAGGGTGATGAGCAAATTGGGACATTGCCGATTGGCTATGCGGATGGGTACTCGCGTATGCTTTCGGGTAAAGCCGATGTGCTTGTTCGTGGCAAAAGAGTGCCAATCGTCGGCAGAATCTGTATGGATCAATGTATGATCAACGTATCGGATGTGCCGGACGTGCAAGCACTCGATGAGGTTGTTCTCATCGGAGAGCAGGGCGAAGAACGAATTACCGTGGAAGATGTGGCCCATCTGCTAGGGACAATTAATTATGAAATCATTTGTATGATTTCACACCGGGTTGCACGTGTTTATGTGCGAAATGGGGAGCGGGTTGAGGCATTGAACCCGTTGATGAGGCATCGCTATTAAATGGTTTAGGGGACTACTAGCTGAAAGTTTCATGAATTTACCATGCAACTTTTGCAGGTATTGGGAAGGGTTTTCAGAATAGGGTATAGAATACTATGTAATAACAATCTTATATCTTAAGGTGTAACATAATTGATATACCGGAGGCATATATTCTATTGTATAATTTGGTTTTTGGAATGACATACTGGTAATATTGTCTTTGTATCGTTTCTGGGGGTGCGAGAGTGTGAGCAATGCGCATAATACGAAAAGGATCATGATTAGCTTGCCTGACAATCTGTTGCAAGAAGTGGACGGAATTGTTGAGAAGGAGAACTCCAATCGGAGCGAATTCATTCGTCAGGCAATGAAGCTGTATTTAATTGAACGCAAAAAGCGCAGTCTACGCGAATCCATGCAGCGTGGGTATATGGAAATGGCGAAAATAAATCTCAGCATGGCATCTGAAGCTTTTCAAGCGGAGGAAGAAGCGGACGGTACGCTTGATCGCTTAGTAAGCGGGGTGTAAGACGTGATTGTGAAACGTGGCGATGTATTTTTCGCAGATCTTTCGCCGGTCGTAGGATCGGAGCAGGGAGGAGTCCGTCCTGTTCTAGTGATCCAAAATGATATCGGCAACCGCTTTAGCCCCACTGTGATTGTTGCAGCGATTACAGCTCAAATCCAAAAGGCAAAGCTTCCCACGCATGTGGAAATCGACGCGGAGACGCACGGTTTCGATCGAGATTCGGTCATTCTGCTTGAGCAAATCAGAACAATCGACAAGCAAAGACTGACGGACAAAATTACGCATTTGGACGAAGAAACGATGCGAAAGGTTGACGATGCTTTGCAAATTAGTGTGGGACTGATAGAATTTTGAATAAGGTCTGGAACGGACGAGGGCGATTGGTACCCTCGTTTTTTGGTTTGTACATACATATACATACGATAAATTAAAGTGAGGTATGACTGTGGCGAATGTAGAGACGGATGGACTTAAGGCCAAAGCTGAAGGCCAAGTGACGGAGAACGAAGGAAAACCAAAAGCAAGCGAGTATGAGGAACCGAAGGAGAAGATCCAGATTCCTGCCGAGAAGAAAGCGGAGATTCAGGAGCGGATCCTGAAGCAAATCTCCGCTGAACTGCAGCTGCCTGCTGGCAAAGTAAAGACGACGATGGAGCTGCTGGATGAGGGCAACACGATTCCGTTTATCGCGCGTTACCGGAAAGAGATGACCGGCGAGCTTGACGAGAATCAGCTGCGGGATATCGAGGAGCGCTTGCAGTATTTGCGTAATCTCGAGGATCGGAAAATCGAGGTTGTCCGTTTGATCGATGAGCAGGGCAAGCTGACGGATGAGCTGCGCGTTTCGATTGAGAAAGCTGTGAAGCTGCAGGAAATCGAGGATCTCTACAGGCCTTACCGCCAGAAGCGGAAAACGAGAGCTAGCGTTGCGAAGGAGCGCGGTCTGGAGCCGCTTGCTGTGTGGATTTGGAAGCAGCCTCGACAAGGCTCGCTGGAGCAAGAGGCTTCGCGTTACATCAACGCGGACAAGCAGGTTGGAAGCGCTGCAGAGGCGATTCAAGGCGCGATGGATATCCTAGCGGAGAATATCGCGGATGATGCGAAAATACGGGCCTGGGTGCGTCGATTCACGCAGGATAACGGCATTATGCGGACAGAGGCTAAAGATGCGAAGGCAGAGTCTGTTTATGAGATGTACTATGCTTATCAAGAGCCTGTGAAGCGCCTGCCGCCGCATCGTATTCTCGCGATTAATCGCGGCGAGCGGGAAGAGATTCTGAAGGTTGGTCTTGATGTGCAACCGGATAAAATACACGACTACATGCTGCGCCAAATCGTTAAGGGCGATTCGGTCGTAAGAGATTTGTTGCGCACCATTGTTGAGGATGCTTACAAGAGACTTCTAGCCCCTTCCATCGAGCGCGAAGTGCGCGGTGAAATGACGGAGGCAGGCGAGGAGCAAGCGATTAAGATTTTCGCGGAAAATCTGCGGAATCTCTTGCTGCAAGCGCCGATTAAAGGCCATGTAGTACTTGGTGTCGATCCGGCGTACCGGACAGGCTGTAAGCTGGCCGTCATCGACGACACCGGTAAAATGCTTGAAATCGCCGTCACCTACCCAACACCACCGAATAATAAGGTGGCGGAGGCGAAGGCGAAGTTCAAGCAGTTGATCAGCAAATACAGCGTGGAGCTGATTGTGATCGGGAATGGGACGGCGTCCCGTGAAACGGAGCAGTTCGTTGCGGAGCTGATCGGTGAGATCAAGGAGCGGAAGCTCAAGTACTTGATCGTCAGCGAAGCGGGCGCGAGCGTGTACTCGGCGTCGAAGCTGGCGCAGACGGAGTTCCCTGAGCTCGACGTGGCCGAGCGCAGCGCGATTTCGATCGCGCGGAGGCTGCAGGACCCGCTCGCGGAGCTTGTAAAAATCGAGCCGAAAGCAATCGGCGTCGGTCAGTACCAGCATGACGTTTCGCAGAAACGTCTGGACGAGAACTTGAAGGCCGTCGTAGAATCGGCTGTTAACCATGTCGGGGTGGACTTGAACACGGCGTCCCCGTCCTTGCTTTCGTACGTGTCGGGGGTAAACGCGACATTAGCGAAGAACATCGTGAAGTATCGCGAGGAGAATGGCAAGTTCGACTCCCGCCAGCAGCTGTCGAAGGTTCCGCGCCTCGGCGCGAAATCCTTCGAACAGTGTGTCGGGTTCATGCGGATTCCGGGCGGCCGGAACCCGCTCGACAACACCCCGATCCATCCGGAGTCTTACGACGTGGTGGATCGGTTGTTCAAGGAGCTGCGCATCGAGCTCGCGCAGCTTGGTTCACAGCAGCTGCTAGCGCTGCTGCAGACGCTGGAGCCAGAGGAGCTGGCTCCTAAGCTTGGCGTCGGTGTCCCGACGATGCGGGACATCCTAGACAGCCTGCAGCGGCCTGGGCGGGATCCGCGGGACGAAGTCCCTGCGCCGATCTTCCGCACAGACGTGCTGCAGCTGGAGGACCTTGTGCCGGGCATGGAATTGACCGGCACGGTGCGCAACGTAATCGACTTCGGCGCCTTCGTCGATATCGGCATAAAGAACGATGGGCTGGTGCACATCTCCCAGCTCAAGAACGGCTTCGTGAAACATCCGATGGATGTGGTTTCTGTTGGAGACATCGTCCAAGTATGGGTGCTCAACGTGGACCAGAAGAAAGGCCGCGTAGGCTTAACCATGAAGAAACCGCAATCGTAGGTTAAGGAGATCAGTTAATGAAGTGGTGGCAGTTGGGAGTTCGCTCCCAGCTGCTTTTTTATTAACTGGATTTTCTCCATCTAATTTCTCGCTCACCCCCCATTTACAATTAATCATCAAGGTATGTTTGTGTTCCCCCTACTTCTGAGTGCCACCCACCTCCTTCACCAAATAAGTCATCGTATACCGCTGGTCAGCAATGAGCGAAAGCATCCCTTCCATGGAGAGACGGATGAGCCACTCAGCAGCGATGCGAATATTCACATTGCACTCAGCTGCGACATCCATAAGCCGAAGTTTTCCATTACGTCGGTTGGCGATCTGTAGAATAAACTGCTTCCGAAGCTCCCATACATCAGCCTCAAGCTCAGCGAGAGTGGGAGGATGGGGTTTGATGTTGGCGGATGACCTTCTTAGTCCCAATGGGATCACATTGTTTTTATGGTTTTGACCTCCTTTCTTTAGCATTTGATCTGCTCGCTCTTCTTTCTGTTGCACCTGATCATTCCATTCCTGAACTTTCTCCTGTTGCACCTGCCGTTTTCCTTTCTTAACTTTCTCCTGCTGTACCACCAGACCACTCTCTTCTTCGAATTTCTCCAGTTGCACTTGCTCCACGCTTTCCCTAATTCCCATAATCCTACTATGCTTCTCACGCATTCTGCGAAGCCAATAACTGCTGTTTCGCTGCATATAAATAGCCCCCTTTGTCAGCCAATACGCAAAAAAAGCACAAACGAACTGCAGAAGAATCTGCAAGCTCGAGTGTGCTTCACTCTGAGGTATTGGATATTTATTTACAGTATAGAGGGCACATTTCAAATGTGCAACTAATTTTTACCAAATGTTTACTTTTAATCGAATAACATCAGCAGCACTCTCATTTAAGCATCCTTATGTATCCACGGCAAAAAAGCCAGCACTTGTGGCACAAGTACTAGCTTTTTGATCAAAATTTACGTTTGCTCGGTCCGTCCGTCGATTGGCTGTCAGGCCACTCCTCTTGTGAGCGGCGAGTGCGGTAAAAGTACCAGCTATCATTCAATAATCGAATTTGTCTGCGGTTTTTGTTCTGGAAGGCACGCATTAATTGATTACAAAGCCATTGCGGCATATGCCCATCCCCTTCTTCGCCATGTACTTATAGCATATGAAGAATGAGGGAGTTGGGTGCAGGTCCTTTTATTTTAGAGCTCAAATTCCTCTTCGTACCATTGCTCTAGCTGAGCTTGCAGCGCACGAATTTCAGTAAGCAAAGAGATCAAAGGATATGATTTCTCTTGAATGCCAGCGAACGTTTTTTCCAACCCATTGATATAATCCAAGCCCTGAATGAGGGTATAGGTTGTACCGACCAATTCCAAATCATCACATTCAGCAATCACGCGCGGAAGCTGCGGCACATGATCAGCTGTTAATTTCTCTAGCTCTTTATGCAAACGTTGGTTCAAAGCTGTTAATTGATAGGAATAGGAGGAAGGCATTTCGACGAATTCCAGTTGTTGATCAAGCTTCAAAATCGCATAGCGCATTTGTGGCATAAGGGTGGTTCAAATCCTTTCTGTATAGGGCGTTCGATCTTCTTTTCTACTTGACAGTATAGCCGTACATACGGTACAAATTCAAGTAAGAACTTGTCTTTCGAAGTATTATAGGTTGTCTTTCGAAGTATCTATGGTTATCAATCGAAGTATTTAAGGCTTGTCATGAGCCATGTTCGTGACTTGTCATTGGGAGTGTTCATGGATGGAAGATCAAGAGCTGCAGCAATGGATCGAGCAGATTTCTATGGAATCGTTTGGGAGACCCTTCGTTCATCAGGCGCGTTTTAACCGGAGATTGCGATCGACGGGTGGACGTTATTTTATGAAATCGCATGATATTGAGATTAGTTGGAGCCAGTGGGAGACATACGGTCGAGATGAGATCGAGAAAATAATCAAACATGAGCTGTGTCATTATCATTTGCATATTTTGAAGCGAGGCTACAAGCATCGTGATCAGGATTTCAAAACCTTGCTAGCCCAAGTTGGCGGCACCCGATTTTGCCAATCGTTACCGCGGCCTAAGGCGAAACAACCTTACAAATATAGGCTGGAGTGCGTGAATTGCAAGACGGAGTATTTTCGCAAACGTAAAATGGATGTTCGTAAATTTGCCTGTGGGAATTGCAGGGGGAAATTGAAATCGTATACACTTGACTTAACAACGCCTTCATAATAAAATAAAACTTGTTCATTCCCTGATAGCTCAGTTGGTAGAGCACTCGACTGTTAATCGAGTTGTCACAGGTTCGAGTCCTGTTCGGGGAGCCATATGGAGAGATACCCAAGTGGCTATAAGGGGACCCTCTGCTAAGGGGTTAGACTGCGTAAGCGGTGCGAGGGTTCGAATCCCTCTCTCTCCGTCACGAAATGAGTTCAATGGCATTCTTGCCGTTGGGCTTTTTTTGTTTAGTTAACCTCAAGTTAACCTCAACTAATTCTAACAATTTTCTAATACCCGTTAAATGTTTGTCCTCTATAGTGAGTAAAAAAGCTTCACGATGGAGGATCTTCCAGTGACTAAATTATTATCAATACGTGTGCGTCTTATTCTATTGCTATTGATTCCTTCTCTATTCTATTTAGGCACGAGCGTGTATCTATTACAGATAAACAAGTCCAATACGGATACACTGACCTCTTCTTTGTATGAGACGACAGAGAAGAGTGTTTCTCTTATTCTGAATGCTGATCGTGATATGTATCAAGCCTTAACCGCCTATCAGTTATTGGTATCTGGTACCTTGACTGCGGAGGAGAAAACGAGCCAGTTGAAGGCGCTGAAAGACAATATTGACCAAACGAACACAAGGGTCGGACAAGCTGTTACTATTTTAAAAACCAAAGAATTATTGCAAACCGCACATGCTGAGGCGAAGGTGACCATTGAGCAAAGTGCAGCAAGCTTCCAAGCGTCGTTCGATCAATGGGTCAAAGAGGCGAATGCCGTTGTGCAGGCGGGAAGTGTTGGCAAAGGGGTATTGAATGAAGCGAAGCTGACAGCAACCTTTGATAAAGGACGTGAGGGTCTGAATGTCATTGGTGAAATTTTGGACGCGCATGCTAACCAGAGCATTGTAGATAGTAAGCAGGAAAATAGCAAAACGGCACAAAGTGTCTACATAGGCATAGCAGTCGTTATCGTCATACTGTTTGGAGCTGGCGGTATGGTGATCAGGAAAATCATGCAGATGGTACGCCGAATTTTGATGATAACGAGTCAAGTTGCTGCAGGAGATTTGCGTCACGCGCCTCAGATTAAGTATTCCCGGGATGAGCTGGGTCAGATTTCAGCATCGGTCGATGATATGGTTGCGAAAATGAAGGGCTTGATTGGTACGATCGCATCCAATACGCAATTCGTGAAGGACGCTTCTGTTGAGCTATCGGATAGTTCCAAAGAGTCTGCGCATGCTGCAGAACATGTGGCTACGAATATTCAAGAAATGACGCAAGAAGTTGAAGTGCAAGCAAGAAGCAGTGAAGAGACGAGTCGTGCCATTGAGGAAATGGCGATTGGGATTCAACGCGTCGCGGAGAATTCAAGTGTCATGGCAGATCACTCCTCGTTGACCTCTCAGCACGCAACAATGGGGAATGAGCTGCTCTCCAAGCTGCAGCACCAAATTGTAAATATGCTGAGCTCAGTGGAACAGCTATCGATGACTGTACAGTCGCTGACTCGGAAGTCCGATGAGATTGGGCAGATCGCCTCGAGCATCACGAGCTTCGCTAACCAAACAAATCTGCTGTCGCTGAATGCTTCGATTGAGGCCGCTAGAGCGGGTGAGCATGGGAAAGGGTTTAATGTCGTTGCCCAAGAAATTCGCAAGCTTGCTTCACAGTCCATTGAATCCGCTGACGGGATTAATCAGTTAATTCACGAGACGAGAGTAGAAATTGCTAGTGTATCCCAATCGATGAATGCGACGAAGCAGGAAGCGAGTGCAGGCTCACAAATGATGCAGGAAGTGAATCAGAGCTTCGAAACGATTATGCAATCCGTGACGCACATCGTCACGCAGATTCATGAGACATCTGCAATTACTGAGCAAATGTCGGCAAGCTCAGAAGAAATTTCTGCAACCATGGACCAATCCGCGGCGAGCACGTCCCACATTCTGACAAAATCTCAAACGGTGGCAGCCGCCACAGAAGAGCAGCTTGCTATGATGCAGAACATTGCTGCAGCGTCGGAACAGTTAAGGTCTGTGGTGAATACCTTGAACGAATCTGTGTCGTATTTCAAAATCAAATAACGCGTTGAATTGGGGAGTTCTCATGGTCCAAGTATCGCGGACATGGGGGCTCCTTACGTACCAGCTTCAGTTGGCTTTAATTCCATAAATTAGGCTTGTCAACGGAAGCGGAATCCTTTATAATAACACTTGTCGTCCTTAACGGGTTGATATGGCCCGTTGGTCAAGTGGTTAAGACACCTCCCTTTCACGGAGGTAACAGGGGTTCGAGTCCCCTACGGGTCATTGATTTATCTCTCTTGCGGTCGTGGTGGAACGGCAGACACACCATCTTGAGGGGGTGGCGCTCACAAGGCGTGAGGGTTCAAATCCCTCCGACCGCATCCCAATGAAAACCCTTGATAATAATCAAGGGTTTTTCTTATGTTTAGGGAATATACTCCCAATGAATAATGAAAGATGATCATACAAATAGACCATTTCCTATTATGGGGAATTGGTCTATTTTTTTGTTCTTTTCTTTTTGTTCGTTCCTTTTAGTTGTATTCGTTTTCTTCGTTATAATTCGCTGCGTCGAACAGTAGATTCCCTAAGAGGTATTGCGGCTATTATCTGCAAAAAATACATTTTACAATTTCTTATTCCATAGATAACACATAACAAACAATCAATCGCTAGTATTGTTTATAGGACAACTGAACTGAATAGGCAGGGGTAGGAGACCAGGAGAAAACCCTTCAAGGCAGCAAATGATTGGCTAGTGAAAACTAGCTGTTTCGTTTGTATGCGTGAAGGGTTTTTTGTGTTCTCAAAAACAGAAAGGAGGAGTGATGTAAGGAATAAGTGTTGGATTGAAGAGGGATTTATGCCATTCATATTAGAGAGGATTGATTCTATGAAACGATATAAAAAAGGTTTGAATCGTCTTATAATAGCTGCGCTAGTTGCTAGCTTTGTACCGCTTGGTATCTTGCCTGAGCAACAGGCACACGCCGCAGATGACGTTAGAAATACTTTAAATGTGAGGAAGACGGTTAATGCTCCCGTTATTGATGGGAAATTGGATGAGTCATTATGGTCAATTAGTCAAAGTTTAACGAAACAAACAGGCAGTGGTACGTTTAAGGATAGTAAATTTGGCATGCTCTGGGACAATAAGTACCTGTACATAGGAGTCAAGGCGGATGATGATAATCTGACTGCAGCAGGATCGGGGAATTGGTTTGACCAAGATAACATTAATTTCTTTCTAGATCCTACGATGCATCAATCAACCCCTTACGCGACAGATGATATGCAGCTCGGATTTGTGTACCAAGCGGACTCTACATCACCAGAGTTTCATTTCGGAGCTGCACCAAACGGTCAAAGCAGCAAGAATTCAAATAAGATTTTGAGAGCCATGCAGAAGACGGCAACAGGCTGGTCCTTAGAGACGGCTATCCCATGGGATATGTTGAAGATGGATCCTGTGCTTACAAAGAAGCTGGGCTTGGAAATTGGTGTAACAGACCGATACGGGGCGGACGTGACACAGCAAAGAAATAGCTACTGGAGTGCGTATCAGTCAAGCTCGTTCTGGAACGATACCTCCGGTTTCGGAGTGATCAACTTGGTCGATAGCAATCCGGTTACAGATACGGTGAATCCGGTACTGCTGCAGGAAAATTTCGATACGAATCCGACAGGTACGATTCCTTATGGATGGATTTCTGATGTGAACGCAGGAAGTCCTCCGTTTACAGTCGTGCAGGATACTTATGGCAATGGCAGAATCACTTTTGATGGAAAGGCCTCGGGTAAACAAGCTCGGATTGTTGCTCCGGTCCAATGGGACAACTACACAGTTGAAGCGGATATCAGATTTGAATCTGTGTTGGATTCGGCAAGATGGGCAGCGCTGATGTTCAGGGTGCCTTCATCAGGAAAGGTGCCTTACAATCAAATGGCTGTCCGTCAAAATGGTACCTATGAATTCGCCTATCGTAAACCGGACGGCAACTGGTATTCGCCAACGCCAATTTCCGGTTCTTGGAGAGCATTGACTTTGAATTCCGATTATACGATGAAGGTTCGGATTTTTGGTACGAATGTCAAAGAATATATGAAAGCAAAGACAGATCCAAGCTTCACAATGGTAACAGACACAACGCTGCCTGCCACAGTAGTAATGGAAAGCGGTAAGGTAGGGTTCCAAGTGGATCAAAGTAAAGTCTCGTTTGATAACCTGACGGTAACACGGATTACGGCAGATCGGCTTGACCTCGTCATGCCTAGCACGATGGAGGCATTGACTGGACCGATAAGCGTTACCGGCAGTGTGTACTATTCGGACGGCATTACGGAAGCCATTTCAAACAAGCCATTAAAATTTTACTCCTCTGATGAGTCAATCATCAAAGTCTCTAACAACGCGCTATACCCGGTGAAAGCGGGGAGAGCAACGGTTAGAGTCATTTATGAGAATGCTGAATACTTGCAAGAAGTAACAGTAACACCTAACACGGTGCCAGCGAAAGTAAGCTCACTCAAGCACGATGACGGTTATTTTTTGGCCACAGTGAATCAACCGCTACCCTTAAATGGAATTACGTTTAAAGCAGACTTTAGTGATTTTACATCAGGTACAATAACCGGCAATGAATTGACCTGGACCTCCAGCAGCTCATCAGTCGTTGTGACTAATGGCAGCTTGAGCATTTTACAAAAAGGTGTATACACCCTAAGTGCTCAAAAAGACGGTGTCTCCATTTCGATGCTCGTCGTAGCGAAAGAAGCGACTGACAGCGAGTATGTGCTCTATGAAGAAAATTTTGATCAGCTATCGGAAGGCACACTTCCAGCAGGCTGGAGTAGAAAAGAAGGGACGACAGCGAGCAAAGCCGTGGTTAAAGCCGGAGGGTTTGAAATCGATGCGGCGGCTTCGCCAGACAATCCTTCGCGTGTGCTTTTGCCAGACTACCTAGGGACATTTGGCAATTATAAAATCGAAGCCGATGTAACGCATTTGCAAGCGAACGATAATGCAAGATGGCATTCCATCATGTATCGGATTCAAAACAATGATTATCCGTATTACCAAATGGCGGTCAGAAAAGATGCTACTGCTGCCAATGGTGTAGAATTCGCTGAAAGAACGACAGCTAATGCTTGGAACGTTATGGATACGGGTGCTTTTACGGAAGCCATAGACGCTAACAAAATGTACCATTATACGATTAAGGCATTCAATAATCGGGTGATGGAGATGATTAACGACAAGGTTGTCGTAGATACAGCTAATGCAGGTTCGTATGCGAAAGGTCGAATAGGCTTACAATCTAACGGCAGCAAAATGAGGGTTGATAACATTCGGGTAACGTTACAGCAGGAGGCCCTTCCACTCACGGCGGCCGATCGATATGTCAGCGTTACAGAGCCTACAACCCAAATTGCGATGGCTTCTACCATTGTAACTGAGGTTACCCGGGCGGCCGATCTGACGAAATTGGCGGATGCTACAACACCAGCAACGGCTATTTTACACGTAAACAACGAACTAAAAGTAACCAATCCAACAGGAGAAGTAGTCATTGGAGATGTAGCGGCAATCCTAGATACGTTTGGAACGAAGACGATTCCGGCCTTTTATGTCAAGGATGAATCAACCGTCGACAACTTGATCACTTATTTGAAGGAAAATCGAATCGAAGACGTATTCGTGATGTCGGGCAATGGCGATTTGGTGAAAAAAGCAAGATTAGCGTATCCGATTATTCGCGGAATTGTAGATTTTAGCTCCATGTCGGATTTTAGCCAAGAACAATTGATGGAAATTCGCCAGACAACCAATGCAAGCCTTGCACATATTGCTGTAATTCCACAAAAGGCTGCAACGAAAGAGAATACGGACTATTTGCAAATGAGAACGATCATGGTTTGGGCAAAAGATGAAGCGGCAGCTGCCGGAAAAAATCTGTCCATGCATACTTTGATTACGGCAGGTGTGAACGGCATCGTGACAGATACACCCGCTGCAGCCTTCACCGCACTGGGTGTATATAACCAGAACAAAACGATGATCCGTAAGCCATACATTATTGGGCATCGTGGATTGCCGTCGGCTGCGCCGGAAAATACGATTGAAAGTAATATTTTGGCACTCGATAATGGGGCCGATTTTATTGAAAATGACGTTTACATTTCCAAAGATGGCTATCTCGTTATTCATCATGATGGGGAATTGTCTGGTACGACGAATGGTACGGGAAATATCGAGAATTACACATTGGCAGAAATTAAGGCGCTCAATGCCAATAAGCCTCATCCGAAGGACTATCCTGATGTGAAAATTCCGACCTTGGAAGAACAAATTGATCTCGTTCAGCAACGCGGGAAAATGATTATGAACGAAATCAAGACGTCGACACCAGCTGCAATTGATGCTTTCGTCCAATTGATTAAAGACAAAAATGCCGAAGCTGACATCGATAACATGTCCTTCGTTGCCGCTCAGATTTTGCGTACGAACAGCTTGATGCCGACGATGCCTTCAGGTCTCTTATCAAGCCTGTCTGGGGGCAGTAATGTCAAAGGAATGCTGCGAACTGTACTTAGTTCCATTCAGCCATTGAATGCTACCTTTAATAATGGGTATGGCGGAATCTCGCAAAGCTTTATGGAAGCCGCTAAACATCGCGGTATCTTAATTTCACCATGGACACTGAATGATCGAACGGCGTTTAATCAATTTTTCTTAAATGGTGCATGGGGATTAACGACCGATTATGCCAACTGGGCGGCAGATATGGCGGCGGCTATTCGTCCGGAGAAGACAGCGTATACGTTAGCGAAAATGGAACAACTTCCGATTCAGGCAAGTGTGACAACCTATAAAGGGGATACAACAACCATCGCACCTGAGATAGTTTTGTTAGATGGGCAAACTTCCTTTGAAGTAAATGGCAACGAGGTTACTGCGAAGGGTTCAGGTGTAGCACACGCACTATTACGATACACCTATACGATGAATGACGGCAATAAGTATGACTTGTATACACAGCCGATCACGTTAAATGTACCTCATGAAGGAACAGACCCAGACACTGACCCAGGAACAGTACCAGAACCAGGAACAGACCCAAGCAAGGACAATAAGGATTCTGTTTATGAAGTTACAGATGCGATTATGAAAGCTGCCATCCAGCAATCGGGAACGAACGATAAGCTGATCATAACCGTACCGTTGAGTGAGAAGAAGGATCAAGCTGTTGCCATCTTGACACCAGCAGCTATTCAAGCTGTAGGGTCAGCTGCTAATAATCATACAGTTGTTATTCAAAGCGAACTGGGATCGTATGAGCTGAATCTGTCAGCTGTAGATTTGCAAGCTTGGGCAGAGAAGCTAGGGACCTCACAAGATAAGCTAAACTTGACCATTCAAATTAAATTGAATGAAAAAGCTGCTGCAGAAGCAGTTGCAGACGGGAAAGACGTCAAGAAGGCCGTTGACTTTACGCTTACAGCAGGAACAGGGGAAGGGAAGAGCGCAGACGTTTCCAGCTTCCAAACGTTCATTGCCAGATCCATCAAGTTGGATGCCGGAACCGAAACCAAAGCTCTGGCTGCCGTACGTGAAGAGCAAGATGTCAATGGCAATACCGTGTATAATCCAGTTCCATTTATGATCCGTGGCAATGAAGCTGTCATTTTCAGCCGTACGAACAGCACGTATCTACTTATAACGAACCCAGTGACATTCAGTGATTTAGAGCAGCATTGGTCCAAACAAACGGTAGAAGCCATGGCGAATAAATGGATTGTGCAAGGTGTTGGGGCATCGAGTTTTGCACCGGACCGCCAAGTAACACGCGCGGAATTTGCCGCTTTGCTGGTGAGATCGTTCGGCTTAACCTCATCAGAAGCAACAATGGCAAGCTTCAAGGATGTCAAAGCTTCTGATTGGTTTGCGACACCAGTTAGTCTTGCATCACAATTTGGACTCGTTGGCGGCTATGAAGATCATACTTTCCGTCCAGACGCGCCAATATCCCGCCAAGAAATGGCGGTTATGATCAACAGAGCCCTACAATTCGCAGGCTACAACGTAGAGCCGCAACCAAACAACTCGGTCACGTTCAGTGACGAAGCGAATATAGCCGAATGGGCCAAGGATGCAAGTAGAGTAGCTTCCTCGCTGCACATTATTAACGGCAGAGATGGTAATGCCTTTTCACCGCTGAGTACCGGTACACGTGCGGAAAGTGCTGTGATGCTAAGCCGCATGCTGCAAGCCCTAAACTTTTCGAATTAACTGAATCATTAACATCTCCTCCGAGATTCAATTGCCGGAGGGGGTGTTAATACTTAGCAAATAAATGTTTGTTAAGGTTAGAGTGGGGGTGAGAGCGTATGTCGAGTAAATATCCAATTATCGCATCAGTGACGAAAGACGATCAGCTCACAAAGGTTTTAGAAAGTGATGTAACGCGAGTTAACTTAATGACAGGTCATATTGGCAATCTGGAATCTATCATGGAACAGCTTCACCGAGCAGGCAAACAAGTGTATGTACACTTGGAAATGGTAGGCGGTCTTGGCCGAGATGCACATGCGGTCGGGTATTTAGCTGAAAAGTTTAAAGTGGACGGGATTGTTACGACTAAATCCAATTCCATTGCAGCAGCTAGACAAGCTGGTATTAAAAGTATTCAGCGGATTTTTATTATTGATACGGCTGCGCTGCAAACGGCAGTCCGCATGATCAACAGCATTCAACCGGATGAAGTTGAGCTAATGCCAGGTTTAATGCCAAGAGTGATCAAGGAATTGAAAAGTACGATTAAACAACCGTTGATTGTCGGGGGCCTTATTCGATACGAGAAAGAAATCGTAGAAGCGCTCGATAGCGGTGCAGACTACATATCCATTGGGGATCCGAGCATGTGGAGTCGACACTAGGTTTACAAAATCATTAAATGTCGATAATTTTCCGCTTACAATCTTCATCTATAGTAGAACTATGAATATCACAAGAACTGATACTTTGGGTCGAGACCAGGAGAAAACCCTTGTCCAGGAAAATGTGAAAATAAGCAGGAGCATGCTTGTCATACTCTGAGAAGGCTTATTTTCGTGTTTTTTGGATAAGGGTTATTTTTATTGAAAGCGAGGCAGTGCTGTGGCAGAAACATCTAGATTTCCTGAGCGTGGCAACGATAGCAAGAGCGGTATCGTGCCTTTTCAGCGAAAACATTCAGGGAAAAGCAGTAAGGAGTTACATGCCTTTAAAGGCTACTTATTCGATTTGGATGGTACGATCTATGCGGGCAGTAAGCTTTTGCCGGGTGTGTTGAGTACGGTGAACTGGCTGCGTGAGCAAGACAAATCGGTGATGTTCGTTACGAATACAACCATTCGGACCAAGGAAAGCGTGCAGATGAGGCTTAGCGAGTTAGGCATTTCTTGCGAGGTAAATGAGGTACTCACGGCCTTATGTGTAGCTGGGAAGTTTTTTCAAGAGCATGAGCCGGATGCCAACGTTCTTATGATAGGTGAAGCAGCAATGGAACAAGAATTGGCGATATATGGCGTCAAAACGACGAAGGATCCACTGCAAGCGACACATGTACTTGTGGGGTTAGACAGGCAGTTTACATTTGAGAAGCTAACAGCAGGTGTGAATGCCCTTCGAAACGGGGCCAAGCTGATTGCGGCTAATCCTGATCCCTTTTGTCCAATCGATGATGGGGTGATTCCGGATACGTGGTCTCTTGTCAAAGCACTGGAAACGGCCAGCCTGCAGAAGACAGTCCGTGTAATCGGCAAGCCGTCATCGTACTATGCGCAAAAAGCTTTTGATCTGCTGAAAATCCCGCCATCACAATGCTTGATGGTTGGTGATCGACTTTCAACGGATATTCAATTCGGGAATTCGAACGACATGTACACAGCATTTGTACTGACAGGTGCGGATTCTACGAATGACATAGTACAAACAGGTATTGAACCTGACTATATTTTAAATCAGCTTAGCGAAATTAAATCCAATAACTTTTAGGAGGAAAAAACAATGAAAAAAGCACTAGTCTCACTACTCATGGTCACGTTGGTTGCTACAGCTTGCGCGAAGGGAGAGAGCAACACAGAAACCAAAACGGCTGCAGCACCGACGGCAAGCGCCGCAGCAACTGCAAGCACAAAGCCGGTTGAACTGCAATTTTACTTCCCCGTAGCGGTTGGTGGTCCAATTACAAAGCTGATCGATCAGCTGGCTGACGATTTCCATAAAGAAAACCCAACCATTACAGTAAAACCCGTGTATGGCGGCAGCTATCAAGATACGATGACCAAGGTTGCAACAGCTGTACAAGGGGGCAATTCTCCTGACTTAGCCGTACTGCTTTCAACTGACTTGTACAGCTTGATTTCAATGAAAGCCATTGAGGATCTGACGCCTCGCTTCTCCAAGGATTATTTTAGCGGTTTCTACGAAGCTTTTATGGGAAATACGAAGTCGGGAGATACGGTTTGGAGCGTACCTTTCCAACGCAGTACGATTGTGCTGTACTACAACAAGGATTTATTTAAGAAGGCAGGTCTTGATCCAGAGAAGGCACCAGCGAACTGGACGGAACTGAAGGAATATGCAACTAAGCTCACGACAAGCGACAAATCGCAGTGGGGGCTTGAAATTCCTAGCACAGGTTATCAGTACTGGATGACGCAAGCACTTTCCCTTCAAACCGGCACAAACATTGTTTCACCTGACGGCAAGCAAGTGTTTTTTAACAAACCAGAAGTACAGGAAGCTCTGCAATTTTACACCGATCTAGGACGCAAGGAAAAAGTGATGCCAGAAGGTACACTTGAGTGGGCAACCGTTCCTTCTGATTTCATTAGCGGTAAAACGGCAATGATGTTCCACACAACAGGCAACCTGACAAAAGTTAAAACAGATGCGAAATTCAACTTTGGCGTAGCGTTCCTGCCTGCCAATAAAAAGTATGGTTCACCAACTGGCGGCGGTAATCTGTATGTGTTCAAAAATATTCCTGATGACCACAAAGCAGCATCCATCAAGTTTATTCAATTCCTAACACAGCCTGATCGTGTGGCACAGTGGTCCATTGATACAGGTTATGTAGGCACGACCAAAGCTGCTTATGAGACAGACAAGCTGAAAAACTACATAAAGGATTTCCCGCAAGCGGCTGTTGCAAGGGATCAACTGAAATACGCAGACAGCGAGCTTTCTACTTATCAGAATGGCCAAGTAACCAAGCTGTTTAACGATAATATCCAAGCAGCGCTGCTAGGAACGATGACGCCTAAAGAGGCATTGGAAAAATCACAGCAGCAAGCGGATGACATTTTGAAAAGCTTTCAAAAATAGCAGCGGCGGATAGCGAAAACGAGAGGGAAGTGTTCGGCTAACGGAGGTTAACTCCCTGTTATTGGCCTGCACTTCCCTTCCGCTGGCTTTCACGAGTTGCGAGAAAGAGGGGGATTTATTCCATGCAACCGGCACTACGTACAAAAAGAAGAATCAATTGGAGATTGCATGGTTTCGCCTATGCGCTTCTCCTGCCCTCACTTCTATTCTTAGGGGCGTTTACTTTTTACCCTATCCTCAAATCGATATATTGGAGCTTCTACAGCTCTGATTTTACAGACAAGACGTTTGTCGGGTTCGATCAATATGCCCATGTTTTTCAAGATGATATCTTTCTAAAGGTTTTGAAAAATAACGTATTGCTGGCCATTGGTACGGTTCCTGTGAGTATCTTTTTGGCCATGTACGTAGCCATTTGGGTGAATAACAAGCTCAGAGGCACTGGCCTGCTGCGTGCGCTATTTTTCTACCCAACGGTCATTCCGATGATTGCTATTGCAAATATATGGCTGTTTATTTATACCCCGAGTTACGGGTTGCTTGATAAGTTTTTAAATGTGTTTGGCATACCGGCTCCGCATTGGCTAGGTGATCCACACTGGGTCCTATTCTCGATGATGCTCATGGTGATTTGGAAGGAAGCTGGCTTTTTTATGATTTTTTATTTGGCTGGCTTGCAGAATTTACCGAAGGAGGTATATGAAGCTGCAGAAATGGAGGGGGCACGCCCTTTTCAAACCTTCAGAAGAATTACGTTTCCGCTTCTAATGCCGACAACGCTATTCGTTATGATTATTGCTATGACGAATTCTTTTAAATTGGTGGATCACCTGTATGTGATGACAAAAGGCGGCCCGAACAACGCAAGCAACCTGCTGTTATACCATATTTATGAGACGGCCTTTAGCTTTTGGGATATGGGAAAAGCTTCGGTCCTTACCGTCGTTTTGCTCGTTATTCTACTGAGTATTTCCATCTTTAACTATGTATTTCTGGATAAACGTATCCATTACTAGAAAGGGGTCAGCATCATGGTAGTTAGGATCACCAACCGGTTTGTCATCGCGCTGCTGGCTATCGTTTTTGCAGTTCCGCTTATTTGGGCTGTTTTTACCTCGTTTACGCCGTCCAGTGAGGTCATTACCCGTGTGAATCCCTTTGCAATTGAGCATCCAACATTTCAAAATTATAAGACGGCTTGGCATACCATTTCTTTTCTTCGCTATTATTCAAATACGATCATCATCGTCATTGGGGTGCTGGCTGCACAGCTGATCACAGCTACCCTTGCCGCGTATGCGTTTGCTAGATTGAATTTCGCGGGTCGAGGCATTATGTTCATGCTGTTTTTAATTCAAATTATGATTCCACCTGATATTCTCATTTTTCCAAATTATACGATCATGAAAGATCTAGGTCTGGTGGACACCAAATTGGCGATCATGCTGCCATATTGGGCCTCTTCGTTCAGTGTGTTCCTTCTCAGGCAAACATTTAAGCAAATCCCGATGGATTTAGATGAGGCTGCAAAAATGGATGGCTGTCGTTGGTGGCAAATACTCTGGCATGTCTATCTGCCTTCAGCCAAGTCGACCTATTTGGCCTTTGGCTTAATCTCCGTCAGTGCACATTGGAATGATTTCATGTGGCCGCTCATCATAACGAATTCCATCGAAACGAGACCGTTGACTGTTGGGATTGCGATTTTTGCCCAATCGTTTGAGACGGGCGCGCAATGGGGGACTGTAACGGCGGCTACTGTATTGGTGATTCTGCCTCTTTTAACAGCTTTTTTCGTGTTCCAACGTCAGTTTGTGGAAAGCTTCATGCATTCAGGGATTAAATAATAAGGGGGAATTGAAATGAAATGGCAAAATGAAAAGACGATGGTCGTGGCACACCGTGGAGCGGCAGGTGAAGCACCTGAAAATACGTTAGCTGCTCTTCGATTAGCGCTTCAGCAGCAATGTGATGCGATTGAGCTGGATATCCATCTCACGCAGGATGGGGAAATCGTAGTCTGTCACGATGAAACGCTGGACCGGACCACGAATCTGCGCGGATTCATTGGCGAGCAGACGCTGGCAGACATTCGGCAAGCAGATGCGGGATCGTGGTTTTCAGATGAATATGCTGGGGATCAGATTCCTTTACTCCGTGAAGTCCTGGAGCTGGTACCGCCGGAAATCGGCTTAAATGTGGAGCTGAAGTTAAGCTATGGCGGCCGCATAGAGCAGAAGGTCGTAGCCTTGCTGCGCGAATGCGGGCGGCTAAGCTCAGTTATTTTTTCCTCCTACGATCATCGTATGTTATACCGTCTCAAGCAGCTAGCACCTGAAGCTCGAATTAGCCTCGTCTATGACGCCAAGCTGCTGAGTCCAATTCGTTTGATTGAAGATTTTGAGTTGGGGGTAGAAGCGGTTTCGTTGCATCATACGATGGTTGAGCGCGAGGATGTCATGGCGATTCGTAACAGCGGCAGGCAGGTCATCGTCTGGACAGTCAATGAGGAAGAAGAGATGAAGCGAATGATCGATTGCGGTGTCTCAGCGATTATTACGGATTACCCTGCGATATTGAGACGGATTATTGGCTAGATACCGATGAAGCTGCAAAAATTGCTCTTGCATGCGCCAGCTATTACAATGGAATTAAGTTGTTAGGCAAATATTCTGGAGGTGCAGGAATGGCAAATCAAGCAGGAATTCAACCACTTATTTTGGATATGGACGTTAATGGGAATGCATTCACTGTACATGCGGCATTACTTTGGGACGAGCAGGATGTCATCCTTGTTGATACGGGTATCCCAGGCCAGTTAGGACTTATTCGCGACCAACTTGCTGCAGCATCCTTTCCTTTTGAAAAGCTGACGAAAATCATTATTACGCACCATGACATGGATCACATCGGCAGCCTGCCAGAGCTGGTCAATGCTTCAGAAGGACGAATTGAAGTACTGGCTCACGAACTAGGCAAGCCTTACATTCAAGGGGAAGTGCCTACGGAGAAACGCAAGATTTTGGTCACACCGACCAAAGTGGATGTGACGCTTCAGGATGGGGACGTACTACCTTTTGGCGGGGGCATTCAAGTCATTTATACACCTGGGCATACTCAGGATCATATCAGTCTTTATCACCCAAGCTCTAAAACATTAATTACTGGAGATGCACTGACGTCGCTAGACGGTGTTCTTATGCCTCCGAATCCTCAGTTCACGCCAAATATGCCGTTAGCACTCGAATCTGTAGCCAGACTGCTGGACTATGATATTGAAACTGTCATTACTTTCCACGGTGGCGTGTGTACGGAAAATATTAAGGAACGTCTCGCTCAAATCGCGCAAGGTCAGGCATAAGCGACCTCTTGGCGTTCGAGAAATGGAGATACCTTTGGCGTAACACCGACAGCATAGCGGGAAAGAAGGTAGTGTGATATGAAGACATTCCATGGACAGCAGCCATATGACCAAAAGAAGAATGCTAAGGTGCAGCTGGAATACCTGGGCCGGGGTCTGGTTGCAGCTGCTACATCCGAAGGTGTATTTCTCAGCTGGAGATTGCTTGGAAATGAAGTGACGGGTTATAGCGACAAGGGATTGATCGGTACCGATTTTAACCTCTATCGCAATGGCGTCCATATCGCTGCTGTTCATGACAGCACCAACTATTTGGACCGCAGCGGAACGCTTGCATCGGTGTTTCATATTTGTGCCGTCGTGGATGGACAAGAAGTCGACCGAAGTGCTGAAGTCACGCCATGGGTGAGTCCGTACTACGAGCTGCCTTTGCAAAAGCCCGCTGATGGCATCACACCAACCGGCCAACCCTATACCTATTCGGCCAATGATATGAGCGTAGGGGACGTGGATGGCGACGGAGAATACGAGTATTTCGTCAAATGGGACCCGTCCAATTCGAAGGACGTATCGCATTCCGGCTACACCGGTCCTGTCTACATTGACTGCTATAAGTTGGACGGAACCCTGCTTTACCGGATTGAGCTCGGTGTGAACATTCGGGCTGGTGCTCACTATACACAGTTTCTCGTCTATGATTTTGACGGAGATGGGAAAGCGGAGCTGATATTTAAGACGGCGCCTGGTACGAAGGTAGTGCGATACGATCAGGAGGGAAGACCATCTTCAGAAGCCTATATCACCATGCCTCCAGAGGATATAGCCGCAGGGTACAGCCATCAGGACGACTACAGAATGAGCAGTGCGGACTACTATAAGCATATTGTCGAAATGTTCATGCACTGGCACGTACATGAAGAGGTCGTGGCTGGGCATTGGCCTGCTACATTGGAAGAATGCTTTGGAATCGATCATCACTATAGGTATCCTTTGTCCAGCGAGGACGCGGAGAAGCTTGCCGATTACTTTATTGACGTGTACGCTCCAAGTCGGAGCGAGCGCAACAACTTGCGGTCATTCGAGGGCTTCATTCTCGAGGGACCTGAATATGTAACCGTGTTCAATGGGCAGACGGGTGAAGAATTGCAGACGATCCATTATAAGCCGGGCAGGCATGACGATGGCCTAATGTGGGGGGATTACGCATGGAACCGGATTGAGCCTGGTAATCGCGTGGATCGTTTCCTTGCTGGTGTGGCCTATCTGGACGGCGCGAAGCCCTATGCGATCTTCGCTCGCGGCTATTACACCCGGGCTGCTGTTATCTCCTATTCATGGGATGGCACACAACTGAAGGAAAACTGGTTCGTGGACAGCGGCTGGATTACGATGAATAATCCATTCCATGACACGCTTCGTTTGCAAGATGGGCGCAACGAGAACTTTGGCAGCCTCGCCAAGCAAGGGGCACATTCGCTAAGCATTGCTGATGTGGATGGGGATGGCTGCCAGGAAATTATTTATGGAGCGGCTACCATCGACCATGACGGAACCATTCTGTACAGCTCCCGGGGGATAATGCCACCCCCAAGTAAATCGCCTGGCACCATCGTCAAGCTCGGTCATGGCGATGCCCTTCACGTAGCGAACATCGATCCGGATCGGCAGGGATTGGAGATTTTCATGGTCCACGAAAGCGGCGCAAGGGGACCCTACGGCTATACGCTGCGCGATGCGGCAACAGGTGAGGTATTGTATGGCGGCTTCGCTGCCGATGACGTGGGGCGTGGGATGATCGGACAGGTGGATCCGAATCACCGGGGTCTTCAAACGTGGTGCAGCGAGGATTATGAAAGCGATGAAGCCTTTGGCTTGATGACATGCACGGGGGAACAGATTGCCAAGCAGTTTCCGGGTACGAACATGAACATCAAGTGGTCGGCCAACATGACAACCCAGATCATTAGCGGTAGGTTTGATCAGCCTGTTGCTATTGAGGATTGGCATCGAGGCCGGCTGTTGACGGCAGAAGGAACGGGTTCCAACAACGGAACCAAGGGAAATCCGTGCCTCGTTGCGGATGTATTCGGGGATTGGAGAGAAGAACTACTAGTTCGCACAGAGGATAGTTCGGCGATTCGCATCTACTTGAGCACAGAGGTAACAGACCGGAAATTATATACGTTGATGCACGATCCCCAATACAGAACCGGTATCGCATGGCAGAACGTTGTTTACAATCAGCCTTGCTACACAAGTTTTTATTTGGCCTCCGACATCGATTGGGCTAAGGTTCCGATAGTAGATCTGCATTTGCCAAATAAACGTGAGAACACAGAACATCCCTGATCCTGATAAATAGAAGTTAAACTCAAGTTGCATAAGAACGTTGCTGTGAGGCTATCTCAAAGTCTATTGACTTAGGGATAGCTTTTTAATTGTAAAAACATCCTCAACTCTCATGTCATTTAATATCACGTCCCTTGGCATTTTTTAGGGAGGAATAAAGTCGAAAGATGGCGAAATCCGATATGAAATGTCATTGTCGAGGAGGAGAAATTATGATAAATACCATTTTTGGCCCCGCAATAAAAGTTATGAATCGCCTTAACTATGGTCAGAAATTCATTACTGTCGGGTTAGTTCTCATTATCCCCATTGTTTTTTTAATCTACTTTTATGTGTCGGAAAAAAATAGAGCCATCGATTTTGGAAAAGATGAAATCATTGGCAGTAAATATAACACAGGATTAATAAACTTGCTTGGATCAGCGCTGGATTTACGAGTGCTTGTGAACGAGTACATATATGGAGATACCTCTGCAGGAACCAAAATTAACGCTAGCATCCAACAAGTTGAGAAGAATATGGTGCTTCAAAGTAAACTCGATGCCGATTTGGGAGGAAGTTTGCGTACCTCGGAGGCTTGGAACAAGATCACGACAGATTGGCAGCGTTATAAAGAAACTGCCCTTCACTCGAAGGATACGGCCAATTATGAGAACCACCTCACATTTGTTCAGGACCTCATTGCGCTAAGTACACTCACAAGTAACAATTCCAATTTAATCTTGGATCCCGATATCGATACATTTTATATCATGAGTGCAACGTTGCAGACGTTACCGAATCTGACAGATTTGATCAGCTTATCCCATGGACTTGCGCTCAATGCCATTCATAAGGATCAGGTTGACGAAGCAACAAAGAGACAACTTCTGCGAAATACAACATTAATTCAAAGCCATATTGACAGCCTAAATGCTGATTTAAACACGGCTTTCGCGAGCAATCGCGCGATTCATTCAATTCTTATCCAACAATTGGCAGATTCGGATACGCTGATTTCACAGTTCATTAAACTGCTCAATGAGCGTTTTATAGATTCAGATCAAATAAATGTGTCGATAGTAGAATTGGAAAATGCGGAATCTCAAACGATGGCGTCTGCCTTTAAACTCTATGATACGGCTACTCCCATCCTGAATGAGCTGCTTCACAAGCGGATAGATGCATTTGCTGCGGGACGATTGCAAGCCATGTCGTTCGTTACGGTTTTGTTAGCTCTAGCGTTTTATTTATCGATTGCATTCTGCGTATCTACACGTAGTGCGCTGCAACATTTGGAGGATATTTCGAGCAGAGTGGCGAATGGCGATTTGACCCTAGAAAGCAACTTGACCTCCAGAGATGAAGTCGGGAATTTCACAGTTTCGTTCAATCATATGGTTGCAAGTTTGCGGGAATTGATTAGTAAAGTGAAACATGATGCACTCTTAGTCTCTAATTCCTCCACAATTATTTCACGAAGCACGACTGAAATTGCGAAGGGCAGCAACGAACAAGCTGTAGCGACACAAGAGATGAATGAAATGTTGGAGGAATTATCTACCGCGATTGACAGTGTTGCTAAAAATGCGCAAGACGCTTCCCTGATGTGCAGTGACGCACAGAGAGTCGCTGATGAAAGTGGTAAAGTCGTGCAGCAATCCATTGAAAGCATGGATACGTTGAGCGTAAAAATGGGGACCTTGCAAACCGCGTCCACCAAAATTGGTGAAATCATCGAGGTCATCGATGAAATTGCACAGCAAACAAACTTACTGGCCTTAAATGCTGCGATCGAAGCGGCACGCGCGGGGGAGCACGGCCGTGGTTTTTCAGTTGTTGCTGACGAAGTTCGCAAGCTGGCGGAACGAAGCTCTGATGCAGCTAACGAAATTACAGCCATTATACGAGATGTGCAGAAGTATACGGTACAAAGCTCCCAAGCTGCTGCAAATGCAGTGACGTTCTCCAAGAAAACAGGAGAGTCGCTTGTCCAAATTTCTTATAAAGTCAACGATGCAGCCAAACAAGTTACAGAAATCGTTGCTGCAAGTGCCCAACAATCGGTGCAAACCAAAGTCGTATTAACTTCCATTGAAACGATTGCAGCCGTATGTGAACAAGCCACGGCGAGCACGGAAGAAACAGCTGCAAATTCACTGAACTTGTTGAACTTAGCAAATGAGTTAACAGAATCCGCGTCCAACTTCAAAGTCGAATTGAGTTGAATCGGTTGAATCTAGAAAAACCTGAAATTCCTTTTCTAAGGATTTTCAGGTTTTTGGCTGTCATCAATCGTATTTATCTTCATCAACACGTTCTACATGATCTACAATTAATTCTAATTCGGTCTCGAAATTCAAATGTAACGGCGCAGGAAGCAGGTCGAAAATATCTTGGATCATATCGATTTCAAGTAGTTCATCCAGTGTTTGAGGCATGGGGGTTTGACGGATTACCCAATCGCAGACCGAATCGATGAATAGATAGAAGGAAGATTGAAATTGATCAGCCACAGCTTCCTTCTCATCACTTTGATAAGAGGTCATTGCCTGCCAATTATGTAGTGTCGTCGATAAGGCTTGTTTGACTTTCGGATCCATAGGGGGTCCTCCTTTGTTCATGGGGATGTTCTCGTACATCGTAGTGGGTTCATATAAGTATTACAACAGGTTCTTCATTCCGTGTCAAAAAGAGGGCTATTTATCCTTGACATCTCGAGTGAATATGTCATAATGATAATATCGAAATGACATTAAAAGCTGTAGAAGCAGGTGGCACAATGGATGCTAACGAAAATCAATCACATTATAATTCTCATAAATATCGAACTCCAGATGGCGCCCCTAGCGACATTGTCATCTTCACGATTACGTCTACGGAAAAGCATTCAACGAAGAAGTCTCTTCCCATTCGGGAACTGCAGGTTCTGCTGATTCAAAGAAAACAATGGCCCTTCGAGGGACAATGGGCTTTGCCTGGCGGGTTTTGCCAAGAGTCGGAAAGTATGTATGCTTGTGCAAAGCGGGAATTGCAAGAAGAAACCGGTGTGACCGATGTTCATATGGCGTACTTTAATGTCTACAGCACACCTGGACGTGACCCCAGAGGATGGATCATCTCTCACGCTTTCTTCGCCTTAGTTCACGAGAAGCTGTTGGCAGAGCGGCGCGCTGATACGGATGCGATAGATGTGCGCTTATTTCCTTTAGAAGAGGCGCTTCGTATGGAGCTGGCTTTTGATCATAGGGAGATTTTGACGGACGCTTTGCATCAAATTCAGGCCAAAATGATCACCACGACGATAGCCAAGGAGTTTCTCCCTGAGGAGTTCACGATTAGTGAGCTATATCAAGTAATTCAAACGGTAGTGCCGCATTTCGAAGAGCGGAACTTCATTCGTAAAATCACCTCGACGCAGAGCCGCAAGGGAATTATTGAGGAAGTTCATGATCGACATGGAGAGCCGAAGCTTTCGAATCGCTACTCGCAAAGAGCAGCACAGTTATACCGTTTTACCGATTTGACGCCGCAGCTGTCGATTTACAGCTAGGCGCTTCTCTTTTACATTTCAATATTGTCATTCTGATATTATTAGGAGGTAGTGTTATATGAAAAAGGTAGGGACGTTAGCCGTGTTATTCATCTGTATGATGGCCATTGCCGTCTACACGTCATCGACGATGATTGAAATCGTGGCAACAACCACAGGGTTGATGTGTGTCTGGTTGACAGCTAAGGAAAACATATGGGCATGGCCCATCGGGCTGGTCAATGTGGGCTGTTTCTTCTTGATGTTTTGGGAAGCCAAACTTTATGCGGATACGATGCTGCAGGTATTCTTTTTCATACTAAGCGTGTATGGTTGGATCATTTGGCTAACGAAAAGAGAAGGTGCGAAGGTGCGACCCACTCGAAAGTTGACACTCCGACTCACGCTAATGCTTAGTTTGTTTTTCGTAACGGTAACAATCCTCTGGGGTTATGTACTTAAATCGTATACGGACGCATCCATTCCATATATAGATGCTTTGATCGCCACACTGAGCCTCATAGCTCAATATTTGCTCTCATCCAAGGTGCTGGAGAACTGGCTCCTCTGGATAGCTGTCGATGTTATGTCCATAGGGATGTATGCGTATAAAGATTTGTATGCAGTAGCGTTCTTGTACGCTATCTTCTTGATCATTGCCACGGCGGGATACATCTCATGGAAACGAGAGTTACACTTTGTAGATCGGAGGGAGCAAGTATGCCACAACACAGAACAGGCCTGACACTTGGGAAGTTTGCGCCGCTTCATCAGGGCCATCAACTTATGATTGAAACAGCCATCCAAGAAACAGATGAAGTGATTGTTGTTATCTATGATTGTCCCGAAACGACGGATATTCCTTTGCGTGTGCGGTCCAATTGGATCCGTACCCTCTATCCGCAGGTGCAGGTTATCGAAGCATGGGACGGACCTATGGAGATAGGGGATACACCGGAGATAAAAAGGATGCATGAGCAATATATCCTTCAGAAGCTGGAGGGGCGGAAGATCACACATTTTTACTCCAGTGAGTTTTATGGTGATCACATGAGTTTGGCTTTGGGGGCGGAGAATCGGCAAGTCGATCCTCATCGGGTAACATTCCCGGTTTCTGGCACGCAAGTGAGGGGGAACCCTTTTGACAATAGAAAGTTTCTCAGCTCTGTTGTGTATGAAGATATGATTGCCAAAGTCGTATTCCTCGGCTCTCCTTCAACTGGCAAATCGACACTGTCCGCTTATATGGCGAAACAGATGGATACCGTCTGGATGGCGGAGTATGGTCGAGAATATTGGGAGCAACACCAAGTGGACCGAAGACTAACGTTAGAGCAGCTGGAAGCAATCGCGGAGGGTCACTTAGAAAGAGAGGATCGTCTCGTACAAGATGCGCGTGGTGTCCTTTTTGTAGATACGAATGCGATTACGACGTACATGTTTTCACACTATTATCATGGCAAAGCGACGCCTCGATTAACGCAATTAGCAGCGGAAGCAGCATCACGGTATGATTGTGTATTTGTTTGTGATACGGACATTCCCTACGCAGATACCTGGGATCGTTCCGGAGAAGTGCAGCGATTTTCTTTTCAGAAACAAATTATAGCTGATCTCCAAATGAGAAGAATTCCCTATTTCATCGTAAGCGGGACACTGGAAGAACGGGCAGATAAGGTAACCAAGATTTTAAAGCAATTTGGTAAATATCAAAGCTTGGTAGAGCGATTACTTGCAGGCATGGAAGGGCAGCTAAAGGAAATAGATCGTTAACAGATTGCGGGGAGGTAGAAATATGAACGAAAACGACTTGCTGGGCAAAATTAAAGGCGGTATCTACGGTGTCGCGATTGGAGACGCTTTGGGTGGAACAACCGAATTCATGAGTGTCAGGGAAATCCAAGCAAAATACGGTTATTTGACGGAGATCATCGGTGGAGGTGCCTGGCGGTTAGAGCCTGGTGAAGTGACGGACGACACGATGATGACGTTGTGTGTGGCGGAGGGGATTTTGGAAAACCCCAGAGATCCTATGGATGCCATAGGTGTTCAGTTTATGAATTGGTATCAGACGAGGCCCAAAGATATCGGTATTATCATCAGGCATACTTTTGAAAATGTGGAGGGGAATTGGTTCGAGGCAGCTTACGTAACTCACATTGAGATGGGCCAAAGTGCGGGCAATGGTTCCTTAATGCGCTGTTTGCCAGTAGCGTTGGCATACTCCGACTGGAAAGAGATCGAACGAATTTCCCATATGCAATCGAAAATGACCCACTATGATGAGAGATGCAATGAAGCTTGCATCCTCTATAATCGCATTGCTTTTCGGCTGCTTCAGGGGGAAGAGATGAAAGATGTTATCCAGCAGGAGCTGATCGGAACGGACTATGAAAGTATGCTCACATCAGCGCCTAATTGCGAAGCAAGCGGATTTGTGGTTCATACGTTTCGTTGGGTGATGCACATTTTACTGGAAGCTTCCGACTTTAGCGAAGTCGTTCAGTGGGCGGCTAATTTAGGCGGGGACTCCGACACGATTGGTGCCATTGCTGGTGGGTTGGCAGGCATTTATTATGGTTATGAGCAGATTCCGGCTAAGTACGCGGAGGCGATATTGATTAGGGCGCGGTTGGATGAGATAGCGGTGAGGTTGGTTGGGGTTAGGGCGGGGTTGGATTAGATTACTTGATTTATCATGCAAAACTAACTTACGGACAAGTGAAAGCACCTGAAAACGGTCGCGCTCACTCTGTCCTTTTTTTGTGCCTATTGTGTTGGAATTATTCAAGGGGACTACTTAATATCTTGTAAGAAATTCTAGAAATCACAGAAATTTATCCGATTGGTGGGTGCTATTATACAAATATAAACAAAGACGAGGTGATGATATGCAAGCAAAATTGGCAACGGACGCCATTCCCACCCCCAAAAAGCGGGATTCATGGATAAGAACGATACGCAGATATAAAGTGATGTATGCTCTCTTATTTCCGGCATTGGTTTACTTTGCCGTATTCAAATATATTCCTATGGCGGGAATCATCATTGCTTTTAAAAACTACAACCTAGCCTTGGGACTATGGGATAGCCCATGGGTCGGATTGAAAAATTTTAAGGATTTTATTAATGGCGTTTACTTTTGGGACATAATGCGAAATACGATTATCATCTCGCTGTATAAGCTATTGTTCGGTTTCTCGGCTCCCATCGTACTTGCTTTGCTTCTCAATGAAGTGTATACCCAATGGTTTAAGAAAATCGTACAAACGATCACGTATCTACCCCATTTTCTGTCATGGGTCATTGTTTATGGATTGATGGTGGCTTTATTGGCGCCAGGAGATGGCCTTTTTAACATGATATTTAAGCAAAATGGGATGCAGCCCATCTCCTTTCTAACGGAACCTGCTTGGGGCAGAATGTTAATCATCTTATCTGAAATATGGAAGGATATTGGCTGGGGAGCGATTTTGTATCTCGCCGCATTAGCAGGAATAGATCCAAGCTTATATGAAGCAGCTCGAATGGATGGCGCTTCTAAGTTGAGACAGCTATGGCATGTTACATTACCCGGCATTCGAGGCGTCATTATTCTGATGCTGATCCTTAAATTAAGCCATATTCTGGACGCTGGTTTTGACCAAATCTTCATGTTTGCCAACAGCTTTAACCAAGAGAAAATCGATATCATCGACACATGGGTATACCGTGAAGGGTTGGAGCGTCTGAAGATCGGCTTGGCTACTGCCGTGGGGTTATTTAAAGCTATCATCGGATTTGCTTTAGTATTGGCTGCGAATAAGATTGCCAAAAAATTCGATGGGCAAATTTGGTGAGGTGGTTTTTAACATGATCAACATGACACTCGGGGAAAAAATTTGGCAAGCCGTTGTTTACTGTATTCTTAGTATACTAGCCCTACTTTGCTTACTCCCCTTTTTATATGTGGTTGCGGTTTCAGTGACACCAGAATCGGAAGTAGTAAGAAGAGGGATTGTGATTATACCTGAATCCTTTACCTTTTTAGCCTACAAAGAAGTATTCATTTCACATGGCATAGGGCAGGCGTACAAAATCACGTTGTTTCGAACAATCGTAGGTACTGCGTTGAATGTGTTTTTTACCATAATAGCTGCATATCCGTTATCCAAGAAATATTTGCCCGGGCGCAGTACATTTCTGCTATTCATTGTGTTTACCATGATGTTCAGTGGAGGATTAATTCCAACTTATTTGTTAATTCGCTCTCTGGGCTTGCTAAACAGTCCGTGGGTACTCATTATTCCACATCTCATTAGTGCGTTTAATTTGGTGATCATTAAAGGATTTTTTGAGCAATTGCCTGCTGAAATCGAGGAATCGGCGAGAGTCGACGGCGCAAGCGAACTTCAGGCGCTATGGCGGATCATTTTACCCCTGTCCTTGCCCGTCCTTGCCACGATTTCCTTATTTTACGCCGTGGGGCACTGGAACAGCTATTTCGATGCGATTGTGTACTTAAATGATGCAAACTTGATGCCGCTCCAAGTAGTCTTGCGTAACATTCTGCTGAGCCTAGCAACACAGAGCGCAGACTCGATGGCCAATTCCGGAACGGTTAGTAAGTTCGCCGTACAAATGGCGGCTGTCGTCGTGACGACGGTTCCGATCTTGATTGTGTATCCCTTCATGCAAAAGCATTTTACGAAGGGTGTACTCGTGGGTTCGATTAAAGGTTAAAAAGCAATTCCTACCTAGGTTGTTACGGGGACGCCGTGATAATATAGAAACAAGCAAAAGGAGAGGTCAATATGGAACGTAAAAAGATTACATTTACTGTTCTGGCTGCTATTGTAGGGCTTGGAACGCTATTGTCAGCATGTGGGAACCAAGAAGACGTTAAGCAGACAGCTTCGAGCAGCCCGCAATCCGAGGCTAACAAGTTTGCGACCAAAATGAAGATTTCGATGTTCAACCAAGGTACCTTCAATGCTGCAGCTCCGATACCTCCACGTGAGGAAGATATTCAACGTCAAATGTTGGAGAAGGCGGTAAATATCGACTTGGATATGACGATTCCTCAAGCTGGGCAAGCGACAACGAAACTGAATACGCTCATTGCAGGTGGGGATATTCCCGATTTGCTCTTCTTGAAGAGTAGATCTGACCTCGCGCAATATTATGATCAAGGTGTTCTTGCAGATCTGACGCCATATTTGGATCAATTTCCTGAGTTGAAGAAGCGTTTTGGTCAAGACTCCTGGGAGGCAACGTCCTATCTAGGAAAAACGATCGGAGTTCCAGGTTATGATAATGTAAACGGTATCAGTCGAAGCTTCTTCATCCGTAACGATTGGTTGAAAAAGCTGAATATGAAAGTGCCGACCACCCCTGACGAGCTGTTCGAAGTGATGAAAGCCTTTACGGAGAAAGACCCAGACGGAAATGGCAAAAACGATACGTACGGATTCATCGGCGGTATGAATAAAGAAGGCAATCTGCAAACCTACGGCTTTGATAGCTTGATGTGGATGTTTGGCGTTAATCCGCCTTCAGCCATTGAAGTAAAAGACAATAAACCGGTGTACCTATTTATTGATCCTAAAATGAAGGAGGCGCTCGCTTACATCAATAAAATGATGACAGCGAAAGTTGTGGACCCAGACTGGGTGACGATGAATACGCCCGATTTGTTGGACCAAAAGTTATTTAAAGGTAAAGTTGGCTTTATGATCAGAGATGCCCGCAGATTAGAACCGGATTACCAGCAGAAAATGAAAGAAATCGGTGGAGAGGTTCCCGAATGGATCGTCATTCCTCCAATGAAAGGACCATACGGCGATCAAATCGTGGAGAGAAAATCGTTCCAAGGCAATTCATGGGCCATTTCCAAGAAAGCCGATAAGGACAAAATCATTCGAATCTTGTCTATGCTGGAATATCTCTTTACGGATAAAGAAGCCTATCCGAATTTCGCATACGGCATTAAAGGCATTCATTGGGATGTCGTAGACGGCAAGATCAAAAATAAAACCTCTGAATTATCCAAAGAAATGAAAGAAAAGTACTTATGGGTCGATCATTATAGAATGCCGCGCCGTGGCGATGATGCCGAGTACTTTAGCTTCCAGAATCCGAAGACAGCAGAAGCTTTCACGAACAATCAGCAATATGTAGGTCTTACTTTGCCAGGAAATTTGTTGACGGCAGACCCGAGCGATTCCTTGGCAGCGGACCGTACACGATTCATTAACGAAAGCTTAGTTAAATTTATGTCCGGCAAAGATCCTCTAACCAACTGGGACACTTTCCTCAAAACATTGGATACGAAGTTCGACATGCAAAAATATAAGGATACAGCCGTTAAACAGTTTAAAGAAGCTGGCCTAATCAAGTAAATAAACGAAGAGAGTGGCGATAATTCGCCCCTCTCTTTGTTGTCCTATGCTATGCTTAGTTGAATACGGATTCAAAAGGAAGATGACCGATGCGAAGAAGAATCAGTTTGCCTTTAAAACTATTTTTGATTGTGTTTGCGTTTGTATTAAGCTGCATTATCTTGATAAGCCAAATGTCGTATCGCTATGTCCAAAAGGAAATCAGAACCAACGACATTTATTACACAAACCAAATCTTGGACAAAGTTGACCAGTATTTGACGGTCAATTTTTCCTCGTTCCAGACGATCTTGTTCTCGGTCGAAACATCGGTGAAAGCAAATATTGACAATACAGAAGTAATTAAAAAGCAACTAAGAGAGTTATATGAGCTCAACAGTAATTACGTCAGTAACATTTACTTGATCAAAAGTGATTTATCCATTCTAGGCGGAAGTACGACTACACGAATTTTCGATGAAGCTTTATCCGACAGAAAACCTTTATTTGATGCGGCAGACAAGAACAAACGAACTACTTTTGTCAGTGATCCGTATAAATCGAAGTATTCCGGCTGGACAGTTACGATGGTTCGATATCTGAACGGCACTCCGACTCCTATGGCTATTGCCGTAGATTTGGATCTGAATGCTATTGAAGAAACCTTGTTCAAGATTAATAAAAAAGAACAAATGAATCTGGCTTTGATTACCACATCGGGTAAAATCATTGCTGGATTTTCGGAAAATAGAGGACCCCTCAGTATTCAGGATCATACGTTTTCAATCGGTGAAATGTCAGCAGAACAAATTCTGGATACGACAGGAACAAGTCTTCAACTCCATACCAAAGATGGCTTACCCGTCTCCATTCTGAAGAAACCGACGGAGAAATTCAATTGGTTCCTCATCTCGATGAACGATGAATCTCGCCTGGAAGCTGCGTTGTCCAGATTGGAAAACTATTATATCGGGCTTCTAGTGGCAGGGCTTCTCTTAAGCTTGTGCATTTCCTTTTTTATTGCCAAATATATAAGGAATCCACTCTATGCGCTCAAAACAAAAATGAAGCGGGTAGAGCAAGGCGATCTGACAACGACAGTTACCATTGAGCGAAACGATGAATTCGGCGACCTTTCCCGCGCATTCGACCGTATGCTGCAGCAAATTGTGGAACTGATCCGGCGAGGGGAGCTCCATAATGAACTTGAGCGGAAGCTGGAAATCCAAGTGCTGCAATCACAAATCAATCCTCATTTTCTGTATAACACACTTGGATCTATTAGCAATGTCATCCGCCTGGGGCAAATAGAGAAAGTCGATGTGGTGATCGCGTCTCTCATTGCATCTTTGGAATACGGGATCGCTGACGCCTCGGAGAAGGTTTCACTACGTCAGGAGTTGCAAAACGTAGCGGACTATATCGCGATCCAGAACATCCGATATAACAGGCACTTCGACTTGATTGAGCATATTGAAGATGGGTTAATGGACTTTCCGGTTTTTCGAATGCTGCTACAGCCCATTGTGGAGAATAGTATCTTCCATGGCTATAACGGAGGGGGAATCGAAGGTTCGATTACCATTCATGCCTACAGGGAGGGCGGCAACGTCATGATCGAAGTCATTGATCAAGGCGAGGGAATTCCAGCGGATCAAATAACGCATATTTTAACGGCAGAACCGAGTGATATGGAAGTAAAGAGGAAAAGAATCGGCTTAAATAATATTCATGGCCGAATAAGACTTCACTATGGGGAACAGTACGGGCTCCAAATCATAAGCGTACCGCAGGAAATAACACGTGTCCGCGCCATATTCCCGGTAGGTCTGTTTAAAGGAGATGCATGAAAAGTGAGAGACTACACCTGCTTCATTGTTGACGATGAAGATCTAATTATTCAACGATTGGAACTATATTTTAGCGAGCTCTCCCATAAGGAAAAGCGATTTCAGTTAGTGGGAAAAGCGACTAATGGGCAGAAGGGGATCGAGGAGATTTTAAAGCTAAAGCCAGATATCGTTATTTCCGATATCGTTATGCCGCGAATGGATGGCATAGCGATGATTGAGCAGTTGAAGCCGGAGCTGCCTCACACCCAATTCATTCTATTGACCGCCTATTCGTCATTTGAATATGCACAACGAGCGATTCATGCCAAGGTATTGGAGTACATCGTTAAGGTTCCATTAAATGAAGCGGATTTGGATCGCGCATTGGATAAGGCCGCTGGCATTTTGGATGAGGCTAAGAAAAAAGAAGAGGAATTCCAAACGTTAAACGTATCCGTTCTTGAAAATAAATATAGGGTTCGTAAGCAATTTTTTAACGAGCTGATCAGAGGTGAAATACCTTCTCATCGGGCATCCAATTTCGCGAATCGCATGCAGTTCCATTTTTTCCAAGCCAACTATTGTTGTTTTATTGTTGAAATGAATCAATATGAAAGTTTCCGCAATGAATATTCAGCTGTTGACCAGAACATCTTGAAATATGCGATTACGAATGTCATCGAAGAAACGGTCATGAATTGTGGCAATGGTGTAGCTACGGATTTATCCGATAATCGGTTTATTGGCTTTCTTTCCTGGGAAAATAATCGGAGTAGCATGGATACGGAATATGCTTGCCAGGCATTAGGGAGTCAGATCGTCTCCCATTTGCAGCAGTTTTTGAATCAAAGGGTATCTGTAGCTTTTGGCGGTCCGCATCGAGGCTGGGAATCCATCAAACAAGCTTACACGGAAGCTCACAATATAAGTGAGGATTTCTATTATCATGCAGAGAAAGTAGTCAAAACACCAGCGCATCGGTTCCAGTACCAGAATGATAGGAGAGAGGACGTTCAGCAGAAACTGGCTGATTTTCTTGGTTGGGTGCAAAGGCAGGTTGCCAAGGAAGAGCTGGGGAAACAATTTGCGGATTTAAACCAGTTTATTACCGAACATAAAATTCATAAGTCCATCATGGCTCCAATGCTACGCGACTTGTACAGAGATATTGTTATGAAATTTAAATCGGGAAACACAGCGACCACGGAAATAGCCGAATTTCCTATCGAATTTATGGCATTTCGGGAGCAACTTGCTTATATTTCCGACTTCACATTCGAATATGTACACGCTGGCCAACTGTTACATCGGGCAGAAATCATGAGAGCCATGCGGTTTATCGAGAAAAATTTGAAACAGCGCTTAACATTGGAGGCCATTGCTGAGGATGTGAACTTAGCGCCATCGTATTTTAGCAGCCTATTTAAGAAAACAATGAACGAAGGTGTGATCAGCTACATCAATCGTAAAAAAATACAATTGGCTCTCGAACTGTTAAATGTTCAGGATTATTCGTTATTGGAATTGTGCGAGGAAGTAGGCATTGTCAATGAAGGGTATTTTTGCAAACTATTTAAAGAGTATACGGGCGATACACCTAAACAATATCGAATAAAAATGACAAGGTATGAAACCAAATAGGGTTGCAAAAAATGTATGAGTTTTTCGCGAAATCATGTAAAAAAACGGAGATCAAAAGGCTTACCATGATAGATGTATCTAATCATGGAGGTTATCAAAATGGAGCTTATTAAAGCGGATGTAACCGTCGTAGGCGGAGGTATTGCTGGGCTATGCGCCGCCATTGCTGCCGCTCGTCAAGGGCTGCAAGTGTCACTTATTAATGATCGGCCGGTTCTTGGGGGGAATGCAAGCAGTGAGGTTAGGGTTCATATCAATGGATCGGCCTATCTCGGCAAAAGCCCATCCTATTATGCACGTGAAGGCGGGTTGGTGGAAGAACTCAAGTTGAAGATCTTTCACTATAATCCGTTATATAACAAAAAGCTTATGCTTTCGCTTTCGGATACGGTCTTATTGGATATGGTCTATGATGAGCCTAACATCTCTTTATTTCTGAATACATGCGTGCATGAAACGGGCATGGAGGACGGCAGAATCAAATGGGTGGAAGGCTTACAATTGGCTTCCGAAAGGAAATTCCGTTTTGAAAGCCGGACCTACATCGATTGCTCCGGAGACGGGGTTGTCGGCTATCAGGCAGGTGCTCTCTTCCGATGGGGGAGAGAAGCGAAGCATGAATACGGGGAAAACTTGGCCCCTGAAGTGGCAGACCACTACACCATGGGAGACACGATCCTCTTCCAAGCCCGTGATGTAGAGTATCACGTTCCGTACAAGAGGCCTGGCTTTGCGTATGATATTACGAAGTTGCCTTTTTTCGATAGTATCAGAAAAGGTTTGAACCATCGGTCTTTTCCGAGAAAAATCAACGGTCTCGGTGGATTGTGGTGGCTGGAATACGGCGGGCACATGGATGTGATCACAAACAATGAAGACATCGCATTAGAGCTGCGGAAATTGGTTTACGGGATTTGGGATTATATCAAAAATAGCGGAGAGTTTGATGATGTGGACAATCTCATCTTGGATTATGTATGCCCGATTCCGGGAAAACGGGAATCGAGGCGTTTTATAGGGAGTCATATGTTGTCACAGAATGATCTGACAGCAAAGCCGCATTTCGACGATGCTGTATCCGTCGGGGGATGGTACATGGATTTGCATGCTGCTAAGGGGATCTACGACGAGGGACCAGCTACAGCCTGGAATTTCGTGCCTGGCTTGTACAATATTCCGTTCCGCAGTTTATTTTCGCAAAATATACCTAATCTCATGTTCGCTGGTCGCAATATTAGCGCTACCCATGTTGCTTTTGGTTCAACAAGGGTAATGGCAACCTGCGGTTGTATGGGGCAGGCAGTTGGAACGGCTGCTTCGTTATGCCTGAAATATGAGATAGACCCCGCAGATATCGTCGATGCTCATATGGGGGAGCTGCAGGCACTGCTGCTTCGAGACGGACAAACGATTGTAGGAATTAAAGAGGAATTGGATCCTTACTTCGCTGATGGATTAGATATTCGTGCCTCGTCTCAGCGCAGCTATGACAATCTCCATCCAACCGAAGCGATTCCCTTGGAGCAAGGGCTATGTTTGGTCTTGCCGATTGAGACTTCCGTGGCGGAGAGCGTGCGGATTAAAGTTAAAAATAGTTCCGAGCATTCGGAAACGCTGCATGTGCAGATGTTTGGTGGGGATCGGAAGGAAAACTACATCCCTAACAGCCAGTTGAAAGACTACCGCATGGCAATTGCAGCTGGTCATGACGACTGGATTACGCTGGACTTGGACTGCATGAAGCCGGCGGACGATAAAATCTACATCGTACTGGAGGGTGCGGAAAGCCTTGCCGTATACACGAATGAAGAGAAAATAACAGGAGCGGTCAGCTTCCATTATAGGCCGAAGGAACCGTCCAGACTGAAGAAATTCAATAAGAGCATTTGCTTTAAGGACTTGCTGCCATCACAGAATATGTATAGCCCCGAGAATGTCGTCAATGGCTACTCGAGACCTTATGGTTTGCCGAATGGCTGGATTTCCGAACGTACGGAAGGACAGGAATGGTTGGAACTCTGTTTTGCAAGTCCTAAAAATCTGGATGAAATCCATCTTGTTTTCAATTCACAGCTGGACTTGGAGCATTTTGACGATCCGATTGAGTCCCTTATCCAAGACTATGATGTGACTTTGACCTCTGAAGACGGAACCGAGAGGGAAATCAGTATCCGTGGAAATTATCTCACGTTGAATAAGCATATCGTGGATGCGAAATGTGTAACCCGAATTCGGATTGATTTTTCCGCAACTTACGGTTCGCTTTATCATGAAGTGTTTGCAGTAAAATTGTTTGCTCCTAAAACGATAAGTGAGGTCGGGTGAAGTCGCGATGCAGGAATTATTCTCTCGAAAAGGGTTACCTAATGTCATTCAGAAGTTGGAAAATGGTGAAACAGTAACGATCGTCTATTTTGGCGGCAGCAATACCCGCTCTGAAGGATACAGGGTCATGACGGCGGAATGGCTTCGGAGGCAATATCCTAAGGCGGATATCCGCTGTGTGAATGCTGGCATTGACGGTACGGGATCGGATTTGGGCTGCGCCCGTTTGGAGACGGGTGTACTACGTCATCAGCCTGATCTCGTGCTTGTTGAATTTGTCGGTAACGATGGCGGAGTACCCGAGTCGAAGGCGCGGATTGAAGGAATTGTCCGTCAAATCCGCAAGCGGAGCAGGTTTACCGATATCCTGTTCGTTTATACGCTGAAGGAGCGAGATGTGGTAGGATTTCAGTCTGGGGAATACCAGAAGGGGGCTCTTATGCAAGAGGAAGTGGCCGACTATTACGGTATTCCTTCGATTCATCTAGGCGTAGCGGTTAGTCATTTGGTGACGGAGGGCAAGCTCGTTTTCACTTCAAGAGCAGGGGAGTCCATTCCCGGGGCTGTTGTTTTTACGCATGATGCGATCCATCCGATCATTCCAGAAGGACACCAGATTTACACGGACACGATTACCCGGTCAATTGAGCAGATACGTGAACTTCAAGTAAGTTCGGGAAGTGTTGGACATAACCTGCCTCAGGACCCTCTGGTCCCATCCAATCCTTGGGAGTACGCAACAATGCTGCCGCTGGATGGCCATGCCCATTTATCGGCAGGATGGTCTTACGTGACTCCCGATAATTTTGAGTTGGCCCGCAAGTATGATTGGTTGTTCTCCGGTCTATGGCGAGCGGTTGATCCTGGAGAGGCTTTCACGGTGCAATTCGAAGGCACGCACATCGGACTGTTCGATATAGGGGGGCCTGATTCCGGCAGGTTGAAGGTGACAGTGGATGGCGGAGAGCCCTTCCTTGTCGACCGATTCACACCGTACAACGATCATAATCGGAATCAGTATGTATTTCTGCCGAAGCTTCCTAATGGGAAACATACGGTTCGTTTCGAAATCGATAACGAGAAGACAGACAAAGCGGCGGTGTTTGAGGCATCCGGCAATGAGCGAAGTAGGGAGCATGTTCGGGAACATCCGGATTGGTACGATCAAACGGTGATCCAGATTGGGAAGTTGCTGGTGGTGCAGCCGCCAACAGTATAAGGGATGAGATTAGCTTTGTCCCCATGGAAACCTACATGATACCTGACTGCTGTTGAGCAGTCTAATACCATGTAGTTTTTTTTACCACATTAGAAAGTATATGAGGCTGTCCCATAAGTAGATTCTTCTACTTTAGGGGAACCTAGATGCCTTATTTGGCTGGAATCGGCTGAAATTGAATCCGAGGGGAACGTAGATGCGCTAATTGGCTGATTTTCGTTATTTATCGCGTTTTTTGGCAAAATAGGGCATTGGAGTTCCCCTTCGATGATGATTTCGCCTATTGATGAGTCAGATTAAAGATTTTGATAATAAAGAAGCACTTATTTTCGAGGAAGCTTCCAAAACCACATGTTCTGTGGCTTTGGAAGCTTTTGCATTCGTAGCCTACCCAGAAGAAGCCAATTGTTAACACATGGATATACAAAGAATTTCTATTTTCCAACCGAATAGTGACTTATTACGCAATAAATTCTAACGAGGATAAAATCACTTTAATAAATCTGTAATAACCATGCTACTTCCAAATGTAGTACGATTCTAGATGAAGTAATGTTCAGGAAATAGGTGGCGTATGAAGTTTTCAAGTAATTACTGTATTAGAACCGCTTAAAGCGCCGCATCATCTATGGTTCACGGACCAATGCGGATGGGTTGGCCTTTATGAGGGATTTGCTTCAGCTTACAAATTCGTTCAAAGGGTTTGTCATTCTTGAAGTAGATGGCGAAGCCGCTATCGACAATGGTGTGAAGTTTTATGTTGCCAATCATGGGGTTTGGCTAGCCGATGTCGTACCTGCTCGGTATTTATTATGGAGAGCACAGTAAACAGCGATTTTAAGAACATAAAGGAGGAATCGAAATGGAACCTATCTCTGATGAGTTAAAAAAGAAATGGGAAGAAGAGCTAAAAGAATATATAGAAAGGCTGATTCAAATGAAATCAGAACAGAAAGTCATCAATTTCTATGAAACGGATAAGCCGTATGGATGTTTTTCGAATTTTGCTAAGTACCCTATTGAAATACAGGGTAAGATTTGGCCGACATCAGAGCATTATTTTCAAGCAAAAAAGTTTGAAGGAACAGAACATGAAGAGCACATAAGATTAGCATCAACACCGATAGAAGCTGCAAGAATGGGGCGAGAGCGTTCGAGACCATTAAGAAGTGATTGGGAAGAAATCAAACTCGATATCATGTATGAGGCTGTATTGGCCAAAATCCAGCAGCATGAAACAGTCCATGACATCCTTCTGTCAACGGGGAGTTGTGTATTGGTTGAGCATACAAAGAACGACGCATACTGGGGAGATAATGGAGATGGTACAGGTCAAAATATGCTTGGGAAACTTCTCATGCAAATTAGAGGTGGATTAGAAGGTTACTCACCGCTTTTCATATTGCCGCAGTGGATTGCTTATCCTGAAGAACATCCTTACAGCATGTTTTGGCGAATGGGGGCAGGAGAGGACTATGTCATGCATCTAAGTAATTGGAAGGAAGAGATGAGTGCGGAAGCATTACGAGAGTATGATTGTTATTTTAAGCGTCCAGATGATTGGAAGCTGAAGGAGAACTAGCTCCCCAGCTTCTTTCTAGAAATCTCGCAATCTGATTATAATACTTTCACTAACAATGAGTAATCTCACAAATTTGTTTAAAAAAATGCTCTATTGAGAGCCACACTAAGAATAGCCCTCCTGCAAGAATAAACACTGCTCCTGCAATGGCGATCCAAATATGCGACTTCGTTCTTCTGATTTTGTTTTTTTCGTTATCCGATTCATCTGTATGTTTTATATAGCTCCCTCCTCTTCCTCACCAACCGAACTCACCCCATACCGCGCCAAAGCCTTCGTCGACGACTCCAACATACGCCTTTTCAAAAAATCTCCCTCAACGACACGAACACGTTTCCCTAGAAAACGGATTTTGGAGAGGAGATACTCTGTTTCGTCGCCAAACAAGCATACTCGCACGCGGTATAGATCATGCTCCGAATCGAATTCAACGTCTTTTTCAAAGCTGGACAGGGCGTATAGAATACGCGACAGCTCTCTATTGTAATCACGAACGACTTCAAGGACGGCTTCGCCTCTCCGAGCGTCGAGGGCCAGCTTAATTTTCACAAGGATGCTTTCTGCATCCATGGTTTGCAATGTCTCTTCCGTGACGGAAGCAATCTTATCCAGCTTGGTACGCATGAACGTGTGTTGCCGAAGGTGGAACCAGAGCAAATACCATTCTCTTTTGACCATGGAATATTCTAATTTATAGGGCAGCCCTGACTGGTCCGCATGTAAGCGCCCGCCTTTGATCTCATATGTCATACGGATTCCGCTCTTCTCGCTGATAAGCCTTCGTAAAGCACGCAGGAGCGGGTGATAGACTTGTTTCTCCCTGCTGCGGGCCTTCTCAATAAGATGGTCAGAAGTATCCATGACCCGATCTTGCCCAAGGATAGCGCGCAGCTTGCTGAGCGTATCAGGTGTAAAAGCCTCATCTGCCGCAGGATGCCCGAGCATCGTTTTCAGCCAGGCTCTTTCGTGCGAGGTGACCATGAACGTACCCGAGTCTTCAAGACGGGAAATAATCTGGTAGTTAAAAATCTTCTCAAACAGATTCATAATAGGCCTGAATCTCCTTCCATTCAGCGATCATTTCCCTGCGGAGTTGTATAGGCGCAAGTACTTCACAGCTAGACCCGAAGCTGCGCAGCCACGGCTTAATTTCAGTCGTCCCGTTAACCGTGATCTCATAGATAAAAGAATGCTCCTCCTCCTGCACGATTTGTCCCCATTGACCTTGCAGCAATACGCGCTCCCTAACAAAGTCAGGCGCTGATCCTTCTGGCTTGAAAAATCGGGCACGAACCGTCACAGGCTGCCCCGTGTCAATCAGCCAGCTATACCGAATTTTCTCCTGAAGCTCATACGTCCTGTGTGCAAACACATCCTCGGCCACGGATTCATCTTCTTCGATCTGCGTAATGCCTTCCAATCGATATTTCCGAATCCCCTCTCTGCCATTGGAAAGTAGATACCATCGCCCGTACTGGTGATCGTAGACCACCTTCAGGGGGAGCGTTTTCTCCATCTTACCGTTCGTATCCCGCTCGAATAGCGGATTGGTGTTCTTGGAGGCGTAGCTTTTTTCGGACTTGGGTGAAAAATATAAGAATCGAACCTTATGACGGCTACGGATGGCACTAAGAATCGTGAACAAATGCGCTTCATCTAAGATGCGAGAATAATAGTGATATTTATATAAAAAAGGTTCAATGGCCTGCTTCTCAGCCTGTTGGCGAGTAAGATGCTTCTTCAAGCCATCGCGCAGCAAATAGCCTTGAACAGAAGGTACTTGCGTGTTCGCCATGACATCTACGAAATCATAAAGATCATAAAGCTCTTCGTCCGAAAGTCCGTGGACTAAATCATTTTGAATGCGATAGCGATAGGGACGAGCACCCGCCTGCCTTGTAATAACGCCAACTTCTTCCAAATATTTGAGATCAGAACGAATTGTTTTTTCATCGGGCTGGGAAAGCTCGGCAGACTGACTGGAACAGATGATGTCTAACAGCTCCATGGCTGTCAAAGCTTGTTCGTTCATAGCAGTTAAAAGCAGCGATATTCGCTGAGATTCCGATTCCTTCAGGGATTTGGCTCGAAATAAGAATAACAGCATCGGATCGGTGGACTCGTAGTAGCTGAAGCGAATCGTTTCGGCGAACTCCTTGCGCTCCTCCTGAGGTAAGTGCTGGTATGTGGAGCTTACGATTTCTTTTAACCGTCGTATCGTCTTGTCAAAAGTATGGATAGAAATGCCCAGTCTCTCCGAGAATTGCTGTCTGTTGTAGGCACCACTCGTTAGCACAAGCATGCGTAGAAACTGGATCTCTTTATCAAAGCTTTCCTTAGCCACCGCAATCCTCCGTTCACTCTACATCTTAACTTCATTGTAACAGGGGATGGATTTGGGCGAAATGGGAAACTTTCTCTATTGTCGTAATACTTTTACCATGTTCGATTGGAAGAAAATGAGCGAAGATAGGTACATAAGGCCGACACGATAACGTGTTGGAGATAACAATCATCGAGGCGCCTGTCATCGTCCATATAGCGCTGCGCAGTCTGTGCAAGGCTATTCAACACTGGTGGAGCGAGCAGCTGCGATAGAGTTAGAGGGTTGAACTTATACATGTACCGAAGGAGGAAGAACCGCATGTTCGATGTAAAACAACAAATCCTAGAAGAATTGAAACGGATCGAGAAGGAAGAAGGCGTCCGCATCTTGTATGCCTGTGAATCGGGCAGTCGAGCATGGGGCTTCCCGTCCAAAGACAGCGATTATGACGTAAGATTTATATATATCAGGCCTGTGGATTGGTATCTATCGATTTTTGAGAAACGCGATGTCATCGAGCGACCGATCAGCGATTTGCTGGATATTAATGGCTGGGACTTGAAGAAGGCCTTGAATTTGTTTCGCAAGTCGAATCCGCCGTTACTAGAGTGGTTACAGTCTCCTATACCGTATATGGAGAATTTCACGATAGCCGATCAGATCCGTCGCATTTCGCCGCTCACCTTTTCACCAAAATCTTGTATGCATCACTACCTGCATATGGCGAAAGGGAATTATCGGGAATACTTGCAGGGGAATCATGTCAAAATCAAAAAGTATTTCTATGTCCTGCGCCCGATCTTGGCCTGTGAATGGATTGAGCAGAATAACACGATGCCGCCCATCGCGTTTCAAGATCTTGTCGACCGTTTAGTACCAGAGGGCAGTACGCTGAAGACGGCTATTCAAGAGCTACTTGCTCGTAAAATAGCAGGAGACGAGATGGATTATGAGCCAAGAATCAATCCGATTAATGAGTTTTTAGAGGCGAGAATAGCCTATTATGATCGAACGGCATCCACCATGCAGGTGGGTGAGGGTGGTCAGGATCGGCAGCTAGACGATTTGTTTCGCTCGGCATTGAGGGAAGTATGGGGATAGGGTGATGAAATTATGTTAATTTTTTTTAATAAAGCTAGAGCGAAAAAGGCTCCATGGGCTGATAAAATTTCTATTTATTCATATATTCAAGCGCAAGTGGAGGAGCGAGGGCAGGTAGTGAATAGCTCCTTACCGGATGATGAAGAATTCTGGCAAGGAAGTAAAATTCGCTGGGTAGCTGGTGGTATGGATGGTGCATTTGGACATCATGCTTCAAGTTCTAGCAATATTACTGATGAGCTGCGCGAATTAATTCAATTGTTAGCCAAGCAAACTAGAAAACCAAGTGAATCTAAACGGAAAGCCATTTACGAAAAACTTATCAAGCAAGAAATTAGTGGAGTGATTGACTCCGTTTTGGACGAGTTACGTAAACATCCTGGTGTGCAGCCAAATCAATTATTCCTTGAAGGAAAATGGTTGGCAGAACATGCAGCTCATCGAAATGTAATCAAATTTGGCATTGCATTATTGGGTCTTTTTGAAAATGTACAAGTAAAGGATTTACTTTTTACTCTGGGAAGACATGATGAATTTACATTATTTGCAGCGGTTGCTATCAAAAACGGGATGGATGAGAGCAGTAACCAAGTACTCTTTGAGTTAGCAAAGCGTGTCAACGGCTGGGGAAAGATCCAGCTTGTCGAGAGATTAGAGCCGAGTACACAAGAGATTAAAGATTGGTTATTGCGAAAAGGCTCTCAGAATAGCGTTATGAATGAGTATCTAGCCTGTACTTGTGCTCGAAATGGAGAACTACACGAAGCACTCCAATTAGATTCCGTAGATAGCGAATTGTTTGAAGGTGCAACAGATATTATTCAAGCACTATTACATGGAGGTCCAGCAGAAGATATTAATGATTACGAGTATTCTCCACAGGTAATATTCAATTACTTAAGGTTAGCAAGTACGATGTGTCAAACATTAAAACAATTATCCGTCGTTTCGGAAATCCATGAATTCTTGATGCAATCTGAGAAAGAGTGGGAGCAACGCTGGTCAAATGGGTGGACGAATCAAATGCGTGAACAATACACAGAAGACTGTCAAATCATTATCTCTCATAATAAATGGTCTAATATGATCTTGGAAAAAGTAATTTCAAGTGATTCTTCAGAAAGATATTATGCTGCACTTTGCGCTACACAGCTTGGCGTGGACATATGGGATCTGCTATACTCACAGCTTCCAGCTAATCCGATGGAACTTTCGAGTTATTTAGAGCTTATGAAATCACAAGATCTAGATAGAATCATACAAATTGTTCAGTTTGCTGAAGCGAACTTACCTTTGCAACAAATCGCCACCGGGCCTAAGGATGAAATGGGGTTCGGTCAAGAATACACCGCGCACCAGATCCTTGGTACTATTGTGAAGAGTTTAGACCGTTATGAAGGAATCGGGAGAGAACTGATTATGGCAGGTCTTAACAGTCCAGTGTACAGCAATAGAAATATAGCTCTCCAAGTTCTGGAAGCGTGGGATATGGCTTTATGGGGAGATAATGTAATTCAGGCGTTGACACATTTATCTAGTATTGAACCAACGGATTCAATAAAGGAACGTATTCAAAAACTGATGGAAGTTAAGTAGTTGTAACTGAAATTACTAACAGGAGCTGAGCTACATGGCCTATCAAAATATAAACGGCGTCCGAGTCTGGGGGCAACCCGATGAATGCGCCTTGTCACAAGCGAAAACATGTTCAGAAACAGGAAGAGTCGTTCAGACGCTCCTCATGGCTGATCATCATAAAGGGTACAGCCAGCCGATAGGCGGGGTTGTCGTATACGACGGTCAATTATCGCCATCAGGCGTAGGTTATGATATTGCTTGCGGAAATAAAGCGGTAAGAACCAATCTAATGGCTGCTGATATTAAGCAGCGCATGGCAGGACTGATGGATCAAATTGCACGCAAAATTTCCTTCGGTATTGGGCGTGTTAACAATGAGAAGGTTGATCATGATCTGTTCGATGACCCGGATTGGGATGTGTATAAATCAATCGGTAAACAAGAACATGACAAGTTGAAGGCATTAGCACGTGATCAGCTTGGGACAGTGGGCAGCGGGAATCATTTTGTGGATGTGTTTGAGGAAGTGAGCACGGGCCGGGTGTGGGTGGCGAATCATTTTGGCAGCCGCGGGTTCGGCCATAAGACGGCGAGCGGTTTTATTAATCTGACGGCTGGCCGTGACTTTCTGGGCAACGCGCCAGGTGAAAAGATGGATCAACCGCCGATTCTTTTGGATTTGTCGAGCGAACTGGGAGACATGTACTACAGAGCCATGAAGCTGGCAGGGCGGTATGCTTATGCAGGGCGAGATTATGTGATGGAGCAAGTGTTGACGATTTTAGGAGCAGAAGCGGACTTTGCGGTGCATAATCACCATAATTTTGCTTGGAAAGAAGAGCATGATGGTCATGAGACAATAGTAGTCCGTAAAGGGGCTACGCCTTCTGCGCCAGGACAACTAGGCTTTATCGGGGGCAGCATGTGCGATATTTCCGTGATTGTGAGAGGGAAAGATACCGACGAGAATCGAGACGCTTTCTACAGCACCGTGCATGGCGCCGGCAGGGTTATGAGTCGGACGCAGGCAGCAGGCAAAATGAACTGGAGAACCCGCACCCGAAGCGGCGGGCAAATCTCACCAGATCGCATGATAGATGCGGTCAAGGATTACGGCGTTGAGCTTCGCGGAGCAGGAACGGACGAAAGTCCTTTTGTCTATCGGAAGCTGGAAGATGTGCTGAATGCGCATGCGGAGACGATTGAGGTTCTGCATGTGTTGAAGCCGATCGGTGTTTGTATGGCTGGGGCGGATGAGTTTGATCCGTATAAGGATTAGGAGGGGGAGGCTGTAACGGTGAAAAACATCACTACAGCTGTGGAAAAGCGCAAAGTGATAGCTGTAGTGATGAAAAACACGCTTACAGAGGGAACTGAGGGCGGAATCGTCTGAAACGTAAGCTGTAACGGTGAAAAACATCACTACAGTGGCGGAAAAGCGAAAAGCGTTCTCTGTAGTGATGAAAAACATCACTACAGCAGCCACACAAACCAAAAAAGGCAATCCCCCAAGTAGAAATCTACTTCAGGGACTGCCTTTTCCTCTTTTTACTCATTCAACGCATCCTCTAATTCCCACGTATCACCAATGCCGCTCACCTTGTAGCATGAACCCTCCAATGAAATACAAGCTTCCAACTGGAGCTGCGGAAAGGTTAGCAGCCAGCTCTCTTCATTGTTCACGTATTGGATCGGGAGCACGTCATGCAAGTGACGGATGAAATCGAAAACATGCGTATCATCGCCGGAATCCCGCTTGAAATCGACCCAATGACCTGTGACCTTTCTATCGTTCACCGCGGTGAGGAGATCAATCAGCCAAGAAGGAGCAGCACCTGCTTCATCAAGCTCGTTCTCCGCAATGTGCTCCGCCAAAGCTTGTTTGTCAATCCTCTGCGACTGACCATCAGTTAGCGCAACTGCCAGCTCATCTAAGAGCAGACTCAATTTGTTCCGTTCAGATGAACCCATTCCCTTATCCTCCTAGCTTACTGGAAACATCGTATTGATCTTCAATTTGCCATTGTCAGGCTGGATATCTAATTGAACTTGATCGCAAGTGACCTCTGTGCCGTCGCGGAGATAGCCGACGCCTGCACCAGGTACACTGATCACGGTACCCATGCCGACGAGCTTTTGCTTCGGTGCATTTTTGGTCACCAAAGTGCTGTAAGCACTGGTGAAGGCTGCCTTATGCTTATCATCCGAAACGAATTTCGATGCGGCTTTGCCTGTTGGCACTTTACTCACCCGACCTGAGGGTGCGGTACCGCTTTTCAACCGCTCGCGTTGTTGCTCTTCCGTGGTATGCGCCCCGTGATCGGCATAAGAATGCCCACCACCAACATCATATGTACTTGGATCATTGGCATCCAATCCATCATACAGGGTGGCAGCCACCCTTTGAATCGTATCCGAAGAGGCTGATGTGTCTCCACTTACTAAACTATCGTTGTCCGATCGCTGCATTTGCATACGTTCTCCGCCCAAATCAGATGCTTTCGCTCCCATATGATCGGCTTCGGATTCTAATCCGTGATCATCATTAATGGCCACTCCGCCAGCTTGCAGCGTAGGTGCTACTCGGCCTTGACGCTGTTGGACTACGTGCCACGCTTCATGCGGCAAATGCTGCTCTTGCCCAGGTCCGACATGGATGTCATTCCCCTGCGCATAAGCTAAAGCCTGCAAGCCAGCAGGTTTGTCCGAATTATAATGCACCTTAACGGAATCCAAGGACATACCGGAGAGGCTTTCAACACCTGATTTGAGGTTATCGGGCATGCCTGTTTTGTTTTCTTTTTTCTGAATCGGCTTTTCGGCTTGTGATTGTGTTTGAGATCTAAATAATTGAGCGACGGCGCGATTTCCGATGGTTCTCTGTAGTTGTGCGATATGAGAAGTGGAAAAAGGGGACATGCGATCCGCTGTTCCAGTTTGTTTAGCTGAGTTGTTAGATTTGGTCTGTTTGTCGAGTTGATCTGATGAATGGTTGGTTCTCATTTGTGATTGATAACTCATGAATAAAATTCACCGCCAATAATAAATTGCCTAACTTTCAACAAATTCCCTTTAGTTTCCTTTTTATTGTAAGGTAAAAATTACCACTCGACAACAGTTCTAAAGTTGTGTTTATTCCTCCTGATTCACAAGGTAATATCAAGATAAGAGAACAAAACAAAAATTGTGATCCTTATCCAGTTTTCACAAGTGATGCAAATAAGTGAGCAAAGTCAATTATTTGGAGCGGAAAGCGCGAAGGCGAACGTTTACAATTAGTTCAAGGGATAGCGAAAGCGGCAATCTCAAATTTGGTAGATAAGCGGGGGCGATACAAATGATCAAAAGCAGAAAATGGCTAAACACAACGGCAGTACTCTGCATGACATCGCTTATGATGTTAAGCGCTTGCACCAGCGGGACGAAGGATACCCAGACTCCAGCAACCAACACACCAACCGCAGCGGCAGCCACGCCGGCGGCAACGGAAGCAGCGAAGCCAGTTACGCTGAAATGGGTCTTATACGCAGTGAATAAAACCGAAGAATTCGACAAGGTGTTTGCCGAGTTCAACAAGCAATTACAGAAGTATTTGCCGAATACGACGGTGGAGTTCAATGTAATTTTGAACACCGAGTATCAGCAAAAATGGAATTTAATCGCAGCATCAGGCGAACAAGTTGACCTCGCGTGGACGGGCTTCTACATCCCGTATGGGGATGAAGTCGCGAAAGGCTCTTACATTCAGCTTGATGAGCTGCTTAAGAAATATGGGCAGGATTACTTAAAGGAAGTTCCGTCATGGGTGCTTGATCTAGCGAAGGTAGATGGCAAGCTTTACTCCATTCCTTCCTATAAAGACATGATCGACTTGAAGCTTGGTATGCGCACACCGAAGGAATTGGCAGACAAATATATGGACCGTACGCAATTTGAGAATACGTTAACTTCCCGACCAGGCAAAGCACTCCGAACGGAAGATTACAAACTGATCGAAGATTACATGGCAAAATTGAAAGAGAACAATGTCCTCAATAAAGGGATTAGTGACGCGATTTTCTCAGCCGAAAATAAAGGGATCCAGCTTACGCCGAACTTCACGATTCCTTTCGATGACAAAACTTATACAGTTCAATTAACGCCTGAAATTCCGGCTATGAAGCAGTACTATGGCGTGATGGCGGATTGGTTCAAAAAAGGTTACATCCGCAAGGACGTGGCCAGCAACGCGAACCGCAGACAAGATGAAGCGAAGAAAGACGGCTATTCCCTCTGGTTCCACACGAACTGGATCGGTCAAGCGCAAGCAGAAACGGTCAAAGCGGGCTTCCCAGTGGATGTTGTGAATATGGACAAAAACTTCACGATCAGCGTGCTGGACAGCAGCTCAAGCACAGCAATCGCAAGAACGTCGAAAAACCCAGAACGCGCTATGCAGCTTATTGATCTTATGAATACGAAAAAAGGTAAAGATTTATACAACTTGCTCGTCTACGGTATTGAAGGTCAGCACTACAAGAAGGTTGGCGATAACCGCATCGAGGTTATTAATGGAGCTGACAACAAACCGAAGTACAGTATTGGTAAATTCGTTGTAGGCAATCAATTCAATGCATGGGAAACGACTGCAGATTCACCTGGTATCAATGAGTGGGTTGAAAAAGAAGCGAACGGCAAAGCGGTTATTCACCCAATCGTAGGCTTTAAACCGAACGTTTCAAGCATTAAAAATGAATTGGCACAAATCGCAGCGATCGCCAAAGAGTACACAGTTCTTGAGCTTGGCGCGATGGAGAACTGGGAGCAGCTTTACAACGATATGATCGCGAAGATGAAGACAGCAGGCTCTGAAAAAGTGAAAGCGGAGCTTCAGAAGCAAGTGGATGCTTATATGAAAGCCAAAGGCGCGAAATAAGTAAACGCTCTTGATGTAGATAAATGGCTGGGATTTTCCCAGCCATTTGCTCATAAAGGCAGAAATCAGAGGGAGGCAATGCGATGCTTGCAACGAATAGGCGTAAAGAATTGGCTGTAACTGTGCCTCGTAGACGCAGCAAAGCGTTTGTGAAGGATAACTGGATACTGCTAAGTCTAGCGCTTCCTGCCATCATTTATTTTATTCTATTTCAATATTGGCCGATGTTTGGGCTTGTCATTGCGTTCAAAGATTACTCTTACGCCAAAGGTATTCTAGGCAGCGACTGGGTCTGGTTCAAGAACTTTGAGTTTTTTTTCAAGTCGCAAGACTTTTGGAGATTAACCCGCAATACCTTGGGCTATGGGGTTGGCTTCATTGTTGTAGGAAATATCTTTTACATGGGGGCTGCGCTGCTGCTTTATGAGGTGCGAAATAAGTTTTCGCTCAAATATTATCAAACGACGATGATGTTCCCGTATTTCTTATCGTGGGTTCTGATTAGCTATATTACGTACACGCTATTTCAACCAGAGCAAGGCGCTATCACACAAATCACCGAGTTTTTTAGCGGAAAATCCATTGATTTATATGCCCATCCTTCCTATTGGCCTGTTATTCTGACGATCACGAACATTTGGCGCTACATTGGGTTTTACAGCTTAATTTATTACGCTGCATTGATCAGCATTGATCCGGAAATATTTGAGGCAGCCAAAATTGATGGGGCCAGCCGCTGGCAGCAATCTTGGCATATTTCGATTCCATCCCTAATGCCAGTGCTGTCCATTCTCGTCTTACTTGCGATCGGCGATATATTCCGAGGGGAATTCGGACTGTTCTACCAAATCCCACGCGATGTCGGTACGTTGTATCCAACGACAGATGTCATTGACACTTACGTATTCCGTGGGCTGCGCTCCGGTGATTTTAGTATCGGCACAGCAGTAGGCCTGATACAATCGGTTGTCGGATTGTTCTTCTTCCTTTTCGTCAATAAAATCATCAAGAAAATAAATAGTGATTCCGCATTGTTTTAATCCGGGAAAGGGGAGTATCCGCGATGACTCGAAGCAAAGACCCCATACTTGTCCATGTCCTGCTCGCACTCATCTCATTAGCATTCGTTTTACCGATCCTGCTCGTTATTTCCGTTTCGTTCTCCAATGAAGGTTTAATTCAAAGCCATGGCTACAAATTATTTCCCGAGCAATGGGATTTGACGGCGTACAAAATTGTGTTTTCAAACATGGAGAAAATCATGCGTGCCTACGGGGTTACGATACTCCAATCAGTTATCGGGACTTTACTGAGCGTCTTGATCATGTCGATGTGCGGCTATGCGATTGCTCGGCCGAATTTCACACTTCGTAAACCGGTCACGTTCTTGATCGTATTTACGACGATTTTTGGCGGCGGATTGATCCCTTCGTACATTATTAACACGCAATATTTACATCTAGGCGATACGATCTGGGTGTATATCCTACTTAATCTCTGTGCTCCGCTGTACATTGTCATTTTCCGCACTTTTTTTCAAGAACTTCCTGGTGCATTGATCGAATCGGCGAAGGTCGATGGTGCGAACGAATACCACATCTACTGGCGAATTATTATCCCGTTATCGACACCTGTCTTTGCAACGATGGCACTCATTAGCGTACTGGTAAAATGGAACGATTGGCAGACGGCATTATACTATATCCGCAACGAAAATTTGTACGTCCTGCAGTATTTCCTGCAACGGGTGTTGGCGCAAGCCGAATTCATCAGACAGATGGCGCAGGATTTCCCGAGTGAATTCGATCTGTCCGCTATGACGGTACCTACGGAAACGATGCGATTTGCCTTAGCGATTGTGGCTGCAGGCCCGTTGTTAGCTGTGTTTCCTTTTTTCCAGAAATACTTCGTTCGCGGACTCACGATTGGAAGCTTAAAAGGTTAATTTGAAGCGAAAGCAGGGAATGTGATATGTCAGCAACCTTTGAGTGGAAAGCCAAATGGATCGGGGCAGGTTCTCAGGTGGATGCAACAACAGCAGGTGATTCGGAAGGCGCTCTGCCGTTGTTCAGACGAGCATTTACGGTCGATCGACCTCTTGCAAGTGCGTGGGCGTACGTCTGTGGATTAGGCCACTTTGAGATGCGAGTGAATGGCAACAACGTAACGGATTGTGTTCTGGAACCCGGCTGGACGGATTATAACAAGACCATCTTGTACACGAAGTATGAGGTGACCTCCTATCTGCAGGAGGGAGAAAATGCAGTTGGTGTGATGCTGGGGAATGGGTTTTATCGCGTAAAGGGTGAGAGGTACGCCAAGTATGTTGGGGGTTTTGGGGATCCGAAGCTCATTCTGCAAATGGAACTGACCTATGCGGATGGAACGACTCAGACGCTTATGAGCGATGAGAATTGGGTCACGGCCAAGGGGCCGATAATCTTCTCCTGTATCTATGGTGGAGAAGACTATGATGCTACCAAGGAGCAGCAAGGGTGGGATTGCCCGGGATTTGCGGAGGCAGGATGGCAAAGGGCAGCGCTTGCCTCGGTCCCGACAGGCCAACTACGAGCCCAGAACTTCCGGCCCAATAAAGTGATGGAGCGGCTGTCAGCTGTCAGCATCGTGGCATGGAAAGCGGGCATGCTCGTTTGCGATTTCGGCAGCAACGTTTCCGGTTGGGCGCGGCTGCGCGTCCAGGGACCAGTTGGTTCGACCGTAAAATTAATCCCCGGCGAGCTGCTAAATCCCGATGGCACTGTCTCCCAGCAGTGGACAGGATCCCCTACCTCGTATTCGTATACGTTGAAAGGGGAAGGCGTGGAGGAATGGCATCCGCGATTTACGTACACGGGATTTCGATATGTGCAAGTGGAAGGTGCCGTCTGGCAGGCGACATCGACCCATCTTCCACAACTGCTAGATATACAAGCTGAAATGATTTATCCCGATATAAGTGTGACCGGGAGCTTCGCGTGTTCGAATACCCTACTGAATGGGATTCATGCCATCATCAATCGGGCCATTTTAAGCAACATGAAAAGTGTCATGACCGATTGTCCTCACCGGGAAAAGCTGGGTTGGCTGGAAGAGGTCCATCTGATGGGGCCTTCTATTATGTACAACTATGACGTAAGCGAGCTTTATAGCAAAATTACCGACGATATGGGGCACGCACAGTTGGACAACGGGCTTGTGCCCGATATTGCTCCCGAATACGTCGTATTCGAGAACGGGTTCCGAGATTCACCAGAATGGGGAAGCGCGTATATTCTGGCCACTTGGTATACCTACAAATGGTACCGCAATCCCTCCTTGTTGGAGCGGCATTACGAGGGCATGGGGCGATACGTAAACTATTTACGCGATCGAGCAGCTAACGGCCTCTTTACCGAAGGACTCGGTGACTGGTGCGATGTGGGGCCCAAATCAAGGGACGGCTTCCCGCAAAATACACCGATCTCCCTAACAGCGACTGCCATCTATTATTATGATGTCACCACCATGCAAGCCATCGCCAAAGTGCTTGGGCGTGAGGAAGACGCGAATGCTTTCGCGAAGCTCGCGACGACGATCCACGCGGATTTTAACAGCCAGTTCTATGATGCGTCTGCTGGCACCTACGCAACAGGCAGCCAAACCTCGCTCGCCATGCCGCTTGCGGTAGGGCTTGTGCCAGCGCATTTGCAGGAGCAAACGCTGAGTCAGCTCGTGCAAGATATTCGCGCACGCGGCAACAGCATGACCGGAGGCGATGTTGGCTTCCGCTTCTTATTAATGGCGCTGACCCGCTTCCATCGGTCAGAGGTTGTGATGGCGATGCTGTCGAGGGAAGAGCACCCAAGCTACGGATATCAGATCGCGCATGGCGCGACGACGCTGACAGAGCTGTGGAACGGCCCGACAGAAGGGCTGTCTCAGAACCATTTTATGCTAGGGCATGCGGAAGAGTGGTTATATGCAGGGCTGGCGGGCATTCGTATCCATTACGATTCGCCAGGTACAGATTGGCTGGAGCTTAGACCTGGGCCGGTAGATGGAGTGGACTGGGTGAAGGCGCATCATGATCTTCCAGAGGGACGGACAACGATCCATTGGAGGAAGACAGGACCTTATTTGCACGTGGATGTGACCGTACCCGCCAACCTATCCGCTACCCTTGCCTTACCTTCCGCCAGCAGACAGGATGTTTCAGAATCAGGTACAGCAGAATCGCATTGGACGGCCATCACATATCTGCGCGAGGACGAAGCTGGTTATCATCTCTATAAGGTCGGCTCGGGCTCGTATTCATTTACCATAAAGCTTCGAACTCCGTGAAAGGTGTGAACTTGTATGACGACGATATGGAAGCAAGCGATTGAAGATGCCATTGATAAAACAAGACGCAATATCCCCGCTTACGGTGGACTGTTCCCAGAAGTAACGGACGGCGGACCTCGCTTTAAGCTGATTCCAAATAACTGCTGGATCAATGGTTTTTGGTCAGGTATTCTTTGGCATTGCTACGAATACAGCGGTGACGAGACGTTTCGTACCGAAGCGGCACGCACTGTTGACTCTTTCCGTGAACGTTTGGATCAACATATCAAGCTCGATCATCACGATATCGGCTTCTTATATTCACTTTCGGCTAAAGCCCAATGGATCATCGAAAAGAATGAAAAAGCACGCCAATTAACGCTCGAAGCTGCGGACATACTCCTCAAGCGCTGGCGGCCCCAGACTCAGCTCATTCAAGCTTGGGGCTTGGAGAACGATCCGATCAACGGCGGGCGCATCATAATTGATTGCATGTTGAACTTACCGCTCCTTTACTGGGCCTATGAACAGACAGGAGATAGGAAATATTATGATGTTGCGGTCACGCATGCGGAGAAGAGTCGGCGATTCCTCGTTCGCGGTGATGGCTCCTCCTATCACACCTTCTTCTTCAACCAAGAGACGGGCGATGCGATCGGCGGAGGCACGCACCAAGGATATCGGGACGGTTCCACTTGGACGAGGGGACAGGCGTGGGGCATTTACGGGTTCGTACTTTCTTATACCTATACGAAAAATAAGGCCTATCTCGATACAGCCAAGCAACTGGCTGTCCATTTCATCGAGCGGCTGCCCGAGGACGCCGTCGCGTACTGGGACTTCGATGTGCCCGTTGAACCGGGCACTAAGCGTGACAGCTCCGCTTCAGCGATTGCTGCCTGCGGGATCTTGGAAATCCTCGAGCATCTGCCTGCGGATGACCCGCAGCGCGCGATGCTGAATGACGGAGTGATCCGCTCCATGCAGTCGTTGATCGAGAACTATCGACCAACGAACGAGGAGGTTCAAGGCTTCCTTGAACACGGCTCGTACGGCGTGTTAGGCAACTCATCACCCGATGATTGCATGATTTGGGGCGATTATTTTTACCTTGAAGCGCTGATCCGTTTGGAGCATGGACGCAAGGGGTACTGGTACGAATGATGGATAAAGAGCAGCTCTATCAAGCCTTAACATACGGAACAGAAGCGGGCGGAGAGCGCTTGTTGCTGCCAGAAGCTCGAAACGCCTTCCACTGGCATGAGAGGCAAGCATTGCCTTTTTATCAGTCGATGCTGGATGAAATAACCCAAGCAGAGAAGCTATTCCCGTCGTATACGCCCGCGATATCTTTTTCCAGCTATCGGCTTTATGACGACACGGGTACTCGCTTAGCCTATGAAAAGGAATACTTCCACCGAAGGCAGAAGCTTTCTGCTTATGCCATCTTATCGCTCGCCTATGGCGAAGAGCGGCATATTAGAGCGCTTGAAGATATCATCTGGGCGATCTGTGATGAGTTCACGTGGAGCTTGCCCGCGCATTTGGAGGGGAAATCGCTCGTAGGCGTCAATGTGGCAGAACATCGTTATATGGTGGAGCTGTTTGCGGCGGAAACGGCTTTCTATCTTGCGGAGATCGCGAGTTTACTGCAAGATAAATTGGCTGAAGCCGTCATTCATCGCATCTCGCATGAGGTGGAGGATCGTGTGTTTTCCGCCTATGCGAAGCGCTCCTATTACTGGGAGACGGAAGGCTCCAACTGGACGGCCGTCTGCTCAGGTGCGATTGGCATGGCGGCTATGTACTTGATCAAAGATGAGGCTAAACTGGCTGCGATCCTCCAACGGACCTCGGCTGGCATGGAATGCTTTATTAGCGGCTATCTCGATGATGGTGCCTGCTGCGAGGGTGTCATGTATTGGAATTACGGCTTCGGCTATTACGTCATGTATGCGGAACTGCTCAAAGAAAGATCAGCGGGTACAATCAACCTGATGCAGGCTGAGAAAATTCGCCGTATTGCCCTATTTCAGCAGAAAAGCTACTTAAGCCGCGATCAGGTCGTTAATTTTGCCGACTGCATACCGGGTTACAAATTCAGTCTTGGTTTGACACATCGCCTTCACCGCAGTTATCCAGAAGTCCAAACACCTTCTCCTCACTTCGCGATGCGTTTTCACGACGACCACTGTTATAGGTGGGGGCCAATCGTTCGCGCTTTTGTCTGGAGCCATCCGCAGCTCGGCGAAACGCTGGCTCAAGAAGCTTTCAGCTTTTTCCCAGAGACGCAGGTGATGGTAAGCAGGGCGGGAAGCGGTGTGGACACGGTTGGTTTTGCGGCTAAAGGCGGTCATAACGGGGAGTTTCATAATCATAATGATCTGGGGCATTTTGTCCTCCATGTAAATGGGGAAACGCTGCTTGCCGATCTCGGAGCAGGTGAATACACCAAAGAATACGGTGTGACGTCTCGTTATCAATTTATGGGAACCACGTCGCGTGGCCACTCGGTTCCGATCGTGAATGGCCAGTACCAGTCTGCTGGCAAGGGGTTTTCCGCGCAAGTAATAGAAGCCAAATCAACGGCTGAGCAGGACGTTTTCGAGCTAGAGCTTGCTGGCGCCTACGAGTTGCCTGAGCTGCTCAGCTTGCGGCGCCGATTCCTTTTTCATAAAGAGGGGGTAATCTCCCTTTGTATCAAGGATTCCTACTCCTGCACACAAGTACTCGAAAGTTTTGTTGAAAGATTCGTAACCTTCCATACACCGCTGGTGGTTGAGCATGGTAGAATTCGGGTCCAGGGTGCCCATACGCATGCCGATCTGATTTACGATGCTGCCCAGCTTGCTGCCACAATTTCCAAAGATGTGTTCGTGAATCATAAAGGCGAGTCGAAGGATGTTTACCTCATCGATCTGACCTTGCAGCATGCAGGCAGGGAAGGGGAAATAACGATCTGGCTTCTCACCTCCGAATAGGAAGTTAATTTTCGAAACTAAAAGTAAAGATTGTGATCTATAGTCCCCCCAGCAGTCATGATATAGTTGTTATAGGACAGAAGCTATCCTAGCTATCAATAGGGATGGCTTTTTTCATCTTCAGCAGAAGGGTTATGGCAGTTGCTGTTGAAACTACAATGTGTTAGAGATAGAGCCAGAGGGGGATGCGTCATGTACAAATTAATCATTCTGGACGATGAAGAAATCATACGCAAGGGGCTTGTGGACTTCATACCATGGCGAGAAATCGGATTTGAGATGATGGCTGATTTCGAGGACGGGCAGGATGGCATGGATTATTTGAAACACAATGACGTCGATGTTGTGCTGACAGATATCATCATGGCGGAGGTCACGGGGCTCCAATTAGCGCAATATATACACGAAAACAAGCCAAAGACAAAGGTCGTAATTGTAAGCGGATACAAAGAATTTGCTTTTGCTCAGCAGGCGATTCAATACAATGTTCAACATTATTTGCTGAAGCCCGCTCAATTGGAACAGATCCAAAACGTATTCGAAGGCATTAAGCAGAAGCTAGACGAAGAGCAAGCCGAAAAGCGCGAGCAAATGATGGATAAACAGCTGTCCCAGGCACTGATTCCGCTCTTCAGGGACCAATTCTGGACTGACCTGCTCATGGGGGCGCTTCGGAATCCAGATGAGATCAAACGTCGCATTGAGCTGCTCTCGCTGCCAATTACGTTATCTAACCACTGCGGTCTCATTGATATTGACATCAAGCTGCACGGTCAAACAGACTTTGGTTCGAATAGCAGCAAGGAGCGTGTTCAGCAAGCGATCGGCGGCATGTTCCTGAAACAGCAGCCTGTCATTCAGTACTTTCCTCTCAACATCGCTTCTCATGGCTTCAAGGTTGTAGCCGTATGGGATCAGGGTATGGAGGAGGAAGCCGTAACATGGTTGATTAGTCAGCAGTTGGGCAAAATCAAAGCCTCCATCGAGGCTATCTTTCATTTATCCTTTGATGCGAGCATCGAATCTAGATATGAGAACTTACTGGATTTAGCCGCCTACACGGGGCAAATGAAGCTAGTCCGTAAAGATGCGAATGGGAAGCTGCAGCTGGACAAAAATGAACAGGATCAGCTCGTTGAGCGGTATAAGCTGTTTATGTCCAATATTTTGGAGGGAAATGCGCTTGAGGCGGAGAGTCTGCTTGACCATTTTATGGAGGAATTCGAAGGATTACCGAGCAGCTTCACGCACCGATTAATCAAAGATTTATTCGCCGTCGTTGGACGTACCTTCGCGCAAGAAGGCATCGACGTGAAAGAACTCACAGGTAAAATTACTGGTCACGATATGAACAAGAGCGATATGGATGAAATCCTGAGTCTAAGCAAGAATACGTTGGATGAAGTCATGAAAACAACCGCGCCGCACAAAATCAGCTCATCGAACAGCATCATTGCCAAAGCGCAGCAATATATTCGTGACCACTACCATCAAGATTTGTCGTTGGATAGCGTGGCTGATTTCGTCTTTCTGAATCCGGTGTATTTCTGCCGTTTATTTAAGCAATATACCGGTCTTAACTTCACAGACTATTTGACTCAGATACGTGTGGAAGAAGCGATCGAACTTCTGCGTACGAACAAATATAAGATTTATGAGGTCGGCGAAAAGGTTGGTTACCCCAATAGCAAATATTTTAATCGTGTCTTTAAAAAAATGACAGGCAGCACGCCGAAAGAATATTGCCGTAATTTCCTGATAGGTACCTGACATGAGCAAGACGGGGCTTCTCTATTACATACGCAATTATAAATTTCAAAGCTTGTTTATTAAAAATCTCCTCCTGATCTTCATGCTGACAGTCGTTCCATTCGTCGGGATGGGGCTCGCGGTTTACCATCAAATGAACAGCATCGTTCGGGAGGAAATAAGCGCCGTGAACCTTAACTCGCTCTCCCGTTTGCGCGATGTGGTTGATACGGTGTTCGAACAAACCGACCGAATGGCCACCATGCTGACGCTGCAGGATGATGCGGTACAGTTCGTTTTTGCCGCTGATCCTGGGAAGATCGCCAATACTTTGTACACGCGACTGAATAACTACATTATCAATTTAAGCAGCACGTACAATTACATTGATTCGATCTATATTTACTCCGAACGCAACAAATATTTGATTTCGAATAATTATCAAACCGGGCCATTGGATACGATCGACGACAAGTCCTGGTATGCAAGCTATGTGAAAAGGTCAGACAACAATCCCTCTGTGATGGCGAGGAGAAGGGCGAACAGCTTTCCCTACTACATCTCACTCATAAGACCGATGTACATCTATTATCAAGAGAAATTCGGCGCGGTCGTCGTCAATATTGACGTGGAGAAGCTTGGGGAAGTGATTGGTCGCAAACGTTCCAATTTGGCAGAAAGACTGTTTATTGTTGATGAGTCTGGTCAAATTGTTTTCAGTGACAAGCGCGCGGAGCTCTTTACGGATGCGAAGAAGAATCAGCTTCTAGCCAACATTTCGCTGGAGAATTCGGCCCCGCAATCAACCATTCAGACCATTGAAGGCAGCCAGTATGTCGTCTCCATCGCCAAATCTGAGCAGTATGATTGGCGCTATGTGCTGTTGCTGCCGATCCATCATTACAATGAGAAGATGATCGCGTTGCGCAACTTTATGACGATTTTTGCTGCTGTCGGCATGGTTGTTATTACCGTTGTGTCTTTCCTGATTTCAAGGCGCACATTCTCCCCTGTGAAAGAGATTATGTCGGTCTTTGACGTCTCGTCAGCAGCTCTAGGCAATACGTTGCGAGATCGCAATGAGCTTCGATTCATTCTTTCCAACATCACGAAGAACATCAATTCTCAGCATGAGCTGGAGGGGGAGCTCGAGCGACGGATGGCGCTGCTCAGTAAAGCGAGGTCCTTGGCACTGCAGGCACAGATAAATCCTCATTTCTTATTCAATACGCTGGATACGATCAAATGGATGGCTATTCGATTAACAGGCGGCAGCAATGAAGTGTCGGACATGCTAGCTTCCCTATCAGATCTAATGCGGTTGAGTACGGATTCCGACAGTCATCTGATCCCCATTGAAAGTGAAATCGAGCATGCTCGCAAGTATCTGGCTATTATCGATTATCGGTACAAGAACAAAATCACTGTCGAATGGGACATAGATGACGAGCTCTACCCCTACAGAATCGTGCAGCTTTGTCTACAGCCATTGTTGGAGAATGCCGTCCTTCATGGTATGAAGCCTAAACGATATAACGGGACGATTCGGATTGTAGGCAGAAGCAACGGCGATGATTTGGTAATTGAGGTGAGCGATAACGGGGTTGGTATGGATGCTGATAAAATGAAGCAATTAAACGAAGGCTTTTCTCAGGAGCATGACCTTGTTGGCAAACATATTGGCTTACCGAATGTGAACCAGCGAATTAAGCTTATTTTCGGAAACGATTACGGCCTGCAAATCAGAAATGGAGAGATATCTGGGACGACAGTTACCATTCATTTGCCGAAGGTAAGCGAATGAGGTGTCAATTTTGGAGACGAATACGACGGCATGTATCTAACGAAAAGAGGCTTCTTCTATGGGTCGAAAAGACCTTTCGGAAAAGGTCTCTTTTTGTCGTAAAATAAGCTCATTTGTGGGCTAGCGATATGTCAAATGCTTAATAAAAATTTAATGGAGAAATTGTAAGTTTTACCATACAAAACTATTGATTGCGTTGCGCCTGGTTTGATACAATACGTATCGGATAGTGCTTGTAGGAGTTTAGTCGGTGTTGTCCGCTCATGGATTACATACAAATTCACTTGGCGAGGAGAATTGTTGAATGCGCAAAAAGGTATTGGCTTTGCTATTATCATCAGCTTTAATGCTCACTTCGTTCGGAACAGCTTTTGCGGCAGACACTGCCGCTCCACAATCGTGGAATGTTTCCGTAGGAAAGGAGCAAGATCAAACATCTCTGGATTCGATGTTTCCGAAAGTCATTTACATTCATGAAGGGGATACCGTTAAATTTACGGATGGTGCGCAGTTTACACCGCACACGGTAACTTTTCTTGCAGGGTCAGCCCCACTCAGCCCGCAAGATCCCAAAGCCTTCGCACCTTCTGTTACAAGCGGAAGTAAATGGGATGGAAAAAGCTTAATCAATTCTGGTTTGCTCCAGCCAGGGGACGCTTACTCGATTACGTTTACGGCAGCAGGGGCCTATTCTTATGCTTGTATTTTGCATCCGCTCATGACAGGGACGGTTGTTGTTCTCCCAGCAGGTGCAGCTATACCTAATCTTGTCGAACAAATGGCAGGGGTTAAGTCCGACGTAGATGATTTATTGGCGCAAGTGGAGGCACTTAAACATACCAGTATGGATGGAAATTACATGAAGAACGCAGATGGCAGTACCATGTACATGGTGGACGCAGGGATGGGGCATCGCGGTTTTACTTTGAATACAATGATGCCGGAAACGTTGTACATCAATGAAGGCGACTCCGTGGAATGGATGAATAATAATTTGTACGAACCCCATTTCATTACTTTCAATAAACCAGCTGATCTTAGCTTTTTCGGTCCGATGGGGGATATGAACCCGGCATTTTTGGCTCCTGCTGGAACAGATAAGTTCGATGGCAATGGGTTCACCAATTCGGGCATGCTCCTGGCGCAAAAGTCATACACACTGACATTTACCAAAGCGGGCAGCTATGTCTATGAATGTTACCTGCACTCTGGCAGCAAAATGACAGGGACAATTGTTGTTGCGCCCAAGGGTGCAGTTAAGCTTATGGTGAACGGCAAGCCATTCACCACGGCATCTGCACAGCTTTATCATAATCATGCGTATGCGGCAATTGTCCCCGTGATCGAAGCATTAGGCGGAACAACGGTATGGAACGATGCGCTGCATGCTGTGGTTGTTAACATTGGTGGCAAACATGACCTGCCTGCACAGCTATTACCTGCACCAGGCGTTAAGCTGATCATCAATGGCAAACAGTTCTTCTCCGATCTTGCGCCACAAATCATTGATGGCCGTAGCTATGCTGCGATTGAAGATATGGTTAGCCTGCTTGGCGGCAGCTATAGCTGGAACGAAGCTTTGAAATTGGCCACAGTTACAATTAATTAATGAGGACATGAGAGAAGCGTGGGTGCTTCTCTCATGCTTTTTACCAGGAGGACTGCACGCGATGAATACGATAGGTTCGAATAGATGGCTGCGCCTTGCGTGTCATCCCTTCCTTTTCGCAGCAATTATTATGTTAACTGGCATTCTATATGTTCAATCACAGTTCGCTAGAGCTGAGGGTGCTGTGACAGTCAAGAAGTTCCATTTGTATGCGACAGATGGCTATTTAACGTTACCTGATCAAACACAGGTGTATGTCTGGGGATACAGTCTAAAGAACGAACAAGGAACTGCCGTATATCCTGCGCCAACTTTAATTGTGAACGAAGGGGATCAAGTAGAAGTCACGTTAACGAACATCGGGCCGAAAAAAACGGGCATAAAACGGTTAGCCCATACGATCCACTTCCATGGACTCGACACGGATCAAGCCAATGACGGGGTACCGCATACCTCCACAGATATTTTGGTAGGTGATAGTTTTACTTATCATTTTACGGCAGACCATGCAGGTACATATTTTTATCACTGTCATGTGGATACCGTGGAACATTTGCAGATGGGCATGCATGGAGCATTTATTGTGAAGGCAAAAGACGGAGCCAATCAAGCATGGACGGGCGGTCCAGCCTATGACAAAGAGTATACGTATGTCATGAACGAAATTGATCCTGTGTGGCATAAAGCTGTTGAAACAGGCACGGCCTACGACCGTACTGATTTCCATCCTCGTTACTGGACAATTAACGGAAAAGCTTTTCCAGATACAGAAGCGGATCCAACAACCTTAATTGAGGGCAAAGTTGGCGAAACGATCCTAGTTCGTGTGATTAACTCGGGCTATCAGGCACATGCTTTGCATTTGCATGGTCATCATTTTCAGGTCATTGCTTCGGATGGGCGGCCGTTACCAGCTTATTTTGATAAGGATACGATTAATATCGGCCCAGCGGAAAGGTATGACTTGCTAGTTACCTTCACACAGGACGGGGATTTCCCCTTCCACAGTCATAACATCGTAGATAATACGAATAATGGCGTGTATCCTGGCGGATTGCATACGATGGTCAGCATCGCTTCTGCTGCGAGTACATCGATCGTTTTGCATGCTGGAGATACAAATGTTCAGGTGAACGGACAACGGATACCATTGGATGTTCCACCGCAGTTGATTGACGATACGACATATGTTCCGCTCCGCTTTATTGGGAATCAGCTGGGAGCCGAGATTCGCTGGATCGATGAGGAGAAATCGGTTGTCTATACGACCAAACATACCCAAATCCAGCTTTGGATTAATCGCACCAAAGTCATCATAAATGGTAAAGAATTTACCCTGGATCAGCCGCCAATAAACCAAAACGGATTCAGTATGGTTCCACTCAGATTTGTCTCTGAGAACCTTGGGGCTAAGGTTAGATATGATCCAACAACGGGAAATGTCACTCTCTTGTATGATCCGGATAAACATGAGATGAATATGCATGCGGGTATGAACATGGATATGGGGACAAAGACACCGACGACGGAGGATTCATCCTCTACGACACAAGCAGGGGAGCAACTCGTGACGATTAATCAAGCGGCTTTTTCGATCAAGGAGATTAAGATCAAAGCAGGCACCAAAGTGACCTGGATCAACAAGGATACGCAAATTCATACGGTTACAGATCTTAATGTTCAATTTGATAGCCGAAATATTTTTCCTGGTGATAAATGGAGTTTTACCTTTACTCGGGCCGGCACCTATACGTATTATTGTTCCACTCATCCAAGCATGCAAGCAACAGTGGTCGTTGAATAACACTTTCTAACGTAATGGAGGATATACTACGCATGCGTATGAAAAAAATAGGAGTCATCGCGCTTACCGCAGCGCTCACATTCATTTTGGCAGCACACGCGTATGCCCATGATGGTTGGTCTCAAACTAACGCTCCCATTATGGCTCAAGGCGAAGTATCTTATGTGGAGCTGCTGCTTGGCAATCACTCGAATGAGCATAAGAGTTATCGGATTGCTGGTCAGTGGAGCCCAGATACCTCCAAGGTTTATGTCACTACGCCTGCAGGTAAAAAGGTAGATATTACGGCTACACGCTTCTACACGGGCGAAGCAGCAACGGACAAAGAGCCTGCGGTTAACAATGGCTTTATCGCTACCTTCACGTCATCTGTGCCCGGTGCCTATATTGTTACGGCTGAAGCGGACAGCATCAACACGACAACGGCTAGTCGGTCCCTCCGCAGCGCCAAATCATTTGTGGCCATAAGCGACATTCCAACGCTCGACCGAGTGCAAGCATTGCGCGGATTCGCGAAGCCCGTCAATCTGGACCGTGCCGAATTCGTCCCCCAATTCAACCCGGCAGCTGTTACGCCGAATGAAAGGGTTGCCGTTCAGCTTCTTCTGAAGGGCAACCCTGTAGCGAATACGGAAGTATCTCTCATTCGTCGAAGCAATTCGGAGGCAGAAACTTTTCAATCAGATGCCAATGGTCTGATTACTTTCCAAACAGGGCCGGCAGATGACTATTTATTGAGAGCCTCCATGTCAACGGACGAGAGCAAGGCGGGCGAGTACGCCAAAGTCAATTATTCGTTAACGATGACATATAGGGTGCAGAAGGGTTCTGTTCATTTGCCCTTGGGTCAGGTAAATCCGATTCCGCATGTTTATGTAAATGGGAAATTAGTGGAAGGGGACAACGTTTTCACTCAAGACGGTGTAACCAATGTTGATGCGTCGTTTCTGCAAAAACATGTGGACTCAGCCTATAACAAAGTAGGATTAGTCGGACTTCGTACCGCTGCGGAGAGCTTGGGTGCGATCGTCGAGTATTTGCCTGCTGTTGGGGAATCGCGTGCAGCCGTCATGATTTATACCAAGCTGTAGAACCATACAAACAGGGCCCATTATTCCTATCCTGGGGCTCTGTTTGTTTTAAAAGGATGTGATTCTATTGAGGTTCCCCTGGATGGGACTTGCTGTATACCTGTTCGTTGTGTTATTTGGGCTGCCCTCTCAAGTAAGTGCTCATGCCAATATGGAGCGATCTACCCCGCTGCAGAATGCCGTTCTGAAGGAATCACCTCCTGAAATCCGTATTCAGTTTACGGAAGCGGTTGACTCGAAACTGAGCCGAATTACAGTTGAAGATCGGAATGCGAACATCATTGGCGGCAAGTTAAGTGCTGCAGATGATAGATGGTTGATCTATACAATTCCGAAGCTGGATGATGGTATTTATAAGGTGAAATGGCAGGTGCTGTCTGCCGATACGCATGTGACCGAAGGCTCATTCCGCTTCTCTGTTGCGATCCCAATAAGCAAAGAGAAGCCGAGTGAAACGATTTCACTTGAGGTGGTCGTGCCCTCATTAGAGCCAAGTGCAGCGCCTATTAAGGCGGAGTCAACGCCAGAGATAAAGCCTGAAACAAAGGCAGAAACAAAACCCGAAACGAAAGCCGAAGCAAAGCTTGAAACAAAACCAGAAACAAAACCAGAAACAAAGCCAGAAACAAAGTCCGAAACGAAATCCCAGATTGGAAAGACCGCTCTTCCATCACCTCAACCAGAATCGACGCCCAAACAATCGCCATCGCCTTTGCACAACGAAGATCAGGAAAAGAAAGAGGAGATCAATAACGGGACTACTGCTTCTAACACAGCGAATCCCACTCCATTAGACAATGGTCAGTATTCAAAGCCAATTATGGAGAAGTCACTGGAATCCGAAGCAGGAAAGATGAAGGAGACTCCAGTGAGTGAAGTAGTAGGGGAGTCAAACGTACAGCAACCTGAAAACTGGCGAACTAACAGCTATCATCTGCTGCGGATTGTAGAAGTACTGGCAACGATCGGGATATCTGGCGCACTTTTTTTTACATTTATTAGTTGGGATTTTCCTCAAATGGGAACAAGGGACTTGCGTTCACAAAGCAATGAGCGTCGAATATATGTCATCGCATTCGTCATTTTGATTTTGTCGGGGGCTTTGCATGATTGGATATTGGCGGATCAATTGAGCGGAGGCGGCTTGAAAAGTGTTTGGGATAACTTGCAAACCATCATCGCCTCAACGATGATCGGTATGACTTCGTGGATTCGACCTGCTTTAGTAGGTTGGATGCTTGTGTTAACCTTTGTCCCGACAAGGGATAAGCACAGAGTATTCTTTTTAAAAGCGACATTAGCCATTCTACTCATTGTCACATTTCCGTTAACTGGGCATGCTTATGCGTCTGTATCCGGTGTTTGGTACGGCGTTACGACACACGGACTACATATGATTGCCGCAGCAATTTGGTTTGGAGGATTAACGAAAGTATGGATAGCAACAAGTAAAAGAGAGCATACGCTCGAAAATTTAACATCATTGAACAGACTGATTGGCCGATTTTCCTCATTTGCATTGCCGGCCATGGGTCTTGTTTCCATTAGCGGAGTTATACTTTCTTTGTATCGGCTAAAAAGTTGGGAAGCACTATTTCAGAGCGAATATGGCCAATTCGTGCTGGCCAAATCATCGGCTTTTGTCGTCATTATAATGATTGCTGGATTCCACCGACGGGTACTGATGCCCCGAATGAAAGCTATGATACAGGGGAATACGGTTATTTTCACGATTGTATTTACAAGATTTGTATGGGGAGTTCGCCTGGAAATGGGGCTAGCTATCGTAACATTACTGCTTGCTGGCATGCTGTCAACAACAGCCCCGCCTGTCATGTGAAGGAGGGGCGCATGCTTATCCTTAAATATAGGGTGCTAAGCTAAATCTTTTTACTGGTAGGGAAAGTAAGGGATCTGAATGTGCTCGATTTTCACACCTACGGGTTTAATAATGATATCCTTGGAATCTGACGTTTTCTGGGGTAATTGAATCGTACCGCTTCCATTATAATACAAAGGTTTTTCTAGTTCATTTTTCATCCTTACACTCTCCTGTAAAGTATATCTTACAAAAACAAGCGTACCATTTTTCAGGAGGATTCACAATAAGTAAATAGCGGGTTTCTAGGCGCCAAATGAGACGCTTCAGCAATAATAGTTGCACTTTTGCATGCTTCATGCCTGCTAAAATAGGTGAGGACAACCCTTGAACAAGGGTTTTTTTCGCATTCTCAGAAATATATTTATTTATATTCGATATCAAGAAGGAATTTCAAGAAAAATGTCGAAAAATCTAAGGGGTTTCGCATTTTCACATTTAGATCACACTTTTTTTACAATTTCATCACAATTACAGATTTGGAGATGTAACCTGCGTGTATCAACTCTATCACAAATACAAAAATTGCGAATGGATTTATATTCTCCCCCTTTTATTACTTTCATTGAAGGAAGTTTTACAGTACTTTTTTTATAAATTGAACTCACCGAAGGGATTTCCGCAGTCTGAAGACTCGGAGTGGTATCTCAATTACGCATATAACCTGTTAGCCGATTTCAAAATTGGTTTACACATGAATGATCTTTTATATCTGGGCTATAACCTCATTCTCACGTTGTTGCTAGGTGTGTTTAAGAATCCTCATGCGGTTATTTTCATACAGGCGATCACGACAGCCGCGAGTGTTGTTCTAGTGTATCTCATCACACGTAAGCTATTTAACCGATTAGCGGCTATTATTGCCTCGTACTTCTATGCCACCTCATGGCATATTATGATTTGGTCCATGTACATTCTTTCCGATAGTTTTTTCATGAATTTAGTTCTGCTGAATGTTTTTCTCCTTCTTAAAATGCTAGAGAGCAACAAGAAAGTTTATATAACGTTGTTTGCCATTTCCTCGCTCATCATGCTGGTGTTCCGGCCAACGGGCGTGCTGACGCTAGTTTTTATTTTCATATATCTAGCCCTACATCTTAACAAATATAAAATAATAGACTTGCTGAAACGGTACAGGTATCTTATTATATGCGCTTCATTTATTGCGCTGGCAGCTGCTGTGTATCTATTGATGGGCCATAATCCGTTTATTGCCTCTTTGCAATATAACGCGAAGCTGGTTCTCTATAATATTTACGCTAAAGGATGGATCTATGATAACGCATCGAGTTATGACTATGCCTATCGTCCGGATTATCGTATCGATATTTTTGGCAGCTTGATCCTAAGCTTTCTCATTCACAACTGGGACCATGTCTTGATGCTATACGGCAGAAGGGTTATCGCCTTTCTTGGCTGGTGGGTATGGAAGACAGATTTGCGAAATGCGGCGGGGATTATCAAGTTTGCCAATGATCTCATCCCCTTGCTATTATTCTTAACCGGAACTTATGCCGCAATAAAGAACCGAATCTTCCGAAAAGCATCGATCATCTGGTTGGTCATTCTCTCGATATTTATTTTTTGCTTAGTGTTGTTCATGGATAGCATGTATCGATATAAACTGCCTGCGTTACCATTTATCTGCATCGTTTGTGGGTACGGGTTGGACAGATTGATCAGCTTCATCCTATTCATTATTAGGAAACTTAAGGAGAGGCTGCATCTATGGAAACGAAACAAACACTCATTGTAATTCCGGCCTACAACGAGCAAAACAATATCTTGAAAGTAATCAAGGATGTTCGTGAGAATCTTCCGAATTGCGATATTCTCGTCATTAATGATTGCTCGAAGGACAGCACCTCGGATATCGCCAAGCAAGCTGGAGGAGTCAAGGTGGTGGACCTTCCGTATAATTTAGGGATCGGCGGCGCGGTGCAAACTGGCTTCAAATATGCGAATGCTCACGGGTATTCCTACATGGTTCAAATTGACGGCGATGGTCAGCATCTTCCCCGTGAAGTAAGCAAGCTTCATGCCTCGATGACGCAAACCGGATGCGATATGGTCATCGGCTCTAGGTTTCTAGACATTAAGTCGTTTCAGACCACTTGGACAAGACGCTTGGGGATTAAAGTGTTCTATTATCTATTCCGATTATTGATCCAGACGAAAATTACGGACGGCACTTCAGGCTTTCGTTTGTACAATCGCAAGAGCATTGAGCTGTTAAGTCAATTCTATCCAGACGATTATCCAGAGCCTGATGCTATTATTCTGCTAAGCAAACATGGGCTTCGGATCGGTGAAATAGGTGTTGAAATGAGAGAACGTGAACATGGCGTCTCCTCCATTACGCCGATCAAAAGTCCCTACTATATGACGAAAGTGATCATGTCAATCTTATTCTCCTATTCAAGGACAAGAACAAGGACAAGGTGGTAGGAAAGATGCCGAGCGAAAATCATCTGTATAGTGTGCAATTAATGGGTGTGGTTTTCAGTTTAATTCTAATTAGTACCGTATTTATGATGGTTAGAGCAAGAAGACTTAGAGAGAAATATGCCATTGTATGGTTTGTCATCGGCATATTTACGCTAATCATGTCCATGTTCACGAATCTGATGGAGTGGTTCTCCGGTCTACTTGGCGTCGACTATGCGCCTTCCGCTTTTTTCGCGATTCTCATCGCATCTGCTTACCTGCTTCTACTGAATACGAGTATCAGTATTTCGGGCTTAAAGCTGCATAACAAAACGCTGACACAGGAATTAGGTTTGACGAAGCTTAGACTAGAAGAGCTGGAGAAGAAGTATAGCAAGGAGGAAAAGTCATCAAATATTTCATGCTAGTTGCCAGTGTACTTATGACTGTTGTGGCCAGTACTTTGCTTAAATTAGGTGGCCGAGCGGTCAATTTTGAAGGCGGAATCATGGCGATAGCTATTGGCTACATGACGACACCATTGATTGTGACAGGCTTTGCCTTTTATGCGCTGGCTGCGTTTATTTGGATTTATTGCTTGTCCCAATTTGATCTGAGCTATGTGACCTTTGTGTCGAGTATTCAATATATTTTTATGATCCTCGTTTCGATTATGATTTTCCATGAACAAATTAGCGCTATGAAGTGGGCTGGATGTGTGTTTATCATGATTGGCGTTATTTTATGGCTGAGAGGATAGTTCGTATGTACCGTTGTTTGCCATTTACAGAAGATATGAGGGAAGAATGGGACCGGCTTGCGTGGACTCAGGGGACGGTTTTTCATACGTTGGCTTTTAGAAAGATTCTGCTCGATTCGTTCGGTTATCGTTGTTTATATCATGCTGTTGTTGATCAAAACGATCATATTTACGCCATAATTCCATTGACATGCGGTCGAAACTTAGGGCTTAAAAAGGTAGGCGTTTCACTTCCTTTCGTCAATTATACCGACATTTGTGCCGTAAATAAGATGGCTGCTCACTTTGCTATTGCTGCCCTTGCTGAACTTAAGGCGAAATATCGTCTTAGCTACGTTGAGTTGAGGCTTAAGGATGGGACGAGCTCTAACGTAGATATGCAAATGTCGCAGTTGCTTACTGGGCTGGATACATGTCATGGCAAGCTGAACCTTACTAATCACACATTTGTGTTGCCATTAACCGAGGAAGATGAGGTATTATCCCTCTCCACTCGAAGCAATAGAAATCATGTTCGGAAGGTCTACAAGAACAATTGGTTTCAGGTTTCCTTTGATAAGGAGAATCTGGAACCCTTTCATAAGGTGTATGTCCGGCGCATGAAGCAGCTCGGTTCACCAGCTCAGGATATCCGATTTTTCCAGCGATTCTTCGAATACTTACCTCATCATTCCGTTCTGTTAACGGTCATGGATGCGGAGAGCGGCGAGGTAGCAGGCGGTATGCTGCTGCTCATGAGCCCTGGAGATTCAACGCTTTATTATCCGTATGGCGCTAATTTGACCGAGTACAATCACAAATACTTGAATAACTTTATGTACTGGGAAGCTGTGAAGTTTGGCATAAAGAGCGGGCTAAAGCAGCTTGATCTCGGCCGCTCACAAACAGGATCGGGTACGTACACGTACAAAGAACAATGGGGAGCCAAGGCGGAGCAGCTGAAGTATTTCGTTATGGGTGCTGATGAGAAGGAAGGTCCTCCAGACAAAGAAAAGCTTCGCTTATTCATAGAGCTCTGGAAAGTGATACCTAACTTCGTGACAGAACCGGTTGGCAAGCAACTCATTAAATATCTAATGCCGTAACGCTCAAACTATAATTGTCATCTAAATCGGGGGAAATAAATCATGTCTAATCTTAGCTGGAAGCAGTATTTTGACAAGAGAGCGGAAGTTCATGGAGCGTCTGTACAATCCTCGGATTACTATAACGAAGAGAGCTTCTTTTTGCAGCGAAATCATACGCTCAGTTGGCTGGGAGAGCTCCAAGGGAAAGAAGTTTTGGATGCTGGCTGTGGCGTAGGCGCCTTTAGTGAACCGCTCGTTGGGGCCAACACGGTGTATGGTGTGGATTTTTCGGAGCGCAGCCTCGCTTTCGCGGCGGAAAGAGGTCTCCGGACCTCCTCGGATGATCTGACGGCTCTTCATTTTGAGCATGGGAAATTTGATCTCGTCCTATGCATTGGCGTCATTCAGCTTATCGAGCAATATCGCGCGGTGATTGGGGAGCTGGCTAGAGTGACGAAGCCCGGTGGGACACTGCTGATTGAAACTCTGCATCGCAGGTCATGGCAGCGCAAAATGCTGCGTCTATTCGAGAAATCCAAGAAGTTCGATCGCATGTACGCCATGGATGAACTGAAGAAAGTGTTCATCGAGCACGGATTTGAGCATATCGAGTTCTTAAAGATCTATCATCCCTTCCCATACGTTTCCAAGGGAAGCGCAGAATGGAAAGTGTATGATCGTTTATGCACCTCATTCGCCATTAAGGGGATCAAGAAGCATGTCTAATTCCGCGAAGCCCATGACCAACATCCTCACGTTTGATATTGAGGAATGGTTTCATGCGAACTATGACAACGTAAGACCGGATCGCAGCAAGGGCTCTAGCTTTCGAGCGCACATGGATACATTGCTTTTGATGTGCAGCGATGCGGGATGTAAAGCGACCTTTTTTACACTTGGCTGTATTGGTGAGGATTATCCAGATATCGTGAAGGCAATCGCGAATGAAGGTCATGATGTTGCATCTCATGGTTATGCCCATGAATTAGCGTATAAACAAACTAGAGAAGAGTTTCGTATGGATGTCCAAAAATCAGTCGATATTCTCGAAAATTTAACCGGAACGAAAGTGATGGGGTACCGCGCCCCGTCCTGGTCCATCGTTGAGAAAAATCTACACTATCTCGAAGTTTTGGAAGAGATGGGCTTGACGTATGACGCAAGTATTTTTCCTGTAAAAACCTTCTTGTACGGTATTCCGACAGCTCCGACAGGTATACATAAGCCTGTGGTGAATGGCAGAGAGCTTAACTTATTCGAAATTCCGATGTCTGTGATGAAGGTGGCTGGTCGAAATATCGGTTACACCGGCGGATTTTATTTCAGATTTTTCCCTGAATTTATCATTAGAAAAGCTATTCAATCAGCTAATCGCCAAGGGAAGAGCTCCATTGTTTACTTGCATCCACGGGAGATTGATGTGAAGGAGCATAAGCTGGATCTGCCATTCAAAGAGCGTTTCATTCATTACTATAACGTAAATGGGACGAAGGCCAAGCTGGAAAATATATTGAAGGACTTCTCTTTTACGTCGATTTCGGAGCATTTGAAAAAGGCATACAACTGAGTCTCCCGTCCGATATTCTTTACAAGTTGCTCACATATACATTAAAGTGTACATTTTAATAGGCACGATAATGTAAGGGTAAAGGAGTACGGGAACTATGAGCTATACCGCTAATCGAAATCAACTAACAGATGTAAGTCGAACACTGGCTAAGGTGGCCATGGGAGAAGCTGCTGCAGATCTCGTTATTCAAAATGGTACTTTAGTGAATGTGTATTCAGGTGAACTTCTTGCAGATATGGATGTCGCGATTGCTGCAGGACGCATCGCCTACATAGGAAAAGCAGATCATACCATCGGTGCACAAACGCATGTCATCGATGCCGCTGGGAAATACATGGTGCCTGGTTTGCTGGACGGCCACATGCATGTCGAAAGTACGATGCTTTCCGTTACGGAATTTGCCAAGGCGGCTATTGTTAAAGGGACAACGGGGATCTTCATGGACCCGCATGAGATCGCGAATGTATTTGGTGCGGAAGGCGTTCGTCTTATGCATGAAGAGGGGCAGGGGCTGCCGCTCAAAGTGTTTACGACTTTTCCATCCTGCGTACCCGCGACGAATGATTTGGAAGATGCGGGCGCTACGCTGGAGGTTGCGGATATTCAAGCTGGTCTGCAGTGGGACAACGTGGTCGGACTGGGCGAAGTCATGAATTTCCCAGGTGTTGTGTACGGTGATCCAAAGATGTGCGGAGAAATCGAAGCGACGCTCCATAACGGGAAGACGGTCACTGGGCATTTCCCAAGTGACGATGATCGTATGCTGCAAGCTTACCTCGCAACCGGCGTAACGTCCGATCACGAGACGGTAACTCGGGAGCAAGGTCTGCATAAGGTTCGCATGGGGATGCATCTCATGATTCGGGAAGGCTCTGCTTGGCACGATGTCAAAGAGGTGATTAAGATTGTCACCGAGGATGGCGTCAACACGTCCAATATTTCTCTCGTTACGGATGACGTGAATCCGCAAACGCTGGTGGAGAAAGGGCATCTCAATCATGTGGCACGACGCGCTATGGAAGAGGGCGTGAATTCGGTCACCGCGATCCAAATGGTGACGATCAATGTAGCGCGCTACTTCAAGCTGGAGAATGATTTGGGTTCGATCACACCAGGCAAATGCGCCGATATTCTGTTGATGGAAGATCTGCAGAAGATGGAGCCGTCCACCGTGATTACGGATGGTCAAGTGATTGCTGAGCAAGGGAAGCTTGTCGTGGAATTCCCTGTGTTCACCTATCCAGCGCATATCCGCAATTCAATGAATGTGAAGCGGGAGCTTCAGGCGGAAGATTTCAAGCTCGCAACGGCTACTGCGCAAGATCTAACGAAGGTCAATGTGATCAGTGTCATCGAGAACAGTGCCCGAACAGAGAAGATGACAGCAGAGCTCGCTATCCGGCAGGGCATCATTCAACCCGATGCGGAGCAAGATATTGTTCGTCTAGCGAGTATCGAGCGGCACCGAGGTACAGGTCAGATTTCACTTGCTTTTGCCCATGGCTTCGGCGTGAAGTCTGGCGCAGTTGCCTCAACAGTGGCGCATGACAGTCACAATCTCCTCGTGATGGGGATCGATGAAGCAGATATGGCTTTTGCTGCGAATGAGCTTGTGAAGATGGGCGGCGGCATGATTGTGGTTGAAAATGGCAAGGTGCTGGCGCAAGTCCAGATGACCATCGCGGGTCTGATGTCGGAGAAGGGCTTGCCAGAAGTGGTAGCGGAAGTTGCGCAGATGGATCAAGCTTGGAAACAAATCGGCTGTTCGATGAATGCGCCGTACATGACGTTCTCCCTGATCGCTCTGCCTGTGATCCCGGAGATTCGCATCTCCAACCGGGGGCTTGTCGATGTGACCCAGTTCAAGCTGATTGATGTGGAGATTGTCTAGCGAAATTAATACGATTACTGAACACTAGAGCATGATGCTAGTGTTCTTTTTTTTATTTCAACTACAGCCTAGACTTTCCTGCCTTCAACAACTGAAGATACGGAACGTGGTTCCCCTATTTAGGAAATAAAAGGGTGAATTCGCATAGATACGGAACGAGAGGACGCTATTTCGTCGAAAAAGGCTAAATTAGCTGCGCGTATGACTGATTAGCGGAACCACGTTCCGTAACTTTCTGATTTGTTGCGTTTTGAAGGAAATAGTGGAACGAGGTTCCGTCACTTTTACTGCATTAGAATATCGCGGCGCGCTACTCTTTCGGTACATTATTCGTCTTCCATTTGTGAAACTCCAAAAGCTCGCGAAATTGCTCTTTGTTCACACCAGAAGCCATGGCATCCAAGACGAGTTGGTACCAGCCAGCGTCTAAATCTCCACCTTCAGTCGTTTCAACTAAAATGGATTCAATCGAGACATCTAAAGCCGTCGCAATTTTTTCAACAACCTGAATAGAGGGGTTGGATTGAATCCCCCGTTCGACATTGCTTAAATAGGACTTGGCGATGGATGCCTTTTCAGCTAGTTCAGATAAGGAGAGACCTCTTTCATTGCGAATTTGTTGAATGCGTCGACCGATCATAATAAACTTCCTTTTTAGAGTTAATTTTAATACTCTTATTATAGCAAATCTTAACTCAAAAACGAATAAAATTGATAAAATATGTAAATGTGACTAGAGACGTTATGATTCCTTTTCAAAATTCTACAAAATGCTTCAAGAAATAATGGAATATATATACGACAACCGACAAACAATTTAAAAGAATCTATTTATAATAGGACTATAGCCATGAATGATGTGATACTAACTTCTTTAGGAGGCAACTGTTTTGGAAGAGATGGGGTTGTCAATGGGTTTAAGCGAGGAAGAGGAATGGGTTCAGTTAATCAAGAGTGCGCGTGATCAAGGCCTTAAATTGGAGCAGGTAAGAGAGATGCTGCAGCAAATAACGATGACAGAAATAGTGGTAAAAATGGTGGATGCCCGTGTTATCGTGAATCAGTCAGGACTATTGTTTTGGGGGAAAGAATCAGTAAAGGATTAGCCTTTTTGTAATATAAATGATACAATACGCAACAAATTCAAGGTGTTGAAAAACACCCTCGCTATTCCTAATGAGAACGACGAGGGTGTTCTGATACAAAATGTTTCGATCAGTGTGGTGTTGCCTGCCTTATTCGTTCTGCTGATGAATGGACTTCCATTTGTGAAACGCTAGAAGTTCACGAAATTGTGCTTTATCCACACCGAGCTCCATGGCCTCTAAGATAAGTTGATTCCAGTCTGCAACCTCTTCTTCGTCATTTGTTGGTTCAATGACAATGGAATCAATTGCAACATCAAGTGCGGCAGCGATTTTCTCAATCACATGAAGGGAGGGATTCGTCTGAATGCCTCTTTCCACGTTACTCAGATAGGACTTTGCAATGGATGCCTTCTCTGCTAGTTCAGATAATGTGAACCCTCTTTCCATTCGAATGTGTTGTATGCGTTGACCAATCATAGCAAACTTCCTTTTAAAAAAGCTCCGGAGAGAGAGTTCTCTGCGGAGCTAATTATTAGTATAGAAAACTACATGTCAATTAGTGTGTAAGCGGAATGTATTGTACAGACGTATTGCCATAGTTATCTTTCAGTTCGAGACGAATATAAGGAGCATCACCAGCTAGTGCCGCTAACCAGGCATCATCTGCCATAGATGGAACAACAACTGTACTAATTTCTTTACCAGCAGGTAAAGTATTTACAAAGCCTACTGTTCCTAGAGCGCCTGTGCTGTACTTCGTTTCCACACCGGCGGTATAGCTATTTAAGTAGCCATCCCACAGTTTGTTTTTGACAATAGGGAGGTTGTTGCCTCGAAGGGCGTCATGGAAGTTATTTCCAAATCCATTTCCGTAGCGGATAATAACGTTGCCAACGCTTGTTGGGCTCAAGTCGATGGCTTCATTAGATTTAAAGGCGACCAGAACGCGATTAGGTCCATCGTAAACTGCACGCGCATCTGAGATGACAGGCGCAGTTGTATCTGAAATGCTAGTGCTAACGACAGGAATATCATTGGAAGGGAAGTAGTACGGAACGGTGTGTGCACTATTCTCATTATTGCGAGCTTGAACAGCATCGATGACAAAACTAACGCTACCTGATTTACGGGAATAATCATTATTTGCATTTAAAGGCATTTTATAATACACATATAAGGATGCTGGTTGGCCAGATGCTACGCGAACGGGTTGCTTATCGAATGTAATTTCTAATGGTGTGGTACCACTAAATAAATCGCCGCTTCGACTTGCTTGTGTAGCTACTCCATTTACACCAATCCAAGCATCTAAAGAGCCTGTATTTTTAACTGTAATTAATTTTTTACCCTCATCCCCAGGTGCAAGGTCCTCAAAAGTGAGCATGGTGGATTGAATCGCGCTGCCCGTGAAATCTTCGATTTTCACAATACCTGATGCAAACGTATTGCTATTTGTTGCACTTCCAGTAAATAAGGCGAATGATCCTCCGGCTACCATAGTGGCCCCTAAAGCTGATACGGCTGTTAGCATAACTAATTTTGTTTTCATACTCATTGACATATTCCTCCCATGAATTGTTTTTTCCCTTTAAGGGTTGTATTTGAAACCTTCCTTCAGATGAGCCGGAAAGGTGACAAAGCAGGTTAATACCTAGTTGGTGACTGTGCTTTCTTTTGATTTAGCGGCTTTTTCAAGCTTTAATATTTCGCGAAACAGACCGACGACAGAACTAACAATTAGAAGTAACCCAGGGATGATAAGCAGCAGGGAAAGCCCGAGTTTGGTTTTCAAAAACTCGAAGTAGTAACCTAGATAAGGGATCGTGATGTTCGAGTATTGAGCAACGACGTTAGTCGCGGAGACATGTGCGGGATCTTCTGCATCATTGGCGTCCCCTTTGGTAACAAATTCAAGAACGCCAGATGCGGAGCTAATTTCTTGAATCCGGTGGGTAATCAGCATGTCAGGAGCTTCGGTCGATTTGAACGTAATCACATCGCCAACCTTAAGTTGGTCAACTGGAATATTTGGCTTCGTAAAAATAACCGATCCAGTATGAATATGAGGCTCCATAGATCCGGATAAAACGGCGAACATTTGCAAGCCGAATATTTTAGGAGATCCTCCTGAGAGCTTTGACGAGGTGGCGAAGAACAAAGTAATAATTAAAAGAAAGCCCAAGAGACAAGTAATGCTGTTGCTAATCCATTTCATTTTCCAACCCATTGAGGTTAATCACTTCCATTTCCTTAGATTCATGTGCCTGATAGACATCCTCGGTTACTGTTGCTGATCTTGGTGGGGGATTAGGTGGTGCGCATGCAGAAGGAGTGGGCTGCACGGCGACGGAAGAGCTATAGACACTATTCGTTACAGTACCTTCCGAACTATATACAAGCTCGGTGACAGTCCCAATCGGTGAAGGATTCACAGGTGATGGGCAAAACACGCTTGCGGATGTATAAGTCATGGAGATTGACGTGCTCGCGGTTAGGAGTGAATAGGTAGGGATGGTTTGCATGCCGGCTAAGACTGAGATACAAATAGCATGACAAAGCCAGATCGTGACTAGCTGTGTGGGCTTCTTGTTATGTGCGTGTTTGGAACAACGTCTATACCGCATCACCATCGTTCACTCCATTCGTTCGTGTTGTTCTTTATTGAGAACCACAAGATCGACTATATAGAAAAAATGAAGGGAAGTAAAAGCCTGAATATCGCCATTTTCTCGCACTTTGTTCACTAAAAGAAACAATATTGTTCTTTATAGTGTTATTTTCTTTGATTTTCTCTTGTTTTCGTTCTTTATTAAGAAATGACAAACAAAAAAAGAACCGTTAGCATATCTAACAGTTCTTTTGCTACGATTCTACAAAAACCTACAGAACATTCTGTTAAACTACATACGTCATCTGACAAACTTTTTGATGAATTCTCGTTATTATAGGACTAGAAGAATATGGAGATAGGACAAGAGTAACGTAGCGATTTGCAAAATAAAAACCACAACTACGTATAGGAGTTGTGGTTTGTTCGCTTTGAACACAATGTTGTTCTTATCCGACAAGTTTAACAACCAGTAGGGTCATATCATCTTTATAAATACCGTTCTCAGCGAACGAATGGACGTTGGAGAGGATCTTCGATTTAATGTCGTTTGGTGAGGCGGCTACGGAGGGCTGCGAACTTAACAAGTATTCAAATCGGTCGAAGCCATACATTTCTTTCTCTTGATTCTCGAGTTCGATCATGCCATCCGTATACAAGACCAGGATATCGCCTTGCTTAATCGGCATTTGTATGAGGTAAGGCTCGATCTCAGCATCGACTCCGATGGGAAATGAGCATGAATCGATGGACTCTAGGACGTCTTCTTTGATGAGATAAGGTGCGACATGCCCTGCGCTGGCATAAGTTAATGTTTGTGTTTCTGTATCGACTAAAGCCAGACCTAGCGTAACAATCATACTTGTGGAATTGTGAGAGTATATGACACGATTGAGCTGTGTAATCATTTCGGATAAGGAATGCTTATGGTAGGCTTCTGAACGGATCAGGCCGACGACGGTTGACATGACTAATGCGGCAGGTGAGCCTTTATCGGTAACGTCACCAATGACGAATAAGACACGGTTCGCATCTAGGGAGATGACATCGTAGAAATCACCGCCGACTTCCTTAGCTGGAGCTAAGAAAGCGGCAACCTCAACGCCTTCCGGGAGCTCAAAGCGGCTCGGCAGCATTTGTTGTTGGATTTTGGCAGCAAGCTTTAATTCAGCGTCTTTCTCGTTGTAGTAATGAGAGAGCTCGCCTAATTGCACAGTTTTCTCCACTTCGCGCGGCTCCACATCCCTTAACCAATGGACGAGAAGGAAGCAGATCATCAGGATGGCGAGCGCTAAGAGGTAGGTCATTTGGTAATTTCCTTGGGAAATCGGAACGATCATGGCATTCAGGTTTAGCCCCACGCGAATCGACAGGATGTAGACAGCTAGTCCCGCTCCCATAAAGAGAAAAGGTCGATTGTTGCTTTTCCATACGGCTAAGGAGTAAAGAACAAATACATCGAGAAACGCAAAGCCAATTTCAATAAATGTACTTCCCACGATCGCTGTACCGAAGGAAGCAGGCAGTGCAAACGTCGTATAAGCAATGCCCAAGCAGGCCATTCCGTAGACGACTGCTTTAAAGCCATGGCGATCGATGATCCAGCCGATAACGGGTATCAATAGCACATAGGGTAATTTTTCGAAATAGTTCATGAAAATGGTGTGACTGGCCATAAAGGGAGCAATGACCTCATACATGATCCCTCCGAGCAAGTAAATGATGAAAAAGAAGAGGAACAAGGGGGTTGCGTTGCCACTATGTTTTCTTTTCACAGCATGATCGATGTCTGTATTCGGCTTCAGCTTGGAGATCAAAGGGAGCATGAGCAGGGCTAGTAAGATTGGCGCGCATGAAAGGAATACACCTGCCATAGCGGGTAAATCGGCAGCTCTAAAACCATAGTTGAAAAGACTAACCAACGTACCGTTGATGCCAAAGATCAGTCCGAGGCGATGGCTAGGCACTAATTTCGTTAACATATAAATCCAAGCCAAGGAGGGCAATGTGGCAAATAGTCCTATGAGGCTAAAAATGAGGGGCCAAGCTTCGGCATTCACCACTAACAAGGAAAGGTTGAGCAGCAGGCAAATAACGATATTCATATACATAAGATGCTGAATACGTCTTAAATCAGGTTTTAAGTAGTGTAAAATAAGTCCCCAGAGAAAAAAAGATAGGGCATAAAAGCTTAAGAACAAGGTTGCCATTTTCACAGGGTCGGCTCCATGCTCAGCCGCAAGTGGTCCTAATAAAGGACCAAACAATGGTAATGAGAGAACCCAGCCTTGAATACCTGCCATAAAGAAGAGTAATGGAATGATTGCCATAAACGCCCACCTTTGAAAGAGTTTGATAAATGATTTCTACAATATATGGAAAATACCTTTCTCTATTTATATGAATTTGCATACAAAGATAGAGCAAGTTTATAGCGATTTTTACTATCATTTTTAGTGGCGTATTTATATGACAAAATACCGAGAGAGGGGGGCTTACTTTGACGATAATCGTTGATCCGTGGGATTCTCATGGCCTGGAATGGCTAGAAAGCAACATCGGCCGATATTGGTCAGAAGAGCAGGAGTGCAGCATAGAGAAAGCTTGGTATGAAAGGGAAGAATGGCTTCTGAACTGTTACCCGAGTAGTGCGTATTTGCTGTTATTGAGACAGTATTTATGTAAACCTGAACCTTTAGTTGAAAAAAGATTACGCAAACTCATCCCCATTCTCGGTCAAATTGGCGATACGAACAGGCTTACGGCTGGATTTTCGCTGCTCGGACTTCTCATTCTGGACATGCGCGGATGGGAGCCTGACCTGGACGTGTTGATGAAGCAAATCAAGGAAGAGACACCTGAAAAATATTCCTTCGAGTGGGTGATCCACCACTTTTTCCTTACACAATGTGCGGTGATGAATGGGCATTATCAGGAAGTGAATACCCGCTATTCCGGTTTATTGCAGCTCAATCCAGCAAATGACGATATAACGAGCTGGCTGTATGTAAGAATTTATGAAAAGATGGCGTTGTATCTACTTCGGGAGCCTGAGCAGTCACATCCGCTAGAGACAAGTTGGCAGGCCGCCGTACAGAATTGGTGCAAGTGGCATGCGGACAGTATGTTTTGTAAACGTCTCAAGCTTCTTCTTCCAGATGGCGGAACTGATTATACGGAACAGCACCCTATTGTCAGGTGGAGACGCAAGGATGCAGCAACAGTCCCCATCACGAGCGCTGGATATATGGATATGGAGACCGAGCTTATCCACCATCTGTTAGTAGTTGGAAACGATCAAGCCTCGATCTTGCAAAAAGCACGGCAATATGGGGATCCCTTTTGGATTCACCAAGCAGAACAACGACAACTAACCCACAAACAGTTAGATCCTGATGTCGTTCATGTACAAAGTGACCCCCTAACGTATCAGTTTACGTTTTTTGAAGCCTTTCAAGGATACGCTAGTACTGGATCGGTATTGCTGGATAACAATCAAGGACGGAAGAAAACGAAGCAGCTCTTGGCCATGCTGTTGCTCCAACCTAGGTATCGCGCGGTCAAAGAAATTGTGCTTCATCAACTATTTAATGATGAACAGGAAGAACAAGCAGGCAATTATTTGCATGTTGTGGTACACCGCTTGCGGAATCTTTTTAAGAAGAAAACAGGTTCCTCAGAAGGTTGGATTACGTTTCAGAATGGCTTGTTAATGCTCAATGAGGAACGAATACGAGGGGTTGATGTTCAGGATTACAGAAAGTTGGCATCCGTAGGTCATCAATTATGGTACGACGATCGAGCGGCAGCGTTGGAGCTTTACGAGAGAGCTGAACGGATGTTCCGCCCCGTCATTGCTCCAGAATTTGAATACGAGGATTGGATGGCCTTCTTCCGAACCGATCTGGTACAGAGCCAACAGCGGATGTTGAAACGATTGTGGGAGCACGCCAAAACAACTGGCGAGTTCGAATCAGCTATCTTTTATGGGGAAGCGCTATTGGGAACAGATGAATGGAACTTATCGACGGTTCGACAGCTGTATCTCGATTACGAAAATATGGGAGATCATCATGCGTCAGCCAAGCTATGTGAAAGATATATTGCCAAGCTGGAACGGGAGAAGGAAGAAGTTCCAATGTGGATGTATAGAACGAAATCAAGTGGATCTGTAAGTAAGCGGTAAGATTAGGTCTGTATACTAGGTCTAGATCTACGATGAGGTGGAAATGAGATAGGGGGTGAACGCGTTGTTTGAACAGCGACATCAAAGCATGGAAATCCTGCTGCCATGTCTACCGAGATCGGAGCGAATTGCTATGGCTGCAGTGGAACCTTTTATGGATTCGCTTGGACTGTTAAAGGATAGGCTGGAGGATATTAAAACTTTGGTTTCTGAGGCATGCCTCAATGCCATTGAACATGGGAATCGTTCGGATGTGGAAAAGACATGTGTGATGGTGTTTCATTTTGAACATGGCATCTTCATTATTCGTGTGTATGATGAGGGTGGTGGGCATAGTTGGAAGGGAATTCCTAAACTTCAAGATATCATGAGCGTCATGGAAAGTGAACGTAATCCGCGCGGCTGGGGGCTTCAGATTATCGATCAGTTAGCGGATTCGTGGCGATTTCATACAGGTAATGGTCTTTCGTATATTGAAATGAGGTTAAATATGCATGTAAGCGTGGGGGATGATAAGGATGGAGCAGGATCTGAAGTTAACATCCGGGCAAATTCATGATATTTGGTGTGTGATGTTGAGTGGCGAGCTCAATAGGGATGGGGAGAATCTCATTCTGCAAGCGTTCCCTTGGCTTCATGGCGCCGATAATGTTCATTATATTTTGTTTCATATGGGGAAGCTCCATTATTTGAACAGTGCGGGGATCGCTGTCTTGATTCGTTTCGTAAGAGAGGCGCGGAAGCGGGAGTATACGATTTGCGCTTGCGGTGTTTCGAAGCATTATCAGAAGATATTTCGAATCGTTGGACTAACCAGTTTTATGGAATTATTTGAGGATGAGTATACCGCGTTAGAAACACTTCAGACCAGAAGTTTAAATAAATAAGGAGAAATTGAAAGGTAATGATTTGGTAAGTGCGCGCTAAAAAGATGCTCAAAAAAATGGAATATAAATACGACAAACGACAAACTTTTTATTAGAGCTTCGTTATAATAGGTCCATGATCGTATATGAATCGAAACGGACTTCTTGGGAGGACGAATCTACCTTGGATAAGAAAGTGTGGTCAAACGATTTGAACGAGGAAGAGGCATGGATTCAATTAATGAAGACGGCTCGTGAATACGGATTGGACATGGATCAAGTAAGAGGGATGTTGACACAATTAACTGAGAAGAAAATGGATCCAAGTGCAGCCACGGATCCTTTGTCTAATCCAGGAATGTTGCGAATTTCTAAGCATCGTGCACCAGAGTATCGGAGAAATGAGAAAAGCGGTTTTTTGTATGATGTCCGATACAATTTGTAGCGTAAAGAGAGGCGGCTGATCAAAGTGATCGGTCGCTTTTTGCGTTACCATACAAGCTAATTTCCCAATATTTATAATTTTTTCTGGAAAATAGGGCAAACTGAAACGATCATAGCACATATTACATCTGGGTGGTGTACACATTGTTATCTGATCTGAAGCGATTGTTAATTGGCCAACCCCTGAAGTCACACGAATTGGGGGAGCAGAAGCTTAATAAGAAGAAGGCCCTGGCCATACTTTCATCGGATGCACTTTCCTCAGTAGCGTACGGACCTGAGCAGATTCTGCTCGTGTTAATAACGGTTAGTGCAGCCGCATTTTGGTATACAATTCCTATCGCTTTCGGTGTTCTGTTTCTCTTACTAGCTCTTATTTTGTCATATCGACAAATCATCTTTGCGTATCCGCAAGGAGGGGGGGCGTATGTCGTTTCGAAGGAAAACCTCGGAATGAACGCAGGACTATTCGCTGGCGGCTCCCTATTAGTGGATTACATCTTGACCGTAGCAGTAAGTATATCCGCGGGTACTGATGCGGTCACGTCAGCCTTTCCGAGTCTGCACGCATATACGGTACCTATTGCACTCGCGCTTGTGCTTTTTATTACGATTCTCAATCTTCGCGGAATAACAGAGTCGGCTTCTATTTTAGCCTATCCCGTGTATTTGTTTGTGGTTGCGCTATTTATTCTCATTTGTGTCGGTATGTATAAGATATTTACAGGTCAAATTTCTCCTGATTTGCATGCTCCCTTAGGGACATCGGTTACGGGGATTTCCTTATTCATCTTGTTAAGAGCCTTCTCATCGGGCAGCTCGGCTTTAACGGGGGTTGAGGCCATATCCAATGCCATTCCCAACTTTAAGGAGCCTGCCCCGCGAAATGCTTCCAAAACATTGATCGCCATGGGTTTGCTATTGGCTATTCTATTCGCGGGCATTATTTACTTAGCGTACTACTATGGCATTTCGCCAATGGAAAAGGAAACAGTTGTTTCCCAAATCGCAACGGTCACGTTTGGTCGCAACATCATGTATTATGTCGTTCAAGGTACAACCGCGATGATTCTAGTTCTCGCGGCGAATACAGGATATTCCGCGTTTCCCTTGTTAGCGGTTAATCTGGCCAAGGACAAATTTATAGCCAGAATGTTTACGATGCGTGGAGACCGTTTGGGGTATTCGAACGGGATTATTTTTCTGGCAGTTTCCTCAATGCTGCTCATCATCGTATTTAAAGGGCAAACGGAGCAGCTAATCCCTCTCTACGCCGTGGGTGTATTCATTCCATTTACGCTGTCACAAACCGGCATGTTGATGAAATGGATACGGGAGAAGCCAGGAGGTTGGCTGCTTAAATTAACCGTAAATTTGGTCGGTGCGCTCATGTGCTTCATTGTCATGATGATTTTCTTTATCACCAAGTTTGGACAAGTGTGGAGTGTGCTTATCTTCCTGCCACTGATTGTTTTCATTTTTCATCAAATCAAAAAGCATTACGATGCCGTCGGCGAACAATTACGATTATCATCTTGTGAACCAGCAATCCCGATTGAAGGAAATGTCATGATCGTGCCTGTTGCGGGCTTTACTCATGTGGTCGAGAATTCGCTTAACTATGCCAAATCGCTGTCCCCAGATCAGATTATCGCGGTATATGTGGCTTTTGAGCGGGATGTTGAAAAGCAGTTTGAGCAGAAGTGGAATAAATGGCAGCCAGATGTACGGTTAGTCACCCTGCACTCCCATTATCGGAGCATTGTGCATCCCTTAACGAAATTTATTGATACGGTTGAACATAAAGCGGCGGAATCGAATTTCCGGGTAACGGTGATCATCCCTCAGTTTATCCCGAAGCGAAATTGGCACAACATTCTCCACAATCAATCGAGTTTGTTGATCAGGGCATTCCTGCTGTATAAGCGAAATCTGATCGTGACGACGGTGCCATATCATTTAAAAAAATAGGGAGGAATCGGTAGCAGACGTATAAAAACAGGATATATACGTTTTACAAAATAAGCCAGTAGGCGTAATATACTAGTGAGAATATCTGAGCTTGTACCTGATAAAGGGCTGCAAGGAATTCTACTATAAAGTTATGGCGGTGGAACGATTTAGTGCTATCTTCTCTGAAAAGATTTTTAATTGGTCGACCGTTAAAGTCAACGGAATTAGGGGAACAGAAACTTAATAAAACGAAGGCATTAGCCATTCTCTCCTCAGATGCCTTGTCCTCTGTTGCCTATGGCCCCGAGCAAATATTAATCGTCTTAATGACAGTTGGTGCTGCTGCGATTTGGTATTCGATACCGATTGCAATTGGTGTTTTAATTCTACTCTTGGCACTCATCTTGTCCTATAGACAAATTATATTTTCGTATCCTCATGGCGGTGGAGCGTATGTCGTGTCCAAGGAAAATCTGGGTAAGTATCCTGGACTCATTGCTGGAGGCTCCTTATTAGTCGATTATATCCTAACAGTGGCAGTAAGTGTGTCTGCAGGCACGGATGCGATTACCTCTGCATTCCCAAGCTTACATTCGTATAATGTCATCATCGCAGTCGCCTTTGTACTTTTTATAACGACCTTGAATTTAAGAGGCGTAACGGAATCTGCTTCTATTTTAGCGTATCCGGTTTATTTATTTGTTGTGGCATTATTCATTTTAATTGGCGTTGGCATTTACAATATCTTAACAGGCCAGGTTTCTCCGAATGTACATACATCCTTAGGTACACCCGTTGCCGGGATTAGTTTATTTCTACTTTTAAAAGCATTTGCCTCAGGGAGTTCTGCTTTAACAGGTGTTGAAGCGATCTCGAATGCGATTCCGAATTTCAAAGAATCTGCTCCTCATAATGCCGCTAAAACATTAGCCGCGATGGGCACATTATTGGCGCTGTTATTTGCTGGAATCGTATATTTGGCCTTTGAATATGGCATAGTTCCTGCTGCTGATGTAACTGTTGTTTCGCAAATTGCGGAACAGACCTTTGGACGAAACTTTATGTATTTCTTCATTCAAGGAACAACCGCATTGATCTTAATCCTTGCTGCTAACACAGGATACTCGGCATTCCCGCTGCTCGCAGTTAATCTTGCGAAAGATAAATTCATTCCTAGAATGTTTACCATTCGCGGTGACCGATTAGGCTATTCCAACGGGATCATCATTCTTGGGGTATTATCCATTGTGCTGATTATTGCTTTTAAAGGAAAGACAGAGCATCTTATCCCACTTTATGCCGTCGGCGTATTTATCCCATTTACCCTTTCTCAGACGGGGATGGTGGTCAAATGGGTGCGAGAAAAACCCGAAGGATGGATGTCCAAGCTCATCATTAATACAACTGGGGCTGTGATCAGCCTGATCGTTTCGATGATGTTCTTTTTAACCAAGTTCTCGCAGGTCTGGCCAGTTCTAGTTTTCTTGCCTATGATTATCTATCTCTTTCATCGCATTAAACAGCATTATGAGGCCGTTGGTGACCAATTAAGACTTACAAACCGTAAGCCTGCTATCCCCATTGAGGGGAATGTCATTATTGTTCCTGTTGCCGGTATCACGCATGTGGTTGAGAACTCATTAAACTATGCCAAATCGCTTTCACCTCACCAGATTATTGCCGTGTACGTCCCCTTTGAACGAGAAGATGAAGCTTTGTTTGAAGAAAAATGGGAGAACTGGCAGCCTGATGTGAGACTAGTGACACTGCATTCGCCTTATCGAAGTATCATAAACCCATTAACGAAATTTATTGACACGGTTCAGCGTAAAGCCGGTGAATCCAACTATCAGGTTACCGTTATTATCCCCCAATTTATTCCTAAAAAAGGCTGGCACAATATCCTGCATAACCAATCAAGCTTACTCATTCGTGCACATCTGCTGTATCGGAGAAATGTGATTGTAACAACAGTGCCGTACCACTTAACGAAATAAAAAATGGGTAGCCCTTACTTCACAGTGGGGCTACCTTTTCTCATTAAGATTTCCATCTGATGCTCTTCACTCACCCGTTTCATGAACCCATGAAACTCTTCCTCTGTTTCACATACGGCAGTATGTTCCAGCCAAACAAAGAATCTCTTCTTAAGAATGGCTGAAGCATGAAGAGGGTATGTCAGCCGAGATTTTATGATATACAACCCAGGTGAAACTTCATTCCACGGTGAGTTGAAAATCGTACGGATAGATAATCGAGTCCGATTCTCCCAATCCTGCTTTTTTTGCTTGTTTCTTATCGACTGATACATTCTCATAATCATGTGATGATCGGATATTTCAGTCCATGATGAAAATCCTGACAGGATAGCATCTTGTGTGATCTCGGACTTTTCTTTAGAAAACCAATAACCAACAATAATAGGGAAATGATTTTCTTCTTCTAGCCATAAGACACCGAACCACTCGTAATTTAAATCAATCGGATTCAACAAATGAGATGCAATACCTAAATAATAGTGGGGAAAGGAAGTCATGACATTACTCCTTCTTGACTTAGTCTCAAAGTCGGTAGTGAATGAATATGCCATAATTGTATGTTTGAAACGTATAAAAAGGGGGTAAAGAATGGATAGCAAACGTATAAAAATAGAATAAAAACGCAAATCCGTTGGTTTTCTAAACGTCGCTGGGCTAATGGTCGACTACTGCAAAATGGTAAAAACGGGAGTAAGCCGAAGCATTTCTATCGAAAATGCATGTGATTTATAATTGGACGCGCTTTCATAAACAGTGAAGGTCACAGATTGCAAAATAATTGTCTCCAGCGTATTTTACATTCTAGAGCAATCGGCGTAACATTCGTTTCAGCAACAACATAAAGATGCAAAACGCTGAGTTCCCGCAAGGGAAACGGGGGAACCAACCGAAGCCGATCGGAAGTAGAATCGGTTTCTCGGGGTGAATCTAAAGCAAGCGCAGCTTGCCAAAGTAGGGCACTTCCAAGCCCGAATCCGACAGCTAACCTCGTAAGCGAATTGGGAGAGAACAACCTTCTTTTCGTGGTGTCCACAGCGCGTAATTTCACGCTGCTTCGAGCCCGAGAGTAGAGATTCTCTGCTCTTTGGCTTCTTTGTGTTGTTCACAAAATGAGGAGAGTGACTCTATTATGTATCCCGAACCCCTGACTCTAGTAAGAGAATCAGACGAACGTACCAAACTTACGAAGGAATGCAAGATTACCCGTATTGAATGTTTTCAATTTGATTGTGAACTATCGGATAAGCTGCTGCCTGGACATGGCACGGACTGTCATTGCGGTTTATTGACGATTTCAACGAATCTTGGAACATGCGGATTAGGGCAATATGAAATTCCATGCGGCAACTTAAAGGGAGATTTCGTACGATGGGCTGTGGTCTTTCAAAAGCTCAAAGGTCTTACCCTGAAGGATGGTTTGGATTATGTTCATCAGAGACAAGAGGCATGGGGAGAAGTGCGAACACATTTAATTGTATCTGCATTAACGAATTTATCTGAAAAGCTAGAGAACTCATCAACTGCAACAGTACAAGAACTACCTTGCCTATCTGATCGCACTTATTTATTTGAGCATTCTGGGGCTTATATCACTTTCTAAATACTCGATATCATTGTAAAGAGCACCTCTACCCACTTATGGATTCTAGTGGATGGAGGTGCTCTTTGTCTTAACTAGGATTGGCCGGAATGAGGATTTCTGGCAATGGATGCCCTGCGATCCATGAAGATACTGTTTTAGAAAAGAGAGCTGGTTTCTCCAAGGGCCAGTTATGCTTAGCTCTTCTTACAAAGTAACTCTTGGAGCTTGGGTAGGAAGCGCATAGGTGAAGCAGAGATTGCTGGATAGAAGCCCCTTCTTTCTCGCCTGCCATCGCGAGCATTGGCGGAAGCTTTTGATGAGAAGCAATGTCGGGTAACTGAAATTCAAGATTTTCTCTGGTAATTCTTCCTGATGTGCGCCAATCCTGCATAATGAAATCTTTCCGAACCTCTTCAAAATGCTTCATCGGGATACCCCATTGATTCATTTTAGCGCGAATGAGCCAGTCCTGATGTTTAATTGGCAAAATGAATTTATGCATAAAAGAGATCCATTGCAGCGAAATAGATGGCTTGGTACAAACGCCGCTGACCAGAACGCTAGTCACCAACTCAGGTGCTATAGCACTCAATTGAAGTGCCACTTGTCCTCCAACATCTAACCCAATAACATGCGCACGATTCCCACGAGCCTTTTTCTGAATGAGTTCAGCCATGTGCTCAGCCGCATTCGGAATGGAGAAAATACCTCTGTGTATGCTTCCTCTGTGTTCAGGGAGGTCAGGTATGAGGCAATGGAATTTAGTTAAATGATCGACGTGAGGTCGCCACATCCAGCCTCCTAAACTGCTTCCGTGCAAGAAAACGATCGTTGTAGGGTTCTGGGTGCCTGTTTCAAAATGATGTAAAAACATAGTCAAGTTATTCCTCCTGAGGTTTTTTCATCTCTCGAACGCTTAGAGACGTATATTACTCTTGAGAAATTAGCTTTGTAAAACGAGTCAAGTTTGATTTTAGTGGGAAAACGATGGAAAAGAGCCAGAACTCGCCATAATGTTGACAAAACCCTACTCATTCATCATCAATCAAGAATAAAAATATTTTTATATTTTTTTTATACGGATGCTATAGATTCTTTACCCCCTTTTTATAAGGATCGGCGTTACAATGTTTCAGGAAAGGGGGCGGTGGTCGTCATGCAAAGTGACTTGTTGCTGATAGCTGCGCCAACCAAGGCAGGCGAGGAGTTTATGAAACATACGAAATTGGTTGGTTTTCCTTATGTTGCATTAACTAACAACAAGATGGAGAGAATCAAGTTAGAAGGTCAAGGAGTGAAGCAAATTATCCAAGTGGATACGACGGATCCAGCGGCGTCCATCATTCCCGACTATCCGATTGGGAATGTCGTTCTGTTTGAGGAGAGCTTGCCGCTATGCTGCCGGTATATTCAAATTTGTCGCAGTTGGACTTCAAGACCCATTTATGTTATCACCCAAAGCGTAAATCCTAGATTAATTTACAAAGGACTAGGCGCGGACTATGTCATTTATTCTAAAAATGGTGATGTTAAGTTTCTACTATCATCCCTTAAACCAAATAAAAACATAAGTTCTGTCTGATTTGAAGGAGGTGTGTCATGTACAACGATGTAACGATGATTTTATTATTTGCAGTCACTTTTCTAGGGTTTTGGGGATTTGCGAAATATTGTGAGAAAGCTTGAGGTTTACGTTTGTATATTCAAAAAGGATATTTGGAATAAAAATGTATAGGAGGTAACCATATGATTGTTATCGGACTCATTGGATGTGCCATTATGGTATATCTCGGTTTTGTTTTAGTAAAGCCTGAGAAATTTTAATTGCAGAATATGAGCTTATGTAAGCAGGGGGAGAACCTACTATGGGTATGGGATTGTTACAAGTAGTCATCACACTAGGGATTATCATGCTTTTGGTAAAGCCTGTGGGAAGTTACTTGGTCAAAGTGTTCGGCTATGAAAAAAGTGGACTTGATCGTGTGTTTGGTCCTTTCGAGCGTGTATCTTATCGTATCATGGGCGTTAAAGAAGACGAAGCCATGGGTTGGAAAAAGTATTTAGGAGCCGTATTGTTAGTTAACTTTGTTATGATGCTGCTCATTTATGCCGTATTTCGGCTTCAAAAATATTTGCCGCTAAACCCTGACGGCATTGGTAATATGCCTCCGGCATTAGCATTCAATACAGCCGTTTCTTTTATTACAAATACGAACTGGCAAGCGTATAGCGGTGAGAATACACTGTCGTATTTCTCTCAAATGGTGGCCATTACATTCCCAATGTTTACATCGGCGGCAACTGGATTCGCGATAGCAGTCGCTTTCATCCGCGGCCTCATTGGCCGTCAAGATAATCTTGGGAATTTCTATGTAGATATGACAAGAGCGATTACACGCGTATTTCTACCGCTAAGCTTCCTTGTTGCTTTAGTGTTAGTTTTTCAAGGTATTCCGCAAACCTTACTTGGAGCCGTACAAGCTACAACAATTGAAGGCGCTGAGCAAACGATTACTCGCGGTTTAGTTGCTTCTCTGGAATCGATTAAACATATTGGCACCAATGGTGGTGGTTGGTTCGGCACGAACGCCGCGCATCCATTTGAAAATCCGACGCCTGTAGCCAACTTGATCCACATTATTTGTATGATGCTGCTGCCTACTGCACTGGTGTACGCATTCGGACTCATGATCAAGAACAAGAAGCAAGGCTGGACGATTTTTGCTGCGATGGGGATCATCTTTATCGTAATGTTGTCCACTGTATTCTATGCTGAGTATAAAGGCATTGCTGCAGTAGATGCATTAGGTGTGCATGGCAACATGGAAGGCAAAGAGGTTCGATTAGGGATATCCGAAACAGCTTTGTTTACAGCGGTAACCACGGCTGCAACAACAGGTAGCGTCAACGCGATGCATGAGTCGCTTACGCCGCTCGGAAGCATTGCCCCATTTGCAGAGATGATGCTGAACAATGTGTTCGGGGGTAAAGGAGTAGGCTTGTTAAACGGATTGCTTTACTTGATCTTATCCGTCTTTATCTGTGGACTCATGGTTGGTCGTACGCCTGAGTTTTTAGGTAAAAAGATTGAAGGTAAAGAGGTCAAGTTAGCGGCTATTGCTATTCTGATCCATCCGCTCATCATTCTGGCACCAACAGCTTGGGCGCTGATTCGCCCTGAATCGGTTACTTCTATAGCGAATCAAGGCATGCATGGTCTTTCGGAAGTGTTGTATGCCTTCACGTCAGGTGCGGCAAATAACGGGTCTGCCTTTGGCGGCTTGACCGCAAATACGAACTTCTACAACTTGGGCATTGGTATGGTCATGCTGTTTGGCCGTTACATTTCAATCATTGCGATGCTCGCAATTGCGGGCTCACTTGCTACGAAGCGTGTCGTTCCTGTTACGACAGGTACTTTGCGGACAAATACACCCTTATTTATGGGGATTTTAATCATGATTATTCTAGTTATTGGTGCTCTAACGTTCTTCCCGGCGCTGGCATTGGGGCCGATTGCTGAACACTTGGCGGCGCGTTAAAAGGAAAGACGTAGAATCTGAGAGACTTTGAGCTACGCTCAAAGGTCCCTATATATGGAGTGATTTACATGGCTGCGGAACGTAAAAAAACAATGACAAAAGACATTATGAATCAAGCTATCTTTGATTCGTTCAAAAAATTAAATCCGTGGGTGATGATCAAAAACCCGGTTATGTTTGTAGTAGAGATTGGTACTATAATTACTTTACTGCTTTCACTCGCACCAGAGTTATTCGGCAGTACAGAAGTAGGGCGGGGTTATAACATCGCAGTGTTCTTGATCTTGCTGTTCACCTTGCTTTTCGCTAACTTCGCAGAAGCTTTGGCAGAAGGCCGCGGTAAGGCGCAGGCCGATTCTTTACGGAAGACGAAATCAGATACAATGGCTCGCCTGGTTCAAAAGGATGGTTCTTATAAGCAAGTGTCTTCGACTTCTCTCCGTAAGGGGGATGTGGTCCGTATTGAAATGGGAGAGATCATCCCGTCCGATGGCGAAATCATTGAAGGCTTAGCTTCCATTGATGAGTCAGCTATTACAGGGGAATCTGCTCCGGTAATTAAGGAAGCTGGCGGCGATTTCTCATCAGTGACAGGCGGTACGCGGGTAGCTTCTGACTACATCGTAGTCAAAGTGTTGACGGATCCAGGCGAATCATTCTTGGATCGCATGATTGCACTTGTGGAAGGTGCCAAACGTCAGAAAACACCAAACGAAATTGCGTTAACTACGCTGCTTGCTGTATTAACACTGATCTTCTTAATCGTCATTATGACGATGGTTCCGATGGCATCGTATTTAAACGTTAAATTAGAAATTTCCACGTTGATTGCGCTGCTTGTATGTCTCATTCCAACAACGATTGGCGGCCTCTTGTCAGCGATCGGTATCGCCGGCATGGATAGAGTAACCCAGTTTAACGTGCTTGCCATGTCAGGTAAAGCAGTTGAAGCGGCAGGCGATATCGATACGATGATTCTGGATAAAACAGGGACGATTACGTTCGGTAATCGGATGGCTTCCGAGTTTGTGCCTGTGAACGGTGTAGCTGCGAAAGAAATCACCTTTGCATCGCTGCAAGCCTCTGTGAAGGATGAAACACCAGAAGGACGATCCGTTGTAGAGCTTGCCAATAAACTTGGTGAGTCTTGGCAAGCAAGTGGCTATGAAGCTGCAGAAGTGGTCGAGTTTACCGCTGAAACGCGTATGTCTGGGCTTGATTTGGCAAACGGCGTGAAAATCCGCAAAGGTGCGGTAGATGCGATCAAAAAATATGTCATTGCGCTTGGCGGGAAAATTCCAGCAGACCTAGAAACGATAACGAACAGAATCGCGAAAGCCGGAGGCACTCCTTTGGCTGTTGCGATTAACGAGCGGATCTATGGCGTTATTTACCTCAAGGACACGGTAAAACCGGGCTTGAAGGAACGTTTTGCGGAACTTCGCGCAATGGGCATCAAAACCGTCATGTGTACAGGCGATAACCCATTAACAGCTGCAACGATTGCACTCGAGGCCGGTGTTGATGAGTTTATAGCTGAAGCGAAGCCGGAAGATAAAATTGCTGCGATCAAGAAAGAACAGCAAGAAGGTAAACTCGTTGCCATGACAGGCGACGGAACGAATGACGCTCCTGCGCTTGCTCAAGCGGATGTAGGACTTGCGATGAATTCGGGGACGATGGCTGCCAAAGAAGCTGCCAACATGATCGATCTGGATTCTGATCCGACCAAGCTGCTTTCAGTCATTTCCATTGGTAAGCAACTATTGATCACTCGCGGAGCTTTGACGACGTTCTCTATCGCCAACGACATTGCGAAATACTTCGCAATCATCCCTGCGATGTTTATTCTAGCTATGCCGCAGCTGCAGGCCTTGAATATTATGAATCTGGCCTCGCCAGAATCGGCCATTCTATCCGCCTTAATTTTCAATGCCATCATCATCCCGCTGTTGATTCCAATAGCAATGAAGGGTGTTAAGTACCGGGCGATGTCGGCTGATAGATTGTTATCACGTAATGTTTTGATCTACGGTATCGGCGGTGTCGTTGTGCCATTTATTGGGATTAAAATTATTGATATGGTACTTCACGGCTTAAACATCGTGTAAAGAGAAAGAGAAACGAGGAGATCGCGTTATGAAATCGGTTATGATAGCTGTTCGTGTGTCGTTATTGTTCATGATCGTCTGTGGGCTCATCTATCCACTTGCTACGACAGGTGTGGCTCAAGTTTTATTTCCCAAACAAGCAAATGGCAGTCTTATAGAATCAAGCGGTACGGTCATTGGATCGGAATTATTGGCTCAAAGCTTCGAGTCTCCAAAGCTTTTCCATCCAAGAGCTTCTGCAGCCAAATATGATCCTAAAGCATCATCAGGTTCAAATACAGCGGTAGCATCAAGCGATTATGCTGCGGCAATGGCAGAGAAGATTGATGCCTGGAAGAAAGAAAATCCGAAGCTAACGGAAGTTCCGGCTGACTTGGTTACTGTCTCTGGTTCCGGTTTTGACCCTGACTTGTCCCCAGATGGGGCAAAAGCCCAAGTCCCTAGAATTAGTAAAGAAACGGGGATTGCTGAGAGCAAACTGAATGACCTAGTTGATCAATTTACAAAAACAAGGCAGCTTGGAATATTCGGTGAACCTAGAGTCAATGTGACTGAATTGAATATGGAACTGCTCAAGCAAGTGAAATTGTGATCGCAGGCAACCACTCTCGATATGTGAGAGTGGTTTCTGCACGTTTAGAGAAAGGGGGAGGAAGTGACTAGTATGGATGGTTTCAAAAGAAAAACACCAGAAGAGATCCTATTATCCATCTCCAAACTGCACCGCGGTACCTTTAAAATTTATATCGGGGCGGTCAGCGGATCTGGTAAAACGTATCACATGCTGCGAGAAGGACATAATCTCAAGGGACAAGGAATCGATGTGGTGATCTGTGCGGTTTCGACGCTCCAACGACCGGAAACCGTGGAACAATTGGGGGATTTGGAGAGGATACCAAGCATTCATTGGATGAAAGACGGCGTGGAACAAAAGGATCTGAACATGGATGCCTTACTCGAGAGAAACCCTGAAGTTGTTCTCGTTGATGGGCTTGCTCATCAGAACCGGGAGGGCGCCAAATTTCCAACCAGGCTCGAAGATATTAAATATTTACTCTCCCACGATATTAGCGTGATCAGCACGGCGAATGTCTATGAGCTAGAAGGGACGATGGAAGTTGCCCATAAGCTGACAGGCATTGAAGTAAGGCACTGCGTTCCCTCAGATACACTGGAACTGGCCGATGAGGTGAGACTCATCGATGCAACGCCGGAAACGATTTTAACGCGGCTAGAAGAGGGGCATTTAAAGGGGAACAAAGATGCAGCCTTATTTAAACGCGGTAATTTAGGTGTGCTGCGAGAATTGGCCCTCCGTCTTGTTGCCGAAGATGTAAATGATTCATTGGAAGAGCATCGTGAACAAATGGGGATTCAGGGGCCATCCGGAGCGACGGAACGCATTCTGGTTACAACGCAATATCACTGGAATGGTTCCATTTATGTACGCCGTGGTCAACAAATCGCGAAGCGATTGAATGGCGATCTGCATGTGGTCACGCTGCGTAAAAAAGGTAAAACGCTTACCAAAGAAGCGGCTGCTTTTCGAAGGTCAATTATGAAGCTTGTAGAGAAAGTAGGCGGTAAATTTGAAGAGTTGCCGCTTTCTTTTCGCCGCTGCATTCCTAAGATCTTAGTGAACTATGCTAATGCAAATCATGTTACACGCATTGTATTAGGGCATTCCAAACAAACGAGATGGCAAACTTTTATACAAGGGTCGGTAATCAATGGCGTGTTAAAAAGAACCAAAAACATTGATGTGTTCTTGGTAGCCGATCGTGCATCTCAAGAGGGAGAGCGTATTCTGCCTGCTCATATTCACACGCCCAAGGAGCCATACAAATATAGACGTCTGAGCAAACAAGAAGTGGAGGCGAAAATCGATAAAATCAGACGAGGCAGATTTAAGGTGTACATTGGTGCTGCGCCTGGTGTCGGTAAAACGTACACGATGCTGCGGGAGGGCAATGATCTGCTCAAAAAGGGGATCGATGTGAAGATTGGTTTGCTTGAAACCCATGGAAGAAAAGAGACGATTGGGCAAGTGGGTGATCTTGACGTTGTGCCACGCGCAGTGAACCAATATCAAGGTGTAAGGCTGGAGGAGATGGATACAGAAGCCATTATTCGTCTTCGGCCTGAAGTGGTATTAGTGGATGAACTTGCACATTCCAACGTACCAGGAAGTAAGAATAAAAAACGCTATGAAGATGTTCTTGAGATTCTGGAAGCTGGCATTTCGGTTATCTCGACTGTAAACGTTCAGCATTTGGAGAGCCTGAATGATGCCGTCGAGCAAATAACGGGGATTCGCGTGCGGGAAACCGTACCAGATAGTATTCTACGTACAGCAGATGAAGTTCAGTTGATTGACGTTGCTCCAGAAGCGCTGCAGCTTCGTATGAGAGACGGCAAGATTTATGCGATGGTCAAAGTAGATCAAGCGTTAAACAACTTTTTTAAGACGGGAAATCTAATCGCCTTGCGTGAATTAGCGCTGCGTGAAATCGCGGATGATGTCGATGAACGTTTGGAATCGATGGAGCGTAAGAGCTCTCTGCGTGGTCCATGGCGGCGGAAAGAAGTCATTTACGTGTGTGTGACGGAAATCTCGCAGGCTGATCGCTTAATTCGACGGGGGTTTCGCATTGCGCATCGGCTTAAAGCAGCTTGGCATGTTAGCTTTATTGCAGCTGCTCGGCATACGGATGATGAGTGGAAGCCAAAGCTAGATGTGCTAGAGAAGCTGACGATTCGATTAGGAGGCGAATTTTCCTATCAAGAGGTAGTGAATCGCAACCAAATTCCACGTGTTCTTGTAGCTAAAGCAAGTAACGCCGGAGCTACACAAATCATCGTTTGGAAAGACGCTATCGTCAAAAAGCTCTTGCCGCATGTCAGTCAAATGGATGTGCTCATTGTCGCTGATTATGATTCGTGGCAAACTGCAAGAAATAAGGTAAAATAAGCTTATGGAAACTCAAAAAAATGAACATGTAAGCTGGAAATCATATGGTGTGACGGCACTTTTTATCGTCGTTTTGACATTCGTTCTAAAAGGTTTTGATCCATTCTTTGATCTCGTCAACATTTCTCTCCTTTACTTATTTCCCGTTTTGTTTAGTGCTGTTCGATGGGGGAGGGGACCCTCTTTTTTTGCTGCGGGATTAGGTGTGTTGGCTTTTGATTTCTTTTTCGTGCCGCCTACCCTGAGCCTTACGGTTGCAGATTTGCGTTATATCTTAACCTTTGTTGTGTTCTTATGTGTGGCAGGGCTTACAGCAAGCCTTGCTTCAAAGCTAAGAAATCAAATCCAGCAAGCGCAGCAGAAAGAGGCGAGTACCGCTGCTCTATATGCGCTAAGCCGCAAGATTACGGCTATTGCTGACCTTGACGTATTGCTAAACCAGATTGTTCAGCATGTTTCCGATACGTTGGATGCTAAAGCTGCTATCATTTTACCAAACCAGGAGGGTGAACAGCGGTTAGAAGCCTATTCGAAGGATGGCGGGGATTGGGCCAGCGATGAAGCCCACCTAACTATCGCCGGATGGGTGAATAGTAACAATACGATTGCTGGTCGAGGGACTCGAACATTGAGTGGATCATCAGATCTGCATGTCCCCTTAGCTACAGACCAGCAAGTACATGGTGTGCTCGCTGTACAAGTTAGCGATAGATTAATGTCCGAAATGCCAGAGCTTATTCGGATCATCGAAGCGCTTTCGGATCTAGTGGCCGTTGCAATATCTCGCGTTAAGTTAGCTAATGAAGCGAAGATCGCGCAATTGACCGCGGAGTCTGAAAAGCTGCGGACTGCGCTATTGGACTCGCTTTCCCACGAATTGCGAACACCTTTGGCAACAATCATTGGTTCAGTAACCGGACTTCTGGAAGGGGAAAACGTCTTTAGTCCTGAAGATCGACGAGAGCTGCTGCTGACGATTCGTGAGGGTTCCACACGGATGAACAGACTCGTTGGGAATTTGCTCGGTATGGTTCGGATTGAAAGCGGTATGTTACGTTTAAATAAAATGTGGTGCGGAATCGAGGATGTGCTAGGCGTTGCCTTAACGCAGTTGAAGGATTCTCTGCAGAATAGAGTAGTCAGCATAGCTCTTGATCCGGAACTTCCATCCGTTCCGTTGGATGAAGTTCTTATTGAGCAAGTGCTGATTAATGTGATTAGTAATGCCATCAAGTATTCACCGGAAGGAAGCGCAATCCTTATCCATGCGGTGGAAGAGCATGGTATGTTGAATTTATCTATTGCAGATGAAGGTGCAGGCATTCTTCCAGCCGATAGAGAACGGATATTCGAGAAATTCTATCGTGGAAATCGTACGAAGCATATTCCTGGCACAGGGCTTGGACTCGCGATCTGCAAGAGCATCGTAGAAGCGCATGGCGGTTCGATTACTGCTGGTGCGAGGATAGACGGCAAGCAGGGTACCGTTATCCAACTAAGCTTGCCTTTACAATTCGCTGAGAAAGACGGGGAAAACCATGACAACCACAGGAGCGAAAATTTTAGTCATTGATGACGAGGCACAAATACGGAAATTACTGCGGGTTACCTTAACCGCACATGGGTTTGAAACGTCGGAGGCCGCAACAGGCCAGGAAGGCCTGCTGCAGGCTACGATGGTTCGACCTGATCTCATTGTGTTAGATTTGGGGTTGCCGGATATAACCGGCATGGAGGTGCTGGATGGGATTCGGGAGTGGTCTCAGGTTCCCATCATCATCTTAACTGCACAGGATCAAGAGACTGACAAAGTCGCCGCCCTTGATCGCGGTGCGGACGATTATGTAACGAAGCCTTTCGGAATGGGCGAATTCATGGCCCGGATGCGTGTTGCCCTTCGGCATATCGCCAAAGCACCTGATGAGCCCGTGCTGAGGCTTGGGCAATTGGTCATTGATTTGGCGAAACGCAGTGTCGAGCTCCATGGTGAGAAGCTAAAGCTAACGCCAACCGAGTATGATTTACTCAAGGTGCTTGGCGTTAATGCAGGGCGCGTCATGACACATAAGCAGCTGCTCAAACAAGTATGGGGCGGTCAGCAGTATGAATCAGACAGCCAGTACCTTCGGGTATATGTTGGGCACTTGAGGAAGAAGATCGAGACAGATCCGACGAGACCGCAATATATTTTGACAGAGCCGGGGATTGGGTATCGGTTTGCTTGGCAGGAATGAGAAGAGGGCTGTAATTCGCTTATACGAATTACAGCCTTTTTTGTGTTTACCATTTTTAGCGAGTGAAGGCTTGGGAGGCGAAGTTAATTCCAAAATATAGGACGAAAGGGGGATCTCTCGGTATGAAAACCATTGATTTGTAACGAGTGGATAAAAAGTCCTTTGAATGAATTGCTTTTAAGATCGGATGGTGTTACTTTTTCTGGAATTTTCGGTGTACTACGGGATTAGCAAGAATGCGGTAGGTACAATGGATTACTGATTTTATATAAAATTATTTCAAACATGTATACATATCGTATCTTATGTGATACGATATGTATCGTAAAGAATGTGACTAATTACCTAGGCGACGAGGAGGAATACGCATGATTGGATCCTGATTGTCAGGAAGTGACATCGAGACAACTTAGATTGCGGATCCTGAAAAGCTGATTTTAATAAAGGAATTACTCAGTAAAATAAACTGTGCTCACATTAACGAAGGAGAAATGTCATGAACAAGAAAATGAAAAAGCAATTATATACCTTTGCTATTACTTGTAGTTTACTGGCTGGAGTGCCGGCAGCATTGACTTTGTACAGTCCTTTAGCAGTAGCTGCATCGCCAGGAGTAATTTTTAATGAAGACTTTAACACAGGAAGCGCGTTATCGAATTGGACCACGAAAAGCGGGACATGGGCAAAAACAGGTAGTTCGAATAAATCCGTACGAGGAAGTAATGGTCCTGGGCTATTGCTAAGAACTTCAGAAACTGGCGGCGATTTTACCTACGAAGCAGATTTGACATTGAGCTCGGATGCGTTGGGATATCTGGTTTTTAGAAGTAACGCAGATGGAACTAATAATTATTACATAGAACTAGATAGAGGAAATGATACGGTAAGATTAATGAAGACGGTATCAGGGGCTAAATCTTCAAAAGCTTCATCTGCTGCTGAAATTAGTTCGGACACATACCATGTTAAAGTAGTTACTTCAGGAAATAATATCAAATTTTATTTTGATAACTCTACCACTGCAAGTATTAATTACTCGGATACATCTTCTCCGTTCACAACCGGTCTGTTTGGTCTAGGTACAGGTAATGGCAATTCAGTTACATTTGACAATGTATTAGCATACGATTCTCCATTTGAATTCAGCGTTAATGGGAAATCTGTACCAGCGAAAAGCGCTTCTACCGTCGTTACAAGAATTGATAGCGGTGCAACGGGGCTTAAGTATCAATGGACGCAAAGTAGCACGCCACCAGCGGCTATTGCTGCAGGATGGACTACATTTACAAGCGGAAGTACGCTTACTAAAAGCAGCGGTACTGGTGTTAATGGGAATTGGTATTTACATATTAATTTCTCGGATTTTACAGGAACTAATAAAACGGTGACCTCGAGTCCTTTCGTTTTGGACAATACGGCTCCCGTGATTACACTTAACGGCAGTACACCGATGGAAGTTGAGCTAGGTGGAACTTATACCGAGCTAAGCGCATCTGCAACGGATAACATCGATGCGAGCCTACCCGCAGTAACAGCAAGCGGTACTGTCAACACGAATGCGACAGGGTCCAACACTATTACGTACACTGTAACCGATACAGCGGGGAATACAGCGTCGTTGCCGCGTACAGTGACTGTGGCGGATCATGCAGATTCCTACAACTTTAGTCAAAATGGAAGCATTACACCGATTAAGAATGCGTCTACGGTAGTAACGGTTTCGGGGACTGGGGTGGATACTTCAAGCTTGCAGTATCAATGGTCAACAAGTAGTACAACTCCTACAGGAGGAACATGGACTTCATTTACAAGCGGTACTACGATATCGAAAAGCAGCGGAGACGGCACTTGGTATCTTCATGTGAAATATAAAAAGGGTACCACTGTAGTAAAAAATATTAAATCCAACAGCTTCTTGTTCGATAATACAGCACCTGTTATTAACTTGATTGGTAACACTTCAATAAATGTTGAGCTTGGCGACACTTTCACTGATCCGGGAGTTACTGCGACGGACACAAATAGTCTACCTGCAGTAACAGTAGGCAGCAATGTAAACATGAATGCTGTAGGAAGCTATACCATTCAATACAACGTATCAGATGCTGCGGGGAATGCAGCTATTACAAAGCAGCGAACGGTGAATGTGGTGGATAGCGGTGATGGAAGCAGCTTTAGCATCAATGGAAGCAGCCTGCCTTCGAAAAACGCGTCAACGAAAGTAACTTTTACTGGCAGCAGGGTCGTACCTTCAAGCTTGAAATATCAATGGTCGCAAAGCAGCACCTCGCCAACGGGTACATGGACAAGCTTTGCAAACGGTGATATTTTAACGAAAAGCAGTGGGGACGGCGTCTGGTACCTGCATGTGAAGTATCTGAGAGGTACAGCTGAGAAGACGATCGTTTCGGGTAGCTTCCTGCTCGACAACACCTTGCCCGTACTGAATTTGACAGGTGACGCCATTGTAGAAGTCGAGCTTGGCGGAACATTTAGTGATCCAGGAGCAACGACGGAAGCGGGTCTCGCAGTCACCCAAACAGGTACTGTAAACACGAATGTGGAAGGCGCGTATACGATTGTGTACCACACGGCGGATGCAGCTGGCAATGAAGCGTCTGTATCACGTACAGTGAACGTGTTCGATCAAGCCGACGCACACAGCTTCATCGCCAACGGAAGCGCTGCGCCTGCGAAGAGCGCATCAACCAAAGTGACGGTCGATGGAACAACGGTGACAGGCCTGCAGTATCAATGGACGCAAAGTACGGATGCACCAACTAGCACATGGACGCCATTTGCAAGTGGCGACACCCTAATCAAAACCGGTGGAGACGGCGAATGGTACCTGCACGTGAAGTATATGAAGGGCAGCAAAGCGAAAAGCTTCGTTTCTGAAAGCTTCCTGCTCGACAACAGCGTGCCTGAACT
>NZ_JCAUAV010000013.1:0-156037 GCF_059692115.1 Paenibacillus sp. J31R30 | reverse complement strand
TCTTTAAGTAGAGCAGTCTCTTTAAGCAATTTGTTTTTTAAGAAAGGTAGCTCCATATCATCTTGATCCTGCTGGATCTGATCAAGTTCTTGCAGCTTTTGCTCTTCTTCTGCTATCTTATGTTTTTTTGCTTCAATAGCTTTCCACTCTTCTTGATTTTTGAATTTCAAATGGATCTTATGAAGTTCGTCCTGTTTTTCCTTTTCTTCTTCTATAAGTTCTTTAATTTGATTTTTTTTAAGATCGATATGAGTCCGATATTCCTCACTCTGTTCATTATGAGTAAGATTTTGAACCTCTATAGTTAAAATCTTTATTTTATCTTTAAGTAGAGCAGTCTCTTTAAGAATTTTGTGTTTTAAGAAAGGCAGCTTCATATCATCTTCAACCTGCTTAAACCAATGGTCTAAATCTTCTTCACTTATCTGTTTGATTCGTGACCCGTGGGATTGAAATGGCAAATTCTCATTTTTTATGTCCTGTTGTAATTTAGCATACCAAAAATTCCAATTATCCTTATCCCCTCCAACCCTTTCGCTTAATTTTTTCCCTGCCTCAGCAACAGTTATAAAACCGGGAAGTGTCTGATATTCCCTTTGCATTGTATCCCCTCCTTTAATCCTTAATATCTTTATATGCTTCTATCTTTGGTCAAATTCGTAAAGAACCTAAAGAATTTAAAGAACAAAAATATATGAAATAAAATGTATAACCCAACGACGTTAAAGCCGCTTGAAAAATTTTTTTTAGCGGCTTGTGTAATCAACAAGAAATTAGAAGCCGCTAAAACAAGCAGGGTGTACGAGAAAAATGTAAAAGCGATTTAGAATTTATTCGTCATCCTCGTCTAATCTAAGTAAAACTTCGATTGATTTGCGCCATGATCGCCTGGATGTCGTCCGCTTCTTGTTACTTGCGGAAAAAGCAAAGATAAAACAACTGCCGTGCTTACGATGCAAGACCAAAAACCAAATTTCGATATGCGAGCTAAATACAATTTCTCGGAGTGGTTACCGGCCTTACTAAATTTGTGGGCATATATTTGCGCAAGCAATCGTTTTATATTGGATGTTAGATTATAGGAAATGCTTGGATAAGATGATCACGTAATCGGATAGCTTCTTTGTCCGTCATACTAATGATGTCGCATATAGGTTTGCCCTTGGCACTCATGCGTGGGAAATAAATATTAGTAATGCTTTCGGTTTCCCCAATCGTAGCCGCTACTAATTCCTCAAATTGATCAATCACCGTAGTCAAACGTGCCCTCTTCTGATCATTTTTAGGAATCATGCTTTCACCTCCATATTACTCTCCAACGTGTACTCATTGGATCCGACTATGAACCAAGGGGCAGTGTTTTGCGCCACTCGATACGCTTCGCCTACGTATTGGCATCATCTTCATTGTCGGTGTCAAATCTCTGCTTCTTCCCCTCATTAATTAAATGATCATTACCTTTAACTCCGGCAGGCTAGCAGCCAACTCCCGTATAACCCACAATGTCTTCGGTAAGCGGATGCCTTCTTTCAACAGCGGTCCCAAAAACGATTACTTCAACAATTCGGCCACACTCTGATCATTTTGTGAATCCATATCTAGTTTTGATCATAAGTAATCATACAATTGCCGTTTCGCCGGCAATATCTGGGTCGCGGTTTTCTTCTGGAATGATACGCGCCGCTTGCATTAAAAGGGATATTATCTCATCAATCAACCCATTTGTTACATGTTCATCTTGCGGAGATGCATCTTTGTGGGTACGTAAACGATTTACCGAACGTCTTAAGTCAATGGAAGTTTTACTAATTGGGTGTGTTTTAGGATTCAAGGTTAAAATCTCCTTTCATTTATCGAAATTGGGCGGAGACATGCTCCATATGCGACATGCACTAGAAGTGGTTTTTGTATGCATGCCGCAAAAAGATCCTCCTTGTGATTATTAATTAATAATTTCAAGGTTGGGTTATTATTATTCAATGTAGTAACATACCCGAAGAATTCGATCATCCAACTTCGCCTTCTTACCACTATTTGATGCCAAAACAATCAAGGTCCGTATGCGTCATTTCTATTGAATTTGCTTCGGCTTTTCAATGGATAGGAAAGTTTGCAAATCTTCATATGTTTCTCTCACCTTACCGTAGGACATATTAGCTTTAAGCAAAGGCAACGAGCGGCGTGAGCGATTACTAAATTCATGTGTTCTATACGTCTGTCTAATCTCATTAATTATATTGTTCTTATTGTTCCTATGAATTTGTGATGCTACTGCATACATCGCAACAACCACACCGCCTAACAGAACAGTACCGACTATCATCATTACCTAACACTCTCCTTCTTATAGACTTCCTTGCACCGTAAGTGGCAATCAATTTCATTTCCTGCACAGTGAGTTCACGATCAAACATCCTCTCCGACAATCTGCCCCTTACAGAAGCATAGCCGAATAACTTAAATTCAGTTTCAAGTCTCATGATTGTCAACCTATTTCACTCATCATTCAGCTTAATCCATTCCTCTTTCAGTGCTTGTCGTTCAATAACCATATCCAATCTGGTTAATCACCACCTCCATTTTCCAGGTAACTTCAAAATCTCTCTGGCAATTTACTTAGCATTTCCTCTCCTCTTTAAGTTGCTTTGTTTAATAATACGCTCATTAATAGTTGTCCTATTCGTAAGGAATTTAAAGAAAATAAAGAAATTAAAGAAAGCTTGTCCACATTATTAAAGCCAAAAAAAAGGTTTCTTCAGAAGAAATGGAACAAACATTCTCATATGCACTAGTCCGTCGTTTCCGTAACGCCATGACGTTTTCTTTCTTTAGCGCAACGATAACGTTGATTCCGACTGATAATGGAGAGTTATCAAAGTATCGAAGAAAGCGCTCTGGAACTGGCTAGAAGGTAAGTAAACACGGAAATAGGTATCGAAGTGGGGTTATAGACCTAGTGCGGAACCATCCACTTGACCATATATTGATATTGCCAACCACACACTTAACTCATTTGTCACCCTCGTTAAACAACGAGAAAAAACGGTCTGTATTCGCATCTATTTCGCGATAAGACCGTTTTTTTTCTCGATATTCTTTGTGATGTTGGTTTAAGGAATTACCATACAAAAGCTGATGTGATGATAACCAAAAGAATGAAAAGAACTAAAACAGCTGCTGCGCTGTTACCATAACCTGCACAACTTCCACCATAACCTAATCCCATGTTTACTCATTCCCCTCAAGTGAAATTTCATTACGGTATAATCATACGCTCGTTACAGGGTCCTTGATTGGACATACGTCAAGGGCTTACTTACTGGAAGGAATAAATAGGCAATGTCCTCATTTAAACAACGAGAAAAAAACGATCTGTATTCGCATCTATTTCGCGATAAGACCGTTTTTATTTTTCTTTGTGATGTTGGTTAGGAATTAAATTAGAATGCAAAAGTCATCAGGATAATAACCAAAAGAATAAAAAGAACCAAAATAGCTGCTGCATTGTTACCATAACCTGCACAACTTGCACCACTCATGTTAGTCAGTCCCCTCAAGTTAAATTTCATTACGGTATAAAATATGTTCGTTACATAGTTTTGATTGGACATAAGCCGTTTCTCTAAATTTATCCGGGGGCACTTGTCGCTGGTAAAACAGGGGTACGCTAAGGACGGTGTAACTATTTGGGCCCAATGGGCTGATCAAATTTAACGTTCGGGGCCCTCTACCCTAGCCCCAACAATCTCGGCAAACAGGATCCACGCCCATTCCTGAGCCTGGCAGATTATGGTAGTATGAAGCGGTTAGGTTGGTGATGAAAGGTGTGATTGATTTGGATTTTGACAGAACTTTTAAAATAATGAACTTTTGTATTGAATTGATGCGAGAAAAACCTATTGTTCGAAAAGCGCTTCTACTTGCCTCATCAATAATAAATATTTTACTTATTGTTATATTTTCGTATTTATATTTCTTTCGACAAACGCCTGTGAATCAAGTTGTAGGGTTTTTGCTAATATTTTTTGGTTTTATCTTTCTTTCCCTGTTGTCAATTTCTATTCTGTCATACACAGATATTAAATTTACAAATATTTTTGATCTTGAGCTAGAGAAAATCTTTCAAGAAAGGGATACTCTAGAGAAAAAGATCCAGGAAGCCCCCAAAGATGACGTGCTCAATACTATCCAACTAAGCTTAAACCACATTACAGAGTACTATACCATTAATAGAAGCCAAGCTAGGAAGAGCTTTGGCTTCAGTGTTTTCGCTATTATTGCAGGTTTGGTAACCATATTAGTTGGCATTTGGTTGTATTATTTCAACATAAATCCCCACATAGAAATTACCGTAATCACTTCTATTGCTGGGGTATTAATTGAATTTATTGGTGCGGCGTATTTCCACATGTACAATAAAAGTATCCAGCAACTGAATTTCTTTTATGAAAAGCTTGTCACGACTCAGGATACAATGCTTGCGATAAAGTTGACTGAGACTATTGATGATAAAAATAAACGCACTGAAGTAACCGAAAAAATCATTGAAGCGTTACTTTCTAAAAATAATAATGAACGGATACTATAGTTTCTCTAGATTCTTGCTCGGTGATTTATTGATTCGGGAGGCAGTATCTTATTGCACTCATACCCAGTGCGATTCGGTTAATTATAACCTTAACAAAAATACGTCTGTGTTCTCCCAACTGGACGCTTATTAAATGCTTCCATCCAATTTATCGACATTTGATTATCTCCTTCGTGTGTTTGTTTCCATTTTATCACAGCCCGTACCTTTAATATTTTGTTGGATATTGAAAAACGCACCAGGAATCAGCGCACTGTTCCTCAGTAGCATTGACAGACTCTGGAACAACCTACAAAGAAGGAATAAAATAAGAAACCCGCTCCAGGAAAGGTGCGGGTTTCTTATTGAGGTTGCTCACCTCTTTTTTAAATCACCATTTTTTTCTTCCGAATAATTTCTTGCCTAATGCAAACGCTCCGCCAACCCCTACAAGAATAGTGCAGCGGCTATTGCTGCAGCTCCCGCTACCGTGGCCGCGCCGACTGCTGTACCTGCAGCGGCGGTTGCTGCTCCTGCGACCGCTGTTCCGACTGCTGTTCCTGCCACAGCGGCTGCAGCGCCGGTTGCCGCCGTTGTTACAGCGGTTGCCGCACCAGCAACACCTACTCCAATAGCCGAACCTGCAACGGCACCTGTCACAGCGGTTGTTGCCGCAGTGACCGCTCCTGTAACTACTCCCGCTCCGGCTAACGGTTATGCATATTGTATAAGCCCCTAGTTCTTTGAACAGGGGCTTATATAACTTATTCGGAGGATTAACAAATACTATGTCGCATTAAAATGGATCTGAGCTGATTGCTTCCTCGTGGATAAATACGAGTAAATCCTTCTCAAAATCAAACGAACTGTTCTTGATATCCAACACTAGTCGTCCGTCCGCAGCGGTAACCAGATACGTGCTCAGAAATCGCTCGATAAAGACCTGCATACCGCCCTCAGCATACTCCTCTAGGATCGGTCGGAACTCTTCAATTTGCCCGAGTTTATCCAGCTGCATCCCGGCTTTTGAGAAGGCAATTGTCACGTAAGGAATCAGCTCCTCCTCCGTAAGCGTCACAAAACGAAAATCATTCGTTGGCCCTGAGACTGTCAAGCTGCGGTTGTATTTGTAGCCGAGACTGGCGCAGAACATAAACGTTTGAGCGTTCTGAGGGAAGATCCCTTTATCACGTAGCGTATGGTAAATGTCTTCGTACTTCTTGCTCCAATGTAAACGGGGGTCGCCCGTGTATGATATTGCTCGCATTATCCTGTCTCCTCCCCGTGTTATCGATCCGGCTGAAAGCCAAGTACGCTTTCACGGATCACTTTAGTTTTGCCCGCCTCCGGAATGAGCAGACGGGATACCTCACCCCATCGGCCGGTTTTGCGCAGCTCAGCGCATTCGACGCGCGTAAACTCAGTATCTGTAGCTAGCAGGATCCACTGTGGCGTCATGTCTGGGATCAGCCGGAGCAGGTTGTCTCGATTTTCCCCAGAAATCCGACCAAACGGTGTATCCATGAACAGCGGGATTTCAAGGGTTTTGTCGGTTCCACCAGAAATGCTGAGAAGCGAAATAATAAATGAAAGCGATAATATTTGGCGCTGGCCCGAAGACAGATTCGGTAGAAAGTTGGCGCCGTTCCATGCGAGCACTTGGAGTGAGAAATCTTTCTCGATTTTCACTTCGCGAAGGTTCTGCCGACTGTCCTCATCAATAAATTTGCGGAAGTTTGTGGTGGTCAGTTGCTCCACTTCGCGAGAGATTTCATCCACGAATTTAGTTTGTATCGACTTAAGCGCATCTTTGGTGGCACTTGCTATCTCTTTCATTTTGACCTTGATATCCTTCTGCGTTTCCTTCTTTTCCAACTCTTTGATGAGGAGGTCAATTTCGCGCTTTTCAGTCGCCATACGGTTAACCTCTTCACTGCCGCCGTTTATTTGCAGCCGAAGTTGCTGGATCCGCTGGGACAGGTTGTCGCGCGCAGTCTGCAGATTGCGGAAGTCGGTGTTAGGGCTTTGTCCGATGTCTTCACTGATATCGTCGATCGCTTTTTGCAGCTTCTTGATCTCTCTATTGATCTCGTTGTAGCCTTGCAGTAGCTCACCACTTCTGTCGTTTGATGTCTTGTTGCGTTCAATCATAGAGCGAATCTCTTCCTTAAGGTCGATGAGCTCCCGAGTGTGGTTTTCCTCCTGATGCTGATCAATGAGCATCTTGACGGCCTTATCCTGCTTGCTATCCGGGGTCACGTCGGAGTCGCAAATGGCGCATTTCCGATCCGTCAAAATCTTATGCAGCAATTCCTTGGCAATGTCGTACGGATTGCTGAGGTTGGAACGGATAAGCTCCAGGTCACTGTAAAATCGCGTATACTCATCCTTCATTAACAGGTTGAAGCTGTGTTTCGTGAACTCACGGATTTTGACAAGTTGCTCCGTTTTGCGTGCGGTCAGGTCCTTGTGCTGCCCAGTAAGGTGTTCACGACGGATAACTTTTTCGCTGATCTCTTGGAAACCTTTGAGTTGGCCATCGATCTGTGAGATCTGCATTTCTTTGAGCTCGAGCTCTGCACGCCAGCCATCTGTTTTTTCTTCAAGCTCTGTAATCGCCTGTTCTTTCGCCTGCTGCTCAGCTAGTTTTGTACGGTATTCACCACTAGCAGAGTTTTGGACTTCCTGGTGGTAATTGGTGTAAAGTTTGGATACGGCCTGCAGTGATTCGTCCAGCGCGTCGAGCTTGAGTAGGTTTTTGATTCCTTTTGCTACTTCTTTCTTCTGACTCTGTTCGTCCCTCATCAAGTGCTCGATACGCTCCCCGTCGAACAGGAAATAATCCTTCATTCGTCGGTCAAAAATTTGGTTTACGATCCTAGCAATATCCTCATCCCGATCGTAAGTATTGCTTCGCCCTTCCCGATCAATATGTTTGAGGCTGGCAGAAAGGAAATCCTCCTGAACCTGGTTGTCATCGAACAACTGGGAAACAAGGATCCGCTCCAACTCAAAATATTCCCCCTGATGAGAAAAAAACACTTTCACTCGTACCATGCCGGACCCATCCACTGACTCCCTCAACACATTGAGGTTACATATATAGTAGATGTCGCCTTTTTTACCTAAATCCTTGTCTTTTGCAAGTTCGGACACACCGAACAAAGATACCATCAAGGCACGGTAAATGGTTGTTTTGCCCTTGCCGTTCGCACCGTACACGACAGTGACATTTTGACTACTATCCGCAGGAAAACCCGCAAAATGTATCGTTTGCTCTCCGTAATACTGTTTGAAATTATAGAGTTCGAGCTTTTCGATTTTCACGCGTGGCCCTCCTCTTGCAAAATCTTACGCATTTTATTTTCCAGTTTTCGCAGCACTTCCTGCTGGTTCAGTCCTTGGGTGAAGCTCTGTAGTGCCTCGATGACCATCTCCTGTACTTCACTCGGGTACTTCTTTAGCTCATCCATAATTTTCGGATGTACATCAGTTGTATTCATGTTCTTCCAACTCCCCTGTTAGTGTCGCGTAAATCTCTTCCGGTTTCAAGCTGAGCAAGTACCCAAGAGAGTATCGCTCCAGCACCTCGAACGCTTGATTATGAATGGCTACATGGTTAGTTGCACAGAGGTAGAACTCCACAAAACGTGCAAATTCTCGCTTCAAGATTGTCTCCGGCGCGCTACTCTCGTCACCAACCGTGCTAGGTGGGATCATGATAAAGTCGTGGATGTATGCGCGTTTCTTAGTGAGTGTAGTACGCAAAATGCGCCCACGACGCTGGATAAATTGCCTCGGATTCGATGTACTAGCTAAAAAATATGCCCGCTTCGTCTCTGGTACATTGACCCCTTCGTCCAGGCATTTCATTGCAACAATCACCTGGATGTCTCCTCGGTCAAACGCCTGTAAAATCAATTTCCGCTCCGCATTGCCCGTTTCCGCCACTATTTCCTGCACGCGTAGACCGCAGTTGGCGATCCGCCGCAGGATCTCTCGGTGCTTGCCTTCGGGGCAATAGACGATTGTATGCTTAAAGTTTTCCAGGCCAATCTCGGCCACATGACGTTGAAGTACTGAAAAAAAGCTTTCTATTTTCGCCTCAGCCCGGTTTAGCAAGTTGGCCCTCTGTGCAGCGAGAATACTCGCAGCCTGGCGACGGGATGGGTCTTTTTTAGCAGCCTGCAAATGGTGCATAATGCGGAGCGATAGTCTTTTGTACTCGCGATAATCATCTTCCCCAATCTCTACATAGTGGGGGGTAAATTCGTAAGGGGTAAGGAAACCATTTTCAATTGCCTTTTCCAGCCCGAACGATATGACCTCACGCGAAAAATAATTGGTCACCACTTGAGTACCCCCCGGGTCACGCCACCGCTCTGGTGTGGCCGACAGGCCAATCCGCATTTGGATATCCGTGTGAAGGGAGTTACGTAGATAAGCTGCCCCGAGGTAATGAGCCTCATCACCGATGAACAAAATGCTATTTTTATCCCGAACCTTCGACACCAACTTAAGAAATTTATCCTCATCCGCATTGGATTGGTGGGTCACGATGAAGCATACCGCCTTTTCAAATCCGAGGTTATAATCGTCAATGAGCGAATTCGCTTCGAACAGCCAGTTGCGTGATGTGGACAGCACTGGTAAGAAACCAAAAGTCTGAACCTCATCATTCCACTGCTCTACCAAATGCTTGAACGGGACGGAGACGATGAGAGCAATTTTGCGACGTGCTTTGAAGATAACTGCTGCTGCGGCGAGTGAAGTGATCGTTTTGCCCGTGCCCGTCGCCATCGAAAAGAGCCCGCGGTGATTGTTTTTTTCCCATTCTTGGATCGCTTCTTTTTGATAGCCATGCAAGCGGATGTGCGAAGGAAGCCGAATTAGTAGTTCTTCTTCCTCTGGTTGGGATTGGGTTAACTTTACATCGTACGGCCGATTAGTATGCTCAGAGATCTGTACCAGCTTTTCACGGACCAGTCCCGGCATATCGTACATCCGGAAAAAATCATTCTCCCCCGCCCACATCCTGCAAAACCGATCCTCATGCTTTTCTACATATGGCGCCTGCCCCTCGATCCACGAACAATAGACCGAAAAACTTTCGCCATTATAGTTCGCATGTACCGAATCGTTGTAGCTGCCGTGAATCGCCACACTGTCGCCTGACTCATCTGTAAATACTGCAAATTTGTCGTGAAAGTCGCCTTTGTTGTTCCGGGGGATCGCGAACTTTACGTCCAATAGTCCATCTGCAACTAGCCAGGCGAGCAACGTCAACGTTTCGCGCGCATTCTTCGTGCCTTCCTGCTGTAGGCTATCCAACTCGTGTACGAGCGCCTTGTACAGCAGCTGGTCCTCTTTTGCCTCTTCGCCGCGCTGTATTGCTTCATAATCTTCCTTCGAAAGATGCGGAGAGGTGATGAGTTCCGCTTTTCCTTTTCGTTCTATGAGGCTTTGAATACCCCCCATGTTCAGCCGCAACCATCCCGACGTAAAATAGCCAACGCCCCGCCGATAAAGTACCGAATGGTCCAACAGGGGCAAAAACAGTTTATCCACGATACTGTTTTCTGAAGAGTCGTAGACATAATCAAGCTTAAGCTCACGCAACACCGCTTCTCACCCTTTCCTCTGCAGGCTATAAAGTTCCTGCGTCATGATCTCCAGTGATGGTGTCGTAACGTATGGCACGTCTTCGTCTGCCCCGTCGTTGTAGTACAGTTTGCTCAGGTATCGGGTAATGAGATTCAGCTCCTGCAGGCGCTTCTCCATTTTGCCTATGGAAGTGGCTCCACCGAACTCTTTGATCAGCACGTGGTTAATAAGGTCTAATTCGTTTGCTAGGACCGCCGGATTGTCTTCCCGAATGACGACCCGGCCTGTGATACCCAGGATTTCAAACCGTTCTTCCTCTTTCAAAAGCGAAATCATGAGCGCCGACGTCCAGGAAATGTCGTGGTCCAGCTTCGGAAGAAGCGACTCTATTCCGGCCACATGGATAAAAGCGTCCATATCGAACCACGACTGCCCTTGTCTGTGAAGCTCATCGAACGCATCGTCGATGAGTGCAATGAATATGGCCTGATTGTCCCCGTTCCAGCCGATCGTGTCCCGGTGCACGAAGGCGATTGCCATGTCATTTTTGAATTCATAGGTGATGAGGTTATCCGAGTTGTAGAGTAAATTGTTCCACCCGATGCTCTGAAAATAGCTTTCCAGCTCGCTCCGGTAAAACACCCGTTCTCCGCTCAGCATATGCGTTTCGAGCAGTGCCATTCGCGAACGTCTGTTTGACGATGCTTCTTCCTCTGTAGGATCGAACAGCCCAAGCTTAGGATAAATGTAAAAGCTGAACACATCCGGATACTCCCGGTCTAACAGGTAATATAGGATATGGTAAGAGTCGACACCTGCCAGCTTCATGACTGCGCGATTAATAATTTTGATCGACACGACGGATTCGACTGACTCTAGCTTACGGACGAGCCAGTTTTTGACGGCTTCTAGTCCTTTCTCATTCACCTTCAGGTTGTCGATATGGATATACTCCTCGTAGCCGGCCCGAATAATCTGGTCGCCCATCCGCTGCTCAATATGGTATGTCTGCCAACCCATCTGATCCTTAAATAGATCGAGCACCTCTCTACGGCCCACTTTTCGCTTCTGGGATTTTATGTACTCTTGGAACATTTGGGACAGGGGCTGTCTAGCCGCTTCCAATCCGCCTTTCAGGCAGAGGCGTGGCGCTTTGACGAAGTCGAAGTGTTCCTGCCCGTACAGCCGAAAGCATGTGTAGAGCGAGTATGCGTTTGTGATACCGATCTTCGCGAGTTCTTTTTGAAAATGCCATAGCGTGCGCGTGAGGCGGATCTGCGGAGCCTGGCTGTCTTTCAGCAACTGCACCGTCCAGGCCATCATGGGCTCGATGTCTTCGGATTTTACTCCAATGGAAGAATATGGGATGTAAAAGCCGTTGTCCCAGATGAGCACTTCCTCCTCATTTCGCAGCAAGCTCATATAAATGCTACGGTCGTCATTGCCGGCAAACTTGTCCGGATATATCTCTAGGACCTTGTCGGTGAACCGCTGCGAATCCTTGATGATGGCCAATCCATCAGGAAAAAATGCCTCAAATACTACCCACGTCAAGTCTTTTTTGGTTCCGTCTGTGACAAAATACATTGACTCGTACATAAAAAAACGGTTTGGAATGACCGTCTCCTCCACAAGTGCTGGGCTAAGATGAGAGGTCGGATTTTTTTTGAAATAATCATTGATTTTCTCTTGGAGTCTGATAGGATGGTACCACTGCCGCCGCTCACTGAACAACAAATAGGTGATGAATTCCTCTATCTCTTCTTGCAGTCGCGTCTGCTCTTCAGCCAAAAACGCATGATACTCCGTGCTGAATGTGATGCCCTTGATGTCGCATTTTTTAATTATGCTCGCCAGCACTGCTTCTTCCGCTTGGCTCAGCTCAACAGGGCTATCAACAATCTCCTTAATTGGCACTAAATTGTGCTTAGTTCTAACTGATTCGTAAAGCATAAACACCAAGGGCATGTGGCGGAACATAAGTAGTTGAAAGCCTTTAATCTCGATTTGGCGGATGCGCTCGCGTGTGACACCTTTTTCGTCCGCAATTTCCTGCAGAGTCATTTCTCTACCGAAGGGTCCTTTATTAACACGTTTATTGAGTACGTCCCATACGCTCGCATCCAGCATTTCAGGGTGGCAGTTACGGTTCTCGGCAATGGCGGATAGGTCGAAACAAAACCGTTCCCACAATACGGGTAGCGGTGTGTCGTTTTCTTGCCCATCCAGGTTTATTTCTAACACCTTGAACACTTGGAGCTGAAGGTTTATACGGGTGCTTTTTCTCCAGAGAATTTCGAGAAGTTCACTTTTTGTGAATCTGGTGAGCTCTCCCCATGTCCGGATGCCTTGTTGAAGGAGCCGTTTGGCGACTTCTGGGTACGATGTGTGCTTGGTGATGACGGTCACGAAGATATCGACAGGTTTGTCGAAAAGTAGTGCGGGCACGTAGATATGCTTCTCTTTTTGGACGGTGTTTGTCAGGTTATCGTTGGTCATCGCTTGTGGGCTGGTGTTGCTGTTCTCTTTTATATCCGTCAGCAGCTCTTGCATGAATTTTTCGATTTTGCCTATACCAATCTGGGGCAATGTGAGAAAATACTCTAGCCGTTCAGGTAGCTGTCCGTACGTCGTCACGCCGTCCGCAAGTAGGAAGTTGATGATGCGCAGTACAGAATTGGAAAATGCTTGATCCATTTTGCGAGATAGCATACTGCTAGGAATCGTGATCGACTTGTCTCCGAAGCAGACTGTTTTGGTAAGGACTTCAGTCTCAAGGGCTGATTTGACGGGTGAGACAGAGACCGTTTCGCTGTAAAAACCCGGTGTCTGAGGTTCTCTTGAATTGCTGGCTCCGGTGGATACCGGAACAGAGACAGTCACCGCACCATTCTCCTCTGTGATATCGCCGAACTTATTGAAAATACGAAAATGCTGCAATTGCAGCTCGTCAATTAATGACTCATACCAAGAAGAAAGGTTAAGCTTATCCATTTGATGCTCAAGCGTAGGAAGATGCAGGAAAGAAAAGTCCGCTGCAGTTCGCAGGCCGAAGCTGGTCAAAAACGATGAAAGATACTGTTCAGTTTTGTATGTTAATGCCACTTTCGTATCGTGTGGTTCTGTTCCGTAGTAAGTGAGAAACTGGCCTTGGTTGAGATTGCGCGTCGAATAAGGTTCCAATTTCCCTGTGTACTGAATGCCGAGAAAACCCAAGATTCGCACGACATTGTAAAACATCTCAGAATTTTCCCTATGGAGTAATCGTAGATTCTCCTCAGTTATTTGACCGAAGGTCATACAATCGTATTTTTTAATAAAGTAGCACAGGTCCGGGCTGGAGCTCCGAATGATGCGCTTCTCAAGCCAAGGATGGATGCTGATTGTGCTCATGGTACACCTCGTGTTTCGCAAACAAGTTAGATTCTAGTATGAAATTCGATATATAGTGACAAGAATCCTTTATTTTCTCCGACAGGAATTATTATCCATAAATTATCTGAAAGAAGCACACATACAAGAGGGCTCTTGACCCAAATCTATGCGTGCTTTTGCAATCGATACTGGACCTCCCATTTACCAGAGTATGCGAATACGAGGCCGTGCCCGAAATTGGCTCCTTTCGCCTTTAGCGGCTGTTTCTTTACTTAACATACTTGTTACATTTGAATCTTAGCGATAAATTTTTGTTCAATATCTTCTTCGAATTGTTTCTCATACTCTGCCGACCATACCGTCTTTCCACCGCGTCGAATTTCTTCAAGATATTTTTCTGGAGGAGCTACTTCCTTTTCCGCTTTATTAATGACAAGGAAAGTAAGTACATCTTTTAACATTTTGTTTGCCACACTAATATCGACAAAGGCCGGTCGATATATATTGTTATTTACTCCTTCTCTTTCAAGCAAATATTCTAGTGCCTCATTTCCGATGCGATATGTCTTTCCTTCAACGACTCCGCCGATTTCAACCATATCTGCTCTCCCACCGTCAGTCGCCTTTCGTGTGAATTTTAGAGAATATCCTTCAATAATCCCCCTTCCAATTACTTCTTGAAATAAGTGCCCTTTATTCCTTTGCTTGAACCTTTCATCGTCCATGCAAGATCCATAGGCAAAGTAGACACTATCCACATCGTGTTTTTGGAGTTGATGGAACTTCCAATCACCAAATTCAATGTACTTCAATTCATTGACTTTACTATCTGGATATACATAGACATAGGCTTCTTCATTACCATTGTCCGTATAAATTGTTTGAAGCACTCGTTCGTAGTGGTTGTTCCTGCCTTTTCCGTAAAAGCCTTCAAATGCATCGAGTCGATTTAATATAACGGAAGTTACTCGATACAGTTCTCCGCATACCCGCTCCCCGCGAGCTTGAATCATCGCGGGGAAACCATATCCTGTATCATAAAGTCGACCATCGGTAGAGCATTGTTTGCAGACGAGTTCAGAGGAAGCGAGAAGACGGTGATTTCCTTCATGAACTCTTAAGCTGCCGTAAACAAATACGAAAAATGTGTTAGTTTGTTGCATCGAAATCCCCCCCTCCTAGTTCACCCGTTTTATTGTTCGCGTTCATGGTGTTGGTCCAGACATTAAACTTGCGTGCATAGCCTGTTTTACATACTTCAACCTCCATACCGTATTTGAGAAGTATATTCAGTTGTTTCCAAATCGTAGACCCCTCAAATACGCTAATGATGGTTTTGTATCTATACGTCAAGCCCTGGCACAACGCATACAAACGTTCGCGGTTCACTAGATCGATATCATATACCTCGAAATAGGCATCCTTGTTCCAATTGAACAATTGTTTCGCCGCATCCTGAACCTCTTTGTCCTGCAGGACGTAAAGGGCAATCATCAATAACCCGTCTTCCAACATGTTTTCCATTGTAGGAATCCAAACTATTTTTTCGAGTTTTTCTTCTGGGTTGTGATTAAAGATATTATGCTGTACTAATATCCAAGCCGGACGACTATTCTCGGATAAGAATACGTAATGCGTCGGGTTGATCCCCCCATCGTACATATGACTATTACCCACCAAAATTTGTGCTGTCATCGTTGCCATTTACATCATTCCTCCTCATTTGATTTGCTTTTATTTTAGCAGGGGTATAATTACACCATATCATTGGAGCTTCTGCTGTTTTCTTGCGACACCCCTTGCTCATGAATCAATAATAAAAAAAACGCAATTACATGGTGTAATTGCGCTACATTCGTTATGTATTAATTATCGTTTCTTTTAAAAAGCCGAAACTCCCCGTTCCAATTCCACTGATATTTACTCCGTGTGTCCGTCACAATAGTTTCTAAAATTCGATCCATATACGGGGTATCCTCGACATGCGATATTTTAACACCAACTAATTCGGGGTTAAAACATAGCTCGAGACTTCGACGGACTTTCAGGACTCTAGCCGCGATTAGATTATAGTTATCTGAATCTTCAAATACATCCCTTAGAATGGCTTCTTGGCTAATAGCTCCTTCGTTTGTCAAAAGATACGCAACCAAATCTGCTTGTTTTGGACCTATGGTTATTCCTGTTATGGGACCTCGGAAAAATGGACTATTAATAAGATTTAAAATAACTACATCTTTTGGTAATGTGTTGCCGAAGCCTTCACATTCCTCCAATTCCTCATCCGTAAGGTATTGAGGATCACCATGACTTGATATCATCAGGTACGGCTTTTTAACAGTAGTTATAGCTGTCTCGAGATGCATTTCTAGAATCTCTAGCATATTGTCCTCATCTTGATTAGATGATAAGTGTTTTGCTTCTTCCAGAAATTTTAAAGCTTCCTTTGAAGAACCACTGGAATGTAAAGAGTTGGCCAGATAACATAACGTTTTGAATCGATAGTCACGTGGCAAAGCGGCAGAACGTATTGCTTTCTTAAAATGTTCAATCGCCTGGACATATTTTTTTTCAACTTTCATAGCAATAAATCCTTGATGATAATTCGCGTAAGTATTATCTGGTTGAAGCTCAAGTAGCTTCTCAAATAATTCCCGTGCTTTTTTGGGCTTCTTTTGTTCCATCTTGATATCTTTCGCTTGATCTAACAACAATTTGCAAAATGTAGCTTGATAACGTCGATTGCTAGGATCTTGTTTCATTAACTTTTCAAAAAGCTCCGAACCTTCTTCCCACCATATTATATTGGGTAATGTCCCTTCTTTATCCCACCATAATTCTTCTTCTTTTAATAGGATTTCCAAGCTTTGCTCCGACATATAAAACTCCTCCTGTTGAAATGTAGGTGATATAGCAAGGATCTCATAGCTCCAAAAAATTTAGATTATTTCAAATGTATGATACCGCGATGTGAAGGTTATCAAGCGAAGGATACTCTTTATGTGGATTACTAATGTGAATTGAAGATGAAACTGGGATAAAACCTTCTCCACGTGCAGTTAACTTATATTAGCTCGCTTTAATATTACTTGATATTTTTCGGTATTGTTCCATAGCTCTGTAAAGACCTAATCTTCATTTTTCTCAAATCTCATCTACACCGATTTTCAAAAACATTTCATACGTCTCATGCAACTCCGCTGGTACATACAGAACCATCCCCATCCTAGCCCTGGATAGTAGCACTCGATAAATATTTTTAAGAATTGTTGGGAAATCCTCAAATTTTGAAGTGTTCTTCCTATATACATTGTCTTCTACTTGCCATCTACCATTACGAATAAAATAGTCTCCCCCCATGCATACCAGCGGGAAGTCGAGCTCTAGGCCTTGGCACACGAATTCAGTGGCACCTTGTTGCCATGTTTTACTGTCACGCTGAAACCATTTCCCAGCATCAATATCTTTCATATAACTTCTGTAGGATGGAGTATTTGTGATCGATTGAACTTTTCTTTCATCAACTTTAGAAGAGACCAACATTCCGTACATCATATCTGGGTAGTCTGATCTTTTTTGTTCGATGAATTTTTTACAAGTTTCGTAGTCGCGTGAAATCCTGAGAATATATCCCTTCTCTTTCATCTTTAATAACTCTTGTGTTGCACCTTCAAGATTGACATCTAAAATAGACTCAATCCACTTACTCGTGTCAATAAAGTTGCTTCTAATACTTGTATTCAAGAACAATTCATTGAATTCTCGAACGTATAATCCTTTAAAAATATCTGTATATTTAGGTGGTACAAGGATCTGCCAAGATGGATGTTTTATAAGCGCTTGGTTCCAGAGTGGCATCCCCTTTTCTTCTCCTATATGGATGGCCTGCCCATCACCAATAAAGCATATAATCGTTACAGAGTCGTATTGTTTATATATTTTTTCTCCAACTTGGAGTAATCCTTCTGGTTCACTTGATGCCCCGCCCATTTTCTCTGTATCCCAAGCACGTTGAGCTTCGTCGAAAAAAATGCAATGAAACGGTGGAACACTGCTTGAGTTTAAGTAGGCTTTTTTGAAGGCATATACACCTCTAATATAGGTTCTGCCATCGGAATTATTTAACTCCACATCTTCAAGTTGAGTCTGTAATACATTCACAAGCGGACCATTGCCGGAGAGATAGATCGATGCCATTGGATTATTAAAACCCCTAAATTGATAGGAGTTATAATCATAAAGTGTTTTTAGTGCGACCAATGTTTTACCCGCTCCTGGTACACCAGAAACAAAGATAATTTGTTTCTTTTTTTCTTTGGTTTCATTTTTATAAATTCTATTCTTTATTAAATTAACCGTCTTACTAATCTCACCTTCTTCAATATTTTTGATATTGGGAAGAGTTCCATTCTTAAATAAGTCTAGAGTTGCCTTAATGATGGATGGTATAGGCTGATAGGATGATTGGGTCCATTCGGTTACTTCGTTATCATTTTGAAATAATTCGCCTTCCATATGTAAATCATCAAGGAAGCCATTTTTAACGAGTATGCTTAGCCCAAGAACTGGTTCTTGTTTAGTAGTTGCCTTTGTTAGTACTAAATAACTTTCTACATTTAAGTTCCGTGTGGATGTCTCATGGTGGAATTTAAGTATATCTTCTCGATAGCCTATTGCTTGTTCTACATCTTCAAGTAGAGCGCAGTCCTTTCCCTTAAATTCTAATATGATAACACGTTCCTTTAACATAAGTAGAACATCTGGTCTCCTACCTTTTTCAAGCGGGAGCATATATTCAAATACGATATACAGATCTCTAATTCTATCTAGATGCGGGAGGAATGTACTCTTTAAAAAAGTGTATGTATCCATCCATGAATACTTAAGTGAGGCATTTACAGTTAGATCGTACCTAACTAAAAAATCAGTTAAGCAAGTCACCAATGTTTCTTGGTTTAGATTACAAAAATCGGCAATACTCCCTTTCCAACCATAAGACTCATTCAGAGTTCTCACCTCTTCCAAACTCATTAGAACAAAGAATGTCTACTGTCGGAATGTCCGCAGGTGCCCAATGAAGAGATCTAATCTCGTCAAGTGCCATCCACACAATTTTCTCGTGTTCACTTGGCACCGGTTCTCCGGAAATGATTTTTGCAGTATATGTAATCAATTTAACATTAATATTTGGGTACTTATGTACTATATCAGTGATAAACTCACCAACTTCAATTTCACAAAGCAACTCTTCTTTGATTTCTCTTACTAATGCAGCTTTGTGATTTTCACCTGGCTCGATTTTCCCTCCCGGGAACTCCCAATAACCTGGAAGTGACATTTCTTTCGATCGTAGTGCACAAAGAATCTCCTCATTGTCATTAATAATTACTGCCCCTACAACGTTAACTTGCTTCATAGAACATTCCTTTCTGTTGCAATTAGAGTAAAGATAGCTACATGAGCTGTTAAACAAATTATATGCATTTTATGATGAGTTGTAATGTTCAGAACTACGCTATTTTCGATGCTATTTTACCGTAATCAATTGTAGCGGCTATTCCCCTTGGGATTTATAAATAATAGCTCCTGCATGAGCTGAACGTTCCACCTACTAACCCAAATTGATATCAATTAGTAGATAGGACCATCAACAAATACGGCTTTAAAATAAATATTAATGACCCCTTCTACATCTGTTTGCAACAGCCTCTTCTTTGTGTCAGAAAGCCATTTGTATACTTCTTTACCCCGCATTTTTTTATCAATTAAATTAATCTTTAGACGCTGATCACCAGTTGCGGGAAACTGCTCCAGCGAGATGGTAACAGAGTATGTATTCAAAGGATCAAAGTAACGTTTGAATGGTTTTGCTATCCAATCTAAATCTTTGTAATGTAGAGATGTCTTTATCTCAAATATTTCGTCTCTCATCCTTATCCTGCGAATTATTTGCGTGTTAATACCTATAGTTTTTCTAACTCAACATGTTATCGTTAGCTAGTTCTTTCGAAGATGAGAAAATAAGCATTTCAACAAATCTAACTAAAGTAACTCTTTCTTTCTGAGCTTCCATTTGTAATAGTGGAAGCAGATCCGATGTTCGAAGAAACTGATGTAGGGCTAAAATGTAAGCATGATAATGTCTGAAACTTTTCGTTTTCCCGCCAAAAAGTACAGTATGTATCTTCGCATCATAGATGGGAAACAATCCGGGGAAAGTAAAATGTAATAACTTTGTAGTGGTTGAGAGGGTGCTATTCCATGATTCATTCACATGTATTATTTTATCTGCAAATATAACAAAATCCTTAATAAATGCAGGGTTATACTCATTAGATGAAACAAACATGGACTCTTCATTATTTGCTGAATGTATATCTCCCTTAAGGGAATTTAACTCAACGCTTTCAAGCCGCGCATCTCCGAATTGCTTTTCTAATAAAGATAAGGCATTCATTGCATCTATATCAAAGCCTCCTGCGGGTATTGCGGCAACCCAAGAGAACACCCAAGAGATTCTTTCCGCCCAGCATTCCAGCAAGGGTGATTTTCTGCTTTCCTCATACCTCCTTATGATAACTGGATACGTCGTCTGATACCAACGATTCTTATCTTTATATTCTCTTTTCCCACTGATGGCAGTTCGCTTCTTCATATGAGCATACAGCTTCTTTTCATCCGGAAAAATATCGTTCAATCTAGCAACTGCTTTTGCGATCATGATTTCCTCCGAAGGCATATTTCAAATTGCTCATTAACGGTAAATTCCCGAATGTCGTGTCCTTCACCATCGTCCCACTCCATCCAATCACCTTCATTTTGATTCCACACACTTAATCCTAAGGCGTTTGGTGAACATAATGTTTCATGAATATATGTATCGACAACGATAACTGCAGTTAGGAGATCAGGAACAGGATAGCGAGTAAACACACGCTCATTACCAACTTTTTTAGTAAACCATACAACATATTTTGCTGGAGAGGCGGCCACTTCGGTATGCTCATCTGTATATACTTCAATGGCATGCCATGAGTTATAGAATTTTGTCCTCAGACCTTCCTTCTGATGGACAACAATGCTCCGTTTATCTCTTAACTCTGAGATCGGTACACAAGCAAAACTAGCATCCTTAAAATTATATCCTGCCACGAATTGCAAAACTTCTTTTCCCTTTCGACTTTCTTCATCGTTATCAAAAGCCACAATTTTGTAAACTTGATATGGAAGCGTTGAATCGTTATACGCTCCGTCAAACTCTAAGTGTCTCACTAGTATACGAACTTTTTTCTCGCCTTTTAAAAGCTTGAATGCTATACTTTGGCAAATCACTAGAATCTCGTGAGACTAGGTAACCTTGTTCGGTTAGCATTTCAGATACTAATCGCTCACATTGTTTCTGATCATATTTCACCATCTATTTTACACATCCCTATATTACTTTATATCCATATTGTACCATACACTCAAATATTGGTAAGCTAACATCATTAGATATATTGTCTACTTATCTATTACGGATAAGCAGATTTTTTCGTTTGAGTTTATTGGGATCAAGCATATGAAGATGAAATGTAAAATAAAGAAGAATACGTGGATCTAAGCGTTTATTAGCAACTATGCCACCTATAATTATTGAATCAAACCTCTCTCGGGATCATTAAGCGTCCACTTCCATAAAAAAAGCTGCCGATTTTCGCGGCAGCTGCAGAACCTCTGATTAATATATATCTTTATTTGCATAATACAAAAAGAACCATCTGTGCCCTATGGCTGTGAATTATCAGAACTTGGGATAGACATCGAATACCTCAGGCTAAACTATTCCTCTGGCATATTAAAATCACCATTGATAATTTTTTAAACAATTTTTATTATACGCTACTTTCTATTATGTCGATTACATGTTGAGCAAACTCATTTGTAAGTCGAATCTTATCCACTCCGCGTTGTAACGCTCCAAGAGTTCTACCTCCAACAAAAGTAATAGGCGAATTAAGATCAAACGAAGCTTGAATACTAGCGATTGTGTTCTGATGCTTAATCCACGACTCACTATATTTCGGACAAATATTTTTAGCCCTTATCTCCCAAGGCCATCTGCTGCTCTCATCCCAGATGTTGGGCTCACCTACAACTTCAAAATAACCCAGCAGTTTAGTAGTCCCTACGCCATAACAGATTAATATATCACCGATCCGTACCGGATTCGGTCTCTTAGCAAAGTGTAGTTTTTCTATATCAACTGATAATCTTCTTGTTTCTGAAAAATGTTGATCTGACCAACCAACAGGCTTAATGAAATATCGTATATCTATCTTGCTTTCAGGAATCTTATGCTTAATGAAGTTATTTACTTCAAGATCAATCTTAGTTTTTTTGGGTAAGCCAGCATTATTAGAAAAATTATCGATCTTGACTATAATGTTATGTAGTTCCTCTTGGGAGAGTGCATGGCTACTAACGCTGCTGATATCAGTAAGCACTTTCCTTAATTGAAGGGAGTCATCAATATGAATGCCCCACTCGTGATTGTGATTTAACCCTGCTTCAGTAAAGTTTGCCGAAGTAATAATACCACGTAATGGGTTACCACCTTTTGAAACAATATAGATCTTTCCATGAAGTTTATTATCTATGTGTATACGGAAGGCAACCTTATGGGTCAAACAATTCAAGTAAAATGAATAAAGAGAATTTGCCTTTTTGAATAAATCAGGGTCATTATCTTTTAAAGTTGTTGTAAGAACAATGCGTTTAATTCTAGACGGTGATATTGCCTCATCAAAGAAAACATCAAATGACTCCATAAGAAACGGACTGACAATATGTACCTCATCAGCATCATTTAGCAGATTTTTAATTTCATCGAAGTGACTTGAATCCATGTTATTTAAAACTCTCATACAAACCCCTCTTTCTTCAGTCGTTCTTCTGCACTTCTGAATGATTATTGATCTTTTATTATTATTTATGCAAAAATCACTCTATGACAAAGACTCTCCTGACCGATACTTTTGCACAACGGTAATAAGTTCATCTATCGCAGAATGGGCCAAGAAAAGTCTTTGGACGATACTGGAATCAATAGACTCAATAATCAGGTGAACTCCCTTACTATTGACATCATATCGGCATTCCGAATTAAAGATGGGTTTTGATACTAACTCTTTCTCATTTGCCACTGACTCCAAGTGAGGATACTTTTGGTAATGCTCACGAAGTGCATCCCGATGTTCATAATCAATAGTTTCTGCGTCAAGAATAAGCTCCACTCTACCGGGAATAAATTCGCTGCGCATCCAAGCATCAAGAATTATTTTATGAAATGATACATCACTATAGATCCTAGTGTAAGGAATTTTATCCTCTCTCACCAATTTACGAAGCATATACCTTGAAATACCAAGATATGCAGCGGCTTCTTTAGCATTCATGTGGCCGTTATACCACTTCTTCGCTTCCTCCTCACCCCTGATAACTGCACCAATCATTTTAATTCCCTTCGTTGTGCTTTAATATATTCTCGATCAATCTCATCTAGAGCAAGAATGAGAGCATGATATCTACGTTGTACGTACATTCTGCGTTTCTCCAAGTCTTCTGGGCGATCTTTATAAAACATGCTTTTTGTAGCACTTTCCTCGAATGCTTCGTCAAGATGTTTTTTGATATCTGCTTCCTGAATCTCCAAAACTGTCTGAATGAAACGGATGGTTTCACTTGTTAAATGCATCTCAAAACGTGTTCCCACTAGACCTTCATCAGAATCATTCTTATCAGATGGTAACGGAGTTAGCAATGGTCCCCGTGGTGTAACACTCGCCGCGCCCATCCATTCTCGTAGTACATCTTCGTGGAATATTACTCGACTTCCTACTCTTATGTAGGGAATCTGACTAGTTCTTACCATCTCATAAATCTTTCCGTTTGATATTCCTAGGATCTCAGATACTTCTTTCACAGTAAGCGTAACCTTCTTCTTGCTCAAAATATCAACCCCATCCTTATGAATACGAATAATTAATACCATTTGATTTCAAATATAAATCCCGTTCGACATATCCATCAAAACTCCTGCAATACGCATACTGTATAGCCTAATCACAAAAAAAAGAGAGTAAACAACTCACATTACGTGTTGTTTACTTCCCTTTTTTTTGAATATTACTCAGTTTCTGAGAATTAGTGAAACTCTGGATTCACATCTGAGCTAAAGAATTCATCAATCATTCTTTTATCATCTGCTCTTTTTTTGGAAATTGACGCAATATATCTATGCCGAACCATAAAAGACGGCTCAACTTCAACTTATTTACTTCCCAGTCATCAAGGACTTCTAAATTCCTAACGTATGGATTTTCTATTAAATTAACTACCTGTTTCTAACTGAATTGATGCGCGATATTGAACGGGCTGTATATTAAATCTTGAAAGGAACTCGCTACCTGAATATTTATGAATGGTTGGCTCGCTGTTTGCGTTAGTTACCACACAAAGCACAAAATTCTTATTTGTTTTGGCTTGCTCAAGTTCACCGTAAGTTAGGATAAAGTTACAACTTGAACCTGATATTCCTTTTACTTCTACTGCGTTACGCTCATGATTTCTTATGCATATTAGATCAAAACCACACCGATCAAGTTCGACTGATTGAACTTCCCAGCCATCCTGTTGATACATATTAGTTACCGCTTGAATGGCTGCTAGTTCTACGAGTTTGTTATTCTCATAATTTCCATAACCAGCACCTCTATCTATTTCAATGCTATTTTTGGACGAATCCTCATTAGTTTGATTCATGAAACTACTCCAGAGGTCCTCAAGCTTAACTGCTATCTCATGAGGGAGATTTATACCAGAGCCTTGAGTTCTCCATAAATGGGAAGGTAAGAGCTCTGATACTGGTAATATTGATTCAGAGTTGGGATCAATTAATGTATCGAATTTCACTCCGATATAAGAAATTAATTTATCTTGCTTTTCAGAATTGTAATGCTTTCCTTTAAATGATTCTTTCACGCAGATACCAGATGCAAAAATTCCCCGTGGTTCGCTTCCTTGTTTTATAAAGAAAACTCGGTCACCCAGAGTGACCTGTGTTGAGCGACAACTCCATTGTCTCTCCACTCGTATCCCTGAATTTACTTGTACACTCTGTTCAGCAAGATCTTTCCACATCCAAAGTTCTGGATTCCAAGTAAGTAAATACGTGCTAACAGCGTCGTGGACATCTGTCTGATCTAAATCTCCCTCATAATCCTCACCGATAAAAGTCCCAACACTACCGACGTCTAAATATGGCATCCAATTAAATGCTAGTGATGCATCAATTTGCTCTTTCCACCACTGGAAGTCGGAATCTCTGTTCTTTTTATAAACATCAAAATATCCTTTAGATGGCATATTGGACCCTATATCAACGATTAGTCCTGTAATAGCAGGTAACTTATTCTGTTCTATCCATTCGGCCAGTTCCCTGAGACCTTGTATTTCAAGACTGCGTCCGTATGTATCTGCTATATGCTTTAAACCGAGCCCTTGTAAAACTTCCTTATATCCTAAGTATGTTTCAGGATTACCTGCAATGATATTTCCTTCCTTGGCTTTCTCTACTAAATAGTAGAGCAGTTTTTGAGCATTATCTTTCATTTTCTATTCACTCCTTCTGCATTAAGGACGTACTCTGTAAAGACTTCACTAGCCAACCCGATAAGGAGGTATTCTAAAAATGTTAGAGAAGTTGGACCAAACTCCTTCCAAATACCAGTCCATTGATTCGACCATGGAGAAAACCAAAAATATGTTAATTGGTTTAGCTCAGGACTTTCTGTGTTGGAGAATTTAAAAAGCTTACTTGCCCACTTTTTGATATTTATATGCTTTCTTTGACTCTAAATGTCCGGGGCATACTACAGAACTTAACTCACCCATATGATAAGCATAGCTATATCCCCATCTGCTGAACTTACTACTCTCATCTTTAAGATTTACAGATAGATTCCCATCCTTTTTACCGTATTTCTCTGCTTTGCCGATGTAAAGTGGGATAACTTTCTGATGCTCTTTCCAGAACATTATATAGATTACTCCGTCATAGTACGATTCATTATTGTTGAAGTCGTTAATTACCTTTTGAACTTGAGAAGTTATAAGGGCTTCCATTCCTCGCTTCTCTTGAGTAACAGTCTTCCATCTTGACCAAAAGGAAACGTAGTAACAAGTCCATACTTCCCTTCAAACAAAGGAACACCATCATCATAGATCCGGTGTTCCTTGCAGAAATCATTCCATATATTTTTTTGTTATTCATTCCGTCGATATTAGCAGCAGCTTTTCTTTAAAGCCACCACGTTCTTCTCTCTTCTGCAATCTTACTTTTTCAAAGTCATTTATGGATACGCCTTTATTCTCGAGAACCGCGTATACCAGCTCCACCAAGTCAGCCAGCTCCTCTACCTGGCTCTCATCACTTGCAGCAAAATATTCATTAAGCTCTTCTTGAAGCTTCTCGTTTAGCTTCTCAACGTATTCTTGCTCGTTTAAATCGCGAATGGAATAAGTAACACCCTTCTTATCCATCACTTGTGGAATCTTATCGCGAATAAGCTTGTTATAAACTATCATAGTTATCTCTTCTCCTTTAGAATACTGGAGCCAACTCAAACATCGGCTGCCAACGGTGTATTAATGCGTTAATGGCGAGCTTGTCCATGTTTACCAAAAACGCATGTCTGTCTTTTTCAGTCTTGCCGGTTTGAAGAATTAAAGTCTCACGTAAAGGATGGTGACTTTCAATAAAGAAGTTATTTCGCTTATGAAGTCGTCCTAAGTATTTGATTCCGGGGACATTCGCAAATTTGCCCGCAGTCCCGCGGTTACAAGATTGACAGGCCAGAACAAGATTCCAGACACCATCAAGATTTAATAAAGTATTTTGCTTCAATGAATGTGCAAAAAAGTGATCAACGTCGGCTAAATTATCCGATGCAGGATCTACACTAATATCATTGAAGCAGTAAAAACACTTACCTTTCTGGTATCCGTTTAATGCATCCCTGGCAGATGTTATGTCTATTCTTTTGAATCTTTCTTCTTCAACGAAAAAACGTGCGTTGTCTTCATCATACTGTACAGCGAGCAATGATGTCTTTACTCCAAGTTTCCAGGCTGTCTCGACAAGATTCCATCTTGCCTCTACCTCAAATCCAAAATTAGTTTGCTGGTTTGATTCAAGCAGTTTGAACAGCTCGTCCGTTAGTACAATTCCTTTTTTTCTGCCCTCTGTTACCTTCTCAAAGAACTTAATCGGAAGTTCATTTCTATTCACAATATGGAATGCATCTAGGACATTCGTGTAGCCATATTTTACTGTTATGTCGATGAGTTCGTCTAAGGACATTTCGCCATTATTGTAGCTTTTGCAAGCATCTAAGAACTTACTTGAACTCAAGGTTATTTGCTTTTCATTGTGCTTAAGATGCTCCAGGATGTGCTTTGAGAACGATTCAGATAGCTCCTCCAAAGGTACGAATGTGTTCGCCTTTGGAGAAACCTCTAGAAGTGTTTTAGCTAGAGAAAACTTATATGATGCTACGTTCTGACCGAAGAGAATAACGGACCGCCAATATGATTCTAAAGAGGGATATTCTTCTGTAAATATGTTCACGTGATGTTGCCTCCCGCATCTTCTACGATAAGTAGCACTGTTTACTGATTCATAATAATTGTTAAGCTTTCAGAAATATGTTTTATTGAACTTGTTATATCTTGTAAATCGATAAAAATCACATCAACCTCAACTCCATCATTACTTGAAAATGATAAACCTAGAGGTTCTTGAGCGGAGATGCCGTCATGCCAAGGGTATAACAGATGAATTCTTCGAGCATTATACTTCTTTGAATAAGCATACATTTGATACATATCAGCTTGAGAAATTCCGTAATTCGGGTATACAGGACTAAGCAACTTCCATTTCGTATCCATTATCACTACGGACTCGACGCTTTGTAGAACTATATCTGGTTGTAGGTTAAATTGTTTTGGCTTATCGAATAAGTAATATTTTCTATCTTGAAGTGTAACTTTATGGCTAACTCCGAAGTGTTTACTTATTACATTTCCTACATAGGATTCAAAGACTTTGTCCATTGGAAACAGGAGAGCAAATGCCACATTCGAACCTGCAAATGTTGTAAAGCTCTTGTTCATTAAGAAGAGCTTGCACCAGGCGAGTGGTAACTCATAACCGTTCATACTTCTATCTGTCTTTATACTAGAAAAATCCTTTTCGTAATTAGAAGAAACGTCCACTACTTCGAAAGCATTAAGCAGTTGCTCAATATCTTTAATATTTCGAGAATCGTTTGATACCTTTAGAAGCTTTATTAGAGTCACTTTTATCAGTTTGTTCTCTGGCCTGTTTACATTAAATACATCATAAGCTACAAAGAACCGCTCCTTGTGAACAATATTTTTCTTAATGTGTTCACTAAAGAGTAATTTCCCTTTATAAAACTTTTCATTTTCTTCGTGTTCTATATAACTAGAGCGTAAACCCCTCTTTGTTAACTCACGTGTCTCGTCGATAAACATTTTGATGAAGATCTCATATAAAGTGTTTTTGGTTACTCCAAGACTCGAGTTATTAAAGGTTTTAAAAGGGAAATCTTTTAAAGACCTAAGCATCTTCAAGAAAATTTTACGTGTTTCAGTATCAGATTGCGTCTTATCTTTAAAATAAATCTTTGGAAGTATTTCAATTTGGGTACCATCATTCATTTGAATAAGTCCAACATAATTTTTGGCACTAATAACCTTACCAATACCTCTTTTACTTGAGATAGACATGAGCTCCAGGGCATCTGCCCTGGAGTCATCTTTTTGGGAAATAATAAAATTCTCGAGCTCATCGAACGCTTTTTCAGGAATTGGAATATAATTTGAAGAAAGCCCAGTCAGCATCCCTCTCACAAAGGAGTCGTATTCTTTGATAACATAGTAGTTTTTCAATGTGATCACCAATTCTTAAAAGTCATAGACTTGCCTATAAGCATCAATATTATAAAATGCACTTTGGTTGATCTGGAATATATCTTTGTCGTCTATTTCCGTATCCAAACTAGTACCAAAAAGGCTTGGATCAATTTGGATACTTCTAATGAACCTTAATTCATCTTTCTTATATACATCTCCAAGAACGAGCTGAATTTTTTTGTAGTCTTCATAAAAATATTCTTGTAGTAAGGGAATAATCGAATTTTTAAATATACTTGCAAGCCGTTCGATCGATGAATCCTCTTTTAGTTCAATAAAGTAGGCGTGCCCGATCATATGCTCTCTGTCGTAGAGTACTTCTATTCTCTTATTCATTGTTTCAAGTAGTTTGCTTATTTCAATATCTTGAACAAATACATCCTCAAGCACGAGACTCTGTGGCATCATTTCAATGAACTTAAACCGTCTTCGAAGTGCAGTATCTAATAATGCGATTGATCTGTCCGCGGTGTTCATCGTTCCAAGAATATAAACATTATCCGGAACACCGAATTTTTTCTTAGAGTAGGGTAGGATTGCTGTTAATTCTTCGTCCTTGCCTAGTCGCTTCGAGGTCTCAATCAGTGTGATTAGCTCACCAAAAATCTTCGAAATATTGCCCCTGTTGATTTCATCAATAATAAAAACATAGTTATTTAATTCCCTCTCCACACTGAAAGATGTTGAACGATTTTCTGTGTATAAATCACGCTCAGCACTGATGGAATTTGAACTATTGCCTGTATACTTGTCAAATATCTCTATGAGATCCGAAGAATTAATTCTGTTTAATTTATACAATGTTCTAAGAGTTAAGTTTTTATTTCCATTAAGAGCGTAGATATCTTCCCTTATATTGACCGCAAGCCATTTCACAGCTCTTTTTCTCTTGTACTCAACTAAACTTTGGTCATAGACGTAGTCCCCGGTAACAATTCCAATTGCATCAATAGTAGTCTGATTGAACAGCGAAAGTACAACATCCCCTATATTCATGGTATCTTGGAAGTCTATCAGTATATCTCGAACAGTACTAGAATCACATTTTGTATCGTATTCTATGTGCTTAGGCAGATGATCCCAACCAATTCTAATACAGTTGTCTCTGAAGCACTCTCTTTTCGTAGAAGTATCGCCTGCTCCTTCTAAGGAAATCTTCCAGACCGTAGGGTTACCAGATATCAAATTAGTATTATTGCTTGTCACAACTTTTAGTTTTGAAGCGGCTTCACAGAAAGCTTTAAACACACCAGGCTCCAAAGCGTATTTGATAGCACCAGTATTTTCATCGTCAATAACTGGCTTGATTCCTTCAATAAATTCCTCATATCCAAAGGATTGATGAAAAGTGGTAAATGCAATCTGACCCATTTCTTTGTACTCTTTATATCTCAAAAAGACTTGCTCATAACCTTCCACTTCAACTTCTTCTTCAATCTGCTCCAAACTTTTATTCTCAATAATAGCCAAAGCATACTTCACTGTATTATATGTTTTCCCTGTGCCTGGAGGCCCGTACAAAATTATATTCTTATCATGCATCACATTACCTCCAATTAAAGAAGCTCTATTAGGGTTCATTACTTGATCTTCCGTACCGTTTTCTACAGCCTTGTTATAGTAGGGCACTATCTCTTCAACGGCATCTTTAATTGCGCTTAATAAGTGGTCGCTACTCATATCTCGGACGTCATTGTAACTAAAACTCCTACCTATTTGTAGTTTGTGGTATTCTCTTTTCTTCGCTTTTTCTATAGTAGATATAATCTCATTTTTTTTAACTTCTTCGACATCTGATTTTCCTGTCACGGATACAAAATATTCAAAGTTTGTATTGGCTGGGTTTAGTATATCCATAAACTTATTATGTCTATTAAATGCTTCAATCTCACTGTTACTGTCTTTAATTTCAAGTGAAACTCTAAATCTAACTTGACTATTTTCTTTCTCAGCGAAGATGGAAATACTTGTTGAATATAATTTCTTCGTTGGATTCTTTAGCTCTATCCAAAAATAAGTGCGAATCCCATTCCCACTGCCATCTAACCACTTTGAAGCAGTCTTTTCATACATATATCCGTTAGAGCTAAAGTAACTTGCTACCTTTAAAAACTCTTTAACTTTTTCTCTACCAAGTTCTTTAAGTGCTATCATTTCTTGTTTTTGAACTTCATCTTCTATTTTATTCGAATCCTTATAGTACTTCCCGCCGTAATCTCGAAGAAAGTCTAGGATTTCTATAAATTTAATCTCAGGCTTCATATCTACAATTGATCCTTTCTTAATAAGTTCAGCATACTCTTTATTAACAAATTGAATCAGTTCGTATATGGTTATGGATCCATTGTCTGTTTGTACGACAACGTCATGATCTAATGTATCAGGTATTTCCTTTACTCCATTAAACTCATTCCCATACGTTAACCTTCTGAGTGGCCCTTGAGAACCCAAAAAGTTATATGTACTCTCTTCATGGTTAGCATTGTACCATTGGGATGTTCTTGCGTTCTGTACATCATTGTTACATATTTTTTTTGCTTCTTTTAGAATGTCAGGTTGTTTAAAATAAAAATTGGTGGCAGTTAACGATTTGCTACGGATGCCACGATAATACTCGTTATAAGCCATAGTTGCCGTTGCGGTCCATACCGCATCCGTAACATTTTCGAATTTCATTTTGAACCTCCGTTACATCACTTTTGTCTTAGCTTCATAGGGAATTTTACCTACTCTCTACTCCATATTAACTTGTCTTATGAAAAAGGAAAGCATTTCTTTTTGAAGAAGTATTTACTAAAGGTGGAGTGATGTTGGATGAAGGAAATTAGCAATGTAAAACGGACCATGAAGATCAGAGAAATCCTCCTTAACAATACAGATGATACCCATGAATTATCTCTAAAGGAGATTGTAGATCAGCTTAAATTACATTTCGGAAATGAATATCAAGTTTCGAAAAACACAGTGAAAAGCACAATTAATGAGTTGAAGGAATGTGGGTTTCATATTGAGGAAAATGTACGCGAAAATGAAACGGTATATTATAGCCACCAGTACAGAAAGTTTGAAATACATGAACTTAGAATGCTTATCGATGCAGTTTCCTCTGCCAGATTCATTACATCCAAGGAATCTAATAAATTAATTAAAAAAATAAAAACATTAACAAGTAACTTCTTAGCTAAAAAGCTCCATCATCAGATTTCGATTGATCCAACGGTTAAGGCTCAGAATCAAGAAGTGATATATCACATTGATAAAATCCATACTTCCATAAACGAACATAAAACAATCACTTTTCAATACGGTAATTACAATGTAAAAAAGGAATTTGTGCTTCGACATCATGGCCAGGAATATACAGTTGTTCCATTGGGGCTAGTTTGGAACCAAGACTACTACTATCTTGTGGCAAAGAAACCCCAAGATACAGAAGTTAAACATTATCGTGTGGATCGCATGAAGAATGTATCCGTCTCTGAAGAATCCTTTATTGTTTCGGAATTTAATATAACTGAACACATGAAGCAAGCATTTAATATGTATCCGGGACATGTGGAATACGTCGAAATTCAGTTTCAAAATGAGCTAATTAATGTTGTGATAGATCGTTTTGGTAAGAACGTAAACATCCGAGTTATAGATGAACATACTTTTTCAATTAGGATCAAAGCAGCTATTAGCGAAGGATTACTTCGTTGGTTGCTCATGTGGGGAAGCGATGCGAGAGTGATCTTTCCCCAAGCTTTAGTAGAAAAAATACAAGATGAGTCCATAAAAATGAGCAATCTTTATCCATGAGGTATCACTTTTGATGCCTCTTTTTTAGTACCAACGAGTGCTCAAATATTTGAGCACTAAAAATGGTGTAATCAAACCATAAGGAAATGAATTGGAGGGGTAACCATTGATAGCTAAGTGGCTGAAGCATTCGAAACATACTGTTGTTTTTACGGGGGCTGGAATGAGCACCGAAAGTGGGGTTCCTGATTTTCGATCAAAGAATGGTTTATGGCAGGGTAAAGACCCACAATCATTAGCAAGTACAGAAGCCATGAAGTATAACCAGAAGGAGTTTGTTGATTTCTACCGCAAGCGTGTTGAAGCTCTAGAAAATATCCGTCCACACATTGGCTATTACATCCTTACAAAATGGGCAGAATCGCTTCAATTGAAAGCAGTCATTACGCAGAACACAGATGGGCTACACGAACAAGCTGGAAACAGCAATGTTATTCCATTACACGGAACGATTAGGCAATTGCATTGTCACACATGTGGAGTGGTTTATTCAACAGATAGATACTTCCATGATCTTATATATTGCAGTTGCGGAGGGTTCATTCGTCCTTCCGTAGTATTATTTGGAGAATCTTTAGACTCTCAAAAATTAGCAGCCGCGGAGAAAGAAGCTCAGCAGGCAGATTTGTTTATAGTTCTTGGAACCTCTCTTGTTGTGTCCCCTGCGAATACTTTTCCTCTTATCGCGAAAGAACATGGTGCTAAGTTAGTCATAGTAAATCAAGATCCAACACCTTTAGACTCCATCGCTGATGCTGTCATTAACAACCAGAAAATTGGAGATGTTCTTCAAAACATTTCGAGGGAGTTATTCCTGTGAAGTAAGCATATATCGGGGTGCTTAAATAATTGATCTTGTTGGATAGTACACTTGAAAGAAGACATGTAAGGGAAAGGTGCGTGCTCACTTTGATGTGGTTCCTATTCCTCTTTATCCCATTTCTCATATGTATGTTAAACCAAGGTAAGCAAACAGATGATGATTCCTCCTCGATTCCAGAACCAAACGGACATTGGGTTAATAAAGGAACGTACTTTGACGAGGAGTGGGAATGGTTGGAGCCAAATAAAAATAACATATTGCTGTATGTGAATGTCTTTGCTATAGAAGGAGGGTTTAGCATTGTCATTGACGATCTTCATCCTTCTTCAGAATTAGAATATGTGTATTGCGAAGACAAAAGAGAAGTGGAAATAGCTGTTACCCCCGTCTTAGGTCGTGTAACCGTTACTGACCTTGTTGGGATAAACCTTAATTTTAACAGGAGTGGAGGATGAGTATGAATCAACCTAAAGCATTTGGAACGTTTACTAAACGAGGTAATCATACGTTACGAACATCAGCTTATATCCAGTGGGGGAACTCAATGAAGTCTATTGGAGCTGGATTGCTATTGAACCCTGGATCAGCCAATTTCGATATGATGAGTTCTAAGTTAACTACTGCTCTCCATACGTTGGGCAATGCAGAGGGCCAAATTTACACCGACCCGACAATGAATCAACTAATCAAAGTAATTGAAGGTATCTATGGAACTGATACTCTTGAGGGTAGATTCCATATCTACAACCTCTTTAATTTACAAAATACCAATAACATACATGCAATTGATCAGTTTGAAAACTTAGTAGAGTCCGGAGAGTATGACATCACGGAATCTTTAGTCACTCATAATGAATTAATAACTCATCCGTGGATCTATCTTGGGTGGGGTGTCGAACAGAAAAAGAACTGGAAGAACCTCGAAGTTGTCAAGGAACGCTGGCGGAACCTAATATCCACTTCGAAAATACCTACGTTTGGCAAAAAACATAGTAAAACAAATGATTACTATCATCCCTCTTATGCTATTTACCGTCCTAACCTGATAAATGAACTCGTCAATTTGTATAATCAGAAATTTAGAGTTAGAATACAACGATTTTCACACCACGCCACCAAACCAAATATGCTTATCGATCATAAACCAGTAGAACAATCGGATGAATTTATTTTAGGTTGGTTCAGATCCCCGGGCAATCCTGAATCAATAGTAGCGGGTTTTTCACACCTGCATATCAAAGACGGTTACAAACTACGGGCTTATCAATACTCTGATGGAGCAAATGGTAATGGTATTGTTTGGGCCATACCTAAAGAAGCATACTTACCAGACCCGAACGAATGCCTTCAACTAAACGAACAATTCTTATCGGCGCCAAAACCAGCATTTGCGTTAGACGATTTCATGCAGGTCGTAGACGGGGATAAGACTCCCATGTCTTATCTACAAGCAGCAATCACATTTCACGATCTACACGAATTTGGAGCTGTTTGGCATGGTACCCAATGGGGACGGGATGTCATCCTACCCCTTAATGATGATTACAACTTAGGCAATCACGATTGGGAAATGATTGAGGATAAACCTGAAGTAATCGAACCTCATTTCTATTACAGCGATGAAGGCAATCCTACTGTTGTATTCCATACGATAAATGACATTGGAACTGTTACGATGAATCGTTATGTCCATACGTTTAGTAAATCAGACTATACCCTAGTATTTGAACGTTTCATTATAGCAACCGCTGGTGGAGGAATCATCTTTTAAGATAGTTACATGTACTTTGATTATTCTAGTGGAATAAGTATCGCGGAGCACAGGGAACTGAAGCTACAGTCATAATCATAGCTTGGATGAGGATCTATCCTCTCTTCTACAGCTCTGATTGGGGACTAGCGAGTGCATTGCTAGGTCGATCATGGCTTAAATTAAGGCCTTGTTTTTAAAATAACAGGTATGGAGTGATGTAGCGTCGAGAGGTGAGAAAATGCATATATAGGAAATAGCTTGTTTCAATGTTTAATAAATTTGTGAACTTTTAAATCCGTTAAATCCTCTAATCTAACGATATCCGTCTTATCTGATTCATAATAAAAGATGTGTACTTCTAGTTCATTTAATATTTTTTTCAAAAATGGCCTTTTATCTTTTTGAATATCTATCATTTCCTTATATTGTGTAGAGTCCTTCCCAATAAGTATTGCTTTCTTTATATCCTTCTCGGATAATTGGTCAATTTTTTTTGAATAACTAGAGATAAATTTGGATTTTGATAACACTTCATAATACGTAGCAATTTCAAGAATACATCGCAACAAAGTTTCCGTATTTTCTTTAATTTTCAACTCGATCAAATAAATACTATCCTCTGTTCGTGAAAATAAATCAATCTTGCCTACTTTATCGTCGTTGGTATTTTTAAGGGGGATTTGATAATTGATAACGCTACCAATCCCCTCTATTGTTTTTCCAATTAGTTCCTTCGCAAAATTTTCTTCGTTTCGATTTGATTCATTATTAATAACAAGTTCACCTCGAGTTTCTACTCCATAGCCTTTTTCACGGTGAATTTCCTCTAAATCATCCAGCTTACATTTGATATTTTGATCAAGTAATTCTCGAGAAATGACCTCCGTGTATAATTCTTTAGGATCATCCTTTGTTTTCCCCCTATAATTAATAACTTTGCAATTGTAAAGTTGATCTATCTTGTTGAGACAAGCACGCAACTCATTCAAAATTTCATCCCGTGTATAGCTGTACATAGATTCTCTCCTATTCCTTGGATAAATATAAACGAGGTTATTATACACATTTTATACAGAATCACTTTTTCCTAAATTACATCTTGAACAAAGCGATTGTAGGTTATTAATTTCAGTTTCTCCACCTTTTGACCATGGTATAATATGGTCCAGATGCAATTCTATCGAGGGGTCTTTTGCAGGAGATGCACCGCATATGCTACATTTAAACATGTCTCGTTTTAATACATCAAACCTAAGTTTTATGCCTGGCGTACGACTAGTCTTATGAGTGATAGATTTTTCAATTCTTTTTACTATCGCACTTGTTGTGTCTATAACATCGAGATTACGAATTGGGGCTATGATACGATCACCGTTAACACATTTACCTACAGGAAATTCCGCTTTTTCTCCCTTAGGTCTATGCCATATTACACCATTGTATGGATAATTTAGCCCAACACATTCATATTCACCTTTACCAATATAGATAAATACCGTGGGTTTATTAGGTTTTATTCCATTATTAATAATGTTATAGCAGTAATCAGACGGAATAATACTCCCTACCGTTCGCCCGTACTTCAAATTAACTTCTCTAATAATTTCACTCGTTTTAACAACCTTACCAATACCGAACGTCTTAATTACATCAATAGCGTACGCAATGATTTCTTCATCAGTTGTCACTAAATATTCCTACCTTTCTAAATAAAAAAATCAATTAAAATACCATTTATATATATGTTTCTTCTGGTTTTTTTATATTTGATAGTAAGGGCTTTGTCTTTTAACATTTAAGTACATAATAGGATTCTGCGAGTTCTTAGGGAAGTAGTACTCAACAGATTTCACTATATATTTATTAATAATATCCGCATCAGCAATCTTCCCTACAAATTCAAATCTACCAGGGTCATTTAGTGCTCCTCTAGTAGAGAAAGTTGTCCCCGCAGGAAACCATTTTTCTATCTTATAAACTTGTTGAATAATTCCATCGAATATCGAAAATGCATAATTAACCTTTTGCTTAATTCTATGCGGCCATAAAGGGCACTTTGCCAGCCTCTAACTTTATTTGTTAATCGGTCTTTCCCTAATAAATCAATAACAGAAGCTTCTACCTTAAGAGCTGTGATTTCATCATCAATCCCATGAAGGAGTATTTCTATTTTAGGTTCTTTACCATTCCCTCTAATTGCGTTTATTTTTTTAATCTTTTCGGATTCAGTCTGTTCACTAAGGTGTGAGAAGACTCTGTTACCTTTTCCCTTACCAACATAAAAAATTTCCTCAGTATCTGGGTCAGAATAGATGTATACATAATATTTTAATTCGTCGATTACTTGTTTTGAAAATTGTGTAACCATCATTAGTACATCTATCTCCCATTCGCTATATTATTAAATTAGTCTTTTAATACATAAATGCAAGAAGTCTTTCAAAGAAACCGCACGAGACAATTCCTTTGTTAGATGACATTGCCACTCTGCAGACTAAACTTCATCAAACAACTGCTGTATTTCTAATTGCAAAAGTTCTAATAATGGAAAACTTACGTTGTTCCCGAGGCTTTGTACGATGCCGGTGTAGTACCATTTTTGACTATCCCTGCCTCTTTTAAATTTCTCCCAAGCTGCTTCCCCCATAGTTGCCAAGTCACGCTTGATCGAACGGAGATTATGGAGCTTGTCGGCGCAGGCAACGAGGCGAATTGGCAAAGGAGCATACTTTAATTCGTCCAAAGTGTGCTGCTTCCGCTCCTCCCAACTAGCTCCTTTGTCTGACTCAGAGCACCCCTTCACTATTTCGAGCACTCTTAGCCCAAAAAGTTCTAGTATCTCTTCTTCCTTCGTGTCCGTATCTTCAAGGGTATCGTGGAGGAGTCCCGATACAACCACTTCCTCTTCGCATCCTGCATTCAAGAGGATCATTCCTACGGCATATGGATGACTAATGTACGGAATATCCGTCCCTTTACGTTTCTGTGACTGATGTGCCGTTGCGGCAAATTCAATAGCAAGATCGATCATGCTCATTTAGCATCACGCCCTCTTTTTGTATTATCTATCCATATTCAGCGGCACTCTCCCCACCGCCTAGTAACAATAATTTACCTTTATTATAAATGTTTACTATTGTATCGCTTTGATTAGCATGGTTTAGAAACGATCTTACTTAAAAGCCCCCACGCTACCTCAAAATCCATTCGTTCGTCATCTCTACCTAGATAATCTCTATTCTCTTTATCAATTCTCCGGTACATTTCCCAGTCCCATGAATCTAATTCAGTTTCTGATAAATCTCTATGTTGAATATTTAAGCCCTTGCCACGTCCATTATAACGAGCCTCTTTTGCCAATTTTCTCGCCAATTCGTATCCAGTATTATAGTTGCTTTTTTCTCCACAATTTTTAAAATGCCTAAAATCTATGTTAAACTTCAGACCCAGCTCACCAGGCAACCTGTTCGCAATTGTAAATGCCCCATCAAAGTCAACCCAACCCAAATGAATTCTGATGGCAGGACCATATTGGGTCGGCAAATCAATTACATAAGCCTTTAGGTTTGAATGGAACTGTCCATCCCAACCAAGTTCTCTTAATCGACTCAAACATTGCTGATAGTACCAAACCACTTGATTCGTTAAGTACAATTCGACTGTCTCTGGTGTCGGTTTTACTTTCTTTTTTTCACGTACTAGTTCTTCCCAGTTAACAACAGTACTACTGTAATCAAAAGTATCAATACTCCCATTGCCCACTTCATCCAATACAATAGTCAAATCGAAGTTTTTACCGACGCCCTTGGATACTATATAAGCATACGACTTTTTATCTTTTGGCCTAGCATCCCACACCTCTGTTTTAAATACATCAGCAAGTACTGTAGATATTACATTCTCTTCTTTTATGTTTCCAAGTGTTTTATTGTAAATGTCCCTTGCAAAGTCGTCATTTTTACCCAAGTGTTTAGCCCAACTTTTAAAAGCATGAAACAAACTCTCACAATCAGAATTAATAAATTCTGATGTTTTAAGTCTAGTTCCGCCTTTAAATAAATACCTTCGTGTCTTCAAGGATATTTCTTCATGGGACCTACGGGAAAGTGCCCATCTATAATTCAGTATTTGGTTCATCCAAAGGTCTGCTTTCAACTCAGGATTAGCACTCTGTTTTGCTTCAATCAACCATACACTTCCCTCTTCATCAGTACAGACGAGATCAATCGCCCCGTGATAACCTGATTTACCACCTTCCGGTAACCAAAACTCTTTTCCCCATACAAATAAGTACAACTCTTTCCCATTTGTAAGTCTTATCTTGTTGTAACAAGTGTATTTAATAAACTCATCAACAATATGCTGCTCATTGGCATATTCGTACAAAATCATCTCGAGTAACCCCTTTTTTTATGTCCAACAAATTATATATAGAAACATACTCAACCCGATACATATTGTATCACACTAAACTCTATGAATCATTAGAATCTTCGTTTCTGCAATTCTTATTTTTTGCTAGACTCTTCGAATATAGCACTTTTCAAGTTATGAATCAGATATTCTGACGGTTTGCGTTTCTCGGTTGAGTACAATACAAGACAGTGTTTTCTCCAATTTATCTCCCTTATTCATGGAACCCCAATCTTCAGAATGCTTCACTCCGCTAGCATATTCCCGATTAATTTGATATTTCCTTCAATTATGATTACAATTGTGAACAAATAAGACTGAGAACTGATTGTTGATCACAACAATCAGTTCCCAGTCTTTGGTGGTTTCGTGGGCAGTTTTTTAGAGTTCTGTAAACTTATTCTCAATAAATCTAATGTATGCTTACGTGAAGCACAGTATAGGCATAAAATAGCTCTAACTGGTGTATCTAGCACTATTTTAACAAGTGTACCAACCACTTATAGCTCAAATACATCGACAAGATGCTGACTTACAATGAATAACTTCCTAAGTAATTCACGAGATTCCTCAAGTGTTATTTTAACTTGGCTCTGTTCATCTTTCGAATAATGAATAATCTTATTAGCTGTTATCCTTATGTCATTCATGTGAGTATTAATATAGCTTTTATTATTGTAAAGATTGATTCCTTGAATCATAGAATTCAGATTTTCTTTTAAATTTTTCCTACCTAGTTTGAAATATGATTCTCTCACGACAATTTCCAATGCTCTTCGCATATGAAATAAAGAAGCATCAGTTTTTTTATAAGTAAAAGATAAAGAAATTATCTCCTCAAATTCAGATTTAATAAGATCAGTAACCTCTTTGCTTTTTATCTTATCGATCAATAATGATAGTCTTTCTTTATATTTATCTGAAGGACTTTTTATTAATGGGTACTCAACAAATATTTCAGGGAAAAAACTCTGGAATTTCCTTTGGCCTTCTGCATAAGTTTCAGTATCTAGATTAGCAAAGGGATTTTTTTGTCCATTTTCACTTTGAAATAAGCAAGCATAAATAAGAGAATAGCAATGTTCAATATCCGCAAAGCGACTGTAATAATATTGTTGTAATTCCCATCTATTATCTGGTTGATAATCTTCCCATTCTTTCATTCTTTCAAGTTCAAGCACCACCTCCATCTCTTCTTCACTCAGAGGCGATGGGAAATAAGGTTTCAAATAGTGTTGAAAAAGTTCAGTAAAGTCTCTTTCATTTATTTTTGGTACTGATACTCTTAACAACGATACCTTAGTATAATTACGGTCCTGTGCTTCTTCTGGCAGTTTTAAATTTTCTAATTCTAAGAGAAAAATTTTCTCAAATGGAATAAGTGGAATATATGTTGCTTCTAATTGCAACAATGTTTCATCATTGAAAAATTCAAAAATTTTTCTCCAGTTTTTGAGGGGGACCCTTACCTCAAAATCAATTGTCTTGTCGTTGTTTATATCCAACTTCCATAAATACTCGTAATCCTGTAGAGTAATAATATCTTTGTCTTTACCTTCAAGTTCCAAGAATACTGGATGCTTATATGGAATATCAATATGGACATGTTCCATCTCAGGTTCAGTCGTGATTGAAGATATTTTCTGACTATCAATTAATTCAATTTCGAACTTAAAATTAAAAAGGTAGCCTCGTACCTTGTCATTTTCAAAGCTAAAATTAAAATCACACTTAAGTTTTTCAACTGAATAATCGATATAATCTTTTTGTGAGTGGAAATAAATTATTAGAAATACTATACCTGCCTTATCACCATTCTCTAACAAACATTTTGCTTGGTTAAGCAGAATAGCAGAATTATTTACATTACTTCCCTCATTGAAATGTTTATTTGCTTGCTCGAACATCCCATATGCTTTTTGTGAATTCCCATTTTTAGCGAACAGTATTCCTTGTTCATTTAACTCAAGTCCTTTTTGTGCTGGACCAAAATAAAAATTTTCATTAAATTGTAATCTCCACTCTTTCTCTTTTTCCCTTTTTTTGATAAGTGGTTTATACTCGGATAAAGTAAACAAAGAGGTATCAATTAAATTCTCCCAACCATCTAATGGCGAAGCAGTTTTATACTTTTTTGCATACTCTTCCAAATCAGATAACTTTTCCTTCAATATTGTATTAAACGACTTCTCTCCCAAATCCGTATCACTCCTTATAATTGAGAGTATATACCAAGACTTGCTTTACAACTACAACTTATTTGAATTCCAGCAATCTTTTTCGAAGAGCTAAATCTATCGAGGTGCAACTTGACATCAAAATGCAGTTAAGGCTTATGGATGAATGCTCACTAATCCATATGCCTTTTATTAATTTTATTTTGTGTAATACAGTTACCTTTCATCGGGTGTTTATTTACTTTTATTCTAAACCCTCTATGCACGAAATCGGCCATTTTCTCGATTTACATTCCGATTTTTGTAGCATGCCTATTTTAATAATCTGAATTATGTCGTGACATGGATCAGGGAAAGATTAGGAATACATAAAGAATATTAGAGGATTGATTGAGTAAAACATTTGAGGAGAATCAGTTGGGATCAGGCTTGGAAATAGATTTGAAGAGGATGTTTAATTGGATTGAGGTTGTGAACACGAAGCAATGCAAGTTCCTCTAGAGCGCAATAAAGAGCTGCCAATTTGCTCATTTAACCGCTCGAATATATAGGCCTGATTATCTGGACTCAGTTACCTTACAAACACCATGGTAAGCTAGCTGATGATAATATTGACCATTTATATCACTACTTAATCGCCATTTGATGTCGCTAATTAACGCATAGGCATGTTTAGCCTGTACCTGATCATGTGTCTGAAGCAGCGTGACTTCCTGCTCACATCGTTTCATAGAATCCGAATCGATGGATAAATTTTTACCGCCGAGCTGATATTGACTAGAACAAATTATCATCCTGCATTCCATAAGTGAAAGTTTTCAAGTAGTCTGCAGCTACCCAAGAAGCACGAAAGGCGACCTAAGCAGGTCGCCTTCTAGAATAAGTATGATGCTATAGAAGTCCGCAATCCTTCAAGATCTTTTCTACTGATTCGTGGATAGTTAGTGAAGGATTTTCTTTAAAATATTTGAACCCCTTGTACTCGAAAGGTCGTAAACCGTTTCCTTCGTGACGCTGCATGATGCTCTTGGATCTTCTTACAGCTACCTTTACATCATTAAGCGTTAACTTCTTAAGCATTCGCTTAAAGTTACTCTCTTGCTTATACGTGGCAAGTTCAGAGAACGTCTCTTCGAAGGCGCTATTGATGTGATGAAGATAATGGGATCGATGTTCAGTATGAGCGTTGTAGTCTCCCTTATGCAATGCCATCCAGAGCTCGAAAGTCAGGTTGCTATACCCCAACAGATACTTGATTTGCTTACCTTTAAGGCTGTTAGTTGATTTTAACAGATCCAAGGTTTCGAGGAACTGCTTAACATGCACTGGATCGTGACTTTCGTAGTCAAACCAATGAGTGACCTCGACTTTAGAGATAATTGTAAGACCCTTTGCAAAGGATAGCGGATTCTTTTCTACCTTACTTTTAATTACTGCTGTTTTCTTAGCCGCGGGATCTGCGTTGATTGTGTCTTGAAGCCAGTCTAGATACCACTTCTCTGTTTCTCCCTCTACGCTGAAAAAGTGCTGCGTCTTATCCTTCATTCCTGGTGGCATCTTCTTTCAATTCACCTCTACTTTCCAATATTTCTTTGATTACAGAGGTGAAATCAATGTCTTTGATAGCTCCATACTGGTTGACGAAGTAATTTTTCATGTAGTCGCCGCCATTTCTCACTCCCTCTCTACCGGAGGTGCCAAAGTCTGATAAAGAGTAATGGGTACTGCAGAAGGAATTTTCATTACGCTCTACGAATTTGATTTCGTCTCGTCTGAATAGGTTGGAGTTTAAAAATATTGGATTGTGTGTGTTGAAGATCAGCTGCGCTTTTTTCTTATTTAACTCATCGTTATGAAAAATGTTCACGATGGACATCAATGCCATAGGATGAAGGGAAGCATCGTATTCGTCGATTACAAGTGTGCCTCCAGTGATCAAAGCTCTAAGTATTAATGGGAAACTGTAGACAAAACGAATCGTGCCGTAAGATTCGAACATTTCTGCAGGAATTGCAGCCTTCTCATTAATAAGAGAAAGCAGTTTTGGCTCAGAATCATCATCAGATGAATGATAACCCAATGCATTCGAGTTTACCCCAAATAGACGAGCTGCATCATTGACCGTTCTATCGATCAGGATCGTGTCCTTCTTAGAATTTGAAGGCATTACCATTAAGGCATCGGCACGACAAAAGACCATGAACTTATCTTCAAACCAATTGCTTATGATACTTACCAATTTTGAACCAAACATTGCCTTGAACCCATTCATTAAGAACAGATCATCATCCTCTAGATTACCCTTCGCTAGTTTCAATGCGGTTTTGATCTCACTTTTCTCAAAGGCACTTGCTGAATATTTATTGATAACATCTATGTTTAGATCATCTATGGACTTACTTCGAGAAAAGACCACATTGTCGTTTACATGTAGGATCTCCGACACAATGCGGCGAGTGTACTCCTCATCTAGAAACTTACCAAGATCGATGGATAGTTTGTACTCAAATACAACACCGCTATCGATGAACTTAATTGAAAAATCTACTGGAGTCCCATTTGTATCAGATTTGTTCGGAATCAACTCCAACTGGCTAGCGGCAGGGTTCGACTTGGATTTGATATCTGAGTTCCTAATATGTCCTCTTAAAACGATGTGTTGTAAAACATCCATTGCAGAAATAATGTTGGTCTTCCCACTAGCGTTTGGTCCGTAAATTACAGCGGAACTTAGTCCCTTATAGACCTTAGTGCCGATCTTTTCATTAAGGATACTGTAGTCCAACCCCTTTTGCTTAGGTGCCGGTGTCATTGAGAAAACTAACTCATCTTGAAAGGATTTAAAGCTTTTTACCCTAAATTCTAGAAGCATAAAATTACCCCCATTTTGCAGTATTTTAGCAAAATCATAATTATACTATATGCTTTATCTTTGACTTTAGTCAATAAAATTATACGATTTTGCAGATAAAATGCAAAATAAATATATTTTCGGCTAAATACCCCTGACCAACCGTTAATGGCTTCCTGTTTCGCTACGACCACCAAGCGTTTCGTTGTTCCTGCTGCACCGTAACAGGTCGAAAAGATTAGAAACTTATCGAAGGTCGAAAGATCGCTTCTACTGCATATCTTTACCGTTCTTCTTTTCCAAACGATCAATGAACTGCTGACAATCAGCATCGTTGGCGAATACCTGCTTGGTGTAGAGCGTGTCGGTCTCTTCAGTGATGAAAACTGAGCAGATCCAATAGCATTTGGCGGGTTTGCTTAATGAGAATCCTATAATGATATATTTAAAAATGATATAAAAAATCCGGCTATCACTAACAATAGCCGGAATCAAATTTCCTATAACTTGCACATATCTCTTTGTATCTTTAGAAACACATCAATTTAGGGATATAATTCTCTACTTGTTTACATAACATACATTATGTAATTTAGTATTTTACATGCAAATTAAAAACTGTTCATTCCAACATTAATCACGTTATCTCCACTCTATACTTAGAAATATCTTGAATCAAATAACGCAATAATTTTTCCTGGTAACCTGCCTTCTCACTAAATAGGACTCCCTCTTTAACCTCAGTTAACAGGGGATGCTGGATGTTTTTCAGCATCGATAGTCTGCGAGGTGAAAGCATAACATGCGTTTTGCAAAACTCATAATCCTCTATGCTCAAACGCCATGGTATGAGCTGATCTCCATACCTCTTCCCAAGACGATCGCAGATCAGGAGTCCCTCTGGATCAAAATCTCCTGAGTAATACAGAGTAGAACCGCCTTTAACCAGTTTATCAAGAAGCATAAGCGAACTGAGCTTAGGCTGACCATGCAGGCAAATCAAAGGTGGCAATGAATCTGTAAATTGATCAAGCAACGCAGAAAATACTCCGGAATTCTCAACCACAAACACACAGCTTCCTAATATAGGAGATACTGAATCCAATTTTAATATTTCGCGAAGTGGTACGTTCAGAATCGCCCCTTCAGCATGTGCATGCTCCCAATAAGAAAAATTCGATGCGGTTAATCCCGAAGCGCTTACGAAATTATGAACATCATCTTTCAGCAGTCCGGCTGCAGCGTAAAGCTCTACTTCTTCTTCGAGCGTTACCGCGTCCTGCACCTCAAACAGAACTTTCAGCCCGTCTGTCAACATCCTTCCGTATCGATCGCCGTCGAACGCGTGAGGGTCGCCGGCTACCCGTTCGGAAAAAAAGGGCAACCTTTCATAACCCTCAACCGGAAGCTGGGAAAAAGCAATAAATATTGTCTCAAACTCCTGCAGCGCATCTTCCCTTTTTTCTTCGTACATGCGAATGAAAGATCCCGGCAAACTCTCCAGGATCGCTTTGGAGTTCGCGTCATCAAATCGCATCGAAAGCCGATGGAAAAATTCAACGCGATCGTTCCGTTTGTTCTCTCTAGCACTTTTATTTGAAATGATCTCTTCTCCTGCATATTCATCTAACAATTCTTTCAAAGAAACGTCACCGAAAGCGGATCTCTGCAGCATCACTTCGAATTTGAGAAGCGGTACGCGAAAGGAGTCGCTTGGAACAACGCATCGAAAGAAAGAACCAATAGCTGAAACTTCTTCATCAGAAAGTTCCTTTAGTATGACTTCGCCGCCAATTCTGCCGTGTTTTTTCACCTTCCGAATCATTTCTTTAAAAAGCTGGTTATAACCGGGATCCTGTTGAAAATAAGCTGCCGCTTCTTTTTTCAATCTAACCGCTCCTTATATACTGAGTTCGAGCTGCTCATCAAAACTAACTTCTACCTCTTTAGGCATTAACGGAACCCGCTCAACTCCGTTCCAATAAAACTGCGCGACACTAGCATAGTTGGCATGCTGCGGTCTTAAGATATGGGAAATGGATAAGCTTTTTACGGTCGGATAATCTCCCCAGAGCGCCTGAGAAGTAAGTACATAGGAGATGTCCATTTCCTCAATCAAATCGAACATTTCCGTAATGTTCCTGTCATCAACACCGGCAAAAGCTTCATCCAATGTAACAAGCCTTGCCGCGTCATCATTGGCTCCTTCGTAACATGCATGAAGTGCAGAGAACAGCGGCACATATACGGAAAGAGCCCGTTGACCCCCGGAGGCCGTATTTAAGAACGTTTTGTTCACTTCTGCCCACTTGTTATCTTTAAAGCACTCCAGTTTGAAATCATACCATTCGCGATAATCCAAGAGAATACGTAGTGCGTCTTGAATGGTTATGCTTGCTGTCTCGTCGCTCGCCCATTCCCGTGCGCGATCTATTTGCGCCCTGAAGTGCTTGGCTATCTTATCTTGATCGCTTTCATTTAAAAGCTCGGGTCTTGCCATCAAAAGTTCAACGAGTTCAGTTGTATGCAGTTCTTCCAGACTTTCCGCCCTTTTCCCTTTCCACTCCAGTCGGAAAGAAATGGAAGCATTTCGTTTTTGCATTACTCGGTTCAAATTAGCAATCCAGCGCTTAGTCTTAGTTATTTTTTCGCGAATCGTCTGACCCAACGTATTTAAAATGATATCCTCGAACAATCGCTGATGCTCTTCGCTAAGCGACATCTGTAACTGCTCAAGCTTCTCGGATACCTCTTTAACTGCTTCACTCGGATTCAACCTTCCGATTCCCGTCGCAACATCTAGTACCCGCCGTTGGGCAATCAAGCCACTGCGGTTTTCAAACATCAATTTTAATTCAAATGGATAGTCAAGCAAACGTTCCTGCAGTAGCACGTTGTTGAGTTCAATCGCTGCATTTTCACTGCTTGTTCCAGGACGGCTCCCAACCGATTTCGCAAACGAAAGGAGATCCGTTTGAATGTCTTCGTGAATCGGGAGTGTAAGTTCTTCTTTTAAAATTTGCTCTGCAGTAACCGTCATCTGAACGCACCGAGCATGTTCATTTTGAGCATCTATGACTTCACCAGCAATCTTCTCTTCGCTCAGTTGCAATATACCTGATTGTTTTAAAGCATCTCGGAGAATGTTTGTGATTTCCTTCAACCTAGAAACGATGGCCTTGATACGATCTTGAATTTGATCGGCGCCGACTTCATTTAACCGCTTTTCAAGTGCTTGAAGGTTACCTGTAATTGCTGCGATGTCAGCGTCGATTTCAATCTGTTCACCGCGTACCCCAATGATACGTTCTTCAATTTCATCAATGCGTTCTTGTTCAGCGATCAAATTAGAATGGAAATTCGCTTGGCGGATCGTTTTGTTTTGGATATCATGCACGGCATTTACATATTCCTGAGTCGCCAGGATAGCATTTTTGCACCCAGACACAGTTAGTTCGATAGTAAGCTTTAAGTTCTGAAGATCTTTTCGAATGTCCCTACATTCATCGTATACGCGGCTGTGCTGCCGGTGAGTGTTATCGAGTGATTCTTGTAGACTGTCCAATTTACTGCGAAGCTTTGCGATTGCTTGCAGCCCTTTTAGAATGTCTGAAGGGACAGGCAATTGTTTTTCGTCCTCGGCAATTTGAAATAGTTCCCGTTGAAGCCGATCCTGTTCGCTGCGCAATAACGTATAGCTTTCATCTAGCTCCTGAAGTAGCTTTTGCTGCATTTCAATCATTTTGCTTCTCAGTTTATCGCGAGCAGCCTTTCCCACATAACACTGATCGACCGTTTGAGCATGTCCGACTAAGTCACCGATGCGGTACCGTTTATCAGGAAGGATGATTGTGTGTCCCTCTCCACCTTCTCTCACGGATATAGATGACACATATCTTGATATTTGTTCATCGCTAATCCCTGACTTACCCGTCGTGATCACGACATAATCGAGCAGTGACCCTTGATGTGAAATTTTATCTGAACTTTGCAGAACGCAGTCTTCAAGAACTTCCTTCCCTTGTAGTGATGGTGCGATGAGTGCATCAAGCAGCCCTGAGGCGAAAAGGGCAGATTCCAAATCTAGACGCGATTGAGAACCTATGTTCTCTTTCCAATCAATCAGGGCAAAAAGCGGTGCATGTGGAACACCTGCATGGAGAAGCGACTTGCGAAATGCTTCAGCGCCTGCGCTTCTAGCCGGTTCTGGATCGATCATTTGCTGCCACCTGGTGAGTTCTGCTTTAACCTCGATGCGCTTCTTATCGCAATCGTTCAGCGCTTGCTTGTTCTCGGACCTCTTTTGCACGATTGCCTTCTCTTGTTTACGGGCGACGCTTGTAATGAGCGATTTGACGGAATCAAAGCCACGTTCCTCCGCAATCATCGAAGCCAAAGTAAATAACTCCTTCTTTTGGTCATCATCTAGAGAAAGTGATCGTACGCTCGCCCTCCACGATGAAAGTTCTTGCATGTATCTCTCTTGCATTCCAATCAATTCTTCTTTTAACTTGCGTGAATCATCGGTGACAGTATCAAAATCTTTTTGATACTCTGCACGTTCATCCAAAATCTCTGTAAGTCGTAGCTCTTTTGCTTTCAGCGCACTTAATTTCTCAAGTGCAGCATTCAGCTCGCCCTGGTAGTTTTGAACGCTCTGGATCCAAGTCTTGTAGTCCGGTGACTGCTGCTGGGCGTAATAGTTATGCTCCAAGTAGCCGCCTTCATCTGCCACCTCTGCCGCTTCTTTTTGGGTCCCCTCTATATCTCTGAGAACTGCATACAGCTCGGATTGGGTTTGATCCAGAGCATCAATTCCGCTTTTTTTCTTTTTAAGTTCAGTATGATATTGGTTCGTTTTCTCCTGCGCCTGTTGGCTTTTTAGCTTCAGCTCTTTCTCAAGCCTTTCTTGTTTTTCGAGGAGTCCGAGTGCTTCATGGTCGTCATAGATTTCTTTTTCGGCTATGATGACCGTTTCCTCATTGCTTAACTCGATAATTTTTTGATCCATTTCTTGTTTCTCGCGAATGATGTTAATCTGATCTGCTTTTAATTTCTCGAGTTTCTTGTTGCTTTCGATCTCACGGCTAAAGACTTCCGTGTATTGCTTCGCTTTTTCTCTGATCACCGCTGAATTGTATTTAGTATAGGACTCTGCAATGATTTGCAGCGATTTCAAGATCACTGTGCTTGCCTGAACATCGTCATGAATGTTATCGATATGCTGAATGGAATCAATCAACACGCGAAGCTCGTCATCGGTTAGCCCCGGCATGGATTTCTTCAATATCTCATATACGGCTTTAAAATTCATGTCTTTGGCGTTCGACAATTTCGGTGTTCGTAGCTGTACCAGCAGTTCGATCCAGTTTTGAAATACCTCCATGGACGGAAAGCCAAACAACAACTTATTGACAGTCGTCGCATACTGCTCCTTGTCCTTTTCGTCAAAGTGCATGACCCCGTCTCCGAGTGTTTTCCGGAGCTCCGCTTTTTGATAGGTGACCATCTCGGGTTCGCCTTCCAGATTAGTCCGGGTGCGGATCACATCAAAATCTTGACGGTACCGGGTATTGTTGTTGACGATAAAATACCAGACATCGAGTTTATTTTTACCCTTTCTTCCGTTGATTCCCATCCCGAGCGTTATGTACCGATCTTCACCTGGCTTCTCAAACTCGAGCAGGATATAGCTTGTGCGCTCCGTCCTGTCTTCCATTTTATTTTCAAAAAGTACGTAGTAGTCCATTTTACGATCTCTGCTACCAAACGGATCAAGTCGCTTTGGCGAGATATTTCCATCAAGCATGACAGGAAACAAGCTCTGCATCGTTACCGATTTCCCCGAACCGTTCTCGCCTCGAAGCAGCATTTTGCCATCACTGAAATGAAATTCTTGGTAGTCAAACACCCAAAAATCAATTAACGCCGCTCTACTCGGTCTCCACTTCATTCACTTGTTCTCCTTTAAGATAAATTTTCCCGGTGATACGAACGACATGCGGGGCGATACCCACTGTATGCGCATCAGGTCTTTCGATCATTCCCCAGCTCATCAAGTACCTCGTAATTTCCTTATCTAAGGATTCGAGCTTCAAATCGGCGTAATCCGTTTTCCAGTAAGAGCTGTTTTCGTTTTTCAATTGGAGCAGCATTTCTTCCCAGTCGAAACGTTTCATGGTGATCCTGCCTGCATCATCCGGCTGAATGTCACCGTTCAAATACTTTAACTTAAGACACTCAGCAAGTTGCAGCGCCAGATCGGAAATGGATGAGTCCGCTGGAAAATCACGCATAGTACTTCCCTCCGGATCGCGTCGCACACATATGACGCCCTCGGTATAAAACTCGGCTTGGAATGGCGTGTGTATGAACAGATCTTTCTCAAGCACCGGGAACTGCTTTTTAATGTACTGGATATCTTCCGGCTCAAGACGCGAGAACAACAGCGCAGGTTCAAGTAGCAGGGTGCGGTAGATGCGCTGCCTTCTCTCTTCAGGAGGAAGCCCGGTGAAAAGATCTGGGTTTTTAAGACCATCCCTGACCGCGCAAGGAAATTGCCGGATGAAGAATCGGGCAATCGGCGGAATTTTAAACAACACTTCTTTTTCGAATGCATCAATATCACCGTCACGATGAATTAAGATTCCCATTCGCATTGTATATTTAAACACGCGGATCAAGCTGAGCCGATTTCGGTGCTTTTCTAAAAATTTCTCATCCTGCTCCCCCAGATTGGCCCGGAGCTCCTCGCAAAAATCGCTGATCAAGAACGTTTCATCGTAGCGCCCTTCAAAAAAGGCAAAGAGTGAAAAGAGAATCGTATAGTCCATCGAGCTTTTGAATACATCTGCTTCCCACACCATATGTTCACTTGCCACAGCTGGAATTTTCTCAAGGCGAGCAAACATTTTACGGTGCACCACTAATTCAAATCCGAGTTTTTCTCGAAACCAGATTTTCAACTGCGGCTCAAACTTTTTCACCAGATCAAACTCTTCCTGCTGTTCTTCACGGACAATCCAGTACTGTTCTAGCAATAGCCTAGATGCCTTCTTTAATCCATCCTCGGTCTTCATACGGCACTAGCTCCCTTGCTTAGGTTTTGTAAAAGTAGTGATCCGCTTGGCATGACTAGCTCCCCATCAAGGCACTGCACTTTTACGCTACCGTCACCTGGAGACCATTTAAACGTATGCCCCCATTCGGTACGTCCGATGTGTTCTGCCGCATGCAGGCACTGGTTTACGAGTTCTAAAATTTTCTGACGCTGGGGTCTTGTTAGAACCGGTAGCTTTGCCAGCTCGATCTTGTCGTTTTGAATGAGCATCAAAAAGTTTTGCTTAATTTCTTCTTGTTGCCGCATGTATTCTTCTAGCATTTGATTTTGCTGCGCTTTGTTGTTTGCGATACCGCTAATTTTTCCCTTGGAGCGAAAACCTGGTTTTCGCGAGCCGAGTTCGATTGGCTCCTGATCAACGTCCCAGAAACTCTCAATTCTTCCCGAGTTATCATTTTCATCACAGGCAAAATGCTTGGTATGGGAGACGCCGATTACTATCGATGCGAGTTCATGCGCTTTTTCATCATTGCCAAGCTCATAAAAATGTCGAGCTAAATCCCAGAATTCCTGTTTACGGCTGCGTAAATATTGTTTACTTTCCATAAGACGGCTTGCGAAGCGCAACATTTTCCGGATAATTTCTCCGGTCTGTGTCATAACACTTTTGGCATCACTCTCTACGCCACAAAACCACATAAACATGGAAGTCCACTCATCGTGCAGCCTTTTTTTCACTGCTTCGGGAGATACTTTTTCGCCAAAACGGAAAATCGTTAACTGGTATGTTGCCACCTTTTCGATGATTTCTCCGATCCATTCTTCATGAAATTTTTCTTCTAGCATGTGCTGTAGCTGGGGTGTTTTTTTTTGCAGAACAAGCACGAAATCTCGCAAATAATTCAATAGATCCTGTCGGCGAACCAAGAAGGCTTCGCTGAGCATTTCGTCTTCCGCCTGAAACGAAGAAATGTGAGCGAGGTAGTCGCTTGTCTTTCTGTCGAGCCTTCGGAAATATTCCATCAGGTCTTCCCATCTGCGGTAAACCTCTTCCGGCTCTATGGAGGCCTCTATCGCATGTAAGTGCCGTAGTGCCTCAATAATCCGATCGAATAACGTTTTATCCAGGGATCCACCGCCAAAGTCTGCTTTACTTGTCTCCAAGGTTTCTAAAAAACGTTCGATTTGAATCGTGTAATGCGTTGCTTGATATTTAAACCGTTTGGATTTAAATTCCTCAATGGTGTAATAGTCATTTGCTTCTTGCCGGGTGGTGATATTTTTCCAACTTTCAAGAACATCTAAATCTTTCTTTAATTCATCAATCGTGTAGGAATCAAAGTCATCAAACTGTTTTAGATGCTGGAGAATGTCCTCGGCTTTTAACTGTGTCCTGTAGCCATGCTGCTCATAAAAATAACGCAGGATGGGACGGTATCTCAAGGTATTTCCCGTATTTAAATAATTCATTTCGGCAATTTTGGACGCGTACATGTTTTCCATCGTGGGACCTTCCTTTGCAAGAATCTCAGTCTATTAAAAATAATTTTATAGACTACTTCTGGCCTAGCCTATGCCAATAATGCCAAATATCTTATTCATGTGGGTGCTGATTTTTGAAGGGAAGTAAAACGGAAAAAAACGACTGAAAAGAATGGCGGTAATGGCTGTAGTGATAGCTAAAGTTGTAATTGAGTTATTTCTACAATCGAGTACTGAGTTATCAAAGTAACTTATACCACGCTCTCTAATATGCCTCTCAGAAGACACCGGTATCGAATGATAAAAGAAGTTTAACCTTGCTTAATTTTTTCGTGCTGATAAAAACCTGCCGCGGAATGCTCTGAAAAGACGAAAAACGTCAATCTAAGGCTTATACAATTTCTTAATAATCCCTGCTATACCAAAGAATTTTGTATTTTTAACGAGGAGTGGGAGAATTGTTTTAAGGAGTACCAACCTATACTACCATCATGCCGCCCACAGGGCTAGCGGCAGTACATTATCAAAGACAATTCACTTTAATAAACTCCAAACTTATTTGATCAGTTGTGGGCTGGGCGTAAGGGACATTGCATTAGGAACTGCGGATTGACGCTATAAAAGAACTAGAATTGAATTAAGATCAACGTATAGAAAAGTCAAACAAGGGGTCCCTTCATCGGGATCCCTTGTTCATGTTGCAGCTATGCGCCTCTTACTCAAAACAACCACATGTGAACGCCAACGGTATTGAATCTATCCATATCATATACCCTGCATAACGGCTAATTTTGAGCTTTTATCAGCTCATCGAATATCAGATGAAATAACAAATAATCGAATCCCCTTGAGACGTTTGAATGCGAGTTTATTTTGTAACTAAAACTTTCAAATTTTCTCCAGTTGGTCCCTCTTTGAAACTAAGAAATCTGCTATGATCGTGTTGCGTATATTCTCATAATCATTTGCCATGAAATGATCGAATTCTTTTTTTAACTTGGTCTTAATCCATTCAAAATCATATTGATCCATATAATTTTTTGGCAAGATCTCTGTTGAAAATAATTGAGAATATTTATCACTTAGAGTTTTAAGTCTTCCTTTAAATAGATTGCTATGTTTTTCGGAAATATCAAAGAGTTTTCTTCGAATTTCTTGATTTCCGGGGCCAATAATGATTTTCAAAATCAATTTATCGCTCCTATTTTGTAACTCGACTAGTAAAATTCTATTGCTACTGGTCCAACCGCCGCCTTCCCTGGGAATGATATTGTCTAGGTCACTCGTAATAAAACGAATGTAGGTTTTATTTGAGGTATCAATGATGACGTCTTTTTGTGCGGATAACAATTCAGTAATATAATTTTTGATATCCAAGTATGTGTCTGGCTTGAAATCAAATATAAGATCCAAGGCTTTCTGATGCTTAAAGTAGATCTCACGACAGATCTTTTCAATGTCCTTCTCTCCCACAAAATACCTCCTCAATATCTCGATGTATTGGTCTAAAAATTGTCTGACCCTTTCATTGATTCCCCCTGATTTTAGCTCAATGGATTTCAATAAATTAGAATATACTAACCCATAGTTAATACTAATCCAATTCTCCTCATCACTTGGCGGATCACCCTCTGGGGTAAGGAAAAGATAAACTTTATGATAATTTTTGTAATGTGTATCTATTATTAACCTGTATTTATTTAATTGATGATCGGATTCCTTGCTTAATACTTTATTTTCTATTACAACAACAAATTGATTTTCTTCTGAGAGCAACATAATATCGATATTATTCCATTCTCGTCTTACCTCAAAATCGTAATAATTCATCATGGTAAGGTCCAACATTGACAGGTTCATATTACTTAATGATTCTTTATTGTTAAAATAAATTGTCTGGATAAATTTCTTAATGAATGTATCACCTAATCCATGATTCTCAGTAGGGTTGAACAACCAAACCAGGACGTTACTATGACGGATCTCGGTTTGGTGAATATTCAACGTCTGAAAAACGTTGAATTCAGCAATCCTCGCTTCTAGTTGATCCAATACTTCGAGATCCATAAGAAATTTCTCTATTGCCGATATTTGATCGTCCATACCTGCTCCTCCGAGTTACCAATTTGTACACGGTAAATAATCTTTACTGATAATTTCTCTTTAACCTTCCGATCATTATCAAGACCATTATTCGATTATGGACAAGAAAATTGTCCGATTCCTTGCCGATGTGGTCACCTATCTTAAAGGTATATATAGGTATATTTTAATCTTAGTTGCATAATTTATCCCATAAACATTTTGGGGGAGACCAAATGGCTAACTTAAACGATATTATTTTAAAACTAAACGCTATTAGTGCTCAGCAAGATCATATACAAAATGAGCTACAAGTATTAGATGCTATGCTAGCTGCACAGCTAAATGAGACACATGCTCAATCCCGATCATTAGCTAACCTTAACAATGTGCAAGATCTGCTAAACTCGATAGTAATAAAATTAGGCATTGGTCCCCGAATTTCTACGTTTGCAAATCCTTTACCTATTAATCTTCCTAACAATGATGTTTCTTCATCTTATCCATCTGTAATAGCTGTATCAGGCTTGACTGGAACAATCACAAAAATAACAGCTACACTTTATGACTTCGAAGATACAGCTCTAAATAATACCCATATTCTACTTATAGGCCCGCAAAATCAAAGCTCATATCTTATGGGTAATGTATCACAAGGTAATGCTAATCATGTGAGAATTACATTCGACGATAATGCTGACGAGAATATTAATCTTAATGGTCCATTAATATCTGGAACTTACATACCAACAGTTATTACTAATATCGATCCTGGTGTAGAATTTCTACAAATCAGTCCACCATACGGTGAAACCTTAAGTGAGTTTAATAGTTGGGATCCAAATGGCATATGGAGTCTATTTGTTTTGAAAACGTCAATTCACGGCTCTTCTTTTGGAATTATTAAAGGTGGATGGTCGTTAACAATAACGACAACTTTATAAGTCCCCTTTCTTTAGTATTCGAGTACTTTAAGGAGATATTGTGCATTTTCTGGTATTTACTTCGCAGAACCCTTAACAGTGAAGTTATCATTAAATCTCCGGTAATGCTTGGATGACTTCCAGCACAAGCCGAAAATAATAAGTCGGACAAGACCAAGTAGCGGTCAACTAATCAAAAAGAGAAGCTTGAGTGTCTCTTTTGAAGGTTTAATACTATGAGGAAGATTTCTGTTCCTAATTTGATGCATGGTCTGGAGATGAATCGAATACAATCTGAAAGTCATTGTCTCCTTTTTTTCCATCTCAATTTTCCACATGTTCTCCAGTTTTCAGAGATGAAACCAATACTCGATGATTTTTTTGTAAATTATATTGAAGGCTTTGGAAATCGTTCAGCTTATTTCGATCTACTCTGGTCATTTAGCCGTCGTTGAAGGATCAATTCAATTTCACATGCATGATTTTTGTTAATATTAAGTTCATTTAGATGTAATCTAAACATTTTAGACTGGTATATCTTTTCCTCCTCATCAAAAAGCGAATTGATGTTCATTGTGTTATCACTCGTTAACCATGATGGAAATTCTGGTAAGTCGGGGAGGTTACATGCGTCAATCACTACATCGACCCTATCAGCCACCTGTTTCAAGCTTGTTTTTGTCTGTCTGGATCCACGCAGTAATCTATTATTTCTTCATTGTCTCCTAAGAAGATAGATCCATTGCTGTTTTGTTCTATGTATTGCTGTATCCATCGTCGACTTGCCTGAATGCCTTTCCCATTCTCCAATAATAACTTTAAACTTTCCCCAGGAAGCATTACATCGACTCTATAAGACTTTAATCGTTTATTCCCCGTTATTACAAAATATGGTTCATGTGCTTGCGCCCGGCGCCTGCTAATTACTTGCTTGGGCATCCCTGAAGCGGGCCTAGGTGACTCCAGATCACAAATGACGTCGTAGAATTGTTTAAGTAGCCACAGAGTGCTTATATCTCCTTCTAATCCCCTAAGTATCTCACCTATTTCCTTCCAGGTAATCTTTAATTCTCTACTTGTAGCGGACAGTTTTTGTTGATGAGCCGCAAATTGTGCATCATTAATGTAACTGGAAACTTTGAATTCGAAAAGAAGAGTAAAGTTTTTACCGACTATCCATGCATCAGGAATGGAAGATGGGTTTGGAGTGATATTTTCATCCAACTCTGTTCGTGAAAATGGTGCTATTCCTATGGAGAATTCATACGATTTAATTTCTGCAGGGGGATGCTCGCCGAAAAGTATATAATCGATGGCAGAATAGTCGAACATAACCGCATCAGGGAGTAAGCGTTCCAAAAACAACCTAAGCAGATGTGAATCATTCATCGCTAGTAGATTCATTAAAATATTCGTGCAGTGGTTCTCCCTCTGTTTATAGTGCTTAAAAACGTTCATCATATATTACCCTCATTTTTGTAATCTCGATAAATCTCACAAATCAAGACTGAATGATCTGAAAACTTCTCAAATCTTTCCAAGTGAGAAAACTTACTATTATACAATTTTCCGGACACCATCGGTGATAGAAATGCATAATCCAACCTAAATCCATTATTAGCAGAGCTATACCATGAATACTCATTCACATTGTGGTTCAGAATTCTCCAAGAATCTACCCATCCAATTTGAGTCAATTTCTCCATGTATTCACCTAATTTAAATGGTGTCCCCTCCGCATCTTGTGCTAGCCCTGTGTTAAAATCACCCAATATTATACATCTTGAGTCACTAGTTATCCGCGCAAAGCGAAGCACGGATTCCCAAAAATCTTCCTTATCCCATTGTTCGCCATAGTTTGGAATATGTATGCCAACCACTGTCAAATCTAAACCTGGCACAAAGATTTCAATCCATCTATGACTTGCTTTCGGTAATTGATATTGATAAGGGGATATTTCAAATGAGTGCTTCGATAAAATCAATATTCCGTTTTGGTTCCTTGGAGGACTTGACGAGTGTGTGTATTCCCAGCCTGCTTCTGATAATTTCAACTTGATCTTCTCACCATTAATATTATCTCTGAACTCTGTAATGACAATGATATCTGCATCATGCTGAATCAAAGCGTGGATAATAGAATCAATTTTCGCCTTGGCTCCTCCTTGTCGAATATTCCATGTGAGCACTTTCATGGTAGAATCTTGCGACTTCGAGCGCACTCCCCATTGACGTTTAGAAAAATCAGACAAATCTCCATACTGAATGTTTTCAGCAAATTCTTTGATTTTTTCAACATCATCGGCTGACCAGAAACGATAGTTATTTTCGGTTCGTATCGATTCTGGGATAAGACGATCTTTATTTTGCTCAGATAATTCATTGCTCCATTTGTCCCATAAATTTATTGTTTGAGGACTTCGGTTTACAAGTTGGGCTACTTCGTTTTTATTGTAGTAAGTAACCCCATTAATTAGTTTCATATTAAAAGTCCTTTCTTACATTGTTCTCTCTATATATAATAAACAACTGCTATGACAACAGTATGTCAAGGTTTAAAAAAAATCTATTATTTTACTGCATTTCAGCGCTTATGGCCCGACTGAAAGAAATTCCCCTCATAACAATGGTATAGCAATAATCAGCACGAAAAGATCAAAGGTAGCTTTAATTCTATTTTGTCGCGCGCACCATTTTTCAACGGATATGTAAATGGTATGTATAGAAGGGCTTTTTTAAGCATCTGTTCATTCACTTTCAAATTTCCCTGTCTATTAAACTTCCTTATTGAAGACCAGGATATAGTACCATTTTTCTATTTATATCGTTAAACGAATCGACCGACCACCTTCCGTCACCAAACAGCTTGCGGTCTGTTTTTTAATCAAATTCTTATCAACTTCATTAAATTCTTTGAACTCCACCTGCAATGAATATGTTGCGACCCGCTTTTTCCCCATGTTTTTTCTCCTCCTCTATTCTAATAGCTACATTTGTATTAACTCCTCTATAACTCTTCATGAATTTTTTGCAGAACTCCGAACCTTGTGTCTTGTAAAGAAAACAAATACCACCGTGACTAGCCGTTCTTGTTCAGAATGGCACTGCATATCCTCTAGAATTGGAGGCGAAGTGTTAAATGTATATGTTACTGGCGGTATCAATCGTTATTGCTGCAAGCGCTTATATCTGTATGGATAACGAGTTGGATGTAGCTGAGACCGTGCAAAAGATCGTGTTTAACGGGAGTATTGCATCGACTCTGTATATCAGTATTAGCGTAGTGATTCCAGACCTCATTTTCTGATCCCCTATGAGGAGCGTTCCGCAAACTTCCCCTACTATTTCTGTTCTACACATTATTTTTATATTGGTTATAGCGGCTCCAAAAGAAACTGATTAACATGATTAATAACTGCTGATTTTCTCATCTTTAAGAACCACTCCAGTAGTTATTACGTGGATTAATATGTTTACAGTTGAAAAAAGACGGTTACCCCTGTGTAGGGGTGGATACTAATTTTAATTTTGCATTCTTAGATAAAAAAAAGACTGCATTCACCCATTGAGGAATAGGTGCTTGTAGTCTTCTGGGGTTACCTGCAAATATCATCAAATTAGCGTCTGAAGCTTCCCGTAGCGCCTGAAAGTTGTTGTTCTGCGATTTGTACCAACCTCTTAGTGATGTTACCACCAATGGATCCAGCATCGCGTGAAGCGAGGTCTCCATTGTATGCTTGAAGCTGAATTCCTAACTCTTGAGCGACCTCATACTTTAGTTGATCCATTGCCGCTTTCGCTTGCGGAACTGCCAATGTGTTGTTGTTAGCCATGATGTAATTCACTCCTTTTCTTGGTGTGTTATTATAATGTGGAGTTTAAGGAATATTATGCATACGTTATACTTTTTGCCCTTTTCATTATTTGAAGGAATGCATCAAGATCCTCTTGGGCTAAAACTTCAGGGGACGCTTGTTGTTTTTGTGATTTTAATTCATTGTTTTCTTCCCTAAGCTTAATGTTTTCTTGAAGCAACTCATCATACTTTTGCAATTGTTCATTGGCTAATTTAATAATCTTTTGTAAGGCCTCATTATAAGAAATAGACTGTTCAATTGGAAAATCCGCGGATAAAGCACTAGATACAGTAACTACTTGTTTTATTTCTTTTTGTCTTGACTTCTGATTAGACGAACGATTTTGTTTTGCTATTTGTATTTCACTTTCATACTTTTTCCTAATATCTTTATTCCACCTAAATCCACACGCTGCTGCTGTACGATTAATTATAGAAGCGGCTTCTTCAAACGCAGCCAATTGTGTGCTACCAGTCCTAATATGAGATAATACTGTTTTAGCTAGTAATTGATCATGTTCGTCATTCCATGAGTCCTCACGTTTTTTTTCACCCAAACTCTGGTCACCTCTTTCTATTAGTATTTATTAAGAATTCTTGCCTGTAATATTAAATTTATTCAAAGTTAATGCATAAAAGACCCACATATAGATATGTAGGTCTTTTATCAATCAGTATTATATTTATAGGCCTTGAGACGCGATTAGATCCACGCTTATAATCTACTCTTTGGAATTGATAATCACTAGTATCTTTTGATTTGTATTTTGTGCTTTTATTACTGCATCCCGTATTTTGAAAGATGCGTTCACCCTAATTTGCTTATCATCTGATTTGTTTAGGGTGATTTGCCATGTGTATACATCTAAAACTGCTTCTACGAATTCAGTTTCTAATCGTCCAAGGGTATAGTCTTTACTAGACCAATGAGAGGACGCATTTTCTAGATCAAGTTCAATTTGATTAATATCAATGTCTGAAAACACTGCATTTATTTCCTCGGTATTTGAAGAATCCTCGCTTATGACCTCAAGTAATTTCTTATATCGATTGAAAATATTATTCCTTAATGCTATCAATTCATCACGAGCGGCATATTTTTGTGGCATCTCCACTCTCTTTATTGAAGAACTGGATTTCTTAATATCGGTTTTTTTAATCGTTTCTTTTTCTTTGTATTTGTTAAAAAACGTTAGTTTAATCAGAACACAGGTTTCAGTTCTCCCACTCTTTCCAGAAATACCATTCACCACTGTTATTTAGTGCAAAAAATGATTTGCATTGCTTACATCTTAAAATTGCACCAGAAGGATATTTGGGGTTATCTATATATAATTTAGGTAGACATTTCTCGTATCCACATTTAGGACAAACCTGGCGCATATCTTTTCGGGCTTTCATAATAACTCCTTGTCGTAGGTATCGTTCTTTCGTTAGTGCAACGAGCATTATGATATTCAAAATTAATGATGCTGTCGAGTCATTTGCATTTCCCAGACACGGCTTCTGGTATCGGCAGGTTTGTACTTTTTTAAGAACCCGTGGTCAAATGTAAAAAAGGCGTAACCATCTTTGTTACCTATTTCAATGAAATGCTTCCCCTCCTCCCCAAAAAGGGATGAATAAAATATTTCTTCTATAGGCGCATCAGGGAAGAGACTTCTATCCCATTGAATAACTGTCGATTCAAAACGATCATATTCTGCGACCCAACGATGGATCTCCACAGCAGGCGGCACCCAATCCGTCATATTTCCGACCCATTCAGGGACACCGTCATTGTCGAGATCCATCGGAATGGCGGTATGTCCTTGAAAATCTGTTATCTTCCATGATTCGGTTTTAGGATGATAAATCAGCAATCCATTCTGTGCACCTATTTCACCAAAAGGGATTTCAATAGCCGCGCCAGACACATCCCCAGTTATGAAATTCATCGGATTAATCCAAGCTTGATTTTCATTAAAATTAGGCAAGTTACCCAACTTCCATTCCGAGTTCTTACCCTTGAGATACCCCGTATATATTGGGGAGGCATCACCACCGCTTTTATAAATATGTACTTCCGCCTCAGAGCGAGTTAGAGCAAAGCTTTTGATAAGCTTCGCCTCAGAAGGAGGAGTCCCTGACTCTAGTGGTTGTCCCCCAAACCTTCACCGAAGGGAAAAGCTATATTCTCAAGAAACATGTCAGGTCTATAGACCGATTGCTGGTCACTATGTCGAAAGTTTACTGTTGGCATACTAGAATGATGAACCTCATCATTACTGCAAGCGAGAATACTAAGTAATATCGGTATCATTATACCGATAAACCGCACTATGTTCGTCAATATAAATCCCTCACTCTCCTATTTGTCTTTATCATTAAATACTATCCTTTAATTACAAAAAAAGGATGAACTAAAAGGACCATCTTATTCCACTATTCTGCCCGTTAACATTCCTGTAGGTGATAGTAGATTGAATTTGCAGAAAAAAGAACGCCTCGCTACGATGAGTATGTACTGGGTTGCAGCCCTCAGAACTCACCTTAGGAGGCGTTATCATGAAGTCTAATCCAATTAAGTCTCAAAATCAACGTGTAGAACGAATCTGCACTACTACTCTGGTCATAGGCATCGACATTGCCAAGGAGAAACACGCAGCTCAAGCCATTAATTTTCGAGGTGTTGTCCTCACCAAGCGCCCTATTCTATTTTCAAATGACCTTGCCGGATATGAGCATTTAGAACAAAACATTCGGAAATTACAGAAGATGCACAGCATGAATGACGTGGTTGTGGGAATGGAAAGCACCGGTCACTACTGGTTCAATATTGCCAACTGGTTGGTGGATCGGGGCATTGATGTGGCTCTTGTCAATCCAATGACAACAAAACGCAATAAGGAAAACAGAGATAACTCACCTTCCAAGAATGATCCAAACGATGCTCTGGTCATCGCCGATGCGGTGAGCCGTGGGTTCTACACGCCCTTCTCCCCAAAGGATGAAGCATTCCGTCGCATACGGGTTATGGTTACAAACAGAGAGCACTGGGTGGTTAAATCAGGAAGGACTAAGAATAGAATCCACCGCTGGCTAGATATCCGATTTCCAGAATACAGACAAGCATTTGATGATATTTTTAGCGATCGCTCGTTAGCCACTTTGCGCCGGTTTCCAGCCCCTTCTGACCTATTGCAGCTAACTCCGGAGCAAATGGTACAGTTCTGGGGTGAATATATGGCCAGACCAGGCGGAGTGCGAGGCAAGAACAAGGCCTTGGAACTTCAATCACTCGCTAGAAATAGCGTGGGAGACACTACTGCCCTTGAAGAAGACAAATGGGAGCTAAGGCACCTCATCGAAGAGTATGATAGGATCTGCCGAATTATTGACGAAGTGGACGAAATGATTGAAAAGATACTGCCTGAAATTCCTTGTTCTGATCTCGTTCGATCTGTCGGTACTTCTGTTCCAGCAACGGCTGCCATATTGGCATTTGGCGGGGACTTACGTAAGCTGTCTCACGGAAATCAATTACTACGCAAGGCAGGATTGAACTTAGCAGAACGAAGTTCTGGCAAATATAAGGGGCAAATTAAGCTCACCAAGCGAGGCAACTCACTACTGCGCAAATATCTCTACTTCACTGTGTTTCACCTGCTATCTTTCAATGAAGCGTTCCAAGCCATGCATGCGCACAATACCGAAGTGAAAAGAATGACGAAAATGCAGTCTATGATGAAGCTGATTGGGAAACTGGCTCGGATGCTTGTAGCCATGGCAAAAGAAGGACAAACATTCTCCATAGATAAAGCACAACTACCGTTAGCAGCATAAAAAGTAAATCGTAACCCTGACACGTAAATTGGCTCATTCGCAGGATCTCACAAAGAAAGCACGGAGTACCGAGATTTTTACGCTTTAGGGCATAGACCCGTTCCGTTAACGTTGATCGGACTCCACACCTTGGATAGATAGGACGAAGGAATGTGAGGGCAAAGACCCGTCGAGATTTGGGAGAGTGAATCCCCAAGGACCTTGTGGAGAGAAGCGTGCAGCAAACCATTTTTATGGAAGATGTTGTAAAGAAGTTCATCACCTTCTGTTCCCGCATGCGCTCTAACGGAACTACCTGCCCCACAAGACCCAAACAACTGAACTCCTAATTACCATGCATATTGAAATCCTGCGAATGAGCGAGCATTCGTGAGAAAATCCTTATTCTATGAGGGAGCTTAATCCACCCTCTGCTGTTAATCATTTGCTCTAACTCATTAAAAAAACGTTCACCACCCAGTGATGAGTGAAGTGAACGTTTTTTATTTCAAATCTTATTTGTCATTTCAAAACCAATTTGTCATCCAACATCAGGGTGTTGGGTGACAAATAAGTTTTGAAGTGCAAGAAACCAGCAAACTCAAGGGTTTGCTGGTTTTTCTTATAATATCAATTTACAAATTAAGTTTTGAAGTGGTGTTTTCATGTGAAAAACCTGAAATACAAATAAGTTTACAATTATTTCTTCTTGCCGATTAAACACAACTTTGTAGTGACATTACTTTTCTAGGTCTGCTGCTTCATGAGAATTCCTAAGCACCTTTTTGGCTTCGTGACGGTCTTGAACTTGAAGCTTATTTAATATATTCGTGACATGGTTGGCGATCGTTTTCGCGCTCAAATGCAGACGGGATGCAATTTGTCCATTCGAGTATCCGTCCGCGATCAGCTCAAGCACCTCCGTCTCTCTGCCCGTCAGTTCGGAGAGCGCCGGATTTAACGGCTGTGACTGCTTAGGCATCGTAAAATAATGCATCATGCGTGCTGCGATATCGGAGCTGAATACAGCACCACCGCCACCAACTATTCGAATGGACTGCAGCAGCTCCATTTCCCCGGCATCTTTAAGCACATAACCTCGTGCTCCCATTTGCATGGCCATAAAAACGGACTTGTCGTCTTTTAGCATCGTTACGATGAGTATTTTTTGTTCAGGCTGCTTTTCCCTGATCATTCTCGTCGCTTCGATACCGTTAATGCCCGGCATCCGAATGTCCATGACAATGACATCAGGCCGCAGGGAAAAGGCCAACTGCACCGCTTCTTCCCCGTTTGAGGCTTCTCCTACTACCTGCAAATCTTCTGTAGTTCCAATTAAGTTGCGCACGCCTCCCCGAAATAGCGGATGATCGTCTGCGAGCAAAATTCTCATTTTATTTCCTCCCCACGCAGTAGCGGAAGCAGCGCCATTATACGCGTACCACCAGTTTCCAATCTTTCAAATATGCATTGACCGCCAAGCTCTCCCGCTCTCTCGCGGATTGAGGTCAGTCCGATGCCACCATTTCCTGATGGCTTCATGGGAACAGGAATGCCTTTCCCGTTATCGATGACTTCGACTTGCAGCTCCTGCGCCGGCGTTAACCGTATATATACATCACAAGTCGTTGCCTCTGCATGTCTTATGACATTAACTAATGACTCTGTTACGATGCGATACACCGCTACCTCCACCGCTGCTGGCAAAGCTGGAAGCGCCTCCAACACGTGTAATTTCACACATATCGGGTCATTATGCAGTGTAGCTGACATTTGACCGGACGTCTTCAAGATCTCGTCAATGCGTGCCTCGATTGAGCCTAACAGCCCAAACTCGTCTAGCGTCGGCGGGCGCAAATCGTGTACCATTGTGCGGATTTCGTTTACAGTCGTTCGGATGACCTGCCTCAGTTCTCCCAGTAGCTCAATCGCCGTATCTGGGCTTTTTCGAATATACTGTTCCGCAGCTGCTACGTTAAACGCGAGCGACATCAGACGCGGCGCAAGATCATCGTGAAGATTTCTTCGGATTTGCCTTCTCTCTTCCTCACGAGCAAGCACCAGACGTTCACGTGATTCCTGCAAATCTTTGGCCAGTAGTTCCATACCGGCAGTCATATTTATATTTTTGGCGATCGGCACGGCCTGGTGAAGCAATATATCCAGCAGCTTGCTATCTTCCGTGCTGAATGCCTCTCCTGGCGAACGACTCGACAGCCAGAGCGTTCCGAGCTCTTCGCCACCATGGATAAGAGGAAACACATGCATATCATATTTTTTTTCACCGACGGATACCGCCATCGTTTCCTGACCGTTCATTCCGATCGAGATAGCGACATACGGAAGCCGAAGTGCATCTTGAATCGTTCGAGCGACGACACTTAACACACGTCCTGGTGCCATAGGTTTTATCAGGCTGTCTCCCAACTCGACCAACACGGCAAACGGGTCATCATGCCTGCCTTTCATCAGCCGATTCACGATACGCTGAAGCCACTGCTTGAGCGGTGCGAATAGAATTGCAACGATGGAGGTCGCGATCAGGGAGATGATATAGCTTTTCTCCGTCTGGAACACGCTGCTTAAATAAATTACAGATGCGGAGTAGACAAGTACGATGGCAACGGACAACGTACCGTAGACAATCGTCCGGTTGACGAGTGGATCGATATCCCATAGGCGATGACGCAGGATGGCAAATGCAAGCGTCAAAGGAATAATGGATACAAATACATGCAAAGCGACGGTTAAATAAATGTAAGAGATCGGGCTGAACGCTGCATCCGAAACAAAAAAGGCACTTATTCCGAAGAAACCGAGAAACGAAATTGTGACGCCGTAGACGACCCATTTCGTCTGCTGCCGTTGCTCGGCATTGGAAATCTTCCTGTATCTATAAATTTGCGAATAAATGATACTGCCGATGGCAGTCAAGTAGTAAATGATTCTCGCTGTTCCGGACCATTGATGCAGATTGATACTGGTATCCGGGAAAAGGAAGCTGGTAAGCTGGACCACGCTAAACGGGATCCATACGAAGAATGTCCAGGAAGGTGCTAGCTTTCCGCTCGGAAACAATAAGAAAAACAAAAACAACGTCATCCAGCCGACAGTGCTGATTCCATCCGGCCACCTCTGCAGCACCTGACTTCCTTCCGAAGCGAGATAGACGAGCGAGGGAAATGTAGTCCCATACGCAACGAGGGCGAGCACGGCAAGCTTCCCCATCCGCTCCAGCCCGCTCTTCCAAAGGATGATGCCCGCGCCCGTATAAAAGAGGAAAGCAAGCCCGCAATCAATCGCGACAATAACAGCAGCATACGAATCTACCGTTAAGTTGTACTGATTCAGAACTTCAGTAGTGGTCGGCGGTGGAGCCAATGAACCGCATGACTGCAGGAAGATGCAATAATTTCGCAGCTTTTCATAATAGTCTGAAATACTGCTAATGAAAAAAACAACGATTATGGCACTAATTGCAACCATAAGCGCCTGCAATAGCCACTCCGTTTGACTACTTAATTTCCTGCTTAATTGTCTCATATTTCCTCCTAATCGGCCAAGGAAAGCTATATGAAAATTATAAACCCTGACCCAGAATCTGTATATGACTTGCGGATTTCTTCCCGGATCTACCCATAAATCTTCCTGTCTTCGCTAGGTAGGGTATACTCTCGTTGACGGGAACGATGATTTGGTACAATTCATTACAAGGAAGTCAATAAACAGTTGGAGGTTGGTCAAAATGACAGTAGAAAAAGTAGTAAAGTCGCTCGGATTTATCTGTTTCTTAGCTGGTATCGTACGAATCGGAATGACCCCGTCGTCGCTCATCTGGGGAGACGACAGCACACCGGAAGTGATTTGCGGGTTTATCGCTTGTATCCTCATGGCCGTCAGTTCCATTGCGCTGTATATGGCACAGTCTAAGGGGACTGGCGTATTGGGGTTCATTTCCACAATTCTGATCATGGTCGGCAATTTGCTTGTTGCATCTAACTTTTACGGTCTGTTCGCATACGGCGAATATGCCGAAAAGGGGCAGTTGTTCGTTGATCTTACCGGAGCTGTCTCCGGTATGGGGATGCTGCTCGGAACTATCATTCTGATGATCGTTACTTTCAGAGCAAAGGTATTTCCGCGTTGGACGATTATCCTTTTTATACTCATGCTCGTATCGTTCGGAATGCCGGGGCTTGAGAAATGGTTCGCCTTCTTCTGGGGCTTGGTGTATGTAGGAATGGGCTTCATGGTATGGACAGGAAATTATTTCCCGAAGGTGAATACAAAGGAAATAACTGCTTAATTTCAAGCAAGGAACTCTGGCCGTGTGGTCAGAGTTTTTTTGGTTCTCTGTTATTACTAATTGTTGATTTTCGAGCAAAAGAAAACCACCTCCTAAAAGGCGATGAAGAATTTAGAGTATTTAGAATTCAAAACAAAGACAACCTCACCAACCTTTGTGCCCAATTTCGATTATCACAAGTTATTCGAGGGAGATTGACCGAAATTTAGTGTGGCTAATTAAAAAATACATATGAATAAAAAAAGGACGAAAGGAGGAATGAGTGTGGCTGCACCGTTTACAATTGACCAAGCAAGGTATGGAGTTATGTATGTGAATGCCGAAGCCCAAAGACAAGGTTACGTAGGAGGTTTTCCTACGTACTTCATCGGGAGCCCTGCACACATGACAAGTGATGTATTAGCCGTATTTTTAAAAAGACAACTATGACAGAATGGAAAGAAATAAAGGTTTTGGGCAAAACGATGAAACTCCCTTTATTGGCACCACAAATTGTGCATAAATTCGTTCATTTGGATTTACCGGACCCAACGAATTTTTGGCAATTACTTAGGGCGATTCAAAGCTATGCTATTGTTAATCATTATGCAGGCGGCTTTCCAACGTTATTGGGCACGGAAAGCCCCGATAATAAGGGAAGATGGGGCGTTGTTTTGATAAAAAAGACATGTGCGGATGTAAAGTATGTTGCTACTCAGGAGATTGGAAGCCCGGATTTAGATGATGTGCCTTCTCGATTTAGAGGCGCCCATAACATAACAAAGCAACTCAGGAATCTACGTATATAAGCGCGTGTCCGAATGGCATTTTTCGGCAGCACTTTATTGGTAGTCATGAGTTTGGGCTTCAAAATATTAATTGAAGTGTCGGGAAACTGGGGCGTGTGGTGTTTGCGGTACCACTGCCTTGAAGCAGAGTCAAGCGTCTAATAAAAACAAGAGGCGACCCTAACGGTCGGTTCTTGTTTTTGTCTTCATGCGTGGTTTGTTAATTGATCCAAAGCATGTCTTTGAACTTAATATGGATTTGTGTAGGTGTATGGACATGGATATTGGTAAGTCCTGAGACAGCCAAGGGTATGAGTAGTCCTTGAATAGCTAGGAAATGGAGTAGGAATTGGAACATCTAGATCACGTATGCCTCTAGGCACGTCAGCATACAAAAAGGCTGCCTTTCGGCAGCCCCTGGCGCTTGTATACACCACTTTTTAAGGTATCTTTACGACGAGTTCACAGAGATAATTGGTTGTGGATACTCCTTTAGGAGGACCGAATTCGAATTCTACAGACTCTGCATATTTATCGGAAGAGTCGCTAATCTGCAAGGAAATCGGCGCATGCCCATCTGGCACCCATCTGGCAGTAGCCTTGTAGCGGCCAATCGGTATTTGATCAATGCCTGCTCCATTTGAAATCGGACCTCCGCGCTTCGTTATGGTATGACCTGCACTGCCATCAAGCAGTGGACCGACGGGTGTCAGCGTTACTTCTAGGTCACTCATATCGAACTCCGGCAGCGAATCGTCCGATGATGTAAAATACGGATAAATATAAATCTGTCCATCAAATTTGCTCCAAGTAAAATCACGGACGGCTCCAGTACTTCCCGAAAGAGGAATATCCTTGTCAGCGTCTAAATGGAAGGTGTAATTCATTCCTTGAAATGATTTAGTTACATCGGCGCCCATATGCCATGAAGTAGCTAGGTGAGGCAGCTCGATCCGATAGTGCCCCGATTCATCGGTAACTCCAAGGACATTGCTGTCATAAAGCAATGTGTTATCGGCAAAAACGACGATATCAGGGATGGGATGACCTTTTGCATCGCGTACATAGCCCTTAACGACAAAGGGCTCAGCCACCTCTTTCACGGGATCGGGGATTGGAGCAGGAGAAGGGACCGGTGTTGGTGTTGGTGTTGGTGTTGGCGCCACATCTACTTCATCAATCCGAACTGTTGCCTCGTTGCCACTCCTGGAGTAAGTCACCTGGTACCCGCTATTTTCCGCTACAAAGCGAAGCGGAACTAAGGTGCTGCCATTCAAGATTTGGGCAGGAATATCCAAGCTCACGTTTTTTCCATTCACGATTGCGGTGGTGCTATTAATTATCAATTCAATCGTGAGACCATCTTTGATTCCAATCGCCTTTTGGGACCATTCAGTCTCCTTCCACTGAACCTCGAAGCCAAGCGTTTCGAATAATTTACGGAACGGGACGAGTGTTGAACCATCTTTCAGTATCGGTCTGACTTGATCAAACTGAAGCTCTTGGCCATTGAAAAGCACATGAATCAGCGGACTTTCAGAAGTTGGAGCTGGGGTTGGTGTCTGAGGTGTTGGCACAGGCTGCGGAGTCGGCGTTGGTGTCGGTGTTGGTGTTGGTGTCGGGCTAGACGAGCCAGTAGTTTCCCCTGTTGTCATCGGACTTTTATATTTTATCGGCTTGGAAACAACGGTACCTTGCGGGGTCAAAACTTCTAAGACATAATATTGCGTTTCCTTGATTGTTCCGTTATCGCTAGCGTACAGGTCCAAGTTAAGCTCACCCTCGAATTCACCGACAGGTTCTTTTATATCTTTACGAAAACCTGGGTTGATGATGATGCTTTCATGTGTTGTACCACTTGACGATGTAACAGTTTTATCTTGTACAATGCCGAGCAGCCACCCCGTCGTTACATGGTTGGTTCTCCATACCCCTTGGTAATTATCCTTACCATAAGCATCCGTGGAACGAAGTACGACGGAATTGATAACCGTATGCTGAGCTAGGCTCAGCCGCAGCTTGAAGTGACCGTCCATGTTGCCCTCAGGCGTAAAATCAGCTGCACCTACAATATCAAATGACGTATCAAGAAGGCTGAACTCCTTGATCTGCACGCCTGCAGGAGGCGTTTCGCCAAAAGCGTTGGCGACACTGCCGAACGCCAAACAGCCCGCCAACAAAAGTGTGATTGCTGAAGTTTGTTTTCGTTTGCTGAATTTCAATGTCATAGGTTCAATTCTCTCCTTTTGAAAATACATTGTATTTATTCAAATAAGTCCAGTTAACTGCTACTTACGCTTCCGGTTTGGCTTCTGGCTTGGCAGCTATTATCACCCCCGGTTTTGTGGTTTTCATCGCCTCTGGCTTCGCTTCAGGCTTTGCACTAACCGTTGCAGGAACGGCCATTGACGCAAGCAATGCAATCCCTAAAATCCATTTCAATGCTTTGTTCAATCTGATCATCGTTATTACCTCCAACTATTGAGTTTGCTTTCTGGATTTATCATACAACACGTGAAATTCACTTTTCTTGAGGCATAGCTGGGAAATGTTTAGGAAATACTCGGGAAACAACTGGGAAGATTTTCGGGAATATAGATTCATTCATCTTGCATGATTACCTCCTCCTCCAACCTGCTAAAAAAAGCGTTCACCCGGTTGAGTGAACGCCTAATTAAAAGTTCCATTTTTCCTGATCCCCAGTTGTCACGATGATCCCCCACCGTTCACTTGATCGATGAGCCATCGGAAAGGAATGAGTCCTTCCTCATGCTTCACCGCCATCATCTCCGGATGCCACTGCACCGCCAACCGAAGGACTTTAATGCTTCGTACACATCCACAATTATTTCCTTGTAAATCTGGTTGACTTCACTACTAGTAAGTGTATTTTCACTCATATAACTTCCACCAATCTATATATACGTACTTCCCAGGGAGAACCTACAGAGTTTCTTCAGTAATCTGTTTCTTTATTTTAATATTCACCTTAACTTTGTCAGTATCCTGCACGTTACTTGAATGAAACAGGGAGCATCAAAGACAGTCTGCTCCCTGTTTATTGTTGTCGTTAGTTGAAACACTCAGTAGGCTTTACAGCGTCAATTATTAGAGAAACAAAGCCCAGGTTACCATTTTGATTTCGTTGGTCGAAACGTTTGGAACGGTAGATAAAACCACCATTTCATTCCAAAAGTTATAATGAAAGCGACCATTCTCGTCGCAGAATCCCAACAGACTTACTTGAAATCCTGCTTGTTCGAACATGGAAGTAATGCTCATATAGTTATGGACAATCTTATGACTCGCAGCTGGGTGGTCTTTTGGTCCTGGCCCCCCAACCTTTACGATGTTTTGATACCACTCGTTTTGAAAAAATGCATCAGGAACCGCACAACGAATGTAACCACCTTTTTTCAAGAAATCCCAACATATCTTTGCAGCCTCAATGCCGTCTTCGTAATCGAGATGCTCCCAAACATGCTCAGCAAGGATTGCTGTTATTGAGTTCGGCCTGAACTTCACTTCCCAATCAGATAGTTTTAGTAAATTAAGTTCTTCTTCCTGGGTATGGAGCCATCCTTGATTATAGTAATCCATCTCCCTTTGAGCTTTGACAACAGTGTAGCTTATCAGGGGTTGGTTACAAATGGAAATTTATTTCCTTCGTATGGAATTTTGTGATAAAAGCATAACTCACCAATACTTCAAAGAGGTTGCCAATTGATGCCCGACACCCTCATCCTAGTTTTATTAAACAAACGTTTTCCGTTAGCTCAATGAGTCATTTGTGTCCATAAAAATTATTTTATTTTGAGATTTTGTTGTGTACGCGGCGGATCAACAGACACGAGGGAATCAATTATTAATTTCCTTATTGTCCTATGGAATGGTGCATACCTGGTATACAAAAATAAGAAGGGCCACCGTCACCGCTAGCCTTTAATCCTAACCTTATTTCTTCTCTTTCATCTCAAACATTGTCTGTGTATGATTCACGAAATCTTCAACTTCCTTAAGCATTGCTTGCTTCTTCTGATCTACTTGTTCCTGTGTAATGTCACCTTTTGCTTTTACAGCATCGATTTTGGTAGTGAAGTCCGACATAAGCGTATCGATTAGCTTCTGACGGGATATGTCATGATCCTTTGCGATCTCTGCGAATGATTTTCCCGCTTGGACCTGTTCGGCGAAAGCAGCTTTGTCAATCCCGAGCAATGCGAAAGCGGCTTGCATATTAAAATTACCAATGCCCTGCTCCTTTTCTTGCTCCTTGTTAAGCGGAGTAGTGAAGATGCGCTCCGCTTCCATCGCGGCCTTTTTCTTCACGTTCTCCTTCTCCTCGTCTGTAAGTACCTTAGGACTGAGCTTCGACAGAATTTCGTCACTAATTTCCTTAGTTACCTCATCAATCAGCGGTTGAAGCTCTTTGCCTTTCTCTTTCGCGATATCAGCTAGCGACTTGCCATCCTTCACAGCTTGTTGGAAGTCTGCTTTGTTCAGACCAAGTTTAGAAGTTGCGATTTGTTGAAAATCAAGCTTAATCCCTTTGTCTGGGTTCCCTTTAGCATCCTTTGCCTGTGTAGCCACTAAGCTCTCCTTCTTCATAAACAGCGTCTGTGTATGGTCGACGAAATCTTCGACATCTTTAAGTACAGCCTGTTTTTTCTCATCTGCTTGCTCTTGTGAAATACCACCGTTTGACTTAACTTCATCGATTTTATTGTTTACATTGGACAACAACGCATCAATTAACTGCTCACGGGATACACCGTGATCCTTCGCAATGTCAACCAACGATTTGCCCGTGTGTACCTGTTCAGCGAAAGCAGCCTTGTCGATCCCGATTAATTCAAGAGCCGCTATTAAATCCCAGTCGTTACCCTGCTGCTTCTCAATCTCCTTATTGAGCGGCATTGTAAAGACGCGTTCTGACTCCATCGCAGCCTTCTTCTTCACATTCTCCTTCTCCTCCGCTGGAAGATCCTTAGGGTCAAGATTCGCCTGAATCTTATCACTAATTTCCTTAGTTAGCTCATCAATCAGAGGTTGAAGCTCATTACCTTTTTCTTTCGCGATGTCTGCGAGCGATTTGCCGTCTTTCTGTGCTTGTTCGAACGTTGCTTGATCCAAACCGAGTTTTGAAGATGCGATTGTTTGTAAATCCAATTTTAGCTTCTCACCTTGCTTACCCGCTGGCATTGTCTTTTGAGCATCTGTATAGCTTGCCTTCTTATCCTCCCGCGATTTACCATTCAGGTTGTCTGCCGCATAAGCGGTTACCGGAACAGCAATCGCAATCAGCAAAGCTGCACCTGCAAGCTTCCATTTTTTCTTCATAGTTTAATTCCTTCCTTATTTGAGTTTGCCTTCTTTAAGCTTCGGAGGCTACATGGTTTAAGATAAAGGAACATTCTGAAAAGAATCTGAAACGTTCGGAAGAGATACACGAAAAGTAGTACCGTTCTGTGGCTCACTCCACACTTCAATCTTTGCACGGTGCGCATCAACAATTTGTTTAGCAATCGCAAGTCCGAGGCCATTGCCTTCCGACCGCCGAGTCCGCGCTTTATCCATCCGATAGAAGCGTTCGAATATCCGCGGCAGATGCTCTTGTTCGATGCCGATACCTGTATCACTTACGGTGAAGGACGTCTTCTGCGGATTTACTTCCAACGAGACGGTAACTTTGCCGCCTTCCCGGTTGTACTGAATCGCGTTCTCGATCAAAATCAGGATGAGCTGCCGAATACGTACCTCATCAGCCTGAATCATTGCTTCATCCTCACATAATGTACCTTGTTGATTGTTCTCCCATTCCAGCCTCGCTTGCTTAGATGCTGCAATTGGCTCTAATTGCTCAATCACTTGGCGAATCGTATAACGCAACGAGAATCGGGAGATGACCAGGTCAAGTCTTCCACTATCACTTCGCGCAAGCACGAGCAAATTATCGACTAACCGACTCATATGATGAATCTCCCGGCCTGACTTTACCAGTACATTGCGGTGAAAATCCGGTAGCTTATCGCTTTGTTCATTCAGCACCTCATAGGCGGATTTCAAAATACTAAGCGGTGTTCGAAGTTCATGCGACGCATCGGACGTGAACTGCTCCTGCCTGCGGAAGGCTTGCGCAATCGGTCCCATCGCTCTTCCTGCCAGGATGAATCCTGCTCCCCCACCTGCGGCAAGCATGAGTAAAGCAAACCCTGCGAACGCCCAACGCAACTGTGTAATAAGTGCGGTATCGCTCGTCACCTCTTGTGCTACGATAATCCGGAAATCTTTAATTTCTCCCGTTTGGATGACAATCCCACCAACTCGAAAGGTTCTGCCATTAGCGCGTATATTATGATACTCATTGTCGACCGGCTCCGCGAGAAGACTAGGCAAGAGCGCCGTCAGAGGAAAGTTCACTCCTGTTGGCGCAAGTTTACTTACCGGTGCTGATTGAAAAATAATATCCCCATTTGGATCGAACAGCCATGCCATTTGGTTCAGCTGTAAACCGCTCGGTGCAAATGTCGGATTGAGCTTCTCCTTGCCCAACGCGGGGTCTAAAAAGATTTTCCCTTTTGGAGATTCTACCAGCTTCTGCAGCTCCGCTTCATATTGTTTGCTTAGCGATTTGAGCTGATTGTCCTGAGTCGTCGTCAGCATTTGCTGCACCATCCATAAGGAGAATACTGCGGAAACCATAAGAATAATACCAATGGTAAGCGAAAATTCTCGCGTCAACCGAATTCTAGTCCGTTTAAACATGGTTTCATTCCCCATCCATCGTGAGCCGGTAGCCTGCCCCATAGACGCTTTGGATAGATTTTACCTTATACGGTCCGTCCACTTTTTTGCGAAGTAATTTGATCGTAGCATCAACAACATTCAGCGTCACATCCGACCCGAGCCCCCACACCTGATCGAGCAATTGCTCTCTGGAGAGCACTTGTCCTGCATGACGCATCAAACAGACGAGCAATTGAAACTCTCGCCGTTTCAATGCGATTATATGGCCTTCTCTCGTCACCTCAAACCGGTTTAGATGCGCCGTAATTTCTCCTAAGTTGATTGTATCCGACGACTGGTAGCTCCGATCTTGACGCCTGAACAAAGCAAACAATCGCGCTTCCAGTTCTTCGAATGCGAACGGCTTAATCATATAATCATCCGCCCCAGCGCGAAGCCCTTCTACCCGGTCTTGAACGGCATCTCTTGCCGTTAGTAATAGAATGGGGGTATGATCTTCCTTGCTACGGATCTCCCGAATGAGCTCCAAACCAGTCAATTCAGGCATCATCCAATCAAGTACATATACATCATAACGACCTGCTGCAATAACTTCTTTTGCCTGCTGACCATCCTTCATCCAATCAACAACATGATATTGCCGTTTCAGTTGATGCTCGGTGAGCTCACCAAGCGTCTCGTCGTCCTCAGCCAGCAAAATACGCATAATCCCCTTACCTCCTGTGACGCGTGCATAGAACTTAAATATACCATTGAAATCTGAAATAAATATGAAATGTAAAACCAGTTAATACTTGTAAGTATTTCGTAAACATAACCTATATAACCAACATACCCGTTTCGTCCAGGCTGTTCAGAACGGAGGATCTACTACTATCCCAGTAAATATTGAGCTTAGAAATATGAAGATAGTTGTAGCAGTAAAACGATCTGCACGTCTAAACACTTTTTTAAATGTAAAATGAAATGGTGTTGACTAACGACCAAATTAATGCAAATAGGGATCGTCTAACTGCATTGCAGTCAGCAATCCCTAAAACAGATAGCTACAATGGCGGATTCCTCGACTTGTCCTGCGTTCGGTGCCCCGACATGAACAAGTGCATAAAGTGAAAGCACTATCCAAAGAGGAAGGCTCGCTATTGTCATACCTAATACACGCTGATAGGTATCCAATCGCTCATTGCAAACCGCCATCATCTTCCGATTGCCAAGAGGATAAGCAAAAGCAGCTAGTAGAACTGGTAACACGCCTAACTGCGAGTCTTTGACGGAAAGATGGCCGCTAAGATCCCACTGTATGACCATTACTCCAAGTAAGATAAAAAGAGAAATCAACAGACTTTTTAACGATAAGGTTCCCTTCACCCTAATTGGTCCATCCTTTGTAACTTTTACCTCGCTGAATAATGGAGCAAGTAAGGAACCTGCGATTATGGTGACCTGCCAAGTAGCCGCAATTAACCAACCAGGTGCGTATGCAGCGGAAAAACACAGGGGCACATAGAATAATCCGAACCCGACCATGCTCCAGTACATCCACACACCTATCTGCTTTCTCATTTCCAAAAGTAATTCTCGAAGGTTTCCCCTGATAAACACAATCAACCATAAAATAGGAAGCATAAAGAGATAACGAAGTGAAGCGCTCCATACCCAATATCCACCTGACAACTCCATGGAGCGATTCATGATGAAAGAAACGGAGAAGAAAAGTGATGCCATCATACCGTAAAACATCGGAAGAACTGATTTCATCCTGCCAGATAAGCGTCTTTTACCTGATCATTGACAAGCAAGGTATGTGCATCATCCTCCAGAATAATTTCACCCGTCTGTATAACGTAACCTCGATTGGCGATTTGTAGCGCCTGGTATGCATTCTGTTCTACGAGCAGAATCGTCATTCCTGTACGGTTCAACTCCTGAATGATCTCAAAGATTTGATCTACGATGACAGGAGCCAATCCCATCGAGGGTTCGTCTAGCAGTAGCAACTTAGGTTTCATCATCAGCGCACGCGCTATAGCAAGCATTTGTTGTTCGCCGCCACTCATGGTGCCGCCCGCCTGGTTCAAGCGTTCTTTCAAACGTGGAAAGTATTCGAAGGACTGTTCCATACGTTCCTTCACCACTTTTTTATCTTTAACTGAAAATGCACCCATCTCCAGATTTTCCTTCACAGTTAGCCTAGGGAATATCCGTCTGCCTTCAGGGACATGAGCAATGCCTCCCATGGCCGTTTGGTGAGGCAGCCAAGTCGAAATATCACGCGACTTAAATAGGATGGACCCTTTCGTTTTCACCTGACCGCAAATGGACTTAAGTGTTGTGGATTTCCCTGCCCCGTTACTACCGATCAAAGTAACAATTTCCCCTTCTTTCACATGAAGAGATATTCCCTTTAAAGCCTGAGTTCCCCCATAGTATGCCTGAACCTCATGTAGCTGCAGTATGTTCATATTTTCACCTCCTTACCTAGGGCACTTTTACCTAAGTAGGCTTCAATCACACGCGGATTCGAACGTATCTCAAACGGCGATCCTTCTGCAATCTTTTCACCGTGATCTAGAACAAGAATATGATCGGATAGTTCCATGACGAGTTTCATATCATGTTCAATCAATATAATGGATATATCCAACTCCTGTTGAATGCTTCGAATTAGCTTAGTCAGTTCCTTGGTTTCACTTGGGTTCATGCCAGCTGCAGGTTCATCCAACAGTAGTACTTTGGGTTTAGCCGCAAGTGCTCTCGCGATTTCAAGCCGTCTTTGTGCTCCGTACGAAAGACTATTCGCATTTTCATTAAGATGTGATTCCAGACCGACATATTGCAATAATCGATAGGCTTCATCCACCGCATTTTGTTCCTCTATTCGCGTTCTAGTAAAGCCGAGTAAAGTACTTAATATTCCACCTTTTAAATGAATATGCATTCCGACCATTACATTTTCAAGTACGGTCATATTCCCAAAAAGTCTAATATTTTGAAAGGTTCGGGCTATGCCCTTTTCCGTAATCTGATCAGGCTTAACTTTCACAATCGATTTGCCTTCTAATTCGATATCTCCCTCATCCGGCGTATATATCCCTGTAATCATATTAAAAAATGTTGTTTTACCGGCGCCGTTCGGACCAATAACAGCGGAAATTTTACCTTTTTGAAATTCAAAATGAACACCGTTAACAGCAACCAGTCCACCAAATCGTTTAACCAAGTTTTGAACACGCAGGATGTTCATTGCGCGATCCCCCCAGTTTTGGGGTTTACTTGCTGCATTGCAACTGATGTTATACGTTCTTGAATCAGCTTTTCGTTCACACGGCGATTTTTCACTGAAATTAACCCGTTTGGTCTAAAGACTGCGAAAAGGATGAGAATAGCTCCAAAAATAAACCGCTGCATCTTCGAGGGTGATAAGGCAAGAGGAATGTGGACAACGCCTTGTAGTGATAATTGATTTAACCAATTGGTAAATTCCGTAAGCACTTGTAGGTTGAGAATCGTAATGAGTGCAGCTCCAAGTATGACGCCGGGCACGCTTCCCATTCCGCCTAATACCACCATGACCAAAATCGTAATGGACTCCAGCAATGTAAAGCTGGATGGATCAATAAACGTTTGCTTGGCTGCAAAGACGACTCCCATCATCCCTGAGAAGGACGCTCCCACAGCGAACGCTGTCAACTTCGTATGAATTAATGGAACGCCCATGGATTGTGCAGCAATTTCATTTTCTCGAACCGCCTTCCAGGAACGCCCCATGCGCGAATGTTCAAATCTCTTTACCCCAAATATGACAAACGCTAAGATCCCAATGACTATGAAATAAAATTGATGAGGATGCGTGAATTCATAACCCAACAAGTTCGGAGGCTTGATCGAAGATATGCCTTTTGCACCGTTTGTAATATTAATCGGCTTCTCAAGGTTATTGAAAATAATTCGGATCATTTCACCGAAGCCCAAAGTTACGATAGCGAGATAGTCCCCTTTCACCCTAAGTACAGGTAAACCAAGAAGGACACCGAATAATGCAGCTATAAAGCCGCCAACAAATATAAATAGCCAAAATGTAGCGCCTGATAAAGGAAACAAATCGCCTGGAATAAATTGATTAGCCTGAGCTGTGGAGAAGATTCCATAGGTATAAGCGCCTATTGCGAAAAAAGCGACAAAACCCAGATCCAAAAGCCCCGCAAAACCGACCACGATATTCAGCCCTAGCGCCATCGCGATATAAATCCCACTCTGAGTTGCAACCTCCATATAAGAACCATAGGCAGGTCCTCCGGATGAAGCAAACGGAATAATGAGAATTAGCATGACCCCGCCAATTATCCATTTGACCTTATTCGAGAATGAAGTGTAGTAAAGCAATAGCAAGGAGGCCAGCAATAGTAAAAAAGCGATCACTGATTTAGCCATCAGATAAACGTTTAGCGCTGAAACCATGACTAGCAGAACAAATATCAAGGCTTGCATTTTCGAATTCTGTGCGAATGCCTGTTTCAATTTATCCATCTTGTATTCACCTACACTTTCTCTTTGACGACTCTACCAAACAAACCTTCAGGTTTAAATATCAATACGATGACTAGAATCATAAAGGCAAACACATCTTTATATTCCGAGCCAAAATTACCATTCGTCAGTAACCCAAGATTAGAAGAAGCAAACATCTCTAACATTCCGATGACAAGTCCACCAAACATGGCCCCCCTTATATTCCCAATGCCTCCAAGCACAGCAGCCGTGAACGCTTTCAAACCCAATATGTAACCGATAAAAGGATCAATAGTACCGTATTGTTGAGCAAATAATACCCCTGTTGCACCCCCTAAAGATGACCCTATGAAAAAGGTTAAAATAATAATTTTATTCACGTTGATTGACATCAATGAAGCCGTTTCTCGGTCTTGCGCTACCGCACGCATGGCCACTCCCCATTTTGTACGATTAATAAATAGATCTAAACTGATCATCAATAGAACAGCTACGACGATAATAATAATCGTGTTTGTTTTCAAAGAAGCATCTCCAAACCATGAGCCTAGTGAAGATGTACCAATTGTCATATTTTTGTTAAACAATGTAATACCACTAATGATATAATTTCCTGTTTTCAATTCAGAAACAAAGCGAACGAGATCTTGCACTACGAAGGAAACGCCAATCGCGGAGATGAGCGAAATCAACTTTGGGGCTTTTCGAAGAGGCCTATATGCAATTCGTTCAATTCCTATCCCCATCAATCCAGTACATAGCATGGCAATTGCGAGGATTAGAACGTATGAGACCCAGCCTGGCATGCCACCGAGCCACCCTGTTGACTGGAATACGAAAAGTACCGCAGTACCAATGAAAGCCCCAGTCATAAAAATTTCGCCATGCGCAAAATTAATCAATTCAAGAATACCGTATACCATCGTATAGCCTAAGGCTACGACCGCATAAATAGCCCCCAAAGCAAGTCCATCGATCAATACTTGGGGCAATGAGTGCAGGATGTTAAGAAACATGAAGCTACTCCTTTCGCAGGTGAATAAACCGTAAAGAGGTACATCCCTATCGTACATACCTCTTTACTTAGTAAATTGAGATTACAATTCGGTTTACTTCCCTACTTCGGAAATCATGGTACCCGGATATTTGGGACCTTCAAATTTGTAAATAAATACTTTGGCGTATGTATTGTCGCCTTTCCCATCGAAGGAAACCTTCGTTGCAACGCCTTGGAAATCTTTCGTGGCTCGCACAGCATCACGAACTTTTTCGCGTACAGGTATTTTCCCACCGTCTGCACTGCTTGCAGTTTTAATGGCATTAAGGATGATAGTCATGCAATCATAGGCGTATGCGGAATACCCATCCGGCGCTTTGCCGAATTTGGCTTTGTATTGTTCCGCCCATTTCATGCCTTCTGGCGATTTGGTAATATCCGTTGAGATGGAAGCGTACAAAGCTTCTTTCACTTTATCGCCGGCAACATCAACAAGTCCTTGCGTATCCCATCCATCAGCGCCCATAAAAGGAGACGTAATTCCTTTGTCACGTGCTTGTTTAATAAGCAGTCCACCTTCGGCATATAATCCGCCAAAGAAGATAAAGTCCGGCTTCTTCGTAAGCGCAATGTTAAGCACACCGTTGAAATCCTTCTCACCTACTGTAATCCCCTCATAGCCGACTATGGTCGCCCCTTGCTTCGTCGCCGCATCTTTAAATGCTTCCGCCAAACCTTGCCCGTAAGCCGTTTTGTCTTGAATGACGAGAATGTTTTTGGCTTTCGCTGTTTTTATCGCATAATCCGCAGCCGCAGGACCTTGGAAATCATCCCTTGCAACAATTCGATTCACAACCTTCAGATTACGGTCGGTTACTTCCGTTGCTGTATTAGACGGCGAAACCATAACGATATTGTTCTTCTCATATACGACTGAGGAAGGTATAGCTACGCCCGAGTTCATATGACCGACAATCCCAAGGATCGATTGATCAGCGCTGATGATCTCAGCATTGGCCACGCCTTTCTTGGGATCACCTTGGTCGTCATAAGGAACAAGTTGCAATTCAAATCCTAGCTTATCAAATTCCGCTTTATGATCATCCAATGACATCTGAGCACCTAACTTAATCGCTTCCCCTTGAACAGCGCTGCCTCCTGACAAAGGGGATTGGGTCGCAATTTTGATGATAGTTTTAGCGCCTCCACTACTAGATTTAGTCGTTTCTGTAGTAGTACTTGTAGTTGTGTTTGTGCTGGTTCCGCACCCCGCCAACAAACCTAGGGCAAGCGTTGAAACTGAGATGATAAGAGCCGTTTTCTTCAAAATCATGAAACAACCTCCTCAGATAGTTTAATACGCAAAAATACCGATATCGCAGCATTCAGAACTTCGGTAAAGATACGAAATTCATACAAAACTACTCAATCGGCACTTTTAGTAACATGAACCTTACACAACTATAATATAGAAATCGGAAATTTATGTCAATATATCTAACGTAAAATTAATAATTCCAATCATTTCAATGAATTAATGTAATGTTTTATAACATAATATTAACACAATAACAACACCTGTGATATGAGATTACTCTTGGTTAAGAGTAATAACAATCAGAAAGTAAAATAATAAATATCCCTTTAGTTAAATATTTATCCAATCGAACCTCTGGCGGATTTGGTTGTACCAATATTATTTGACTATCGGTTAATTAAGACGAAAAGTGGTTCCTATACTAGCTCCACTTCCCTTCTCCCCGATATACACTCTTTGGTAGTTGAACGACAAACAGCTGAAAGGAATGTCTTTGGAAGCTCAAGACAATGCTGTTTTATATTTTCAGTTCTACTTCTGTTAGAGGATAAATCTACTTCTTAATGGCTTATTCATTGCAATCCACCATGCTCTACTGCCCTTTCGTTGAATGAAATCCATGTTTTATGCTAAATAAACTACTAAAATATCTATTCTCTCTTTATTTCCAAACCAAAAAAACCTGCTTATGATTGAATATGACCATAAACAGGCGAAAGGAATTATCAATAACACATCTGTTAATTCTTATTAACTACCTTAACTTATCTATAAGGTAAGGTGTGACAATTTGAAAATCTGGTGTATTATTCCAGACAGTAATAATCCATACCCTACTAGTTTTTGGATAAGATTCTGTTGAGAATACGTCTTTGGTTTTTGGATCACCGCTTCTAATTGCCCAACCACCAGAAATAACCCTCCTAGTTGCCCCTGAATCTAAAACAAGTTCTAACGATCCATTAGGTGGGATAACTCTGTTAGTAAATACGGTACGTCGAAAGCCATTACCAAGGATCTGTGTAATCCGTGCATCTGCAGCATGTAATCTGGCAACTGTCTTTCTTCTAGTCTTCGAATTGATTTTGATTGTCATAATTTAACCTCCTATTAATAGCTTACAATCTAGTAGATGTAAAATTAAGGGAGGATGCTTGTATATATTACCTTACTAGTTCGTCTATCTTTTACTCGCTTTGATATTGATCTTTGATCAAATTAAGGCTTACATTTAAAGCAAATCGCTATGAAATGGCATTACATACTCTGTCATTTACTATACCTAATACACCGCATCCAAGCATAAACAGAATGAAAAAAATAATGAACTTAAACCAACTTATCTTTTGAGTATATTGCGCTCCGCAATGAGGACATGAAGCAGCAGAACATAGCCACTTCTTTATGACAAACAGTACATTCACCTAATTGTTGATTCATATACTAGCCCCTCTTTTCGAATAGTTTTAGAATTAAAGAGTCTATTGTGTCCTTCGCCTTAGCGCTTTGTTTAGAATTGAATTGTAAACCATTTGTTATGTACTCCATGATGTTGTGGTTTCTATAGAAGTTGTCTCTTTCTTTTCCAGTACTTAATCCAAAGATTATCATCATCATCACGAAAAAGACGTATACCAATCAATTTTAGAGGTGTCCATAATTCTCTGAAATAATAGTTCGGCATAGTAGTATTCTCCTAGTATATATAGTTTGTAATACCTATCATACTAGAATTCCCATATTAAATTTGTATAATAATGTCGAAAAATATATAAAGAATACTTTATAATGTCGGAATTACTTACTAACCGTTCGTAGGGCAATACAAACACCTAGAAAAGCAAATAGATGCACTGCTAATGAAGTTGAAAAATATGAAATTATCCAATCCATCCCCGGCATCGGTGAGAAAATCGCGGCAACGATTATCTCTGAAGTTGGTGAGATTGATCGGTTTAATCATCCTAAAAAGCTCGTTGCCTTTGTTGGCGTAGATCCCCAGTGTTCACATCTCGGGAAAGTTTACGGCTACGATTAATCGGATCACAAAACGTGGCTCCAGCAGACTCAGGCACGCCTTGTACATGGCTGTGCAATGCGGGCTGAGGCGTACTGGGAGTAAGAAGCTCAAAGCTTTTTACGACAAAAAAATGGCCGAAGGAAAACCTCACAAAGTAGCGATGATCGCATGTGTGAACAAGTTACTACATTGGATATTTGCCATGCTTAAACGAAAAGAAGCATACCTTGAGTTGAATTGATTGGAAATCAAACGAAATCGATGAAAAACTTTCCAAAGCAATTTTGGAGGGTTATTTGGCATGCTCAGTAATTAGTATAGCACCATCTTCTCGATATTCTATTGAAAAATCTTGACAAGTTATTAGCTGGTTTAGCTTAATCGCCCCCCGGGTTGACTGACTTGCTTCCATACGGCGAAGAACTTCATCCATATAAGAAATTAAATAGGCGTTCACTCAATAGAGTGAACGCCTATTTAACATCAAAACATATTTGTAACCAATAAAACTATCGGGTGACAAATATGTTTTGATGTGCAAGAAACCAGCAAACTCAAGTGTATTCGGCTTTTCTTGTTAATCCAGTTTACAAATTGCACCTCAACAAAAGGGATAGTTACAATAGCGATTCGGCGCCGTCAATGAACAGTTCCGTGCCGGTGATATGGCTAGAAACTTCTGAGGCAAGGAAAGCTACCAGATCAGCAATTTGCTCAGGCTGCCCAGGCGCGTGTTCCAATGGCTGGTTACCCTGTGGGTACTTGATTGGAATTTTAATTTTCTCAAGCTCCGCCGTCGGCTGCGTATTTTCTCCAATATTGGTCTTAATTGACCCTGGGCAGATGGCGTTGACGCGTATTTTGTACCGGGCCAATTCTAACGCGGCCATTTTTGCAAATGCAACTTGCCCTGCCTTTGATGTGCTATAGGCTGTCATCCCGAACCCTGAGAAGGAGCGACTTCCGTTAATGGAGCTCGTGATGACTATGCTCCCACCAATTTCTTTCATGTGAGGAATCGCATGTTTAACGCAAAGAAACGTCCCCTTTAGATTGACGAAAAGCGTACGATCCCAATCCTCTGGCTTCATGTCTTCGATTGGCGCCAAAACCCCGTTGATGCCAGCATTGGCAAAGACAAAATTTAGCCGTCCCCAGGTCATTACCGTGTGCTCGAAAGCCTGTTCAACTCGGTTCGGATCGGAGATGTCGATGTCTACCGTTATAGCCTGTCCTCCTGCTAATTCTATATCTTTTTTCGTCTGCTCTAGTCGTTCGTCTTTCAAATCCACAAGGCATACTTTCATTCCTTGCTGCGCCAGCAGCAAGGAGGCAGCCCGTCCAATACCGGATCCTGCTCCGGTAACCAATGCAACCTTGTCCTTTAAATCCGGCAGCACCATCATAGATTTCTGTAATGTTTGCACGCTTGTAGGGTTCCACTCCTAACCTGTATTGGTAATATTATGAAATAAATCCTTCTTGGTTTACCCATTCAGCACAAAAAACATGTAAAAATAAGTAATTATCCTAATTAAAGTATTTGTTTTGAATGCCTTGGTGTAAGTCACGAAGATCTCAAAATCTAGACAAGCACAAGTGCGTGCGTCTAATGACTTGCGGCTTTTCTGTCTATCACCTATCTTCACACGAATCGAATGATTTCCAGAACTACTGCGAAATAAAAAAAAACAAGCCAAAGGGATACTTTCCCTCGGGCTTGTTTATCAGTGCTTCTGGATTCAACGATAAATAATAATTAACCTTTAACTGCAAATAACTAAGTTATCTTATTTTTAGATGTGATTGAATAATCCCAAGCGCTTGGTAACTTGGTTGAGTTGAGAATTATTAATTGATTACTCTACGGATTAATCATTTCATCTTGTACATTCTTTACTTAGCTCCGCCTTCAATACATCTTGAAATCTGATCCATTCCCAATTCTCTGCCCCGCTGAACGGATCAACGGTATCCAAACGAAATTCTCCATGCTTGCTGCGCGTCACTATACCCGAAACAGTTCGAGATTGGTATTTGTCATATATCGTGAGATGTATAGTATTTTTGTATATTTGGGATTGGCTAAGTGTAGCAGAGATGAAATGGACTTCTTGCTCATCGAGTGCTTGTCGTTGAATGTATTGCTTTTCTTTCTGACCTCTGATTGCGGACTCTTTGTGTTGAGGAAGCATTATCCGACTTGATTCCCATAGACCATTCATTTCTAGTTTTTTGCTCATCTATAATGCCCCCCAATTTTACCGGCCCTGTCCGTTGCCAATCCTGCTTTCATTAGACTCGAAGCGCGAATGATTGCTGTATTACCGAAACGGTCCTTAATGCCATCCACAACACGATCCAGCTCACGTAATTTCGTCACATCTTCGAACAGATCAAGTTGAGCAACTTCTTCCACTGCAAGTGTTCCCAGCGTAACACCTACCTTCCGCACGGGCAATCCGTTCCAATTGCGACGAAATATTTCACGCACAGAGTCGTAAACTTTCAACGTATGATTCGTATTCAATGGCATCTTTCGTTGTTGACTAAAGCCTGTTGGAGAGTCATATGGCGAACACATACAGAAAACGTGGACTGTCCCGCTTGTAAACCCCTTTGATCTAGCATCGCGGCACACTTCTTCCGTTAACTCCAACAGCACTATGTCAACCTCTTCAACCGTCAAATAATCGCGAGGAAGCGTCATAGCGTGGCCAATCGATTTTGGTGCGACATCAAACGTTCCAGGCGTAACAGGACTATCGTCTAGTCCATTTGCCGTTCTCCACATTACTTCCGCTTGAATATCCGATTGCTTTCCGAATCTTGCACGGAATTTCTGTTTTAGTGTAGCTAGTGGGGTCTTAGCTACATGACCTATCGTGGTCATACCAAGTGCGACAAAGTGGCGCGTCATTCGTGAACCAACTCCATACATCTTATCGATGGATAACGGCCACAGGAATCGCTCAACGTCATCCTTGCCTAGCGTAAAAATTCCACTGGCATTCTTCTTTGCGAAATTATCAGTTGCCTGCTTTGCAAGTATTTTAGTCGGTCCAATTCCTACTCGAATTCGAACGTTCATTGATGCAGCAACTTTCTGTTGAATCATTACTGCCAATTCATCTGGCGTACAACCGAAATGATTGAGCGAACCGGTCACATCCAGGAACTGCTCATCGATTGAAAATATCTCTACGAGATCAGTATATTTTTCGTATATATTTGTTATTGCGAGCGATACGTCAATATAGCGCTGCATGTGCGGACGCATTACTATAGCATTTGGGCATAGTTGCAACGCCTCACCAAGACGCTGGGCTGTGGTAATGCCAAAGCTTTTAGCGATAGGACATGCCGCCAAAATAATTCCTGACCTTCTGGCTGGATCTCCAGCCACAACCACCGGCAAATTATCAAGGCCTGGATGTGTAGCCTTTTCTACACTTGCATAAAATGACTGACAATCAGATAGGAATATTGTTCTTTCACATTTTTTGCTCATTTAAACGCGCCTCCGCATGTTCATCAGCGTAGTCATTAGTTCTGCTTTAACTAAGCTTCGAAGCATCGTGAAATAATAGATATAACCTCGGACTTTATATTCTACGTTAATACCAACTGCATTCGTAGTTGTGTTGAGCACTTTGATATCGCGCTTCTTCATGCTGTTCTTAATACTTTGTATTTGGGGGTAAATAGCGGTCTCGACCTCTTTCAGATAAAAGAGAATATGGTTATAAACAATTTTATCCTTATATATCTTCAGCTCCTCCATGTCTCTGGTTAACATATCGAGCAAAATGGGTAATAGCGTATATTCTTTAATAATTTGAACATCCTCTTCATTCTCAATTCTTGAAACAACACTCATATTTCTCACCGCCATTAGAAAACGTATGTTCGCATTAATTATTATATACCGAACACGTATTCGCTATGCAAGTACCAAAAACAAAAAAAACCACCACAGGCCATTTACTGCCAATGAGGGTTTGCTATCTATACTTCAACAAGTATTATTTCATCGATCATATTCAATGAGCAGGTTGCCACGGCACCTGCACGACATCTTAAAAGTGAAAATGTGAATGTTCACAAAAGTAAACATTCAATAACGAACTTTATTTTCCTTGATCACTTTCACCTGATGCAGGAAAATAAAGTTTGTTAGTCAAAGTCATTAATTCCGTGGTTTTTAAAAATAATTAAAAGCATAATAAGTTTGTTAGTTAAGAGCCTTTCCAAAGTTAGTAAACGTAAAAGTGGAAAATAAAGTTTGTTAGCAATGTTTCCTTTTGTAAAAACCATCATATCATCAACTACAATTTCAAACGAAAAAATGACCAAGACAGCTTCTTACTTTAGTCCGGTAATTTATTAAATTATACTATCAGTCCTTGAGGATAAGCCTTTATTTTAAAATAGAAATCCAATCTAGTTCTTAGTTGTTTTGCTATTAGTATTTATAATAATCAAACTCCATTTGGATTCAGATACAGGAAGCTTGCTTTTAAGGATAATTCGATAAAGAGTGGGACCCCATACCGCTTGCAATTTGGGATCGGACACGACAATTTCTTCTTTAGATGCAATTAGTAAACTTTTATCATAATCCACCTGCATCTGACTGTCTTCTGCACTCTTAAAGACAATAATACCATTCTCTTCTATTTGAGGATCCCATGGGGTTATTAAGTGAAGCTTGATATCATCTGTAGCAGAGTTAAGCTGAAAATCTTCCTCAATCAAAATTTGAGCAGTCTTCTGACGCGAAAAGGTAAATGTACGCTTCCAAGAGACTATTCCCGATGATTCAGGGTATGCGGAAGCTATGTTCAAAGAGAACTGGGCTGAGTCCGGAGTCGTATTGTAATGTACATCGCTCGCCTTGAAGTTATTTCCTGGCAGTTGCTGCATGCCATTTACCATTGGTACGTTGTGGTACGCCGACTGCATCGTCCAAATGTCATAGCGATCCTTGCTAAACGTTTTAGCACTGTATGTTTCTACACCGACATCAATCAGATAAGGGATGCCGTCGGAATAGACCATAAAGTGACCGAGGTCATTATGATTGTGACTCTCTGCATTATGTCCGCCTTTCGCTGCCAAGTAGAGCCCGCAGCTCGAGCCTTCTTGCTCCCTTGCTGCCATGACCTCGATTTCGTTCAACCAAACGTCTTTTAAATATGGAGCCGAAGCGTCATCCTTCAGCTTGTCTCCTACCTGGAAAAGCGCAGGCAGTACGCGATGCATCGTAAGCCAGCCTGACAGCTGTTTGGCATTAGTCGAAAATGCGCTTCTTGCCAAGCTAACCAGACGCTGATCCCCGATCCGAACCCCGTACCGATAAACGAGGTCTGATTCTATTTGCAGCATAGCGCTTCCATCTGCGAAATTGATGTAATAATTTTCATCAATATGGACTCTGTACAGGTATCGCCCTAACTCTTGAATGAGTGGTTCATTGTATAAATTTATTTGCCCTCCTGAGGCTCCGTATAGTAACTCCAAGCAATCGAATAACGATCCGGCGGCACGATGCCAGTAAACTGGACCCTCTTCACATCCGCCATCCCTTTCGGAGTCATTAATAAATCGATCCAAGCTGGTTATCATCTTTGCGATTCCCATAATGCGCTTCTCCTCATCCTCTTCCAATAATAAGAGGCAGAGAAGCACATTCGAATTTACCCACGGATTCCAATTGTTCATTTTTCGATTCGCATCAAAACCCATCCACCATAAATCGGTACGTTCCAAGTACGGTTCAAGAATGCGACGATTTATTTCATGTTGAATTCGCGCGCAAATGCTTGTGCTGACTTCATCAAACGACTCTTTTAAAAGGTAATATGTCGTAGCAAGTACGTTCGCCGTCTCGCCTGCGCATAAATCAATAAACACATCCGTTACATCAGGTAGCGATAATTTGGCGCTAGCCTTGGATAACACCATATGGGAAGGGATGATCCATGTGGTTTCTTCACAGATGCTCCATATTCCGTTAATGATTATATCCAGAAAACGGCCGCGCCCCTCGAAACACTCTGCCAAAACTAACGTAGATAGCACTACTCTACGTTCTTTTAATTTATTTTCATACTGTACAACGTTGCCATTCCGAGTGTATGCCAAAAAGTCGGTAGCGGAAAGCGGTAGCCAAGAATATGACAGGAATTCCTCTCCTTTAGTAACCCATTCCTGCTTTACGGATTCATCGAGGGATTGCCACATGTTCCTATCGCTAAATTTAGGGTATGGAAGATAATCCGCCTGCGGAAGTAACAGATTCTTTAAATTATCCAAATAACGTTCTTTTAGCATATTCGTACTCCTCTACTTTACCTCTGACCAGTACCCTTTCAAACCTTTTTCGATTCGCACAAGAGCTTCCAGATAAAAATAATCGCCCCAAATCATATAATCGTCTGGGCCACTGTTTCCGCGTACGTGGTATGAGCCATGCTGCAATAAGCCTTCGGCATCTGGTAGCGTCATCGTCGAGTAGTTATTAACCATTGATGCCATGGATCGCTGAAGTTCAGACTCGAGCGACGGTCGGTCGGGGTCATCTCCCTCGAGTAAATCCAAAAGTTCGAGCAAGCCCGCAGCAACAATAGCCGATGCTGAGCTGTCTCTCGGTGTTTTCTCATCAATTGGAACGTCGAAATCCCAATAGGCAACGCGGTCTTCCGGCAAGTACTCCAAAAAGAATTTAGCCATTTCTTTTGATGTGTGTAAGAACGCTTTATCTTTCGTGTAACGATAGCAAAGGGCAAAACCATAAATGCCCCAGGCTTGCCCCCTTGTCCATGTCGATCCGTCTTCGTAGCCCTGATGCGTTCCCCCGTGCAAAGCATTGCCATTTGTCTGATCAAAATAAAACGTATGATAAGAAGAATAATCCCCTCGAACCAGAAACCGACGGCTTTTATGCGCATGATGGTAGGCTATATTATAAAAATCTTTCTCGTCTGTTTGTTCATAAGCCCAAAATAATAGCGGGAGGTTCATTAAACAGTCAATGATAATTCGTCCTCCATTTTTGGGATCTCCTTCTTTTCCCCATGCTTGAATAGCGCCAATCGCAGGGCGCCAACGATCTTTAAGCTCGCGGGCTGCTTTCAAGGCTACAGCCCGAGCCTTTTCATCTCCGGTAATCATCCACTGCGCGGTAGCAGAAAGTGAATATAGAAATCCCAAATCATGATGGTCGAGATGGTAATGTTGATCCAAGCGCTGACTAAAGTTTTCCAGAAAAGACTCTGCGCTTTGTTTAAACTCCTCATCTCCGCTGTATTCATAAGACAACCACATCATACCGATATAAAAGCCTTCTATCCAACCACCGTTTTCACCCCATTTGTATCTTTGATTTTCCGTAATATGTGGGAGCAGTCCAGGATGGTTATGGATATTATTTTTTATTTTTTTCATTGCATCTTCAATTGCCGAGCGCCACATGAACTCCACTTCCTTTTTGTTGAGTATCATTCAACAGTAGTTGATAGTAGTCGTGCAATGAAATAGACTGGCCATGATTCAGACGAGATTGCTCCGCTGCAAAAGCCATTAAGTGACTACGAACAGATGCGGAAGCGGAGGTCAGGCTGTCTCCGCCGTTGTAATTGCGAACTTCATTTAGAAAGCGCTTCATAATACCGCTATCTCCCCCTCCATGTCCGCTTGTCTGCTTAGCAATTTTTATTTCAGTTTCCTCATGAGTCAAGAAATCCATCAGCATGACTCTTCCCTCTTCACCGCGGATTTCACCTCTTGTTCCCATGATCTGAATACGGCGCTCCTGGTGTCTTGTGAACCCGGACATGCTGAATATCGCAGTGGCGCCATTGGCGAAGTTCATATTGACTACTTGATGGTCAACCACGTTATTATCAGATTGATAAACACAGCGGCCATAGTCGTTTTCCTTCAAACAATTAATAATACTTTCTCGCGTTTTTTCTGTTGTAAAATGTCCTGACCACCCTAACCCTTCGCCTAAATAAAATCTAGGCGCCGAGTAAGGACATTGCGATTCCACGGCGCAGCCGTCCAAACAGCGCGAAGTAGAACCCTTCGGAGCATTCCCTTTATGAAAATGCATGAGGGATCCGAAAGAGCTCACGTGCGTACAAGGCTGGTCCATCAGCCAAGAGATCACATCCATATCGTGGCAGGATTTAGCCAAAATCATCGGACTTGATTTCTCAGAATTGTTCCAGTTTCCCCGAACAAAGCTGTGCGCGATATGCCAATAGCCAACGTTCTCATTTAGCTGAATGGAAACAATTTCGCCTATTCTTTTTTCAGTTATCAGCCTCTTAATCGTTTGCCAGAACGGAGTATACCGAAGCACATGGCAAATCGTCAGCAGCTTTCCTGCTTCTTTCGCTGCTTGTTCCATTCTCACGCATTCAGCTGGCTCCGGAGACATCGGCTTCTCAAGCAGTACATGATAATCCTTCTGGAGCGCCTGCAAAGTCGGCTCAAAGTGCATGCGATCCTGTGTACAAATCAATGCAAAATCTGCAAGCTTTGGCTGGTCCAAAATCTCTTCCCACGAGGAGTAACAATTCTCTTGTAGAATGCCGTGCTCCCGAGCAAATGTCTCAAGCCGCTCCTGATCGGGTTCCGCGACGGCGACAAATTTCAATTCATTAGGGAAATCGAGTGCATATGGCGCATAGCTGCGTGCTCCACGCGCTCCGGCACCAATCAATATAGCTTTCACTTGCTGCATATCAGTCTCTCCTCTATATAAATATATGTTAACGATAGAGTTGGCTCACTACATGTGGTCATTGTTGCAAAGTCTTTACATGTTTCACCCTGTATTCCCCTGGTGTTACTCCTGTCAGACGCTTAAATGCGCGTATAAAATTTTGCGAGTTGTTATAACAAAGCCGGTCGGCAATATCCGTCACTTTTAAATCCGTTTGCGTTAGTAATTCCTTCGCTTTATCAATTCGATAGGCGATCACGTAATCGGTAAACGTTACGCCAACCTCCTGCTTGAATAAGCTGCTGAAATGTGAAACCGGCATCATGACCATTTCTGCGAGAAACGGCTGTGATAAGTCTTCATCATAATGTTCGTGAATGTAGCGCAGAACTTTATCCGCGATTAACGAGTTCCGTTCACTTCGCAGATGGCGAATATGAGTAATAATCGTTGGGAACATGTCCTTCTTGAGCCATTGAACAATGTGTTCCATCGTTTTAAAACCATTTACAGTCTGGTAGACATTTTCTTCAAACAGCGTTGGCCCTTCCGTGGGGTCAAGTTCATATAACGTACGCATTGCCGCTGCAACAAGCTGAACGAAAGATTGACGGACATAGTCTGTCGTTAACGAACCTTTCATTTTTAACGATACAGCGAAATCATCGACCGCACTGCTTGCTTGTTCAAGATTTCCAAGTCTTAGATTTGTTAATACCGATTGTTCTTGCTCCACCGGATACGTTAACGTAGTTGCTTCCGGATTAACCTGTTCAATAAATAGAACCGTACCCGTTCCTTCTAACAACTGGTACTTAAGCGCTTCAACCGCTTCTTTATATGATCGTTGGATGTTCTCAAATCCCAAAAAGCTGTGGCCGACACCAATGGTCGCCGTTACTCGCAGCACTTGCTCGATTAAGGTTCGTATTTCTTCAGAAATACGAAATATTTCTGCTTGCAGTAGACTCGGCTCATCGCTCTCCAAGCCGTGATTGATAACAACAGCAATTTGATCGGATTGCATTCTAACGACCATGCCGTCTGTATAGTGGCTGATAATCTCTTTGACAATATTAATCGCCCCATAAAAAAACAAGTTAACGTCTTGCTCAGATTGGCAGCGCAGATTATCCAGCTCGATACATAATACGGTATAAAAAGGGCATTTTACCGAAATTTGATAATAATTGAGCTTTTCATTAAACTCATCGGAACGAAATGGCTCCGTAAGCAGGCGCTGAATAAAGTTGGCGCGCAAGAGCGGCATCGATTGTTTAATTTGATTTTCAAGTTCGTCATTCTCTGAACGTATCGTTTCCACGTAATAATGAATGAGACCGAACTCGTCCATTTTTCGCTGTGACGTCGGATTAAACTTTCCAATAACACGAATCGACTCCGTAATCCCCGAAATAATCTGAAACAACCGCTTTGATAGCAGAATAGAGGCGAATAAGCTAATCAAGATAAGAGCCAGACAAATAATAGTAGTCGTATATTTTATAGATTGAATTGGTCTTGTCAGCTCTCTTAGCGACAGACTCGATACATATTGCCATCCATTGTAGTCCGATTTCAGCGTGCTTACCAACATCCAATCTCCGTTAATCTTGATCTTATCGGAGGATTCCGGAATGTCGGACGCCATCATCACGTGGATGGAGTGATCGCTGAGTAACTCCCGATTGAGCGGCTTGTGCCAATCCGACAGAACATTCCCTGACGGTGTAAGAATCAGCATCTCACCGTTGGTGCCGGCATACATACTGCCAAACACATTGAAGATTGCCTGTTCGTTCAAATTGATGATCAAATAGCCGAGCGCCTGATCGGACGAAACTGGCAAACGACGTACCAAAGTAACGACATGAGACCCGACATTCAATTCTGATCGAGTCGTATTGTGTTCATACCAAAAAAAAGGCTCTTTGCTTTCATTAATGTGTTGAAGTAGCTCCGCTCCGAGCTTGGGTGCTTCTACAATGCCCTGACTTGGATTAATAGCTAGCTGCTGGCGATTCATGTATAAATAAACGGAATCCACATTGTCGATTAGCATTTCCATAGTATTTAATATGGTCGTTACATTTTTTAACGATTGAATATTATCTAGAGGATCCGGCTCTTTTAAAAAATCAGTTAACGTCGGATTGAACGCTTGCTGCAAGACAATCTTGTCATTCGTCACCAGCAGTTTGTCAATTCGCTCTTGGACTTGCCGCATCGTTTCTTTGTTCGTCTTGCTGATTCCCTGCATGATACTGGAACTAGCGATCATGTACGTTATGAAGCCAAGTACAATGACTGGTATGATAGAAATAAGCGAAGCAGCAAGCAGTACCTTTAACCGCGTACGATAAGTTGACTGTCTATTCCATATTGTACGTAGCACTTTGCACCACCTTTCGAGGAAACAACCGGAAGACCATCTCCCATGAGAAAATGATCTTCCTTTGCTGATGATTATTGATTGCCTTTATTTTTTGTTTGCTTTATACCAGTCATTTACTTCCTTCGTGAGTTGACGGCCACCTTTATCCTGCCATTCATTCGCGAACTTGTCGAAATCCTCGATCTGTCTCTTGCCCATCACTACGTTGACGAAGAATTCATCACGCAGCTTGTTCAGATCGGCACCCTTTTCGATCTGTGTAGGCGCCAGGTAACTGATTCCCGGGTTTTTTACGCCTTTATCTGCATCATAGTCAAACATATCATGCTGCTTTTTTTGGATTTCAGGCGCAGCTGTTTTCGAAACATTAAAATAAGGATCGAATTTGTTTTGGGAGATCAAATTTACAACGGCATCTGCCTTCAGCTTGTCGGTATTTACCTTTAAGGTTCCATCAGCATTCTTCGTATAATGGACGCCTTCTAATCCATAATCCTTGAACACTGCTCCTTCATCGCTCATTTGCCAATCTAGGATGCTGATAATTCGTTTTACTTTTTCCGGATCCTTCTCAAGCTTGGCTGGGACCGCTTGCAAACCATAAAAACCGATTTGTTCGTTCACACCCGATTTACCGGTTGGTCCAGTAACAAGCGGGATCAATTCGAATTTTGCATTCGGGTTTATTTTTGTTGTATCCGGCACAAAATGAGCATAATCACTGATGTTACCAATGTAAATACCCGCATTTCCGTTGTTGATTTTATCCCAAACCTGTGTTGTTTTTAACACAGCAAAATCTTTATCAATGGCGCCTTCCTTATACAGGTCTCTAATAAAGGTGAGTGCTTGTTTGCGCCCTGGAGTAATGGCGCTGTTCATTAAAGTACCGTCTTCCATCACTCGCCAGGTGTTTCCGGTATCGAATGCGTGCCAAACCGTTTCGAGGAACGCAAGGTTTTCACCGACGGCAAAGCCGAACGTATCCGCTTTCCCATTTTTGTCAGGGTCATTCTTGGTAAATGCTACCGCTGTCTTAAACAGATCATCCGTCGTTTTGGGAACTGGCATTCCTAGATTATCGAGCCAATCTTTGCGAATCATGATCGCGGTAGTCGTTAATGGGCGCGGACGAGGAATACCATAGATTTTTCCGTTAATTTTTACGTTGTCCCAAACTGACTTAGGCAACTTCATAATATTTGGCGAATTTTTGATATAGTCGTCAAGCGCGAGGAATGCGCCTTGTTGTGTATAATTGTAAAAATCGGCTGAAGGGAACGATTCCCATACCATGAAATCCGCCATATCGCCTGATGCAACGGCGAGTTTTTCTTTTTCCTCCGAGCTATTGTTCGGGATGGCTAGTGGCTCATAATCAATGTTGAATTTATCTTCAATAAATTTCCATGCCTCTGTCTTTTGCGCCGGATCACCGTAAAGCGGGAACATCGAGCTGATCTTGATACGCTTGCTGGTGTCTGCCTTAGCAGAAGACGAAGGCTGGGTCGAGCTGGCCGTATCTTTCTTTGCGCAGCCGATTGTGGAGCCCCCAAGTATCACTACCACCATTGAAAGGTAAAGAACGTTTTTCAATTTGCGTTTGTTGTTCATGTACTGACCTCCTGAATATAGTATGATATGGTAAAGTGAGCGATGTAAAGGATTGGCTCCCTCTAAACCCAAAGGTAAATTTAACCTTTTACCGATCCCAGCAAAACTCCCTTAGCAAAATGCTTTTGTAGAAACGGATAAACGATCAGGATCGGCACGGTTGCAACGATCGTTGCCGCCATTTTGATGCTTTTGGGCAACACTTGCGCACTGGCTTCGAGCGCAGCATTTTGAAATTGCTCGACTGAACCCTCGATGATCATTTGACGCAGCAGTACCTGAATTGGCCAGAGGTCGGACTTGTTTATATACATAACCGCCGAAAAATAGTTGTTCCAGTGACCGACCGCATAAAACAGTGTAAATGTAGCTAAGGCTGGCATTGATAGCGGGAGTACAACTCGAAACAGGACACCAAAATTGCGACAGCCGTCAATCCGGGCGGCCTCCTCCAGCTCTTCTGGAATACTCATAAAGAAGTTTCGCATAATAATCAGATTAAATGCGCTGATTGCGCCTGGCAAAATAACGGACCAGACTGTGTTGAGCAAATGTACGTTTTTGACAACAAGGTAAGTTGGAATCAGACCGCCACTGAACAACATGGTTACGACGACTAAAAACAGAATTACACTGCGGCCTTTCAGTCTTTTTTTCGAAAGCGGATAAGCCATTAAGGTTGTAAACAAGAGATTGATGAATGTACCCGTTACCGTAATAAAAATGCTTACCAATAACGAATGGACAAAATGCGTATTGGAAAAAATCGTATAGTAGGCGCCCCAATCGATTGTTTCCGGCCACAGGATAAGTCCGCCTTGCAGCACCTGTTTCATTGGAGCGAGTGAGGTCGCAATAACATATAGAAACGGAAATAGTGTGATGATCGAGAAAAGAAGAAGAATGCACACATTGCCTATATCAAAAGCTCTGCTGCCAATAGATGGTTTATAATGTAACAAATCGGTGCCTCCTATCGGAATCAGGGGCTCTACTTGATTAGTAGACGCCTTCTTCGCCGAATTTTTTAGTCAGCCAGTTAGCTCCCATAATGAGAATCAAACCCACAAAGGATTTAAATAAGCCGATAGCCGTTGTATAGCTGAACTTTCCGCCAATGAGACCTTCACGGTACACATACGTCTCGAACACATCGCCTACGTCATTTACCGTCGAATTAAGCATGAGGAAAATATGCTCGAATCCGATATCAAGAACGCTGCCCATGCGCAGTATGAGCAGTATGAGTATCGTACTGCGAATCGCCGGAAGAGTAATGTGCCAGAGCTGTCTCCACCGTCCAGCTCCGTCAACGATAGCCGCTTCATAAAGCTGCGAATCGACACCTGCTAGTGCTGCAAGAAAAATAATCGTCCCCCAGCCGGCTTCCTTCCAAATGCTTTGGCTGACAATCAAACCTCGAAACCATTCTTTGGTCGTTAAAAAAGCAATTTCTGTTCCGCCGCCTCCTTTAATGAGCTCATTAATGAGACCACCCTGTGTACCAAGCAGCATGTAAGTTATGCCAACCACGACGACCCAAGAAAGGAAGTGGGGTAAATAGATAACCGTCTGAATGAATTTCTTAAATATGGTAGCACGAATTTCATTTAGCAGTAGCGAAAGCACAATCGGAACAGGGAAAAAGAAAATTAGATTATAAAAGCTGATAAGCAGCGTGTTGCGAAGTAATAACCAGAATCCATTATAATGAAATAGCGTTACAAAATGCTTAAATCCGACCCATTCACTTCCTGTGATTCCTTTATAAGGGCTGTAATTTTGAAAGGCAATCACAATTCCCCACATAGGAATGTACTTAAATATGATAAAAAACAAGATTCCCGGAACAAGCATTAAATACAGTTCCCAGTCGGTAATCATATGAAATCGTTTCTTCTGCGAGATTGCATTCGACAACTTAACATGTTGCGCCGTTGTTGAATCCATGGTGTTTCCCCTCCATCATTTTTCTTCTCTTTGTGTCTCGTCGATGATAGTCACATTAACATATGGTTGTATGAAATAATATAATCTTTTTAAATGAGTATTGATCATGACTTGGTATCTCCATCGCTCTAAAGCAATAATTTTAACTATTTAACTCTAAGTCCACCAAAACTGCAGTGAGTACTTTTTGCTTCAGCAAGCCAAAGCCCCCAAAAAAACTTATTTTTTTAACAGTTCTGCTAATGTGCAAACGTCGTGAGGAAAGTAACGCTCTTACCGACACCCGTGAGTAGATGCGAGTACGGTCCATCAAAATCGTAATGGCGCCACTCCTGCCTCTTGTTCAGGGCACAACGGAGTTTTTTATGCCGTCTTATTAACAAACCGATGTAGGAATCCAATGCGGCTGATGGTATTATCGTGATATTCTTGCTGTTCCCATGTCACAACTTAGAAGTAAGTATTGATATCACTCGAATGCAATGTAGATTTCAAGGTATTAGGCGGTGTCATAAGTTAGTCTCATATTCGATGGGAGAAGACATAGTAATTATGGTTATGCGCGTGGGTAAATAATGGGGGATATTCATTTGGTCGATTTATTAACTTATTCTGATCATTAGCTGAAAAAAAAAGGCAGCGGGACTAAGCCACCAGCCGATCATTCATTTCGGTTGTTTTATAATCTAACGGTGACGGATGGAGTTCAATATACTACATTTGATGTATACCAATAACATCAAAAGAATGCCGAAACATTTAATTAATCCCCCCTTTCTATTTTCAATTTTCATTTCATACTTAAACGAATGATCATTAGAAATGGCTTCTATTTGTTTAGTTAATCTCCCTTTACTGTTACTGTTAAACAAAAGAGGTGGCTCTTTAAGCAACAAACCCCCTAAAAAAAAGTGAATGTTCACAAAAGCATACATTCACTAACCAACTCTATTTTCCACTAACAACAAACTTTATTTTCCTTGATGACTTTTTTTTTAAGACGTTGTCAGCGCCAGTTCTTCATATGAGACGACTTTGTTTTTACCTGATTGTTTCGCTCGATACATCGCTTTATCTGCATTTTTAATTATTTCGTCAGTTGAATTTCCTTCTTCATACGTCGAGAATCCAATACTTGCGGTAACAATGGTTTCACCCTCTATACGTGCCCTTATCTTTTCGGCAAACTCACCCATATTTACTTTAGGATCCTCGACCAGTACGACCATTTCTTCGCCGCCGTACCTACCAGCAATTCCTACCTCCTCAGCCTCTTCTATTAGAATTGAAGCAACTGCTTTAAGTACTTTGTCACCTTCCTCGTGGCCAGAGGTGTCATTCAATTTCTTGAAATTGTCGATATCAAAGAATAAGATTGAGATAGGCTTCCTCTCACTGATCAAGAATGAAACCGTCGTGTAAAAATAAAAGCGATTGTACATACCTGTTAACCCGTCTCGAGTGGATTTATTATAGCTGGACTCCATGAGAGACATTACCTTACCGAATAGAATGAGGAACAAAACTGCAAAGAATGCTGTCCTACATAGGTTGTCCAAGAAATGTAGTGCAGTGGCAGGCCCCGTAAAGTCTTCCAACAAATGCGACATTGCCCCGATAGCATAAAGAGTTAGCCCAGCGACATATATCCTACCGTCGCCCATCAATGGCTTTAAGGATATATAAGCGAAAGCCACTAACAACAGAGTAAAGGCGTCAATCGCTACGGGCATAAATGATAGAAGGATAGCGCCCCCCAATAGACCGTATACCGTTCGCGTTACCCTCTTGGTCGTTACTCCAAACAGTTGATAAATCCCCATGTTCGCCAGGATGAAGGAAAATGTGTTTAACATGTTGTGAACTAGCGTTATTCCCTGACCCACTTCTGTTCCTGCGATGCCCATTGTAAATAAAACTATTTGTCCAAGCAGCATAGTTCCCATGCAAAGCGTAAGCGTTAGGTATGCGCGCTTCTGTCTACTGATCAAAAGCCTTGCGGAAAGTAAGAACATCAGCGTCATGACGACTATATTTAGAGAAGAATAATAAACTTCACCGATCACACCTGAAAAAATCGTAGTTGCCATAATGATAAATCCTCCTGATTACCGAGCTGGTTTGTGATGATTTCTCCCGTCCATTTCTGTTTAGTCCTATCGTGTGCCCGATTAAGCATCCTGCTTTTACTACGGTAGTCTACCTGTACGCCTTATTATTAATATGATTAATTAAAGTGTTCTTCAAGCCACTACTGGAGCGTTAATCCTTGTGCTTCTGCTCTACGTAAAGGCTCTTCTTTTCTATGCTCAGATAAATAAAAAATGGATAAACCAGTATCAATCAGAGTTCCATCGTATTTGGTTTTGACCAACGGGATATTTTCTTAGCCTGGTCTAGTCAAAAACCTTCTTTTGTTAGGTCCACCATTCTGACTTCTCCAGCGCGTAATCTAAAAACCTCATTTTGACTACGTTCGTCTCTTCCTTTGATCAATGCTCCCTTACAAAAAATTCACATCATAGTTCTCGAGTTGTTTCAACTCATCAATTGAATGTAAGATACGTACTTCAAATGTCTTTTAGGTTCTTATTCACACTCCCGCTTGTTCTATCTAGATTGAACTTCACTTCAAACCCATACTTTTTATAAAAGTGCTCAGAACGATCGAAGTGATCTGCATCATTGGGGGACAACCAGCCTTCAATGTGTCTTAGTCCAGTTTTTTCGATTCTTTAATGAAATATTTCATCAAGATAGAACCGTTACCTATATTATAAGTCTCACGGGGGATGTCCTCGATTTTTATGTATTTAGTGTGGTCAGGAGTGAAGATATCCGTTAGAATTGTTCCAAACATCCTTGGAAGGTTCGATATTCCAGGATAAGAAACGCCCATAAGGTAGAAAGTCAATGAGGACTCTTTCATGCTTCTGATCACAAACAAGTCCTCACCTTGCTTGTTTTTTTCGATACCAATAATTTCGTGATTCGGGAATATCTCAAAAACTCTTTTTGCGATATCGACGCGATCTCTTAATCTCTTAGCTTCCACTTTTGCTTCATTCAACTGCCTTAGTAATCTACTAATTTCATCTTCGTAATTCTCTTTTATAGTTTCAATATGTTTCCTGCAAAGCCATTGCAATAACTTCACGGTTCTATCCCTCTTTCTTGAAGTAATCAAGCTAATCCTGATGCGAACAAATAGTTCTAAAGCAATAGTTATATATATATATATATATGTGTGATTATTGTACCATGTTATTGAGAAATAATGGTCTTAAATACTTAATTCATCCTACCATTTATTTCTTGCTCATAATGTAGAGTATTAACATTTAAAACTCTGTTATATAATTCAATAAATTCGTTAGTAATAGTATATTAAAATAATAAATTATTATTTTTGTTTGTCTTTAACATTCGTTTTTTTTCGTTTGAGAAAAGTATTTTAAAATTACATTTGTTATAATTAAATTAATAAGAACAAACCACGAACGGAATTTCCGGCATTATTTTGCCCGACAAGCTTACGAAAATGGTGCATCTGTCGATCGAATTACTTGGGCACGCCACATCGCGGACGGCTGAAGAAAACTATTTACATCGCGAAATATTAAAAGAATTTGATGTAAGTGAATTTGTAGAATTAGCAGGATTCAATAACCTAAAGGATTAATCTCTTTACGATAGTTATTGACCCACCTATCTAAAGAATTAAAGCGTTATAGAAGTGTATAGATGCTCAACTGAGAGATACTCTTTACTTGGAAAATTGAGTGAATGGATATAAGGAGTTAACTATGCAGCTCAACGAGTATTCGCAAGATATAATTTGTATATTGATTTATTGTCTGTTTTCAATTGTAATGCTAGTTTGTGGATATACCGACCTTAGAACTAGGCGTATTTATAGGCATGTTAGTTTCCCTGCGACAGTTATTGTAATTATTCTGCGATGTTTGTACCACCCAGAAGGATATCTATTTTATCTATTCGCTATACTTCCAGCAATTGTATTTTACATCCTTGCCGTATTCGGATTTGATATTGGTGGCGGTGACATTGTAATTCTCTTCTTTATAGGCATATCGATTGGATTTTTCCCATTAATGGTGACAATTCTTAACACATTTCTTCTCAGTCTACTCCTACTACTATTTAATTTCTTAATAAAGCGTAAAATTGAGTATAAGCAGCCATTAGTTACGCTACTGGCTATTGGGGTAGGATTCACCGTGCTGGAATATTTTGCATTAAAACCTTTTTTTCAATGGTTGCAATTTTGGGGATAGCAAGGTTAGTTAATTGAGCAATCAAAAAAAAGGACGAGGCAACCATCTGCCTCATCCTTCTTTATATATCTTAGTATCTTTAAGGTGAATTTTGCCATGTCATTCTATTAAAAAGTAATCATGTCCAATCTAATAAATCCGACCGCACCACATACCCATTTTGTACAATTTTGTGCTTTGAGCACGTGTCATTCCTTCTGAATATTTTGTACTGTTGAAATTCGCCACGATTCTACTCATGCTCTAGCATAAGAGCCTCTACAAAAGCCAAAAACTCTACTGCACATATGATTTTGTTAATAACCCACATAGATACACCTCTCTTATATCATTATCTGCAGACTTGATCTATTTTTTATTTATTTTTTTCAGGTGTTGTTGATCACCAGTTTTTATGTACATAAGAAAATGATACTGATTAATGAGTGCTTTTTGCTTTAAACGTGCCATATTATCACCTCCCTATGAAAATAGTATTCCCCGAATCTATCATTTTTATACTAGATTCAAAAAGACTCACCATGTACCCCCATAAGCCACCCTATTTATATTGGATCCCACCCCCAATATTAGTAATCTAACAAAATGGAACCCTCGCGAGCACGACATCCAGATTTGAAATTGCGGTTCCCAACTGACATAGCGATAGTAAAGGGGTAGTGTGAAGAAATACTTGTGATGCTTCAACTAATCTGCCCGTTTCCCTCCATACACAAAATTAAATAGGCGTTCACCCAATAGAGTGAACGCCTATTTAATTTCAAAACTTAGTTTGTTACTTCAGAACTTTATTGTCTAATTCATTACTTTAATGTCTACTTCAAAACTTTAATGTCCTCCAACACCTTGCTGCCTTATCTCTTGTTTCATGTGGTTAATTTCTAATCTGATTTCTAATTGCTTCAAAAACATTCTTTTTAATGTTAAAAGGAACATCAACGGATTGTACCAGACCATTAGACCAATTGACTGTAAATCTCATTTTATATGCCCCATCGGATAATAAATTAACGAAGTTAAGATTCATCATAAGACCGTTATAATTAATGCTGTTGTTTGTATTCAATGATGTTGCATAACTTGTTTCTACTAGTGTTGCAGTTAGCGAAAGTGGTTTTGTTAAACTCGTTCCAGTATCCGATACTTGCGCAGATAGTACCAATACTTCACCTGCCCAAAAGTCATTAGGTTCATGCGATTTAAGAGGGAATTTACTATTCCATTTCAATCGATAACTCTCCCACTCTGGTGTATGTGATACCTGGCCAGTAATGGATAGTGGGCTTACAGTAAACGGATATGTATTTGTGTATATCCCATTCTTCCCATCATCAAGCGTAAGCCGCATTACATAATTCCCTTTGTCCAATGGACCGAACAGGAACACTTTATTTGTACCTGATGCAACTGCAGACCACTGACTAATCGTAGAGAAGGCTCCTCCATTAAATGAATACTCCACTTTTATAGAGACATTATCGCCATCCGGATCTGATTGTGTCACTGTAAAAGTAGGTGTATCGTGTTCGTACATGGGGGTTGAAAAGGAAATATTCCCTGTCGGCGGTCGGTTTATATAAAGCCAGGTCTGCGAAGACCAATCTGACCAAATCATCCCATCGTACACCCTAACACGAACTCTTAATTTTTGGCCTGCAGGTAGATTTGCGTTTACAGCCCAACTTCCAGTTGCGGAGTTCGATCCTTGCCAATACTGACCCGAATCTAAAATCATCGTGTCATTTGCTTCATTAGTGATTTGAATTTGAAAGTACGTAAAAGTTGTTCCTGGATCTGGATCGTTTTGATTCCATCTCAGGTTTGGCCGCAAGTTACTAAAAATTGTTGGACCTGCTTGTGTACCGTTTGGATCCACCATGGTAGCGACAGGTGGACGGTTAGTAATTAACCACCCAGTAGTAGACCATGGCGACCACAAACCTCCGTCATCCTGTGTCCGTACCTGTACTTGATACTTCTGTCCGATGGCCAATGAAGTGTTTAGAGTCCATCTGCCAGAAGTAGACGACGTATTTTGTGCAAACACCTTATCAATCACGGTCGTCCCAGACGCGTCCTTTACTACCACGTGTGCTTGAGTGAAGAGCGTTCCAATATCTGGGTCAGATTGCTGCCAAGTTATCGTTGGAGTCAAGGAATTAGTATAATCTGGACTAGCAAAAGATCCAGTAGGAAATGTTTGTACGACTGATGGCGGATTATTTACTGGTGGTGCAGCCACGGTCACAGATTGTTCTTCCCAATCCGACCATGCTCCATATTCGTCTCTTACTGCTTCTCTTATGGTATATACCCCAGGCTGTGATGGTCTAATAAGCTGTCCACTAGCTGTAGTGCCATTCGGTGCAGTGTAGTTGTATTTACGCTCTACTATTCCACGAGTGGTCTGATAATTAATACCAGTCGGTTCCGTGGAATAAACCGATGAACTTAGCCATCTATCAGGGTCATAACCGTTTTCCGTGTAGTGTACAAGTAAGTCAGCACCTATAACAGCAGTAAATATGTTGATCGGTCTACGATGTATTATCACTGTTTGAGACGAAGGATCTGAATATTGCATATACGCCGCGAAATTTGGATTAGGATATTTAAACCCAATTGGTGCAGGGTCATCAGGCAATTGATAGTCGATTTTGTAAACTCCCACTTTATCCATTGTGAGACGAGGTGATGTAGTCACTAGACCGTTATATACCGATAATCCTGAGTAGCCGTCCCCTGCATCTAAAAACTTCGTTGGATTCACATGTGTGTAAGACCACTTGTTTAATACCGTAACAGCTGGATCATTCTCTATATCTGAGTAGCTAGTCACATAATCAAGCGAGTCCCCAACAATACCAATGTTCTCAGTTACTGAACTACTGTTTAGGTACTTAATTGTAGTGAAGTCTTTTATCAGTGAATTAGCCATTTCTGAATACGGTCCGAATGAGCCACTACTGAAAGAAGTATCGGTTACGTTAATTAATGGCACACCGTTTACATAAGCTTTGATAAGCGTACCAGTCATTTTTAACTTGGCCGTGTGATAAGTTCTCCAAGTCAGTTGGTAAGGGACTTCTGACAATACAGTTCTAACACCACCTACATACTTAACCAGTGTCGTTTTCTTTGGTGACACCTCAAGACGATACATATTATTCTTGTCTTGAATACGACCTGCGACCCCAGCTGTTGTAGAATCACTTAAGCTATCATAGTTAAACTTAAGCTTTGCCAATACTTCTCCATCAGCTAACTGAGCAGATGTGTTGTACAATTGCCCAGACCCTGTCAGCCCCCGGCTCGGGTCAACATCAGTTTTCAGTGTGCTAATAACCGTTACTCCTGACCTGTCACCATAATCATTAAAACAAGTAAAGGTTAGAGTTGCATCTCCACTGTAAAACATATTAGGCAAAGCCCCATAACATCCCAAAAGTCCGACATTAAACTTACTAATTAAAGATCCGGTAGTTGTGACGTTGTAGACATAATAACTATATACACCAGTACCATTGTCCTCCCAAGCCAGGTAAGTTATGACACCATCACTTGACATGGTTATACTTGATACCCCGCCATTACTACTTGATGCGGTGGTCGTTACCCCTGTACCTACGTTGTAAAATTTTATGTCATGTGGAACCGTGTAACTGTCCCCAGTCTTATACATCACAACATTACCGTTTACTATTTGTGGGGTTTCCTTTGCCCCAAAAGTCTTGATAACTGCACCAGTGTTATTATTCAAAACTTGTGAAGCTCCTGGTTTGGTAATAATCACATAAGCATTGTCATCAGAAACTATTAATGGTATAAGATCTGATCCTTGACCGCTTTGTAAGGGATCACAACCAGTTATCTGTTTCGTCCACAATACCGTACCTCCAGGGTTGAGCTTGCTGAGAGAGCAGAAAGGTGGGTAATTTACAGCCGTGTACGCATAACTGTTGCCCGCCCTATCCTTCGCATATGGCACAACTGCCGATGTAACTCCGGTGTAGACTTCGTTACCGTCGTCAGTCTGCCAAGTCCAGGTATAGGGCATTTGCCCAGCAAGCGGTGATGATGCCTTTGCGGGTATACCATACCATATTGGTGCCGCAGGGGTTGGTGGCATAGCCCATCCATTACCTACGGATGAGTAGAAATCTAAGATTTTATGGAGAGGAAACGCAACAAACCCTTCACCCTTAGCCGATCTTTCTAGGTCAGATATTTTGAATACCCATTCACTGATCTGGTTCCTTTGCCAACTGTTATTCCAATAGACGGACCGATACCATATTCGATCGTTTTCGAGATCTTTTCCTATTATTTCGGCGTATCCATAATTACCCATGTACTGAACCGGCTTGTAGTTAGCCACCGTGGCATTTATATTCATAAACCCTGGGTAGGCACTCCCGTACTGGAACAAACTAGGGGTTATCATCCCGCCAGCGGAAGGATTCCCGCAACCATTATAATAGGTATCGGAACATGAATAACTCATAACCTTGGACGTCAAATTACTTGCGCTAAGACCTTTGAAATTTCCTGCACTAGGGACAGCATAGGATTCAATAGCACCTTCTCCAGCATAAGGCACGTAGTTTCTTCGGTCATACGATTGCCAAGTACCGCCTGCTAGATCAGCTGCCGTATACGTGGTAGATACATACTCAGGTGGGGCATAATCAGCACCCTGTATGTAGAAATCCGCAGTTGGTGCATCATTTACAATTTCAAAATGGAAATCTTTATCTGCTGACTTCTGAAGTCCAAGTCCTTCCTTAATATGAATATGGACGTTACATTTTCCCACTTGAGTAGGATTAAGTACAAATTTTCCCGAGGCATCAAGTGTGACGGTCGTGTATGTTTCGTCGCTGTACGATCCGTTATTATTCCGATCACAAATGTACTTTACGGTATGTAGCATAATGGGATCATTATCAGGAGAAAACGACTGATCCGTAAAATTCAGCGGAACGTTTCTGATCCCAACAGTTGCATAGCTTAAATTAGCTATTGGTGCTAAGTCTTCTAGTACTGTTAACACGGAAACTGCTGGATTTAGTGAAGTTAACCCGCCACTATCCGTAACGTCTAATTTGATATTGTAATTACCTGCGCTCGGATATATTGGCAAATTAGTACCGTTCCAATTGTAATTAACAATGGACCGTTTTAGTGGGCTATAACTCCTCGATCCATCAATTGCAGGCGTATACGAACGCCCTTCCACTACTTTAGGCGGCAGCGAAATAACTGGCACTGGATTCGGAGGCACAACGCTCATGTTCGCAGAAGTTTGGGATTGATTGCCGCATTTATCCGTTGCCGTTACTTTTATGTTATGAATACCAAGGACGTTAGCGTTAAAATTGTATGTCCAACCGAAAGGTTCGTGATTCCATAAACCATAATCGGTTTCTAGTTGTTTGACCCATGAACTAGAACTTCCTGGGAAGTCCCATGTAAGAAAGTAAGGATCTCCATCAGGGTCATAAGGTTCATCTTGATCTCCCGGATACATAGCTGGTTTTTGTATTACCCTCAACCAAACACGTTCATTTACAGGAAACATATTCTCAGGAGTAAAACTAAAAGAGTCCCCTGCATTGAACCATCCAACATGTACCACTGGCGGACTATTAGATCCTGTGCATGATGCTGGTGATACAACTTGGAATGTTTTCGGACCTGCCGTTGCTTCTCCACCACATGTGGACGTAACTTTAAGTGAGACACTGACAGTTCCTATTGTCATCCAACCTGGGTCTGGTGGTAAGGCACCAACATTGAATGAAAAAGCACCGGTATTAGAATACACCTTTGAGTTTCCATTTTGTGAAACCGTATAGGCTACCTGTTGAATACCACAACCATTGCCTCCAGTAACGGAAATACCATCGGCTGTAATACCGTTCGATTGCCCAAATTCAATTGAAGGCTTATCAATTTTGAAATTGGCAGTTATTACTTCGGTAGGAGGTACAACAGCGCACGATGCTTGAGGAGTTACCGTAATTGACTTACTGTTATCAGAGGTACTACTTTCAACTGTCACAGTGTCAATAATAATAGCTACTCCGTAAGGAGAAGTTCCTGAAAAAGACTTTGTGAAGTTTTCTGTTTTTTGTTGACCAGAATTAAGTCCTGAGTAGTTATATGTCTGGTAAGTTGAACCGTCGATTAAGACTTTCACGTTAAAGGCTGTTGTTATGTCAGTACCACCCGCATTGCTTACAGTAAAAGTAAAATTGGTAGACGTATTAACTTGTACACATGAAGGCCCATTAATTGCACCTGCTACTAAGTTTGCTGCTCCTGTGGGAGTATCATATTCCACCTTAACATTTGAATCATATTGAAATGTAGTTCCACTAACATTCACTCTGAATGCAGCAAACCATACTCTAACTCTTGAACCATTGCCAGGATCAGGAGACTCTGAATCAAGACCAGGAATAAAATCAGAGAAATTTTGATCATAAATTACTCTAAATTTACTAGCGTCAGAAGAATCTCCGTTTACTTGAATAACGTTTATGGTCTCGGCTCTAGGAAATCCGCTTCCAGTAGGTCCCGTTATATTAACCCTCTCATTAACTACTGCAGAACCAGAAGATGAGTTTGTATTAACTGCCTCATATGGAACATATAAGTCTCCGACATTTGTTCTATATGAATTTTCAATAATAGAATCTAAACCCAAATGCTGCATTGCGGAAAACTCGGTCTCATTGGATGAACAATAAGGAACCTCTGGCATATTATATCCAGCTACTAATTCTGTAGGAGCTCCCGTAGTCTGATGGTGTATTCCGTCAGAAGTCCCCAGAGAAGGTCCGCAATTTATACGGTGTGTATTACCGTCCCCCCCTGTTACGTCTGCGTACCAATTTAGTTTATGCGGGTCTGTTGGAATGTATCTAAACCACGCATAGTACCCTCGTGCGCCGTTCTCATTATTTTTGGAAGTTACAGGTATCGCAGATCCGGATGAATGTATATCATTCAACGGTCCTGTATAACTATTCAATCCTACAGCAGCAGGTGGTGTAACATCCTCAGTTCCATGCAAAATACGAGTTATAGCTTTTCCAGGAGGTACCGTCAAACCATTGACCTTAGCACCAGAAACATGGCTATATTTAGAATAATGATTTCCATTTGCATCAGCCCCCGTTCCATTATAATCGATTGGAAACGTTATACTTGTAACAGGAGCAGCAAAAGCCTTTGTTATCCATTCGCCTAAATACTGATAAGGTAGAGATTCAAATAATAAAAGAAACAAAATTAATAAACTTAAAAGTTTAGTTCTCCTCCTGAATTTGGACAACTTCATAGAATCACCGCCTATTTCGCTAGAAACGATGCTGTAATGTCAACAATATTTCTACCATAGTTTTTTTGAGGCGGAATGGCAGGAGCTTCAATTCTAATCTGTATCCCACCGTCAATAACATATCCAGACTTAGGCATAACAAACAAATTTGTGTCCCCAGGTCGATCTATAAAAACCAGACCAAGAGTATTGAGTGTACCATTTTTTAGAGCTGTTGAATCAGAACTCGAAATACCAGTAAAACTTAACAAAGGTTTGGTATTTTTAGCATAAAGACTTTCATCTTTATTAAAATCCAGATGACTTTTCACCACTATAATGTAATAGTTTTTAAGATCAGAAACATGAAAATCAAACTTCCTAACGCCTTCAGCCCACCACTTCATTTCACTAATATTTCCGACAATATCCCTATTTGGGTCATTTGGATTATCCATATCCACAGCAATGATTTGATCAATCTGACCCTTATATTTTCCGTCAGGTGTCTCCATAATAAGTTTAGTTGGGTTATATGGAGTTATACCAAAGTGTTCGTCGGTGTTCTGTTTTCCACCAAAAATAGGAATCATAGAAAAAATATTAGTGTGTTTAAGTGCCAACTCAGCATTCCCTACTGCGTATTTATCAATTTCTAATTTCTCACCTAGATTGACTTTTAAAATACGCTCGATAATTGTTACTGATTGGGCACGAGTAGTAGAGTTTTCAGGCTCCAAAGCCCCCTTAACCATTCCTTGAATAAGACCAATCTTTGTTGAATTATACATGACAGAACTGTTATCAATAGTAACTGCCTTGTTTTGAAGTGTGCTATCCGTTGCTCTTAATGCAATTCTGGCCATTTCTAACCGAGAAATTGGTTCATTCTTTTTATCACTTTCGAAATCGGTGTCTCGAAGGATACCCTTTTCAATTGCAGCAGATACAAAGGGAACTGACCAATCAGAACTTGAGTCTTGACTATTCACAGTTACTTTCATGGCTGTAACCACCATTTTAATAAACTCAGCTCTGCTTACATTCTTCTCTGGCCGAAAAGTTTGGTCCTCATAACCATCGATGTATCCTTTTGAAATTGCGATTTCAACTGAGCTCTTTGCCCAATGTCCTGCAATATCCTTAAACTGAACAGTAGTAGGTAAACTACTTGAACTGCTTGCCGCGGAAATTTCAACAGAGTTACACCCCGTAGTTGTTGCAAATGTAAGTGCGCTCATTAATACAAGAATTTTTCGTTTCATAGAAATCCCCTCTGCTTTTACTGAATATTCTTTTGAACTTTAAATGAGGAAATTATTATTACATACCAGTCACCCGTCACCGTAACTCGCCATCATATCGTCCTTTGATGTATTGTATTAACTTCTAGTTTAAAAATACCAATATATTAATATATATAATTATATATTAATATATTGGTATTTCAAAGTTATTTTATAATTTCTTACTACCGTTTTTCTTCTTCTTCTTTTGAATAAACCTTTTATATTACTCGTTTGGAAGCGGGTTGTATCTTTGAAGACAACTCCTGATGAACGATATTTTTGAGTATATCCACATAACCTAGATGAAATGAACCTAGACGACCACGTTCCATTTCATGTATTACAAATGATTTATCTAACTCTTCTTTATATTCTCTTTTTTCTGTCATAGCATCATACACATCGCATACAGCAACAATTCGAGATATAATAGTGTGATTAGTAGATTGGTAAGGGTACCCACTCCCATCCTCCCTCTCATGATGACCACTGACTCCGTCAATAATTATTCCATCATAGGATAATTTTGATAGAATTCGGACTCCGCTCCTTACATGTGTTTGAACTACTTCATATTCTAATTTTGTAAGTGATCCCTTCTTAGATAAAATCTCAACAGGTACTCTTAGTTTTCCTATATCATGTAATAATCCTGTTCTTAATGCAGCAATGCATGTATCAACTGCCAAACCTGATCTTTGGGCAACTTGAAAACAAAGTAGAGAAACGCGTAAGGAATGGTAATAACTTTCCACGTGATGCTTCCGCATTCTTTCCATTAATATATGGTCCAACAACATTCTCCCTCCTAACATCCAACTTTTTTTATTAGCGCATTCTTACGCTGGAGACACTGCTAAGAACTACAGGTTCACTTCGTCCAAGTCCAAGTAGTTGATGTCTGATTTCAATAATTGCCACTACCGATGGACCATAAATGGTAACATCGACTTCCCTAGTCGTCTCATCAGACGTACCCGCGTACACAGTAATCTCTTTATGCAAATAGTATGGATATGAGGTATTCGTAACGAATTCCAAGTCATGAATTATTGGTGATACCTTAAGAGGACTTCCATTTAACGGACCGTTTGTGGCATCCAGTCTAAGATTTTTTCTTAAATAATAATAAAAGCTATTTGTACCAACTTGGCTATCCCAAACTAATCTTCCATAGGCTGCCTCTGTTTTGTCAATATCAAGGGAAGCTGCATGCGTTGACAAATCGAGCATAGGTTTCGTTTTGTTCATCATGAGAGATTGCGTCATCCAATTAGTTGCTGTTATCCATATCCACACGATCGACATCGTAGCAAGAAGTGTAAACAATAAGATATGAACGCTACCTCTTTCATCCTGCAGTGGCACCAACCACTTATTTTTTTTCGCTTTTTGCGAAACTATAGGTATCATTCGTAGGCTTCACTCCTCCCATAGAGAGGAATATAGTAAAAACCTTCTGTTGGCTGGTTACTACTACTTCCGCCGATTGCAAATAATATTTTTGTTAAGTTAGGCGCCGGATATTTAACAATAACAGTAATTGATGGATCAGGGTCGTCCCTAAGTACTTTTGATAATGTGCTACCAGCATAGCTAGGATAGCTATTCCCAGCGATCGTTATTGCGCCAAGTCCTAATGCTGTAAATCTTGAATTGGTCTCTGCAATAATAGCTGGACTCAGATACCCAACCGCTTCAGCCTCTTTTAATGCATGGTTGGCAATCATGTTCACGTGATCAGCCTTCATCGTGTAAACAAAGAAAGGGATAATTGTAAAACTCAAGAATAGAAGTAATGGCATAACCAAAAGGGTTACAAGCAGGTTTACAATACCCCTATCATCATTAATAACTCTGATCCATTTCCGGTTCATTTTGTCCCCCATGTCGCTTCTAAGAATATTTTATTCACCCTAAAGATGGTTATTGTCAAATTAATAAAACCTGTATGGGTAAAAATATCATCTTTCCCATACAGGACCCTGTCAAAAACGAGTTACGATAAATATCATTTATGGCGCAGAAATCGTAACATCGCCTGTGAGGGAACTAACTGAAGCTCCTGTAACTGTTGTATTTATAGTCGTACCTTTTGTCTTCACACCTGGCACAACTTGGACCCCTAAGATATACAACCCTGCCCCTGCAACTAAAACACATACCAGGATAATCATTATTAACTTTGTCACTTCAAAACCTCCGAAGTAAAACGAATTTATTAAGAATGGCTGTCTTACAATTAATTGGTTACATAATCAAAGCTTCGAACTTTTGTAGTTACCGAAGTGTGTCCATTAGTAACTTCATTATTCAAACCGCCATTGCCGGAAAAAATATAAATTCCCGTCCCAAAAACCAAAATGACTAGCAACAGTGTAGTTAGGAGTTTTGTCATTTAAGGAGCCGTAATTGTAATTACACCAGTCGTGGAATTAACGGTAGCTCCGGTTACAGTTGTATTTATGGAGGTACCCTTTGTCTTAACACCTGGAACAACCTGAACTCCTAAAATATAGAGTCCAGCCCCTGCTACCAGTACACATACCAGAATAATCATAATTAATTTTGTCATGTTTTTACCTCCACTATTTTTTATTTCACGTTATTGAAAAGCGTTATGGATTTTCGTCTTCTGAGTACTTCCGGCATCACTTGCTGACGGAAGTATTAATGTACCCATGACGTACAAGCATGAACCACCAACTAATACGCACATGAGTATTGTTATAATAAGCTTTGTCATGCCTATATAGCTCCTTTCCTAGGGTGTAGTGTAACTGGTAAGTATTTGTGACTTTACTGAAATCAACCAAGGGTAAAGAAATAAAACAATGTCCATGCCAAATGGAATCATGACGTAGAAACTAATCCACAATGGTGCATTTTCAATTCTTCTATTGACATCAGATTCTAAGGTGTCATCTATATTTTTGGTTTCGGTCAATAATAAGTGTGATATTTCTTTTGAATCTGCATCACTTAAGGAAATTAATGCGTTCACTAATGGATATACTTCTGGAATGCCTACGCTGTCTTTAAATCTTTTGATGGCCAGTTTCTGATTTTTACCCCACATCGTTGCCATCTCATTAATAGGCCCTTTTAATATATTTAATGGCCTACTCGCTCTTAGAAAAGTATCTCTAACATCTGCTTTGTCATTCACCAAAAGCGCTAACCTTTGTGAAAGCTTTGCAATTTCCATTAATATTTTCGTTTTCTTGTCTGCTGCCAGCGATATGATAATAAAATAAGGTAACCAATAACCAATCAAACCAATCATAACTAACATCAAAACTAAGAACATATATGCACCTATCGTATAATTACGAAGCATGTCTAGAGTTCTTACTTGAGACATACATACAAAAATTAATAATATAATCGTTACGGACCATCGCATAATTTGAAAATACTCATATGTTAAACTTGTTGGTAATCCTGCCAATCGTGCCTTTTGGTAATAATTCCTAACGATCGTTGGCATATCGTCATCGTTTTCTAATTTCTCGATCAGGTCGCTCTCTTTTTGCCTTTCTTTTAACCTCTCGACTAACATTGATAAACGACTATTCCGACTAAATCTGATATTACTCAAAACCGTAAGCCAAAATGCAAGCGCGCCTGCAGAGAACACCAAAGTTAGGAGTATCTTTAAGCCATCGATCCAAAACATTTGACTGATTTGCATGTTAGCTCTGTCCTCCTAAAACTGTTTTTTTCCTGTTCGCAATACCATGACCATTGAAAAGAAAAAGACAAGAATGGCAAGAAACATAATGAATTTACCTGCCGGATCAATAAAGTAATGCTTGTAGTTAGATCCATCACCCCAGATATTAAATAGTACAATAACAAACGAAAAGCCCACCAAAAGACTAGTACCAACCCTATATACCGTAACCATTACGAGTCTTTTTTCTTCATTTCGTTTGGAGGTCATCATATCTTTTACTAATTTTTGTAGCGCCCCAGAGATATTAACGCCAGTCGATCCTATTATCAGTGTATCTACTAAATCTTCGGACCAATCGTTATCGATTCTTTTCGAAAAATCATATAATGACTTCTCTATGGATTGCAGACTCAGTGCGCTCAGCAACCTCTTCCACTCTGTTCTTACTTCATCTGGTACTGTTGGAGTTGCTTTTTTAACAAGTTCGATTGTCAAAATATTAGGCCTATAAAACCCAATAATATTTTGTACCAAAGCAATCATTTGCATGGCAATTTTAGTCCTTTTCCTTTGCAACTTGAATCTTACATAGAAGTAAGGAAAGCTAGAGAAGAGTAACCCAAGAAATATACTTAAAAACCATGAATTCGTAGCAGCTGCGCGATCCGAACCTGATGCAAATTGTTGTTGTAAAATGTAGATGATTCCATTTGATCCAAATGACCCCGACAAGAAAAAAATAAGCATGAGAGAAAGAATCACTTCGACTGGAACTTTTATTTCAGCAATTTCAATTTCTTCTGAAAATTTCCGTATTAGGGGTATTTCCCTCAGATTTATTGAACTTTTCCGTTTTCCTCCATCAACCGTTCGAAATCTTTTCTTTCTTTGAATTGTGTTTGCCATTATCTGCAGTAAAACTAGAATGACTAACAGTGACCCAATTATCCAAAATGCAAGAAAAGTTCCTCGTATCGTCCCTAAGATAACGTCAAATGGAATTTTAAGACTAAAATACACTTCTAATCCCTCCCTTCCATACAATTTGCTACCAAAACCCTAATCTGCGGAACTCATTGGGATCAGCACCATTTGAAATCATATGTTCCATTAACGGTTTGCTTATTTTGTTACCTGGGGCAAACCAATCATGTTTCATATAATCAAAGTCAATTAGAGGGCGAACATGGACTTCTCCATTTTCATCAACAGATAATTCCGTAATTTCCGTACATTTTCGATAATTCACTGAGTTAATTTTTAATAATCTTTGAAATATAATAATATTGAAAGCACGAGCAATTCTCTTTTTTGTATCTACAGGGTCATGTAATCTACCATCTTGTTTAATCATGTCTTCTACATCAGAGAGAAAGGAATCCCTAAACTTTGTATGCATTGTAGCTAAGACGTCATGACCACGCAGAGCACCTTGTACAGCTTGACTGATCTCGGAGCCTTTACCCTCTCCCAAAATAACCCAGTGCGGTGACATCACGAGCAGAGGTTTAAACGCCTCTTCCATCGTTAGGCCAATGTCGTCGACTTTTCGAACAGCTAAAATACTTCGTTTTCCTTTTAGCCTTCTACGTAATGCAATCTCAAATTCAGGCTCGAGTGTCCGGATTCTTTCGTTTTCAGGAATTTCTTGGCACAGTGCGTAGAGGGTGGTTGTTTTCCCCGTATTTGTTGAACCTCCCACCAAAATGCACGCATGATATCTTATTAATAACTGAAGTAAATCCTTCATTGTTTTATCAATAGTTCTTAATTCAACAAGGCCTTCTAACGATGCATCCTTCACAATAAAGTTTCGAATAAATATACTTGGGACATCAGAATACGGTCCGCGTGACATGACTAATCGAGAACCATTCCACATGTAAGACTGTACCCATGGTTGTCTGTCATTTATCGGCTTTTTCCCACATAGAGCAAGTCGGTCTTGTAATAGTTCTACATCCTTCAAAGAACTAAATGTGCGGTGTTGAGGAACGGTGTCACCATTAATAATAAGGAATATGTCATTCCCAATAACTTGGACTTCTTCAACATCAGGACGATCTTTCAAATCTTCAATTAGGCTCGCTCCGCACGTTTCCGCATAGATGCATTCAGAAGGCGTCAAATCGTCAATAAGAGTATCTGGATCTACGTCAATACGGTATTCCACGATCAAAGTATCGATTACCGCCTTCATTCTCTCTTTTGCCTGGGGATCTCCTATTCCTGCATTCATAATATCGTCGTGCAATTTTTGATCCTTTTCTTGTCTTTCTAAAAGATGTTCATACACTAAGTTTGCAGCCTCGGATAATGACATCCTCTTATTACTCGTTTGTCCACTCAAGAGTAGTGTTGGCCTCTTCATCTCATAAACACGAGCTTGTTTTATATCGAGTAGATATTTGGAAGGATCAAATGCATGTCTTACCTTCATGCGAATTCCTGCTAAATTCAAACGAACTCCTCCTACCTCAGCACTTTATTCCACCAGCTAATTTTCTTAGTTTTAGCCTCTTTAATCTCAGTTTTGTACTCTTCGTCAACAATTGTTGATGCTAGTTCGTCAATTGCTGAGATAAATGCATCTGCACCAGATTGAAGATAAAGAGGCAATCCTTCATGGACAGCTTTTATGCCAAGCCCACCAGAGACATTTGGTATTTCAGAAATAAGATCCATTCCGATAAATTCAGATACTTGCTTTCCCTTCTTCTCGTTCATATTAGATCTATTTAAAACGAGTTTGAAATCATCGCCGGCTAAACCACAATACTTCCAGTAACAATCGAACCATTCACCCCAGCTGGCCATATACGAAGCATAGTTGTTTTGGGCAACTAAAAGTCTCATGTCCGACCCGCGAATCCCACAGATTGTTGCAGCATTGTCTGGGAAGGTTTGGACGTCCATAATCGTAATGTGAAAAGTACTTCTAGCAATTCTCATTAAATTTAATATCATTTCTGGAGTTACATCTGAAGCTGTTTCTCTTCGGTTACTTCCAGGCAATACATATAAATTATCTAGCCGTTTATAGGGTACACAGGCTTTTAATAAATCATCCGGCTCTAAAGCGTTGGTTTGAAGCCTTGACCTAATTTGAATATTTGATCTTTCTCGATCCGACAGATTTAAATTCCCACGCATTGATGGGCTTTTTAAATTACCGTCTATCAGGCAAACTCGAAGCTTAGTTTTGGAGGCTATCGACAATGCTAGATTCTCTGCTATTGTTGTTGATCCGTCTCCGCTAACTCCTGATATAGTCGTGATAAACTTCCCCACTCCAATATCATCATGTAGACTTTCTTTCTCAGTACCAAATATTGCTGAAGAAAATTTTTCTGCCAACTCGCTAACCGTAGATTGGCTAGGGACAACTTGAAAATCAAAATCAGAAGCTAACTTCTTTATAACCTCAAGCATGATTGAATCGTAGACTTTGTCATTCAAGCCAATAAACACGGTAGCTGCTGGAAGGCCTTTCTTGATCTCAACCATCCATTCCCAAGGATACAAATCATAAAATAGGCCACAGTCAACTGCCACAACTTCAAATGGTTCTGAAATTTTGTAAATTAATTGATCTCGAGTATCAATGATTTGAATATCCATATTTGACTTCTTATATTCTAAGAAAGCTTCCATGGCTGGAGCATCTTGAATAGCTATCAGAACCTTCATTATTTAACCTCCGTTACCCTTGGTGTCGTTGATTTCTCATCTGGTTTAGGATTAGACGAAATTTTAGTAGGTACAGAAGTTTTTATATCCGATTCTTTTAGGTTACCGTTAACAGATATCTCATTTTTATTCTTAGTGAAGGCATCTGCCGATTGTAGATCTCGGAAAACATCCGTAATTCTTGTTGGATCCATGGTACGAACAGCAAGATTTGGAAGTGTTAACTTTATTCGTCCACCTAGTGAACCTAGTGTAAATGCCCCCGCTGTTTCATCATCCATGATATATGTATTACTATCAGGCTTGCCATTCGGTTTACTTCGAGCATTACTTAGCTGAGTGGCGTCGCTTTGAGCTAGGTTATCTAATGTAATATGATCCAAAACCTCTATACTTTCAGCCGTCTTAACAGCAGCAACCTTTAAATTCTCAAGTATTTTTGCAGAACCCACGCTGACTGTACCAGATGTAGTTTTTATTAGTTTTGGGGTTTCAAATTCAACCCATACGTCAACACGATCCCCTTTTCTAACCATGTTATTGACATTGGCTATTACATCAGTCTTATAACTTACATACCTTTCACCTTGTACTGGAACAGTATTTTTTGCAGAAATCTTCCAATTCGGAATCTCTTCATTCTGGCCAATCGGTACAACAACTACTTTCCCAATCAATTCTTTAACATCTCTAACACCTTCAGAAGAATGTGCAACTTCAGGAATCGACACGATTCGAATCATACTAGTGTCTATAACCTCTCCACTTTGTAGTACTCTAACCGGTTTCACGGTATCAATTGAATTAAACTTTACTTGGGATGCATTGGTTAAATAATAATTAGCATAAAGCGAAGCAGCCATAAGCAATATGCCGGAAATCCCAATATAAACTTTTCTCACTACTTACCACCTACCCTAAAATTATGCCTAGATTGTAATCTAATAGTTGTAAACCGTCCGACTTCTTGTACTTTGTTATCCGATAACATTATCTTTTTCCGCTTCATCTTCTAGAGATTTCATTTTCCCCAGAATATTGGTTATTTTAGCCACAAAGCCATACTGTTTTTTCATAATGCTATACATTTCTTTGGGTAATACAGTTCGAGCTAATGGCTTAAAATGAGCGTGTAACAGGTTTTTCGATTTTGAGTCATCCCATGCCACCCTACCATCCCATAACATTGCTACTATTGATGATCCAAGATCTGGTATTTGAGAGATGACTGGGAAATGGACAACTCCCTTCCATTCCTTCTGTTTAATGCCGCTGCTCCACTTATTACCAATAATCTTAAATTGTTTTCCTGGATAATCATTTTTAAATCTTTCAATATTCTTGCTATGGTGTATTAGTTGGATTGGGTCTGCATCAATCACAAGCCAAATTTCGTCTGACATACTTAATATTTTTTTGCATTGTGTCTCATGGTAATTTGACGATATATCACATAAAGTAACAGGGAACCGTTTTGCAGCCAACAACAATTGCATTGTATTCTCTTCTGTCCAATTTGTAGTGGATTGAATGCTTGCTGGTATCCAATTTACACCTTGATAATTCCAATTAAAGTTATGAGAAATATATCCTTCGGTTTGTAGCTGTTCCGCCCATGACTTCCACTCTTTCGGGGCATTTTTATCACCGTACAACATTTCATAAATAGTGGATCCTACCGACTCAAGTACTGGTTCAAACACAGCAACTGGGACTTTATTTTCACCAAGCATTCTTGCAAAGTTAGTTGTAATAAATGAGGCCCCAGCTCTTGGATATAGACTTACAATCGAAACAAGCGTTGAATTGTAATGAACCGGTACATGGACAGTAACTATTTTCTCCTCAATGACGATTCTTTCTTTTATCCTCTGAAGCTTCGCTTTTTGCTCTTCTTGAGATCTATGTTTTTTAGGTACGGATCCGCCAATAGTTTTACCTTGTCTGGTTTTGACATCGAGAGTTGGATTTGACGTGTTAGTTCCTAATTCGGATTCCGTTGTTAATTCAGAGCTCTCTTTATTATTTTGATTAACTTGGTTAATCTGTTCATCTATATTACTATTAGTGGATTTTTCATCTTTGTTTTCAGTTGAACGGGATAATAACTCAGATGCTAAAGCCGAATGACTATCGGAATTATTCACGTTCCTAATTAATGAAACAGGAGTATCAATTGATATATTTGGCGCGGCTGAGTTTTTCGAAACATTTATTAACCGTGTTTCCAATAAACCAGTATCCAATTCTGCATAACTTATGCAGACATTGCCATCATCGATAAGTCTTTGTATTAAGGCGTCTTTTTCGCGATGATATATTAATAGAAACAGTGTTTCAGGCGATTCCCGTTTTACTGTTTGATATATATTCAAAAATGAATTATCAGACTTTATAATGGTTTCTGGCAGGATTACGACGTCCGATGCACCTGCAGTATTCCATTGCGGTATAAAAAAGTCGAGTGATTCAAAGTTTCTTACAAAACGCCCATATTCAGCAAGCTCTTCCATAACCCATTCCGCAAAATCTTTATCGTCATACACCAGGAATAGTCTTTTCATTGGCGAACCCGTCTTTCATATATGTATATATATTGATATACAAGTTTTTTGCGTTGCAACATCAGCGAATTCCATGGTCGTAATGTTTGAATCTTCAGGTAAGTCGACGTTCAAAGGTAGAAGTTTTTGTCCAGCAGAATCAGGTCTGCCTGTCCAGGGACTCGGCGGTCGTAAATTCCGCCGCGATAACCAGTGACGCGAGAAGGAAGTTCTATCCTTCCGTCTAAGGTTGATATCGAGACATGATTCATCCATTTTAAACCTAAGTAACCGTCTGTCGTAAACACTGATGTGTTCTCACCGAATCTCAGTTCCGTCTTAGATCCAGGTTTATATCCTTCCATTACTTTGCCAATAGCTCTCACTACCATTATGCTGGTACATTATAAATGGACCTAATTTCTTTATAGCATTTCTTTGATAGCTTAATCTTGTTGCGATGTGTTTTTGTTTGAAATCCTACATTGCTAATATGATTGCAGACTTCGTTAAACCGTTTCATGACATGTGTAAGAATTTCGTGCTGCCGATCATTCGTGAGTAACTGCAATTTCATTTTATGTTTAGCCCCTCACTCACTTCTTAATTAACTTAGATTGTAGTATGTTTTTTCACCGTTTTCATAGAAGAAAAAAGCCTGACGTATATCAACGTTGTAGTCGTTCAAATCCTTGTCTGTAACAAACCATGTAAATCTATTTGCTCCTTCCTGTTCTATGATCTTGCTCGCTAGTAATGCTTTATCATCTGATGAAACGAGAATGACGAGCGTCGTTTCCTTCTCTACAGTAGTTATGTATTCTCTGAAGAAGCTGGCTTGAAAGCGAATAGTTTTCAACCATTTCTCTTCTTCTCTGTGGCAAATCAAGTAAAAAGGCATTTCCCTTCCCCTTGGGCTTCGCAGATAATACTTAGCCGTAGGTACAACATGTTCGTCCTTCATTCTTAGTGATGGGTGAAATTCAAAATGAACAAGGTCAAAAGAGTTACGCAAATGTATGTAGAGTTCATTACTTGCTATGTATTTCATTCGAAATAGCATGGATGTTGGCTTTGAATTTCTCGGATCCCGTTGACCTAAGAAAACACCGAATTTGTATTTTAAAATATCTGCTCCACTATCACCAAGCTCGTAAAGGCTAGGTCTGTTTCTAGAGGACTGGGTATAACTTGACCACTTCACCTTCCGTAATAGGCCATATTTCACCAGTCGAACCATTCTTGCCGTTACGGACCGTTCACGTTCTGTTTCCGTAAAGTACAGTCGACCAATTTGGCTAGTTGTCACATAACGATGGACATAAATAAATTTAATTATTTCGATATCTCGTTCTGTGATCCAGTTCTGCTCGACTTTCCCTGCAATGTATTGATACGCGTGATGGGGAAGTTCACTTATGTCTGTAATATAAGCATAAGGATCGTCCATTAAGGGTTTATAGGGTATAACATTGCTTTGCAGCGGTTTTATTAAAGGTGAAACTAAATTATCCATAGCGCGTCGTCCTTCTCTCTATTAGAGTTCATGCGGGAATGCGACGATTTTCACACCAATTTTTTTGTTTCTTGCACTAACGTTCTTGATACGAACCGTGCATGTTTTACCCATGAGTACTCCGTCGCGTGGCATCTTTTTTTCGAGTGGAAACCATGCAAGTGCTTCAACGCCTGGTTCCAATTTAACGAATATACCTACATCTTGCACTACACCAGTAACTATTCCGGAATAAAAGTTTTCGACCCCAAATTTTTCGTGAACTCGAAGCCAAGGATCTTCCATAAGTTCTTTGCGTGAGACTCTGACCTGTTTCTTTTGTCTATCAATATGAGTAATTTTTACCGTTAACTCAGTACCGATTGGTACGACTTTCTTGCCGGATACTGTCCAATCGTATTCATAGTCCTGAATCGGCATTACGCAGATAACACCTTTTATGCGGATATAGATACGTTCATCTTCAAAACCAGAGACTTGTCCAGTTACAATGTGATTCAATAATGCCGTTTCCCAGAATTCCTCCTGCAGCTCATCTAATGCTTGTACACGTGAGAGCAGGACGATCCCTTTTTCTTCATTAAACACATTAATCTTGTTTTCGTCATGACCTAGCTTTTTAACATCCAGCACCATGAAATCAACCGTATGATCCATAAACCCAAGAAGTGAACGATACTTACGGCGATCAAATTGATCTTCGTAAATCAATCCTTTTAGTCCGCTGTTCAGCTTAACAAGAGCACATTGCATTGGTATTCCAAAAGGACTATGAACTTCGATTCCGATTACAAGTCCCTGGTGGAGTTGTTTGCGTCGAAGTGATGATTTATACTCTTGCATTGGATTTACGATTAGAGCTTCATTCATTTTATATACCTCTCCTTTTTACAAATAGATTGTATTCGTTATCTTCAATGTGACTTATACCGACGAGAGTCATCACCTTATTATCTTTCTTTTCTATGACTATCAATGTCTTTGATTTAAAGTGAGCTGTAACAATGGATTCTTCCATCTCCGGTTTCCATATTACTTTATAGATTCCGTTCTTTGTTGGTAATTGGTCGGTAAGATCGATGTAAATTGTGATTTTGTTCTTATTCATCTCATTATTATCTTCTATATTGGGATCGATTTCGATTAAAAGTGAATGAATCGTTTTGTTTATCTTCGACCATTCGAAGAGCAATTTTGGTTTTTCTTTACGCATGTAATCGACGATTGAGAACAAAGGAACTGTTTCATACACTAATAGCCAGTTGTTATAAAACCTATCGAGAACTCTCTCGTTACATGAAGGATGTGTTAGCACAAATTCCAATTCACGAATAATATTTGGCGGTTCTTTCCCCATTGATTATTCCTTTCTCGCAGAATAATAGCGCATTTAAAATTTTTCATATATGCTAATATATTAATTAACATATATATATACATATATTACTATACGACAATCTGAAAGAGAAGGTTTATTATTTTATCCTAGACAGATGAGCTATTCTTCGTTTGTGCGGCGTTCTTAAAAATTTCGCATTTTCAGATTCAGTTTGAGGCATCTTTATTTTCAATAATGGATTGCCTAATCGATCTGCCGTTTGAATAATCAAGTAAACCTTTTCTTCTAACGTAATTACTGTATCAAGATCATACAGCACCCCATCCTTTACTTGATCAATAAGATAACCCAAAATTTCCTTGCCATAAATGATATTGCCGCTAACTTCTACCTCTGGATGATTATATAGATTTTGGAGTCCCTTTGATAAGTACTTAATTGGAGTTCCTGAGGTTGGGTCTAAAATTGTAATAATGCGCGCTTCATCAATCTCAGGATAAACGATATGTGCAAGTCCATCCGATCTTACTTCTAATTTGAAGAGTTTACCGTTATAGTTCCAAGTAGTGTTAATATTGAATTCGAGACTAAAAATACGATCCAGTATATCTAGAAGCAACTGTTCGGCTTCATATCCCTCCTGTTCAGCAATAATATCAGGATATCCATAATGATAAAGACCTTTTGTTCGAACATAGAGAATATTACCTTCCAAATCTGTAATCGTAACCGGTAGGACTGATGGATCAAAGAAATGATGCATGTAATCCCCCTCTTCTACTCAATTTTTAGTATGATTATAAACCTGATGTGTTTTTTTTTCAAAATCTTTATTGATAAGTTTTCCTATTCATTATTGTAATAATTCAATGCGAATTGAAGTTTAGATTTTAATTATATATAAATGTTATTTTATATCATTTATATAAATAGTTTTTATATGTTCAGTTTTTAACGTTTATGTTTAAGTTATTAACAACAAAAATGTATATTGATGGAATTAATATTTAAGTTCAATAAATAATTCATTCGTTCCTCATGTATATTCCACACAATTTGGTAAACATTGATATGTGTAAATTAATATATATATGCTATTATATATATTAGTTAATTAGTTATTATGTATTACAACAAAGAAAGGGTGAATTTGACGTTATGGCGTCATTCGACTTTAATATTGAGGGCTCCCTTCAACCATATCTAGAACAGATGATAAAAAATCTCCCTAATGGGCCAAAACTCATCATGCAGGCACTCTCTAAAAAAGATTGGAATAAAGAAGATTTATCTTTGAAAAGTGGAGTCAGACGCGGGGAATTAAATTATGCTGTTTGTTGGTTAGAGGCTTTAGGCATTGCTGAGTACGATAAATCAGGTAGACAAAAACTCTATTCATTGACTCCCCTCGGCAGGAATGCATATGAAAAATATACGGATATATTTAATGACATTAAGAGTGAAGACTAGTTTCTGTTCATCAGAAAAGCCAACGAATAAATATTCGCTGGCTTTTTTGTTACATCAATCAATTGACTCACTTTTTTTCTTTCTTGCTTCTTCTGCTCTTAGAGCCATTCTTTGCTCTAATTCGGTTAGTGATTGTCCAACAGATGCCGGCGTTAGCTTTCGATCTCCGCTCAGTTCGTTTTTATTCGTTCTTTCTTTATTTACATTTTCCTTTTCGTCCTCCTTCTCTTCCCCACTTGCATCCCAGGCTGAATGTCGTATTATTTTCTCTTTGCTAGGTTGTTGTTCTTCGCCTTTCGATGATATACTCTCTTGATTTTTATTCTCCTGGTTTGCTCTTCTACCTTTTTCTTTGATCCGTTCCAATTGTTGCTGTTCATTATTACCTCTTCTATTTTGAATTTCATCTCCAGCTGCGATCAAAGACTCAGCTTTGACGAATATATCATCTAATTTTAACGAATCGTCATTTTTGACTATCCCTTCTTCTTGATTTGTAATTTCTGCTGCTGCATTCATTGATTGTAAAGGTGCGAACAGTTTTCGCGGAAGGGGGTAAACAAGGCCGATCACTGGATCCATACGCACGTTATTGTGAACACCTCTGAAAAGACACTCCCCTGCCTCCCCTGTCTCTGGATTATATCCTTTTAATCTCGTTATTTCACTCGGAAGCACTCGGTATCTTTTTTCCTCTTTAATCTGTGTTTTGAACCCAGTAGACGACATTTCGTCTGTACCAGTGCTTTGACCAATTTGGTATTCTTCACCGATCATGTCTGCGTAGTACTCAGCGTCATCATTGTCTAGTCCAGCTAGAATGAATTTTTGAACTGCATTTTGTTTTACCATGACGCTAAGACGTTCGCTCACATCTTCTAGTTGAACATTTCCTTGATGAATAACATTTACAAAGACTTCAAATTCACGTGCCATTTCTAGAAAGGTCGAGAATTCTTCATCTGCGAACATTTCTAACTCATCGACAGTTAATTGATGCGGTCTAATCTTTTCTTTTAAGTTCCGTCTAAACGTACTTGCGCGAAGCAGGTTGATATAAAGTCGACCAACTATATACGTAAGTGTTTGAAGTGTACCGTATGCCCCGTTTACAAGTACCACTTCTCCATTTTTAAGTACATCGTCAATGTTGAATGTAGATGGGCCACAGAAAATTCTCTGTATGTATTTATTTCCTGTCAATTCACTTAAGTAATCATACAGGTTCGAATACGTCTGCATCGCATGTTCTTGCATCTTGGCACTACCTGCCATGTTCCTTGAATATTCTAGAAGCAATGGAACCTGGTTTTCTCGTCCGATAAGCGCAGATAACACTTCTGCACGAAAATCATCATTAAGAGGTTGAATCAGCTTATCTAAATCAAGATAAGTACAATCATTCCCATTTACTAGTTTTAAAGCTTTTATCCCTACACGTAATAGGTTAGTTGCTCTACTTTTAAAGTAATCTACTGCTTCCGGACCGAGATAACCGTGAAAAGCTGAAACATTTGCTTCAACCATTGGTTCTATATCCGATCCTTCTGGAACATAAAATGGATTTAAGCAATCCGTATCCTCATATTCTGGGTCTAAGCGGTGAAATGGGCGTCCTGTTCTTTCCATAAAATTAGACAATCGATTAATGAGTGAACCTTTGGGTTCAATAATTGTTGAGCCTATGTAATCATTAAGCAAATCCTGTGTAATTAGGTTTGTCGCAAGCAGCGTCTTACCCGCGCCTGTTCCTCCTATTATCTGTGAATGTTGTGCACGGTCGTTTCTATTCAACCTTTTCAATTCACTTTGTCGTTCCTTAGTAGGCACAGTATTAAACAGTTCCAATTTACAATCTTCCGAATTATATCTCAAATGACTTAAGCATCCTTTAGTATTTAAGTCAATATGGTCAATTTTCGGCAGATCCCCATCTATCGATGAAGTTTCTTTGGTTTTGTTTCTACTGTTAGTCATCTTTTCCGTTTTTTTAAATGAATCCTTCAAATCTGCCTCTTCTACAACACGACTAAGTTTATTAAAAATGGTAGAGTTAATATTTATATAGAGTGTGTAGTACAGTGTCAATGTGACAACTCCAATAAACATAATTGCTTCAATGATTAATCCCTTTTCTAAGGAAACGAATCTCATAGCGATTTGTCCAGCTGCCATGACGCTTAATGCATTCAAGAAGGTTTGAATAATGGGTTTTGCGTATGTACTCTTAAATAAAATTGGACAAGAATAAATCATGTGGCCAAGGAAACATGCAATCAATAAAGGAATAGCTCTGTATAGTACTGTCCCCCCCACTCCAAAAAATTGATCTTGGTATTTTCCCACTAACCACAAAAAGCATGCGATTAATAGGAAGAGCGCAGTGAAAGCCTGCATATTCCAAAGTGTATTTTTATTAGCTGGATCCATAGTGTACCTTCGAATTGCAATGTAGACATTTTTAATTATGAATGCAATCATATGACCAATGGCTGATAATATACCACCGAGAACCATTCCTATGTACTTCACACGGCATCACTCCAATTCATGTATATATACTAATTGATATACTACTATAATTCCCTCCCTCTCTACTACCCTTTTATCAATGATGACTCTCATCCAGTTCAGATTTTTCTTAACTAATTCCTTACTAGGCTCTACCAGATTAAATTGTACTCTACATGTATTCTACTGGTTATATACCAAATGTTGTTTGTTTTCCACATGTGAACCATTTGTTATTAACTAAATGTGGTATGTTCTATATGTGTGAAGCATTGGTTATTAACCAAGTGTGGTTTGTTTTCTATACGCACACCATCAGTTGTCAACCAATTGTGGTTTGTTTTCTATATGTGTAACATTGGTTATCTACCAATTGTGGTTTGTTTTCCATATGTGTAACATTGGTTATCTACCAATTGTGGCTTGTTATCTATATGTGTAACATTGGTCATTAACCATTTGTCGCTCATTTTCTATATGTTTAACATTGGTTATTAACCAATAGTTACTTGTTTTCTATATGTGTAACATTGCTTGTTAACCAATTGTGGTTTGTTTTCTGTATGTGTAACATTGGTTATTAACCAATTGTGGTTTGTTAATTATATAGGCAACACCGGTTGTCTACAATATGATTTAATAATTCCCCGGGGATCCACACGTGCTCCACTAAGAACAAACAAGTGAGGAGGGTAGTGACGTATCTCCATTGTTTGTGTATCATTAAGATAGAGTATGTAGTCCCTTTGTGTTCTACAAAACGCATGATGATTCACCTATAAACAAGGAGTTGGTCTGTCGTGGAGTTGGATAAGGCGTGGAAAATATCAGAATTCGCAAAATTAATAGACAAGCATACAAACACTATTGATCAATGGTTCAAAGGACTAGAGGATAAACATGTTCATTATGTAAATAGGATTGCTGGTGAAAAAGTTTACGATGAACTCGATCTAGAGATAGGCAGATACATTAAAGAGAGTCGAGATAAAGGATATACGCTTGCAATCATTTTTGAACAACTACATCAAGTTTACGAGTTACGGAAATTTCCTCCTGGTTGGGTATCGAACGACCAACTTATGGATGTCGATACAATACGTAAGACATTCGAAGATATGCTAACAAAAATGAAAGCTGATGTAACAAAGGAGGCTATCGCAGCTGCAACTGCGTTGCTTCCTGCTCCAAAGTCTAATGAGGAACAGAAATCCGAACGAATAAATGATTTAATGACTAAATATAAAGTAGAGAAAAAAGTTGAGGAAGACGCGATTAAGGCTTGGGAGAAGTTGCCAGAGACCGAACGTACAACGAAGAGATTCTTCAGGAAAGAAGTCAACTGGGCCGAGAGGGAGAAGTTCATTAATAAATATGTGACAGACAACCTAGAAGCTGCATTGAAAGAGGAATATGGAGTTTAATTATATATAGAATTGTTGGGCGCTCATTTTTGAGTGTCTTTTTTGTGCTTCATCTGTGGAGCATCTATAAACAACCATATGTGAAAGAGTGGTGGACAATATATTTATTAAATATTTATAATAAATTCATATTCAATATAAATTCAATAATAAAAGATTATATATATGTGATAAATCATTTTTAATTTTCATTTAACAAAGATATAAATGATTTACGAATCATTTATAAATTACATTTATATTGAATTTAAAATAGCTAGTGACAAAGCAGTAAAATATTGACGAGAACTTTCCTTAACAGTGACATCAAGGATGAATTTGTTGCCTTATCTGGTGGTCAGACAGGATCATATCAGTAGATTCTTTATTGCAATAAACTATCCTAATTATTAACCGGTTCATAATATACCTAGGCATCGTTCATCCAACCACCGAAAGTATGATCATAATTTTCATCACGGTTTTACAAATCCATTAGGCGAAAAGGGACCCTTTGGAATAATTAATAGCTATGAATAAATCATATACGGCATTAACCGAATTCTAAGATTGACCACGTCGATATTGTCACCCTGTTCGAGGAAGGAGAGGAGAGTTTTCGAAGACTTTCGATTACTTCCTCGAGAAGATTCCTGGCAACATATTCTGGCTAGACGTGGACTTGAGGTCTCAAACTTTTAAAAAGGAATAAACAACGAATGATTAACAATCAATATGCTAAACGGAAAGCTCATTCGATCTTTTAGAAGCTTAACTCGAAGGGATTGGGTGAGAGGGGGAGGGAGCAACTAATTGTAGGTGACTTGTTCACATGATGAATTTGTATTCAGTGGAAAGGTTGGCTTGGTAGTAACCACGGTAGGTAAAGTTGTGAGGAGTAGATCGATGGAGTTAAGCTAACGGGCAACATAGTTAAAAACTTTACGTGCGAATGTGAAAATTAGTAGAATGTAATTTGAAATAGCATACACCAGAGCGGGACAATGAAAAAAACGCTGATCGTTGGAACGGTATTATTTGCATTAGGTATTGGACATTCTGTAACTGCGGCAACTGCTGACGGAGAAGTGGATTTCAAAGATGTTGGAGGGCACTGGGCACAAAGCGGCATCGCATACATGGTGGAATCAGCGGCGGTTGATGGATATCCTGATGGAACGTTTCGGCCAAATGGAACTATTACGAGAGCTGAATTCAGTAAAGTTCTTGCGGATCTGATGGATGCAGAGGGTGGGAGTAACGCTTTTGCTGACACAAAAGAACATTGGGCAAAATCCAAGGTAAATGGTTTGGTAGGCAAAGGTATCATTGTAACTTCTGAATATCCAAATGGCTTTGGCCCGAACGAGAATATAACTCGTTTAGAAATCAGTAAGATGGTCGCTCGAGGTTTGGCGCAAGAAAGCCTGCTTTGGAAAGCTATTTTGACAGGTTTTCAGGATCTTCCGGCGATTAATATTCCGTTTAACGATCAAGACGAAATGAAATTATCAGATGCACCTTATATCGCATTAGCAAACAGCTCGGTGGTTATGACGATGGGACGTTTAGAGTGGATCGTTCTGCTACAAGAGCAGAAGCGACAGTTATGCTTAAGCGTTACCTCAATGCAAAGAATAAGAAACCGGTATTGAGCGAGTTGTTAGAAAAATTTAAAGGCGTACTCGACGTACATAAATTCTCCAAAATTCAATTGGAATCATACATTGATAAAGATGCAGATATTGAAAGGTTAAAGAATTTGCCGATTAATCATTACTCTGGTACTCCTTTGTCTAATAATCACTATTACTTGATTCATCCAATGGGACCTAATTCATCCACTAATGATACCAAATTGGTTACACAAGCGATGAATGATATGGTTGATTTTATGGGATGGTTCGAATCTGTTGATTATAGAACGGTTGGAGATTCGTGGATAAATAAAATTCGCCCTTACTACAGTAAAGACTTTCAATACGGGGGAGTTTATTACTCAGCTGAAGATCTACCGAAATTATTTGATCGTTATGTCAAGGAAGTAAAAGATGAAAAATGGACTGAAGAAAGTTTCTTTGTGACTGATCTATCGTTGACATTTAAACAGAAAAAACAATCCGAATTATCCAATACTGATTATATCGTTCGAATGACGCATTATGTTCGTTTCACTTCGGGACTTAGTCTGCCGGATGGTGTAGAGTTGAACAAGTGGTATAAACGTGATATTGATGTGCGGTACATGCAAAATCTATGGAGTGCCAATTTTGCATGGGATGGAGTAGGAGCGGTTCCTTGGGACACAGCAGACAACATTTACGCTGGATATACAGTTATTACTCCTTATAAAGAAGTGACGGCTAAGTAAATAGGTCATATGCGAGCATAATGCTCGCTCTCACGACGGCGGTCGGCAAGACAGTAGTACGTGGAACAACCACAGTGAGCCCTACAATTGGTAGGAAGTTTGAGTTGGTTAATGGACAACGTAAAATGCTAGACACGATGAAACGGCAGCCGGCATAATACTGTAAATTTATTTTTTACACTACAGGGTACGTTACTTCAAAAAACTAGAGGCAGTCTAGGACTGGAAAATCAAGTCCTAGACTGCCGCTAGTTTTTTATATTGGAATCAGTCAGTCTAATACTTATTATTTTGATTTGACGGTTTAGCAATTCAGAAAACCCCGTAGAATCAACAAATCTAATCTAAACCATTATTTTCATTTGACATAAAATGCATCAATGAAGCGAGAATTAACGAAAAGACGCTACACATCTCGAATGAGAAGTGTAGCGTCTTTTCGTTAATTAGGCATATGAGTTTGTTATATCTGGGTCAAACTTTTTTGCTGCCTTTGTTTTTTGTTTAATGGGACTTCCCGCAGCGTTATCTTGAGCCAGACCCAGTTCTGATGTCGCAATTGTTTGTACATTACCATAAGTAGAAGGAACATTACTTTGTTCGATCGCAGATGGATTCGTGTGTTCATAATACTCCGGAATAGAAGGTTGACCCGTAAGACTTACAGCCACATATTCGTTCTGTATTTGTGATGTCGATGCAATTTCCTTCTCCAATATACTTTGATGGGAGGAGGGGGAGGGTGCTGACACGTACGAGTATGTTGTTGATGTATTGTTCAAAGAAACAGAAGACAATTGCGATTTTAAGCTATCAATGGATCGCTTTTGCGGGATGTGCAGTTGAAGATTTCGGAGTCCGTTTTCTGCAATTTCCTTCTGTATGAGGTAGCGCATGGAATCACTATACTGGTCCTGCAAATTGAGCCACTGCATGACTTGCGCTTCTTCATCCTCTCTCAGTTTCATTGCAATAAGCTTTCCGGGGTAAGCCTCCTTAGTTTTCATTGTTTTCACCCCCCTGAGTTTAAGATTAGCTTATTTTTTCTATTTTTCATCTGCTGCAGCGATTTCTTTTTTGGAGTTCGAAGAAGCTTTTAATGCTTTATAAATATCGCTTCGTACAAAATAATCTAATCCTTCAGCATTAAGCGTAACTGCATAATTAGCTGGAACATAGAGAAGTTGAAACCGTGAATTATCCGCTAATTCCTTTAATTTCGGATATAGCTGTTCACGCATAATGATACTGCCGCCGCCATACACAGCAAGAACATCAATCTCATTCGCACCGATTTTGAGGATTTGATCACTAATATGTTTGATGATTTGATTTACTTGGTTCTCACAATGTGGCCGGAACGCTTGTAGTGCTTCACCTATAAATTTATGAGGGCGCTTTGAAAACTGACTGATCAATATATCGCTATATTGTTGACGCGAAACTGAATTAAACACATGTGGTGCAAGTGAAATTAGATCTTCAATCGCATCCCCAATCGCATGCCCAACACCGTGGTTTACACCACTACAGAAATCTTTATCCACTCTATCTCCTACAGTATACGGTGTATCTGAAGTTCCATCGCCGAGATCTAAGTGTAAGATATTCTTTCCATCAAGATAGCTACCATCAATATCAGTAAGACCATAAGTCTCTGCAAACTCACTGAAAAGATCATTTAGATTGTCGCCGTCGTAACTACCCGTTCTCCAATTTCCTTCCTTATCCATCTGCAATGAAAAGACAGGAGGGGTTCCTTCTTGAAGGATCTGCACATATTCAAAATCGATTTTCACATCTACCTTTTTTGTTAAACCCAAGTGTACGGTTACGTTATGAGTACCATTAGTAAATTTAGCTTTCATTTTATCGACATTAGCAGGGCTATGTTGCTTTACTGGAAGTGCTGCGGACATGTCTACCTTAACCGCAATGGATTCTGTATCTGATTTTTTAGAGTATGCCTTTTCCACTGCTCGAGCAGCGATGATTGCAAGAGTATTAACATAAGTAACTTCCTGATCCGATTTCGCGTTGTTCCCTTTTACATACAGGCTTGTAACATTCTCACCAACTGTTTTAAGTGCATGACGACCGATAAGATAAAGACCAGTGCGTACTGCTGGTGAAACAATTGAAACAGCCAAATTATCGTAAAGGTTATGTAAATTCTTCTGAACGTCCAACTCATCATCAGACCATGGATGCTTTCCAGCGACAGCAAAGACATTTGGTTGGCGAATCAATTTTCCATCTACATACACATCATGCTCACTGTTTCCAATATCGTTACCAACAAAAAAATGAAGTTTCATACTTTTTCCTCCCATGGATAAACTATCAATTCTTATATTGATTGTATTTTGTTTTTAAATCACAGTCAAATCCTATTTGAATAATTTTTAATTCTATATAAATCATATTTATATGTTATTCAAACAAAAAAGCATACGAAAGCAATTGTATCATGGCGCATATATAGCCTTTTTGGAGTATCCCCCCCCTTTGCGGGTAAACCGTAGAGTGTACCCTTTTTCTCACGGTCATTATTCCATAATTCCAATTTGACGGCATTGCTGAATGGGGAAATGTGTATTACGATTGGAAACAAAGGGGGGATGATGCCCAAGCGCGCGATGTGGTCCATTGAAATTATATACATAGTGGAAGTTTTTTTACTTCACTAAACTCTTTATCATGTTCATGGTTGATTCAAAACTATTTGTTCATCATGTTCGTAAGTGTTTCTTTATCATGTTTAATATTGTTTCCTTATGTGTTTCTTTATCTGTTTCTTTACCTACTTGCACATTGCAATGTGAATTCTAGTGATTCCGCCAAAAAGTCGCGCGATGATTGGGTTTAGTTCTGAAACAAAAACGCGACTAACACGATAAAACGGTAGAATTAAAAATTGGGGGAACGAAATTGTTTAGTATGGATGGAGATGTGCCCTTTGAAAAGTGGAGAAGATAATGTTCGTCCCTCAAATGGTAGGTCGAACGATGGATCCCGTAAAAAGGTTCGGGTGCCAGGTGATTATACTTTTGGTGATGTAGTTAATCGATTAGGGGATAGGGATTGGAGGATATTAGTAGATCTGTACTTTTGCAGATGTATGCCTCAGTTTTCTCTCGTTGATGTTTTCTTCTTGGATTGTCCTGGAGACTACTATAAGGATTACGCAAATGCTGCTCCTGATGTTAAAGCTGAATTGGAAAATAAAAATCGGAACCGAGCACTCTTAAAAGCGAGGCGGACAATGTGGGAACTATATTTAGGCGGATTGGTCGAACAGACGAATATTTTACCTAACGAGGTGGATAAACCAGCTCACAGTAGAAAGAGGGTCCGCGGAGATACTTGGTACTATCTAACGAGTCGTGGTTTACGTATCGTTGAATTACGTATTGGTGTTCTTGAGGAATCCAGGTTATCAAAATTGGAATTGGACATGGAGCGAGCTAAGAAGGAACACTTTTGGGAGCTAGGTAAAGTTTACCTCGATCTCCGATATAAATACATGGCCGATATTAGAGCTAAACAATTTCAAGATTGGGACTGGCACCCGGCATTAATAGTTTATGCCAATAAGAATACGAACAATGAAATTCGTCCAGATGCCGTTTTTAGACTACAAGAACAAGTGTTCTATATCGAGTTAGATCGATCTAATGAGCCCATTCAACGTTCACCATTTATGACAGAGCAAGTATCTATTGTGAGCAAACTCAAAAGATATAGAGACGTAATTAATGCATCAAAGGATATACCTCTGCAGCAGAACGGAGTAATTGCGTTTATTGTCCCCGAAGCTATCTATGATTCGAGAATAAAAAATATCATCGCAGCAGGTAAGGATGTTTGGCCAAATGATCCTAACCGTGTCATTGTAGGTAGAACTATTGGAGATATCTTCGATCAAAGACTTAAAGCTGCAACTAAAGAGTAGGGGAGGTTAATGGCTTGAAGTATGAAGAAATAACACCTGAACAAAAGAGGGCATATGGCTTTGTGGGATTAACGAAGGAAGCAATAGCTGCCATAAAAAACAAATCCACCCTGAACAAACCAAAGCTTAATGATCCTAAGCATTAGCATTTACGACTCGTCGTCGGTGGTAAAGATGATTAAAATGGTGAATACGATTTGGGGATAGCTTCCAATAGCCATATATTAATTAATATATATACATGTTATATTATTAATATATATATAATCATCTCGGAGGGAGGTGAGCGATTGAGTAAGAATAAGAGGATTATCTTTGCGAGCGTAACTGTCCTTTTGGCATTAATCATGGCCGTTCTCATGATCCGTGATCCAGTAGAGAAGACGGTCGCCCCAGAACCTTCAAAACAAATAGTGGATACACCTTCTCCGAAAGCCGCACCAACACCGAAGGCTATTGATGATTCGCATGAAAAAGTTACAGGTCTCATCGATGAGGCATCAGCGGCTGTGGTGAGAGAAACACCCGGCTTATGGGGAAGAGTAGTTGAATCTTGGAATTGGTTCATGGGCTTCGATACAAAACACGCGATCATCCTTCTTGGCGTAATGATATTCTTTTTTGGAATCATTGCAACTGGTGGAGGTAGAAACAAGAAGAGTCAACACTAAGGTAGGGTAGGTGATAACACATTGGGTTTCTTTTCAAAAAAGAATAAATCTGAACATGACAACGAAACAGATGTTAAAAAAGAAGCAAAGATTAAGCCAGACAAGTCAATTAAGCCACAAGCTCCAAAAGCATTGGCTGGAAAGAAGATCATTAGAACATTTTTTTGGGTGTTTATGAGTCTTCTCTTCCTCAAGGGCGCAATTGCCTTTGCACAGGGTAATCGAACAATTAACCAAACAATTATCAATGGTGATACAACACCGAATATCTCAGATTCGGTTAAAGGGTTCTCTGCTGACTTCGCTACCGAATACTTTAGCTGGGATGCAAACTTTGCAGCAGAACGCAGTACTCGCTTAGGTAAATTTATTAAGGGCATTGATTCTGATATGGGGTTAAAGAATTACGATGTTAAAGGTTCTAGTAAAGTTACATCGACTGAAATATACACCACTAATCAGATCGATCCTACTCATGTCGATGTTACCGTTGTCGTTTGGCGAGATGTTCAGGCTTTACCAGACAAGATTCAAGCAGCACAAGGAAAAACGACAACACCGTCCATTGTTCAGAAAAAGACGTATATGGTTGTTCCGATTACACTTGCAAGTGAAGGTCCAGTGATACAATCATATCCACGATTCGTTTCTGAGCAGCAAAAAGGGGAAACAGTAGACACTTCATCAAATGGCAACACAGTAGGAGACGGTGATCTTCTCAAAAGAAGTAAAGAACTTGCAAATAGCTTCCTGAAATCTTGGTACGAAGGAAATGCAAGTCAACTTAAATACTTTTACGCAGATTCCGTTAAGTCTCCAGAAGTTCTTCAAAAATCAGATTTCTCTTACGAAAGTCTGGACAAGATTTCCGTTTATGAGAATCCGTCAAAATTGGGGGAGCCTATCACTTTTCGTATTGAGGCAACTGTCATCGTGAAGAGTGACCTAAGTGAACCGTTTACGAATAGTTGGAATCTTCATGTTACGCAAAAGGATGGGCGACTGTATGTGTTATCCAATGGAGTCCAACAATCGCTAACATCTGCAGCAGGAACACCATCTCCTTATGGATCTCTAGCTCCTGCGAGTCCTTCACCAAATGTAAAAACGACCCCAAACTAATAGTCATATATTAATATATTAAATAATACACAAGTATTCGAAGGGAGTTTTAACTCACAATGTTGAAACGTAAACAATCAAATATTTCTCTGAAAATTGCATTGCTATCCATCGCACTTTATTCTATTGTCTCGCCAGTTTTTGCAGATGGGGTTGGAACGAAGATAGGTACAAGTTTGTCAACAAACATTGAAGCTTTAATCCCTGCGGTATTACTTGCTATTGGTGTTTATTTTATTTTCACACGTGACTGGATGAAAATGATCAGTTTTGTCGCAATTGCAGTCATTATCGCAATCTTCACGAACTGGACATGGGTAAAAGCCATTGGCAGTAAAGTATATACAACTTTCGTTGCTTAACTATGAGTGAAAAAAATGAATCCCCTCGTATCACGGTTTCAAATTACACAAAAATTTGGAACCTAGATTGGGTAGTCTATGCGCTGGAAGGGAAGAAGCTGCCAATACCTGCAAACTTACGTGTTATTGGGATATTCGTGGTCTGTGAACTCCTATTTTGGATTTTGGGTAAATCACTGCTATTCTTCCTTCCAAAATCATACACTATCTTCTTGTTACCCATCGGCGCCACGTGGCTCATTGCAAAGCAAAAACTTGATGGCAAAGCACCTCACAAATGGATGTTTGGCATGATTCAACATTGGATGCGTCCAAAACACCTACACCGTTACAGAAAATTCGAGCATACGAAGCATTACAAATACGGTAGCAAAGTTGTTTACCGCACCCGGAGAGAGCGTGCATAGCGCGCTCTCTTTTTACAAGGAGGCTCAACCATTGGCAATTGAAACGAAAAAAAGAGTGAATACGATAAACGTCGAGTTCCCTATAGCATACTTCGAGCAAAACCTCATATTTAATCATAACAAAACCGTTTGGGCAATTTACGAAATTGATTCATATATTTACGATCACCTTAGCGAACAACAAAAAATTGACCGTCTAATTACGCAAACCTCCTTCTTGACACTCTTAACCGATAAGTTCCATCTTTTGTGGTTGCCTCGTACCCATGATATTACCAAGCATCACGAACAGTTGAAAGAACGCTTAAGTGGCCCAATGAAAAAATGGGGCAAGAAGTTTATTAATACCATGGATGATTACTTGAACAACAATTACAATGCGGTCGACGGCAACAACAATGCCGATTACCGTGCCTATATCGCCGTTTACTTGCCGAAGAACGATACTAAAGATCTTGTTGAGCAAGTCGAATCGATAGCCTTGGAACTGAAAAAGATGATCCTACATCCTAAACGATTCATAGATAATCTCTCGGGTTTAAATGAACCAGAAATATTTGAACATGAGTTCCATTCCTATTCGATCAAGGAAAAACAAATTTATGATCGTCTCTCCCGCAAAATGAAGATAAAGAGAGCTTCCCATGCAACGATTGAATGGTTGATTAAACGGAATTTCAGGTGGGGAATAACCGAACCCGTGCTGCGCTCAGTCGACGAAGATGGATGGAGCCCGAAAAAGACAAAAGGGGAGAGGGCGGGACTAAATACATTTCTTTATGACTCTCGTCAGGTGCTCACTTTAACCGAAGGTGACATCGATGCATCACACCCGCGCCGAATTCAAATTACGCAACCACACGACGGGGAAGAGAAGAGGGTATATCACGCTTACCTCGCTCTATCAGAATTACCTGAGTCGATGGAAATGCCAGGGAGTGAATGGTTGTACAGTGCAGCAACGCTTCCTTTCCCAGTAGAGATGAGCATCAAAGTAGAAGTACTTGAAGCTCGTGACGCGCTTAAGAAACTAAGCAAGAAAAAGATGGATATTGAAAATCAGGTTAAAAACATAAACGAAGCCGGTGCAACCGTACCTCTAGATTTACAGGAGAAACAGGAACGGGCTTTATACCTCGAAGACGAGTATAAGAAAAGAAAAAATCCAACGTTTATTACACACGTCACGTTCGGACTCTATCACACCGACCTCAATATGTTGAAAAGCAATATTAAGATTGTTCAGGACCATTACCGAGATTTTGGCAATATTCATATCGAACTGCCCGCAGGTGACCAATGGCTTCTGTTTAATGATTTCATTCCAGGATCACCGAGATATGTATCGGATTATATCCAGAGAATTCCTCCTGAAACCCTCGCATCCGGTATGATCGGTGCAACACAAGAACTCGGAGACGGGAAAGGTTTGTATATTGGCACTACGGGTTTTCTACAAAGACCAGTCTACGTAGACATGAGACATGCTAGTCAGATAAATAGATCTCCATCCTTCAGTATTACAGGTACCTTGGGGGGCGGTAAGTCAGTTTTGATGAACTTACTTTCTTATCACAACTCTATTTCTGGCGGGAAGACGTTGATGTTTGACCCGAAAGGTGAACGTTCACATTGGCCGGATATGTTGCCTGAATTGAAAGATCAAATCCAAGTTGCCACATTATCAGCATCACCTGAAGATATCGGAAAGCTTGATCCTTTCGTAATGCTCTCTAACATTGAAGATGCGAAAGAAGCAGCGATGGATGTTCTCTCGTACTTAGCATCAGTTAAGACAAATTCAATTCAATACTCCTATATCTCGAAAGTGGTACTAAAGGTAGCGTCCGAGCCGAATCCCTTCCTAAAGAAATGCATACATGAGTTATTTAATTTAGGAGAAACGCGCCCTGAAGCTGCGATAGTTGCTGAAGTTCTGAATAGTTTTGCAGATTTGTCATTTGCCAAACTATTATTCGGAAACGGCGAACAAAAAGCCATCAACATGGATTACGCTTTAAACATTCTTCAAGTTCAAAATTTGAAGATGCCCCCAATAGAGAAATCACCTGAGAATTATTCACTTATTGAAAAGATGTCAGTTGCGACAATGTATTCAATCGGCCGATTTATGGACGCTTTTATCTATTTTGACCGCGCGATCTTCACTTTAGCGGATATGGATGAGGCGTGGGCCATGTTAAACACACAAATAGGTAAAGAGATTGCAAATCGAGTTATCCGTACTGGTCGATCACTGAATGGAGGACTAGGGATTGCTACGCAGAACGCTACTGACCTTGCTGGGGATCTTGCAGGTAATATCGGAATGAAATTTGCATTCCGCGACTCGGATACAGCAAAAATCAAAAGCACATTATCTTATTTCGGTCTAGAACATACGTTAGAAAACATTGATCTCATTAAGAATCTAAACAATGGACAGTGTCTTATGCAGGATATCTATGGCCGTGTAGGAGTATTGACCGTCGATGTTGTGTTCCAGCATTTGTTTGATTGTTTCGATACGCGGCCTCCGGAAGAGAATGAAAAAGAAGCTCCTTTAAAATTAGAAGTCGAACATGAATACTCGGTACTTGAACGATTCGCTGAGTATCAGTCACAGGTGGCTGCGACGGGAGAGGAGGATATCATTCCTGATGGTGAAGATGAGGATTAAAATGCCTTCTAAGCGATCACTTATCATATTGAGTCTCATTTTCACCATGATACTTGCCTTTATCGTGCCAGTAACCGTTTCTTATGCGAAGTCGATGGATGATATGATCCCCAGTGATACTAACGCGAACGCATTGTATAACAAATACAGTCCATCGCATTACGGGTTCCAGACTTCTCTGCCTGACCGTCATTTTTGGCAGGTTGGAAGTAAGGTAGATGACGGAATAACGAGCACATATGATCACATGCTCTCCATGCTCTTCCTTGGGGGCGTTCAAATTACACGCTTCTTTACCTTCATTGCGCGTGAAGCCTTTGAATTTTCCTTCATGAACAGCCTGATTACTGGTGTAGAGGAGATTATGAAAAACCTTACGGGGATTAGTGGCGGAAGTATCGGAAATGGATTATGGAACAGTATGTTCGGGATTTTCGCTACCGTCACCGTCGCTTATATATTATGGCAAGTAATTCGCTTTAGGTTTTTGGACTCCTTGCAAACGATGGTCTCCTTTCTTCTTGCACTCATTGTCGCATTTGCATTCTTCGCCAACGCAGGGTCATTCCTTCGTTTAATGAACGATGGTGCCAATGAAATAGCGGCTATGATGTACAAAGGGCTCGCAGCGCCAGGAGGGCTCAGTTCATCTACAGCAACAGGCGTTCAAGCGATTTCTGAGCAGGTTTGGATGGAGCTTGTCATGAAACCTTACGGTATGCTTCAGTTTGATGATCCTACTGCATACGATACACATCCCGATTTGGTTGATAAAGTTTTGAGTAAGGATCCCTATTCCGATGATCGGGATAAGGCGCTGAAAGCGGTCAAAGGTACCTTTCCTGCTGTTGAGAAGGTTCGCTCAGACGAACAGATGATTGTCTTGATCTGTAATAGTTTGTTCTCTATTGTACTCCTTGGTCTATTCTGCTTTTGGGCGCTTGCGACGATCTATGCCAGAATCAAATTGCTAATCCATACAATTATTATGTCCGTAACACTACTTGCATCCTTGTTACCTGGTAGAGAAGCAGGATTATCTGTATTGCGAACCCAGTTTGTAAAGTTAATCGGTCTTGTTCTTATGACCATGTTTACCATGTTTTTTCTAGATTTATCATTAGTTGTAGGACACATGACCTTCAATATCGTCTATACAAAAGCTAAAGCCGGCTGGTTTACAGCTATGTTGCTTGAGTCGATCATGGTTTTTGTTATTTTTAAATATCGCGAAGAAATTGGATCTGTATTTTCCAAGGTTGCAGGAAATATGCCAATTGTACCCAAAGCGAAAGCAACAGTTTTGGATGCTGTTCAACGAAATGTGACCCGCTCACTATATAACAAAGCTGGTGAGACAGTCAGCGGTTTGTTCAATCGGAAAGAACCAGAGGGTGTGCCTAGCACATTTAATCCAAGTTCGATCAACAAAGCCAACGATAACTTAAATGATGCAACGACGTCTAGCATGCAACTCCGTTTTCAACGAGAGAAGGAAGCTGCCGAAAATCATTCTTTTGAAACTGGTCAACCAGTACAATATACACCGTATGTCCAGAAGGTAAATGAAAATCTACGAAACGGAACTAAAAATCCGTTCCGTGGCATGGACAAAGAGTGGAAAGAGGAAAAATCGCGACTTGGTGACATTAAGAAGGACGGAGGCGATGTAAAACAGGCGATACTTACCCGGGGCGTTTCGGAGGATATGAACGATCAACAAGTAGCGGCTATGATGTATACCAACGAAAATGCTATTCGCCAAGCATCCTCCTTCATGGTCAACCGTCCACGGTCAGCGGTAGATCAAATGCAACGAGCAGGCACACTCAATAAAAACAGGAAACTGGAAACATCCGTTAATGATTTCGTGATGGTTGAGCTATTCGAACGATATAAAGTGGAGTACAAGCAGGCCATTGATGAATCAGCAGCTTCTGGCAATCCGCCACAGCATACTGATTTTGTTAAGAGTATGGACGACCGTTTCAAGTCAGTTGGGATGAACACCACTCAGAAAGTTAACGAAACCATGCTTAACCGTAGTGGCCGAATCTCGATTGCTTCCAAATTTGAATCTATGCCAGAGTTTCGTCAAAAGAAAGATGATTTGCTGAGTGCGAATGAGGCTTTCCGCAAAGCATCTGCACCTAAGGAAGGCATCTCTACGCCGGTTGAACCTGTTGCTATTCCCGCTCCTGCAAGCAGAGCATCTGTACTCAAAAGCATGCCTTCCTTGCCGACTTCTTCCGATAAAAGGGGGATGTCACTTGTTCTTACAACTGTACCTGAAGTGAAGTCAAATATTGACCTGAGTCGTGTTAAGTTACCAGATGACCTCAACAAAAGAATGAATGAATCTAAAACCAAGCTTGCAAATGGAGTGTCCCTAGAAGACGGGGATCGAGTTGAAATCGACATTAAAGCAAAAACGCAAGTATTTTATAACGTAAAACAGCGTGTTACTCATGAAGTTTCAACAGATCTCAGTGTCATGCACAAAGAAACGAAGATTATGGAGAACGCTAACGGAGCGAGATTTTCCGCTGCGGAAGGTAACGAAAGCACTACTAAGCTGGCGAATAAGATTAAGCAGAAGGCGCAGGAAACACGCAAACCTAAACAGCGCCCTCGCGTGCAATAGGGGGCTGTCAATGACTTCCTTGAATCTTGAACAAGCTGGGGCTATGGTAAAAAACCACCTCAAGAACAAAATTAAGAATCAGATGAGAATGAAAATTGCTTCGAGTGTTGCCTCCCACTTCGCTGGCTTCTGGTGGCTTTACTTGATTTTGCTTGCGGTATTCCTTTTCTTTTATCTCATTGCTGCTGCCGTTTCATCAGCTCAGTCAATTGCTTCTCAAATTTTTGTGTCGGAGAAGTTTTTGCCGCCACAAATTTATAAGCAAGACCTCGAGCAACTAATTACCGATGGTTTTAGCGAACGTACGAACCCCCTTACGGGACAAAAAGAATTACATAGTGGAATTGACATAAGACTGCCAATTGGTACTCCAGTGTCTAGTTCTCAAGATGGCGTGGTTAAAAAAGTCGTCTTCCCGACTCACTCAGATCCTGCGATATTGAAAAATGGGGGCATCTGCGTGGAAATCGAAAGCTCTGCCCAGGATATGCCTGGGATGTTACGATATTTGCATTTAAGTAATGCGCTTGTTGTGCCAGGCCAGTCCGTTAAGAAAGGGCAAATCATTGGATTTTCGGGAAATACAGGCCAATCCACGGGTCCCCATCTTCATTACGAGTTGCTTCCAAAAGACTTAGAAGTGACTGATCCAACTAAGTACGTCATGTTCATGTCCAAACTTACTGATGTTGCGACTGAAGCGGCATTTAATGCTCTTTCAGATGTAAACTTCTCCGAGATGAATGGGTATCTATATAAATCACCGCCAATGCTTTATATCAGTAACGTATACATGGAAACTGCAGCTCCGCCATTCAATGAAACTGGAACGATTTTAACACGTGATCTAAACTCAGGGCTTGACTTAGGATCAAGTACCGGAGTGGGGGGTGGGAGAAGTGCCGGCCCGCCTATCACTGTACCTACGACAGTAGGCGTCTTGCACAATCCCTTCTTTATCAAATGGGCACCTTACGCTATAGAGTCGGAGAAGAGAACAGGCGTCAAGGCTAGTGTTACCTTAGCTCAGATGGCACTTGAATCTGGTTACGGCGGCATAGATATTTGTAACAACGTATTTGGAATAAAGGCAAATTCGAGCTGGAGAGGCTCTGTGTGCTACTCCAGTACTAACGAACAGAATAGTGACGTAACTTATAGCATCGTAGTTGGCTTCAGAGCCTATGGGAGTTATGAGGAATCATTTGACGATCATGCTAAATTCTTAATCGATAACGGACGATATGCTGTTACTCGTTCGAAACAAAATCCTTTCGAGTGGGCAAACGAACTGCAAAAAGCGACTTATGCAACTGATTGGCAGTATGCAAACAAACTAAAAACGATCATGATGAACGATAATCTTATGAGTCTTGACAACGATCGGGGAATCGACCCGAGCACTGGGGAAGCATGGGAAGATGTACCCTACAATGGGATCGTTCCATTACCTCCAAGCTCATCTGTTTCTGTTCCTTCACAGCCTACGCAGCCAACAGATCGCAAGGAGAATACCTCCAATAGCGTGACCATAACATTCGGTATTGAACAAGTGTACGGAATATATGCACGTCAAGTCCATAGGGCAACCGTGACTAAGACGAAGTCCTCTTCTTCAGATTCGACGACCGGCAATGAGTCCTCAAATGGTTCAAGCGAAGAAGAGACGGAAGAAATCGTCACCTATTCAACCTTTTCTGACCCCATAACAAATAAACCCATAATTAATTTGGTGAATTACAACAATGTTATAAAATCAAATTATTACGGGGAAACAGATGCACCTAACATCTATGCAAAAGATATACCTGATGCCATATCGGTGACTCTTGAATCAAGTTCCTCAGATGACCTTCATGTTGCACATGTAGACTATATAAAGGGGCAGTACTAATATGAACGTACAAATGATGGACCAACTATTCGTAGAATCCTACTTTATGATGAATTTCGAAATCACCTTCTCTGGAGTAAAGACATGGTTTGATATGGCCGGCATGCAAATTGACGATACTTCTTTGTTCAAGGCATTGCTGTTTCCTGAGCAAACTCCTTCTGATTTGCAGGTAGAGCTTACACGGACTATCATTTATCGGTATGAAGATGTGTTTTACCAGGTAAACCGTACCGAAAAAGTCATCAGTGACCGGGTTGACCTGATACGAGACGTCACTGAACCCGTACATCAGCTGCTGCTTTGCTTGATGAACACTCGAACCCTTCGAGGCATAAGCGACACACTTATTGACTTTGGTGTGACTTTAGCACTCGACAAATCGAAGGATGAGTCTTTATATTCAACTCTGCATGACTATTTTCAAATTAATGAATAACTCGTTACTCAAAATCAGAGAAAGTCATATTGTGTAACAAACAAGAATTGTTCATAGTACCACCGTCCTGCAGCCGTCCTTCTTGGGCGGCTTTATTCTATCTTATGATGGTTAAACCAAACAGAAGATAGAGCAATTAGAAAAGATGTATATCGCGGTTAATATTATGGACGAATATGATGATCCGCTCTATAAGGATAAATCCAAGATTTTTCTATGAGACTCATTCTACTAGTGATTTCAAAAAATCTTCTAATTAATCTTTTCAAAACTAAAAAAACGACATGCTAAACCGACAGCGTTCTTACTACACATAAAATAGAATAATAATGTTACATAGTGTATCTAAATATATAATTTGGGAAAGAGGCAAATGCTGATATCGTGAGGTGGTTTTCTTTTAATATGGTTTTATTAAATCCCAAAATTACAGATTTACGGCGTGAAAGATTCAAAAAAGGAGGGATTACATGGATCAACGCGAGTTAGAAACTATAGTAGATTTTTATAAAAATAGTAAAGAAAAAATCAAAGTGTACAGCACAAAAGGTGGATATTATTCTGGACGGGTTGAGAGCCAGGGCTTTGTTGGAGATCATCTAAGACTTCGTTCTGGTACGGATATAGCATATATCCCTAATGAGGAAATAAAAGATATTCAAAGATACTCTCGCTTTGAAGAGACCACAGATTTCATTAAAATTTTTGGAGCAATAATAGGGGTATTCGCATTTATTGCAGTTATTTCATACTCTTGCGCTTCTATGTCTAAATCAACACCACAGAGTTACTACCAAGACTGCACGGATGCATACAATTCGGGTGTGTACAATATTCATCGCAATCAACCAGGGTATCGTGCCGCACTTGATAGAGACCATGATGGGATTGCTTGTGAACGTTAAATAAGTTAGAAACTATATTTTTTTTATTTCTAGAGCGAAATCGCGCCATGGAAATGCTTTGCCCAATTAGCCTTTTTCAGATATACTTTGGATATTACAAATTCACATTTTATTTTCTTCGTAGATACTTTTTCAGCGAAGATGGAGCTTTGTCGTTTAGACAATAATTAGAATGATAGTCCCGGAAATGGAAATTGCATGCCAATCTTTTATTTGGTCGTGCCATTTTTTATTTTCGGGACTTTTTTGTTTGCCACAAATGTGCAAAGGGGGGTAATTGGACATGGATTATCGGAGTGAAAATTGGTCGTATGAACTGGAGTGTATGCAAAAAGCTGTATTTGGTGAACTGGATGGATTTCGAATCGAAATCTCTCCTCACTATACCCTCGATCGTCTGGAAAATCCAGACTATCCTGACCGTGTCTGGGTAGATATCGACATTGCAGCTGCAATACTCACTGGAAGGATCATTGCTGGTTATTCAAGTACTGAGAATCGAAATCGTAAGTCTAGAGTCCATGGATTAATTACCCCTACTCGGCTCATTCTTGGGCAAGATAGAGAAGGGATTATGTTCATTGTCGTTGTAGGATTTATGAGTTCGAAGAACTTCATTGTGGTGACCTGCTATCCAGCAGAACATCAACATCTGAAGCGTGCTGAAGACTTGAAAAAATCGTAGTTTATTCAAAATCATGATACAATTAGGTCATTAGGAGGCGGTGTTATGACGACTCATTGTGACCTCTGTAAAGGGGAAATTCAAATGTTAATGACGGAGAGCAAACGCTCGTTTGTCGGTGGAAGTTTGACTGTTAGAGAGATACCTGCAAGGAAATGTGATTGCGATACTGATATTCGTATTCTTCTTCCGGATGGTGTTATCGTGGACGGTTACAAAACGCAGCTTGAGAAGATCGGTGTTATTGGTGATGTTAGCATTCCTTTGGCTAAGCTTAAGGAGCGTTTCACCGTCATGGACTTCCTAAGACCTCATCTTCCGCAGCAGGGGTAATTGGTATTATTAATGGGGGCAATCGCATTACGTCTATGACGTATTTGTGATGCCCTTTATCATTTTGGATGATATTAGGAGGAGACGACCATGTTTAATCAGGTTGTGCAAGCGTATCAGGGCGGTAATCTCGTGGTAACGGACATACCTGCCGATGATGTGAGCAGTGAGTTAAGTGAGTATCAAACTAAACTTATTGCAAATTACGTTGGCTTTTTGAACGATAAAAACATTCTTGGCGATATCGTTGTGTCCTTAGCAGAGATTAAAAAGAGGTTCGAATCTTAAAGGTTCAGATCCGTTCACTACGTTGGTGGTAATTCGTATAAAAAGAAGAAGGAATGAGTGGCTATGCCAACAAAAAAGGCAAACGTCTTATTTGGTTGTTGTCTATGTCATCGGAATTTTGTTTCTGATTGACCGGCTGACATTTGGCTAAACCGTTTCATCTATTCTAGGACGGAAATTGGAAGATGCTATGGGCATCTTCTTTTTTTATGCCCAAAAAGGAGGAAATAGGATGATAAAGAAGGTTTCGATCCAACTCAACCACCGTCTCATTTGCGGTGGCGTGGCAATCGTTGAGAGGAATGGTGAACAAAGCTGCATCTATTTTGATGTGGTAAAGACCAATCCGATCAAAGTGATTGTTGGTGGCCGTGGCAAGCAGGTTGAGGATGAGGATGCAGATATGTTTGAACGTGCGTTGCTTGATTTATTCAATAAACATCAAGTACCCCTAACTCTTGGGATCTACGCAATTTCTGCATAGTACATAAAAATCGAACTGAAGGGTGGCAATTGGAATGAATCCAGTCGAACAAAAAGAGGTATGTCTCATGCTTAACCTTGGCGGCTTTGAGAAGCGTATGAATGAAAATCTTAAAGTCGCTCGGTGCATTGGCAAGACAGTATACGCCTTAACCGGACATGGATTAGTGAAGGTCGATCACAATAATTATATGGTTCCTGTAAGCGTCATGAGCTTATCACCTGCTGAGTTGCTTGTTTGGTCCTCAACGATCAATGAACAGCTACAGGCCGAAGGCTTTCAGACGGGTGATGCGATTATTCTCGCAGCTGGGAGACAATATCGTGGGATGATCCCCCTTGGCACCGCTATTGCTGGTGACATTCGGTTAGAGGCTTAGCCTATGAAACTACGATACATTGCATTCAAATGGTCGGTGGAACTACCGCTTGACGATTTGTCACCTGTAATTCGAAGCAGTAACTAGCACGGAGTCGGAGCCAATTAGAAGGTTCAAAAAAACCATAGTGTGAAGGAGGGAGCCCCTCTGCCATTCGGCGCAGGGGGGTGCCCTTCTGCGCTTGGTACGGGCGATTAGAATGACGACAACTCAAAAGGTCTTATTGATGAAGGTATCCCGCGAATATCAACTTCGCAAGGCGCTAAGGGAATGTACTATTATTGGCAAATTCCTTGTGAAGTAATACGGGGTTTAAGAAGAGATGTGCTATTAGGCACTCTCTCTTTTTTATATTCATCAAAAACTGGAGGTAATTTCAAATGTCCGTATCTATTCTCAATAAAACCGCGATAAAGGAAGCAAAAAACCACTATTTCTCTGCATGCAATCCAAATGTGTTTTCTAATAAGGAACTGCTTACTCTTATTTTGGAGCCAATCTTGCGTGACCGTTCACTCTCCATTATGGCGGACGACATTCTCCAAAAAGGATTACCGTATTTGGTGTCCCTTTCCGAATTTGAACTATCCACGCACTTTGGATTGAATGAAAAGCAGAGTTTCCACCTTATGGCCGTTTTTGAATTGGCACGCCGCACTTGCAGAATGCACACAGAGGAGATTGTGACGATTAAGCAGCCTTCCGATGCTCGAGAAGTAGTCCGCGACTTGAAATTCTTAGACAAGGAACATTTCATAAGTTTGTTCTTGAACACGAAGAATCATGTCATTGGGCGTGAAACCATCTCGGTTGGATCCTTAAACGCCGCCATTGTTCATCCCAGGGAAGTGTTTAAGGCAGCCATCAGAAGAGGGGCAGCTTCCGTGATTTTTGCTCATAATCACCCGAGTTTCGACCCCTCGCCTTCACCTGAAGACATCGAGTTAACCAAAAGGTTAGTTGAATGTGGGGAGATAATTGGAATTCCGGTACTCGATCATATCATTATTGGTGGCGACAACTGGGTGAGTATAAAAGAGCGCGATCTAATGTGATTATAGGGGGTAATTGGGATGAAGATCATTAACGCAGAAATAACCGGTATTCGTTGAAATCTTCAAACGTTTCGGACACCGGGCGAACTTTCACGCTTCATTGGGACTTGGATCAACCGACATACTCCAGCGGCCTCCTTTGTTCTCAGCGGATGCCAGTACGTGGATTTCAGGACGCAGCTTCCGAAGATTGCTCACGCTTGCGGGCGCAGAATCGGTACCAGGTTGGATATGGTGTGAAGAAGCTCTTGGTTTCAATGTACGCTCATTTACAGTTTTAGAAGACCGGTACGAGGACTTACAGATGAATATAGATCTTCTCCCGCCGACTTTCGTTTGAGTTCATTCGAATGAAGGTTAAATAAGGAGGGATGCCCTTGCAACTATAGGGGCATCCTCACCTTAGTTGCAAGGCCATATATTACCCTCTCTATTGTTTTTTGATAGAATGTAATTAAGAGGGGTGTAAGATGAGATCATTAATTTGGCAATATGCTGTTCTACTTTTTATCCTGTCATTCGATATATGGACCAATAATTCGGACAAAGCGAAGGAATTTTTCACATTTGCTATTAAACCTTGGTTCGATGACATCAAGATTCCACTAGTCTGGGCGGTTTTATTTATAATTGGTCTTATAATTCTGTTTCGTGATCGTCTGGCCAATAAAGAGAAAGAAAAAGACGAACTCAAGAGTCTGATGAGAAGTCGGATGGAAATGCTAGTCATGGCCAATCAAGAATTAAGTGAATATCGTATGCGTGATCTTCTGGTCAACTTTTTTCAACGTTATGTCTCAATTCACCCATATGTCCTAGGGGTACAATTGTACGATTACACCATCGTTAATACATCAGGGAGAGGCATTGTAAAAATTAACCTAGTTGATGGTTATGTAAGGGAATCTGTTGATGTTAACGCTAAACAGCAGATTTACTATTCTTACGATATCCAGATGATGCGGGAATTCCAAGTGGCTTATGAAGCGATGAATCTTAGCTCAGAGGAATCTGAATTCGAATCTGAATTAGATCCTACCAAACTTGTCCGCTTCATTCAAAAGTACAACCATGCAATAAACACAAAACCTAATCAAAGCCTAACTGAAGAGGACGCTATCCAATACGCATTTGTCTCTCTCGGCACTAAAATTTTAAGTGAAGCCATTGATGAAGAAGTTCATTACTATCTAGATCCCGTTAAAATAAACCTTCTTTTATCAAAAAAGCGCACAGGTTTATTGCAGTCCATTTTATTCAGTATCGCACCTTACACGTTTTCGCATCAGGGGAATAATGATAAGGCAGATCGGCAATATATCGCTAGTCCCTTTCATGTCAATGATCGCCAGTATCTATATGTGATTGTTCTAGATGCAGAAATATTAATGGAGCAAGAATATCAAACGATGCTGGACGATATTAGTAATAGTTTTGAAACTAAGCTTCAAAAATGCTTTGAAGAGATGTATAATGGTAATTAGAAGGGTGATGATACAAATGCCAATGAATCCTAATGATAAGAATACGTTCGCTGCTAGTTTACGTGGTAAGCTTGAAAGAGAAGGCTTCCAAGTCAAAGGGGCATCATCTGGTGGACCAGTACATCCCAACAAAGGCAAATGCTATAGTTCGATTGTTGGACAACGGAGAAGTCCACTAGTCATAAAATATTAAACAAATCTATTATTGATGCTTCAAAAAGAGACAGCTATAAACAGCTGTCTCTTTTTTGCATAATTTTGTTTAGATTCGCATAAAATTGTCCACAAAGGTAGTATAGGGGGCGATAATATGCCTAAGAATCCAAAAGTAAAAGAACGAATTTTGCAACAGCTAAGAGATGCTGGGTTTAATGTTGGAAAAGTTGAAGGGAAGCGTACTAGTCTAGCAGGAATTGTTGGAAGTAGACGCAAAAATTTAGAAGTTCATTTTGATCCAGATAAATATAAACGCAATTAATTGAAATTTGACAACACTTTAAATATTAAAATGGTTTTACAACACTCTCCTTTGATGGGTGTTGTTTTTTTATTTACGTGCTTCTATGATCGAGAATATTGTAAGATATAGGTAACGATAGTTTACAACAAATATCTCTCAAAGTAAGGTGAATAGGATGAAAACTAATAAAAAGATTATACCATTCTGTCCAAAACCTGTTCCATTGATTGATAAGACGCAAAAAGAATTAATAGAGGAACGCAGAAAAAAAAGAGAAGAACTCCTTAAGGGGATTCGAAAGAAATAGTGAGCTATTGTGTGTATGTGTAAGCTTCATTATCAATCACATAACGTAGGTGGCGATTCCGTGCCCATAAACCCAAAACTAAAAGAACAAATTTTGCAACAACTAAGAGAATCGGAAAATTATACCACGAAAAAACTTTTCTGGGAGTGAGTGAGCCATTTGTTGGCAATAACCGGAGCCGGATAGGTGTAGTTACGAGTAACGGGTAAATGAAAAGCTGCACGGAGAGGGACAGGTCTTTCCCTAGCCATGCAGCTCTTACTTGATGATGCGAGATGCAAAGATCGCAAGACCCACTCCGATAATTGTTCCGGTTACAATACCAATGAATTTCTTTGGCAGATGTAGAATTTTCATGATCTTAATAAGAATCTCATTCAATATTTTTGAACCGTCTAAGGGAGCTGTCGCGAAACTCAGGCTTAAGCCATGCGTACTTAAGCTTACTCGAGCGCTCGATTAAATCGGTGTGCCCCTCGACAGTCAATCGATTAAGCGATGTGCTAGTGATGGAACTAGAGGAGCTTTTTCATATCAATATAGCGTGAGAAAATCGGGAATGATGCCAACGGATGGTGAAGGACCACACTTTAATGTGTGGTCTTTTTTTGTTTTCTTCGTGCTTTAGTTATGTGCTAAATATTCCAATCAGAAGTATTAAGTGTTGTGAGAAAAAGAGATTGGGGTTTTGTGTGTAAAAAATAAATGTAACGTCGATGCATCATCTAAGCAAGAGTTAGTACAAATGCACAGACAAGCTGTCTAGTCCTAACATAACCATATTTTAATGTACACACACGTTCGAAAGGAGGGTTGCTATGCAACCCGAGGAAGAGACAAAACAGAGCACATTGGAAGCATACGGGAAGCTTCCGCTTGCGTTCGTTCCCAATGTCGGGCAAAAGGATGATCAGATTTCGTTCTATGCACAAGGGAAGGGCTTTCGATGCGCCTTCACTCCAGATCAAGTAAGAATGACCTTTTATGAAATCGATCCTCTCCCTTCATCGTCTCACAAACCTGGGATTGATCGGTATTTGCCGGAACTGGCAGAGCAAGAAACAAAACGGCGAATGAGAGGTGTCACCCTGGCATGGCGTTTTTTAAATGCTCATTCCGGCATGACAGTCGAGGGAGCGGCGCCGGAAAACGGAAAGATCAACTACTTGCGCGGCAGCGATCCGCAAAACCACTACACGAATCTTCCGCTGTACCGACAAGTCACGTACCGGCGGGTTTGGCCGGGAATTGATGTCGTGTTTCAAGGACACGAAGGGAAGTTCAAATATGATGTGGTGCTGCAGCCTGGTGGCCGTGTGGGCGATATCCGGCTCGTTTGTGAGGGTGCAGATAATCTCCATTTGGATGATGAGGGGAACCTGTTAATCGAAACTCCTTTCGGTACCTTTACAGACCTCAAACCGTTCGCGTATCAAGACGTGGATTACTTACGCAAGCCGGTAGGCTGCCGTTTTATGATCCATTCGGAAGCGGATGGAAGCAAGTCCATCGGTTTTGAAATGACGGAGGAGGTCGATTTCGGTTATCCTCTGGTGATCGATCCGATTCTCCTTTACTCTACCTTTCTTGGGGGAAGTGGGAGTGATGGAGGTAACGGCATCGCGGTGGATGCATTTGGTAACGCCTATGTGACAGGAACCACCAATTCCATCGATTTTCCCACGACCCCCGGAGCTTTCGATATCACTTTCAACGGTGGTGCGGATGTGTTTGTCACGAAATTAAATCCGAGCGGGACGGCGCTGGTCTACTCCACCTATCTCGGAGGAAGCAATTCTGATCAAGGTCTAGGCATTGCTGTGGATGTATTCGGTAATGCCTATGTTATAGGTATTACTGAGTCTAACGATTTCCCCACCACTCCTGGAGCATTTGATATCACCTTCAACGGAGGTACTTTCGATGCGTTCATGACTAAACTTAATCCGAGTGGGACGGCGCTGGTCTACTCCACCTATCTCGGGGGAAGTGGGATTGATCAAGGTTTCGGTATTGCAGTAGATACATCTAGTAATGCTTATGTAATAGGCCGCACTACTTCCTCTAATTTCCCCACTACCCCCGGAGCTTTCGATACCACCTTCAACGGTGGCGAGGATGTGTTTATAACGAAATTAAATCCGAGTGGGACGGCGCTCGTCTACTCCACCTATCTCGGAGGAAGCAATTCTGATCAAGGTTTGGCTATTGCAGTTGATGTGCTCGGTAATGCCTATGTAACAGGTGCTACTCAGTCCAACGATTTCCCAACCACTCCTGGAGCATATGATATCACCTTCAACGGAGGTTCTTTCGATGCTTTCATTACTAAACTTAATCCGACCGGGACGGCTCTGGTCTACTCCACCTATCTCGGGGGAAGTAGTTCTGATGGATGTTTAAGCATCGCGGTGGATGCATCTGATAACGCCTATGTGACAGGATTCACTGAATCTATCAATTTCCCTACCACCATCGGAGCTTTCGATACCACCTTTAACGGTTTACCCGATGCATTCGTGACGAAACTGAATCCGGCCGGGTCAACGCTGATCTACTCCACCTATCTCGGGGGAAGTGGGATTGATCAAGGTTCCGGTATTGCAGTGGATCCATTCGGTAATGCCTATGTAACAGGATTCACCACTTCCGCTGATTTTCCCATCATCCCTGGAGCAATCGATACCACCTATAACGGATTTCGAGATGCGTTTGTGACTCGTATAAGTTTAACAGGCTCGAATTTGCTATTTTCTTCTTACCTCGGCGGTAGCTTTAATGATCAAGGGTTTGGCATCGCGGTAGATCCATTCGCTAACGCCTATGTGACAGGATTCACCGATTCCATCAATTTTCCAACCACCCCCGGAGCTTTCGATACCACCTTCGACGGCCTTTCTCAGGATGCGTTTGTCGCAAAAATAGGGGAAGTTGTCGTACCGGGACCGACAGGACCGACAGGGCCAACAGGACCGACAGGGCCAACAGGACCGACAGGGCCAACAGGACCGACAGGGCCAACAGGACCGACAGGGCCAACAGGACCGACAGGGCCAACAGGACCGACAGGGCCAACA